>NZ_JBEPRN010000013.1:0-67500 GCF_040548375.1 Bradyrhizobium sp. F1.4.3
AGCAATGCGGTGCGACAAGACAGACAGCAGCTTTGAAGCGATGATCTATCTCGCCACCGCCGTCATCCATTCTAGATGAATCTCAACAGACCCTAATACAGCAGTTTCTCGGCCGATTTCGCCACGAGCTGCGATCGCCTGCGCGGGCCGCGCTCGACGAACAAGAGGCTCTGGCCGAAGATGAAGCAGTAGAACAGGAAGGCCTGTGCGTCGGCCTCCTCGGCCATGAGCCCGGTGGCGCGATAAAGTTCGGCGACGTGCTTCAGCCGCGCCGTATCCACGCCGGCAACCGCGGCGGCCGCGTTCTCGTCCGAACGGGCCCATTGCCGGATCGCAAGCTCGATCGCCATGCCCTCCGGGTTCAGCCGCTCCGAATAGAGGTGGATCAGCGCCTTCAGCCGCTCGCGAGGTTCTTGTCCGTCGAGGCTCGTCTGCTGGGCGATCGCCGCCGCGCGGCCCTCGCGCCAGCGCCCCAGCATGGCATCCAGCAGCGCGGCGCGGTCGGCGAAGCGACGGTAGAAGCCGCCCTTGGTGACCCCCAGGTTCTTGGCGAGCACCTCGACCCGCACCCCCTCGACCCCCGATTTCGCGAGTTCGGCAAACCCGGCCTCGACCCAGACATCGCCCCTGCCGTCGCTCATGAAGGAAGCCTCACCGGTTCTTGATACGGTGCCGTATTGCTAACGCGTCCCGGCATTGATACGCTACCGTATCAAAATCAAAAGGGCAGGAATTGCGATGGCTGCGTTCGAGCCGAAAAACCCGGGCTATCGCGCGGCGGCCATCGCGATGTTCGACGGCCAACCGGCGATGCGCACGCTCGGTATCGTGATCGTCCGCCTTGGGCCGGGCGAGGTCGAACTGGCAATGCTGCATTCGCCCGCCTTCACGCAGCAGAACGGATTTGTCCATGCCGGCATCATCACCGCAGGGCTCGACAACGCCTGCGGCGTCGCCGCCTTCACTCTGATGCCGAGCGAGGCCGACATCCTCACCGTCGAGTTCAAGACCACGCTGCTCGCACCCGCCCGCGGCGAACGTTTTGTGTTCAAGGCGGAGGTCGTCAAACCCGGACGTACGCTCACCTTCTGCGAGGCCAAGGCGTTTGCCGAGCACGAGGGCAAGACCACGCTCATCGCCACAATGACCGGGACGCTGATGGCGATGCTGCCCCGCGTCGCGGCTCCAAGAGCCGGGACGAAAGTCCACGCATAGTGCGGCAATTGACAAGGCCCGCGGCGCATTCCTTGATGCGTCATGCTTGCAAGTCTCAGCCTCATCCTGCTCTGCCAATTGATCGGCGAGGCCGTGGTCCGCGGTCTCGGCCTGCCGCTGCCGGGCCCCGTGCTTGGCCTGCTCTTGCTCCTGATCCTGCTGCTTGCGCGCGACCGTTTCGCCCTGCTCGCGCGCGGGCCGCTACGAAACGACGGCGTGGAGAGCGCGAGCAAGGGCCTGCTGGCTCATCTCTCGCTGCTGTTCGTGCCCGCCGGCGTCGGCGTCGTGCAGAAGCTCGACCTGCTCGCATCCCACGGCGTCGCGATCATCCTTGTGCTCGCGCTCTCGGTGATCGTGACCTTGCTCGCAACCGTCCTGACCTTCCGCCTGGTCAGCCGCCTGCTCAGGCAACAGGACGCGCGATGACGGACAATCCGTTCTCGCTCTGGGTCTATCTCTCGCAGTCACCGCTGCTCTGGCTGACCGTGACGCTATCGGTCTACGCGACCGCGGACGCCGTGTCGCTGGCGACGCGGCGCCATCCGCTCGCCAATCCTGTGCTGCACGCGATGTGGATCATCGGCGCGTTCCTGCTCGCGACCGGCACGTCCTACTCCACCTATTTCGCCGGCGCGCAGTTCGTGCACTTCCTGCTGGGCCCCGCCACCGTCGCGCTGGCCGTGCCGCTCTATGAGAACCGCCAGCGCGTGGTTGCCTCCATCGTGCCGATGCTGATGGCGCTGGTTGCAGGCTCGGTGACGGCGGTAGTGTCGGTCGTGGTGCTGGCCGAACTCGCCGGTCTGCCGCGCGATGTGGTGCTGTCGCTGGCGCCGAAATCAGTCACGGCCGGCGTTGCCATGGGCATCAGCGAATCCCTGCACGCCGATCCCTCGCTGACCGCGGTCTCGGTCATTCTCACCGGCATCATGGGGGCGATCATCGTGACGCCGTTGATGAACCGCACCGGCATCACCGATTTCCGCGCCCGTGGTTTTGCCGCCGGCCTTGCCGCGCACGGTATCGGCACGGCCCGCGCCTTCCAGGTCGACGAGATCGCGGGCGTATTCTCCGGCATCGCCATGAGCTTGAATGCTTTGGTGACCTCGTTTCTGGTGCCGATCGCGGTGACGCTGCTGGTGCGATGACATCGCGGCCGCGACACTCTATATGGTCTGTAACAATTCCCGGTCCTGGGCCGTATTTGCGGCGATGGGACCGAAACGGGGCGAGATATGACTGGATTCGGGAATAAGGGCTTTGGGCCCACGCGCCGTGCCGCGCTGACGCTGATCGGGGCCGGTGCGCTGGCTGTCGGTGGAGCCACCTTCGCGCGTGCGGCCACCGACGATGATGAGGTGCTGACCGAAACCCGGGTGCTGCGCGATCCCGATGTTCCCGTCGCCGGCAATCCGGACGGCAACATCAGCATTGTCGAATGGTCCGATTACAACTGCCCCTATTGCAGGAAGCTCGAACCCGAGCTGCGCCAGGTCGTCCAGGATGACGGCAAGGTACGGCTGGTGATGAAGGACTGGCCGATCCTCGGTCCTGCCTCCGTTACGGCCGCGCGGATCGCGCTCGCGGCTAAATATCAAGACAAGTATCATCAGGCCCATGACGCCATGATGGGCGTCAGCTCGCGCCTGACCGAGCCGCGCATCAACGAGCTGCTCGCGGCTGCCGGCGTCGACATGAACCGCCTCAAGGGCGACCTCGCGGCGCATGGCAAGGACATCGACGCCATCCTCAAGCGCAACAACGACCAGGCCGAGGCGTTCGGCTTTCGCGGCACCCCGTCCTTCATCGTCGGCAAATACCGCGTGCCCGGCGTATTGAGCATGGCCGAATTCGAGCAGGTCATCGCCGACGCCCGCAAGGCCAAGATGAACTGACGCGCGAAGCGCTGATCGCAGCCAGCACAAAGGCGCCGCCGCAGACCGCGACGGCGCCTTGTTCATTGCCGGCCGAAATTATTTCGACGAGATCCGGACCCAGTCCTTGTGCGCGCGATCCTGCAGCGCGTTCCAGTCGGCCTTTGCGACATCCCAGTTCACGATGGTGCGATTGGCGGTTGCGACCTCGCCATTGGCGACCGACGACGTCTGCATGGAGTCATAGACATACACGCCGCAGCCGAGCAGCAGCGCGCCCAAAATCATTCCGAAAAAAGTCTGCATGGCGAACCTCCGGTGACGGGCGGATAACGTCGGCCCGGAGTGATGGTTCCGCGGCAGTGCGGCACAGGTAAGGACGGTTCGTTCATCCCCCATTCAGCCATTGCAGCAAGTCCGCGTTGATCTCGCGCGGATAGGCGTGGCTGAGGTCGTCGATCTCGCGATAGATGACGTCGGCGCCGGCAGCCGAAAGTGCGGCCCGGGTCTGTCGCGCGGTCTGCACCGGAAACATCCAGTCGAGCTTGCCATGGGTGATGAAGATCGGCAGGCCCAGTAGGCGCGTAGCATCGGCCATCTCCGCCATCAGCGGATGGAAGGTCGCCGACACCGGCGCGAGATGGGTAAAGGGCGAAGCGCCATCGAGCCCGCTGACGTAGCTGAAGGTGCCACCGTCGCTCATTCCGGTCAGCAGCAGGCGCGAGGTATCGATGGACCAGCGGCCGCGCACGGTTTCCAGGACGCGCATGAGATTTGGCGTATCAGTATCGTCGCCCATCAGTGCCCAGGTCTGGCCAGTCGCAGTCGGTGCCACCAGGATCGCACCAAAGCTGCGGGCATCGCGCAGCCAGCTCCACAGAAAGCCGCGGCCGTTGCCGCTGCCGCCATGCAGCGCCATCACCAAAGGCCAAGCGTGATCGCGCGTGTAATATTCGGGCACATAGACCGAGAAGCCGCCGCGACTGCCGGGCTCGTTGTGATCGTGGAAGATACCGGTGTGCTCGCTCGCGCCCGTCTCCAGCCGCGCCAGCAAGTTCGCATCGTCGCGCGTCGCGGCGTTGAGAAAGAAGTTGCTCACCGGCGGAAACTGCACCGCCAGCGGATACAGTGCCTCCTGCGCGCGGGGCACGTGGCGCAGGGTGCGGAAGACCGCGACCAGATCGCCATTGCCGCGCTCGACCTCGCGCAGGCCGGCGAAGGCCGCGAGCGTTTCGTTGCAGGCCTCATCGAGCCGGTTGCGCAAGCCGACAAATTGTTCGGGCCATTCGCCGATCGCCGCGCGCGCCGTTTGCAGCGCTTCGTCTGGCGCGCCGATCGCGTTCATCACGGAAGCGAAGGCCGGCGGATGCAAATGCCGGGCGAAGAAGCCGAGCGCTTCCAGCGCATTGAGCAACGGCGGCAGCACGGCCACGATGTCATCGACCACGGCCTCGGTCATTGCCGCTTCCTCTGCTTGGAATCAGTGCAGCTTCGGCGCCTTCAACAGCTTGAAGCGATCGGTCGACGTCACCGTGACGTCGAAGGTGACGCCTTCATGATGCGCGGTGCCTTGATGATGCACGGTGAGCGGCACGTCGACGCCGGCGGCGCCGAGCCCCCACATCTTCTTGTAGAAAGCTGTCTGGCTCGTGACCTTCTCGCCGTCCACCGCAAGGATGACGTCACCGGTCTTGAGCTCGGCGCGGGCGGCGGGACCGCTGGCGGAGATCCCGATCACCACCACGCGGTTGTCGATCTCTGTCGAATAGAGCCCGAGCCACGGCCGTGCCGGCTTGTTGACGCGGCCGAACTTGCGCATATCGTCGAGGATCGGCTTCAACAGATCGATCGGCACGATCATGTTGACATGCTCGGCCTTGCCGTCGCGTTCACGCTCGAGCTGGAGCGAGCCGATGCCGATCAGCTCGCCGCGCGCGTTGATCAGTCCCGTGCCACCCCAATTCGGATGGGCCGGGTGGGTGAACAAGGCCTCGTCGAGCAGATACTCCCAGTAGCCGGCGAACTCCTGCTTGGCCACGATCTGGCTCGCGACCGATCGCGTCCGCCCGCCGGCGCCGCCGACCACGACGCGATCGCCGAGCCGGGTCTCCGCCGACGAGCCGAGCGGCAATGGCTCGATGTCGAGCCGGCCGAGCGCCTGCACCAGGCCGAAACCGGTGACGGCATCGAAGCCGAGCACATGTCCTTCCACCACGCGCCCATCACCGAGATGCAGCCATACTGACTCTGCTTCGGTGATGAGATAGCCGATGGTCAGCACCAGCCCGTCGTCGATCACGACGCCATTGCCGGCGCGTTCGGTGCCCAGCGTCTCGGCGCTGAAGGCGTCCGGCGGGATGATGGCATGCAGGCCGACGACGGAGGCGAGCGCACGGTCGAGATCGAAGCCGTAGTCGCTCGCACGCGGCTGATTGGCCGGCGGCACTCTCCATTCGGTCAGAGCGGGCATCGAGTTCTCCTGGCTGAGAGCATCGCTCCGCCATTGCTGCGGAACGAGGCGCGAAGCACACATAATTTATGCCGGAGGCGGCCGTCTTGAAAGCCTCGACCCCCAACTATTCCGGATGTCGCCGTATGAAACTGTCAAAAAAGACAGGAACAGCGCGCAAGCTCGGCAGGTATCCCTCACGCGGCATCGCTCGCATGGCTGATGTCCAGCCAGCCGCTGGTCGTTCTCCAATGAAGCTGCTAACCATTGCCGCCTCGTTTTGACCAAGAGATCATGGACCGAAGCATGGACAACCGCAGCGATATCTGGCGTGGCATCGACACGATCAAGGCACGTTTCATCGACCTCAGCGACAAGGTCTGGGGCATGCCCGAAGTGTGTTACACTGAGGCGCGGTCGGCCGCCGAGCATCTCGCCGAGCTGCGCCACCAGGGTTTCCGTATCACCGAGAACGTCGCCGGCATCCCGACCGCGGTGATGGGCGAATGGGGCAAGGGCGGACCGGTCATCGCCTTCATGGGTGAATACGACGCGCTCCCGGGTCTCAGCCAGGAGGCGGGCGTCGCCGAGCACCGTCCGGTCGAGACCGGCGGCCACGGCCATGGCTGCGGTCACAATCTGCTTGGCTCCGCCGCGCTGCTCGCCGCGACCGCGGTGAAGGACTGGCTGACCGAAAACAAGGTGCCGGGCCGCGTGCGCTATTACGGCTGCCCGGCGGAAGAGGGCGGCGCTGCCAAGGCCTTCATGGTGCGCTCCGGCGCATTCGAGGATGCCGACATCGCCATCACCTGGCATCCGCACAGCTTCTGGGAAGTCGCGGTGACGCCGTCGCTCGCCAACACGCGGGCCGATTTCATCTTCACCGGCCGCACTTCGCATGCGGCGGCTTCGCCCCATCTCGGCCGCTCCGCGCTCGATGCGGTGGAGCTGATGAATGTCGGCGTGAACTACATGCGCGAGCACATGCCGAGCGACGCGCGCGTGCATTACGCGCTGCTCGACACCGGCGGTATCGCCCCCAACGTGGTGCAGGCCCATGCGCGGGTGCGCTACTCCATTCGCGCCCGTGATCTCCCCGGCATGAACGAGCTGGTTGGGCGCGTGAACAAGATTGCCCAGGGCGCAGCCCTGATGACCGAGACCAAGATGGAGATGAAGATCATCTCCGCGGTCTCCAACATCCTGCCGAACACGCCGCTGGAGCAGGCGCTGCACCGGGTCATGGAAGAGCTCGGACCGCCGCATTTCGACGACGCGGACAAGAGCTTTGCCAGCCAGATCCGCGCGACGCTGACCGACAAGGACATTGCCTCCATCTATTATGCAATCGGCATGGAGCCGACCGATCGGCCGCTGGCCGACTTCCTGGTGCCGCTCGACGCCAAGCGCAATCCGCTGGTCGGCTCGACTGACGTCGGCGACGTGAGTTGGGTGGTGCCGACCGTGCAGGTCCATGCACCGACGGTTGCAATCGGCACGCCGTTCCACACCTGGCAAGTGGTGGCGCAGGGCAAGAGCGCGCACGCCCACAAGGCCATGGTGCAGGCGGCCAAGGCGATGGCCGGCCTCGGCATCAAGGCGTTGACGGAACCGGAGCTGATCAAGGCCGCGAAAGCGGACCTCGAGAAGCGGACGGCCAAGACGCCTTATGTTTGCCCACTGCCGGACCACGTCGCGCCGCCGCTCGACATGTCCGTGGCGTAGAATTTCGTCTCGATACTTCGTCTGATCTGGCGAACAAATTTTTCGCAGTGCAATGCGGTTTCCGGCGTGTTTTGACGCCGGAATGCTGAACGCTTGGGCTGCGGAACGCGGTTTTGCCCAACTGACAGCCAGAACACCGTTTGCATACACACGGTCGCAGTTGACGTGTGCCCTATTCGGTGTGCCATCTACCGCCAGCCAAAACCCGGCGGCCGACTTGCGGCCGCCTGCATCCATACGGGAACCAGACGGGGGACAACCATGCTGGATAAAGAACTGCGTTCGATGATCGGCGACGTGAAGGACGGACGGATGGATCGTCGCGCCTTCATCCAGCGGCTTGCCGCCGTCGGCCTCACCGCTCCCCTCGCGAACCAGATCCTCGCCATCGGTGGCGTCGCCATGGCCCAGAGCCCGTCTCCCTATCCCCCAACCAAGCGCGGCGGCGGCGGCCCTCTCAAGCTGTTGTGGTGGCAAGGGCCGACCTTGCTCAATCCGCATTTCGCTACCGGCACCAAGGATCAGGACGGCTCGCGCATCTTCTATGAGCCGCTCGCGAGCTGGGACGTCAACGGCCATCTCAATCCGATCCTCGCCGCTGAAATTCCGTCGATCCAGAACGGCGGCCTGTCCGCCGATGCGAAGTCTGTGATCTGGAAGCTGAAGCCCGGCGTCAAATGGCACGACGGCAAGCCCGTCACCGCCGACGACCTCGTGTTCAACTGGGAATATGCCAGCGACCCCGCAACCGCGTGCGTCTCGATCAGCACCTATAGCGGCCTCACCGTCGAGAAGGTTGACGACCTCACCATCCGCATCACATTCAAGGACCCGACGCCGTTCTGGGCCAACGCCTTCGTCGGCGCTTACGGCTGCATCATCCCGAAACATCTGTTCGCCGAATTCAAGGGCAGCAAATCCCGCGAGGCGCCGAACAATCTGAAGCCGGTCGGCACCGGCCCCTACAAATTCGTCGAGTTCAAGCCGGGCGACATGGTGCGCGGCGAGATCAATCCCGACTACCACATGGCCAACCGGCCTTATTTCGACAGCGTCGAAATGAAGGGCGGGGGCGACGCGGTCTCGGCGGCGCGCGCGGTCATCCAGACCGGCGAATATGACTTCGCCTGGAACATGCAGGTGGAAGACGAAGTTCTGCTGCGCCTGGAAAAGGGTGGCAAGGGCAAGACCCTCTACGCCGTCGGCGGCGACATCGAGTTCATCGCCATCAACTTCACGGATCCCAACACCGAGGTCGACGGCGAGCGTTCGTCGATCAAGACCAAGCATCCAATCCTGTCAGACCCGGCGGTGCGCCAGGCGCTCGCGCTGCTGGTGGATCGTGACTCCGTCAAGAAAGCGATCTACGGCCGCGCCGGCCGCACCACCGCTAACTACCTCAACGGCCCCGAGGAGTTCGTGTCCAAGAACACCAAATGGGAATTCAGCATCGAGAAGGCGAGCGCGCTGCTCGAGAAAGCCGGATGGAAGACCGGCGCCGACGGCATCCGCGAAAAGGACGGCAAGAAGCTGAAGCTCGTGTACCAGACCTCGATCAATGGCCCGCGCCAGAAGACCCAGGCGATCGTCAAGCAAGCCTGTCAGAAGGCCGGCATCGACGTCGAGCTGAAATCGGTCGTGGCCTCGGTGTTCTTCTCTTCCGACGTCGCCAACCCCGATACCTATCCCAAATTCTACGCCGACATCGAGATGTTCCAGATCCCGATGACGCAGCCCGATCCGGGCCTGCACATGCGTCGCTACCATTCGCGCAACGTCGCCACCAAGGAGAACAAGTGGCAGGGACAGAACTTCCCGCGCTGGGTCAACAAGGAGTTCGACGCGGCGGTCGATGCTGCCGACACCGAAATCGATCCGATCAAACGGGCGGCGCTTTACATCAAGTGCAATGATCTGATGTGGCAGGATACGGTCGTCATTCCTGTGATGCACCGTCTCGCAGTGGAGGCAAGTGCCAACACGCTTCGGCCGGCGCTGTCGGGCTGGGCCAACCAAACCGACAATCTGCAGGACTGGTACCGCGAGGGCTGAGGACGGACGGTTAAGCGGATTGTTCGCTCATGAGTCAGTACGTCCTGCGTCGTCTGATGATCGCGATTCCGAGCCTGCTCGGAATCTCGCTCGTCCTGTTCGTCGTCCTCGCGCTTGCGCCAGGCGACCCATTCAGCGAGCTTGCCACCAATCCGAACGTGCCGCCCGAGGTGCAGGCCGCGCTTCGGGCCCGGTTCGGCCTCGATGATCCGATCTACCTTCGCTACCTGCACTGGCTCTCCGCGATGGCGCATGGCGATTGGGGCTTCTCTTTCGTCAGCCGGATGAACGTCGATCAGCTCATCCTCCAGCGCCTGCCGGCCACCCTCTACGTGATCGGCTCGGCGCAGATCCTGGCGCTCCTGATTGCGATTCCGGTCGGCGTCTATGCGGCCACAAAACCCTATTCGCTGTTCGACCAGGTCGCGAACACGCTAGCCTTCGTCGGCTTCTCGCTGCCGACCTTCTTCACTGGCATCCTGTTCATCCTGATCTTCTCGGTCACGCTGGACTGGCTGCCCTTCGTTTATACCACCGACATCAAGGGTACCGGCATCCACTGGGTGCTCGAGATGATCCGTCAGGCGATCATGCCGGTCGCGGTGCTCGGCCTGTTCCAGGCCGCGTCGATGACGCGCTTCGTGCGCTCGGCGATGCTGGATGTGATCAGGCTCGATTATGTCACCACGGCGCGTGCAAAGGGCCTTGGCCAGACCAAGGTGATCGTCAAGCACGTCATGCGCAATGCGATGATCCCGGTCGTCACGCTCATTGCGTTGCAAATGCCGGCGGTGTTCGGCGGTGCCATCGTCACCGAGCAGATTTTTCGCATCCCCGGCATCGGCTCGCTGCTGATCTCCTCCATTCTCTCCAATGACACCCCGGTCGTAATGGCAGTGACCTTTGTGTTCGCCTGCCTGGTGGTGCTCTTCAATCTCATCGCGGATGTGCTGTATGGCTGGCTTGACCCTCGCATCTCCCTCCGCTGAGCGGCGGGTCTACTCGCCGTGGCGCGAGACGTGGCGGCGCTATAGCCGCCACAAGCTTGCCGTCGTCAGTGCTTTCCTGCTTCTCGTCCTCATCCTCGCCGTTGTGGTCGGGCCTTTCATCTGGCGCGTCAAGATCGACGATATCGACATCGTGGCCGGCCTCCAGGGGCCGTCGCTGGCGCATCCCTTCGGCACCGACGATCTCGGCCAGGACATTCTCGCACGCATGATCTACGGCGGGCGCATCTCGCTTGCGGTCGGCCTCGCCGCGATGCTGGTGTCGGTGTTCGTCGGCACGCTGATCGGGGCGCTCGCCGGCATGTCACGTGGCGCGCTCGGGCACGGATTGATGTGGCTCACCGATCTCTTCCTGTCGCTGCCGCAACTGCCGCTGCTCCTGCTGCTGATCTATCTCTTCCGCGACGGGCTGAAGGCCGTGTTCGGTCCCGAAGGCGGCATCTTCGTGCTGATCGTGCTCGTGATCGGCGGCCTGCGCTGGATGCCGGTCGCCCGCCTCGTGCGCGCGCAGTTCCTGTCGATCCGCGAAAAGGAGTTCGTCGAAGCCGCGCGCGCGCTTGGCGCCAGCCCGGTACGGCAGGTGGTGAAGCACATCCTGCCCAATGCACTCGGTCCGGTGATCATCGCCGGTACCATCGACGTCGCCGCCGCGATCATCGCGGAGTCGACGCTGTCCTTCCTTGGCCTCGGCTTTCCGCCGGATACGCCGACCTGGGGCCGGTTGCTGTACGATGCCAAGGATTTTCTCGACATCGGCCCGCACTGGGCGCTGTTTCCGGGCGGCGCGATCTTCATCGCGGTGGTCGCCATCAACTTCATCGGCGACGGCCTGCGTGACGCGCTCGATGCGCGACGGGTGATCTGATGGCGCCGCTGCTCGAGATCAAGGGCCTGAAAACCCACTTCTCCACCGACGACGGCATCCTCCAGGCCGTCGACGGCGTCGACATTTCCATCAACAGGGGCGAGACGCTCTGCGTCGTCGGCGAATCCGGCTGCGGCAAGACCGTCACCGCGATGTCGATCCTGAAGCTGATCGCGATGCCGCCTGGCCGCATCGCGGCGGGCGAGATCATCTTCGAGGGCCGCGATCTGGTGCCGCTGACGAGCAACCAGCTCGACGAGATCAGGGCCAAGGAGATCGGTTTCATCTTTCAGGAGCCGATGACCTCGCTCAATCCGGTGCTCACCGTCGGCGAGCAGATCGCCGAGAGCCTGCGCCGGCATGAAGCCGTGACCAGGAAGCAGGCGATCGAGCGTACCATCGAGATGCTGAAGCTGGTGCAGATCCCGAACGCTGAAGGCCGCGTCAATAATTATCCGCACCAGTTCTCCGGCGGCATGCGCCAGCGCGTGATGATCGCGATGGCACTCGCCTGCAAGCCCAAGCTGATCATTGCCGACGAGCCCACCACCGCGCTCGACGTCACCATCCAGGCGCAGATCCTCGATTTGCTCCAGGACATGAAGGAACGCTTCGGCATGGCGGTGATGCTGATCACCCATGCCATGGGCGTCGTGGCCGAGACCGCTCAGCGCGTCGTCGTGATGTATGCCGGCAAGGTGGTGGAGGAGGCGGGTGTCGACGATCTCTTCGCCGCGCCCGGCCATCCCTATACCCAAGGCCTGATCCGCTCGATCCCGCGCATTGATCTCGACAGCGAGCACAAGATACGGCTTGAGGCGATCGGCGGCACAGTGCCGATCCTGATCAACCCGCCGGTCGGTTGCCGCTTTGCGCCGCGCTGCCGTCACGCCATGAGCATCTGCAGCGAAAAGGAGCCGCTGCTGCGCGAGATCGCGCCCGGCCACCGCATGGCATGTCACTTGGGAGATTCGCATCTGGGAGACGCGGCATGAGCGAACCCCTGCTCCGCGTCAGCGGCCTGAAGAAACATTTCCCCGTGCTCGGCGGCCTGCTGTCGCGCCAGGTCGGCAGCGTCTATGCGGTCGACGGCGTATCGTTCTCGGTCAATCGCGGCGAGACGCTCGGCCTCGTCGGCGAATCCGGCTGCGGCAAATCGACGACGGGGCGCTGCGTGCTGCGCCTGATCGAGCCGACCGACGGCGAGGTCACCTTCGACGGCCAGGACGTGCGCAAGCTCAGCGGCAACGATCTGCGCGCGATGCGACGGAACATGCAGCTGGTGTTCCAGGATCCGTTCGCCTCGCTTAATCCGCGCATGACGATCGGCGCCATCCTTGGCGAAGCCCTTATCATTCACAATCTCGCGCCGTCTGCGAAGGAGCGCGAAGAGCGTGTCGCAAGCCTGCTCGTGAAGGTCGGACTTAAAGCCGAGCATATGCGCCGCTACCCCCACGAATTCTCCGGTGGCCAGCGCCAGCGCATCGTGATCGCGCGCGCGCTTGCGGTCGAGCCGAAGCTGATCGTCTGCGACGAGCCGGTGTCTGCGCTCGACGTCTCGATCCAGGCACAGGTCATCAACCTGCTGGAAGATCTCCAGGCCGAGTTGAACCTGACCTATCTCTTCGTCGCGCACGACCTGTCGGTCGTCGAGCATATCTCCGACCGCGTCGCGGTGATGTATCTCGGTCGCATCGTCGAGCTTGCGAAAGCCAGCGACCTCTACCGCAACCCGCAGCATCCCTATACCAAGGCGCTGTTGTCCGCGGTGCCGGTGCCCGATCCCAAGTTCAAGCGCAATCGCATCCGGCTCAAGGGCGACGTGCCGAGCCCGATGAACCCGCCGAAGGGCTGCCACTTCCATACCCGTTGCCCGGTCGCCGAGCCGCGCTGCGCGGAGAGCGCGCCGGAGCTGAAGGAAGGCGCCGGCGGGCATTTCGTGGCGTGCCATCTGGCCTGAAGCGGTGAACTATAGGGTGGGCAAAGCGAAGCGTGCCCACCATTGCCCGAGGCTGGAGCTGGATGGTGGGCACGGCGCTTGCGCGCCTTTGCCCACCCTACGATCCGGTGCGCGGTCTACCCCTCCAGCGTGAACCCGACGCGGAGCGTCACCTGGTAGTGGCGCACGGCGCCGCTCTCGATGTGCCCGCGCGTCTGGGTAACCTCGAACCATTTCATGTCGCGGATGGTCTTGGCGGCTCGGCTGATCGCGTTCTTGATCGCATCCTCGATCGACGTCTCGGACGATCCGACCAGTTCCAGGATCTTGTAGACGTGATCCTTCTCGGCTGTGGGCATTGTGGGCCTCCCTCGGTTGCGCCGCGGCGCTCGCCGCCGCGTGGCCTCCCATCTGAACGGGCGCCGCCCCTTCCGGTTCCGTCGTGCACGTGCCGGACGAAGTTACGCGGGCTCGCCGTGCAGGCGGACCGCCGCAGGCTTGGCGCCGCGCAGCAGGAACCACAGCAGCATCGCTAGCACCACCATAAGCGCGAATCCGCCGACCGCTGGCGTCATATAGCGCTCCAGGCCGCGCGCGCTGACGTTGTCCGCGGCCAGTCGCGCCGATTGCAGCAGCCCGTAGGCGTTGGCCAGCAGGATGGCCCCGTAGATCGCGCCGCGTTCGCGCGGGCTCGTCAGGCTGGAAAGGTCGGGAAGCAGCAATGCGAGGCCGATCCCCACGATCGGCAGGTCATAGTCGTAGGCGTACGGGCTGATCATCACGGAAGCGACCGCGACGACGCCGAGCGCGAAGCGTGGCGACGGTCCGCGAACGACGGCGAGTGCGACAGCGACGAGCGCGAGGCCTGCCATAACCATCTGCCCCCAGAACGCCCCGGCGGCGGGGAGGCCGGCGTTGTACAAGGCCGCATACGCCGAGATCATCCGAAACAGCTGGTAGCGGCCTTCCTCCAGATAGCCCGTGGCTTCACGGATGCCGCCGAGCCACGCGATCCAGATCTGCGGGCCGAAGAGGAGCGTACAGACGAGCGAGCTTGCGACCACCACCGCCGCGGCCGTCAGGACCGCCGGCCAGCGGCGCGTCAACAGCATGTAGATGCCGGCTGCAATTGCCAAATGCGGCTTGATGACCATCACGCCGAGTGCGATGCCGGCAAGCGCCGGGCGCCGTTCCGCGTTGATGCAGACCAGTCCGATCAGGGCTCCGGTCAGCAGACCGTTCTGGCCGCCCCCGATCGTGATCGCGATGGCCGGAAACAGGATGACGAGCAAGAGCGCAAAATTGTTTCCCGCGATGGCGCGAAGCGTCATCAGGTAGGCTGCGAGCGTGATCGCCGTGAAGAGAAAATAGGCGGCCCAGCCCGGCAGGAATGCGAGGGGCGCAAGAAGCAGGTCGAATTGCGGCGGGTAGGTCCAGGGCATGAGGCCGGTCGTACCGCCGGCTGCCGCGAGCTGCATCTTCGTGAACGACGAGAACTGGTAGGTCAGGTCGAGATCGCCAAGCCAGATCCGCTGCGCGACAATATGAAATGCGGCGAAGTCAGCGGTCTGGCCGCCGTACCAGAGTCCTCCCTCGAAGAACCGGAAGGTCTTGAAGGCGAGTATGACTGCCAGCAGCGTGAGAGTGACGCAGACATAAATAGCTCGCTTCCGTGGCGAGGTTTGAATCTGCTCCAACGTTGCGGTGAGCATGGGATGGAACGACCTGGCTCGGTTTGACAGAGGATCGAAAAACGGAGAGCGCCGTGGCGCATGGGGGGCGAGCTTGCCGCCTGAGGCTTAACGGACGGTAACGGATCGTTCATGCACCCCCAGAATCGCGGTGACCCGTAACAATGAGGCCCCGGCGTTTATCGCCGTTAACGAAATGCTGACGCAATGATCCGGCGCGCGCTGGCGGAAATCCGCGATTAAACTCTTGATTGTATTGGCTACGGAGGGCGAGCGCCGGGGACTGTCATGGGCTCGGCTTGGACTGAGGGGAGAGTTATGTGACGATTGCCGTAAATCATTGCGATCGCCTCAAGCAGATAGGCGGGCTGTCGTCCGCGAGCTCCGGCGCCGGTGTGTGGACCCGTCCTTCGACCGTAGCCGTGCTGCTTTGGTTGGTGCTGTTTGCGGCGGAGTTCGTCGCGATCGTGGCGCAGTGCGACTTCAGGCTCGTCTTCGCGCTGGACGACGCATATATCCATCTCGCGGTGGCCGACCAAATCCTCTCTGGCGGATATGGTGTCAACGTCGGCGAATATTCGTCGCCAAGCTCCTCGATCATCTGGCCGTATTTTCTCGCGTTGACCGAAATGTTCCACCTCGGTGCATTCGGCCCGCTGCTGATCAACGGCGCTGCCGCATGTGCAACGGTGTTTGCTCTCCTGCGCGTGCTGGAAACGAGCGGGCTGTTCGATGACGCCAGCGACCGTCCGTTCAGCTATCTGATCGCGCTGCTCGTCGTTTTCAACGTCAGCGCCGTCGCGCTGCCCATGACCGGCATGGAACACAGCGTTCACGTGTGGGCGTCCATCGTAACCTTTGTCGGCCTCGTCGCGGCGGCTCGCGGATGCGCGCCAACGCCGCTGCACTTCGTCGCTCTCGTGCTGCTTCCCCTGATCCGCTTCGAAGGAGCTGCATTTGCCTGTGCGGCAATTGCCGGCTTCGCGCTCCTTGGCCAGCGGCGCTTCGCCGCGGGCGCCGCGATCGTCATCATCGTCGGCCTGTCTGGCTATTTCGCGCTGATGGCATCGCGCGGGCTTCCGCTGCTGCCAAGCTCTGTACTGCTGAAAGGCTACCTCGCCAATCTTGATGAGTCCGCGAGCACGTTGCCTGCAGTCGTCAAGAATCTGATGCGGAGCATAACCAGCTCCTATGGCCTGCGGCTCATTCTACTTGGTCTTGCCCTCGCCGGTTACGCCTCCCGGCTGCGGGCCGATCGCAAGGCGTTGATTGTCTGCCTGACCGTTATCGCAGCTATCGGCGCGCATCTGGTGTTCGGTCAATATGGCTGGTTCAACCGGTATGAGGTCTATATCATGGCGCTTACGGTGGCCGCGCTGCTTTGGGCGGCCGCGCAGGTTAGGCCGCGCTTGCCAGCGCTGCAGTGGTCGTTCACGAAGGCCGCGCTGGTCCTTGGGCTCGGCGTCGCGGCAATGCCTTACGTGACGACCGCGCTGGTCACGCCGATCGCTGCGAGCGATATCTACGAGCAGCAATACCAGATGGCTCGCTTCGCCCAATCGTTCTACAGGCGTGCGGTCGCGGTCAACGATCTTGGCCTGGTCGCCTACGGCAATACCCACTATGCCTTGGATCTCTGGGGCCTTGGTTCGGAACAGGTGCGGAAGGCAAGGACCGCGGGGCAGTACGGGCCCGCGGAAATGGAAGCCCTCGTCAGCGATCACGGCGTCGGCCTGGTGATGATCTACGACGCCTGGTTTCCGAAAGGCGTACCGTCGAGCTGGACGAAGGTCGCCGTGCTACGAACGCCAACGGTGACCTTGTCGCAACGGGACGTCACTTTCTACCGCACGCAATTGGCCGATGCGGCGGAGGTGACTTCAGCGCTTGAGGCATTCAAAGCGACAATTCCGCCGCGGGACAGGCTGGACATCATCGCGCCGTAACCCCGTCGCATCGCTCTTGCCCGCTCGAAGCGGGACGAGTTATTCTCGCTGCGTTCCCCCCGGGATGTTCGATGTGCGGCGATGATCGATCGTTGGACGAGGAGCGCTTTGGTCGCGATCTGGTTGCTCCTGGCGTCGGCGCCGGGTGTCGCGCAGGACGATCTCGATGAAGCGCCAGCCAGTATATCCCTGCAAGTGACGACCGATCCATCCACGATCGAATGCCGCAAGCTCGAGACGGTCAATCCCGGCTCGCTGATCTTCCTGCCGCTGCGGCGGACCTTCAACGAGGATTTCGACGAGCATCCGCTATCGAGCGGACGCTGGGTGTCGCATTACGCCGGCGGCGCGGCCTGGCCGGAGGCCCGCTACTGGGGTGGTGACGGCTCCGACTTCAAGCGCAAGACCAGCGCCAATGGCGAGCAGCAGATCTATGTCGATCCGCGCTATGCCGGCCGCGCCACGACGCCGCTCGGGCTCGATCCGTTCAGGGTGAAGAACGGCGTGCTGTCGATTGTGGCAACCCGCACGCCACCAGATCTTAAGCCGGTGCTGTTCAACAATGAGTACATCTCGGGCATCCTGACCACGCAGGGCGCGTTTTCACAAAAGCACGGTTATTTCGAAATCCGCGCCAAGATCCCGGTCGGCCATGCGGTGTGGCCGGCGTTCTGGATGCTGGCGGATGACGGCGGCTGGCCGCCGGAGGTCGATGTGCTGGAGGGCCGCGGCGAGCGGCCGGGCGACATGGTGATGACGACGCATTGGCGGATTCCATCGACCCAGAAGATCCAGTCCTGCGGCTTCGATTTTTCGGTTGGCGACGCGTCGGGCACATTCCACAATTACGGTGTGCTGTGGGAGGAGGATCGCTTGGTCTATTTCATCGACCGCAGGCCGGTCTCCGACATCAAGGTGCCGATCGGTTTCGACGATCCCATGTACATGATCGTCAATCTTGCGATCGGATCGAAATTCTTTGTCGGTGTCGGTCCGGTCGACGCGGAATCGCCGCCGACCGTCGTCTTCGAGATCGACCGGATTTCCGCCTATCAGATCGATATGGAACAGGCGCAGAGGTGACGATGTTGGCTTCCTTCTCGCGCCGCTCCATTGCGAAGCTCGCCGGCCTTGCTGCGCTCGGCTTGACGGCGCGCGCCGGCGCCGCCCAGAGCGAGACGCCGCCGCCCGCGCCCTTCCCGAAAGATTTTTTGTGGGGCACGGCGACCTCGTCCTACCAGATCGAGGGCGCCGTCGACGAGGACGGCCGCGGCAAGTCGATCTGGGATACTTTCAGCCATACGCCGGGCAAGATCGAGGACGGCTCAACCGGCGACCGCGCCAACGAGCATTATCGTCGCTACAAGGACGACGTCCGGCTGATCCGGGAGCTCGGCGTCAAGGCTTATCGTTTCTCCATTGCATGGCCGCGCGTGTTTCCGGACGGAACGGGCCGGCCCAATCCAAAAGGGCTCGATTTCTACAACCGCCTCGTCGATGAGCTGCTCGCGAACGGCATCGAGCCTTATGCCACGCTCTATCATTGGGACCTGCCGCAGGCGCTTCAGGATCGCGTCGGCGGCTGGCAGTCGAGTGATACGTCGAAGGCCTTTGCCGACTACGCCGGCTATGTCGCCGCACGCCTGACCGATCGCGTCAAAAACATCTTCACCGTGAACGAGGTCGGGCGCTTCGTCAATTTCGGCTATGGCTGGGGCATCGACGCGCCCGGTCTCAAGTTGCCGATGGCGCAGCTGAACCAGGCCCGCCATCACGTTGCGCTCGGGCACGGCCTCGCCGTGCAGGCGATCCGCGCCTCGGGGCGCGCTGGTACAAGGGTCGGCGCGGCCGAGAACATCGCGGCCTGCGTGCCCGCGATCGCGACGCCAGAGAACATCCGCGCCGCCGAGATCGCGACGCGCGAGCTCAATGCCGGCTTCCTCGGCGTGGTGCTGGAGGGCAAATACACCGACGGCTTCCTCGCCTATGCCGGCGCGGCCGCGCCGAAGTTCACGGCAGAGGAGCTGAAGATCATCGGCACGCCGACCGACTTCGTCGGGCTGAACATCTACGCGCCGCAATTCTACGTCACGGCGTCCGACCGCGCGCCGGGCTTCAACGTGCTGCCGTTCCCGGCCTCGTTCCCGCACATGAATTCCGATTGGCTGCGGGTCGGGCCCGAGGTGATCTACTGGGCGCCGCGCATAGCCGCGAAAATCTGGAACATCGAAAACATTTACATCAGCGAGAACGGCACCTCCTCGGAAGACAAGCTCGCCGCCGATGGCCAGGTCTACGACCTCGACCGCATCATGTTCCTGCGCAACTACCTCACCCAGATGCAGCGCGCCATCGCCGAGGGCGTGCCGATCCGCGGCTATTTCCTGTGGAGCCTGATGGACAATTTCGAGTGGATTTTTGGCTACGGCAAGCGCTTCGGCCTCTACCACGTCGACTTCGAGACGCAGGCAAGGGTGCCGAAGCTCAGCGCGGCGTTCTATCGCGACGTGGTGGCGCGCAACGCGATCGGGGTGTGAGGCGTAACGCCACCCCTACGGATCCAGCTCCGTATCCCAGTAGAGATAATCCAGCCAGCTGTCGTGCAGATAGTTCGGCGGGAACAGGCGGCCGTTGCGGTGGAGCTGGTGCACGGTCGGCGCGAAGGCGTGCTGGCGCGGAAACATTTTTGCTTGCGCCGGCGTGAGATTGCCCTTGCGCAAATTACACGGCGAGCACGCCGCGACCACGTTCTCCCAGGTAGTCTGGCCGCCTTTGCTGCGCGGGATGATGTGATCGAAGGTGAGGTCCTCGGGCGAGCCGCAATATTGGCAGTTGAAGCGGTCGCGCAGGAAGACGTTGAACCGGGTGAAGGCGGGGTGGGTGGTCGGCTTGACGAAGGATTTGAGCGAGACCACGCTCGGCAGCTGAATCTCCAGCGTCGGGCTTCGCACCGCCTGATCGTAGTGCGCGACAATGTTGACGCGATCAAGAAACACCGCCTTGATCGCGTCCTGCCACGACCACAGAGACAGTGGGTAGTAACTCAGCGGCCGGAAGTCCGCATTCAGCACCAACACCGGCCAACTGCCTTGCGAGACATGTGCGTTCAAGTAACGCTCCCGGCCTCCATGTACGCTGCGAAGCAGCATGTATTGACATACTACATGCAGCGTGACGGGATTGTGAAGCCCGTTGAGCGACTTATTCAGGCGCAAGCAATGCGGCGGCGGGGTGGCAGAGCGCTCAAAAACGCCGCGATTTGGGGGATCCATGCGAGGGTGGCTCGCTATGCTGCTTGTGGCCGTGCTCGCTGCGGCGTCGATTCGGTTCGCCGCGGCCGAAGACTATCCCACGCGTCCCGTCACTATGATCGTGCCGTTCCCGGCGGGCGGCGCCACCGATACGCTGGCGCGGTCCCTCGGCGAGCGCCTGAACGCGGTGCTGAAGCAGCCCATCGTGATCGAGAATGTCGGCGGCGCCGCCGGTTCGCTCGGTGTCGGCCGCGCGGTGCGCGCTGCTCCCGACGGCTATACGCTGTCGATCGGAACCTCGACCACGCACATGCTGACCGGCGGGCTCTATGCCCTGTCGTTCGATCTGTTGCGCGATCTCGAGCCGGTCATCCTGATCGGCAGCGAGCCGCTTCTGATCGTCGGCCGCAAGGATCTGCCCGCCGATGATCTCAAACAATTGATCGTGTGGCTGAAGGCCAATCCAGACAAGGCGTCAGTCGGCATCGCCGGCGTCGGCGCCACCGGCCACCTCGCCGGCATTGCGCTCCAGAAGGAGACCGGCACGCAATTCCAGTTCGTGCCTTATCGCGGCAACGGGCCGGCGATGCAGGACCTCGTTGCCGGCCAGATCGATGCGATGATCGAACCGGCCTCGAACTTTAGGGCGTTGGTTGCGGCCAGCAGCATCAAGCCGTTCGCGGTCACGAGCATGTCGCGCTCGCCATCCTGGCCGGACATTCCGACGGCCGACGAAGCCGGGCTGCCCGGCTATTCCGCTTCGCTCTGGTACGGCCTGTGGGTGCCGAAGGGCACCTCGAAAGACATCGTCGCGCAGCTCAACGCTGCGATGGTGCAGATCCTGGCAAGCCCGCAGGTGAAGCAGCGTTTCGCCGAACTCGGCATCCAGGCCTCTCCGCTTGCGCAGCAATCGCCGGAAGCGCTGCGTGCTTACCAGAAGGAGGAGGCCGAGCGCTGGTGGCCGATCATCAAGGCGTCAGGGATCAAGGTGGAGTGAGGGGGTGGTCTATTCCCGTACCCGCTCCAGCTTTTGCAGACACCGCGTCGCGCGTACCGCGGCCGGCATCTCCTCGTCCGGAAAGCTCGTCTTCCAGTTGGTGACGCCGACCTCGCCGACATAGATGTCGCCTTTCGAGTCCAGCGCGATGCCGTGCGGTGCCAAAAACTTTCCGCTGGCAACACCCGGACCCTCCTCGCCGCCGAGCCGCGCGATGCGTTTGCCTTGCGCATCGACGATCGACAGCCGTGGGCCAAGATTGGGCACATTGCGGTTGATATCGAGGCCAGGGCCGAGCTCACCGATGACGAAGGTCGGACTCTTGCCGCCGCCACAGCAGCACAGCGCGCAGGGCCGGTGCAGGTTGTTCCATTGCGTTTCGTATTTGCCCTCGCCATTGAACACCTGCACGCGATGGTTCTCGCGGTCGGCGACGTAGACCCAGCCGTCGGCGTCGGTCGCGATATTGTGCACGATGTTGAACTGGCCGGGGTCGGTGCCGGGCTCGCCCCAGCTCTTGATCAGCTTGCCGTCCGGCGTGAATTTGTGCACGCGCGCATTGCCATAGCCGTCGGAGACGTAGATCTCACCCTTCGGCGACAGCGCGGTGTGGGTGCAGCGGTGGAAGGGATCGCCGCTCATGAACGGCGCCGGCTTTGCGGGGATGCCGATCGTCAGCAACACCTTGCCGTCGGTGGTGCATTTGCGCACGGTGTGGTCGCCGTCATCGGTGCAATAGAGATTGTCGTCGGCGTCGATGTGCAGGCCGTGCGCGCGCGAGAACAGGTCTTCGCCAAAACTGCGCAGAAAATTGCCCTCGCGGTCGAGCACCACCATCGGATGGGCGCCGCGGTTGAAGACGTAGACGCGGTCCTTGCCGTCGACCGCGACGGAGGCGACGTCGGTGAGCTGCCAGCCGTCGGGCAGCTTCGCAAAATTTTCGACGACGCGGTAGCGGTGCTCGCCGGTGCCAAGAATGGCTGGCATTGGGCTCTCTCCTTCTGTCATTCCGTGGCGCGCGAAGCGTGAGCATCCATCGGGCCGCGTATTCCGGGGGTGGATGGATTCTCTGATGCGCAATTGCGCATCATAGTTCGCGCTGACGCGCGTCCCGGAATGACGAGTGCTTTACGTCCGCTCCAAAATCCCTTCCTCGATCGCCTTGATCTGGAGCGCGAGATATCTTGAATTGATCCGGCACTGCGCGAGGCTGCCGGCGATGAACCACAGGCCGGGCTGCTTCGTGCGCGCATACATGTTGCGCAGCTCGAAGCCGTCGCCAAAGCCCCAGACCGGGCCGACGCGGTCGGCGATGCCGTCGCCGAACAGTTTTCGCACCAGATATTCCTGTGGCTTGTAGCCGGTGGAGAGCACGATGAGATCGGCGGTGATGGTCGCGCCGTCCTTCATCCGCGCACCCTCAGTGACTAAGCCCTCAATGTCGGCAAACTGCTTGAGCTTGATCGCGCCCTCGGCGATGAGGTTGGAGCAGCCGACGTTGAAATAGTAGCCGCCGCCGCGAGTGAGGTATTTGAACTGCCAGCCGGTGCCGGCCTCGCCGAAATCGAGCCTGAAGCCGACGTGCCGCAGGCCGTCGAGCAGCTCCTTGTCGAGCTCCTTCGACTGCTCCGTCAGCATCACATGGGTCTTCTTCGCGAGTGGCGTCGGCATCGAGGTCGCGATCAAATCGTTGTCCTCGAGCGTGCCCTCATTGTAGGTGGCATACGCCAGCTGCGCCGAAGGCTCGATATTGGTGACCAGCGTCGGCGAACGCTGCATGAGCGTCACCTCGGCGCCGCTGGAGTAGAGGTCCTGCGCGATGTCGTGGCCGCTGTTGCCGGTGCCGATGACGATGGCGCGCTTGCCCTGCCAGTTCTCGCCGTCTTCGTAGCGGCTGGAATGCAGCAGCGTGCCCCTGAAATTGGTGAGGGTCGGGATGTCCGGCACATTGGCGATGCCGCTGACGCCGGTCGCCATCACCACGTGGCGTGGAAGCATGGTGTGTCGGCTGCCGTCGGCGCGGCGCAGCGTCACCGTCCAGTGGCCCTTGGCGTCGTCGTAAGCGCCGTCCTCGAATTCGGTGCCGGTCCAGAAGTTCAGCTCCATCGCATCGACATAGGCCTCGAACCAGTTCGCGAGCTTGTCCTTGGGAATATAGGTTGGCCAGTTCGGCGGGAACGGCATGTAGGGCAAATGATTGACCTGCACCTGGTTGTGCAGCGTCAGTGCGTGATAGCGCCTGCGCCAATTGTCGCCGATCCGCGTCTCGCGATCGACGATCAGCGTGTCGACCCTCAACTGTTTCAGCCGGGCTGCGATGGCGAGCCCGGCCTGGCCGCCGCCGACCACCAGCACAGCCGGATCGCGATCGGCGTAGTCACGCGATGCGTTGCGCAGATCGAGCCAGTTCGGCCCGCGGAAGTCACGTGAATAGGCCTGGCCGCGCGGGCGCGATGTGCCGAGCTGTTCTTCAAATCCCTTGAGCTCGTCGAGTGCGGTGAGCAGCGTCCATGCCTTCAGCCGGTCGCTGTCTGCCGGATCGGGCACGAGTCGCACGATGCCACTGCCGCGGCCAAGCGCGGTTTCGAAATCGAAGATGGCCTCGATATTGTTGGTACCGGCGCGGATCACCCAGCGCGGCAGCGCGCGGTTCGGTGCGATCTTGAAATTGGCCGGTACCGCCTTGGACGCGAGCGAAATCAACGCTTCCGTGACTGCATCGCGACCGGCGGACGTTTGCAGGTTCCAGCTCAGCGCCAGGACATCGCGCCAGAAGCATTCGGCAACGAAGAGGTGGTCCAGCGCAGCGCGATCGGGTTTGCCAAGTGCACGCTCGAACGTGTCGAGCCAGGCTTGCGCGGAGACGGCAATATCCTTCGTCCTGTCCAGCATACGCGACCTCGTGGCCGTCTTCGCGGCGTTTCCTTTGAGGTCGAACGCTATACTGGATCAGCTTACGTCGAAAGCGCTTTACCCGAGCAGTGAAAGCATGTGGCCCTGCTCAGGCGGAATGCGCCCCTTCAGCGTGTCGAGATAGACCTGCCGCACCGCCTCCGGTCCGCGGCTTTCGACGATGGAGAGGCATCTCTCCAGTCGCGGCGCGAAGCCCGACCATGCCGCGCCAAAGCGCTGCTCGATGCCGCCCGGACCCCATTGCTTGGCGCGCTTGCGGATCTGGTCGGGTGCGAAGAACCAGCGTGGCTTTGCGCCGGGCAGTTCGCCTTCGGCGGGTTCGGTGGCGCGATGGGTCAATCCGACGCGCACGGAGCACTTCATCTGGTCGCCGAAGTGCCGGTGCAGTTCGGCACGCAACGCGCTGTTGCCGGCCATGTCGACGAAGGCGACCGGCGTATCTGACGGCATCGACGTCACGCGGTCATAGGTGGTGACGTCGTCATAGCAGCCGAGTGACGAGACGAAGCCGGTATTGCCGGCCGATGTCAGGCCGATCACCTTGCGCCCGCGCGTGTGCAGGAGATGCGCGAGCCCGAACGCAGTCTTGCTCGAGGCGCTCGAGAGCAGCACGGTGCGCGCGCCGAAATCATCGTTTTCGGCAAGGAAGTCATCGACCAGGAAGGACAGCATGAACAGCGGCCGCAGCAGCGCCTGGTAGTCGCCCTGCCGCCCGGCATAGGCGGGATCGCCGCTGACGCGCGCATAGGCATTGTAGACCGGCGCCACGCCCTGCCTGTGCGCGGCACCGTCGCGCAAGCCTCGCTTGCTGACGTCGGTGGCTTCGATGACGAGATGGCTCGCCATCGGGAAATAGCCGAACAGCCGCTCGCCAACAGCGACATTTTGATGTTTCGAGGCGATCACCAGACCGAAGCCCCATACCGGAATGTTGCCGAAGCCGTGTGGTGCGGGAAACAGCTGCCAGTATTTCAGCTCGTCGCCGAGCGCGGCATAGGTGATGTTATTGGCGGTGAGGGCGAAGCGGTCCACCTTCACCAGCAGCGCATCCTGCGGCAGCGCGTCGCTCTCGGGAAGCGAGGTTGCGATCGTCTTGCACGTTTCGAAATCGTCTCGTGCAACGATGAAGTTGGTGGATGTCATGGTTCGATCCCGGTTCTTGCCCGCGCCGGCATCTCATCGGTCACGCGCACGCCGTTTGCAACAGCAACATAGTTTTAAACGTTGTTCGGCAGCTCTCACGCCGTGAGCACGCCCTCGCGCTTCTTCACCGCGCGGTAATAGCTCCACCACAGATGCGCAGCCGCGCCGCGCAGGGGACGCCAGGGTTCGGCGAGCGGCGCCATCTGCTTCTCCGTCGGCCGCGCCTGCAAGCCCAGCCCGACGCGGATGCCTTCCTGCACGGCGAGGTCGCCCGCCGGCCAGGCATCGCCATGGCCCAGACAAAACAGGAGATAGACGTCCGCGGTCCACGGCCCGATTCCGGGCAGCGAGATCAGCGTGTGATGCGCGGCATCCGCATCTTCTTCGGCGAGCACGTCGAGGTTCAGCCGCTCCGCGATGATCTCGCGCGCGAGATGCTTCAGGGTCTTGATCTTCGCGGCGGAGAGGCCGAGCCGCCCCAGCCGGTCGGTGCGGGCGCGGCGCACCGCCTCATGATCGAACGGATCGAAGGCAGCCGACAGCCGTCCCCAGATCGCCGCCGCGCTCGCGGTCGAGAGCTGCTGCCCACAGACGATGTGGGCAAGCCCCGCAAAGCCCGGCTCGCGCCGCCGCAACGCCGGCATGCCCGCGATCTCAAATACGGGTTTGAGGCGCGGATCGCGCTTGATCAGCGTGTGGACGGCCTCTTCGAGGTCGGATTGGGATTCGAGGTGGATGGTCATTGTCGCCTAACTCGTCATGCGCGGGCTTGCCGTCTCTGCTAAAGCTTCGCCGGCCCAACACCAAAAAGCCCGCCGAAGCTTTCGGCGAAGGCGAGACTCGCGCATTCATCTCCTATCGTAACAGAGTCCTGGAAGACGGATTGCTGGATCAGGCCTGGCAATGACGAGTACCATGAAAGCGATGCCACCCGTTTTCCGATTTGCCCCCAGCCCGAACGGCTACCTGCATCTCGGCCACGCCTATTCCGCGCTGCTCAACTTCGATCGTGCACGCGAGACCGGTGGGCGGCTCCTGCTCCGCATCGAGGACATCGACGCGACGCGCTGCCGGCCGGAGTTCGAGACGGCGATTGACGAGGACCTCGCCTGGCTCGGGATTGCCTGGGAGACGCCGGCGCGGCGGCAGTCGGAGCATTTTGCCGATTATCGCGCCGCGCTGGAAAAACTCTCCGCGCTCGGCCTCGTCTATCCCGCCTTCGAAAGCCGCGCCGAGATCGCAAAGCTCGTGGCTGCGCGCGAGGCCGATGGCCTCTGGCTGCGCGATCCCGACGGCGCTCCGCTCTATCCCGGCGATGCGAAATCGCTGCCCGCCGACGAACGCGCGCGGCTAATCGAGACCGGCGTGCCTTACGCGCTCCGGCTCGACATGGCGGCCGTCTGCCGCTGCGTCGCCGGCCTGACCTGGAGCGAGCTGGGCGAGGGTCCCGGCCGCGAGCATGGACTCGTCGCGGCGCGGCCGGAGGCCTGGGGCGATGTGATCCTGGCCCGGAAGGAGACGCCGACGAGCTACCACTTGTCTGTGGTCGTGGACGACGCGCTCCAGGGCGTGAGTGAGGTGGTGCGGGGCCAGGACCTCTTTCATGCGACCTCGGTCCACCGCCTGCTCCAGGTTCTGCTCGATCTGCCGGCGCCCACCTACCGCCACCACGCCCTGATTTGCGACGAAGCCGGCCGGAAGCTGTCGAAATCGAGCCGCTCCACCGGCCTGCGGGAGTTGCGCGTGGCCGGTGCCTCGCCCGTCGATATCCGTGGGTTGGTGGGATTAGGTTAAGTTTCTCTGGGGGTTAGCAAAACGTCGCCGTGACTCCGGGGGTTCCTCCGTGCCATGCTCGCCTGAGAGCCCGGGGTTCGAAGGGATACTTCGAAGGGGATTTATGGCGGCGAAAACGCGCACTACGCGGACGTCCAGGCGACCGCCTCGGAAGCGGTCCGGGGCGGCCGGCAAGGTGCGCAAGCGCGGCGCCAAGGCGGACGCACCGGATGTGGTCCAGGCGGCACTCGCCGCCTTTGCCCACGAGGTCCGCACCCCCCTGACCGGCATTCTGGCGATCAGCGATCTGCTCGCGACCTCCGATCTCGGCGAGCGAGAGCGGCGCTGGGCCGATACCATCAAGGCCGGCGCCGAGCATCTGGCGAGCCTTGCCACCTTGTTCGTGGATGCCGCCAAGACCGGCAAGGGGGCCGGGAAGGGCGGCAGCACGCTGCGGCAGGACTTGTTTGACTTGCGCGCGCTCGCCCGCAGCATCGGCGACTCCCTCGCCGGACGCGCCGCGGCCAAGGGCCTTCAGGCCGAGGTCGAGATCTCCGAAAAACTTGCCGGTCTCGTCGTCGGCGATCCCGTCCGCCTGCGCGCCGCGCTCGAGAACCTGATCGACAATGCCGTCAAATTCACCGACCAGGGCGGCGTGGCGATCTCGGCGACGCCCTGGCGTCCCGCCAAAGACCGCGGAAACGGCAACGCGAAGGACAAGCGCAGCGTCGGCGTTGCCTTCGCGGTGTCCGACAGCGGCATCGGCCTGACCATGGCCGAGATCAAGCGGCTGTTCCGCCCGTTCACCCAGGCCAATGTCACTATTGCCTCGCGCTTCGGCGGCGCCGGACTCGGGCTGTCCTCGGTGAAGCAACTGGCGCGCGCGATGGGCGGCGACATCTCGGTCGCGCCGCGGCGCGGCGGCGGCGCCACCTTCACGCTGACGGTCTCGCTCGAAGCGGCCGGACCAGCGAGGTCCCGTAAGTCGGGCGGCGGCGAGGCGGAGGCGCTGGTGGCGTTGCGCGTGCTGAGCGTCGAGGACAATCCGTTCGGCCGCGTCGTGCTCAACACCATTTTGACCGAGCTCGGCCATCATGCCGAATTCATCGGGCGCGGCGAGGATGCGGTGGACCGGCTCGCGCAGGGCGCCTTCGACGCGGTGTTGATGGACATGGTGCTGCCGGGCATCGACGGCGTCGAGGCGATCAGGCAAATCCGCAACATGCAGACGCCGCTCGCTCAAATCCCCATCATCGGGGTTTCCGGTCGCGGCGAGGACGAGGCGGCCTCACGCGAAGCCGGCGCCGACGCGTTCCTGGTCAAGCCTGTGTCCCCGCGGGCCTTAGCGACTGCGCTGCTTGAAGCGACACGCCGTGAGGAAGTCGCGACTTGATGATCGCGGCGTTGAGCTCGCCGCCGAAAACGAAGATCGCGGCGATGAAATACAAAAACACCAGCGCGATGATCACCGAGGCGAGCCCTGCATACATCGTCACGTAATTGTTGGCGAAGCGCGCCAGGTACTGGCCGAACACGATGCCTGAGATCAGCGACGCCACGATGGTGAAAACGATGCCGGGCAGGATCTGGAGGAAGCCGCGCCGTCCCGCCGGCAGCCATGCGTGCAGGATGAGCAGCGCCACCACCAGCGCGCCGACGGTGATGCCGTAGCGCAGCCAGGTGAGGATGCTCTCGTTGGACTCGACGACAAGGGGGATGTGGCGCCGCGCCGCCTCGATGAAGAGCGGGCCGAGCACGATCAGGAAGGCCATGGCGAGCGCAGTGAAAGCCGCGACCAGCGTGTAGCCGATCGATTCCAGCCGCAGCCAGTACCAGCGCCGCATCTCCACCACCGCATAGGCGCGGTTGAGCGCAACCCGAAGTGCCTCGACGCCGTTCGAGGCGAAATAGACCGACAGGACCGCGCCGATCGTCAGCACGCCGGTGCGGGTGGTGGTCAGCACGTCGTGGATTTCGCCGGACAGCGAGTCGGCGACCTGCTTGGGCCAGACCTGGAGCATCAGCCCGGCCGCCTGGTCGGCGAGTTCCTTGGAGCCGAAGAAGCCGGCGAGCGATGTCAATACGATCAGGAACGGGAACAGCGCCATCAGCGTAGACAGCGCGATATGGCTCGCAATTGCCCAGCCGTCATCGGCCAGGAACGTGTAGAACGCATCCATCACGACGACGTAGATGTAGCGGATTGCTTTCACGCGCCACCTACACCGCTGCTCATGCTCCCTCTCCCCGCCTGCGGGGAGAGGCGAGGAAATCGGGCAATTGGCGCAAATCGGAAATCATCCCGCTACCTTCTGATATTATTGGCCTAAAAGCCAGATCGCGAAGCGCCATCGTCGTCATTCCGGGGCGCGCGCAGCGCGAGCCCGGAATCCATTCGGCCACGGCGCAAGCGGGAAGATGGATTCCGGGCTCGATGCTTCGCATCGCCCCGGAATGACACTGGTGGCCGAAGCGCCGCCGTAGCGAACCGGCGCACACGGTGTTATCTACCGGCGATGGCATCCCTTTTGAGTACCTTCATCCTGCCGGTGGCAGCCGGCGCCGTGGCGATTGTGCTGCTGCTCGGTCTCGTCAACATGATGCGCGGTGGTTCGCCGAACACCTCGCAGAAGCTGATGCGCTGGCGCGTGCTGCTGCAGTTCGTGGCGATCGTCATCGCCATGCTCGCGGTCTGGGCGATGGGGCGTTAGGGCATGATCCTGACCCGAAGGGCCGCGTTAGCGCAAAATGTGCAGCGGTGTTCCGACAAGATCATGCCCTAAGATCAAGGAGGCCATCATGGTCACGTTGAACCGCATCTATACGAAAACCGGTGACGATGGCACGACGGCGCTCGGCTCGGGCGAACGCCGTCCGAAATACGATCTGCGCATCGCGGCCTATGGCACGGTCGATGAGACCAATGCCGCGATCGGTGTGGTGCGGCTCCACACCAGGGATGCGCCCGAGCTCGATGCAATGCTCGGCCGGATCCAGAACGATTTGTTCGATCTCGGCGCCGATCTCGCGGTGCCCGAACGTGAAGGCAAGGAAACCAAAAAGGCAGAACGGCTGCGGGTGGTGGCGGGCCAGGTCGAGCGGCTCGAGCGCGATATCGACGCGCTTAACGACAAGCTGGCGCCGCTGACCTCTTTCGTGCTGCCGGGCGGCACGCCGGCCGCCGCCTACCTCCACGTCGCCCGCACCATTTGCCGCAGGGCGGAACGAGTGATGGTGGAACTGGCGGCCCAGCCCAATGAGCCGGTCGGCGCGCCTGGCATCCAGTATATGAACCGCCTGTCGGATTTCCTGTTCGTGGCGAGCCGTGCCGCCAACTATGATGGAGCCGGCGACGTGCTCTGGGTTCCGGGCCAGAATCGCTGACCCATTGAGCGGCGCATTTCAGGGGGCTAAAATTAGACCCCTTCGCGCGTTGACCGGGCCGGATCAGGCCTTTAGGTTCCGCGCCAGTTGATAACCCCCTCCCAGATTGAGTGAAAGAGGATCGATGAAGGTCTTGGTGCCGGTAAAGCGGGTGGTCGATTACAACGTCAAGGTCCGCGTCAAGAGCGATGGATCGGGCGTTGAACTCGCCAACGTCAAAATGTCGATGAACCCGTTCGACGAAATCGCGGTCGAGGAAGCGCTGCGCCTGAAGGAAGGCGGCAAGGCCACCGAGGTCGTGGTTGTCTCCATTGGACCCGCGCAGGCGTCGGAGACGATCCGCACCGGTCTCGCCATGGGCGCCGACCGCGGCATCCTGGTGAAGGCCGACGGCATCGTCGAGCCGCTCGCCGTCGCCAAGATCCTGAAGAAGGTTGCTGAAGAAGAGCAGCCCGGCTTGATCATCCTCGGCAAGCAGGCGATCGACGACGACAGCAATCAGACCGGCCAGATGCTGGCCGCGCTGCTCGGCTGGTCGCAGGCGACCTTCGCCTCCAAGCTCGAGGTCGAAGGCTCTGACTTCAAGGTCACCCGCGAAGTCGATGGCGGCCTCCAGACCGTGAAGCTGAAGGGACCGGCGATCGTCACCACCGATCTCCGTCTCAACGAGCCGCGCTATGCGTCGCTGCCCAATATCATGAAGGCCAAGAAGAAGCCGATCGCGGACAAGACCGTCGCCGACTACGGCATCGACATCACCGCGCGCCTCGAAGTTCTGAAGACGACGGAGCCCGCGGGCCGCAAGGCCGGCGTCAAGGTCAAGGACGTCGCCGAGCTGGTGTCGAAGCTCAAGAACGAAGCCGGGGTGCTCTGATGACGACGTTGCTGATTGCCGAACACGAACACGAGGTCCTCAAGGACTCCACCAACAAGGCGCTCACCGCGGCTTCCCAACTCGGCGGCGACGTTCACGTGCTGGTCGCCGGCGGCGGGCAGGGCACCAAGGCTGCGGCCGATTCTGCCTCGAAGCTTGCTGGCGTTGCCAAGGTGCTGGTCGCCGAAGGCGAGACTTACGCGCACGATCTCGCCGAGCCGCTGGCCGCGCTGATCGTTTCGCTGGCGCCCGCCTATGATGCGATCGTGGCGCCCGCGACCTCGCGCTTCAAGAACGTGATGCCGCGCGTCGCCGCGCTGCTCGACGTCATGCAGGTCTCGGAGATCACCAAGGTGGTCGCACCCGACACCTATGAGCGTCCGATCTATGCCGGCAACGCCATCCAGACGGTGAAGTCGAAGGACGCCAAGAAGGTCATCACGGTCCGTACCTCGACCTTCGCTGCGGCAGCTAGCGGCGGCACCGCGCCGGTCGAGAGCGTCGCGGCTGCGGCCGATCCGGGCCTGTCGTCCTTCGTCGGCGAGGAAGTTGCCAAGAGCGACCGCCCCGAGCTGACCTCGGCGAAGATCATCGTCTCCGGTGGTCGCGCCATGCAGAGCCGCGAGAACTTCGCCAAGTACATCGAGCCGCTTGCCGACAAGCTCGGCGCCGGTGTCGGCGCCTCGCGCGCGGCGGTGGACGCCGGCTATGCGCCGAACGACTGGCAGGTCGGCCAGACCGGCAAGGTCGTGGCCCCCGAGCTCTATGTCGCGGTCGGCATTTCCGGCGCGATCCAGCATCTGGCCGGCATGAAGGACTCCAAGGTGATCGTCGCGATCAACAAGGACGAGGACGCGCCGATCTTCCAGGTCGCCGATTATGGTCTGGTCGCCGACCTCTACCAGGCGGTTCCGGAGCTCACCGAGGCGCTCGGCAAGCTCGGCAAGTAAAAACGCGGTAAAAACACCGGCCGGAGTGGTACACTCCGGCCGGTGTTTCTTTTTTGCGGCGTTTTCTTTGGCGTGGGGCACGCCGGGGAAGCGATCCAATCTAGGTTTCGAGCCAAGATTCTGGTTAGATCAAGGTTCTGATTAAATCAGATTTCCCGGCTTGGGGGATTAGGCAGGCGCGGTATGCGCGCCGTTCCGGTGGATGACATTATGGCGGCAGTGATCAAGAAGGTCGGCGTGATCGGCGCGGGGCAGATGGGCAATGGCATCGCGCATGTCGCGGCGCTGGCCGGCTTCGACGTGGTGCTCAACGACGTCTCGTCCGATCGCCTCAAGTCGGGCATGGCCACCATCAACGGCAATCTGGCGCGCCAGGTCTCCAAGAATGCCGTCAGCGAGGACGACAAGGCCAAGGCGATGGCGCGCATCAAGCTCGCCGAGAAGCTCGACGACCTTGCCGATTGCGATCTCGTGATCGAGACTGCGGTCGAGAAGGAAGAGGTCAAGCGCAAGATTTTTCACGAGCTCTGCGCGGTGTTGAAGCCGGAGGCGATCGTCGCCTCCGACACGTCCTCGATCTCGATCACCCGGCTTGCCGCCGCCACCGACCGCCCCGAACGCTTCATCGGCATTCACTTCATGAACCCGGTGCCGCTGATGGAGCTGGTCGAGCTGATCCGCGGCATCGCCACCGATGATTCGACCTTCGAGGCGTCCAAGGAATTCGTCGCCAAGCTCGGCAAGCAGGTCGCGGTCTCCGAGGATTTCCCGGCCTTCATCGTCAACCGCATCCTGCTGCCGATGATCAACGAGGCGATCTACACGCTGTATGAAGGCGTCGGCAACGTCGAGGCAATCGATGCCGCGATGAAGCTCGGTGCGCACCATCCGATGGGCCCGCTGGAGCTCGCCGATTTCATCGGCCTCGATACTTGTCTGTCGATCATGCAGGTGCTGCATGAGGGTCTGGCCGACTCCAAGTACCGCCCGTGCCCGCTGCTGGTCAAATACGTCGAGGCCGGCTGGCTCGGCCGCAAGACCCAGCGCGGCTTCTACGACTACCGCGGCGCCAAGCCGGTGCCGACAAGGTAAGGCAGTCTCGTGCCCCGGACACAGCGCAGCGCTTTCGCGATGCGCTGCTGAGCCGGGGCCCAGAAGCGGCGAGCATGCTGAAGCATGGGTCCCGGCTCTGCGTCGCGTCATTGCATGCCGCGTCCGGGACACGGACAGCGCCACCCTACGCGCATCCGCTCTGTGACAATTCATGTCGCGTTAACCGATCGCGCCTAGGTTACGGGCGCGTACGAGGATTTGCGTAATGGATACGATGGCGATGGTCAGCACCATGCTGGCCGCTCAGCAAGGCGCGCTGCAGTCGAATATCTCGGCGACGCTGATGAAGCAGAACGCGGATGCGGAGAAATCCACCGTCCTGACACTGCTCGGCGCCGGTCAGCCCTCGCTCGCCAATGTCGGCGCCGGTGTCGGCGGCAATTTGAATATTTCGGCTTAAAGAGCTGCCGCGGCGGGGCCCAGTGCCGCCCGGATTAGTTTGAGCGCGTCATCGCTCGCCCATTCGGCAGGTCCCGCGATCGTCGCGATCTCGCAGCCCTGCGGGTCGACCAGCACCGATGTCGGCATGCCCAAGGCCCGGCCTATCGCCTTAAGATCCTGGAAAACCTTGGCTTTCTGGTCGTTAAAATAGCCGAGCCGGGTCAGGCTGGCGTCTTTCAGGAAATTCTTCGGCTTCTCCGGGTCGCGGGTGTCGATATTGATGGCCACCACCTCGAAATTCGGACCCGCCAGCTTGGCCTGGAGCGCGTCCAGCGCCGGCATTTCCTTGCGACAGGGCACACACCAGGTGGCCCAGAGGTTGACCAGCAGGGTCTTGCCGCGGAAATCGGACAGCTTCTTCGGCTTGCCGTCGGCATCCTCGAAGGCGAGGTCGGGCAGCTTCAGGGGCGCGCTCGCCATGGTCAGCGCCGCGACCTCGCCATGGGCGAGCGGGGCGATCCTTGAGGCGGTCGCGACCGCCGCCCGGCAGGCCGGATCGCCGGCGGGCGCCCGGCTCAGGCCCAGCCCGTACAGCGCAGCGAAGCCGGCCAGGCCCCCGACCACCACGGTGGCGATGACGAGGGGGATCCGGCGCGTGGCGGAAGGCTTTGGATCGAGCATATCGTTTGTCATCCGGTCGCAGATATGGCTATCAGGGGCCTCTTAGTACGGCTGGCTCCGGCCAGCAAACGTGCGGCACCGGCCGCGTGGCGACAAGCAAGGCGCGAGCAGGGGATCATGAGCAACAAGATGTGGGGCGGCCGGTTCTCGGAACGTCCCGATGAGATCATGGAAGAGATCAACGTCTCCATCGACGTCGATCGTCACCTCTTTGCCCAGGACATTGCCGCGTCCAAGGCCCACGCCGCGATGCTTGCCGCGCAGGGCATCATCACGGCCTCTGATGCGAAAAATATCGGCAAGGGTCTAGACACGATTTTGTCAGAGATCGGCAAGGGCGGCTTCACCTTCAAGCGCGCGCTCGAGGACATTCATATGAATGTCGAGAGCCGCCTCTCGGAGCTGATCGGACCCGCTGCCGGCCGCCTGCATACCGCGCGCTCGCGCAACGACCAGGTCGCGACCGATTTCCGTCTCTATGTCCGCGACGTTCTCGACGAGACCGATGCCGCGCTCGCTGCGTTCCAGCAGGCGCTGGTCGAACGCGCGCTGGAACATGCCGCGACCGTGATGCCTGGCTTCACGCATCTCCAGACCGCGCAGCCAGTGACCTTCGGCCATCATCTGCTCGCCTATGTCGAGATGGCCGCGCGCGACCGCGGCCGCTTCCAGGATGCGCGCAAGCGGCTCAACGAGTCGCCGCTCGGCGCCGCCGCGCTCGCCGGCACCTCGTTCCCGATCGATCGCTACGCCACGGCGAAGGCGCTTGGCTTCGACCGTCCGATGGCGAACTCGCTCGATGCGGTCTCCGACCGCGACTTCGTGCTGGAGACGCTGTCGGCGGCCTCGATCTGCGCCGTGCACATGTCGCGTTTTGCCGAGGAGATCGTGATCTGGACCTCGCCGCTGGTCGGCATGATCCGGCTCAGCGACAAGTTCACCACCGGCTCCTCGATCATGCCGCAGAAGCGCAATCCGGACGCTGCCGAGCTGGTGCGGGCGAAAACGGGCCGTGTGATTGGCGCGCTCAACGGCCTGCTGATCGTGATGAAGGGCCTGCCGCTCGCCTATCAAAAGGACATGCAGGAGGACAAGCAGGGCGCCATGGAGGGTTTTGCCGCGCTGTCGCTGGCGATCCGCGCCATGACCGGCATGGTCCGCGATCTCGTGCCCGACGAGGCCAAGATGAAGGCGGCTGCGGGCGAGGGCTACGCTACCGCGACCGACCTCGCCGACTGGCTGGTGCGGACATTGAAGATGCCGTTCCGCGAGGCCCATCACGTCACCGGCCGCATCGTGGCCAAGGCCGCCGAGGGCGGCGTGGCGCTGCATGAGCTGCCGCTCAAGGAGATGCAGGCGATCGAGCCGAAGATCTCGAAAGACGTGCTCGGCGTGCTCTCGGTCGAATCGTCGGTGAAGAGCCGCACCAGCTTTGGCGGCACCGCGCCGAAGAACGTGGCCACCCAGGCCAAGGCCTGGCTGAAGCGGCTGGAAAAAGAGCGAAAATTGGGCTGAGGGCAAAATTTCGCTTATGTTTCATGGTCATCCGGCTCTCGCCAGAGCGCGCCAATCTCTGTATGGTGCGCGCCGCGTAGTGGGGATTTCGTCGTGACGTCAAAGTTTCGCCCGGCCGGCTCGGGGTGGGCCATCATTGTCTTGAGCCTGAGCGCGCTCGCGCTTGCCGGCTGCGGCCGCAAAGGCCCGCTCGACCTGCCGCCGACCGCCTCCAACGCGTCCACGGCCAATGTCGCAGCGCCAACCGACACCGAGACCGAAGCCCAGAAGACGCCGAGCGTGTTCAATCCCACCTATGGCGCGGACGCCCCGCCTGCGGCGACCAGGGGCAAGAAAAAACCGTTTATTCTCGACCCGCTCCTGGACGACAAGCCCAGCAAATAGGCTGGGGCAACTGAGCCAACGCCATGAACCATTTTGACTACCGCAACGGCGTGCTGCACGCCGAGGCGGTGAACCTGTCCGAGCTGGCCGCGACCGTCGGCACGCCGTTCTATTGCTATTCGACCGCGACGCTTGAGCGCCACTACCGCGTCTTCACCGAGGCCTTTGCCGGCGAGAAGGTGCTGGTCTGCTACGCCATGAAGGCGAACTCCAACCAGTCGGTGCTGCGGACGCTGGCCAAGCTCGGCGCCGGCGCCGACGTGGTCTCCGGCGGCGAATTGAAGCGCGCGCTGGCCGCCGGCATCCCCGCCAGCAAGATCCTGTTCTCCGGTGTCGGCAAGACCGAAGAAGAGCTGCGCGCCGCGCTTGCCGCCGACATCCTCTGCCTCAACGTCGAATCCGAGCCCGAGCTCGAACTGCTGTCGCGGCTTGCGACCGAGATGGGCAAGACCGCTCGGATCTCCGTGCGCGTCAATCCCGACGTCGATGCCGGCACGCACGCGAAAATCTCGACCGGCAGGTCCGAGAACAAGTTCGGCATCCCGATCGTGCACGCCCGCGAGGTCTATGCGCGGGCAGCGAAGCTGCCCGGCATCGAGGTGACCGGCACCGACGTGCATATCGGCAGCCAGATCACCGATCTCTCCAAGATGGAGACGGCGTTCCGCATCCTCTCCGAATTCGTGCAGACGCTGCGCGCCGACGGCCACAACATCTCGCATGTCGATTTCGGCGGCGGTCTCGGCATTCCCTATTACATGGACCGCGAGGCGCCGCCGGCGCCCGATGCCTATGCCGCCATGGTCAAGCGCGTCAGCCACAATCTCGGCTGCACGCTGATGTTCGAGCCTGGCCGCATGATCGTCGGCAATGCCGGCATCCTGGTCGCGAAAGTGATTTATGTGAAGTACGGCGACGGCAAGAATTTCGTCATCATCGACGCCGCCATGAACGATTTGATCCGGCCGACGCTATACGAAGCCCATCACGACATCCTGCCGGTCACGCAGCCGGCCAAGGGCGCAGCCACGATCACGGCCGATGTCGTCGGCCCGGTCTGCGAGACCGGCGACTACCTTGCGCTCGACCGTACCTTGCCAACGCCGAAGGTGGGCGACCTCCTCGCCATCATGACCGCCGGCGCCTATGGCGCCGTGCAGGCCGGCACCTACAACACGCGGCCGCTGGTGCCGGAAGTGCTGGTGAAGGGCGACCAATACGCGGTGGTGCGTCCGCGTATCGAGGTCGAGCAGCTCATCGCGATGGACACGCCGGCGCCGTGGCTGTGATGGCGCGTGAGTGATGCGACGCTTTTTCAACTAACTTGGTGTCGTCCCGGCGAAGGCCGGGACCCATAACCCCAGGGAGTGGTTATGGCGCGAAGCGGGTAACTCCGAGTCCCCGTAGTCAAGTCCACCTGTGGTTATGGGTCCCGGCCTTCGCCGGGACGACGGCGGAGAGTGGGGCGCTCACTTCCCCGCCAGTCCACCCGTCTTCCCGCCAACCACCACTCCCGCCTTCTTCTCGATCGGCTTGATCGCCGCGGTGAAATCGGAGTCTGCACCCTCCGCGCTGATCACGGTTTCCCAGAGACGCCCGACCGCGTCGGCGACCTCCATCGACAGCCCGAGCTGCTTCATTTCCTCCAGTGCCAGCCGCACATCCTTCACCATCAGTCCCGTGGCAAAACCGAAGTCGAACGTCCGCGGCAGCACCGAGCGCGGAAACTTGTCGCGGCTCGCGGTGTTCATGCCGGAGCCGGAATTGATGACGTCGATCATCACGGCGGGATCGAGCCCGGCTTTCACGCCCATCACCACGGCTTCCGAGGTTGCCACGATCGCGGTGGCCGACAGGAAATTGTTGGCGAGCTTCATGGTCTGCGCTGCGCCGGGCTTCTCTCCGATGAAGAACACCTTTCCGATCACGTCGAGTGCCGGCTTCAACAGCTCGAACTCCGCCTTCGGCCCGGACACCATCACCGCCAGCGTGCCCTTCTCCGCGCCGCCAACGCCGCCGGAGACGGGGCTGTCGATCTGAACGATGTTACGCTTGGCCAATAGGCCATGAATCTTTGCCGCCATCTGCGAGCCGACGGTCGACAGATCGATGAAGCGCGTGACGCGCTTGCCCTCGATCACGCCGTTCGGCCCCGTTGCGACCTCGAGCGAGGCTTGCAGCGACGGTAGGCTCGCCATCACTGTCTCGACCTGGTCGGCAACGTCCTTCGGCGACGCCGCCGCGGTGGCGCCGCGTGCCACCAGTCTGTCGACCACCTCCTTGCGCGTGTCGAACACGACAAGCCGGTGCCCCGCCTCGACCAGCCGCCGTGCCATCGGGAAACCCATGTTTCCGAGGCCGATGAATCCGATGTCCATGGTGTTTCCTTGCTTGGTTATTCGTTATTGGTAAGGAGAGGTGCGCGCCAAATCCCCCACTGTCGTCCCGGCGAAGGCCGGGACCCATAACCCCAGGGAGAGGTTGTGGCGTGAAGTGGCAACTCCGAGTCCCCGTAACCACATCTGTCTGTGGCTATGGGTCCCGGCCTTCGCCGGGACGACGGAGGAGAGGGATATTGCGCCCCTCACCCCCGGCATGCCCTCACGCCTTCCCATCGAGCTCCGCAAGCACCTCGCGCGCGATCCTGAAACTGTCGACCGCAGCCGGCATGCCGCCATAGATTGCGACCTGCATCAGAATTTCGCGGATTTCGTCGCGGGTGACACCGTTGGTCAGCGCGCCCTTCAGATGCGCACGGAATTCGTGCTGGCGGTTGAGGATCGCGATCATCGCGATGTTGAGCATGCTGCGGGTCTTGCGCGGCAGTTCCTCGCGGCCCCACACCGTGCCCCAGCAATATTCGTTGAGCATCTCCTGGAACGGACGGTTGAAGTCGTCGACGTTCTTCAGCGCGTTGTTGACGTAGGCCTCCCCCAGCACCGCTTTGCGGACTTCCAGGCCCTTGTCGTGCATCTTCTTGTCCATGGCGTTTCCTTTATTTCCCTTGCATGTCCCTTGAGTGGCGCCGCGGAAACTACGGGGTTGAGCTGGAGCAGTCACGTCCTCGTGTTATGCGGGAAAAGGGGGATGTCCCGTACAGGAACGGATGCCTCAGTGCTGCCGTTGTGATACGCTTCGCTCTGCCGGGTAACTTGGAGAGTTGATTGAACGGTGTCACCCCCGACCCGTCAGACCCGATCCGCAACAGTGACGCTCTGTCGCGGCTGAAGCTGGCGCAGGCCCTCGATCGGGCGACTTATGCCATCGCATGGGAGCGTGCCTGGCCGAATCTGGCGCGTGTTCTGACCGTCGTCGGCCTGTTCCTGGTGGTGTCCTGGGCCGGTCTCTGGCTGGCACTCCCGTCCGTCCTCCGCGCCATCGGTCTCGTTATTTTCGCCGGCCTTGCCGCCGCCGCCCTGTTCCCCCTGGTTCGTTTTCGCTGGCCGAGGCGTGAGCAGGCGCTCGCGCGGCTCGACCGCGGCTCGGGTATCCGCCACCGCCCGGCCACCACGCTCACGGACACCCTGACCTCGCAGGACCCGGTCGCGAAAGCGCTTTGGCAGGCACAGCGCGAGCGCACGCTGGCCTCGCTCAAGCGCATCCGTGCCGGATTGCCGCAGCCGAGGCTTGCCATCCATGACCCCTGGGCGCTGCGCGCGCTGGTCATGGTGATGCTGGTCGCGACCTTCTTCGCCGCCGGCGACGAGCGCGCGATGCGACTGGGTGCCGCGTTCGACTGGAACGGCGTGCTGGCGCCCACGAACGTTCGCGTCGACGCCTGGGTCACCCCGCCGCTCTACACCGGAAAGCCGCCGGTCATCCTGTCGGCCGCCAACAAGGAGGCCGCGGCATTGCCCGCCAGCGGCCCGCTCGGCGTTCCTGCCGGCTCGACCCTGATCGTGCGCTCCTCCGGCGGCAGCCTCGATGTTGCCGTCTCCGGCGGCCTCAAGGAAGTCGCGCCCGCTGAAGCCACGCCCAAGGGCACCAACGAGAAGCATTTTACCATCACCGGCGATGGCACTGCGCACGTCCGTGCGCCCTCGGGCCAGCCGCAATGGGCATTCACGGCGACGCCGGACCGTCCGCCGACGATTGCACTCGCCAAGGATCCGGAGCGCCAGGCGCGCGGCGCGCTCCAGCTCGTCTACAAGATCGAGGACGATTACGGCGTCACCGGTGCCGAGGCGCAAATTGCTCCGCGTTCCAACGACGCAAAAGACGGCAGCAAGGACGGCGATGCCAAGGCCGCCGCGCGGCCGCTGTTCCAGCCGCCGCAGTTTCCGCTGGTGCTGCCGAACGCGCGCACCCGCAACGGTGTCGGTCAGACGGTCAAGGATCTCAGCGAGGATCCCTATGCCGGCGCCGATGTTACGTTGACGCTCACCGCCAAGGACGAGGCCGGCAATGAGGCGAAAAGCGAGCCGTTCAATATGCGGCTGCCGGAGCGGCTGTTTACGAAGCCGCTCGCGCGCGCGTTGATCGAGCAGCGCCGCATCCTCGCGCTCGACGCCAACAGGAATTCCGACGTCTACGCCGCGCTCGACGCGCTGATGATCGCGCCTGAATTGTTCACGCCGGAGACAGGGCAGTATCTCGGCCTCTACAGCGTCGCGCGGCAGCTCGAGGCGGCGCGCACCGACGACGCCATGCGCGAGGTCGTGGCAAGCCTGTGGGCGCTCGCGGTGACGATCGAGGACGGCAACATCTCCGACGTCGAGAAAGCGCTGCGCGCGGCGCAGGACGCGCTCAAGCAGGCGCTGGAGCGCGGCGCCAGCGACGAGGAGATCAAGAAGCTCACGCAGGATCTGCGGGCGGCGCTGGATAATTTCATGCGCCAGCTCGCCGAGCAGTTCCGCAACAACAAGGATGGCCAGCAGCTCGCTCGTCCGCTTGATCCCAACACGAAGATTCTGCGCCAGCAGGACCTCCAGAACATGATCGACCGCATGGAGCGCCTGTCACGCTCCGGCGACAAGGATGCCGCCAAGCAGTTGCTCGACCAGCTCCAGCAGATGCTGGAGGGCCTACAGATGGCGCAGCCGGGGCAGTCTGGCGAGAGCGACATGGAGCAGGCGCTGAATGAGCTCGGCGACATGATCCGCAAGCAGCAGCAATTGCGCGACAAGACCTACAAGCAGGGTCAGGACTCCCGGCGCGACCGCATGCGCGGCAAGCAGCAGCCGGGTGATCAGTCGATGTCCGATCTCCAGCAGGACCAGCAGGCGCTGCGCGACCGCTTGAAGAAGCTGCAGGACGAAATGGCCAAGCGCGGCCTCGCGCAGAAGGGTCAGAAAGGCCAGCAGGGACAGAAGGGGCAACAGGGTCAGCAAGGCGACCAGGGACAGCCCGGCCAGGATGGCGATCAGGACGCTGACCAGGGCGATGATGACGGTGGGCTCGACGCCGCCGACGGCGCCATGGGCGATGCCGGTTCGAAGCTCGGCGATGGCAATGCCGACGGCGCCGTGGACTCCCAGGGCAAGGCGCTGGATGCGATGCGCAAGGGTGCGCAGAAAATGGCGGAAGCGATGCAGCAGGGCGACGGCGACGGCCAGGGCGATGGTCCCGGCAATCGCGCCGGCCGCCAGCAGAGCGGCGGCAACCAGACCGACCCGCTCGGCCGCCCGCTGCACGGCCGCGAATTCGGTGACGATTACACGGTCAAGATCCCCGGCGAGATCGACGTCCAGCGCGTTCGCCGCATCCTCGAAGAACTCCGCCGCCGCCTCGGCGACCCCTCGCGTCCGCAGATCGAGCTCGACTATATCGAGCGGCTGCTGAAGGATTTTTAGAGGCGGTCAGGCGTTGGCGTCCGAGTCGCCCTAACGCGCATTGAAGCGCGATGCCTCCCCAATGTCGTCCCGGCGAAGGCCGGGACCCATAACCACAGGGAGGTGTTTGGCGAAGACTCGTCGCCCGTACTGCGGTCAATCGCTAACGGATAGATCACGCGGTATGGGTCGCAGCCTTCGCCGGGACGACACCAGTGTTGTCGTGGCAGGACTCCTGCCCACTCCAAAAGATGCTGCGAGTTCGTCCCCCGCTACCCCTTCTTCGCCGCGAGCGCATCCGCCACCGCGGTGCGGATGTCGGCGACCGAGAACGGTTTTGTCACGACGTCGTGCACCAGCGCGTTCAAATTCGAGGCGCGTTCGCGCTGGTCGGCATATCCGGTCATCAGCAAGATGGTCAGGTCGGGGAAATCGCGTGCGGCGGAGAGCGCCAGCGCGATGCCGTCCATCACCGGCATCTGGATGTCGGTGAGCAGCAGATCGAATGCGCCGTCCTCGCGAGTCAGGATCTCCAGCGCCTCGGCGCCGTCCTGCGCGGTGACGATCTCGTGGCCGTCCATGGCGATGGCGCGCGCCACCAGCTGGCGCATCGAATCCTCGTCGTCGGCGATCAAGACTTTCGGCATGAGACTTACCTTAGGACCAACCTCCCGCGCGGGACCCGGCGGAGCCGATTATACGCTGCCGCCGGCGATGTCGCGCCGGTTGAAGAAACGAACGTCGATATTGCGGCCTTCCGGCGGCGGCGAAGCCAGGCGCGACCTGAAGAAGGCGCGCTCGCCGGGCTGCAGCACGGTTTGCTCCAGCACCGTATTCCAGGCGTAGATCTCGGCACCCTGCGCGTCGCGCACCGCAAATCGCAGCCGCGGGATATCGAGCGGCCTCTTTCCCTGGCCGACGATCACGCCCTCGATCACCAGCACCTGCTTACCGTCCACGGTCTCGCTCGAGAGCTTGACGTCCTTGAAGGCCAGCCCGCGCAGATTAACTTCGAACCCGACCATCTTGTAGAACGCTGCCGTCTGCGGCAGCAGCCGGACCATATCGCCGCGCCAGATCACCAGGGCCAGCACCAGCGCGCCCATGGCGGCGCAGGCGGTCGGCAGGCCGAAATAGGATTTTCGCGGAGCCCTGGTGGCAGCCGGGCGGCTGACCCGCGCGCCGCGACGGCGGAACAGGCCCTGGAACCAGGATCTGTGCTCGACGCCGTCGCCGGTGAGGTCGTCCTCGGCGGAGCGGGCCGCCGTCGACCAATCGTCCTCGGTTTCCCCGGCGTCCTCGGTCGGCCAGTCGCTGGCGATCGAGGGGCTCTCGACCTCCGGGGTTTCGGCCACGCTGTCGTCCTTGGCGTAGGAGTTCCACTGTTCGGCGAGGTCGGCCTGGTCGTCGGCCTGGCTTACCGCCGCCATGGCCGGCACGGGGACCTCCTCGATGGCATCTTCGGGACGCGCCATCCAGGTCTCCTTGCACCGGGAGCAGCGCACCGTCCGCCCGTTGGCCCCAAGGCTCGCAAGCTTGATGGCATAGGATGTCGTACAATGGGGGCAGACGATATGCATGGACGAGCCTTGATGCATGGAGAATCTTGGCGATGACCCAGTCGCTCAGAACCGGGCGCCAAGGAGGCTACCGAGGATGCTACAGGGCGACCGTTAACGAACCGGAAACCATAACGGTCGCACAACCCCTTGATCGCATGCGGCGAAACCTCGCGGCGCGCGCCGCGTCCCCTCTCGAACGGAGCTGAGCTTGGTTCGGTTCGAAAATGTCGGATTGCGTTACGGTCTGGGGCCGGAGATTCTGCGCGACCTCAATTTCCAGATCCCGGCGCGTTCCTTCCAGTTCCTCACCGGCCCGTCCGGCGCCGGCAAGACGTCGTTGCTGCGCCTGTTGTTCCTGTCGCATCGGCCGACGCGCGGCCTCGTCAATCTGTTTGGCCACGACATCTCGCAGCTCGGCAAGGACGAGATCGCGGACCTGCGCAAGCGCATCGGCATCGTGCTCCAGGATTTCCGCTTGCTCGACCACATGACGACGTATGAGAACGTGGCGCTGCCGTTCCGCGTGATGGGGCGCAGCGAGTCGAGCTATCGCAAGGAGGTCATCGACCTCCTGAAATGGGTCGGACTCGGCGAGCGCATGGATGCGCTGCCGCCGATCCTGTCGGGCGGCGAGAAGCAGCGCGCGGCGATCGCGCGCGCGGTGATCTCGCGGCCGCAGCTCCTGCTCGCGGACGAGCCAACGGGAAGCGTCGACCCGACGCTCGGGCGAAGGTTGCTGCGCCTCTTCATCGAGCTCAACAAGTCCGGCACCGCCGTCATCATCGCGACCCACGACATCGCGCTGATGGATCAGTACGAGGCGCGCCGCTTCGTGCTGCACCAGGGACGATTGCACGTCTATGAGTAGGACTGACGAGCGCGGCGTGCTGGTCGACCTCGGACAGGAACGTCCGCAGCTTCCGGCCAGGGCGCGCAACATGTCGCCGATCGTGCCGCGCGCCTCGATCCACGGCCGCGCGCTGGTCGCCGTCGTCGCCATCATGACCTTCCTCGCCTCGATGACCACGGGCACGGTGCTGCTGGTCAGTGCCTCCGCCGCCGAATGGCAGTCGGATGTCGCGAGCGAGATCACCATCCAGGTCCGTCCGCAATCCGGACGCGACATCGAGCGCGACACCGTTGCCGTAACCGAAGCGATGCGCGCGCAAGCTGGCATCGTCGAGGTCAAGCCGTTCAGCAAGGAGGAGAGCGGCAAGCTGCTCGAGCCCTGGCTCGGCACCGGGCTGTCGATGGACGACCTGCCGGTGCCGCGCATGATCATCGCCCGCGTGCAGCCGGGCACGGCGCTCGATCTCGGCGCCTTGCGCGCCCGTGTAACGCAGGTTGCGCCAAGCGCGAGCGTCGACGATCACCGGGCCTGGATCGAGCGGATGCGCTCGATGACCAACGCCACCGTGCTCGCCGGCATCGGCATCCTCGCGCTCGTCATCGTTGCGACCATCATCTCGGTCTCGTTCGCGACCCGCGGCGCGATGGCGGCGAATCGCCCGATCGTCGAAGTCCTGCATTTCGTCGGCGCCGGCGACCGCTACATTGCCAACCGCTTCCTGCGGCATTTCCTCAGGCTCGGCCTCGAAGGCGGCGTGATCGGCGGCGGTGTCGCCATGCTGGTGTTCGGCTTCTCCGAGTCGATTGCCGGCTGGTTTTCGGGCACCCCCGTCGGCGACCAGTTTGCGGCGCTGCTCGGCACCTTCTCGCTGCGGCCGTCGGGCTATATCGTGCTCGCGGTGCAGGCGGTCCTGATCGGCGCGATCACCGCGGTGGCCTCGCGCCAGACGCTGTTCGCGACACTGAATGACGTCGATTGAGTTGCCGCAGCGAGGTTGCGTTGAGTTCGCACCGAGCGGCACTTCTTTCCCTTCTCCCACAAGAAGGGAAGAGGGTGAATAAACCGGACTCCACTTCGCCTCAAAACGTCTTAAAATCATCCGGGGAAGGGATCACCGACATCGCATGACCTCGCCGACCGACGATCAATCGCCGAACCTGCCGCGCGGCTGGCTGCGCGCGGCCGTCGTGTCGACGGTCGCGTTCGTTTTCGTCGGCGCAGCAGCGGGCTTCGTCGCGTTCCTGTCGCAATTGCGCGGCGCCGAGATCGCGCCGGCCCGCAAGGCCGACGGCATCGTGGTCCTCACCGGCGGCTCCTCGCGGGTGTCGGATGCGATGGAGCTGCTGGCTGCCGGCTACGGCAAAAGGCTCCTGATCTCGGGCGTGCACCCGACCTCTACGGCGAACGACATTTCCCGGACGCTGCCGGAGAACCAGTCCTTCATGAGGTGCTGCGTCGACCTCGATCGCACCGCGCTCTCGACCCGCGGCAACGCGGCGGAAGCGCGGCGCTGGGCCGAGGGGCGCGGCTTCAAATCGCTGATCGTGGTCACCTCGAACTATCACATGCCGCGCGCGCTGGTGGAATTCTCGCATGCGATGCCGGAGACTATTCTGGTCCCGTTCGCGGTGGTCGGCGACAAATGGCGCGAGGAGCCGTGGTGGACCTCGGCCTCGACGCTGCGGTTGTTGCTGTCGGAATATGTCAAGTACATCGCCGCCGAGCTCAGGGTCCGGTTGGAGGATTTCGGGATTGACCTTTCGCCCGAAGTGTCGGAGCAGCCTGCGGGCATGCAATCGAAGCGGCCCGCCACCGCACAGGCCAATTGATCGGATTGCTGATGTTCCTGATTTTCCTGCGTTCGCTCGTCTTCAACGTGCTGTTCTACGCCGTGCTGGTGTGCCTCGCGATCGTGGCGTTGCCGACCTTCCTGATGCCGGTCCGGGCGCTGCTGACGGTCGCGGGATGGTGGGCGAAAGCGAGCCTGTTCCTGATGCGCGTGGTCTGCAACATCAAGGTGGAGTTCCGCGGCGTCGAGAAAATCCCGTCGGGTCCTCTGGTGGTGGTCGCGAAACACCAATCGTTCTGGGAAACGTTCGCGCTGATGCCGTTTTTCGATCGTCCGATCTTCATCCTCAAGCGCCAGCTCATGCACATTCCCGTCTTCGGCCAGTTCCTGGCAAAAACCGGCATGATCTCGATCGACCGCGGCGCCGGCGTGAAGGCGCTGCTGGACATGACACGGCGAGCGCGCGCCGCGGTGCGCAGCGGTTGCCAGCTCGTGATCTTCCCGGAAGGCACCCGCCGACCGCCCGGCGCGGCGCCGGACTACAAGACCGGCTTTGCCCAGATCTATTCGGCTTGCGGCGTGACGTGTCTGCCGATCGCGCTGAACTCCGGCCTGTTTTGGCCGCGCCGCACCTTCATGCGCTATCCGGGAACGCTGGTGGTGGAATTTCTGGATCCGCTGCCGCCGGGCCTTCCGAAGGACGAGTACATCACGCGCGTCCGCGACGAGATCGAGGGCGCGACCGGCCGCATCGTCGAGGCGGGGCGGAAGGAGCAGGAGCGATTGATCGGCTCCGCACCGAGTTACGCCGCCTCCGGCGGCTAGCGATTCTCCCGGTCTTCAGTCGGAGCCGGAGCGCGCAGTGCATGCGCTTCGCCGTGCAGCATCGTCGCGAGCTGATGCAATTGCGTGTCGCGAAAGCCTTCGGCCTCGATCGCCTTCACGGTCGCCGTCACGTAGTCACGGTTGGCACCGGACTGGCCGTGGCCCTGGAGCACGTGGCGGTGCTGTTCGGTGAGCGACAGCCGGCCGGCATATTGCACATGACCGCGGTCGACGACATAGGCGAGCGCGGAGACACGCTGCCGCGCATCATTCTCGAGCCACACCGAGCGCATCACCTCGCGATAGACCGAAGTCACCTGTTCGCGCGCCCGCAAATAGGCCACCACGTCGGCGCGGTTTGTCTCGGCGACGCGGAAGGCAATGCCGCGGCAGGCGCCGCCGCGATCGAGCCCGAGCACCAGGCCCGGCTGCTCCGGCGTGCCGCGATGCACGAAGGAATAGACGCAGAGCGCGCGATGCTCGCCGACCAGCCGCGCCGGGACGCGTTCCCTAAATTCGAAGCCCGGCCGCCACATCAGCGAGCCGTAGCCGAACACCCAGAGGTCGCCCTTGGCTGATGTGACGGAGGGGAGGGTGATTTCCGACATTTCGGGCACGGCTAGCAGAACCGCGCCCCCAAGCGAAGCGAATTCTCCGCCTTTCGTCGCGGGGCGACCTCGCTTACATTTGACAAAATCTGGGGTCAAAGGGTCGCCGCATGTCCGATATGACCGTTGCCGCAGGCCGGCGCTCCCGTTGGGGGCTCTTCATCGCACCCGTCCTCCTCCTGTTCCTCGCAGTCGCCTGGAGCGGCTTCTGGTTCTATGCCGCCTCGCAGGCCGAAGTGGCGGCGGACGCCTGGCGCGCGCAGGAGGCCAAGTCCGGCCGCATCTATGACTGCGCCAAGCGTTCGATCGCGGGCTTCCCGTTCCGCTTCGAGGTCCAGTGCTCCGGCGCCAGCGTCGCCCTGGTGTCGCAGAATGCGAGCAAGACGCCGTTCACGGCCAAGCTCGACAACATCCTGGTCGTGGCCCAGGTCTATGATCCCAAGCTCGTCATCGCCGAATTCTCGGCGCCGGCAACGTTGACCGACGGCGTTACGCAAAACACCTTCGCGGTGAACTGGAGCAAGGGCCGCAGCAGCGTGGTCGGCCTGCCGGCAGTGCCGGAGCGCGCCTCCATCGTGTTCGACGATCCCACGATCAACCGGCTCGACGGCAGCGTGCAGGTGCCGCTTGCGCGCGCCAAGCAGGTCGAATTGCACGGCCGCCTCGCGGATGGATCGACGTCCGATCATCCCATCATCGAGACCGTGCTCCAGATCACGCAGGGCAGCATCCAGGGCGTGCACCCGCTGCTCGCCGAGCCGTTCGAGGCCGATACGCGCGCGAAGATCACCGGGCTGTCCGATCTGACGCCCAAGCCATGGCCGCAGCGCTTCCGCGAGATCCAGGCCGCCGGTGGCCATATCGAGATCGTGCAGTCGCGGATCCAGCAGGGCGAGATGATCGCGGTCGCGGCCGGCACGCTGGGCCTCTCGGCCAATGGCCGACTCGACGGCGAATTGCAGATGACGGTGACCGGCCTCGAGCGCGTGATCCCGGCGCTCGGCATCGAGAAGATGCTGGAAGAGGGCGTGCCGCAGGCAACGCTCGATCGCGTCGCGCCCGGCGTGAAGTCGCAGGACCTCAACAGTCTGTTCGGCGCGCTCGACCGCGCCGTTCCCGGCCTCGGCAAGGTCATCAAGCAGAACGCCAATGCCGGCGTCGCCGCCGGCATCAACTCGATCGGCACCGAGAGCACGCTCGAGGGCAAGAAGGCCCGCAGCTTCCCGCTGAAGTTCGTCGACGGCGCCGTGCTGCTCGGCCCAGTCAAGGTTGGCCAGATTCCGCCGCTCTACTGATCGGCGGTCACGGCGCCTTCGCGCCAACGTGATGGTGAGATGGCTTCGCATCGGGAATGCGGAGCCGCAAAACCCAGTCTCTCTCCTTGTCGGCCGCACGATGAGGCGGTCCACTCAGGCAGGAGAGAATTCCATGACGAAGTCCAAGCTGTTCGTTGCCGCCATCGCCGTCTCGACCGCACTCGCGACGCCCGCGCTCGCGCAGTGGCAGTCGCAGGAGCCGGCTGCCTTTGAAGCCCAGTATCCGAACGGCGACCGCAACCTCGCGAGCCCCGCAACGCGCGATACGATGGCGTACGTGCCCTCCGCGAAATCACCGCGCCCCACGGTGATCCGCACGACCAAGGGCAAATAGAGCCGTCGTCGACCCGAAACGTTGCGCATGCGGAGTTGGGCCCGGTCATGCCCCGGCCGGGCCCAATGCGCGCTGTCGAATCTGTGCGCGACAATCGCGCGCGTGCGGATCGGCCAGGCAGCGAGAAAATTCCGAATATGACCGTCAGGAAAACGTGATGCAGAAAGCCAGCGTCGCCGAGAATAACCGCAGCCTCATTCACATCACTCCACACCAGGGAAGCATGCATGCGCCGGAGCAGGCGCGACCAATCGGACCTGCTTCCCAAGTGGAGGGAGGTTCACGTGCGGATCATCAATTACGGACTGATGCTGGGCATTCTCGCTGCCTGTTCAGGGCAGGCGCATGCCGACGACAATGTCTCAACCGAAATCGAGTCGCTGAAGGCCAGGCTGAAGGAGCTTCAGCAGCGGGTGGATTCGGAGGCACGTAAGACGCGTCAGGTCGAAGCGGCGCAGTCGAAAGCCGTTCCACTGCCGGCGACCTACAAGGCTCTTCCCGTCGATCCATGTGCGGCCGGCAAGGTCTGCTACAAGGGTATTACGCTGACATTTGGCGGCTGGGTCGATCTCACCGGCATCTACCGGTCGCGCAATCTCGCCTCGGACACCGGATCGATCTACAATTTCATCCCCTATCCGCAGAGCAGGAACTACTACTTCCCGGAAACGCGCTTCTCAGCGCGCCAGAGCAGGTTCTCGGTGCTCGCCGAGGGCAACGTCGATGCCGATACGCATCTGGCGGGCTATGGCGAAATCGACTTCGAAGGTGCGGCGCAGACGGCGAACTCCGTGACGACCAACTCCTTCAACCCGCGCATGCGCCAGCTCAGCGTGGAGGTCGACCGAAGCGATCTCGGCCTTCACTTCCTCGCTGGACAATCGTGGTCCCTCAACACACCGAGCAAGGCGGGCATCGATCCCCGCGGTATCGATGCGCCGGGTGTAATCGACTTCGAATTGGTCCCGGGATTCCTCGCGGCACGGCAGCCCGGTTTCCGCGTCTGGCAGGATATCGGGCCCGAGTTCAAGATCGCCGCGTCCGTCGAAAATCCGCAGACCGCCTTCTTCGGCGGCAACGTGCCGACGGTCGGCACGCCGGCGGTCGGCCCGCAGGGCGTGCTCAACCCGAACCTTCAGGTCAATCTGACCGGGCCGGGCGGCAGCTTCTTCAACAACCTCAACAATGTCAGCTTGAACCAGGTGCCTGACGTCACCGTCAAGGCGGCGTGGGATCCAAGGCTTGGGCCCTACAAGCTGCACGTCGAGGCCTGGGCGCTCTATCGCCAGCTGTTCGATCGCTTCAACTCCACCAACCACAGCTACGACACCGGCAGCTTCGGTGGCCACGTCTTTGCCGAGCTGATTCCGAAGACCCTCGATCTTCAGCTCTACGGTGCGCACGGCGTGCTCGGACGCTTCACGGCGACGCCGTTCCCCGACGCGGCGGTGGCGCAGGATGGCACGGTGCTGCCGCTGACGATCACGGCCGCCGCGGTCGGCCTGATCTGGCACGCAACGCCGAGCCTCGATATCTACAGCTATGCGGGCCTGGAGAAAGCCAAGGCCAATTTCGCCAACGTCGGATCGGTGCCCTTCGGCTATGGCAATCCGCTCTACAACAACACCGGCTGCTTCACCGAGAACACGCCGGCTGCGAGCTGCAACGGCAACACAAAGGAAGTTCGACAGATCACCGCCGGCATCTACGACACCATCTACCAGGGCAATTACGGCACGCTCAAAGCAGGCGTGCAGTATTCCTACACACAGCGTCTCGCCTTCGCTGGCGTCGGTGGCGCGCCGAAGACCGACGACAACATCGTCATGACGCAGATCCGCTACTACCCGTTCTAGGCACTAAGCCACGCGGACTCGTAGAAGCCCGGATGGAGCGAAGCGTAATCCGGGGTTCTTCGATGCGGCAGGCGGAGTCCCGGATTACGCTTGCGCTCCATCCGGGCTATTCGAGCGCTACTGCTTCTTCAGCTCCGCATGCGGCCGGCCGAAATCGGGCGCAGCGGAATCCTGGCCGATCTCGACGATGCCGCGGCGGATGGCGCGGGTACGGGTGAAGTGGTCGAACAGCGCCTCGCCGTCGCCGCGGCGAATCGCGCGGGTGAGTTTTGCCAGATCCTCGGTGAAGGTGCCGAGCATCTCCAGCACGGCCTCCTTGTTGGCGAGGAAGACGTCGCGCCACATCGTCGGATCGGACGCCGCGATGCGGGTGAAGTCGCGGAAACCGCCGGCGGAGAACTTGATGACCTCCGACTCCGTCACCTGCTGCAATTCGTCGGCGGTGCCGACGATGGTGTAGGCGATCAGATGCGGCAAATGGCTGGTGATCGCGAGCACGAGATCATGATGATCCGGCGTCATCACCTCGACCTTGGCGCCCATCGCGGCCCAGAAGGCGCGTAGATGTGCGACCGCGGCAGCGTCGGTGCCTTCCGGCGGGGTGAGGATGCACCAGCGGTTGATGAAGAGCTCGGCGAAGCCGGAATCCGGCCCCGAATGCTCGGTGCCCGCGACAGGGTGCGCCGGAATAAAATGGATGCCCTGCGGCAGATGCGGCGCCATGTCCCTGACGATCGCGCCCTTGACCGAGCCGACGTCGGAGATGATCGCGCCGGGCTTCAGATAGCCGGCGATCTCCTGTGCCACCGGCCCGCAGGCGCCGACGGGAATGCAGAGGATGACGAGATCGGCATCCTTCACGGCTTCCGCATTGGTCGCCACGACGTGGTCGACGATGCCGAGCTCGAGCACCCGCGCACGTGTCTTTTCCGAGCGCGCGGTGGTGACGATCTCGGAGGCTAAGCCCTGGAGTTTTGCAGCGCGCGCGATCGAGCCGCCGATCAGGCCGAAGCCGATCAGCGCGACGCGCTGGAAGTGCGCAGCCGCGTTCATTTGCCGGCCATGAAGTCGCGCAAGGCCTCGGCCACGAGGCGGTTGGCCTCCTCGGTGCCGATGGTCATGCGCAACGCATGCGGCAGGCCGTAATTCTTCAGCCCGCGCAGCACCAGGCCCCGCTTGGTGAGGTAGGCGTCGGCGTCGTCGGAGGTCTTGCCCTTGTCGGTCGGGAAGTGGATCAGCACGAAATTGGCGACGCCCGGCGTCACCTTCAGCCCGAGCCTGGTGATCTCCTCGGTGAGCCGGTTGCGCCAGGTCTCGGTGAACTGCTTCGACATCGCCTGATGCGCGGTGTCCTCGATCGCTGCGACCGCGGCGTACATCGCCGGCGTCGACACGTTGAACGGACCGCGGATGCGGTTGACCGCGTCGATGATGTGCTCGGGCCCGAACATCCAGCCGACGCGCAGCGCCGCGAGGCCATGGATCTTGGAGAAGGTGTGCGTCACCACGGTGTTCTCGGTGGTGGCGACGAGCTCGATTCCCATTTCATAGTCGTTGCGAGAAACGTAGTCGGAATAAGCGGCGTCAAGTACCAGCAGCACGTGCGACGGCAGGCCGGCGCGCAGGCGCTTGACCTCGTCGAACGGGACATAGGTCCCGGTCGGGTTGTTGGGGTTGGCGAGCCAGACCAGTTTTGTACGCGGCGTTACCGCCTTGAGGATGGCGTCGACATCGCAGGTGAGGTTCGTCTCTGCCGCGACGACGTTCTTGGCGCCGACCGCCATGGTCGCGATCGGGTAGACTAGGAAGCCGTGGGTGGTCGAGATCGCCTCGTCGCCGTGGCTGAGATAGGTGTGGGCGAGCAAATTGAGGATCTCGTCCGAGCCGGCGCCGCAGATGATACGGTTGGGGTCGAGGCCAAAGTTGCGGCCGATGGCTTCGCGGAGCACCCGCGAGGTGCCTTCCGGATAATCCTCCAGGTGATCAGCCACGTGCTTGAACGCCTCGATCGCCTTCGGCGAGGGTCCGAACGGCGTCTCGTTGGCCGACAGCTTGAACACCTTGCGGCCCGGCTCCGCCACCGGGCTCTTGCCCGGCGTGTAGGGCGCAATATCGAGAATGCCGGGATTCGGCACGGGGCGGGACATCTTCAACTCCGGATAGGCTGGGCGAGGCTCGCGATTTACGATTTCGACCCGGTCGGGGGCACCGTATAGCGCGTTGCGTGGCTGCCGACGAGGGCCGTGGAGCGCACCGAGGCCCCCGCTTCGATCAGGGCAGCCTTGATCTTGTCGAGGCTGCTTGCCGCGGTGACCGAGATCAGCAGCGCCGCGCCGTCAAAGGCGGTATCGGGGACCGCCACGATCTCGGCGAGCGGCGATAGCGCCCGCGCGACCTCGGCGTTCCACCCCGACACGCGCACGCTGAAGGTCTCGACCTCCGTCACCAGGGCGCTGTCGGCGACGCGCGAGACCGCGAACACGGGCAGCGCGGCCGGATGGTCGGCACGCTCGACGAAGGGCAACCGCGCGATGATCTTGGGCGCGCCGGGCTCCTCCAGCGACAGCCACCACGGCGTGCGGCTCGAGGTCGCCGAGACCAGCGCCAGATCGCCTTTGGATTTCGCCACCGCCTCGACTGCGGCCTGTGCGCTGAAATGCGCGACGTAGGGCACGGTGAAGCCGAAATGGAATCGCGCGGAATCGCGCATCGCGGGCTCGCTCACCGAGACGTCCGCGTGCACCGCGAATGGCGCCTGGACGTAAGTGAAGGTCGAGATGATGACGCGCCAGATGCTCTCGACCGTGTCAAGCGGCAGGATGCCGCGATGACGCTGCACGAGGTCACGCATCATGGCGGCCTCGCGTGCCGGGCGGAACGCGGAGCCGACCTCCTGGGTCTGCTTCACCTGGATCAGGCGGTCGATGATGTCGCCGCGCTGCATCAGCAGGCGATGCATGCCCTCGTCGATCGCGTCGATCTCCTTGCGCAATTCCTGCAACGATGGTGGCGCGGGCGGGCGTTGGGACATATCTGACATAGGCTGTTGAGAGGCGTTCCAATGCGGATCGGCCAAGGAGATTGGTAAGGTCGGATCCGCTGCGATCGACGTCCTGATTAGGCAGGATGGACGGTGAAAGCAAAGAGAAATGCAAAGGGAAATAGGGCCTGTTGGGCTGACGATGCAGAGCGGATTTTGGTTAATCCGGACCGTGACTTGACGAAAACACTCCAAGCCACTACATTTTGCCTGTTCCGTGGTCATTTGAGCCGGCCGGCTTGCAGCCACGTTAAAAAACTCGCTAAACAGGCCGGGGACGTTTTCGATCCCGGCCGAACCTATCGTTCAGGCCGGGTTTTTCATGGCCTGATGTCAGTGGCGATCTGAAGTCCGATCGCAAACGAGGACGATGGTCAGAGATGGTTGGCGTCAAGTCGATTCCAAGTCCCGCGATCAGTGCCGACGAACGGTCGCACGAGGTGGATCATCCGAGTTCGCTCGTCGCGCATTTCGGCGCTGACCAGCCGCTTCGGCTCGATTGCGGGGTCGATCTCACCCCGTTCCAGATCGCCTACCAGACCTACGGTGAGCTCAATTCGGACCGCTCCAACGCGATCCTGATCTGCCATGCGCTGACGCTCGACCAGCACGTCGCCAATGTGCATCCGCTGACCGGCAAGCCGGGCTGGTGGGAAATCATGGTCGGCCCCGGCCGCCCGCTCGATACCGACAAGTACTTCATCATCTGCTCGAACGTGATCGGTGGGTGCATGGGCTCGACCGGCCCGGCCTCGACCAATCCGGCAACCGGCAAGGTGTGGGGGCTGGATTTCCCGATCATTACGATACCCGACATGGTGCGGGCGCAGGCCATGCTGCTCGATCGCCTCGGCATCGAGACGCTGCTCTGCGTTGTCGGGGGCTCGATGGGCGGCATGCAGGTGTTGCAATGGACCGCGGCCTATCCCAAGCGCGTGTTCGCCGCACTTCCGACCGCGTGCAGCACGCGCCATTCGGCGCAGAACATCGCGTTCCACGAGCTCGGCCGGCAGGCGGTCATGGCCGATCCGGATTGGCATGGTGGGCGCTATGTCGATCAGGCGACGCATCCGCATCGCGGCCTCGCGGTGGCGCGGATGGCCGGGCACATCACCTATCTCTCGGATGCGGCGCTGCACCGGAAATTCGGCCGGCGCATGCAGGATCGCGAACTGCCGACCTTCTCGTTCGACGCTGATTTCCAGGTCGAGAGCTATCTGCGCTACCAGGGCTCGTCCTTCGTCGAACGGTTCGATGCCAACACCTATCTCTACCTCACGCGCGCGATGGACTATTTCGATATCGCCGCCGACCATGGCGGCGTGCTGGCAAAAGCGTTCGCCGGAATCCAGACCCGCTTCTGCGTAGTCTCTTTCACCAGCGACTGGCTGTTCCCGACCTCGGAATCGCGCGCGCTGGTGCATGCGCTGAACGCGTCGAGCGCGCGGGTGTCGTTTGCCGAGATTGAGACCGATCGCGGCCACGACGCCTTCTTGCTCGATGTTCCCGAATTCTTCGATATCTCCCGCGCCTTCCTGCAATCGGCGGGCAAGGCGCGCGGGCTCACCAGCAAGGACGGCTAGCGATGTCTGTACAGGAAGTGCTGCCGCTGGGCGGCCTCGCGGCTGACCGGTCCGGCCATTTTCGCGCCGATCATTTGCTGCTCGCCGAGATGGTCAAGCCCGGCTCGAAGGTCCTGGATGTCGGCTGCGGCGAAGGCGATCTGCTTCAACTGCTGGAGACCCGGGGCATCGACGGTCGCGGCATTGAGCTGTCGCGCGAGGGCGTCAACCGCTGCGTCGCCAAGGGCCTCGCGGTGGTGCAGGGCGACGCCGACACCGATCTCGTCAACTATCCCGACGACGCCTTCGACTATGTGATCCTGTCGCAGACGCTTCAGGCGACACGACAGCCCAAGGTCGTGCTGGAGAACCTCTTGCGCATCGGCCGCCGCGCCATCGTGTCGTTCCCGAATTTCGGCTTCTGGAAGATGCGGCTCCAGCTCCTGGTCGGCGGTCACATGCCGCGCACGGAGAATCTGCCGGCAAGCTGGTACGACACCGCCAACATCCATTTCTGCACCATCAAGGATTTCGTCGAGCTCTGCGACGCTATCCACGTCAAGATGGAGCGCGCCGAGGCGCTCGACCTCTACGGCCGTCCACTGCGGCTGCGGATGCCGTGGTGGGTGTGGAATCTGTTCGGCGAGCAGGGCGTGTTTCTGCTGACGCGCGGCGGCGGGAAATAGTTTCTCGTCATTGCGAGCGTAGCGAAGCAATCCAGAGTCTTTCCGCGATGGGATTCTGGATTGCTTCGCTACGCTCGCAATGACGGAGTGCGAGGTGACGCCTTCGTGCTAATGCGTCGCCGCCGACCGCGGATCGCGCACCGGCCATCGCCCCGCTTCCACAAGCGTGATGAATCGCTCCACGCTCTCGTTGAACAACGCGGGCTCCTCGAGATTGAGCACGTGGCCCGACTTTGGAAACATCGCGAGGCCCGCGGCCGGCAGATGCTTCTTCAGGAACAGGCTCGCCCCGACGCAGGGGTCGTCCTCGTCGCCGCAGACGATCAGTGCAGGCGTTGCCACCTTCCTGATCGCATCCGTCATCGTGTAGATCGAGGGCCGGCCGCCCTGGAAGCCGCGCATCGTATTGGCCGATCCCCCGGCATCGTGCCGCGCCAATGCGGCATAGAAATCGGCGTGGCCGCGCGGGTCCTTGACCAGGAAGGGAATTCGGCTCGGCGCCTCGCGCGTGACTTTTGCCACTTCAGTGGAGCCGAGCGTCTCGAACTGCTCGGCATTGGCGCGGCACTGCTTGCGCCAGTTGTCGAGGTTCTCGATCTCCGAGCCGGAGCCGACGCCGGCGAGTGTCATCGATAACGCGCGCTGCGGCGCGTTCAGTCCGATCTGGAGCGAAGAGTAAGCGCCCATCGAGAGACCGACGAGATGCGCGCGATCGATCCTGAGATGATCGAGCACAGCGAGCGCATCGCTGTAGAAATGCGTGAAGCTGTAGACCTCACCAACCGGCACATCCGACGGCGTGTAGCCGCGCGCGGAATAGGTGATGCAGCGGTGGCCGCGCGAAAAATAGCGCATCTGCGGCTCCCAATTGGTGTAGTCGGCCGCGAACTCGTGCAGAAAAATAATGGGCGTTCCCTGACCCGCTTCTTCGAAATAGATGCGGATGTCGTCCCTGGTCGTGGCGTGGGGCATTAACTGTTTCCCTCTCTTCAAGCCGCCTTTGGAGGATTGCAGTTAATGCTGTTGTCCGCAATGCGGCAGCATCAGACGAGCACCGACACAAGATCATCGCAGCTATTCCGCGAGCCGGCGTCTTTTTCTCGCCACATGGGGCGGCTTAACGGCCTGACGGATGTCGGCCACCGCGCGGGCCGACGGGAATTGGGGGTGTCAACGAAGGATGAAGAATGTTCGAGTTGTTTGCGTCTCGCCTGTCGCGCTGTGTCATCGCGCTGGCGCTCTTCTTCGCGGCGGTCGCCGCGTTCTCGTCTCCGGCCTCAGCACGGTCTCATCGTCATCATAGCGCAGAGCGTCACGCTTACGTGCATCGCGCCGTCTACCCAGCCCACAGATACCATCATTACCGGCACCACGCGCGCAGCTCGCGCTTCGAGCGCAGCGCGGCGCAATTGCAGGCGAGCGGGTTTGCCAACACCCAGGCGAGCTACGATCCGAATGCCAACGCAGGCAGTGCGGGCATGAGCAGCAGCTTCGGTGGCGGATCGGGCCTCGTGTCCGAGGCGCGCCGTTATCTCGGCGGCAATCCGACCGGCCGCGGCAGCCTGTGGTGCGCGCGCTTCATGAACATGGTGCTTCAGCACACCGGCCATCAGGGCACCGGCTCCGACATGGCGAACTCGTTCGCGCATTACGGAACGCGCGTCTCCGGTCCGCAGGTCGGTGCCATCGCCGTGATGGGACGGCGCGGCGGCGGCCATGTCGGCATCATCACCGGCGTCGACGCGCAGGGCAATCCGATCATGATCTCCGGCAACAACGGCAACCGCGTCCGCGAGGCGCCGATCTCGCGCGGCCGGATTTATGCGTATGTGATGCCGAACTGAAGTGGGTTGGCCCGGCGAAGGGGCCCTCTCATCAAACGAGATTGTCGTCCCGGACAAGCGTCAGCGCAGATCCGGGACCCATAACCACAGGCTTGCATTGTTGCGCGAGTTGGTAACCACGAGTCTTCGCCAAACCACTCCCTGAGGTTATGGGCCCCGGATCAGCGCTCCGCTTCGCTCGCTTGTCCGGGACGACGAGAGGAGCCACGAAGCTCACACCAGCTTCGGCGCTTCCACCGCGATCGTATCGCCGACGCCGATCTCGCCGTCGGCGATCACCTCGGCATAGATGCCGCAGTCCATGTGGCCGAGGTTGCGCGAGAGCGTCGGCGGGATTTCGAGATCGCGCTTGGCGGTTCCGGGATCGACGTTGACGGCCGGGCAGCGGACGATGCGCTTGACCACCTTCAGCCGGGCTGCGCCGATCGCCAGCGTCTGGCCGACGAGGTCGAGCTCGGACCAGGCCGGCCAGCCCTTCACGTAAAGATTGCCGCGGAAGCGCAGGGGATTGACGGCGGTCCCGCCGAGCATGGTCTCGATGGCGCGAACGCTGTTGAGATTGATGATGGACACGACCTTGCGGGCGACGTCGGAGAAGCTGTGGTCGCGGCCGGACAGCAGCTTCGGAGGCCCTTTCAGTTCGGGCTGAAAATTCGCCGTGAAATAGTCCTCGATCGCCGAGCGCCCGGCGGCGGTCTCGAGATCGCCGCTGGCGACGACCTGGCCGTCCTTTCGGATAGTCAGGCGGTTGGTCGCCTCGTCGAACCGGCTGTCGAGGGACGCCAGCCGCTCATTGCGCGCGAGCATCAGAAACTGGATTTTCGGCTTCCACTGGGGCTGCTCGGGATCGAATCCGCTTGGGCCGTTCTCGATGGCGTAGCGGCGGTCGGCGGGCAGGGTCTGGCCGGTCCGCAGGGGAACGCGGGGCAGGGGCTCCGGCGTGAGACCCTTGATCGGGTAGCGGTAGAGGCCGGTGATCTCGGCGGTCTGGCTGGCTGTCATGACGCTACTTAGGGGATTCGACCGGGCCCCGCCAAGCAGGACCGTTAGCGCACGAATTTGTGATCACGCCTCTTCCGATCCGAGGGCACGCTTCCCACATCTGGATCAGGCCGGCGCCAGCGCCGGCTGATAACGACCGTTGCCGGTTGAGGACCATCAATGCGGCCAGCGGAAACCCAATGAAGATGCCGTTTGGAGTGCCTTAGGGGCTCCAGGGGCAGGCCGAGGGAAAGAAAAGACATGAACATCGAGAAGTATACCGAACGCTCCAGAGGCTTCATCCAGTCCGCGCAGTCGCTTGTGATGCGCGAGGGGCACCAGCAGTTTTCGACCCTGCACCTCCTGAAAGTCCTGCTGGACGACAATGAGGGGCTGGCTGCCGGTCTGATCGACCGTGCCGGCGGCAATTCCCGTGCAATTTTGAAGGCGACCGAGGACGCCCTGAACAAGGTGCCGAAGGTCTCTGGCGGCGGCGCTGGCCAGATCTATTTGGCGCCTGAGCTTGCCCGCACCTTCGACGCTGCCGAAAAGGCCGGCGAGAAGGCCGGCGACAGCTTCGTCACTGTCGAGCGGCTTCTGCTCGGGCTCGCGCTCGAAAAGAACAGCGAGGCCGGCACGATCCTCAACAAGGGCGGCGTCACCCCGCAAAATCTCAACGCGGCGATCGAGGCGCTGCGCAAGGGCCGCACGGCGGACTCTGCGACCGCGGAGAACGCCTATGATGCGCTGAAGAAATATGCCCGCGACCTGACCCAGGCCGCGCGCGACGGCAAGCTCGATCCGGTCATCGGCCGCGACGAGGAGATCCGCCGCACCATCCAGGTGCTGTCGCGCCGGACCAAAAACAACCCCGTCCTGATCGGCGAGCCCGGCGTCGGCAAGACCGCCATTGCCGAAGGCCTGGCGCTGCGCATCGTCAATGGCGACGTGCCGGAAAGCCTCAAGGACAAGAAACTGCTTTCGCTCGACCTCGGCGCGCTGATTGCCGGCGCGAAATACCGCGGCGAGTTCGAGGAGCGGCTGAAGGCCGTGCTCCAGGAGGTGACAGCAGCCGAAGGCAATTTCATCCTGTTCATCGACGAGATGCACACGCTGATCGGCGCCGGCAAGGCCGACGGTGCGATGGACGCGTCCAACCTGCTCAAGCCGGCGCTTGCGCGCGGCGAACTGCACTGCATCGGCGCGACCACGCTCGACGAGTATCAGAAGCACGTCGAGAAGGATGCGGCGCTGGCGCGGCGCTTCCAGCCGATCTTCGTCAACGAGCCCTCGGTCGAGGATACGATCTCGATCCTGCGCGGCCTGAAGGACAAGTACGAGCAGCATCATGGCGTGCGGATCACCGATTCCGCGCTGGTGGCGGCCGCGACGCTGTCCAACCGCTACATCACCGACCGCTTCCTGCCCGACAAGGCGATCGACCTCATGGACGAGGCGGCCGCGCGGCTGAAGATGCAGGTCGATTCCAAGCCGGAAGAGCTGGATTCGCTCGACCGCGAAATCATCCGGCTCAAGATCGAGCAGGAGGCGCTGAAGAAGGAAAGCGATCTCGGCTCCAAGACCCGTCTTGGCGCGCTCGAGAAGGAGCTGGCCGACCTCGAGGAGAAATCTGCGGCGCTGACGGCGCGCTGGAGCGCGGAGAAGAGCAAACTCTCCGACGCCCAGAAACTGAAGGCCGAGCTCGACGGCTTGCGGGTCGATCTCGCCAACGCCCAGCGGCGCGGCGAATTCCAGAAGGCCGGCGAGCTGGCCTATGGCCGGATCCCGGAGCTCGAGAAGAAGCTTGCGGACATCGAGGCCAAGGAAAATACAACGCAGAACTCCGGCGAGATGATGGAGGAGGCGGTCACTGCCAACCACATCGCGCAGGTGGTCTCGCGCTGGACCGGCGTGCCCGTCGACAAGATGCTGGAAGGCGAGAAAGACAAGCTCCTGAGGATGGAGGACTCACTCGGCAAGCGCGTCGTGGGCCAGGCCGAAGCCGTGCATGCGGTCGCGACCGCCGTGCGCCGCTCTCGCGCGGGCCTCCAGGACCCGAACCGGCCGATGGGCTCGTTCATGTTCCTGGGGCCCACCGGCGTCGGCAAGACCGAGCTGACCAAGGCGCTCGCGGAGTATCTCTTTAACGACGAGACCGCGATGGTTCGCCTCGACATGTCCGAGTACATGGAGAAGCACTCGGTCTCGCGGCTGATCGGCGCGCCTCCGGGCTATGTCGGCTATGACGAGGGCGGCGCGCTCACCGAAGCGGTGCGGCGCCGGCCCTACCAGGTGGTGCTGTTCGACGAGATCGAGAAAGCGCATCCGGACGTGTTCAACGTCCTGTTGCAGGTGCTCGACGACGGCCGCCTGACCGATGGCCAGGGCCGTACCGTGGATTTCCGCAACACGCTGATCATCATGACCTCGAACCTCGGTTCGGAGTTTCTGGTGAATCAACCGGAAGGCGAGGATACCTCCGCCGTGCGCGAGCACGTGATGGCGACGGTGCGGGGGCATTTCCGTCCCGAATTCCTCAACCGCGTCGACGAGATCATCCTGTTCCACCGCCTCCAGAAGAGCGAGATGGGCCGGATCGTGGAGATCCAGTTCGGCCGGCTCGAGAAGCTTTTGACCGATCGCAAGATCGTGCTGACGCTGGATGGCAAGGCGCGCGACTGGCTGGCGGAAAAGGGCTGGGATCCCGCCTATGGGGCAAGGCCGCTGAAGCGGGTGATCCAGCGTTACGTCCAGGATCCGCTCGCCGAGATGATCCTGGCCGGCGACGTCAAGGACGGGGACTCGGTTGCGATCTCGTCCGAAGGCAACGTGCTGACCTTCAACGGCAAGGCGCCGCAGACCGCGGAGATCACCCAGTTCGACGCGCCGGTGTCGAAGCGCAAGCTGAACTGATCGTAGCGCTCACTGCAAAACCGCCCCGGAGAGGTCAACCTCTCCGGGGCGAATTGCTTTGACGAGGTTCGCCCTAGCTGACCGCGGACGCGGAGCCGGGATTGGCCGGACCTTCCTCGTCGCCCTCCTGTTCAAGCTCCGAAAGAATATCCACCAGTTCGCGCACGCGGCCATGCGCGAGCGGACGCAGGTCGTTGATCATGGGCTCGTCATTGGCGAGCCAGGCCTGGGCTTCGGCAAGCTCCTCGACTGTCGCGCCGGTTCCAATGATCTGGGCAATCGTGACGTCGTCAGCTCCGCTAACGGCCTTGGTCACATCGTCCCGAGAGAGATGCTGCATGGTTCCTCCTCCTGGAATTGCCCTTCGGGCGGTTCAAACGAGGGGCCCGCCGAACAGTTCCATTGGAAGGGAGGAAGCGCGAGGTGCCGGGAAAAGGCTGCCGGCGGAAAACAGCTAGCGGTTGGTGACCTGGAGCGGGCCGCCGGTCGCGTCCGACATCCGGGCGATAGCGCCGTTGCGGCCGCTCATCATGCCGTCGAGCCGGTCGCGCTCCTTCTCGAAGCCCGTGAGCATCGGGCCTTCCAGCGAACGACCGCGCGGCAGCTTGACGCGCATCGGGTCAACGAAGCGGCCGTTGACCAGGATTTCGTAGTGAACGTGAGGCCCTGTCGACTGGCCGGTCGAGCCGACGAAGCCGATGACCTGGCCCTGACGCACCTTCTTGCCGGCCTCCATGCCTTTGGCGAAGGCCGACATATGGCCGTAGGCGGTCTCGTAGCCGTTGTTGTGCTTGATGCGGATGTATTTGCCGTAGCCGCCCTCGAGCTGGGCCTTCTCGATCACGCCGTTGCCGGCGGCAAAGATCGGCGTGCCGTAGGCGGTGGCCCAATCGACGCCGGTGTGCATCTTCACATAGCCGAGGATCGGATGGCGGCGGCCGCCGAAGCCGGAGCGCATGATGGCGCTGTTGACGGGCTTCCTGACCAGGAACTTCTTCGCGCTCTTGCCGGTCTCGTCATAGTAGTCGACGACGCCGTCGTCGGGGCTCTGGTAGCGGTAATATTTCTTGGTCTCGCCGCCGACCGTGAGCGAGGCGAACAGAACGTCGTTCTTTTCGGTCGCCGTCACGCCTTCGTCCTCGCCGGCGTAGAACACGTCGAAGGAATCGCCCGGCTGCACCTTGCGCTGGAAGTCGACGTCGTAGGAGTAGATCTTGATCATGTCGTCGATGACCGGCATCGGCACCTTGTTGCGCATCGCGGTCTCGTAAATGCTCTGGTAGAGCCGCACGCCGGTGCCGTCGTCATCCTCATCATCGTCGCTGTTGGCGTTGGCCGCACCGTCGGCGACGGTGTTCATGCTGGAGACGTCGACGGCGACGTATTTGCCGAGATCGGACAGCGCCGCGATCGCCTCGACCATGGTGTCGTTGGCGACGACGACGCGGTAGGGCTGAAGTCTTGCGCCGGGGCTTGCGGGCGCCATCAGGATGCGGAGCTTTTCGCCTTCCTTGATACCGCCGTCGCGGCCGCGGGGCCCGAGTGTTGCGGCAATCGCCTTGATCTCGTCCGGCGTGGCGCCGAGATCGCGCAGCACGGAGGAGACCGAGTCGCCCTTTTTGACGATGTGGATGCGCTCGCCGTTGGGATTGCCGCCGGTGATCTGCTCCTTGGTCTTGGGCAGCAGCGTGACGTTTTCCGGCACCACGCGGGTCTCGAAGCCGGCATAGGGATCGGACGGCGACGCTTCGGTGGCGTAGGCCATCTTCATGTCGGACGGGCCGGTCGCGCCGGAGACGTCGGCTGTGGCGTTGGCGAGTGCGGCGTAGCGCACTCCGCCATTGCCGCGCCAGTTGGCAGCGTCGCGGACCCGCATCAGGATGTCGTCGAGGGCGACCACCGCGGAAATCTTGGCCTTCGGCAGCACCGGCGACAGGTCCTTGGTGACGAAGGAGACCTCGGCATCCGGCTCGACGGCTTCGGGATTGTTGGGATCGTCGGCGGCGGCCTTGGGGTCGGAGCCGACGTCGGAGAGCAGACGCTGGGCGTTGAACGGCGGGATCTTCGCCGACAGATCGCTTGTCGTCATCGACAGATTGCCGGCGATCCGGATGAAGGGGCGCACGCGCATCACGTCGCGGTTGCCGACGCGGGCGACGGTGGAGACGCGCACGATGTTGCGCGACGCGGTGGATTCATTCGGCGGCGGCAGCCGGTCGCTCTTGTGCAGCGTGGCAGCGCGATCAGCTGCGCCAAACGCACCGCGCAGCGCGCCTTCGACTCGCTCCGGCACCTTGGCGAAAGTCATTTCGCCGTCGAGAGAAGCGAAAACGGCGCCGCCGATCAGGGCTGCGCCGCAGAGTCCGGTCAGAATTGTCCCGCTAAACCATTGCACCGAGACGCGACGGCGATCGATGACGGCGGCTTCGGAACCATCAACGGACAGCGGCGGCTCGTGGCCGAGATCGATGATCCCGGTCTCACGCCCGTAAGCGCCGCGTGACGTCCTGTGGTTCAACCCAAGTCCCCCAATCAACGACCCGAGACGCCCTGTTTCACGCTTCCCCCTGGTCGCCCTCTTGAAGGGGGATCGCGGGAAAAGGCATGCCGCATAGTCGTTCGCGCTCAGGAAGCCCCGACGGGGCCCGGCCGAAATTACGAACAGCTAAGCGGGTAAAGGTCTCTCGATGTCTCTCGAATGTCCGAAGAAGGCCGCGTCATCGTAAGATCGCCTCCCTCTGACCCCGTGAAAATCGCAGGCAGCCCCCACTGGCATCCCGCGATTCAAGCTAGTCTCTTACCAGAACGCCGTGGGATTGTGGCTCTAGTACGGCGTCCAGTATGGAAAAAGTTTCCTGAACGGGCCGGCGCCCGGGCCTTGCCGGGAGGGGTGCCAAAAGCCGCTCCCGGAGCCCCACGGGCCCAAACTTTTTTTGGGTTTTTTCATCGGGCGACGCGGTCCCGTCCGCTTGAGGTCCGCCTAACCATCTGGAAACGCGTGAATTTTTCCAACAATCCACCGTGCGACGATTTGTTGACAATGGCCGTTGACAATCTCGAGCGGGGGGGCCTATAACCCGACCACTGAGCGCGGCGCCGCCGGGTCACTGACCAAGGCGAGCGAACGCGCCACTGATGCTCCTCACCTTGTTGAGTGACACAACAATCGACGTAAGTCGATTGGGGTTCATTCATCGCCGGTAAGAGTGTCGGAACCCTTCCTCCGAGGAAGGTTGGGGCCGTCTGGTCCCGGGCTGTTTGACAAGTGAAGATGAAGAAAGAGAAACGTGGACGGCGGAGTCCTTGCGGGTCTCGCATTTGAGAAGCTTCGGCTTTTCGGATCGGGGCCGGACGAAAGACTTCGGCGGTACACGTTTTAAGGTTACACCATCGTTGCCAGCGATGTGAATCGCAGGCAGCTCGTCGACTTCGGTCGGCGAAAAATGGTGGGACCTCGTCAAACGTTGTGATCAGCCGGTTCAAAGTTCAAGTCCAACTTGAGAGTTTGATCCTGGCTCAGAGCGAACGCTGGCGGCAGGCTTAACACATGCAAGTCGAGCGGGCGTAGCAATACGTCAGCGGCAGACGGGTGAGTAACGCGTGGGAACATACCTTTTGGTTCGGAACAACACAGGGAAACTTGTGCTAATACCGGATAAGCCCTTACGGGGAAAGATTTATCGCCGAAAGATTGGCCCGCGTCTGATTAGCTAGTTGGTGAGGTAATGGCTCACCAAGGCGACGATCAGTAGCTGGTCTGAGAGGATGATCAGCCACATTGGGACTGAGACACGGCCCAAACTCCTACGGGAGGCAGCAGTGGGGAATATTGGACAATGGGGGCAACCCTGATCCAGCCATGCCGCGTGAGTGATGAAGGCCCTAGGGTTGTAAAGCTCTTTTGTGCGGGAAGATAATGACGGTACCGCAAGAATAAGCCCCGGCTAACTTCGTGCCAGCAGCCGCGGTAATACGAAGGGGGCTAGCGTTGCTCGGAATCACTGGGCGTAAAGGGTGCGTAGGCGGGTCTTTAAGTCAGGGGTGAAATCCTGGAGCTCAACTCCAGAACTGCCTTTGATACTGAGGATCTTGAGTCCGGGAGAGGTGAGTGGAACTGCGAGTGTAGAGGTGAAATTCGTAGATATTCGCAAGAACACCAGTGGCGAAGGCGGCTCACTGGCCCGGTACTGACGCTGAGGCACGAAAGCGTGGGGAGCAAACAGGATTAGATACCCTGGTAGTCCACGCCGTAAACGATGAATGCCAGCCGTTAGTGGGTTTACTCACTAGTGGCGCAGCTAACGCTTTAAGCATTCCGCCTGGGGAGTACGGTCGCAAGATTAAAACTCAAAGGAATTGACGGGGGCCCGCACAAGCGGTGGAGCATGTGGTTTAATTCGACGCAACGCGCAGAACCTTACCAGCCCTTGACATGTCCAGGACCGGTCGCAGAGATGTGACCTTCTCTTCGGAGCCTGGAACACAGGTGCTGCATGGCTGTCGTCAGCTCGTGTCGTGAGATGTTGGGTTAAGTCCCGCAACGAGCGCAACCCCCGTCCTTAGTTGCTACCATTTAGTTGAGCACTCTAAGGAGACTGCCGGTGATAAGCCGCGAGGAAGGTGGGGATGACGTCAAGTCCTCATGGCCCTTACGGGCTGGGCTACACACGTGCTACAATGGCGGTGACAATGGGACGCTAAGGGGCAACCCTTCGCAAATCTCAAAAAGCCGTCTCAGTTCGGATTGGGCTCTGCAACTCGAGCCCATGAAGTTGGAATCGCTAGTAATCGTGGATCAGCACGCCACGGTGAATACGTTCCCGGGCCTTGTACACACCGCCCGTCACACCATGGGAGTTGGTTTTACCTGAAGACGGTGCGCTAACCAGCAATGGAGGCAGCCGGCCACGGTAGGGTCAGCGACTGGGGTGAAGTCGTAACAAGGTAGCCGTAGGGGAACCTGCGGCTGGATCACCTCCTTTCTAAGGATGGTTCTTCAGAAGCTTGCTTCTATCGAACCGTTTTAGAAACATCAGTGGCCAACGATCGTCAGGATTGTTGAGCTGCATTGGCGGGATTTCGCCGTCTACGTTTCTCTTTCTTCGCGGACGAACACGCGCTGGGGCTGCAGGCTTGCAGATCCCTGGTCCTTGACTGGATATGCGTTAGGGGCTTGTAGCTCAGTTGGTTAGAGCGCGCGCTTGATAAGCGTGAGGTCGGAAGTTCAAGTCTTCCCAGGCCCACCACACTCATCGAGTGAGCATTCGTCTTCTGGTTACGGGGCCATAGCTCAGCTGGGAGAGCGCGTGCTTTGCAAGCATGAGGTCGTCGGTTCGATCCCGTCTGGCTCCACCAGATGGTTTGATCATCGACTGATCGTGCACCGAAAATCGTCCGCGAAACATCACTTCGCACCCACCAGTCCGGATGGACGGTGACGTGCG
>NZ_JBEPRN010000013.1:72500-224282 GCF_040548375.1 Bradyrhizobium sp. F1.4.3
ATCGTCGATCACGAAAACAAAAAGGTCCCAATGAGCAGGCCCGCAGCGAAGGCGAGAAGCCCCAAAGTACAGGCTGAAACGATACGGACGAGGATGCGAACTTGCTCCTCGTACTCCTCTTCGGCGGTCTTGTGGGACTGAGCCGTCATTGCAACTGCCCTGCCATCGCCCAGATCGGGCGAATGTAGGCTCGAAATTATGGTCAACGCGAGGCATTTTAGCCCCGCCGCGATGCCCTGTTCGTGATCTGGCGGGCCAATCTCCTCAACGGGGAGGGGCATTGAAGCCTCCCTTGAGGTCCGTTCAATGGGGGCTTAGCGGACTGAATTTGCTCACGTTGTGTTTTTCGCGTTGGCCCTTAGCGGACTTGAGGCGATGCCCGGTTTGAGTCCGCAGAGAGTCGGATACCGGACGCTCGAGCCGCGCCAGTGAATCTCGATTACGAGCACACCGCCTAGCCTTCCTTCGCGAACGCCGCTTCCATCGCTTTCCGCGTCCTGATCGTCTCGTTGTTGGCGTCGAATTCGACATCGCTCCAGCGCACGATCTCGCCATGGGCGATGTCGTGCTTCAACTTGAGGCGATGCGCCAGCCCAATCGGCAGGGCGCTCGCCTTCAGGCTCGCGGCCGCCGGCACCAGCTTGCCCCACACCGTGTAGCCGCCTTCGCCGTCCAGCAACTCGCCGGCACGCAGGCTACGTTTCGCCACGGCGGCGACGTCGCCGCGGAAGCCGTAGGGTTGCCCGGTTGGTTCGTTGCGCAGCGCCGCCGACAAAACCGAGACGTTCAGCTCGAGGCCGATGAGATGATAGGGCTTGTACATCGCAGCAAAGCGTCCGCTGGAATCGGTCTTCAGGCCATACTGCTTGAAGCAGTCGGCGGCATAGTCGTTCGGCGCCTCCAGCACGACGTAGACGCCCCAGCGCAGATCGCGAAACACCGGCCTTCCGTCGCGCTCCAGCGAGGACACGACCTCCACCACGCCCGGCCGCTCCAGCACGCCGCCCTTGTCGCTGGGACGCATGATGTGCGGCAGATCGTCGACCCCGCACGGCGGAAACAGCAAGCCGCCCGTGGGCACGTCGAGGCCGCAGGCGTTGGCAATCGCGGCCATCTCGATCGCCGATTTGGTGCCGTCGAGGAAGGAGTTGAACATCTGCGGATTCATGCCGGCCGACTGTGCTTCGCCCGCGGTGAGACCGTAGTGCTGCCAGACGCCGTCCGGCGTCACGTCGTGATAGGTCGGCAGATATTTTGTGCCCTTGCCGGCGGCGACGACGCGAAAGCCGGTGGCGCGGGCCCAATCGACCATCTCCGCCGTCAGCGCCGGCTGGTCGCCATAGGCGAGCGAATAGACCACGCCCGCCTTGCGCGCTTCGTCGGCGAGCAGGGGGCCTGCCAGCACGTCGGCCTCGACATTGACCATCACGATATGCTTGCCCGCCGCGATCGCGGCGCGGGCGTGCTTGATGCCAACGGCGGGATTGCCGGTCGCCTCCACCACGACATCCATCGCGCCGCCGGCAATGGCGCGCGCGCCGTCATCGGTGAAGACGGTTGCTGCGATGCGATCTGTGTCCCAGCCGACCGTGCGGCAGGCCTCGCGCGCGCGGTCGCGGTCGATGTCGACGATGATGGGCACCTCCAGCCCCGGCGTATGCGGCACCTGCGCCAGAAACATCGAGCCGAATTTGCCGGCGCCGATCAGCGCAACACGGACGGGCTTGCCGGCGGCAGCGCGGGCCTGGAGGAGGCGGAAGAGGTTCATGGGGAAATATCCAGTGCAACTATCGTGTCCCGGACGCGGCGCAGCGTGCAACGCTGCTCCGCGGAGCCGGGACCCAGTGTGAGGGAATTCCGTGCAGTATGGGCCCCGGCTCTGCAGCGCATCGTCGAAGAGACGCTGCGCTGCGTCCGGGGCGCGAGACCTGTTTACTCCGCCGCCTGCCGCGGCGCACGTGCGAGGCGCACGAGCGCGTCGTCGTCCACGGTCCTGATCGGCGCAAAGTCGCGGTGGGCGATGTACTCCGGCCTTGTGGGGTTGCGGATGTAGTTCGAGACCGCGTTCAGCGTCAGGTACACGATCTTGCGCGGGTAGGGCGTGATGTTGCCGGCCGAGCCATGCACGAGATTGCCGTGGAACATCAGCATGCCGCCGCCCTTGCCGGTCGGCGCCACGATGCCGCCTTGCTTGACCAGTCGCGTCACGGTCTCTTCGTCCAGCGTCCATAGCGGATAGGATGTGGTCGCAAGGTCATGCGAGGCCTTGAGGTCGCCGGCGTGCTGGCTTTGCGGCACCAGCATCAAGGGGCCGTTGATCGGCATCACCTCGTCGAGGAAGATCGCGATGTTCATGGCGCGCGGCTCCGGCATGCCGTCGTCGCGCTTCCAGGTGCCGTAGTCCTGATGCCACTGCCAGACGTCGCCGGTGAAGGCTGACTTTGCGTTGATCTTGAACTGGTGCATGTAGACCGGCTCGCCGAACAGCTGCTCGACCGGGTTGATCATGCGCGGATGCGCGCCCAGAATGCCGAAGGCCTCGTTGTAGAGATGGGCGGCAAAGGCGGTGCGGGGCGCGCCGCTCTTCTCGCGCCAGACTTCAGGCCGGTTGGCGTCGTAGATGCCGACCGCCTCGCGCGCGAGGAAATCGACCTCCTCCGGGCTGAACAGCTCGGGCAAAAACAGCCAGCCCTCGCGGTGGAAGAACTCCAATTGCTCCTGAGACAGTTTCATGGGTCGTCCTCCTTGGTTTGTTATTGTTGTCATTCCGGGGCACGCGAAGCGTGAGAATCCATTTCCCCGCAGTCTCTGTCGCGTGATGGATTCCGGGTTCGATGCTCCCGGGCCACGCTTCGCGCGGTCCCGTCGCATCGCCCCGGAATGACGGCGCAATTTTTACGCCGCCACCTCGTCCGTTGCCCTCAATCTCTCCTCGGTCATCCGTCCCGCTGTCTGCGCATGCGCAAGTGCCGCGTGTTCGGCCGCGTTCGCCTCGCCCGCGAGAATGTGTCCGGCAATCGTCGCATGCTCGGCCCAGGCGTTGCCGCGATAGTCGAGCTCGGACAGCACCGTCGCCATCGAGCGGCGCATATGAGGCCATTGCGGCGCGATCGTCTCCTCGATCACGGGATTGCCGGCGAGCTGATAGATTGCGCGATGAAAATCGACATCGAGCGTGATGAGTTCTGCGAGCGACGTGTTGCGGTCGATGCTGCGTCCGGCGCCGAGCGCCGCGTCCAGCCGCGCGCGTCCCGTCGCGTCGCTTGCCGCACGCATCGCGGCAAGCCGCGCGGCGAGCGCATCGATCGCGCCGCGTACCTCGTAGAGCTGGCGGATCCGTGAGGGGTCGAGCTGGGTCACTTCGAAGCCGCGCCGGCCACTCTCGGCGACGAGCCCCTGCCGATGCAGCAGATGCAGTGCATGCGACACCGGCTGGCGCGAGACGCCGAGCTTGTCGGCGAGCTCGTTCTGCCGGATGCGCTGGCCGGGCTGCAACGTGCGATCGGAGATCGCCTCCAGGATCCGTGCATAGACCTGGTCGATCAGGTTCGGGAGCGGGTCGAGAGGGATCACGCCGGCAGCTCCGAAAATGGAATACGGAATTCCGTATTCGAAGATATTGCAGGAGGGGAAGGGCGTCAAGCGGCTGTGCAAGTCTTCATTTTTTTGGTCAGGTAAGCCTTTGATTTCTTTGAGGCCGTCTACTGTGCATGGGGTTGTTTTCGCGGAAATTGCGTCGTCCCGGACGCTCCCGCTACGCCGTCAGAAACCTGCTGACCGCCTCGCCGAACTCCAGCGGCGCCTGTTCGAACATCCAGTGGCCCGCATTGGGGATCACCGCCGTCTTGGCGCCGGCGATGTGCTCGGCCAGCACGCGCCACATCACCGACAGGCTTCCCGTGGTCGCGCCGCCGCCGATCAGCAGCGTCGGCGTCCTGATCGCTTGCGCATCTGCGAGCGTGTAGGATCTGCGCTGCTCGTTGATCTGGCCGAGAAAGGTAATGGTGTTGTCGCGCAACTGCTGCTTGGCCGCAGCCGGCACGCGCCGCCACGAGCCGTCGCCCTCGATGCCTTCGTAGAAGTTCTGCAGCGCGCCCTCGATGTCGCCGGCGTGGATCATCTCGACCGAGCGCGCCGTGCGCGCGGCCAGTGGCGGATGCGCGGGCGTCCCTGCCGGCACCGGCAGGCTAGCGTCGAGATCGCCGCCGGGCTCGGCCAGCACCAGCTTTCGCAACAGATCAGGCCGCGCCTGCGCCATGCGGAACGCGATGTGGCCGCCGCGCGAATGTCCCATCAGGTTGACCGGCGCCGGCCTGACCTGCTCGATGAAGGCGATCATGTCGGCCACATGCTGGGCCATCTTGTAGTCGTCACCGACGGCGTCCCAATGCTCGGGGAAGAAGTGCCGCAGGCTGACCGAGATCACCCGATGCGCCTTCGACAGCGGGCCAAGCACCGAATACCAGGTGCGGAAATCGCCGAGTGTGCCGTGCACGCAGACCAGCGGCGGGCCTTCTCCGACTTCGAGATAAGCCATGTCGTATCCGTTGACGCGAAATGTCTGCATGATCAGCCCGCCAGAAAATCGAGCACAATTTCGGAGTATTTTTGCGGCGCCTGCTCGAACATCGGATGCGTCGCGTTCGGGATGATCGCGGTCTTCGCGTAGGGCACATGCGCGGCGAGCGCATGCAGCACCTTCGGCAGCAGGCCCTTGGTCCGCGCGCCCAGGATGAACAGCGTCGGCATTTTGATCGACTCCGCGTCCGCCTTCGAAAATGGCGGTCGGTTGTCCCGGACCTGCCCGATCAGCGTATAGGCGTTGTCGCGCAGATTCTGCTTCACCATCGCCGGCAGCCGCGGCCAGGTGCCGGGCCCCTCCAGCGTGTCGACGAAGACGGCGAGGCCGCCGTCGACATCGCCGGCTGCGATCTTCTCGGCGGACGCGGTGAAGCGGGCCAGCAGCGGCGAAGGGCCGCCGGCATAGTCGGGATCGAGGCTCGCATCGAGCTCGCCGCCGGGCTCGGCCAGGATCAGCCGTCGCAGCAGGTCCGGCCGTCGCTGCGCGACGCGGAAACAGATATGTCCGCCGCGGGAATGGCCCATCAAATCGACTGGCCCGAGGTCGAGTGCCTCGATGAAGGCAATGACGTCGTCGACATGCTGGGCGATCGAATAGGTGTCGCCGACGCCGTCCCATTGTGCCGGGAAAAAGTGCCTCAAGCTGACAACGATCACCCGATGGCGCTGCGTCAGCGGGCCGAGTACGCAGCCCCAGACGCGGAAGTCGGAGAGCGATCCGTGCACGCAGAGCAGCGGCGGGCCGCCTCTATCCTCGCCCACGTCGAGATAGGGCATTTCGTAACCGTTGACGTGAAGGCTTTGCATCTGGGACTCGTGAAAGGGGCGGAACTCCTGTGCAAGATTCCCGGAAACCGGGTGGATCGCAACTATTTCCAAGCCTACATTTGGCCCCAGATCACACTGGGGGCTAGCGACGAGGACGCAAAGCCAGGAATCAAGCCATGACCGACCAGCATTTTACCCTGTTCGAGACCAAGATCGGCCTGTGCGCCATCGCCTGGGGCCCGCGCGGCATCAATGGCGTGCAACTGCCGATGGGCGGCGAGCAGAAGATCCGCACCCGCATCAGTCAGCGCCACGCTGAGGCCAGCGAAGCCGAGCCGACGGCCGAGGTACAAGAGGCGATCGACCGCATCGTGAAGATGCTCGCGGGCGAGCCGGATGACCTCACCGACATTTCGCTCGATCTTGACGGCGTTCCGGAGTTCAACCGCGGCGTTTACGCGATCGCCCGCACCATCCCGCCAGGCCAAACCATGACCTATGGCGACATAGCGAAGCGCCTCGGAGGCGTTCAGCTGTCGCGCGATGTCGGCCAGGCACTCGGGCACAACCCGTGCCCGATCGTCGTGCCGTGTCACCGCGTGTTAGCTGCCGGCAACAAGCCCGGCGGCTTCTCGGCGAATGGCGGCGTGGTGACCAAGCTGAAGATGCTCGAGATCGAGGGCGCGCTGGTCAACCACACGCCGAGCCTGTTCGATTGAGGCAACGTTGATCGTGCCCCGGCTTTGCGGCGCACCGCTACGCGCTGCACCGCGTCCGGGACACGAGATTTCTGCTAAATCTTCGCCGCCGTCTTCGGCCAATACCGGTCGCGCAAATGGCGCTTCACCAGCTTGCCGGTGGGCGTGCGCGGCAGTTCGGCCTCGAAATCGACCGAGCGCGGACATTTAATTCCGGAGAGGCGGCTCTTGCAGTAGGCGATCAAATCGGCCTCGAGCGCCTTGCCAGCGCGCTTCGGATCGTGCGGCTGCACCACCGCCTTCACCTCTTCGCCCATCTCCTCATTCGGCACGCCGAACACAGCGACGTCGGCGACCTCGGGATGGGTGATGAGCACATCCTCGGTCTCCTGCGGGTAGATGTTCACCCCGCCCGAGATGATCATGTAGGACTTGCGGTCGGTGAGAAAGAGGAAGCCGTCCTTGTCGAGATAGCCGACATCGCCGAGCGTCGACCAGCCTTTTGCGTTGTAGGCTTTCTTCGTCTTCTCGGGATCGTTGTGATAAATGAAGACCGGCGCATCAGCGAAATAGACCGTGCCGATCTCGCCGGCCGGCTGCTCCTCGTCGTTCTCGTCCAAAATCTTGATCTTGCCGACCACAGCGCGGCCGACGCTGCCGCGATGCTCGAGCCATTGCTGCGAGTTGCAGACGGTGACGCCGTTGCCTTCCGAGCCCGCGTAATACTCGATCAGGATCGGCCCCCACCAATCGATCATCCTGGCCTTGACGTCGACCGGGCAGGGCGCGGCGGCGTGGATCGCGCCCTTCAACGTTGCGACATTGTACTTCGTGCGGACGTCGTTCGGCAGCTTCAGCATGCGCACGAACATGGTCGGCACGAGCTGCGACTGCGTGACTTTGTATTTTTCAACGAGCTTCAAGAACTCTTCGGCGTCAAAATGCTCCATGACGATGGACGTGCCGCCGAGCACGATCGCCATCATGTTGAAGCGCAGGGGAGCCGCGTGATAGAGCGGCGCCGGCGAGAGATAAGTGCTTTCGGCATTCATGCCGCACATGTCGGCGCACAGCACGCGCAGGAAGGCGTTTGGCACGTCGATCTTGTTGCCCTCGAACGCCTTCTTGATGCCCTTGGGTCGGCCGGTGGTGCCCGACGAATACAGCATGTCATAGCCGGCGACCTCGTCGGCGACCGGCGTGGTCGGCTGCGCGGCCGCTTCCATGTCGTAGGAGCGGAAACCCGGGAGCGGCGGGTCAACCATGTAGAAGATGGGCTCGCCCGGGGCGCCCTTGATCAGGGCCTTGATCTGGTCGGCGCATTTCGGCGTGGTGATGACGACCTTGGCGCCGCAATCGGCGATAATGTAGTCGATCTCATCCTGCTTCAAATAGCGGCTGATCGCGGTGTAATAGAGTCCGCTGCGCTGTGCCGCCCAGCAGATCTCCATGAACGCGAGGCGGTTCTCCATCAGCAGTGCGATGTGGTCGCCGGCTTTCAGGCCGAGCGAGCGGAACAGGTTTGCGCCCTGGTTCGAGAGCTCGTCGAGCTCGCGATAGGTGATCGCCTTGCCGGTCGATGCCATCTGGTAGGCGATCTTGTCGGGCGTGGCGCGGGCGTGGATGGAAGGGTGGGTCATCGCGGAGATCTCGCAACAAAGACGGCGTCATCCCGGCGAAGGCCGGGATCCATAACCACCGATCAAAATTGTTGAAACACGATGTCGCCCCATCCCGGAATAACCACGGGCTCCTGTGGTTATGGGTCCCGGCCTTCGCCGGGACGACACCTTTAATGTGGCGGCCAATATGGCTGCCGACGTGAGCAGCTTACAGCCGCTCCACGATCGTCACGTTGGCCATCCCGCCGCCTTCGCACATGGTCTGGAGGCCGTAGCGCTTGCCGCGCTGGTGCAGCGCGTGCACAAGCGTCGTCATCAGCTTGGTGCCGGAGCCGCCGAGGGGGTGGCCGAGCGCGATGGCGCCGCCATTGATGTTGAGACGCTCCGGGTCCGCGCCGGTGGTCTTGAGCCACGCGGTCGGCACCGAGGCGAAGGCCTCGTTGACCTCGAACAGGTCGATGTCGTCGACCTTCATGCCGGCCTTCTCCAGCGCACGCTTGGTGGCGTGCAGCGGTGCGTCGAGCATGATCACGGGATCGCCGCCCATCATGGTCATGTGATGGATGCGCGCCAGCGGTGTGGCGCCGAGCTGCTTCAGACCGCGCTCGTTTACCACCATGACGCCGGAGGCGCCGTCGCAGATCTGGCTGGCGCTGGCCGCGGAGAGCTTGCCGTTCTCGGCGATCAGCTTGACGCCCTTGATGCCGTCGAGCGTGGCGTCGAAGCGGATGCCCTCGTCGATGTGATGGGTATCCTTGGAGCCGTCGGCGCGGGTGATCTCGAGCGGCACGATCTCCCTCTTGAAGTGGCCGGCCTGCGTCGCCGCAATCGCGCGCTGATGACTGTTGTAGGAGTATTCGTCGAGCTCGTTCTTCGACAGGCCGTACCTCTCGGCCATCATTTCCGCGCCGGTGAACTGGCTGAACACGATGTTCGGATATTTGGTCTCGATGCCCGGGCTCTTGTAATTGCCGAAGCCGTTCTTGGCCGGAAGCTGCGAAGACAGGCCCATCGGCACGCGCGTCATCGATTCCACGCCGGCCGCGATCACCACGTCCATCGCGCCGGACATCACGGCTTGCGCTGCAAAGTGCAGCGCCTGCTGCGAGGAGCCACATTGGCGATCGATCGAGGTGCCCGGCACGCTCTCCGGAAGTTTCGAGGCCATGATCGCGTTGCGCGCGACGTTGTTGGACTGCTCGCCGACCTGCATGACGCAGCCCATGATCACGTCTTCGACCAGGGCGGGATCGATCTTGGTGCGGTCGACCAGTTCGTCCAGCACCTTTGCGGCGAGATCGGCCGGATGCCAGCCCGCGAGGCGGCCCCCCTTGCGCCCGCCGGCGGTACGCGCAGCGGCGACGATGTATGCCTCGGCCATTTCGGTTTCTCCCTGAATTATTCTGGATCGCGTTCGATTGTCGGGTCGGATTTAAGAGATGGCCGAGCGTTTAGTCAATCGATCAATTAACTCTTGTGGGGAGGCGCTGCTTGGGCTTATCTGCGCGCTTCCTAGGGCACACCAGAGATCTCCGTGACTACCAGCGTACCGAACAGGCTCCCCAGCGGAAAGAATTCCACGGCAGAGAAATTGCTCGTGGCCGCGAGCGAGCTGATGATCGAACGCTCCTCGATCGAGATTTCGCTGAGCGACATCGCGCAAAAATCGGGCGCCAATGCAGCTTTGGTTAAATACCACTTCGGCAACAAGGACGGCCTGCTGTTGGCGCTGCTCGAGCGCGACGCGGGGACGGAGCTATCCAATCTCGAATATCTGCTGGCCCAGCCGATCACGCCGACCGCGAAGCTGAAGCTGCATATCGGCGGCATCATCCGCGCCTATCACCGGTTCCCCTACATGAACCGTCTGATCCACTATCTCCTGCACGAGAGCGTTGCGGGCTCCGCCGATGAAGTCTCGAAATTCTTCGTGGCGCCGCTCTTGGACTTCCATCGCCGCCTGCTCGCCGAAGGCGTCAGCCGCGGCGAGTTTCGCGCCACCGATCCGGTGCTGTTCTACACCAGCCTGATCGGCGCCTGCGATCATCTGTTCTTCGGCCGGCACGCGATGTCTCGCGCGACCGGTATCGGCCCGGTCACCGACGAAGTCTGCCGGCAATATATCAAGCACATGGAAACGCTGATCTGCGGCGGCATCCTCACGCAAGCCGAGGAAGCTGCCGCGGCCGGATAATCCGGCCGCCACCTAGAAGTCTAGAGAAGAAACGCCCAAGGAAAGGTATTTGCGATGCAGTTGAAAGACGTAGCCGTTCTCATCACCGGCGGTGGTTCGGGCCTTGGTGCCGCGACCGCCCGCGCCATGGCTGCCAAAGGCGCCAAGATCGGCGTGATCGACCAGAGCAAGGAAAACGCAGAGAAGGTTGCCGCTGAAGTGAAGGGCGTCGCCTTGCATGCCGACGTCACCGACGAGGACGGCATCAAGGCCGCGATTGCGAAGGCCGAAGCCGCGCACGGCGTCGCGCGTGTGCTGATGAACTGCGCCGGCATCGGCGGCTCACAACGCATTGTCGGCAAGGACGGCGTCTATCCGCTGGCCAAGTTTGCCCGCATCATCAACGTCAATTTGATCGGCACCTTCAATTGCCTGCGGCTGTTTGCCGAGCGCCTGGTCACGATCGAGCCTCTTGGTGAAGAGCGCGGCGTCATCATCAACACCGCCTCGGTTGCCGCCTACGAAGGCCAGATCGGCCAGATCGCCTATTCGGCCTCGAAGGGCGGCGTCGTCGGCCTCACCCTGCCGGCAGCGCGCGATCTCGCGAGTCAAAAAATTCGCGTCAACACCATCGCGCCCGGACTGTTCCTGACGCCGCTGTTGATGGGCCTGAACGAAGAGGCCCGCAAGAGCCTGGGCGCCCAGGTGCCCCATCCCACGCGCCTTGGCGACGCCAATGAATATGGCGCGCTCGCCGTGCATATGGTCGAGAACGCGATGATCAACGGCGAGACCATCCGTCTCGACGGCGCGATTCGTATGGCGCCAAGGTAGCGCGGTGCTTCCCTTCTCCCCTTGTGGGAGAAGGTGGCATAGGCGGCCTCTGGCCGCCGTCCTTAAAAGGACACCGATGCTTTGCATCGGTTATGGCGCTGGATGAGGGGTTTGCATCCGCGGAGACAGACCCCTCACCCAAGCGAACTCTGGGCTCACAGCGTACATGCCCTCTCCCACAAGGGGAGAGGGCGCAGCAATCGGCACCGCGACCAGCGGCACGCAGGAGCGCTCTCCCATGTCCCAACCGCTGCTGATCGAGCATCACGACGGCGTCGACCGGGTGACGCTCAATCGGCCCGAGAGCCTCAACGCGCTCGATCCGACGCTGATCGACGCGCTCAATGTTTACTTCCAGGGTCTCCAGCGAAATCGCGACACGCGCGTCGTCGTGCTGAAGGGCGCCGGCAAGAATTTTTGCGCGGGCCTCGATCTCAAGGCCGCGATGGCGCGACGTGCCGGGCAGCAGGAGCCGCCCGGCGTCACGGAGTCCCTGGACTCGCAGCGGCGCATCGCCGACATCGTGATGCTGATGCGGCGCTGTCCGCAGCCGATCCTGGCGCTGGTGCAGGGCGCGGCGGCCGGTGGCGGTTTTGCGCTGGCGCTGGCCTCCGACATCCGCATCGCCACGAAGTCGGCGCGGATGAATTGCGCCTTCATCAAGCTTGGGCTCGGTGGCTGCGACATCGGCACCAGCTATTTTCTGCCGCGTCTCGTCGGCGTCTCCGTGGCGTCCGAACTGATCCTGACGGGACGTTTCATCGGCGCCGAGCGCGCACTCGCGGTCGGGCTCGTCTCCGAGGTCGTGGACGAAGACAAGCTCGATGACGCGGCCGAACCCTACGTCGATGCGATGATCACGGCCTCGCCCGTGGGCCTGCGCCTCTCAAAAGAATGTCTCAACATGAGCGTCGATGCGGGATCGCTGGAGGCTGTCATCGCGATGGAGGATCGCAACCAGGTCCTGTGCAGTCGCTCCGAGGAATTTTCGGAGGGCATCAGGGCCTTCCTTGAGAAGCGAAAGCCTGTCTATATCAGGCGCTGAATGACAAGATCCGCAAAAGGACAAGAAATTCCGGGAGACGCAAAATGAGTGGGAGCGCGGTGGCGGCGATGACGAAACCCGCCTTTCGCAAAGTGGAGTGGCTGGCGCGCGACATCGACGTCGAGCGCCGCGACGACGGCGCGGTGGTGCTGAAGTCGCGCATTCCCTTGCAGGCTTACGAGAAGCATCTCCCGGCCTCACTGGCGAAATGGGCGAAGGAAGCGCCGGAGCGTATCTGGCTGGCGCAGCGCGGCGGTTCCAATCGCGAATGGCGCAAGGTCTCCTACGGCGAAGCCAAACACACCGTGGACGCGCTGACGCAGGCGCTGCTCAATCTCAAGCTCGACGGCCGCCCGGTCGCGATCCTCTCCGGCAATTCGATCGAGCATGCCTTGATGACGCAGGCCGCGATGCAGGCGCGTTCGCCGGCCGCGCCGGTGTCGCCAGCTTACTCTCTGATGAGCCACGATCACGTCAAGCTGAAATATCTGTTCGACCTGATCAAGCCGGCTGTCGTAATGGTGCAGGATGGTCCGACCTTCGAGAAGGCGCTGAAGGCGCTCGACCTCACTGGCGTCACCGTCGTTCACGTCGTGCGGCCCTGCGACGGCATCAAGAGCGTCAGCTTTGCCGAGCTCGCGGCAACTCCCGTGACGGTCGATGTCGAAGCGTCGATCGCGAAGATCACACCGCAAACGGTCGGCAAACTGCTGTTCACATCGGGCTCGACCGGCATGCCCAAGGCCGTCATCAACACGCAAGAGATGATGTGCGCCAATGCGGCGATGATGATGCAGGTGCGGCCGCGCACCGCAGGTGGACCACTCGCCACCGTGCTGGACTGGATGCCGTGGAATCACACCATGGGCGGCAACGCGGCGTTTCACCCGGTACTGGTCGATGGCGGCACGCTCTATATCGACGACGGCCGGCCGATGCCGGGCCAGCTCGAGGAGACCATCAGGAATCTCCGCGAGATCTCGCCGACCTATTATGCCAACGTGCCGGCCGGCTATGCCGCGCTTGCCGCGGCGATGGAGAAGGACGACGCGCTGTGCCGCTCCTTCTTCAAGAACCTGTCGATCATGGCCTATGGCGGCGCGCGGCTGCCGGACGATCTCTACGATCGCATGCAAGCACTCGCCGTGAAGACCACCGGCGAACGCATTGTGTTCTACACCGGCTGGGGCTCCACCGAGACCGCGCCGACCTCGACCGGCACCTATTGGAACACCGAGCGTGTCGGTCTGATCGGCCTGCCGTTCCCTGGCGTCGAATTGAAGATGGTGCCGTGCGGCTCGAAATACGAGCTGCGCCTGCGCGGCGTCAACGTCACCCCGGGCTATTTTGGCCAGCCTGATCTGACGAAGAAGATGTTCGACGAAGAGGGCTTCTACTGCATCGGCGACGCCGGCATTTTCGTCGACGATTCCGATCCGGTGAAGGGCATCATCTTTGCGGGGCGCGTCGTCGAAGACTTCAAGCTCACCACCGGCACGTTTGTGCATGTCGGCTCGCTGCGCACCGATGCGATCGCGGCCACGACGCCGGTCGTGCACGACGCGCTGGTTGCGGGACAGGATCGTTGCTCCATCGGCCTGCTGGCCTGGCCAAACTTGCACGCCTGCCGCCAACTCGTCGGCAATCCGGAGCTGAGTTTCGACGACGCCGTGAAGCATCCCGAGGTGATCGCCTGCTTCAAGCGTGGGCTGGAAGCACACAACGGGGAATGCGAAGGCGCGAGCAGCCGCATCATCGCCCGTGCGATGCTGATGGCCGAGCCGCCGTCGATCGACGGCAACGAGCTCACCGACAAGGGCTACATCAACCAGCGCGCCGGCCTGGAGCGCCGCGCCGCGCTGGTGGAGCGGCTCTACGCGGATAGACCAGACCAGGATGTGATCGTGCTGCGATGAGAACGACATTCTCTCCATTCGTCATTCCGGGCTCGCGCTACGCGCGCCCCGGAATGACGGCAATAATGAATGACAACGAATAAGAGGCCGCCATGAATTTCGATTTCTCTGACGACCAGAAACAGCTCCGCGACCAGGCGCGCAAATTCCTCACCGAAAAATGCTCGCCGAAGGCGGTGCGCGTCGTGCTCGACGGCAAGGCGCCTTATGACAGGGAACTCTGGAAGGGCCTTGCCGAGATGGGCTTTCTCGGCGTCGCGATTCCCGAGGATTTTGGCGGCGCGGGCGCGGGTCATCTCGAGCTGTGCGTGATCGCGGAGGAGATGGGCCGGGCGAATGCGCCTGTGCCGTTCTCCTCGACCGTTTATCTTGCCGCCGAAGCGCTGCTGGTCGCGGGCAGCGACGCGCAGAAGAAAAAGTGGTTGCCGGCGATTGCCTCGGGTGAGGCGATCGGCACGCTGGCGCTGTTCGAAGGCAAGGGCAATCCGTCGCCGAAGAACGTCAAGCTCACAGCTGCGAATGGCGTCCTTAACGGTGTCAAGAAGCCGGTCGCCGACGGCGCGATCGCCAATTTCGCGGTCGTTGCCGCGCGCACAGGATCGGGCGGGCGCGACAGCGACATCTCCCTGTTTCTGGTCGACCTCAAGGCTGGCGAGGTCGAGGTCAAGAGCCTCACCAATCTCGATCCGACCCGTGGGCAGGCCGAGCTTACGTTCAAGGACTGCAAGGCCGAGCCTTTGGGCGCGGCCGGCGAGGGCTGGAGCATCCTCACCCAGGTGCTTGACCGTGCCGCTGTGCTGTGCGCCTTCGAGCAGGTCGGCGGCGCCGATCGCGCGCTGGAGATGGGCCGCGACTACGCGCTCGACCGCATCGCCTTCGGCCGCCAGATCGGCTCGTTCCAGGCGGTCAAGCACATGCTCGCCGACATGTATGTCTCGGCGACGCTGGCGCGCTCCAACAGCTATTACGGCGCCTGGGCGCTCTCGACCAACGCCGGCGAACTGCCGGAAGCGGCCGCCGCCGCGCGCATCAGCGCGACGCAGGCGTTCCAGCATTGTGCCAAGAACAACATCCAGGTTCACGGCGGCATGGGTTTCACCTGGGAGTTCGACTGCCACATGTACTACCGCCGCGCCAATGCGATGGCGCTCGGGCTCGGCAGCCTGTCCTATTGGGAAGACCAGTTGATCGACCGCATGCGCAAGAAGAACGCGGCGTAGGGAAATACCCGTGTCCCGGACGCGACGCAGCACGTAGTGCTGCTTCGCAGAGCCGGGACCCAGAGAGCCGCAATGGACCCCGGATCAGCAGCGCACCACTTCGTGCTGCGCAGCGTCCGGGGGAACGAACCGAGAGACAAGACCATGAACTTCGACGACACCCCGCAAGAGGCCGAATTCCGCGCCACCGCCCGCGCCTGGATCGCGGCGAATGCGCCCAGGCAGTACGAAGAGGAGCTGCGCAAATCCTCGCTCGGCCGCACCCAGCTCAAGAACGCCAACATCCTGGAAGTCGCAAAGGCCTGGCAGAAGAAGAAAGCCGACGCTGGCTGGGCCTGCCTGCACTGGCCGAAGGATTATGGCGGCCGTGGCGCCTCGCCGATCGAGCGCGTGATCTGGCAGCAGGAGGAAGGGCCGTTCGGCAAGTTGTCCGGCATGTTCATCATCGGCCACGGCATGTGCGGGCCGACTATGATGACCTTCGCGCGCGAGGAGCATAAGCGCAATTATTTGCCGCCGCTCGCTTCCGGCGAAAGGGTCTGGTGCCAGCTGTTCTCCGAACCGGCCGGCGGCTCGGACGTCGCGGGCCTGCGCACGCGCGCCGAGAAGGACGGCGCCGAATGGATCATCAACGGCCAGAAGATCTGGACCTCGGGCGCGCACTACTCGGACTACGGCATCCTGCTGACGCGCACAGATCCTAACGTGGCCAAGCACAAGGGCCTCACCATGTTTTTCCTGGACATGAAGAGCCCCGGCGTCGAGGTGCGGCCAATCAAGCAGGCGAGCGGCGCCTCCGACTTCAACGAGGTCTATTTCACGAACGTGCGCATCCCCGATCACCAGCGCCTCGGTGAGGTCAATGACGGCTGGAACGTCTCGCTGACCACGCTGATGAACGAGCGCATGTCGATCGGCGCCGGTGTCTCGACTGGCTTTCCGGAGCTGTTCGACTATTGCGCCAGCCTGATGCTGGACGATGGCCCCGCGATCGAAGACCGCGCGGTGCGCTCGAAGTTGGCGAATTGGGCGGTGAAGGCGAGCGGGCTGCGTTACACCAGCATGCGTGCGATCTCGGCGCTGTCGAAGGGCGAGCGGCCGGGGCCGGAGAACTCCATCGGCAAACTGGTGGCGGGATCGATGATCCAGGATGTCGCGACCTATGCGCTCGATCTTCAAGGCGCTGCCGGTGTGGTCAGCGGCCCGGAGGAGGCCGAGGTCGCCGGCCGTTTCCAGGCGATGCTGTTGCGCGCGCCGGGCACCCGCGTCGAAGGCGGCACCGACGAGATCATGCGCAATATCATCGCCGAGCGGGTGCTGGGCCTGCCCGGCGATATCCGTGTCGACAAGGACGTGCCGTTCAACAAGATCCCGACGAAGGGAAGAAATTGATCGTGTCCCGAACGCGATGCAGCGTGCAACGCTGCTTCGCAGAGCCGGGATCCAGATGGCCACAATGGGCCCCGGCTCTGCAGCGCACCGCCAAGGCGCTGCGCCGCGTCCGGGGCACGCGAGAGGAGAGTGCGAAATGAATTTCGACGACACGCCGCAGGAAGCCGCATTCCGCGAGACCGCGCGCACATGGGTTGCCGCCAACGCGCCGAAGGAGTTCGAGCAAGAGCTGTCAAAATCCTCGCTCGGCCGCATCCGGCTCGCCAAGCACGACATCGTCGATGTCGGCAAGGCTTGGCAGAAGAAGAAGGCCGAAGGTGGTTGGGCCTGCCTGCACTGGCCGAAGGAATATGGCGGCCGCGGTGCCACGCCGATCGAGCGCGTGATCTGGCAGCAGGAGGAGGGCGTCTACGGCAAGCTGACGCAGCCGTTCCAGATCGGCGAGGGCATGTGCGGCCCGACCGTGATGGCCTGGGGCAGCGAGGACGCCAAGCGCCGCCATCTGCCGAAGCTCGCTTCCGGCGAGGAGATCTGGTGCCAGCTGTTCTCCGAACCGTCCGCAGGCTCCGACGTTGCGGGCCTGCGCACGCGTGCTGAGAAGAAGGGCGATAACTGGGTCGTCAACGGTCAGAAGATCTGGACCTCGGGCGCGCATTATTCCGACTTCGGCCTCCTGATCGCGCGCACCGATCCGAACGTGCCCAAGCACAAGGGCCTCACCATGTTCTTCCTCGACATGAAGAGCCCGGGCGTCGAGGTGCGGCCGATCAAGCAGGCCAACGGCATGCAGGAGTTCAACGAGGTCTACTTCACCGACGTGGTAATCCCTGACAGCCAGCGTCTCGGCGCCGTCGGCGAGGGCTGGAGCGTCTCGCTGACCACGCTGATGAACGAGCGGATGTCGATCGGTTCGCGGCTTGCGACCGGCGTGCCTGAGATGTTCGAGTTCTGCTCCAATCTGATGCTGGAGGACGGGCTCGCCATCGACGATCCCGCCGTACGTTCCAAGCTCGCGAGCTGGGCGGTGAAGTCGAGCGGGTTGAAGTACACGAGCTACCGGGCGATCTCATCGCTGTCCAAGGGCGAGCGGCCGGGTCCGGAGAATTCGATCGGCAAGCTGGTATCGGGCATGATGCTCCAGGACATTGCCACATACGCGATGGACCTCCAGGGCGCGGCCGGCGTTCTCACGGGAACGGACGAGGAAACCGTGCACGGCCAGTTCCAGCAGATGCTGTTGTCTTCGCCCTCGATGCGGATCGCAGGTGGCACCGACGAGATTTTGCGCAACATCATCGCCGAGCGCGTGCTGGGCTTGCCCGGCGACATCCGCGTTGACAAGGATGTGCCGTATAACAAGATCCCGACGAAGGGTAGATGAAGACTCTCGTGTCCCGGACGCGGTGCGGCGCGAAGTGCCGCTCCGCTGAGCCGAGACCCAGCACCACAATGGGCCCCGGCTCAGCATCGCACCACTTCGTGCTGCGCTGCGTCCGGGGCACGAAAGCGAGACAAGCCATGGATGCCAAAGCGCCCAACGCCCACTACGCCACCGAAGACCGCATCGGCGTGCTCGAAGAGCTCCTCAACGAGCGCTACTCCGTGCGCGCGTTCCTGCCGAAGCAGGTCGACCGCGCGACCATCGAGCACGTGCTGACAACCGCGCAGCGCACCGCGTCCTGGTGCAACAGTCAGCCCTGGCAGGTCATCATCGCCAGCGGCGAGGCCAAGGAGCGTTTCCGCCAGCTGATCTACAAGGAGGCTTCGGGTGGCCTCGGCGATGACTATGACTTCACCCCGCCGCGCGAATATGCCGGCGTCTATCTCGAGCGCCGCCGCGAGAGCGGCTTTCAGCTCTACAACACCCTCGGCATCGCGCGCGGCGACAAGATGGCCTACGCCAAGCAGGCGCTGGAAAACTACAATTTCTTCGGCGCGCCGCATGTCGCGATCATTCACACCAACGAGCCGCTCGGCATCTACGGGGCGATCGATTGCGGCGCCTATGTCTCGAATTTCATGCTGGCCGCGCAGGCGCTCGGGCTCGGCACCATTCCGCAGGCCGCGTTAGCGCGCCACTCCGGCCTGATCCGCCGCCACTTCAACCTGACGGATGATCGCCGCGTCGTCTGCGGCATTTCGTTCGGCTATGCCGACAATGCCCACAAGGTCAACAGCTACCGCACCTCGCGCGCCAGCGTCGCCGACACGGTGACGTTCGTGGAGGACTGACCTCGCGGGTTTCCGCGCGCCATCAGTCTTTCAGACGCGTGCAAAGACGGCCGCATCAACGGCCGCCTTCGCAGGTGTCGTCCTGGTCCGATTGACGCCGGCCGCTATCCGCCGCTGCCGCCGATCACGGCGCGCACGGTCTCGTCGGGCCCAAAATCCTCGGCGCCGTCGACATAGAGCAGCGCTGCGAGCTTCGAGCGCGCGCGGTTGACGCGGCTCTTGATCGTGCCGACCGCACAGCCGCAGATCGAGGCTGCGTCCTCGTAGGAGAAGCCGGAGGCGCCGACCAGGATCAAGGCTTCACGCTGGTCCTGCGGAAGCTTCTCGAGCGCGGTGCGAAATTCCTCGAACTCGAGATGTGCGTTCTGCGAGGGCTGTGTCTTCAGCGTCTTGGCGTAGTTGCCCTCGGCATCCTCGACCTCGCGCCGCCGCTTGCGATAGTCGGAGCGGAACAGGTTGCGCAGGATGGTGAACAGCCACGCCGGCAGGTTGGAGCCGGGCTGGAACGAGTCGATGTTGGCAAGCGCACGCAACAGCGTCTCTTGCACAAGATCGTCGGCACGGTCCGCATTGCCGCTGAGCGAGATGGCGAACGCGCGCAAGCTCGGCACGGCCGCTAGGATGTCGTCGCGCAGGGAATTCGTGAGAGGCATTAGTCCCTCCCATTGTTGTTGTCGTTAGGGCCCCCAGCTCCATTCTCATCCTGAGATCCGCCTCCCGGCGCATCAAGCTTCTTGATGAGCTCCGCGAACCGGTCGGGAACCCCCTGCCGGACGACGTCGTCGTACATGGCGCGCAGTTGATGCCCTATCCGGGACTGGATCTCCGGAGTAAGGCCTCCCTTGCCGGGGGTCGTGCTTTTGCTAGCTTGAGACTTGAGATCTTTCATGACCTGTTCCACGTTTCCCCGAGTTAAGTAACTGCAAAATCGAGAGGTTTCCTCAACCGGGAGCCGTTCCCTGGATAGGCACAATTCCACGTTCGACAAAAAGTTCCCGGACCAAGGGAACTTTTCTTACTCTGAGGCGTAATCAGTCCCAGTAGGGGAACCCGGGCCTCCCCTCGCAGTTCCTGATTTTTTACGGTTTGGCCCGAAATGAATGGAGTGGGGATGTCCCGTTCGCAGCTTGTTGCTGAGCACTTGCCGTTGTTGCGCCGGTACGCGCGCGCCCTGACGGGCAGCCAGGCCTCCGGTGACGCCTATGTCGCAGCCATGTTGGAAGCCATGCTCGGAGATCCCTCCGTGCTCGACGAGAGCCATGGACCGCGGGCCGGCTTGTTCCGGCTGTTCACCCAGATATGGAATTCGGTCTCCGTCAACGATGACGCTGAAGTGGCGACGCTGCCGATGCCGCCGGAGCGCCGTCTGTCGAACATCACGCCGCTACCGCGGCAGGCGTTTCTGCTGCTCTCGCTCGAGGGATTTTCGGAAGAGGAAGTTGCCTACGTGCTCGGCACCGATGTTGGCGAGACGCGGCGGCTCGCGGACGCCGCGGGACGCGAGATGGCAGCCGAGATCGCCACCGACGTGCTGATCATCGAGGACGAGACCTTCATCGCCATGGACCTCGAGAGCCTGGTGAAGAATCTCGGCCACAACGTCGTCGGCGTCGCGCGCACCCATGCCGATGCAGTGGCGCTCGCCAAGAACAGGCGGCCCGGCCTGATCCTCGCCGATATCCAGCTTGCCGACGGCTCGTCGGGCCTGGATGCCGTCAACGAGTTGTTGCGAACCTTCGAGGTCCCGGTGGTGTTCATCACCGCCTATCCGGAGCGCTTCCTCACCGGCGAACGCCCCGAGCCGGCGTTCCTGATCTCAAAACCGTTCCAGCCGGCGATGGTGTCGGCGGTGGCGAGCCAGGCGCTGTTCTTCCAGCGCAACTCGCGCAACCGCGCGCCCAAGGCGCCCGCGGCGTAAGAAGACGCTAGCGGCCTGAAATCCAGCGAATGGTGATTTGATCCGGCGTGCCGCAAGGTGCGCCGGATTTTTCTTGCGGTTTGTCGCGCTTGACGGCCATCGAATTCGCCGCTCATACCTCGCCTAGCGGCAAGTTGCCGCCGCAACGCAATCGGAGACGTGTTCATGGACCAGCAACTCCTCGATCGTCTCGCCATCCGCGACCTCGTCGAGAACTGGGCAATCTGGCGCGACGCCGGTGACTGGGAGCGCTTTGCCACGGTCTGGCACGAGGAAGGCTGGATGTCCGCCACCTGGTTTCAGGGACCGGCGCGGGATTTCATCCGCGTCAGCCAGGAAGGTTTTGCCAAGGGCGTCCGCATCCTACACTTCCTCGGCGGCACCAGCATCGACCTTTCCGGCGAGCGGGCCATCGCGCAGACCAAGATGACGATCTCGCAGCGCGCGCCGGTGCAGGACGTGCTCTGCGACGTCGTGTGCACCGGGCGCTTCTATGACTTCCTGGAGAAGCGGCAGGGCAGATGGGGCATCGTCCGCCGTCAGCCGATCTACGAGAAGGACCGGATCGATCCGGTCGATCCCGCGGCCACACTTCGCCTTGACGCCCAAGCGCTGGCCGCCCTGCCCGAAGGCTACCGCCATCTCGCCTACATGCAGGAGCTGATCGGCTACACGGTCAAGCGCGACATGCCGGGCCTCACCGGCGCCGAGGTCGAGAAGCTCTATGGCGAAGGGCGGGACTGGCTGTCGGGGAAGGCGAAGTGAACCCCAGACAAAAGTAAGGCGCGACTGGCATCACCACAGTCGCGCCCTACGTCGCCGGCTTATGGGGCAGGGGGGAATAGCCGGCTGTTGAGACGACTCTCAGGGCAGGGAGTCGTTCCAGCCGGTTGCAAAATTTTTTAAGACGCCTGCGACGATTTCCGCACACGGTTAAGTGATCTTAACGGCTGAGAACTCCCGGTCCTCCCATCGCGTTGTTCCCACGATCGCCACGGGGCGAGGGGGTCGACAGCCATGCCACAGATTCGCAAGGTATTTTTGAGTGCCGTCGCGCTTGTCGCGATGCTCGGCGCCGTGCAGCTGGCCTTCGGCCATGATCTTACCGACCGCTGGCAGGCGGTTTCCGACAAGCCCGGCCATGTCGTCAATCGTTCCGGCAAGTCCGACCGTCTGGCCGATCTGAAGCCGGGGGCGGTTCCCACCCGCACCGTCTCGATGCGGCTGAACGACCTTGCCGATACGACAGTGCTGTTGCGGGTCCCCGCGGTCATCGAGACCGGCAACGCCAAGCCGGCTCCCCTGGTGCAGAAGCCGGGCCGCGGCAGGCTGACCATCGCCTGCGAGCCAATGGTCAGCTCCTTGACCGAGGTGGCAAAACTGCTCCAGCCCGGCCGCTGCGTGACCTGATCGCCAATTCGGGGCCTGGTCAGGCTGCTTCTCCCGCAAGCCGGGCGAGGGCAGCCCGTTACATCCACTTGATCCCCGATCCCATCGCGTTATATCCCGGGTTTCCTTCCCCTTCTTTTTGACCGGGTAAACGCATGACGACGTCCGATACGGCTACGCATACGCAGCCCTTCCAGGCCGAGGTTTCCGAGCTTCTGCACCTGATGGTGCACTCCGTCTATTCGGAGACCGACATCTTCCTGCGCGAGCTGATCTCCAACGCGTCGGATGCCTGTGACAAGCTGCGTTACGATGCGATCGCCAATCCGGCGCTGCTGGGCGAGGGCGACGCGCTCAAGATCCGCATCATCCCGAACAAGACGACCGCGACCCTCACGATCGCCGACAACGGCATCGGCATGGAGCGGCAGGAGCTGATCGACCATCTCGGCACCATTGCCCGCTCCGGCACCAAGGCGTTCGTGTCGAAGCTGAAGGAGGCCAAGGACGGCCTCGGCCTGATCGGCCAGTTCGGCGTCGGCTTCTACTCCGCCTTCATGGTCGCCGAAAAGATCGTTGTCGTCAGCCGCAGGGCCGGCGAGAGCGACGTCTGGACCTGGACGTCGTCCGGCGGCTCCGGCTTCGAGATCGCCCGCGCCAGCGAGGAGGAGGCGGCGCGGGTGGCGCGCGGCACTGAGATCGTCCTGCACCTGAAGGACGACGCGAAAAAGTATCTCGAGACCTACGAGATCGAGCGTGTCGTCGGCGCCTATTCCGACAACATCCTGTTCCCCATCGAGCTCGTGCCGGAAGAGGGCGAGCCGCGCCAGATCAATTCGGCGAGCGCGCTGTGGCAGCGCTCGAAATCCGAACTCACGGCAGAAGACTACAAGAAGGCCTACCAGCAGATCGCCTCCGCCTTCGACGATCCCGCGATGATTCTGCACTATCGCGCCGAGGGCCGTTACTCCTACGCCGTGCTGCTGTTCGCGCCGTCGACCAAGCCGTTCGACCTGTTCGAGCCGTCGCGCAAGGGCCGCGTCAAGCTCTATGTCCGGCGCGTCTTCATCACCGACGATGCCGATCTGTTGCCGGGCTACCTGCGCTTCATCCGCGGCGTCGTCGACAGCGAGGATCTTCCGCTCAACATCTCGCGCGAGATGCTGCAGAACAATCCGCAGCTAGCGCAAATCCGCAAAGCGGTGGCGACCCGCGTCGTCAACGAGCTCGAAAGCCTCGCCGAAAAGGATGCCGAGAACTTTGCCAAGATCTGGGACGCCTTCGGCGCGGTGCTGAAGGAAGGCATCTACGAGGATTTCGAGCGCCGCGAAAAACTGCTCGCGCTGTCGCGCTTCACCACGACTGCAGGCGAGAAGCGCTCGCTCAAGGAGGTCATCGCCGACTTCAAGCCGAACCAGACCGAGATCTATTATCTCGTCGGCGACAGCATCGAGCGGCTGAAATCCAGTCCGCGGCTCGAGGCGGCCACCGCGCGCGGCATCGAGGTGCTGCTGCTGTCCGATCCCGTCGATGCCTTCTGGACCTCGATGCCGTCGGATTTCGAGGGCAAGCCGCTGAAGTCGCTGAGCCAGGGCGATCTCAATCTCGACCTGATCCCGCGCGTCGACGACAAGGACGAAACGACGAATGACGAGCCTGAGGCGGATGAGGCCGCCACCATCGCGGTGATCAAGGCCGCGCTCGGCGAGCGCGTCGGCGACGTCAAGGCGTCGACGCGCCTCACCAGCTCCGCCTCCTGCCTCGTCGCCGACAGCCAGGGTCCGAGCCGCGAGCTTGAGCGCATCCTGGCGCAACAGAACCGCGGCATGCGCACCAAGCCGATCCTGGAGATCAATTTGCGCCACCCGCTGGTCACGGCGATCACCAAGGCTCAGGCGGGCTCGAAAGTGGTCGACGATCTCAGCCTGCTGCTGCTCGAACAGGCGCAGATTTTGGACGGCGAACTGCCGGAAGATCCGGCGGCCTTTGCTTCCCGGCTGAACCGGCTCGTGTTGCAGGGGCTCGGATAACGCTGCCAGGGACCGAACATCATTGCCAACACGCTCCGCTGTCATTGCGAGTGAATTGCTTCGCTGCGCTCGCAAGGACGGAGCCGGTGGCGTCGTCCGGGTTCACTCCGCGGCGTCCTTTTGCTCGTCACTCTGCGCCTCCGGCTCGACCTCCGGCTTCTTCTCCATCCAGCGCGACAGCAGATGGGAGAAGCGGTCGAGGTAGAGATAGACGACGGGGGTCGTGAACAGCGTCAGCGCCTGGCTCACCAGAAGGCCGCCGACCATGGCATAACCGAGCGGCTGGCGGATCTCGGCGCCGGTGCCGCTGCCGAGCATCAGGGGAACGCCGCCAAGCAGCGCTGCCATCGTCGTCATCATGATCGGGCGGAAGCGCAGCAGCGCGGCCTGGCGGATCGACTGCTCCGGCGTCAGATTCTGCTCGCGTTCGGCGGCAATGGCGAAATCCACCATCATGATGCCGTTCTTCTTGACGATGCCGATCAGCAGGATGACGCCGATCAGCGCGATGAGGCTGAAATCGAAGCCGAAGACCATCAGGATCGCGAGCGCGCCGACGCCGGCCGACGGCAGCGTGGACAGGATGGTCAGCGGGTGGATGTAGCTCTCATAGAGCACGCCCAGCACCAGATAGACCACGACGAGCGCGGCGAGGATCAGCATCGGCACGGTGCCGAGCGACTGCTGGAACGCCTGCGCAGTGCCCTGGAAGCTTGTCGAGAGCGTCGGCGGCGCACCCATCTCGCCGACCGCGCGCAGCACCGCATCGGTCGCCTGCCCCAACGCCACGCCGTCCGCGAGGTTGAAGCTGATCGTTACCGCCGGAAACTGGCCCTGATGTGAGATCGCGAGCGGCCGCACCGGCTCGTTGGTCCAGGTGCAGATCACCGAGAGCGGCACCTCGTCGCCGGTCAGCGGCGACTTGATGTAGAGCTTGTCGAGCGTGTCGAGCTTGCCCTGCAAGGCCGGAGTGATCTCGAGCACCACGTGATAGCTGTTGGTCTGGGTGAAGTACTGCGCGACCTGGCGCTGGCCGAACGCATCGTAGAGCGTGTCGTCGATCAGTTGCGGCTGGATGCCGTAGCGCGCGGCGGTGTCGCGATTGATCGCGAGCTGCAGCGTTGTGCCCTCGGTCTGCTGGTCAGTGGCGACGTCGCGAAGCTGCGGCAGCTCCTTCATGTCGGCCAGGATCCTCGGCGCCCATTCGTTCAGCTCGGTGAGATTGGCGTCCTGGAGCGTGAACTCGAACTGGGTGCGGGTGGCGCGGCCGCCCAGGCGCACATCCTGCGAGGCCTGCATATACAGGCGGGCGCCCTCGACCTCGGCCAGCTTCGGCCGCAGCCGTGCGATGATCTGCTGCGCATTGGCGCCGCGCTCCGCGATCGGCTTCAACGTGACGTACATGCGGCCCGAGTTCAGCGCCGTGCCGCCGCCGCCAATGAACATCGCGATCGAATCGACGGCGGGGTCGGCCTGCACGATGGCGTTGAGCTCCTCCTGCCGCCGCTTCATCTCGGCGAAGGAGATGTCCTGCGGCATCTCGGACACCGCGGTCAGGAATCCGTTGTCCTGTTGCGGGAAGAAGCCCTTCGGGATCAGGATGAACAGCACGGCCGAAAGCGCGACGGTGGCGAAGAAGATGCAGAGCGTGACGAGGCTGTGCCGCAGTGCCAGGTCCAGCCCGCGCTCATAGGCGCCGAGCAGGCGCTCGAACATCCGTTCGCTCCACCGATAGAAACGACCGTGCCGAGCCTCGCGATCGGTGCGCAGGAAGCGCGAGGCCATCATCGGCGTCAAGGTCAGCGATACCACGAGAGAGACGAAGATCGCCATCGCCAGCGTCACCGCGAATTCGCGGAACAGGCGGCCGATGATGCCGCCCATCAGCAAGAGCGGGATCAGCACGGCGACCAGGGAGATGCTGATCGAGACGATGGTGAAGCCGATCTCGGCCGCGCCCTTGTAGGCGGCGGCGAGCGGGCTCTCGCCCCTCTCGACATAGCGCGTGATGTTCTCCAGCATCACGATGGCGTCGTCGACCACGAAGCCGACCGCGATGGTCAACGCCATCAGCGAGAGATTGTCCAGCGAATAGCCGAACACCCACATCAGCGAACAGGCCCCGAGCAGCGCCAGCGGCACGGTGATGCTCGGGATGATGGTGGCCCAGAAGCTGCGCAGGAAGATGAAGATCACCATCACCACCAGGGCGATGGTGATCAGGAGCGTGATCTGCACATCGTCGACCGCGGCGCGGATGGTGATGGTGCGGTCGCTGATGATCTTGATCCTGATCGCCGGCGGGATCGCCGCGATCAACCGCGACAATTGAGCTTTGATCCGGTCGACGGTCTCGATGACGTTGGCTCCGGGCTGCTTGAAGATGACAAGGAACACGCCGCGCTTGCCGTCGGCCCAGGCGGCGGTCTTCATGTCCTCGGGCCCGGCCACGGCCTCGCCGATGTCGCGGATCCGCAAGGGCGCGCCATTGCGATAGGCGACGATGATGTCCTTCCAGTGCGCGGCCTCGAGCAGCTGGTCGTTGGCGTAGATGGTATAGGCACGTCTGTTGCCGTCGATGTTGCCTTTCGGGCTGTCCGTGGTCGCGTTCGCGATCTGGTTGCGCACGTCCTCGAGCGACAATCCCTTGGCGACGAGCTTGCCCGGATCGACCTGGACACGGACCGATGGTTTTTGCTGTCCGCCGACGAACACCTGCGCCACGCCGGGAAGCTGGCTGATCTGCTGCGCCAGCTGGGCGTCGGTGAGGTCGCTGACGGTGGTCAGCGGCAGCGTGTCCGAGGTCGCCGACAGGATCATGATCGGCGAATCCGCCGGGTTGACCTTGCGATAGGTCGGCGGTGAAGGCAGGTTCTTCGGCAACTGGCCGCTCGCCGCGTTGATGGCGGCCTGCACGTCGTTGGCGGCGGCGTCGATCAGGCGGTTGAGATCAAACTGGATGGTGATCGATGCCGAGCCGAGCGAACTCGTCGAGGTCATCTGCGTGATGCCTGGGATTTGCGCGAGTTGGCGCTCGAGCGGCTGCGCCACCGAGGAGGCCATGGTCTCCGGGCTGCCGCCCGGAAGCGACGCGGACACCTGGATGGTCGGAAAGTCGACCTGCGGCAGCGGCGCAACCGGCAGCAGCGGGTAGGCGACGAGGCCCACGAACAGGATGCCCGCCATCAGCAGCGACGTGCCGATCGGATAACGGATGAACGGAGACGAGAAGCTCTCTTGCATGCCCTGAAACCATCGACCGGCCAGCGCATCTTCTCCCCGCGCGCGGCGGAGCCACGCCCGAGAGCTCGGGCGCGAATGTGCGTTTCCTTCAGCCCATATGTTCGTTAGTCGTCCCGGAGCGTCGTCGACCCCGGGCCGCATTGTCGACGCGAGACTAGTCCGTTTGCGCCGGCCTGCGAACGGAATCCTTTGCCGGATACTTGCGACCTTTGTCGAAAAGACGCTGCCGCGAGATATGCGTTTCGCGCAGGCCGGAAGCGGCCCGCTCTCGGCCTTTTTTCGCCCGCGGGAGGCCCTGTGTCGTCTTTTCGAACGCGTGTCACAAGCGGGAGAGGTATGACAGGGAACGATCGCTTCTCCAGCCGCGTTGTGCCATATCGAATTGGCATGACATCAGCCTTCGCTACCGATTCGAGGAATTTTTCGATGCGCCTACCGCTCCTGATCATCATGGCGATCGCCACGCTGCCAGCTGTGGCGCCGGCAAGTGCCCAGACTTACGATCCGCGCTATCCGGTGTGCATGCACGTCTATACGTCCGGTGGTCGGGGCGGTGGCGGCGATTATTACGACTGCTCCTTCACCTCGCTCCCGCAGTGCCACGCCACGGCGTCGGGCCGCTCCGCAAGCTGCGACCTCAACCCCTATTATGCCTTCAACGAACCGCCGCCGCCACCGCCGCGCCGGCGGCACAAGAAGGTGAACTGACGATTGGCGATGCGACGTCCGGCAGGCATCTTTACGCGTCGCTCACTCGGCCTGATCGTGACCGTCGGTACATTGCTGGCGGCCAGGCCGTCGTATGCGCAGACCTTTGATCCCCGTTATCCCGTCTGCATGCACGTCTATTCCGGCGCGAGCGGTGGCGGCGGCGAATGGTACGACTGCTCCTTCACCTCGCTGCCGCAGTGCCACGCCACGGCCGCAGGCCGCGCCGCGAGCTGCGATCTCAATCCCTATTATCCCGTGAACGCGCCGCCACCGCGCTGGCATCGCAAGAGAGGCGGTTAGCCAACGCCACCAGTGGCCGCGGCGCCAGCCGCGCGCGCGGCGAGGTAGCCTTGCATGTGTTGCAAGGACAGCTCCGGCCCGATGTGGGAGAGCTCGGTCGCGACCGCCTCCGCGGCGTGGGCGGCAGGACCCGCCACGCGCGCGAACATGTCGCGCTCGTAGCTGCGGACTGCCACGCCCCAATCGTTGTGCTCGATGAGAAGCCGACCGAGCTCCGCGCCATCGAGCATCGCCATGTTGACGCCGTCGCCGCCGAAAGGCGACATCACGTGCGCGGCGTCACCGAGCAGCGTCAGCCCGGCCCGATTCGGCCAATGATGGCCGACCGGCAGCGCATGGATCGAGCGCGCGGCCAGCGAGTCATTGCTGGCGCGAATGAGGTCGAGCAGTTCTGGCGCCCATCCCGCAAATTCGGCGATGAGCCGCGTGCGGACCGCGGAGGGTGATGCGAAATCGAAGGTCCTCACCGCCCAGTCTGCCGGGACACGGAATATGGCGTAGCCACGGAGATGCGCGTTGGCATTCCGCTGCACGATCATGCCGCGCCCGTTGCCCTCCGCTCCGAGCTTGCCGCGCCCGACCAGCGCGGCGAGCGCAGGGTGGCGCGCGTCCGCATCGTCGATGCCAAATTCGATGAAAGTGATGCCCGTGTATTGTGGTTCGTAAGCCGACACCAGCGGGCGCACGCGCGACCATGTGCCATCAGCGCCGACCACGAGGTCGAATGGTCCTTCGGTCGTGGTCTCGAATAGGAGCGCGAATGTGCCGTCGCTTGCAGGAAGGACCTCGCGCAGTGCGCGGCCCCAGTGAATCGTGCCCTTGGGCAGCGAGGCAAGCAAGATCTCCCTGAGCGCCGTGCGGTCGACTTCGGGTCGGTCGGCGTCGGCAGAATCGTCGTCGGCGAACAGCAATGTGCCGTGCTTGTCGTAGAGACGACTGCCCTGATCCTCGTAGCGGGCGATACGGCGGAATTCCGCTTCGAGCCCGGCGCGCTTCAGCGCCAGCTGGCCGTCATCCACGTGCAGGTCGAGCGTACCGCCCTGCGGACGCTCCAGCGCGTGCGTCTCCTTTTCGAAGACGGATGCGGCGATCCCGGCGCAATGAAGGATGCGGGCGAGCGTCAGGCCGCCGGGGCCTGCGCCGATGATGGCGATACGGGGACGCGAGACCATGGACAGACTCCTCAAAGTCAATTATATAGGCTCCTATATATTAAATATAGGTCCCTATGCAATGACGGATTCGAGGACGGGAGGCGGAGCCGCAGCGGCGGCTGACGAGCCGAGCGCCGTACCTGACAATGAATGGGAGTTGTTGAACACACCGGCGCCGCTCATCAACATGGCCTCGCGCGGCCTGATGCGCCTTGCCGAGCGTCGCCTGAAGCCATTCGGCGCCAGTGCCGGCCAGCTCCCGGTCTTCTATTTGCTGCGCGATGGCGGCGCGATGTCGCAGCGGGACCTGGCCCGGCTGGCGCGGATCGAGCAGCCCTCGATGGCGCAGACGCTTGCGCGCATGGAGCGCGACGGCCTGGTCCGCCGCGTGCCCGACCCGAAGGATGGCCGCAGCAGCCTGGTCTCGCTGACAAGGAAGGCGCTGGCGAAGATGCCGGCGTTACGCGAGGCGTTGCATGCCGGTCGTGCCGAACTGGTCGAGGGATTCAGCGAAGCGGAAGTCGCAACGCTGTGCGACCTCTTGCAGCGTCTCAATCGCAATCTGGAGCGCGGAGTCACCAGCGAGATCGCCGAATAGCCCCGCCTGCTCCGGCCGAAGAGCAGCGTTCGCCACTATTCCTTCTTGATCCCCGACAGCTCCACCACCTTGCGCCAGCGGTCGGTTTCTGCGGTCAGCATGCCGCCGAACTCGTTGGCATTGCCGTGTAGCGGGATCGCGCCGACATCGGCGATGCGGCCCTTGATCTCGGCGTCGGAGAGAGCTGCGTCGATCTCGCGATTGAGGAGATCGACGATCTCGCGCGGCGTGTCGCGCGGGGCACCGACGCCGTAGAACGAACTCGTCTGGTAGCCGGGAAGCGTGTCCGCGATCGGGGGTACGTCCGGCAAGATCTCCGAGCGCTCGCGAGTAGTGACGCCCAGCGCGCGCAGCTTGCCGGCGCGCACCAGCTCGAAGGACGAGGTGACGTTGTCGAACATGCCCTGGATCTGGCCGCTCATCACGTCGGTCAGTCCCGGCGCCGAGCCGCGATAGGGCACGTGGGTGAACTGCACGCCTGCCAGCGACTTGAACAACTCGCCGGACAGATGCAGCGAGGTGCCGATGCCGGAGGAGGCGATCGACATCTTGCCGGGATTGGCCTTGGCGTAGGCGATGAAGGCGGCGACGCTCCTCACCGGAAGATCGTTGTTGACGACCAGCACCAGTGGAATGCGCGCGACGCCCGCCACCGGTGCGATGCCCTTGGCGAAATCATACGGCAGCGCTGGGTCGAAGGAGGCGTTGATCGCGTTCGCGGTCGACGTGAGGAGCAGTGTGTAGCCATCCGGCGCAGACGCAATCACCGCCTGCGTACCGATATTGCTGCCGGCGCCCGGCTTGTTCTCGACGATAAAAGTCTGGCCGAGCCGATCTGACAGGCGCTGGCAGATCAGCCGCGACAGCACGTCGGTGGCTCCGCCCGGCGCATAAGGCACCACCCATTTCACACTGCGCAAGGGATAGGACGGGTTGCCTACGGCAAAGGCACGCGGTGCGACGAACGCGGCTGCGGCGCAGGCGGCGGTTTGAAGGAAACGTCGCTTGGTGATCATTATCACCTCCAGTTCACTCGTCCGTAAGCGGGGAGAGGCACACGCGCAGCGCCCCAATGACTGGATTTGCTATCGCAAGAATTGCGCCAAGCCGCACGCCGTTCCCGTCGGCTTGGTAAAGGATGACTGGAGTTAATCAGGAGCTAACCGAGTTTTACCTTGTCTCTTAACACCTGGGCAGGGCACGCGGGCTAAGCTGCCGGAACCAGCAGACATGGCCCCGAAAGAATGAACGGCATGACCACCGGCGTCATCGAGCAGCCGAAAGCGGCGCGCGCGCCCTCGGCCTCAAAGATCTGGCTGAAGGCGATCGAGCTCACCGCGCGGATCGAGACGTTGCCGGGCCGGTTGTTCGCCGACGTCGTCGACGACTGGGCGCGGCGCCAGCCCGATCGCACCGCGCTGGTCATGGACGACGCAAGCCTCGATTACGAAAGCCTGTCGAAGCGCATCAACCGCTACGCGCGCTGGGCGCACTCGGTCGGTGTGACCAAGGGCGACACCGTCGGCCTGATCATGCCGAACGGCATCGACTATGTCGCGGCGTGGCTCGGCATCAGCCGTGTCGGCGGTGTGGTCGCGCTGATCAATACAAAGCTCGTGGGGCAGTCGCTCGCGCATTGCATCGATCTCGCCCAGCCCTCGCACATCATCGTCGCGCATGAATTGGCGGAGATGTTGGAGAGCGCAGCGTCGCATCTGAGGACAGAAGCAAAGGTCTGGACCCACGGTGACGCTCGCAGCGAGCGCGCCATCGACGTCGCGCTGGCCGCGCTCGACGACGGGCCGCTCTCGCCGGAAGAACATGGCGACGTCACTATCAATGACCGCGCGCTGCTGATCTACACGTCCGGTACCACCGGCCTGCCGAAGGCGGCCAGCATTAGCCATCGCCGCATCCTCAACTGGGGTTTTTGGTTCGCCGGCCTCACGGACGCATCGCCGCAGGACCGGCTTTACGATTGCTTGCCGCTGTTCCACTCGGTCGGCGGCATCGTTGCGCCATGCAGCATGCTGGCCGCCGGCGGCTCGGTGGTGATCGCGGAAAAATTCTCGGCCTCGAATTTCTGGCCCGACATCGTGCGGCACGACTGCTCACTGTTCCAGTATATCGGCGAGCTCTGTCGTTATCTGCTGAAGGCGCCGCCGTCGGAATACGAGAACCGCCATCGCCTGCGGCTCGCCTGCGGCAACGGCCTGCGCGGCGACATCTGGGAGGATTTCCAGGGGCGCTTCGCCATTCCCCGTATCCTCGAATTCTATGCCGCGACGGAAGGCAATTTCTCGCTGTTCAATGTCGAGGGCCACGCGGGCGCGATCGGCCGCATCCCGCCGCTGCTCGCGCATCGCTTCCCTGCAAGTCTCGTCAGGCTTGATCCCGACGAAGGTGCGCCGCTGCGCAATGAAGATGGACTCTGCATCGCTTGCGCACGTGGGGAAGCCGGCGAAGCGATCGGCCGCATTGGCACGGCTGACCAGGGCGGTGGCCGCTTCGAGGGCTACACTGATGCTGGCGAAACCGAGAAAAAAGTCCTGCGCGACGTCTTCGCCAAGGGCGATGCCTGGTTCCGCACCGGGGATCTGATGCGGCTCGACGACAAGGGCTTCTTCCACTTCGTCGACCGCATCGGCGACACCTTTCGTTGGAAGGGTGAGAACGTCGCGACCTCGGAGGTCAACGACGCCGTGCGCGATCTCACCGGCGTGGTCGACGCCGCCACCTACGGTATCAGCATCCCCGACACCGACGGCCGCGCCGGCATGAGCGCGATTGTCGTTAACGAAGGCTTTGATATCACAGCACTGCCCGCGCATCTCGCGCAGCGCCTACCGACCTATGCCCGCCCGGTCTTCATTCGCATCTCGCGCGAGCTCGATGCGACCGAGACGTTCAAGCAGAAAAAGGGCGAGCTTGTGCGCGAGGGATTTGATCCCGGCGCGATCGCCGATCCGCTGTTCATGCTCGACCCGAGGTCCGGCGCCTATGTCGCGCTCTCGTCGGAGGCTTATGCGCAAATCATCGACGGTGCGATCAGGCTGTAGCCGCAGCAAAATCCGGAGATAGGTCCAATTTTATCTGAATTGTCCAAGAGGCCATTTACTTCTGTCCGGTAAACAAGCGGCCATGGGAGGCGGTCATCAAGAGCCGCCTTAAGAAAAACGATCGACTAACAAAGCACGAGGCGAGCCAGCCATGTCGGTAAGATCCAGGGTTATTGAAGCGATCCAACAGATCGCCAAAGAGCAGCACGTCACGATTCCCGAACTCTCGGACGATTTGTCCCTGCACGAGACGGGCTTCGACTCGCTTGCCTTCGCGATCCTGGTGGCGCGTCTCGAGGACGAGACCGGCGTCGATCCCTTCACCATTTCCGAGGACGCGGCGTTCCCCGCCACCGTGGGCGATTTCGTGCGGGCCTACGAAAATGTCCCCGCGTGAGATCTTTGCGCTTCGTGACCATCTCGGCGTGGAGCTGAAGGGCCGCACGCTGTCGGATGCGCACGATGTCGTGTCGTTGACCGACATCCTGTCGCAGACCGTCCTGTGCGGCCGCCTGCGTGAGTTGTCCGGCCGCGCCGTGCTGCTCAAGCTGTCCGACCAGCTTCGATCCGGCCTTGCGATGATCGAGCTCGACGGCATCGCCCGTCGCATGCTGTTGTGTCCGCCGGATCTCAATCCGGCGCATCTGGACGCGCTGATCGCTGATGCCGGGATCGATGCCGTCGTCACCGACGAGCCCGATCGCTGGGCCGATACCGGCGTCGCGCTCATCGTCACTGTACAATTGCCGCTCGTATCAACGGTGCCCGCGCAAACCGAGCGCGCCACTGAATGGCTGATGCTGACTTCTGGCACCTCGGGCGTGCCGAAAATTGTCGGCCATACCCTGGTAGCGCTCACCGGTGCGATCGTCGCCGAAGGTCCCGCGCGCGGACCGGCGCCAGTTTGGGCGACGTTCTACGACATCCGTCGCTATGGCGGCCTGCAAATCTTCCTCCGCGCGGTTCTCTCCGGCGGTTCGATGGTGCTGTCGGACCCGCATGAGGCGCTTGCCGATCACGTCGCCCGGCTGAACGCGCGCGGTGTTTCGCATATCTCCGGCACGCCCTCGCACTGGCGCAAACTCCTGATGAGCGGCTCGGCCGCGCAATTCGCGCCGCGCTATGTTCGTCTCTCCGGCGAGATCGCCGACCAGGCGGTGCTTGATGGGTTGAAGGCGGCGTTCCCGGAATCGTCGGTTGGCCACGCTTATGCCTCGACGGAGGCCGGCGTCGGCTTCGCCGTCAATGACGGGCTGGAAGGTTTTCCGGCTGACTATCTCGGCAATCGCAACGGCGTCGAGATGAAAGTTGTCGACGGTTCGCTCCGCATTCGTTCGAGCCGCACGGCGCATGCCTATATCGGCCGCGACGCGGCCGCGCTCACCGACAATGACGGGTTCGTCGACAGCGGCGACATCGTCGAGCTGCGTGGCGATCGCTATCATTTCGTCGGCCGCCGCGGCGGCATCATCAATATCGGCGGACTGAAGGTCCATCCCGAGGAGATCGAAACGGCGATCAACCGTCATCCCGACGTGCGGATGTCGCGGGCGAAATCGCGGCGCAGCCCGATCACCGGCGGCATCGTCGTCGCGGACGTGATCCTGGCCGACGGCACCGATCCGGCGCGGGCGAAGGAGATCCGCGACCAGATCCTGGGTCAGTGCCGTGCGCAGCTCGCGTCCCACAAGGTGCCGGCGGTGATCCGCTTCGTCGAGGCGCTCGACGTTACCCCGGCCGGCAAACTGGCGCGCACCGATGCATAATGTCCTCGTCACCGGCGGCAGCCGCGGCATTGGGCTCGCGATCGGCAAGCGCCTGGTGGACGCCGGCTACAACGTGATCGCGGCGGCGCGGCGCGAGAGCGAGGAGCTCGAGGCCGCGATCGCCGAATCCGAAGGCCGCCTGCATTTTCGCGCCTGCGACCTCGCCGTGATCGACGCGATCCCGGCCTACGCCAAGCTGGTGCGAGACGAATTTGGCGCGATCTACGGCCTCGTCAACAATGCCGGCCTCGGCACCGAAGGCCTGCTCGCCACCATGCACAATTCCGAGATCGAGGCATTGGTGCAGCTCAACGTGCTGTCGCCGATCATCCTCACCAAATATGTCGCGCGGCAGATGATGGCGGATGGTGCGGGTCGCATCATCAACATCTCATCCATCATTGCGACCACCGGCTACAATGGGCTCTCGGTCTACGGCGCGACCAAGGCTGCCGCCACCGGCTTCACCCGTTCGCTCGCGCGCGAGGTCGGCAAGCTCGGCATCACCGTGAATGCAATCGCGCCGGGCTTCATCGACACCGAGCTCACCCACAATCTCTCCGATGAGAGCCGCAAGCGCATCGCCGGCCGCAGCGCGCTGCGTCGCCTGCCGGAGACGGACGACGTCGCGCGCATGGTGGAATATTTGCTCGGCGAGGGCGGCCGCAACGTAACCGGCACCGTGTTTACGATCGATGCGGGGAACACGGCGTAGAGCGGAACTCCGCCGCCACAATTGAGTTGACCGGGCTCAATGACATCAAGCCGGATTTGGTCGTAAGATGCCCCGCAATCGATTGGGTTACGTCAATCGATCTGCCCTAATCGAGAGGGAGCAGCATGGCCATTTCAAACATGACCGCTTCGAGTCACGACCGGACGTCTACAGAGCAATCTCACGCGAAGCCGGATGACGTCCGCTGCCCGCCGATGTCGCATCAGAATTCCGGCGATCACGGCCACGAAATGTATCCGCAGCAATTCGTGCGGCTGGTCGGCTGTCACGACGCGCCTGCATCCGCGCCGCGCAAGCGTCAGGACGAGAAGCTGCACTAGCGCGCCTCCCCGGACATTGCTGACGAACAGTGCTGGGCCGGCTGGCCCTCGCCGGCATCTTGTTGTCATCCCCCATTTCAGACAATGATGCGTCGTCGTTCGGGCGAGCCGGCAGGCGAACCCAGATCGATCCCGCCCCGTATCTGTTCTCGTGCAAAACCAGACCGGCTCCTGCGATGACAGCCGCAACTTTTTATGGCGCCATTCCCGTCTTCCGCGGCTTCACCAGCCTGATGGACCCCGTGCTCTATTCGCCGTTGCCGGATGACTGGAGCATCGGCGTTGCCGATATCGTCGATTCCACCAAGGCGATTGCGGCGCAACGCTACAAGGCGGTCAACATGGCCGGCGCCGCGGTGATCGCGGCGGTGACGAATGCGCTGGAGGGACGGGAATTCCCCTTCGTGTTCGGCGGTGACGGCGCGAGCTTTGCGGTTGCGCCTGGTGATCTCGAATTCGCCCGCGCGGCGCTGGCCGCGACCGCGACCTGGGTGCGGGAAGACCTCGATCTGAAGATGCGAGTCGCGCTGGTGCCGGTGAGCGCCATCCGCGCGCAGGGCCTGGATGTGCGCGTCGCACGCTTCGGTCCGTCGGCCAACCTGTCTTACGCGATGTTTTCCGGCGGCGGGCTGAACTGGGCCGATGCCGCAATGAAGCGCAGCGAGTTCGCCGTCCCTGAAGCGCCTGCCGGTGCACAGCCCGATCTCTCCGGCCTGTCCTGCCGCTTCGAGGTGATCCCGGCCTCGCGCGGACTGATCCTGTCGGTGCTGGTGGTGCCGGCACGCAGCGCCGATCCGCCGGCGTTCCGAAAAGTGATCGAGGACATCATCCATCTCGTCGAGCGCAGCCCGGATTCCGGGCGTCCCGTGCCGTCGGAGGGGCCGCCGCTGAAATGGCCGCCGCAAGGACTGGACTATGAGGCAAGGGCGACGCGCGGCGGGCCGCTGTTCAAGCGTCGCGTCGGCGTCCTTGTCTACACGCTATTCGCCTATCTGATCATGCGCTTCGACATCAAGATCGGCGGCTTCGCGCCGAAGACCTACAAGCAGCAGGTGGTCGAGAACTCCGACTTCCGCAAATACGACGACGGCTTGCGCATGATCCTCGACTGCACGCCACAGCTCGAGCGTTCCTTGAGAACTCGTCTTGAAGCCGCGGCGCGCGACGGCGTCGTGCGCTATGGCCTTTACCAGCAGGATGCCGCGATGATGACCTGCTTCACGCCCTCGGCGCTGCGCAGCGACCATGTGCACTTCATCGACGGTGCACGCGGCGGCTACGCCTCGGCGGCGACGGCACTCAAGGCGATGCTGGTGTGAGATGATTCTCGTGCCCCGGACGCAGCGCTGCACTCCCGGCGATGCGAAGCATCGTCCGGTGTGATGCGCTGCAGAGCTGGGGCCCATTGTGACGTGGGTCCCGGCTCTGCGCAGCAGCGCAAGCGCTGCAGCGCATCCGGGACACCAGACTTGGTTATGGCCCCGCGCGCGTCCAGGTCTCGCCGCCGCAAAGCGCGCCGACGCAGCCTTCGACCCGCAGCGACTCCGCACCCGTCACCGTGACGCTGCTCGCATAGGTGCTGCCGTCATCGGCATTGTAGATCTGGCCCGACCATTTGTTGGGGCCTCCGGGCTGCATGCCGCTGAACAGCGGCAATCCGATCATCGGGCGCCTGGCGAGCGCAGGATTGGGGTTCTTGCTGTCGGTCGCGGGTTGGCCGGTCGTGGTGTCGGTGGGCTCCCGCAGCCAGACGATGACGCCGCAGATGCCGCCGCCGCACTTGCTGATCTTGACGCGCGCATCGCCCGCCTGGGTCAGCCAGGTCCCGCTCGCATCAGCGCTTTGCGCATAAGTGGCATTCGCACCAAGCAGCGCAGCCAGAAGGACGGTGAGAATGGCGAATCTGGAAGTCATGGAGAGTGCCCCGGAATGGAGGCGCCTCCAATAGCAGCATGTCAGGATAGTGCAACGCTTGATGGAATCACATTCCTGCGCTCATTTGCCCCAGCAGAAACAGCTGGCCTCACCAGGGCAGGCCGCACAGGTCTATGGTGCCGAGCGTGGGCGCGCGGGCGATGTCGAACACATAGGGCGCCATGTGGCTGAAGCGGACCCGTCCCTCCGGCTGCTCGCAATAGACCTCGCCGGTGAAGGCGTGCCAGTTGCGGGCCTCGTAGAAGGCGACATTGTGCGGCTCGCAGAACAGGATCGCGAAGCGGACCGCCTCGTTGGCGCGCATGGTGTGCACAGCCGCGTCGATCGCCATCGTCGCGTAGCCGCGGCCGCGCCGGTCTTCACGCGTGCAGACGCCGCCGATGCCGCCGACGTGAACCTTGCGGCCGTTCCAGGTGGCGGTGCGGAAGTAGATGCCGACATGGCAGACGAGGCCGTCCTCGGGCGTCTCGATCAGCACGCGCAAATCGGCATGGGCCCACATGATGTGACCCCAGGGCTGCTTCTCGACCCTGTGGCGCGGCCAGACCGCGCTATGCAGCGGCTCCGCCAATGACCACGAGGCGTCGCCGTTCAAAATGTCGATCTCGATGCTCATGGCTCTGTCTTTCGCATCCTGGCTGCGTGGTGCATTCGTTCTGTCATAAGCACTTCAAAGGCAATGATATTTTGCGGCGACATCGGCTTGCCTGCTGCGGAGTTGTGCATTCCGGCCATGCTTCGCATCACGGCTTTTCGCAAATTGCCGGTATTTAACGGCGACGGAACCTTCTATAAGGGAAGACCGTTAGAACGTTCCCCACCAGTTGCGGACAAGAACCCATGACATTCACGCTGCCCCCCCTTCCTTACGCCTATGACGCCCTCGGGCAATTCATGTCGAAGGAAACGCTGGAATTCCACCACGACAAGCACCATCAGGCCTACGTCACCAACGGCAACAACGCGCTCAAGGGCACCGAATGGGAAGGCAAATCCCTTGAGGAGATCGTCAAGGGCTCGTTCGGCAAGAACCCCGCGGTGTTCAACAATGCCGGCCAGCACTACAACCACATCCACTTCTGGAGCTGGATGAAGCCCAGTGGCGGCGGCACCAAGCTGCCGGGCAAGCTCGAGAAGAAGATCAACGAGGACCTCGGCGGCTTCGAGAAGTTCAAGACCGACTTCCAGGCGGCCGGCGTCGGCCAGTTCGGCTCCGGCTGGTGCTGGCTCCAGGTCAAGAACGGCAAGCTCGAAATCGCCAAGACCCCGAACGGCGAGAATCCGCTGGTGCACGGCGCCAGCCCGATCCTCGGCTGCGACGTCTGGGAGCACTCCTACTACATCGACTATCGCAATCGCCGTCCGGACTATCTGAAGGCGTTCGTCGAGAACCTCGTGAACTGGGAATACGTCGAGTCCCTGTTCGACAAGGCCTGAGTTAGCCGCCTCGGGACGACGAAATCGAGAAAGGCGGTCGCATGCGGCCGCCTTTTTGCTGACCGAACCAGCCCTGCGCCGTGCGCGCATCGGCCTGTGATCGTTCCGTTTGCATCAACTGCGCGGCACCCTTAATCAGAACGGGCATTCCTTCCACTCGATCCAAGCCCGTTGTCAGAACCTTCCCCGAAAGACCCGGCGCCTGCCGAGGACGTGGACTCCGAGCCGCGGCCGGGGCGGGCGCGCAAGCCGATCGGCTGGTCGACGATCATGATCGCGGCACTTGTGGCGGTGAGCGCGGCGCTGGTCTGGCGGCGTGACGGCACCGACGGCGTTCTCGATATTCTGACCCACGATCTCTCGCTGTTCGGCGGCATTCTGCCGCGCGTGCTCGCCGGCTGCCTGCTGGGTGCATTCATTTCGGAGATTCTGCCGCACGAAAAGGTCTCGCGCTCGCTTGGGCCGAAATCCGGGCTGAAGGGCCTTTTGATCGGCACCGCCTTCGGCGCAATCCTGCCGGGCGGGCCCTTCACCGCCTATCCGGTGGCGAGCGCGCTGCTCGCGGTCGGCGCGGATTTCGGCGCCACCATCGCCATGGTCGTGAGTTGGACCCTGATCGGCTATGGCCGGGCGGTCGCCTGGGAAATCCCGATCATGGGCACCGACTTCACGCTGTGGCGCATCCTGATCTCGTTGCCGTTGCCGGTGCTCGCCGGCGCGCTCGGCCGCTTCGTCTATGTCCGGATCTATCCGAAGCCGCTCGCGAAGGACGACGAGACGTGAGTGCCGCGCTTCTGATCGACATCCTGCTGTGGGGTTCGGTGTTCGGCGTCGGTCTGATCGCCTTCCGCCGTGGCCCTCCGGTGTTCAAGGCTTCGCTCCGCGAAGGCTCGATGGACTTCATCAACATCGTGCCGCGGATTGCGCTCGGCGTGATCGGTTCCGGCTACATCGCCGCGATCATCCCGCAGGAGGTGATCACCGGCTGGCTCGGCCCGGATAGGGGCTGGCTTGGGGTTGCGACCGCCGTGGTCGCCGGCGCTGCCACGCCCGGCGGGCCCGTGATCGGCTTCTCCATCGGCACGGTGGCGCTGAAGTCGGGCGGCGGGGTGCCGCAGGTGGTTGCCTATGTCGTCGCCTGGGCGCTGTTCGCCTTCCAGCGGGTGATTTTGTGGGAAATCCCGTTCATGCCGGCCCGTTTCGTCTGGTTCCGCTGCGCGGTTTCGGTGCCATTCCCGTTCGTCGCCGCCGCCATCGCGATGGTGATCGGCAAGCCCTGACCCGGGCGTGGACAGGCGTAATGTTATAATATAACGTCCCCGAATGGTTCCCGCCGCGTCCCACGCCCACAATCACGACCACGACCAATCCCATGTCCATGCCCGCGGGCATTCGCACGGGCACGACCACAGCCACGCCCATGTCCACGATGCGACGTCGCCGCATCCGGCGCAGGCGGCGTCCTGGTCGATCCTGCACATGACCATGGTCGCGCGCCTTTCGGCCGCGGTCGCCGTCTGCGCCGTGCTCTGGGCCGTGGTCTGGCTGGCGATGAGGTGACCATGGCGGCCGTGCACTTCCACAACGTCACGCTCGGCTATGACCGTCATCCGGCCGTGCACCACCTCAACGGCGAAGTCGCCTCCGGCGCGCTGGTCGCGGTGATCGGCCCGAACGGCGCCGGCAAGTCGACGCTGCTGCGTGGCATCGTCGGCATCCTCAAGCCGCTCGACGGCAGCATCCATCTCGCCGGGCTCGACTCTCGCGATATCGCCTATCTGCCGCAGAGCGCCGAGATCGATCGCAGCTTTCCGATCTCCGTTTTCGATTTCGTCGCCTCCGGGCTGTGGCGCGCGACAGGCCTGTTCGGCGGCATCGGCAAGGCTGCGCGGGACAAGATCCTGCGTACGGTTGCAGCGGTCGGCCTCAACGGTTTCGAGAACCGTCCGATCGGTACGCTCTCGGGCGGTCAGATGCAGCGCGTGCTGTTCGCGCGCGTGCTGCTCCAGGACGCGAGGCTGATCGTGCTCGACGAGCCCTTCAACGCGATCGACAGCAAGACCACGGCCGATCTGCTTGCGCTGGTGAAGCACTGGCATAGCGAGGGCCGTACGTTGCTCGCCGCGCTGCATGACATGGAGATGGTGCGCACGCATTTCAGCGAGACGCTGGTGCTGGCGCGCGGCCCCGTGGCCTGGGGACCGACGGCAGAGGTGCTGACGCCGGAAAATTTGATGGTCGCGATGCGGATGTGCGAGGCCTTCGACGACAGCGCCGCGGCCTGCGCGGCCGACGATGCCCGCTCGCGGGCAGCGTGACATCCGATGATCTATGACGCGCTGATCGGCCCGTTCACCGAATTCGAGTTCATGCGGCGGGCGCTCGCTGCCGTCATCGCGCTGTCGCTCGCTGGTGCGCCGATCGGCGTGTTCCTGATGCTGCGGCGGATGAGCCTCGTCGGCGACGCCATGGCACATGCGATCCTCCCGGGGGCGGCAATCGGGTTCCTGCTCTCCGGCCTCAATCTGTTCGCGATGACTGCCGGCGGCCTGATTGCCGGCTTTGCCGTCGCGATCCTCGCCGGTGTGGTTTCGCGCTCGACCGGGCTGAAGGAGGATGCGTCGCTTGCGACCTTCTATCTCGCCTCGCTGGCGCTTGGCGTGACCATCGTCTCGATCAGGGGCACCAATATCGACCTCTTGCACGTGCTGTTCGGCAACATCCTTGCCATGGACGACCAGACGCTGCTGGTGGTCGCCTTCAACGCCACGGTCACGCTGCTGGTGCTCGCAGTGATCTACCGCCCGCTGGTGATCGAGAGCGTCGATCCCTTGTTCCTGCGCACCGTCAGCCGCGCCGGGGGGCCTGCGCATCTCGCCTTCCTCGCACTGGTCGTGATCAACCTCGTCAACGGCTTTCAGGCGCTCGGTACGCTTTTGGCGGTCGGCCTGATGATCTTGCCGGCGGGCATTGCACGGTTCTGGTCGCGCGATCTGACGGTGATGATCTGCATCGCGGTCGTTGCCGCGGCGGTGTCCGGCTATGCGGGCCTGGTGCTGTCGTTCCAGACGCGTGTGCCCTCTGGCCCCGCGATCATTCTCGTGGCGACGATGCTCTACATCGTCTCCGTCCTGTTCGGCCGCGTCGGCGGTATCGTCAGGCAGATGTTTCCCGGCCGGCATCTGGAAGCGTGACCGGCGATGCGGCGTATCCTGCTTTGTGTACTCCTGCTGATCGCGTCGCCGCTGCACGCCGCGGAGCGGCTCAACGTCGTTGCAAGCTTCTCGATCCTCGCCGATTTCGCTCGCACGATCGGCGGTGACCGCATCAATCTGACGACGCTGGTCGGCGCCGACAGCGACGTGCACGTCTACACGCCGGCACCGGGCGACGCGAAGCGGATCGCGGACGCGAAGCTCGTCATCGTCAATGGGCTGGGCCTCGAGGGCTGGCTGCCGCGGCTGGTCCAGTCCTCGGGCAGCAAGGCGACGATCGTGACCGCGAGCGCCGGTATCGCGCCGCTGAAACTCGGCTCGGCTGCGGACCCTCACGCCTGGCAGTCCGTCCCGAACGCGAAAATCTATGTGACCGATATCGCCAACGCGCTGGCTGCGGCGGACCCGGATGACGCCGAGTTCTTCCGCGCTCAGGCCAAAGCCTATCTGGACAAGCTCGAAACGCTCGACCGCGAGGTCCGCGAGGTCGTAGCCAAAATCCCGCCGGAGCGGCGCAAGGTGATCTCCACCCATAACGCCTTCGGCTATTTCGCCGCCGAATACGGCATCCAGTTCATCGCCCCGCTCGGGGTCTCCACCGAAACCGAGCCCAGCGCGCGGGATATCGCAGGGATCATCGGCCAGATCAGGGCCCAAAAAATCCCGGCCGTATTCCTGGAAAACATCAGCGACGACCGGCTGATCCGGCGGATTGCGGCCGAGACCGGCTCAAAGGTCGGCGGGACGCTGATTTCGGACGGTTTGACCGGCGAAAAGGGGCTCGCCCCCACTTACATTGACATGGTCAGGCACAATATAAAGGCGCTGACCAGCGCGCTTGACCACTAGGGCAGGGGGCCACCCCGCCTCGCGTCGCGCGACAAGCCCGATGTCGGAGTAGTTATGTCTGAAGCGACTTCCACCAAGATTCCTGAGAAGATTCCCGTGACCGTCCTGACCGGCTATCTCGGCGCCGGCAAGACCACGCTGTTGAACCGCATCCTGTCGGAAAACCACGGCAAGAAATACGCCGTCATCGTCAACGAATTCGGCGAGATCGGCATCGACAACGACCTCATCATCGGCGCCGATGAGGAAGTGTTCGAGATGAACAACGGTTGCATCTGCTGCACCGTGCGCGGCGACCTCGTGCGCATCATGGAAGGCTTGATGAAGCGCAAGGGCAAGTTCGACGCCATCATCGTCGAGACCACGGGCCTTGCCGATCCGGCGCCGGTCGCCCAGACCTTCTTCGTCGACGAGGACGTGCAGAAGAATGCCCGGCTCGATGCGGTCGTCACGGTCGCCGACGCCAAATGGTTGTCCGACCGGCTCAAGGACGCGCCCGAAGCCAAGAACCAGATCGCCTTCGCCGACGTCATCGTGCTGAACAAGACCGATCTCGTCACCAAGCCTGAACTTGCCGAGGTCGAGGCCCGCATCCGCGCCATCAACCCCTACGCCAAGCTACACCGCACCGAGCGCTGCTCGGTCGCCTTGGCCGATGTGCTCGATCGCGGCGCTTTCGACCTCGACCGCATCCTCGACATCGAGCCGGACTTTTTGGAGGTCGACGATCATGGCCACGACCATGATCACCACGACCACGATCATCACCACCATGATCACGGCCACGGCCTGAAGCATTATCACGACGAGGACATGCAGTCGCTCTCGCTCAAGACCGACAAGCCGCTCGATCCGAACGTGTTCATGCCCTGGCTCCAGAACCTGGTGCAGGTCGAGGGCGGCAAGATCCTGCGCTCCAAGGGCATCCTGTCGTTCCACGACGATGACGACCGCTACGTTTTCCAGGGCGTCCACATGATGCTGGAGGGCAACCACCAGCGGAAGTGGAAGGACGGCGAGCCACGCCAGAGCCGCCTCGTCTTCATCGGCCGCGAATTGCCCGAAGAGCTCATTCGCACGGGCTTCGAGAGCTGCATCGTCTCGTGATGAAAGAGTTTACGCCGGCTCCCGATTCACCTTCGATCGTCTCCGTCACCGATCGCGTCAAGCCGGTCGCGCTCGGGATGGGCGTGACGTCAGTCCACTTCCTTGGCGACCGCGCCGCCTTTGTCGGCGGTGAGGAGAGTGTCGCCTTCGTCGATGCCAATGCCGAGATCAGCAAGGTCGCGGTGCACAGCGGCGGCATTCTCTCGACGGCCTCCGACGGCAAGCGCCTCGTGATGGGCGGCGACGACGGCAAGGTTGTCTCGCTCGACGCCAAGGGCGAGGTGACGCTGCTCGCGACCGACCCAAAGCGGCGCTGGATCGACGCGGTGGCGCTGCATCCGGACGGCGCCTTCGCCTGGTCGGCCGGCAAGTTCGCGTTCGTCAAGAGCGGCAAGAACGAAGAGAAGTCGATCGAGGTACCCTCGACCGTCGGTGGCCTTGCGTTCGCGCCGAAGGGGCTGCGGCTCGCGATCGCGCATTACAACGGTGCGACACTGTGGTTTCCCAACATGGCAGCGGGCGCCGAATTTTTGCCGTGGGCCGGTTCGCATCTCGGCGTCACCTTCAGCCCGGACAACAAATTCCTGGTCACCACCATGCATGAGGCGGCGCTGCATGGCTGGCGGCTTGCCGATAACCGCCACATGCGCATGACCGGCTATCCCGGCCGCGTCCGTTCGATGTCCTGGAGCGCGGGCGGCAAGGCGCTGGCGACCTCGGGCGCCGACACCGTCATCCTGTGGCCGTTCGCCAGCAAGGACGGCCCGATGGGCAAGGAGCCCGCGATGCTCGCGCCGCTGCAGGCGCGCGTGTCGGTGGTCGCCTGCCATCCCAGGAACGACATCTTTGCCGCCGGCTACAGCGACGGCACCGTGCTGATGGTGCGTCTGGAAGACGGCGCCGAGATTCTGGTCCGCCGCAACGGTACTCCGCCCGTGGCCGCGCTGGCCTGGAACGCCAAGGGCACCCTGCTCGCCTTGGCTGATGAAAATGGGGACGGCGGCGTTCTGGAGCTTTGATCTGTCATCGTTCTGACCGTATAGGGGACCATGCGGTTCCTGACGACCTTCCAACTCGCTGATTTCGCCGACACGCTGGTCAGCCTGTTCACCGCCTTCGTGCTGGGCACGCTGATCGGCGCCGAGCGGCAATACCGGCAGCGCACCGCTGGCCTGCGCACCAACGTGCTGGTCGCGGTCGGCGCCGCCGCCTTCGTCGATCTCGCCATGCATCTGACCGGTGCCGACGGTGCGGTCCGGGTGATTTCCTATGTCGTCTCCGGCATCGGCTTCCTCGGCGCCGGCGTCATCATGAAGCAGGGCATGGACGTGCGCGGGCTCAACACCGCGGCGACACTGTGGGCCTCGGCTGCCGTCGGCTCGTGCGCAGGGGCCGACATGGTCGCGCAGGCAGCCGCGCTCACCGTGTTTGTTATCGCCGGCAACACGTTGCTGCGCCCGCTGGTGAACGCGATCAACCGCATTCCACTCAATGAGAAGACCTCGGAGGCGACCTACTACTTCAAGCTCGCGGTTGCGCCGGACACCGTGCCTGACATGCGCGACCGGCTCGTCGAGAAGCTGGAGGGCGCGCAATATCCGGTGGCCGATATCGACGTGGTCGAGACCGGGGACGATTTGATCGAAATCGTCGCAAAGCTGGTCGCGACCGCGGTCGATCCGAACGAGTTGAACGCGGTGGCGACCGATCTCCAGCACCTGCCGGGCGTGCGCCACGCCACCTGGGAAGTCAGCACCACGGATTGAGCGCGGCGGTTTGGCGCGCGGGCTTGGGGTTCCCGCCGGAACCGCGGTGGCGCAAATTCGTTGATCTCGCGAACAAACGCGGTGATCGACATGCCCGGCACGAACGACAAACGCGGACTTCGACGAGACCTCCTGATCGCCTCCACGCTGTTCGCAGCAGGCGTTGTGGTCTCGGGCCTCTCGCTGGTGCAGATCCGTGCCGAGAGCCGGGTGCAGACGGCGCAGGCGACGCAGCCGCTCCAGGGCACGCCATCCGACGACCAGAACAAGATGCCCGCGGAAGCCAAGCCCGGCGGCGAGCGTCCGACCACGCCGGCGCCCGAGCCTGCGCGTCCCGATCCGCAGACCCAGGGCGCGGCCACCAAGCCCGCGCTGCCGCAGGCGCCTGCCGAGAAGGTCGCGCCGCCGATCAAGGAGAAGTAGTTTTCTCCGTCATTCCGGGGCGCGCGGAGCGCGAGCTATGATGCGCAATTGCGCATCATAGAATCCATTGATCCGCAATCTCTGAGGCCTGATGGATTCCGGGCTCGCGCCAGGTGGCGCGCCCCGGAATGACCAGTCGAGAGAGCCGGCCTCAGCGCACCAGAATATTCCGGAACTGCCAGGGATCGCTGGTATCGATATGTTCCGGAAACAGTCCCGGACGATCCGTCAGCGGCGTCCAGTCGGTGTAGAAACCCTTCACCGGGCCGAGATACGGCATCTGGATTTCCAGCAGACGATCGAAATCCATCTCGTCGGCTTCGACGATGCCTTCGTTCGGGTTTTCCAGCGCCCACACCATGCCGCCGAGCACGGCGGAGGTCACTTGCAGGCCGGTGGCGTTCTGATAGGGCGCGAGCTTGCGGGTCTCTTCGATGGAGAGCTGCGAGCCGTACCAGTAGGCGTTATTGTCGTGGCCGAACAGCAGCACGCCGAGCTCATCGATGCCGTCGACGATCTCGTTCTCGTCGAGGATGTGGTGCTTTTCCTGCATCTTCGCGGCGCGGCCGAACATTTCGTGCAGCGACAGCACGGCATCGTCGGCCGGGTGATAGGCATAGTGGCAGGTCGGCCGGTAGACCGCCGTGCCCGATGCGTCACGCACCGTGAAATAATCGGAGATCGAGATCGACTCGTTGTGGGTGACGAGGAAGCCATATTGCGCGCCGCGGGTCGGGCACCAGGTGCGCACGCGCGTGTTGGCGCCGGGCTGCATCAGATAGATCGCGGCGCCGCAGCCAGCTTCGTGGGTACGCGCATTCTCGGGCATCCATTTTTCATGGGTGCCCCAACCGAGTTCGGACGGCTGCACGCCTTCCGACAGAAAACCTTCCACCGACCAAGTATTGACGAAGACATCCGGCTCTTTCGGCGACTTGGAGCGCTGGGTGTCGCGTTCGGCGATGTGGATGCCCTTGATACCGGCCTGCCGCATCAGGTCCGCCCACTCGGCCTTGGACTTCGGCTTGGGGGCATTGAGCTTCAGATCGGCGGCGACGTTGAGCAGCGCCTGCTTGACGAAAAAGGAGACCATGCCGGGATTGGCGCCGCAGCAGGAGACGGCCGTCGTCGAGCCCGAGGGGCGCGCCCTCTTGGCGGCCAGCGTCGCTTCGCGCAGGGCGTAGTTGGAGCGCGCTTCCGGGCCCTTCGAGGCATCGAAGTAGAAGCCGAGCCAGGGCTCGTTGACGGTGTCGATGTAGAGAGCGCCAAGCTCGTTGCAGAGCTCCATGATGTCGGTCGAGCCGGTATCGACCGAGAGATTGACGCAAAAACCCTGGCCGCCGCCTTCGGTGAGCAGCGGGGTCAGCAATTCCCGATAATTGTCCCTGGTCACGGCCTTCTGGATGAAGCGCACATTCTGCCTCTCGCAATGCGCCTTGCGGCCTTCGTCCTTGGGATCGATCACGGTGATGCGCGACTTGTCGTAATCGAGATGCCGCCCGATCATCGGCAACGTGCCTTTGCCGATGGAGCCGAAGCCGACCATGACGATGGGACCAGTGATCTTCGCGTAGATCTGCGAGGGGGGGCTCATGGGATGGTTTCTCCGGAACGTGCTGGCGGACAAAGGGTGGGTGGATCAGGCGCTGCGGCGCTTGGCGGTCGCTTCGATCTCGACCTTCATCTCGGGCTTGTAGAGCGCCGAGACGACGAGAAGCGTTGCCGCCGGACGGATGTCGCCGAGGACTTCGCCGCAGACCGCGAAATGGGCGTCTGCGTCCTTGGCGTCGGTGAGGTAGTAGGTCACGCGGACGATGTCGGCCATCTCGAATCCGCCCTCCTTCAGGGCCGCTTCGATGGTCTTGAAGCAGTTGCGTGACTGGCTGGTGACACCGGCCGGCATCGTCATCGTCGTGTAGTCATAGCCGGTGGTTCCCGCGACGAACGCGAACTCGCCGTCGATCACGGCGCGGCTGTAGCCGGCGGTCTTCTCGAAGGGGGAGCCGGTGGAGATCAGGCGACGGGACATGGGTTCGGCCTCGACTGAAAATTGGTGTTTCTCGGGGTTAAAGGGCGTTTCCGGGGCCTGCGCAACCCCAAAGGAATAAAGCTTAGCGCGGACGCGGCCGGGCGTTGCCGCTCAATGCGGCTTCGGTCATCGCCATCATGGCAATCCCTTAGGCCGCGTGCGCCTGGAGGGCGCGAACTACCCTCCGTTTGGAAAGGACCGCGCCGGTCGGGACGATCATCCCCTCGGCGCCATCCAGTGCGCCGGCCTGGAATTCGATCGCCAGCAGGCGGTCGCACTCGAACGGGCCGGGCAGCGACAGCGCGCCGGTCTTCTCGGGCGAGAAGCCGAAGCGGGCATAGTAGGGGGCGTCGCCGAGCAGGATCGCGGCGGCATGCCCGCGTGCCCGGGCGGCGGCCAGCGCTTGTTGCATCAGCGTGGCGCCGATCCCGAGCTCGCGGCAGGCAGGATCCACCGCCAGCGGTCCGAGGACCAAAGCGGGCCTGCCTCCGGCGCTGACGTGCCACAACCGCACGGTTCCCACGAGCTTCCCCTCGTGCATCGCCGACAGGGCAAGGCCTGCAGCAGGCGCACGTCCGTCGCGCAGGCGCTGGCAGGTGCGGTCATGGCGGTTCTCGCCAAAGCAGGCATCCAGCAGCGCTTCACGGGCGGCGACGTCGGCAGCACGTTCCGCACGGATCGCGAACGGAGCAGCTTTCGAAGTGAGGGCGACTTGTGGCTTCCGAAAAGCAGTCATGGCGCGTCAGTCCCCGCTTGAACGGATGTGCCCGATGGGCACGCCGGTCCAAGACGTCGTCAGAAATCGAAAATGTCAGGGAAGGAGCCGACAAGCCGGCTCCCGGGTTCGTCAGGCCTCAGAAAGTGAGGCAGATCAGATGTGGTAGGTCTTGAGCGGCGGGATGCCGTTGAACGCTACCGCCGAGTAGGTCGACGTATAGGCCCCGGTGCCTTCGATCAGGAGCTTGTCGCCGATCTCGAGCGTGACGGGGAGCGGATACGGGTTCTTCTCGTACAGCACGTCGGCGCTATCGCAGGTCGGGCCCGCGAGTACGCACGGCGTCATGTCCGCACCGTCATGCGGGGTGCGGATGGCGTAGCGGATCGACTCGTCCATGGTCTCGGCGAGACCGCCGAACTTGCCGATGTCCAGATAGACCCAGCGCACCTCGTCCTCGTCGCTCTTCTTCGAGATGAGCACGACCTCGGATTCGATGATGCCGGCGTTGCCCACCATGCCGCGGCCCGGCTCGATGATGGTCTCCGGAATCTGGTTGCCGAAGTGCTTGCGCAGCGCGCGGAAGATCGAGCGGCCGTAGGTGACGACCGGCGGCACGTCCTTCAGGTATTTGGTCGGGAAGCCGCCGCCCATGTTGACCATGGAGAGGTTGATGCCGCGCTCGGCGCAGTCGCGGAACACCTGCGAGGCCATCGCCAGCGCACGGTCCCACGCCTTCACCTTGCGCTGCTGCGAGCCGACATGGAAGGAGATGCCGCACGGCTCCAGGCCCAGACGCTTGGCGACGTCGAGCACCTCGACGGCCATCTCCGGGTCGCAGCCGAACTTGCGCGACAGCGGCCACTCGGCGCCGGCGCAGTCATAGAGGATGCGGCAGAACACCTTCGCACCGGGAGCGGCGCGTGAGACCTTCTCGACCTCGGGAACGCAGTCGACCGCGAACAGCCGGATGCCGAGCGCGAAGGCGCGCGCGATGTCGCGCTCCTTCTTGATCGTGTTGCCGAAGGAGATGCGGTCGGGGGTCGCACCGGCGGCCAGCGCCATCTCGATCTCGGCAACCGTCGCGGTGTCGAAGCAGGAGCCCATGGAGGCGAGCAGGGCCAGCACTTCCGGCGCCGGGTTCGCCTTGACGGCATAGAACACGCGGCTGTCGGGCAGCGCCTTGGCAAAGGTCTGGTAGTTGTCGCGCACGACTTCGAGGTCGACCACGAGGCAAGGCTCGGTGTCCCGGCCCTCGCTGCGGCGGTTGCGCAGGAATTCCTGAATACGTTCGGTCATAGCACTCTCCCAAACGGCCCAGCGACGGGGATCCGTTCAAAAAAAGACGTCGGATAAGAGCGCTCCGGCCAGATCGCGCGATGGAGGCGCGACGAAGCCAAAGACTCAAACCAGACTGTGCTGCCGTGGATTGGTTGGGAGTTTTCCCGCCCGCACACCTGGCAATGAAGGACAAGCCTTTTCAGTAGCCCGCGCCGGCTTTGGACTGCCGGTAGAGACCAAAAAAGCCCGATCCGTCGTTGCTTTAAGTCGCGTCCCCCGTTGAGAGCGGGGTGCGCCGGTTCGCCTCCGGCTGCCAGTCACGGTTGCAAAGAGTGAAGTCACCTTCGACAAGGCATCTCTTGAGAGAGATGCTGGACGCTCCGGGTTTGCTTCGGTCTTCCGACTTTTCAGTCTCAGACTTCCGCACTTCCGAAGAGCCCCTCGGCTTCTTCACCCCTTGGCGGCTGTCCGGCCTCTTGTCCGGATACCTACCGACTGACACACGACCACAGGCACGTGCGAAATTGGGCAAGAACGCACATAAGGGTTTTGAATCTCGATCGCAAGATTTTTTTTAGGCTGGCGACAAGATTACCTAACATCTGCTTGCGCTGTGCTGCGCGAGCGACGCTGAAGATGAACAGTCGTTAAGTTTTTTCGTGGCGCGAGCGTGTCTCGCGCGCGCAAGCGCGCCTCAGCCGCGCTTGGTGAAGGGCTCGACGCGTTGAGCCGCGCGGATGAAGGCGGTCATCACCAGCACGCCGAGCGCGAACAGCACGGCCTGGAGGATATGCGCGCCCTGGTCGCCGAGCCCGAACAGAATTGCGAGCGCCCAGCCGCCGGCAAACGCCGCGCCGAACACTTCGGCGCCGATCAGGATGGCGGCGCTGATGACAGTGATGACGCTCGGCCAGACGATCTGACGGGAGGACGAGGAAGGCGCGTTCATGGGCTCAGGATCCGTGGCTTCGAGGGCCGCAATCTCCCCGAAAAGGCGGGCGGGAGCAAGGCCAAATGGCCCAAAAAAGCCCCATCGCGTGCTATAGCTGGCCCCAACGATCGAGCCTCAAAGAACGGGACTTGTGATGTCAGAACCCCGCCAAACTACGGACTCCGAGACCAACCCGCTGCTGAAGGCCTGGGTGACGCCATTCGCGACCCCGCCCTTCGACGAGATCGCGCCGGAGCACTTCCTTCCGGCCTTCGAGCAGGCCTTCGCCGACCATTCCGCCGAGATCGCGGCGATGACCAATGATCCGGCCGCGCCTGACTTCGCCAACACCATCACGGCGCTGGAGCGCTCCGGCAAGCTCCTGAACAAGGTCGCTTCCGTCTTCTACGACCTGGTCTCGGCGCATTCCAACCCGGCCATCCTGGAAATCGACAAGGAGGTCTCCTTGCGGATGGCGCGGCACTGGAATCCGATCACGATGAATGCCGTGCTGTTTGGCCGCATCGCCCAGCTGCACGAGAACCGCGCCAATCTCGCTCTCAACCCGGAGCAGCTCCGCCTGCTGGAGCGCACCTACACCCGCTTCCACCGCTCCGGCGCCGGCCTCTCCGAGGAGGCCAAGACGCGCATGGCCGAGATCAACGAAAAGCTCGCCCAGCTCGGCACCGGCTTCAGCCATCATCTGCTCGGCGACGAACAGGACTGGTTCATGGAGTTAGGGGAGGCCGATCGGCAGGGCCTGCCGGAGAGCTTCGTCGCCGCCGCCCAGGCTGCGGCAGAAGATCGCGGCATGGCCGGCAAGGCCATCGTCACGCTGTCGCGCTCCTCGGTCGAGCCCTTCCTGAAGAGCTCGGCCCGGCGCGACCTGCGCGAGAAGGTCTACAAGGCCTTCACCGCGCGCGGCGACAACGGCAATGGCAACGACAACAACGCGACCATCGTCGAGATCCTGAAGCTGCGCGAGGAGAGTGCGAATCTGCTGGGTTATCCGACCTTCGCGGCCTACCGGCTCGAGGACTCCATGGCCAAGACGCCGGACGCCGTGCGCGGCCTGCTGGAGCGGGTCTGGAAGCCGGCCCGCGCCCGGGCGCTCGCCGACCGCGACGAGATGCAGACGCTGATCACGGAAGAGGGCGGCAATTTCAAGCTCGCGCCCTGGGACTGGCGCTTCTACGCCGAAAAGCTCCGCCTCCAGCGCGCCAATTTCGACGACGCCGCGATCAAGCCGTATCTGACGCTCGACCATATGATCGCCGCCGCCTTCGACTGCGCCACGCGCCTGTTCGGCATCACCTTCGAGGAGCGCAAGGACGTCCCGGCCTGGCACCCCGACGTCCGGGTCTGGGAGGTGAAGGGCCCGGACGGCAAGCACAAGGCGCTGTTCTACGGCGATTACTACGCCCGGTCCTCGAAGCGCTCCGGCGCCTGGATGACCTCACTGCGCGACCAACAGAAGCTCGACGGCGAAATCGCCCCGCTCATCATCAATGTCTGCAACTTCGCGAAAGGAGCGGGCGGCGGGCCCTCGCTGCTGTCGCCGGACGATGCCCGCACCCTGTTCCACGAGTTCGGCCACGGCCTGCACGGCATGCTCTCCAACGTGACCTATCCGTCGCTGTCGGGCACCTCGGTGTTCACCGACTTCGTCGAGCTGCCCTCGCAGCTCTACGAGCACTGGCAGGAGCGGCCCGAGGTGCTCCAGCAGTTCGCCCGCCACTACCAGACCGGCGAGCCCTTGCCCGACGACCTGTTGCAACGGTTCCTGGCCGCGCGAAAATTCAACCAGGGCTTTGCCACCGTCGAGTTCGTCTCCTCGGCCCTGATCGACCTCGAATTCCACACCCAGCCAGCCTCGGCCGCGCAGGATGTGCGGGCCTTCGAGAAGAAGGAGCTGGAGAAGATCGGCATGCCCGAGGAGATCTCGCTGCGCCACCGGCCCACCCAGTTCGGCCACATTTTCTCCGGTGACCATTATGCCGCTGGCTATTACAGCTACATGTGGTCGGAGGTGATGGACGCCGACGCCTTCGGCGCGTTCGAGGAGGCCGGCAACATCTTCGATCCTGCCGTGGCCAAGCGTCTCCACGACGACATCTACTCGAGCGGCGGATCGGTCGATCCGGAGGCCGCTTACGAGGCCTTCCGTGGCCGTCCGCCGGAGCCCGATGCGCTGCTCCGCCGCCGCGGTCTGCTCGACGGCGCGAAGGCGGCCTGATCGGCATGCGCGCCCTGTTCGGATGGCTGCTCGCCGCTGCGCTGACGCTCGCAGCGGGCGCGGCGAGCGCGCATCCGCATGTCTGGATCACCGCGACCAGCGAGCTCATCTACGCGGAGGACGGCAGCATCACCGGCGTGCGCCATGCATGGACCTTTGACGACATGTTCTCGGCCTATGCGGTGCAGGGGCTCGAGAGCAAGACCAAGGGCGCTTACACGCGCGAGGAGCTGGGGCCGCTGGCGCAGACCAACGTCGAGTCGCTGAAGGAATATGCCTATTTCACCTTTGCGCGAGCCGACGGCAAGAAGGAGCGCTTTAACGAGCCGGTCGACTACTTTCTCGACTACAAGGATACGGTGCTGACCCTGCACTTCACGCTGCCGCTGAAGAACCCGGTCAAGCCCAAGCAGCTGGTGCTCGAAGTGTTCGACCGCTCCTTCTTCATCGACTTCCAGATGGCCAGGGACAATCCGGTCAAGCTGGTCGGCGCGCCCGGTGGCTGCCAGATGAAGCTTGAACGGCCGAGCGACGGCACCGCGACGGCGCAGAAGCTCAACGAGCAGACCTTCATGGATGGCCCGAACGCCAATTTCGGCATGATGTTCGCCAACAAGATCACGGTGGATTGCCCTTGAAGCCGCAACTCTCCCCGCTCGCGCGCGGGCTCCTCGCCTGCGCTGCAATTGTCCTCGTGCTGGGATTCGCCGACGCCGCGCTGCACGATCTCCTCGCGCAGAATCCCTTTGGCGCGCCACGACCCGCGCAGGCTGCCGAGCCCGAGGCCAGCGGCCTCGTCGGCTGGCTCTTGGCAAAACAGTCTGAATTCTATCGCCAGATGTCCGCGACCATCCGCGCCGCCAAATCCGACGGCTCGGCGGTGTGGACACTGCTCTTCATCTCCTTTGCCTACGGCATCTTCCATGCCGCCGGCCCCGGCCACGGCAAGGCGGTCATTGCCTCCTATCTCGTCGCCAACCGCGAGACCGCCCGGCGCGGCATCGCGCTATCCTTTGCCTCGGCGCTGATGCAGTCGGTGGTCGCGATCCTGATCGTCGGCATCTCGGCCTGGGTGCTGAATGCGACCGCGAAAACCATGTGCAAGGCGGAAGGCGCGATCGAGATCGCCAGCTACGCGCTGATCGCGCTGTTCGGCCTGCGGCTGGCCTGGGTGAAGGGCGGCGGCTTCATTCGCGCGCTCCAGGCGGCCCAGCCGGTTCCGGCGATTGCGGGCGTGCCGCGCCATCATGATCACGGCGATCACCATCATCACGATGCGCATGACCATCATGACCACGATCGCGGTCATGATCACCACGACCATGGTCACGCCCATCATCATCACGGGCATGACCATGTCCATGACGAGCATTGCGGCCATTCTCACGGCCCCGCGCCGAGCGAGCTCGCCGGCCCCGGCGGCTGGCGGCGCGGGTTCGGCGCGATCCTCACGGTCGGTATCCGCCCCTGCTCGGGCGCGATCCTGGTCCTGGTGTTCGCGCTCGCCCAGGGCCTGTTCTGGGCCGGCATCGCCGCGACCTTGCTGATGGGGCTTGGCACTGCGATCACGGTCGCGGCCATCGCGATCATCGCCGTCTCCGCCAAGGACATCGCCGGCCGCCTGAGCGGAGCCCGCGACGGTGGCGGTGCGCTGTTCATGCGCGGCATCGAATTCGGCGCCGCCGGCTTGGTGCTGCTGTTCGGCGTGGGCCTCTTGTTCGGCTACATCGCGGCGGAGCGGACGACGTGTTTCTGAGCTAGACTCTCGTGCCCCGGACGCAGCGCAGCGTCCCTCGACGATGCGCTGCAGAGCCGGGGCACATTTCTCGGTGCAGAAAGTAGCGTGTGGCTTTCTGGGTCCCGGCTCTGCGGAGCAGCGCAAGAGCGCTGCACCGCGTTCGGGACACGATACGGAGTTGCGCTCGCGCGAACCTCACACCGGCAAAAACCGCTTCATCATCGGCATGAAGAAAATCCCGAGGTTGATCGCGAAGCCGATGCTCCAGAGGATCGACCGCAGCGTCGGGCGGTCGCCGAGATAGGTCAGCACGTAAGCGATCCGCACGATCAGGAACAGCACGGCGAGCTCGTCGATCAGGCGTTGCGGCGAATCCCGGAATTCGGCGAGCAGCACCGCGAAGGCAAAGAACGGGAAGGTCTCGATGCCGTTCTGGTGCGCGCCGAGTGCGCGCTGCGCGATGGCATCCTCATAGAAGGCGGGGTCGCGCGGCCGGGAATTGTCGAAGCCGCGAAACCGGATCCATTTGATCGAAACGATCGTCGAGAGATAGAGCAGCAGCGCTCCGAATACGCACCATTCCGCGAGTGTCATCTTCCCTCCCCCGCTTGGGCGCGACCCTAGCTAAACCGGGCTCATCTTGACAAGTTCGGAGCAACGCGCGACCCACGGGCCATGACGGCAGTTGTCCCCATCGAGACCGCGAAATCGGCCGCCCAATCCGGCCAGCCGCGCGTCGGCGTGCTTCTGGTCAATCTCGGTACGCCCGACACGGCCGACGCCCCGGGTGTGCGGGCCTATTTGAAGGAATTCCTCTCGGACGCCCGCGTCATCGAGGACCAGGGCCTGATCTGGCAGCTGGTGCTGAACGGCATCATCCTCCGCAGCCGTCCCCGCACCAAGGCGCTCGACTACCAGAAGATCTGGAACAACGAGCGGAACGAGTCGCCGCTGAAGACCATCACGCGGTCGCAGAGCGACAAGCTCGCGGCCGCGCTGTCGGACCGCGACCACGTCGTGGTGGATTGGGCGATGCGCTACGGCAATCCCTCGATCAAGTCGGGCATCGACGCGCTGATCGCGAAGGGCTGCGACCGTATCCTCGCAGTCCCGCTTTATCCGCAATATTCCGCCTCGACTTCGGCGACCGTCTGCGACGAGGTGTTCCGCGTGCTCGCGCGCCTGCGCGCCCAGCCGACGCTGCGGGTGACGCCGCCCTACTATGAAGACGCGGCCTATATCGAGGCGCTCGCGACCTCGATCGAGGCGCATCTCGCCACGCTGCCGTTCACACCCGAGCTGATCGTCGCCTCCTTCCACGGCATGCCGAAATCCTATGTCGACAAGGGCGACCCCTATCAGGACCACTGTGTCGCCACCACCGAGGCGCTGCGCCGCCGGCTCGGGATGGACGCGACAAAGCTGCTGCTGACCTTCCAGTCCCGCTTCGGCAACGATGAATGGCTCCAGCCCTACACCGACAAGACGATGGAGCGGCTCGCGAAAGAAGGCGTACGCTGCATCGCGGTGGTGACGCCGGGCTTTTCCGCCGATTGCCTGGAGACGCTGGAGGAGATCGCGCGGGAGAACGCCGAGATTTTCAAGCACAATGGCGGCGAACAGTTTTCCGCAATCCCTTGCCTCAATGACAGCGAGCCCGGCATGGACGCGATCCGCACCCTGGTGCTGCGCGAGCTTCAGGGCTGGATCTGATGGGTGCTCGATGAATCGCCGCGAACTCCTGGCGCTTCTTGGGACGATCACGGCGCTGCCGCCCTCGGCCCTGGCGCAGCAGTCGAACGCGACTCGACGGCTCGGCGTGCTCTCGGTCACCGCCGATGAGGTGATCGGGCAGACCCGCCTGGCCGCGGCGCTCGCCGTCCATGGCTGGAGGGAGCAAGACAATCTCAAGATCGACTGGCGCAGTGGCGCCGGCGACCGCGCGCCCATCGCCCGGCTTGCCGACGAACTGATCGCGCTCAAGCCCGACATCCTGCTCGCGATCGGCACGCCGTCAGTGGAGGAGCTGCGCCAGCGCACCACGACAACGCCGATCGTGTTCGCCGTCGTCACCGATCCCGTCAGCCAGGGGTTTGTCAAAAATCTCGCGCATCCCGGTGGCAACATCACCGGCTTCACCGATTATGACGGCCCGCTCGCCGGCAAATGGCTGGAGATGCTGACGCAGATCACGCCGCGCGTGGCCCGCGTCTTCGTCGTCTACAATCCCGACACCGCGCCATTCGCCGGCCTGATGCTGCGGACCATCGAGGAGGCGGGGCGCGCGCTTCGCGTGACGGTCGAGCCCGCGCCGGTGCATGACGCGGCTTCGATCGCGGCGCTGGCCTCGCTGAAAGATGGTGGCTTCCTGGTGCTGCCAGATTTCTTCACCATGGCCAACCGCGCGCATCTGCTGGCGGCGATTGCCGAGGCGCGCGTGCCTGCGGTGTTCTGGAGCCGCACCTTTGTCGACGAGGGCGGGTTGATGTCCTACAGCACCGATAGTGCCGAGCAGTTGCGGCGTGCGGCATCCTATATCGATCGCATCCTGAAGGGCGCGCAAGCGGCCGATCTCCCCGTGCAGAACCCCACCAAGTTCGAGCTTGCGATCAACCTGAAGACGGCGAGGGCGCTTGGCGTCACAATCCCCCAAAGCCTGCTCGCAACCGCGAACGACGTCATCGAATAGGACTGTCCATAACGGACGGCACGGCTGGATTTGTTAACTTTTGCTGCTAGGTCTGCGCCTGCGTGCTTTCAAGAGCGTCTTGCAAATACATAATCGTGACCAATCCCTCTCCGTGCGTCTTGTGCAGAATTGCGTGGATGCCGACGTTACTCGCGACCGCTGAACCGGTAGGGTCGTGATCCCGACCAATGACAGCGCGGGAAGGGTCTTTTCCCGCCTTGGAGGAAATATGAGCGGTTTCGGTATTTTCGCGATTGTCCTGGTGTTGCTCGTCATCGTCACTCTGTTCGCCGGCGTGAAGACGGTGCCGCAGGGGTTTGACTGGACCATCGAGCGGTTCGGCAAATACACCCGCACGCTGGCGCCGGGATTGAACCTGATCGTTCCTTATTTCGATCGGGTCGGGCGCAAGATGAACATGATGGAGCAGGTGATCAACATCCCCGAACAGGAGGTGATCACCAAGGACAACGCCACCGTAACCGTCGACGGCGTCGCCTTCTTCCAGGTGTTCGACGCCGCCAAGGCGAGCTACGAGGTCGCCAATCTCACCCAGGCGATCATCGTGCTGACCATGACCAATATCCGTTCGGTGATGGGCTCGATGGACCTCGACCAGGTGCTGTCGCATCGCGACGAGATCAACGAGCGCCTCTTGCGCGTGGTCGATGCCGCGGTCTCGCCCTGGGGTCTCAAGGTCAACCGGATCGAGATCAAGGACATCGTGCCGCCGGCCGACCTGGTCGAGGCGATGGGCAGGCAGATGAAGGCCGAGCGCGTCAAGCGTGCCGACATTCTCCAGGCCGAAGGCCAGCGCCAGTCGGAAATCCTGCGCGCCGAGGGCGCCAAGCAGGGCCAGATCCTCCAGGCCGAAGGCCGCAAGGAAGCTGCGTTTCGCGATGCCGAGGCCCGCGAACGGTCCGCGGAGGCCGAGGCCAAGGCAACCCAGATGGTCAGCGAGGCCATCGCCAAGGGTGACGTGGCCGCGCTGAACTACTTCATCGCCGACAAATACATCAAGGCGTTCGGCCAGTTCGCGGATGCGCCGAACCAGAAGATCATCATGCTGCCGATGGAGGCCGTGAGCTTGCTCGGTTCGCTCGCCGGCATCGGCGAGATCGCCAAGGCGACGTTCGGCGAAAGTGCTGCGTCCGCGGCCGCCGCCGCCCGCCGCGGCTCGGTGCCGACGTCGGGCTCCGCGCCGCCAACTGTGCCGCCGCAGTAGGCTCTTCAAAGAGGTCGTGTCATGACCGACATGTTTGTTTCGCTCGGCACCTGGAACTGGCTGATCTTCGGCTTCATCCTGATGGCGCTGGAGGTGCTGGCGCCGGGCGTGTTCCTATTCTGGCTGGGGCTTGCGGCCCTGCTGGTCGGCTTGATCTCGTTCGCTGTGGTCATGTCCTGGCAGATCCAGCTCGTGATGTTCGCGGTGTTCGCCGCCGCCGCCGTGCCGGTGTGGCGCCGGCTGGCGCGGGGCCGGACGGACGCGAGCACGAGCCCGTTCCTCAACAAGCGCACCGAGGCGCTGCTGGGCCGCGAGTTCACGCTGGAGAAGCCGATCATCGACGGCAACGGCACGGTGCGCATCGGCGACACGGTGTGGCGCGTCGCCGGCCCGGATGTGCCGGCCGGGACGCGGGTGAAGGTGGTGCAGGTAGATGGTGCGAATCTGACGGTCGCGGCGGCGTAGCTGCCTCATCCCCTCCAGAGGAGGGTAAGAGAAGGTGCTCACTTCTTCCACCTCTCCGCAAACCTGTGCAGCGGCATGAACGTCTCGCACAACTCCCGGCCCAATGGCGTCAGCCCGTAGCCGCCAGCCTCGCCCAGCTCCACGAACCCTGCCTCACGCAACTCCGTCAGCCGCGCTTGCAGCACCGTGGGCGAGGCCTCGTCGCAGGCCGTGCGCAGCGCGCGGGAGGTGAGTGGGGCGTCGCGCAACTCCCACAATATCCGCAGGCACCAGCGTTGGCCGAGCAGGTCGAGCAAGGCCATGATCGGCCGTCCCGTGCGCGAGCCGCGGACGCCGCGTGATTTGGACCCGGCCTGTTTCGACATCGACGCCCCCTTGCATCTTGCTACAGATAATGTAGCGTATTGCTACGATAAATGTAGCAATGGAAGCGGTCCGTGTCTCAAGCCATACCGCGCATCGCGCCACTCGAGCCGCCTTATCCCCCGGAGGTCCAGCAGCAGTTCGTCCGCATCATGCGCGGCGCGCCGCCGCTGGTGCTGTTCCGGGTGATTGCTGCCCACAAACGGGCCTGGGACAAGTTTCGCGCCGGCGGCTTGCTCGACCCCGGGCCGCTGTCGTTGCGCGAACGCGAGATCGTGATCGACCGCACCTGTGCGCTGAACGGGTGCGAGTATGAATGGGGCGTGCATGTCGCGGTCTTCGCCGGGCCTGCGAAACTCACCGGGGAGGAGGTCCACGCCACCGTGCAGGGCGATGCAACGTCACCGTGCTGGTCAGCGGCCGAGCAGGCGCTGATCGCGGCCGTCGACGCGCTGCATCACCGCGCCACGTTCACCGACGTCGAGTTCGCCGCGCTCTCGGCGCATTACGACGAAGCGCAGATTTTGGAGATCATGCTGCTGTGCGGGTTCTATCGCACGGTGTCGTATCTTGCGAATGGGCTGCGACTGCCGCTGGAGGACAAGGCGGCGCGGTTTCCCGCTTAAGATTCGTCGTCATTCCGGGGCGCGCCACTTGGCGCGAGCTATGATGCGCAATTGCGCATCTGAGAATCCATGGAGCAACGAAAACTCTGCGGCGCGATGAATCCCGGGCTCATCGCTTCGCGATGCCCCGGGATGACGATCAGGCCACACCGGCCCGTAACAGATCGTGCAGATGCACGATGCCCACGACCTTGTCCGCTTCGGTCACGACCAGCGTCGTGATTTTTCGCGCATTGAGCACCTCGATCATCTCGGTCGCAAGCATCGAGGGCGGCACGGATTTGGGTTGCTGCGTCATGATGTCGTCGACCGACACCGTCAGCAGATCAGGCCGCATGTGGCGGCGCAGATCGCCGTCGGTGATGATGCCGACAGCCTCGCCCGCATCGTTGACGATGCAGACGCAGCCGAGCCCCTTGGCCGACATCTCCATCACCGCGTCCGACATCTTGGTGCCGACCGGCTTCACCGGGATTTCCGCGCCGGTGCGCATGTAGTCGCGGACGAATTTCAGCATCGCCCCCAGCTTGCCGCCGGGGTGGAAATGCGCGAATTCCAGCGCGGTGAAGCCGCGGCCTTCGAGCAGCGCGATCGCGATCGCATCGCCGATTGCGGCCTGCATCAGCGTCGAGGTGGTCGGCGCCAGATTGTGCGGGCAGGCCTCGCGCGCCTTCGGCAGCTCGATCACGATGTCGGCGGCTTGTGCCAGCGAGGATTCCGGGTTCGACGTCACCGCGATCATCGGAATCGCAAAACGCGCCGAATAGTTCACGAGGATCTTCATCTCCGGCTGCTCGCCGGACCAGGACAGCGCCATGATGACGTCGTCGGTCGTGATCATGCCGAGATCGCCGTGGCCGGCTTCGGCGGCGTGGACGAAGAAGGCCGGCGTGCCGGTCGAGGCCAGCGTCGCGGCGATCTTGCGCGCCATGTGGCCGGACTTGCCGAGCCCGGTGACGATGACGCGGCCCCGGGCCTGGCGGATCAGGTCGACCGCCCTGGCAAACGTCTCGCCGAGCGGGCCGCGCAGCGCTGCTGCAAGCGCGTTGATGCCGCCGCTCTCCGTCTCCAATGTGCGGAGCGCGGATTCGACGCTGGAGGGGGTGGGGCCGGATGATTGGGTCATCAGCGGTTTCGAACTCGGCATGCGTCTATCCAGAAAGGTAAGTTGGCGCCTGCTTAGCACGCCCCAGCCAATGAGGCGACGCGGGGCCCAAGACGCTCAACGGGTCATTAACCATAGTTGTTTTAACTCCATTAACGATGGTTCCCGCCTGTTCGCAGGAGGCCATCTACGAAGCGTCTGATTTCGTTGGAGTTATTCCATCGTGGGGTTGCCTCCAGGCAGGGGCCGGAGCAAACGCGCGTACGCCTTTCGCGCCGCTTTGCCATGCCTGCTGCTGACGGTGCTCGAAAGTGCGCCAGCGACCGCCCAGAGCCTGACGCCTGACCTGTTCAATCCCAGCCGCAGCGGCTTCGTCTCGCCCGACACGCTGCCGACGCGCCGTACCGCCGGCGTCCCGCAGGCGCCGTCGGATGCGATCCCGATGCCCCCGGATCCCAATGCCGATCCGCGCAAGAACCGTGAGACCCCCGCGCCGTCGCGCGTCGGCCAGGTCCCGACCTACGGCCTGCCCGCCGCCAACGGCGCCAGCAGCTCCGGCTACGACTCGCTCAATCGCAAGCGGCAGCAGCCAAAACTTTATCCGGGGCAGCCGAAACCGAAGCGCCCCGCCGGGCCCGGCTCGCCGGTGCCACCTGCGACACCGGCAACGGGCCTCGGCCCGCCGCGCATCGCGCCGCCGCCGTCGGAGACCGCCAATAAGGCTCCGGTGCCGCCGGCAATGGCGGGCACGGTGCCTGGCCAGCCCTTGCGCCGCCGTCTCAAGGCAGATGACGATGCGTTCGGCGCGGTCGGCGACTATGCCGGCAGCTTCCTGATCAAGGGCGGTCTCGAACTCTCCGCCGGCTACGACACCAATCCGGCGCGTCTGCAAAAGCCGGTAGGCTCGCCCGTCTATGTGGTGGCGCCCGATCTCCTCGTGGTGTCGGACTGGGAGCGCCACGCGCTGGTCGCCGATCTACGCGGCTCGTTCTCGGGCTACACCAACAACATGCTGGCAACGATCGACGGGCTGGCTTCGCCGTCGCCGGTCGAGATCGATCGCCCCGATTTCACCGGCCATGTCGACGGCCGCTTCGATGTCGATCGGGATCTCAAGCTGACTTCGCAATTCCGGCTGCGGCTCGCCACCGACAATCCCGGCAGCCCGAACGTGCAGGCCGGTCTCCAGAAATATCCGATCTACGCCACCTATGGCGGCACCTTCGGCTTCGACCAGACGTTCAATCGCTTCCAGGTCGCTGCCGGCGCCACCATCGATCGCACGGCGTATACCGACTCCAAGCTCACCGATGGCTCGACCTTCAGCAACGACGATCGCGACTTCAACCAGTATGGCGGCGTCGGCCGCTTCTCCTACGAGCTGAAGCCAGGCCTTAAACCCTTTGTCGAGATCGAGGGCGACAACCGCGTCCACGACCAGGCCGCCGACCGCAACGGCTACTTCCGCGATTCATCCGGCGGCTATGCCAAGGTCGGCTCGTCCTTTGAGTTCTCGCGCATCCTCACCGGCGAAATCTCGGTCGGCTATTCCGCGCGCAACTATGTCGACCCGCGGCTGAGCCAGCTTGCGGGCTTCCTCACCTCGGGCTCGCTGATCTGGAACGCGAGCGGCCTGACCACGGTGAAATTTGTCACCGACACGCAGATCGCCGAGACCACCATCCCCGGCTCCTCCGGCGTGCTGGTCCACACCTATGCCGCCGAAGTCGACCACGACTTCCGCCGCTGGCTCACCGCGGTCGGCAAGTTCACCTACGGCACCTACGACTACCAGGGCCAGAATCGCAACGACAAGACCTACTCGATCGAAGGCGATTTGATCTACAAGCTCAATCGCAACCTCTGGATCAAGGGCTCGCTGCGCCACGACATCCTGGATTCGAACCAGCCGGGCTCGAGCTCGCAGGGGACGGTGGTGATGGTTGGGGTGAGGTTGCAGAACTAGTTCTGCTGTCATGCCCCGGCTTGACCGGGGCATCCAATACGCCGCGGCTTATCCGTATCCTCGCACTGCCTCTGGAATGCTGGATCGCCCGCTCCAGCGCGCAATTGCGCACAAGGCGGGCGATGACACCTTTCGTAAATCTGGCAGCGGGGGAAAGTCTATCGCGGCAGGTCCGTCTTCCCCATCAGGAACGTATCGATCGACCGCGCGCACAGCCGCCCCTCGCGGATCGCCCACACCACCAGCGATTGGCCGCGGCGCATGTCGCCTGCCGAAAACACGTTCGGGCGCGAGGTCTGGTAGTCGAGCATGTTGGCCTTGACGTTGCCGCGAGGGTCGAGATCGACCGAGAGCAGCTTGAGCAGGCCCTCGTGCACGGGATGCACGAAACCCATCGCGAGCAGGACGAGGTCGGCGTCGAGGTCGAACTCGGAGCCGGCGATCGGTTTGAACTTGTCGTCGACGCGTACGCAGTGCAGCTTCTTGACCTTGCCGTTCTCGCCGGTGAACTTCTGCGTCAGCACGGCGTATTCGCGGACCGCGCCTTCGGCCTGGCTGGAGGACGTGCGCATCTTCAGCGGCCAGTTCGGCCAGGTCAGGCCCTTGTTCTCGTGCTCGGGCGGGGCCGGCATAATCTCGAGCTGGGTCACCGAGAGCGCGCCCTGGCGCAGCGACGTGCCGATGCAGTCGCTTCCAGTGTCGCCGCCGCCGATGACGACGACATGCTTGCCGCCGGCCAAAATCTCGGTGACGCCGTTGAGCGGCTCGCTGGAGACGCGGCGGTTCTGCTGCGGCAAGAAGTCCATCGCATAATGGATGCCGTCGAGGTCGCGGCCGGGGATCGGCAGGTCGCGCGGGGCTTCGGCGCCACCGGTCAGCGCGACGGCGTCGTACTCGTTGAGCATCTCGCGCGGATCGACGTTGCCCACAGTGCCGACATGGCTGTTGTAATGGAAGGTGACGCCTTCGCCTTCCATCTGGTTGACGCGGCGGTCGATGATGCCCTTCTCCATCTTGAAGTCGGGAATGCCGTAACGCAGCAGGCCGCCGGCCTTGGCGTACTTCTCGAACAAATGCACGTCGTGGCCGGCGCGAGCGAGCTGCTGCGCGCAGGCCATGCCGGCCGGACCCGAGCCGATCACCGCGACCTTCTTTCCGGTCTTGACCGAGGCGACCTCAGGCCTGAGCCAGCCATTGTCCCAGGCGCGGTCGACGATCGCGCATTCGATGGTCTTGATGGTGACCGGGTTGTCGTCGATGTTGAGCGTGCAGGACGCTTCGCACGGCGCCGGACAAATGCGTCCGGTGAATTCCGGGAAGTTGTTGGTCGAGTGCAGATTGCGCGACGCCTCTTCCCAGTTGCTCTGATAGACGAGGTCGTTGAAGTCGGGGATCTGGTTGTTGACCGGGCAGCCGGGCGTGCCAGGTGCGACCGAGCCGGTGCCGTGACAATAGGGAATGCCGCAGTTCATGCAACGCGCGGCCTGGTCGCGCGTTTCCTTCTCGGTCAAGGGAACGACGAACTCGTTGTAATGCTTCACGCGCTCGGCGACCGGCGTGTACTTGCGGTCGTGCCGTTCGATTTCGAGAAAACCCGTGATCTTGCCCATTAAACCCGAAGTCCCTGCCGCTCTAATTCGTCTGTTCTCTCTCCCCTCATCCTGAGGAGCAGCGCACTTGGCGCCGCGTCTCGAAGGATGAAGGCCCGGATGGTGGCCTCATGGTTCGAGACGCGCTTCGCGCTCCTCACCATGAGGGCTTATTGCTCAAGCCCCGATCGCGATTTTCGGCTCGGCGTCCGCGTTGGCCGCCATTTCCCGCAGCGCGCGCCGGTACTCGACCGGCATCACCTTGCGGAATTTGGGCAGCCAGACCTTCCAGTTGGCAAGGATGTCGGCAGCGCGCTTGGAGCCGGTCGCCTTGGCGTGGCGCGTGATCAGCACATGCAGCCGCTCGACGTCGGAATCGAGCAGGTCCTTGAACACGTCGACCCGGCCATGCGCCTCGAGGTCACCTGCGTGGTGATAGGTGCCGGCGTTGATCAGCTCTTCCGACAGCACCGGCTCGAGCTCGACCATCGCCATGTTGCAGAGCCGCTCGAAGTCGCCGGTCTCGTCGAGCACATAGGCGATGCCGCCGGACATGCCGGCTGCGAAGTTGCGCCCGGTCTTGCCGAGCACGACCACGATGCCGCCGGTCATGTATTCGCAGCAATGATCGCCCGCGCCCTCGACGACGGCGACCGCGCCGGAGTTGCGCACGGCAAAGCGTTCGCCGGCGACGCCGCGGAAGTAGCACTCGCCCTGGATTGCGCCGTACATCACGGTGTTGCCGACGATGATGCTCTCTTCCGGCACGATGCTGCTGTTCTTCGGCGGCTTGACGACGATCTTGCCGCCCGACAGCCCCTTGCCGACATAGTCGTTGGCTTCGCCTTCGAGCTCGAAGGTAACGCCATTGGCGAGCCACGCACCGAAGGCCTGGCCCGCGGTGCCCTTCAGGCTGACATGGATGGTGTCCTGCGGCAGGCCGGCATGGCCGTAGATCTTGGCGACCGCGCCGGACAGCATTGCGCCGGCGGAACGGTTGGTGCTGTTGATGGCGGCCTCGATCTTCACCGGCGCGCCGCGGTCGAGCGCGGGCTGCGCCTTCTCGATCAACGAGCGGTCGAGCACGGCCTCTAGATGATGGTTCTGGCGCTCCGAGTGATAGATCTTCTGGCCCTTCTCTTCCTTCTGCTTGACGAACAGTTTTGAGAAGTCGAGGCCCTTGGCCTTCCAGTGCGCGACCAGCTTGGTCTGGTCGAGCAGCTGAACCTGGCCGACCATCTCGTTGAAGGTGCGGAAGCCGAGCGAGGCCATGATCTCGCGGACTTCTTCCGCAACGAAGAAGAAGTAGTTGATCACGTGCTCGGGCTGGCCGGTGAAGCGCTTGCGCAGCACCGGGTCCTGCGTCGCGACGCCGACCGGGCAGGTGTTGAGATGGCACTTGCGCATCATGATGCAGCCGGCCGCGATCAAGGGCGCCGTGGCGAAGCCGAACTCGTCGGCCCCTAACAGCGCGCCGATCACGACGTCACGCCCGGTGCGGAAGCCGCCGTCGACCTGGACCACGATGCGGCTGCGCAGCCGCTCGCGCACCAGCGTCTGGTGGGTTTCGGCGAGACCGATCTCCCAAGGCGAGCCGGCATGCTTGATCGAGGTCAGCGGCGAAGCGCCGGTGCCGCCCTCGAAGCCCGCAATCGTAACGTGGTCGGCGCGCGCCTTGGCGACGCCGGCCGCGACCGTGCCGACACCAATCTCGGAGACGAGCTTGACCGAAACCGCGCCTTCCGGATTGACGTTCTTGAGGTCGTAGATGAGCTGCGCCAGATCCTCGATCGAGTAGATGTCGTGGTGTGGCGGCGGCGAGATCAGGCCGACACCCGGCGTCGAGTGCCGGACCTTTGCGATGGTCGCGTCGACCTTGTGGCCGGGCAACTGGCCGCCTTCGCCGGGCTTGGCACCCTGCGCCATCTTGATCTGCATCATGTCGGAGTTGACGAGATACTCCGTGGTGACGCCGAAGCGACCCGAGGCGACCTGCTTGATCGCCGAGCGCATGCTGTCGCCATTCGGCAGCGGCTTGAAGCGATCGGCTTCCTCGCCGCCTTCACCGGTGTTCGACTTGCCGCCGATCCGGTTCATGGCGATCGCAAGCGTGGTGTGCGCCTCGCGCGAGATCGAGCCGAAACTCATCGCGCCGGTGGCAAAACGCTTGACGAGGTCCTTGGCTGGCTCGACCTGGTCGAGCGGCACCGGCTTGCGCTTTTCTTCCTCGGCGCTCTTGAGCCGGAACAGGCCGCGCAGTGTCAGCAGGCGTTCCGACTGTTCGTTGAGGATCTTTGCGAAAGCGCGGTAGCGCTCCAGCGAATTGCCGCGCGCGGCGTGCTGAAGCAGCCCGACCGACTCGGCCGTCCATGCATGGTCCTCGCCGCGGCTGCGATAGGCATATTCGCCGCCGACGTCGAGCGCGTTCTTGTAGACCAGCGCTTCGCCGAACGCGTCGGCATGACGGCGCACGGCCTCCTCCGCGATCTCGGCCAGACCCACGCCCTCGACACGGGTGTGCGTGCCGGCGAAGAATTTTCCGACGAAATCGGCCTTGAGTCCAACGGCGTCAAAAATCTGCGCGCCGCAATAGGACTGGTAGGTCGAGATGCCCATCTTGGACATCACCTTGAGAAGGCCCTTGCCGATCGACTTGATGTAGCGCTTGACGATCTCGTAGTCGTCGAGCGAGCCGGGCAGGCGGTCCTTCATCGCGATGATGGTTTCGAACGCGAGATAGGGGTTAATCGCCTCGGCGCCGTAGCCGGCCAGGCACGCGAAGTGATGCACTTCGCGCGGCTCGCCGGATTCGACGACGAGGCCGACCGAGGTGCGCAGGCCGGTGCGGATCAGATGATGATGCACGGCGGCGCAGGCGAGCAGCGACGGAATCGGCACGCGATCGGAGCCGACCATGCGGTCGGAAAGGATGATGATGTTGACGCCTTCGCGCACCGCGCTTTCTGCGCGCGCGCAGAGCTCGTCGAGCACCTGGTCCATGCCGGCAGCACCAAGACCGGCGTGGAAGGTAGTGTCGAGCGTGCGCGACTTGAAGTGCGACTCGGCGACCTCCGAGATCGAGCGGATCTTTTCGAGATCAGCGTCGGTCAGGATCGGCTGGCGCGCTTCGAGGCGCTTGGTGGTGGCAAGGCCCTGGAGGTCGAAAAGGTTCGGCCGCGGTCCGATGATCGAGACCAGGCTCATCACCAGCTCCTCGCGGATCGGGTCGATCGGCGGGTTGGTGACCTGCGCGAAGTTCTGCTTGAAATAGGTGAAGAGCGGCTTGGCCTTGTCCGACAGTGCTGAGATCGGCGTGTCGTTGCCCATCGAGCCGGCTGCTTCCTCACCGATGGCGGCCATCGGCGTCATCAGGATGGCAATGTCTTCCTGGCTGTAGCCGAACGCCTGCTGGCGATCGAGCAGCGACAGGTTGGAGCGCACGCCGGTGGTCGGTACCTTCGGCAGCTCTTCCAGCACGATCTGGGTCCGCTCCAGCCACTCCTTGTAGGGATGGCTCCTGGCGAGATCAGCCTTGATCTCGTCGTCGGGGATCAGGCGGCCCTGCTCGAGGTCGACCAGCAGCATCTTGCCGGGCTGGAGCCGCCACTTGGTGATGATCTGGTCCTCGGGGATCGTGAGCACGCCCATCTCGGACGCCATCACGATGCGGTCGTCCTTGGTCACGAGATAGCGCGCCGGCCGCAATCCGTTGCGGTCGAGCGTGGCGCCGATCTTGCGGCCGTCGGTGAAGGCGATCGCGGCGGGGCCGTCCCACGGCTCCATCAGTGCGGCATGATATTCGTAGAAGGCGCGGCGCGTCTCATCCATCAGGGGATTGCCGGCCCACGCCTCCGGAATCATCATCATGACGGCATGCGGCAGCGAATAGCCGCCCTGCACCAGGAATTCGAGCGCGTTGTCGAAGCAGGCGGTGTCGGACTGGCCTTCATAGGAGATCGGCCAGAGCCGGCTGATGTCCTTGCCGTAGAGCTCGGAGCTCACGGACGCTTGGCGTGCTGCCATCCAGTTGGTGTTGCCGCGCAGCGTGTTGATCTCGCCGTTATGCGCGATCATGCGGTAGGGATGCGCCAGCGACCAGGCCGGGAAGGTGTTGGTCGAGAAGCGCTGATGCACCAGCGCCAGCGCGCTCTCGAAGTCCTTTTCGTGCAGGTCGGGATAGTACTTGCCGAGCTGGTCGGCGAGGAACATGCCCTTGTAGATCACAGTGCGGCAGGACATCGAGCAGGGGTAATAACCCGCGAGCCCGCGGTCGCGGCGCTGGTAGATCGCCTGCGAGATCGACTTGCGCAGGATATAGAGCCGGCGCTCGAAATCGTCCTCGGTCTTGGCGGTGCCGTTGCGGCCGATGAACACCTGCATGCAGGCGGGTTCGGTCGGCTTCACGGTGACACCGAGCGAGGAATTGTCGGTCGGCACGTCGCGCCAGCCGAGCAGGGTCAGGCCCTCTTCCTTGATCTGGTCGGCGATGATGCTCTTGATGACGTTACGCCAGGCGGTGTCGCGCGGCATGAACAGCGCGCCGATGGCGTATTCGCCGGGCGCCGGCAGCGCGAAGCCGAGCTCCTTGGCCTTGCGGCTGAAGAAGGCGTGCGGGATCTGCACCAGGATGCCGGCGCCGTCGCCGGCGCGCGGGTCGGCGCCGACAGCGCCGCGATGCTCGAGGTTGCAGAGTATGCTGAGCGCGTCCGAGACGATCTCGTGCGACTTCTTGCCCTTGATATTGGCGATAAAGCCGACGCCGCAGGAATCCTTTTCCAGACTCGGATCGTAGAGGCCTACGGCCGGCGGGCGCGAATTGTGTTCCTGAATCGGGTCAGTCGTTTTCGAGGCGACGGTCGCCGACAGCTGTTCTGCCACGATGTTTGCGCGCTCGAATTGCGACCCGTTCATGTCCTCGTCCTCTCCATGCGGCAAGCTGCCTCACCGCCATCTTCGGCGCACCTTGGGCGTTCCGCGGCACCCGCTTCTGGGTCACCGCTCGTCCTCTGCGAGCCGCATTTTCTTAGATTCAGGCCAAGGCGTTCTTCGTCCCCGAGAACGGCTTTGCCTGTTGCCTTCTTGGCGCTCGGAAGCACCGAACTTTCGTTGCAATCCCTATGCCGGAACCGCAAGCAAAATTAAGACAGTCTTCCTGTCCTAGCAAACACCTTGCCAAATTTTTCTCTATCACACAAGCGCGCGAAAGTCCCGATTCCCGGAGTGTCAATCACCGCTTTCCGCATGGCGTGCGGCCCCGGTTTTGAAGCAAACGCGCCCTGATCCGGCCCCGCGGACGCCGAAATCCCCAACGAAGCTTCGCCTCAGCCCTTCGAAAGGCGCGCCACGCCGCAAGAAGCGAAAGAGCGCGAGACGTTCGGGGGCCTGACAGGAGCGTGTCGACCATGAAGTTTTTCACAGGATGTGTGGCCGCCGCCGCGCTGGCGCTGGTGGCGACAGCCGCTGAGGCGCAGGTGCTGGCGAACGGAGCGGCGCGAGGGGCCTACGTCACGGTCTCCGATATCGACGGGCCATACGGGCCGCCGGAGGCTGCACCGCCGCCGCCGCGCTACGGCTATGGGTATGATTATGAGCGCGGCCCGGGCCCGGCGCTGCTGCCGGCAACGGAGGTTTATGCGGTGCTGCGCGAAAACGGCTTCTCGCCGCTCGGCATCCCGCGCTTGCGCGGCGCCGTCTACACCATCGCGGTGATCGACCGCCGCGGCGACGACGGACGGCTGGTGATCGACGCCCGCGACGGGCGGATTTTACGCTTCATGCCGGCTGCTGACGCCTATGGCATGGCGCCGGCGTATGAGGAGCGCGCGGTTGCCCCTTACGGGCCGCAAAGCGCGCTGCCGCCGCCGATCGCAATCCGCGGTGGCCCGCCGCGGCCGCCGGCCCCGATCCCGCATGTCGCGAGGCGCGCCGTGCCGCTGCCCAAAGCCGTCCCGCCGCGCGGCGAGACGCCGGTGGCGGCTGCCAAGCCGGCGGCGCCTGCGCCAGCGCCGCAGCAGACCCAGGCTCAGTCTGTGCAGCAGACAGCTGCCGCGCAGCCCAAGCCGGCCGAGGCGGCGCCGCAAGCTACCGCTCCGACCGTCGGTCAGGCCAAGCCCGCGGTGACGATCCTTCCGACGCAGGATATGCCGGCCGCGCAGGGGTTTGATTAACGCGGGTCGTTTGACGCGACGGCGCACTACACACCGCGGTGTTGTCCCGGCGAAGGCCGGGACCCATACCGCGAGGTCTATCGAGAGCGAGAGATGTGAGTCCCAGACGACCAGTCTTCGCCAAATTCCTCCCTGGGGGTGTGGGTCCCGGCCTTCGCCTGGACGACATTGAAGGAAGAGCGGAGCAAAACAAAAGGCGCCCGAAAACTCGGGCGCCTTTTTTACATTCGAACAATCACCCCTCAGCTCCGCCCATATCCCGCCGCGTCCAGGATCAAATTCGCCACGTCCTTCGGATGCGACACCAGCGAGAGGTGGCCGGCGTCGAGCTCGATCGTGGTCGCGTTCATGCGCTTGGCGAGGAAGCGTTCGAGATCGGGATTGATGGTGTCATCGTTCTTTGACACTGCGTACCAGCTCGGCTTGGAGTGCCATGCCGCTTCGGTGGTACGGCCGGCGAAGATCGAGGCGGCCGTCGGCCATTGCACGGCGTAGAGCTCCCTGGCCTGCTCCGGCTTCACGCCGTTGGCGAAATACTTCAGGAACGCGTCTTCCGAGAGCTTGGTGTAACCGTCGTGCTCGACGATGCCGGCGCGCACCGGGCCCGTCGGAAACTGCTTTGACAGCGCGACGAAATCCTCGTTCGCATCGGGCGCGCGTGCGGCGACATAGACGAGGCCGGTGACCTTCGGGTCGTTGCCGACCTGGCTGATCACGGTGCCGCCCCAGGAATGCGCGACCAGCACGGTCGGCCCGTCCTGCTCGGCCAGCACGCGCTTGGTCGCTTCGACGGAGTCCGCAAGCGACGACAGCGGATTCTGCACGGCGGTGACGTGCAATCCGGCGGCCTGGAGGATCGGGATCACCTCCGACCAGCTCGAGCCGTCGGCCCAGGCGCCGTGAACCAGCACGACGTTCTTCGCTTTCACCGTCTGCGGTGTCTGCGCATGAGCGAGGCTGAGGGGGGCCGCCAGCAGGCTCGCGGCGACGAAAAGGCTGCGCCAGAGTGTCATGATCGTTCTCCGTCTTGTTTTTGGGTTCGATACCCAAAGGACGGAGCGCGAGGCGGCGGCGTTACGTCGGCTCACTGGTCTGTGATGCAGTGCGAAAAAGACAACAGACCATGTCGTCCCGGCGAAGGCCGGGACCCATACCGCGTGATCTATCGATTGCGAGCGCTAGGCGTACCGAACTGCTAGTCTTCGCCAAACCACTCCCTGTGGTTATGGGTCCCGGCCTTCGCCGGGACGACATAAGAAAAAACGCCCCGGGGCCCCGGGGCGTTTTCGCAACTTGGTTGTTGTTGACGCGCTTTAAGCGGCGGCGGCCGAGCTCTCGATCACCTGTGCGCCCTGTGCGCCGGTGTTGATCGCGATCTGGCGCGGCTTCTTGGCCTCGGGAATCTCGCGCACGAGGTCGACGTGAAGCAGCCCGTTCTCGAGCGAAGCGTCCTTCACCTGCACGAAGTCGGCAAGCTGGAAGGCGCGCTCGAAGGCACGCGCGGCGATGCCGCGGTAGAGCACTTCGTTCTTGCTGTTCTCGTTGGCGACTTTCTCGCCCTTGATCGTCAGCGTGTTTTCCTTCGCGACGATGGAGAGCTCATCCTTGGAGAAGCCGGAGACCGCAACGGTGATGCGGTAAGCGTTCTCGCCGGTACGCTCGATGTTGTAGGGGGGATAACCGGGGCTGCCGTCCGAGCCTGCCTGGTCAAGCAGGTTGAAGAGACGGTCAAAGCCGACGGTGGAACGATAGAAGGGGGTCAGATCGTAGGTACGCATGGTCAAGTCCTCCATTGAGCGACTGTTGGTGACCCGCCCGCCAATCGGGCCGGGCTCATCTCTGTGTGCAGCCTGATGTTCCGGTTCCGAAACACTGGTAGCGGCCTGCACCAAGGTGATATGGGTTCAGGAACACTGCGTTCAAGAGGGCGGCACCGGCGCCTTTTCGGCGCTCCCGCCCCCTTGATCTTCAGCACTTCCCGCTCATGACGCTGATCTCGATTCCGTCCAATCCCGTGCCCGAAAACGTCGTCAGCGGCATCGTCAAGACGCCCGACGGCGTCGAGCTGCGCTTTGCGCGCTGGGCGCCGCCGGCGAACCGCAAGGGCACCGTCTGCGTCTTCACCGGGCGCAGCGAGCAGATCGAAAAATACTTCGAGACAGTGCGCGACCTGCGCGACCGCGGTTTTGCGGTGGCGATGATCGACTGGCGCGGGCAGGGCCATTCCTCGCGCCGCCTGCGCGATCCGCGCAAGGGCTATGTGCGCGACTTCGCCGATTTCGAGATCGACGTCGAGACCTTCGTGCTGCAGGTGGTGCTGCCGGATTGTCCGCCGCCTTTCTTCGCGCTCGCCCATTCCATGGGCGGCGCGGTGATGCTCCGTCTGGCGCATGCGGGCAAGCGCTGGTTCGATCGCATGGTGCTGTCGGCACCGATGATCGACCTGCCCGGCCGCGCCACCTCATTTCCGGTGCGGGCGCTGTTGAAGACAATGCGGATGTTGGGGCAGGGCGGCCGTTACATTCCTGGCGGCAGCGACCGCATCACCGGGCTCGATCCCTTCATCAACAACCCCCTGACCAGCGATCCCGTGCGCTATGCGCGCAACGTCGCGATCCTGGAAGAAGACCCGACGCTTGGCCTGGCGTCGCCGACGGTGGCCTGGGCCGATTCCGCGTTCAGGGCGATGAACACCTTCAAGGGCATGAACTATCCCTCCGAGATCCGCCAGCCAATCCTGATGCTGGCGGCTTCCAACGACACTGTGGTTTCGACCGCGGCGATCGAGGAGTTCGCCTATCATTTGCGCGCCGGCTCCCACCTCGTGATCGCAGGCTCAAAGCACGAGATCCTCCAGGAGCAGGACCGCTACCGCGCCCAGTTCTGGGCCGCCTTCGATGCCTTCGTGCCGGGCACGCCGCTGTTCAAGTGAGAGTTTGGATAGCGGATAGAGCCGCAAACTCGTCATGCCCGGGCTTGTCCCGGGCATCCACGTTCTTAGTGCCGCAGCAAAGATCGTGGATGGCCGGGACGAACCCGGCCATGACGGTGAGGGCTTTGGCTACAGCGTCTTCAGATATTCGATCAGGTCGTAGCGCTCTTGCTCTTTGAGCACGCGGCCGATGGTGCCGTCCTTGCCGGGGCCCGGCGTACCATCGAACGAGTGACCGGCACTGCTGTTGCCGAAGATCTCGGTGCCGTCCGACGCTCGCGTCGAGAAGCGCGACTGCCCGGTCTTGCAACTCTCGCCGTCGACGACCGCGAAGCCGACCTGCTTCGGATCGTAGTCGCGACCACCACCCATGCAGAACGATTTGGGGCGCTCGGCCGCGGGGCTCAGCATCCAATAGAGCGAGGGCACCGATCCGTTGTGCAGGTAAGGCGCGGTGGCCCAGACGCCGTTGAGCGGGCGCGCGCGATACCAGGGCCGCGGCTCCTTCTTATCGGGCGGCTGCGGACCGGGATTCGGGCAGTTCTGGCGCTCACCCCACCAGATCTGCTGAACCTTCGGGTCGATCTTCGCATCGTCCATCGCTTTGCGGCTGACGATGTCGACAAGCACCATCAAGCCGAGCGAGTATGGCATGTCGGTCGAAGAGATATCCGGCAGATTGCAGCTCCACCAGGCATTGAGTTTCTGCGTGGGATCGAGCTTGAGAAAGCCCGGTACCTGAACCGTCCGCGTCTCCAGCACGCTGGCCTGAGCGGGATCGGTCCCCATGCCCTTGACGCTTTTCTGAACCTCGTTCAGGAATTTGTCGTTGCCGATGGTCTCCCAGCGCGACGAGGACCAGATGCTCTGGTCCGGAAATTCGGTGTCGAACACGGGATCGTTGACCGGCCCGAGATGGCATTCGGCGCAGATCTGCGCGTAGAGCTTACGGCCGTTCTTGACGCGGTCACCATCGATCTTCCAGGCATCATCGCCGAAGATGTCCGACGGCCATTTCGGTGATGTCAATCCGGAGAGCTGCTTTTTCGGATAGGGCGCCGACCCCTTCAGCAGATCCTCGATCCAGTTCAGATTCTTGATGTCCATCGACGAGCGGAACAGCGTGTCCTTGGGGGTATTGTCGGACAAATTGAGCAGCGCGGTCACGCCCAGCGCTTCGCCGGCGTTGCGGATCAGCGGTTGTTCGATGGAAGCGTCATATTGCGCGAATTTGAGCCAGGGCACGGTCCAGATCGGCGGGAAGCTGACCGGCGCGTCCTTGGCATGCAGATTCTTCTCGAAGCCGCTGAGGCCGCTGAGCGTCATGTCCTGGGCGAAGACCTGATTGCCGATGCGGTTGAGCGCGTCGAGGCGGCCGTATCCTTCCTCCGTGTCCTGCTGCTGCTCTTCCCGCTTCGTCTTCTCGTTGAACCTCGTCTTGCCGTCGATGGTCTTCTTGTAGGTCTTCTCCCAGTCGACCAGGAACGTGCCGATTGCGCGCAGCTTCTGCTTCAGCGCATCGCGATCCGCATCGCTGGCGGAGGGGCCGAGCACACGGTCGGCGAAGCGCGTGAAGCGACCCGGCACGATGAGCGTGTAGGCGATCGACAGCCCGGTCGTGACCTCGAGCTTCCTCAGATCGGTCATCGCCGGGCCGCCGTCGAAGCGGATGTCGATGCCTTTGTAGTGGATCTGGCCGGTGTGGCAGGCGGCGCAGGTCAGGCCGATCCGGTCCTCGCCGATCTGGCCGGTCGCAGGATCGGGCACGCCGGTCATGCGCGCAAAGCCGACGGGCAGGCCGCCGACGTTTTCAGCCTGGGTGCCCCAGTTAACCGGCGGATCCCAAAGCAGCGCCGGCACCGGCTTCGTCTTGTCGTAGACGTTGGCATAGCCAAACCGGCGCAGCGTGGCGTCGTCGGTGTTGATCGTCTGCGGGCTGGGGATGAAGCCGAAGCGCTGCAGATGGTCGCTGTCATCTAGCATTCCGGGCTTTGCGAAGAAATGTAGCCGCGGCTGCTCCAGCGCCATGAACCAGCTATACGGCACCGGGAAGGTCGCGGTGCCCTGGCTGGCGTGATGAAACCAGTGCCGGTCTTCCAGCGACCAGTTTTGTTCAAGCCAGTACGCGGCCCGGGGTTCGACGTGCTCCGGCAATGGCGGCGCCACCAGGTCCCCGAGGATGCCGGGCAGCATCGGCTGGAATTGATCGGGAAAGCGCAGCGCCACGACGCCAAAGACGAGGAGCGCGGCGACGAGTCCGCCGGCAACGCGCAATATAAGCGAGGGCGGGGTGACCGACTGGCTGACGACCCGTTGGGTGACCCGGTCCGGGAATTTGCGCTCGTTGAACAATGTCCTCACCTCGGCCACGCTGAGATAGCGGTCATCACCCTGACCCTTGGCCATGATCTTGAGCAGGACCGGCCATTCGAACTTCATCAGGATTGGGTAGTACCAGCGCGATTGATTGCCGGCGCGCTTGAGATTGTCGTCCATGAAGGTCTGGATTTGCGAGGCGTTGAGCCCGGTCTCGATGCCGCCATCGGGATCGGCATAGGTACTGCCGAAACCGGCGAGCCGTGCGATCTCGTCCTCGTTGACGCGCCCGTCGACGCCGAGAATGCGCGAGCCGGCGCCGAGCTTGTCGAGCGGGCCGCCGCGCAGTCTATTGAGCTGCGGGCCCCAGCCGATGCTTTGCAGGATATGACAGGCGCCATTGGCGATCAGCGCGACGCCACGGGTCTGGATGCGGGCCAGCGTCTTTTTCGCTCCAGTCTCGCCGCTCGCATTCGCAATGGTCTGCGAGAGCGTGGTGAGCGGCACCGTGCCGCCGTCGACAAACCCCTCGCCGACGAGGCCGCGCAGGAATGGGCAGGGATTGTTCGGCGAGACCTGGATTGAGGGGTCGAGGGGCTTCTTGCGGGAGTCATCCATCGGTCCAGCCTGTCGGTCAAAGTCCTGAAAGAAACGAATCGTGAAAAGCAGCCGCGCCGATCAAGCGCGGAAAGTTTTAACAAACAGACAGCGCGGCCGCGGAAGACTATGCTACTTCCGCGTGTGACGAAGTGTGGCTGAATTCACTGTGGTGTCAATAAAGCTGGGCGTGAGATCGCGCCGCCGGCGCGGCTTGCCCTCAGGATTCGGCGGCGCGTTTGACGTCGCTCTGGACCAGGGTGAGCTTGCCGAGCGGCACGCCCGCCTTCAGCAGCCCCTCGCGGTAATGCGCGAGATCTTCGGCCCGCTTCCAGTGAAAATTCCGCAAGTGCCGGTCGACGTTCAGGGTCGGGTAGTTGCCCATGAGCACGCCGGTGGCCTCGCTCGCCTCGCCGGTCCGTCCCAGTTGCGCCAGCGCCGCCGCGCGGATTGCCAGCGCCTGCAAATGGTTCGGGTTGACGTAGAGCTGCTCGCGCGCCCACGACAGGGTCGCGTCATACTGGCCCACGAGATAGTGGCTGAAGGCGTTCAGCGCCGCCCATTGATAACGTGGGTCGCTGTTGTCGCGCTGCGCGGCCATCGAAAACAGCTCGATCGCCTGCCGGTGCTCGCCGATGACGAAATGGCAGATGCCGAGCACGCCGCGCGCGCCCATGTCGTAGGGGTTGAGGGCGACCGCGCGCTTGGCGGCGTCCATCGCGGCCTCGTCATGGCCTTCCATCGCGTGCGCCCAGGACAGGATCGAGAACGCGAAGGAGGAGCGCGGGTCGAGCCGGACGCTGGTTTCGGCGAGGCCCATCGCCTCGGACCACATCTCGCGCGTGCCCTTGACCCAGCCGAACTGGATGCTCTGGATCTGGATCGTGGCGAGATAGGCGTGCGCGATCGACAGGTTCGGATCGAGCGCGATCGCCACCCGGAACAGGTCGACGGCCACGCTCAGATCCTCCTTGGTCTGCCGATAGTAATGCGACAGACCCTTGAGGAAGCGGTCCCAGGCCGTCACGTCGGTGGTGGGGCGCGCGGGCGCGGAGGCTTCGGCCCGGACGATCTCGGTGGCGATGGCGGCAGACAGGTTGGTCGTGATCTCGTCCTGCATCGCAAAGAGATCGCCGATGTCGCGGTCGTAGCGGCCGGTCCAGAGCTGCTCGCCGGTCTCCGGCGCGATCAGCTCGGCGGTGACGCGGATCTTGGCTCCGGCACGCCGCACTGAGCCCTGGATCAAATAGGTGGCGTCGATCTCGCGCGCAATCAGGCGGGTGCTCGCATTTTTGCCCTTGTAGGCGAACGTCGAGTTGCGGCTCAGCACGCGGTAGAAGGATTGCAGCGACAGCGCGTGGATCAGGTCCTCGGTCAGGCCGTCGGAGAAATATTCATCCTGGGCGTCGCTGAGATTGGCAAAGGGCAGCACGCCGACGATCGCGGTCCGCGACTGCTGCGCCAAGGCCTCCTTCGCCTCGGGCACAAGTGTCGGCCCGCCATCGGGGTTCCAGGTCCAGACGCCGATCGGATCCTTGATGTTCTTGAAGCGATGATTGCCGGCATCGACCAGCGGCACGCTGAGATGCTTGCTCGCTTCCTTGTGGGCCTTGGCCGAGATCGCGAACCCGCCGGGGCTCGCCACGGATTCGAGGCGGACGGCAATGTTGACGTCGTCGCCGAACACCTCGTCCTCGTCGGCGATCACGTCACCCATGTGGATGCCGAGCCGGAACTGCATGGCGCGGTCGGCGGGCAGGTGGTCGTTGCGCTCCGCCATCAGCGTTTGCATCGCGATCGCGGCTTCAGTGGCGCCGACGATGCTGGGGAACTCCAGCAGGAAGCCGTCGCCGGTGTTCTTCACGACGCGGCCGCCATGATTGAGGATGATGGGGTGGATCGCGCTGCGATGGGCCTTGAAGGCGGCATGCGTGCCGGCCTCATCGGTGCCCATCATGCGCGAATACCCGGCGACATCGGCGCAGACGATGGCGGCCAGACGTCTTTCCATATCCTCGGAGCTCCAAGGGAGCGGGGACCGGCCAGGGCGTGGCAGGCGCCTCGAATCCCGCATTTCAAGATCCCGGCCTTTATAGAGCAGATAGGGCCGAGCGAAAGTATGATCCGCATTGCAAATTCGATGCAAATCCCACGCAATTCCGCCGGTGGACGACGGGGTGCGAACCGATTAAGCCAATCCCTCGAGACCGCCCGGCCGGGGCGGCGGGGGCATCTCGCATGCTGGGCATTCACGAAATCTGGCTCTTCATCCTGTCGGGCATACTGCTCAACATCACGCCGGGGCCGGACTCGGTCTACGTCATGGGCCGCAGCATGCAGATGGGGTGGCGAGGCGGGGCCGCGGCCGCATTCGGCATCAGTTGCGGCTGCTTTTTCCATGTTGCGGGAGCAGCGATCGGCCTTTCGGCCCTCCTGATGGCGTCCTCCACCTCCTTCTCGATCCTGAAGCTGGTCGGCGCAGCCTATCTCGTGCTGACCGGACTTCAAATGCTGTGGTCGCGGCCGGCGCTTGCGGCGGTCAAGGACGAGCCGAGGCGGAACTCGCTGCGGCGGGTCTTCCTCCAGGGCGTCTTCACCAACGCGCTCAATCCCAAGGTCGCGCTGTTCTTCCTGGCCTTCCTGCCGCAATTCGTCGCAGCCGATGCAGCCCACAAGCCACTCGCCTTCCTGACGCTCGGCCTGATCTTCATCTGCACGGGAACGCTGTGGTGTCTGGTGCTGGCGGCGTTCGCGGCCAGGGCCGCCCACCGGCTGCGCCAGTCCGAGGGCGTGATCGCCTGGGTCAACCGGACTCTCGGCGGCCTCTTCATCTATCTCGGCATCCGCGTCGCCATGCTGGAGACGCGGTAACTTCTTTTACGCGAACTCCTTGAGCAGCGCGCTGCCGGCCAGATAGAGGCCGAGCAGGACCATCGCGATCAGGAACCAGTGGCGGAACGCCTCGGCCGGCATCCGCGCCCGCACTAATTGTCCGATGAACATGCCGGCAAAGGCGCAGGCCATTGCGATGGCGCCGGGCACGGCGTTGGCCGGGGTTAGGAGGCCGCCCGCGGTAAGGTTGAAGGCCAGCGCTATCGTCGCAGTCGTGAAGAACACGCCGAGCGCCTGCACCAGCTCGTCCTTCTCCATGCCGATCGCCTGCATGAACGGCATCGAGGGGATCACTTGCACGCCGGTCGAGGCCGAGATCGCGCCGGTGATGACTCCGACCACGCCGCCGACCCATTTCTCGTTCTTCGGCGCGACACGGAACTGGAACTTGTTCAGCCCGATCACGGCGTAGATGATGAGCAGCCCGCCGAGCACGACCGTGCCGTAGCGCGCATAGGGGCCAGTCAGCGCGCCGGCATTGAGCCAGCATCCGATCACGGTGCCGATCATCAACGGCCACAGCCGCTTCAGGATGTCGCGCAAATGGGGGCCGACAAAGGTCTGCCAGATGTTGGTGACGATGGCGGGCACGATCACGATGGCGATCGCGCGGCTGGGCGCCATGCTTACCGCGAGCAGGCCCATGGAGACGGTCGGCAGGCCGAGCCCGACCACGCCCTTGACGAATCCGGCGATCAGGAAGACGGCGGCGATAACAATGAGGAGAGGGTCGATCATGTTCCCACATTGACCCAAGCCGCGCGCCGGCACAATCTGGAGGTTACGGAGACAGCCTTCGTATATAGCGAAGGCTGAGGTAGGAGGAAGCTCCCATGCGCTTCGACCTCGTCGACCTCCAGCTCTTCATCGCGGTCGCCGACCAGCGCAGCATCACCCGCGGCGCCGAGCGGTCGCATCTGGCCCTGGCCTCGGCCAGCGCGCGCATCAAGGGGCTCGAGGACGCCTTCGGCGTCGCGCTGTTGAAGCGCGGTCGCCGCGGCGTCGAGTTGACCGCGGCCGGCGAGAGCCTGCTCGACCACGCGAGGGTCGTCATCCACCAGGTTGAGGCCATGCGCGGCGATCTCGCGGGCTTTGCCAGCGGGGTGCGGGCCAGCGTCTATTTCCTCGCCAACACCTCCGGCCTGTCGGAGCATTTGCCGAAGGCGCTGGCCGGCTTCCTGCGCGAGCATCGCGATGTCGCCATCGACATCGAGGAGCGCGAGAGCACCGACATTGCGGCGGCGATCACGGCGGGCGCCGCCGATCTCGGTTTTGCCGCCGAGCACGCGCTGCCCGACCATATCGAGCGCTTCGTCTTCAGCGAGGATCGCCTGACCCTGGTGACGTCGCGCCGCGGCCCGTTCGCCGGCCGCCGCCAGATCGATTTCCAGGAGGCTGGCGATTGCGAGTTCGTCGGGCTGACCAGTGCCACCGCGCTCCAGGTCCATATTTCGAAGCACGCCGCCCGTCTCGGGATGCGCCCGCATTTCCGCGCACGGCTGCGCGACTTCGACGCGATCTGCCAGATGGTCGCCGCCGATGTCGGCGTCGCGCTGGTGCCCGAAGCCGCCGCCCGCCGCTGCGCCAAGCTGATGCCGCTCGCCATGGTCCGCCTGCGCGATACTTGGGCCAACCGCCGCCTCGTGATCTGCGCGCGCAGCTTCAAGACGCTGCCGCGGCCGGCCAAGATGCTGGTCGAGCATCTGCGCGCGGCGGCGATGTGAAGGGCCACAAACTCGTCATGCCCGGGCTTGTCCCGGCCATGACGGTGCGGGAACGTCTGCGGGAAAGCCCGCTAGCGAGAGGAAGACCGCCGCTACTTCGCCGTCTCCACCCCGGCGTCCTTGATCACTTTCGCCCATTTCGCGGTCTCCTCGGCGATGAAGCCGCGAAAATGCTCCGGACTGTCGCCGATCAGCGTCGCGCCTTGCGCGGCGAGCTTCTCTTTCACCGCCGGATCCGCCATCGCCTGCGTCGCCAGTCGATGCAGCGCTGCGACGATCTCCTTCGGCGTGCCTTTCGGCACCACCATGCCGTACCAGTTCTCGATGCGCAGATCGGGGAATCCGGACTCTGCCGTAGTCGGCACGTCGGGCGCGGTCGGTGCGCGTTCGGGCGAGCCGACAGCGATGGGCCGCAGGGCGCCGGCCTTGACCTGCGGCAACAGCACCGGCAGATCCAGGAATGTCATCTGCACCTGCTGGCCGAGCAGGTCGTTCACCGCGGGGGCCGCGCCGCGATAGGGCACATGCACGATGTCGATCCTGGCCGTCAGCTTGAACAATTCGCCGGCGAGATGCGGCAGGCTGCCGGGGCCGGAGGAGGCGAAGTTGAGCTTGCCGGGCTGTGCTTTCGCCAGCGCGATCAGCTCACCGATATCTTTTGCGGGCACGTTGGTTGCCACCACCAGCATTTCCGGCACAGTCGCAACCAGCGTCACCGGCGTGAGATCAGCGAGCGTGTCGTAGGCGACCTGCTCCATGCTCGGGCTGATGGCGAGCGCGCCGGCGCTGGAGAGGGCAATGGTGTAGCCGTCGGGGGCGCTCTTGGCGACCGCATCAGTACCGAGCACACCGCCCTGGCCGCCGCGATTGTCGATCAGCACCGGCTGGCCCGCCAGTTCCGACATGCGCTGGCCGATCACCCGCGCGATGATGTCGTTGGGACCGCCGGCCGGGAACGGCACGATCAGCTTGATCGGCTTGGCCGGAAAATTCTGGGCGGACGCGAGGGTCGGAAACAGAAGCAGGATTGCGAGGAGAAGCTTAGGCCAGTTTTTCATGCAAGCTCCCAAGTCGCCTAGCCGTTGAGCAGTTTCAGTGCTTCTTCGTGAACTCGCGCATCGCCCGCGGCGATGATACGGCCGCCGCCCTGCGCCGGCTTGCCCTCCCAGGTGGTGACGACGCCGCCGGCGCCGGTCACGATCGGGATCAGCGCAGCGATGTCGTAAGGTTTCAGCTCGGTCTCGACCACCAGATCGACGTGGCCGGCCGCCAGCATGCAATAGGAGTAGCAGTCGCCGCCATAGCGCGACAGCCGCGCGCCCTGCTCGATCCGGCCGAAAATGGCGCGGTCGCGCTCGTTCATCAGCAGCGGGCTCGTCGTGTAGGTCGTCGCCTCCGACAGCGAAGCGCAACGGCGGACCTGGAGCCGGCGCTCGCCGGAGGGGCCTTTATAGTTGGCCGAGCCGTTGTCGCCGGAAAAGCGTTCGCCGATGAAGGGCTGATGCATCATCCCGAACACCGGCGCGCCCTTGTGCAACAACGCGATCAGCGTGCCCCAGATCGGGAAGCCGCCGATGAAGGACTTTGTGCCGTCGATGGGGTCGAGCACCCAGACATAGTCGGCGTCCTCGCGCTCATTGCCGAATTCCTCGCCGACGATGCCGTGCTGGGGGAAGTTGGCCTTGATCAGCCGCCGCATCACCGCCTCCGCGGCGCGGTCGGCTTCCGTGACCGGATCGAAATCCTTGGTCTTGCTCTTGTCGTCGATCGACAGCGAGGTGCGGAAGAACGGCAGGATGGTTTCGCCGGAGGCAGTGGCGAGCCGTCCGATGAAGGCTGAGAAATCGATCACCGTCACGGCGCATCCTCAAAACGAAAGTCGGTGAAGCTCGCACCTGCCTAGCTCAAATCGCCCACTGCGTGCAGCGCTGTCTCGATTTGCACCCTGGTATTTTGAATGCGGATGACCGCTGCCCTATCCGAGCCATATGCTGGCCAAATATCGATCATTGAGTTGAAAACTTAGTTCCGACTATGCCTCGTTCGTATGCAAACGACTATCAACCCATTGAATTTCCTTATCAAAGAAACTGAATTTGGGTTTCTCTGGAAGCAAATGAGCCATGTGTTTTTGCATGGGAAACGGCTCAAAAGCCCTTGCACTTTGTGCGTCGCGGCCGCATATTGTTGCGGTGCGGTAGCGCTCTGCGTTACCGCTGCCCTCCTTGGGCGTTTCCTCCCTAGACTTGGGCCGCTTGTTCATCACAAGCGGCCCTTTTTTCTTTGGACCTCTGTCTTCGCTTCAAGCGCGCGAATACGCGAAGCGAAGATTTGGCGCTGGATGTGCTCGTTGCTGCGTCTGGTCCAGATCCGCGACGTGATCGCGCTGAGACGGTGCGCGCGCCTATTCCGCCGCGGCCTGGAACGGGCCGAGATCGCCGAATGGGATTGTCGTCGCCAGCACGTCGGCCAGCACTCCGAAGTCAGAGGCCATCTGTGCAAAGCGCGGGCTGCGCTCGCGCCGCCGCTCGTCCATGTAGATCGCGCGGTTGAGCTCGAGTTGCACCGCGTGCAGGCCGCTCGCCGGGTTGCCGTAATGCTCGGTGATGAAGCCGCCGGCATAGGGCTTGTTGCGGCCGATCGAATAGCCGAGCCCGGTCATGGTCTCCTCGACCCGGTCTGGCAGGAGCGGCGTGCAGCTTGTGCCGTAGCGATCGCCGATCACGACGTCGGGCCGGCGCGGCTCGTCGCGCGAGACGCCGACCGAGGGCATCGAGTGGCAGTCGACCAGCACCACGGTGCCGAACATCTGGTGCACCTTGTTGATCAGCCGGCGCAGCGCGCGATGGTAAGGCTTGTAGAGCGTCTCGATCCGCGCCAGCGCATCGTCGACCAGGATGCGCTCGCGATAGATCTCCTGACCGTCGCCCACCACGCGCGGAATGGTGCCGAGCCCGCCCGCGACCCGCATCGAGCGGGTGTTGGCAAAGCTCGGCAAGCGTCCGGTGAACATCCGGGGATCGAGCTCATAGGGTTCGCGATTGACGTCGACATAGGAGCGGGGAAAATTGACCCGCACGGTCGGGAAGCCGCGCTCGCTGAGATGGCCGATCAGCTCATCCATGAAGGAATCTTCCGAGCGCCGCAGCGTCGGCAGGTCGATCCGCGAGGCGCTCAGGAAATCGTCCGGATAGGTCGAGCCGGAATGGGGCGAGTTGAAGATGATCGGTGCGCGCCATTCGGCGGGCTCCACGATCTCGAAGGCTGGCGACTTGTCGCCGTCAAACCGGGTCATCTTCTCAGGCTTCGTCCCTTAATTCTCAGGCTTGGCGCCGCACGATCCGGCAAGTCCCCGGCAAAAGCCCGAACACAATGATTCGGCCGGTCGAGCGGCTCTTATGTGTCGTCATTGTCCGGAATCGCAACCATTCTGCCAAGCGAAAAAGTGTGATCGGCGCTGGAACATGTCTTAACCGTGCGGGCATCGAGGCGGGGATCGCAGCGAGCGTCTCGATTGATTCGTGCCGCATTCGGGTTCACAACGGGGCCGCACCGGCCGGGCCCAGGGTAAAGATTTTCACCCGAAATTTACCCTCTGTCGGGCTTAGTGACCTCTGCTCATGCCTTGGGGATTCGACGTTCCTGCCATGCCAAAAATCCTGCTCGCCGAAGACGACAACGACATGCGCCGTTTCCTGGTCAAGGCGCTGGAAAACGCCGGTTTTCAGGTCTCGTCTCATGACAACGGCATGGCCGCCTATCAGCGGTTGCGGGAAGAGCCGTTCGAGATGCTCCTGACCGACATCGTGATGCCGGAGATGGACGGCATCGAGCTCGCCCGCCGGGCCTCGGAACTCGATCCGGACATCAAGATCATGTTCATCACCGGCTTCGCCGCGGTCGCCCTGAACTCGGATTCGGACGCCCCCAAGAACGCCAAGGTGCTGTCCAAGCCCGTTCACCTGCGCGAATTGGTGAGCGAAGTGAACAAGATGCTGGCGGCCTAAATCGGCCGTTGAGCGTCCTTGCGCACGCTCCCCTGAGCCGTTATAGGGACCCGACCCGATCTAGACGACTTTAGGGCACGTAGCTCAGCGGGAGAGCACTACCTTGACATGGTAGGGGTCACAGGTTCGATCCCTGTCGTGCCCACCATCTTCTCCAATGACTTAGCCGGCTGGCGCCGGTCTGCGAGAAGGTGATTTCCACGAAATTTCTACGAAGGCTGATTTTGGTGCGGGCTGCCCATACGGATTGGGCCGCTGCCCAAATGCGTGCGCTCTCTCCGCTTTGATTGCGTGCTGATCGCTCCGCAGCTTGGTGCGCGGTCGTCGCTCCAACGCATGATCCGGTAATGCTGATAGGCGATGCCCCGACGCAGCTCTCCACCGTTGTGCTTTCTGCAGCCGTATTCCTCCATGATCAGTTCCTTGATGCGCGGATGTCGCGCTCACGCGGGGGGCCCCCGACGATACGGCGCAGGCGGCGCACCGGGCCGCCGGCCCAGTGCTTCGCGATGGCGTCACGCTCAACGCCATCGAGCGGCGTCACCAGCGGCAAGGCGGCGTTGATAGCATTCTTCAGTGGGCCGATGATGCCTTTGAGCTTGGGATTCTTCATCTTGGCGTCGGACAGGCGCGCAACAACCATGACGGCAGCGACGGCATCGGCCCCATCGCGTTGACATTGAGGGATAGCTAATGCCCTCTGGAGAACGTGATTGATCGGCTTCGAGGAGGCATCCTTTCTCTGCCACTGCTTAGTCCTTTTGTCTTGGCTTTCGTGAACTGGTAAGGTTCAGTAACTGGGGCGGAGTGGAGCTGGACAAGCTCACCGCTCGATTATGCTTCTCCGCCACGCACGCTTCGAGCTTCCAAGGTCCACTCGACGCGATCCGGTCTTCAAGGCGATGGGAATGAGCTTCAAGAAGTGGGTCATGCAGCGTCGCGCCCTCAAGCTCGTAAGCGGGCCAGGAGCCGACGCCGCGGGGGAAGAAAGCTATCGGGAGACCGGGTTGTCCGTGGCGAAATTTCTCCACGTGCAGCGCGCTCTAACAGGTGACGTGAGGCTAATCCGCAAAACTGGTGAGGCGAACGTTAAGGCGCTCGGCTACATCTATGGATTTACCGATGCAGCCTTCCAAAGTGCTGGTATGGACATCGGAAGCGAATACGGAGTGAGCGCGCTCGTAGCCCTCATTTCGGAATTTGACAGGCCCAACGCCGAGATATTGTGGCTCCGGCTGAAATGCCCTGGAGATGCGTGGGCACTAATGGACGGAGTGAGGATTGGGTTTGAAGACTACGATAGATTGATGCGGGGCGAGAGGACGCGTGATGAGCTGGCTTTTGGATGGGCGAAGTGTTTTCCCAACGCTTAAAGGCGAGTGCGGCATTACTTGAGCGGCCAACAGCCGTCGTATTCGCCACCGCGAACTCGAACAAAATAGTGGCACCTGCGGATTCAACTCCCGCACGGAAACCGACAAAGCGACCTGAGCTTGAAAAACTGCGAAACCACTTGAGGCCACCTGCTTCATATGTCGCTGTAAGGTGCGAAAGAAAGCCTGGTTCTCAGGTTCGCTCTTGCTTTTATAACCGGCCCGATGAGGAACTCAACTCCACGATCCCAAGATGGATAGTTGAGGGCTCCCTCGATATCCGCCTTCGATAGCTCAATAGGCATTCCGCTTGCTCAGGACCTCAATAAAGGTCTTGATCAATATCAGAAGGTCGAGCTTAAGGCTCCAATTGTCGATGTACCAAAGATCCAGCCTTACGCGCGCGGACATCTGTTCGATTTGAGGAGTTTCACCCCTCGCTCCGTTGCATTGAGCCCAGCCGGTAATTCCTGGCTTGACGTGATGCCGGAGGGCATAATCGCTCAAGAGCTTTTCAAAGTGATTGTCATGCGCCAAGGCATGGGGACGCGGCCCTACCAGAGACATCTCTCCTCTCAGAACGTTGAATAACTGCGGCAGCTCGTCGATACTCAGCGAGCGTAGCGTTCGTCCAATTTCTGTGATCCGCGGATCTTCGCGCGTTGCCTGAGCAACAACAGAACCATTTTCTTCAACGGTCATAGTCCTAAATTTGAATATGACGAAGTGTTTTCCATTATATCCCTTCCGGTGCTGTCTGAAGATCACGGGGCCGGGACTATCGAGCTTGATCGCAACCGCGGTGATGGCCATGATTGGTCCGAAGAACATGAGCGCTAATGTCGCGAACAGAACGTCAAGCATGCGCTTGAGCAGGCGTTCACGATCGCTCAACGGAGCATTCTGAATGTTGACCGTGAGTGCAAGAATTTTATCGAGCGACATAGGGCCGGAAAGTGTTTGGGCGTTTTTATCCGGTAGCAGGCGAACGGCCACGGGTAAGGCTTTAACCTGATTGCGCACGAACTCGATGCGTTTGGTGTCTGTCCAGGGGAGCGCGAGTAAAACCTCGCGGCAATTGCTGTTCCTAATGAAATCAGCGACAGAACCGATAGTGCCAATATCCTCAGGTCCGCTTGACAAGGGGCCAGGCGCAGTGAGTACGAAGCGCTTGATCTCTGATGCGCCGAAGTGGGATAGCAAGTCCTCTTGTCCCCGCATCTCGTCGAATACGCCGAGTACGACGGTGCGACCTCGATCAATGGCGCGGCGAGACACCGCGCTCGCCAGAGTTAGCTTGGCGGCCTTCCTAAGCGCCACCAACGCGAGCAGTCCGACCGAGCAAAAGGTCAGAAATGAGCCACGGGAATATTCCGCGCCAACCTTGAAAATCAGTGCCGCGAACGCAAGCAATAACAGGGTCGAACACCAGCAAGACAGAATTTTCCCAGTTTCAACCCGCTGCTTGCCGCCGTAGGGAAATCTGTAGAATCCTCTCCCGCTCATCCGGAGGACGTAAATCGCGCCGGCGAGAGATCCGGCGGCACAATATGGGAGGCAGCTAGGTACGGTATTGCCCACCGCAAACTGGTATGCGAGCCCGCCGATCAAGCTGGACAGCAAGACCGTCAAGAAATCGACCGTGGACAAAATATATGGGATAGCCTCGCTTGAAATGCTGAAATTCAGCGGAGGCGATGCTGCAAACTGATTGTTGCCGTCGCGAATGTCTGACGTGCTTGTCAACGGAAGCACCCGATTTATAAAATGTACGGTATTCGTCTATTTAATTTTGAATTTTATAATTTATTTAAAATCAGTAAATTATAACCATATCTGGTCAAGTGGCGCAATCTGGTTTTTGCTCCAGCGAGCAGCATTTTTTCATAAAACTTCCGTCAGAGAGGCTGGACTAGTTTTTCGTTATACTTCCGTCGATATGAAGCGTGATGCTCACACTGTTGCCCTCCATCTCGGCGTTGCCCTGCCAGGCCCCTTCCGCGTCCTTTCGCAATTGTTCGACTTTCGAATACCCCGCAGCTTCGATGGCCGCACGCGCCTGGTCGATGGTAATGGCACGAATTTGCAGTGGGGACGGACGAGCTGCTGGCTGTGATTGGGGAACTGTGGATGCAGGTGTGGTGGTCTTCGAACAGGGGTCCCCCACCGCGGAGTAACAAGGATTGCCGGGGGCCTTGGCCGAGAAACAAGGACTGGTAGGGTTGGAGGCGTCGCAAGGGCTGTTTGGACTAGTCGAGGAGGAGGATGGCAAGGACGGGCTTGTCGGAGCGGCAGACCGATTGGTCCGCGTTGTTTGACCGTTCGCACCGCTGTTGGAAGCGAGGCATATGATGGCCAAAAGAAACACCCTGCCAAGGGTTTGCCTCGACAGCCGAAACCGGGTGGAATTGTCTGCCGGAACAAGATTTCCCCTCGTGCTTGGCTGCTTAACCTTCATTCAGGACTCCCGTTGTCGCGTGCTGTGCAGAAGCCAGAGGGACCTCGCAACGATATCGTGTTCTAGAATTTCGGAATTGAAGGGTGAATGCAAAACATAAAGATGTGGCCGAGTGTACCCGCCCAGGCATTCTGTCCAGCGATGAAGTGCGCGTCTGGCACTCTACTTTAGACGTCTCGCGGGCCCGTCTTGCCAGCCTGTACCAATTACTTTCCCCTGGCGAGCGAGAGCGCGCAGGCCGATTTCGCAGCATCGCAGATGCCAAGCGTAGCATTATCGGTCGCGGATACCTGCGGCTATTGCTGGGGCGGGCAATTGGTTTGCGTGCCGAGGAATTGCGGTTTGAGTACGACGAGTTCGGTAAACCTAGTCTAGCGACCGATTACCGCTCTGAGTTGCAGTTTAGTGTTTCGCATTCGGGTGATTGTGTTCTCATAGCCCTTGCGAGAGGTCGAGCGGTCGGTGCGGATGTGGAAAGGGTTCGAACGGACATAGATGTCGCGGATCTAGCGAAGCGGTTCTTCTCAACGACCGAGGCCGAGAAGTTGGCTTGTTTGACCGGGCCTGTTCTTTACAAGGCGTTCTTTGCTTGTTGGACCTGTAAGGAAGCGTACGTCAAGGCAAAGGGTCAGGGTATTTCGTTACCTCTCAACGACTTTGAGGTAGCCTTTCTTCCAGGAGAGGCGCCGGGCCTGCTGACGACCAGGCCTGATCCCACGGAAGCTAGCAGATGGAAGCTGTTCGCCTTGAATGTTGGTCAATACCACGAGGCCGCGCTGATAGCGGCGGGGCAAGATTGGCACTTCAGCCGCGGAACATTAGAGCACATTGAATTGCCGAATCTGGGTAAACCATTGATAACGTGATGTGTATCGGGACGGCGTAATCGCCGCGATAGTGTGTCCCCGTCGATTGAAGTTTCCCAATGTGACTAAACGGACACAGATTTGGCCGCGCGAAACGGATAGGATTGCACGCGGAGCCCAGAATTTTAGGGCATATTCGCGGCGATTTGCGAGCGGGGCTAATGCTGTCCAAATATTCGAAACTGGCAGTCGTATTTGTCGCAGCCCTCCAATTGGGCGGATGCTACACTGACTACGGTCCTGTCGAAGTTGAAACGCAGCCGGTAAGGCCGTCGTTGGGCGCTGGGCTTGCATCCAGCTTACGTCCTGGCGACCGGATCAAGGTCACCGTGTATGGCGAAGAATCGCTCACGGGCGAGTACGATGTTAATCCCGGCGGCAGCGTTTCGATGCCCTTGGTCGGTGCCATAAGAGCTGCGGGGCGGTCGCAAGTCGATCTGGGCCGCGAGATTGCAGCAAGGTATCGTAGCGGCGGCTTCCTGCAGGATCCCAAGGTGACCGTGGCGGTGGTCCAGTTTAGGCCATTCTATGTATTGGGCGAGGCGTCGACCCCTGGCGAGTACCCGTTCCGAAGTGGTCTCACCGTGCATGCCGCCGTTGCAATGGCAGGCGGATTCACTTATCGCGCGAGCAAGTCGGTGGTCCTCATTAGGCACCTCGGTGACGACATATGGAAAGAGTATCCTCTGTCGGAGGCGGTCGTAATCGCGCCGGGGGATACTATTCGGATTCCGGAAAGATACTTCTGAAGTCCCCGTGTAGCCTTGCTCGCTTTTTTTGAAGCTCGACGGACGGCTTCCGGTAGTCAATGCGCCAGCTAGGTTCCATTCAACTCCGAAAGGTAGCTTCCTGTTTTGCGTGGGCTGCATTTTTTTGCTTCGCGTTGATTTCGACGAGCCTGGCACAGGAACCGCCCCTCGATGTTCCAGTGGTCAAGAGGCTTCCGGCAAGAGATCCTACCGCCGTTACAGTCAATGATTGGCTGCTCTATCCCACGTTGCGCACCTATTCGCTGTACTCAGACAACCTCTTCCAGGCTCCCCGAAACGGCATAGCATCGCCTGGGATCGGAGTTACGCCGGGCCTCGTCGCAGTCTGGACCAATGGAATTCACACGACGACATTGTACGGAAATCTCGATCGCCAAGTTTATCCGGACGCCAACGAGGTCAATACTCTGGATGGACGGGCTGGCTTTTCGCAAAGATACGAGGCCATGCGGGATTTGAACTTCACGATCGACGCAAACTACGTTCGTCGGACTTGGGCCTCAACTCTGCAGAGCGCGATCCAGGTACCTCAGACTGCCCCGCTTTCCACCGTTGTGCCTAACGGCAATACGCCTCCGCCAAATGGAACGACCGGTTCCCCGACAGGTCAGGTGGTTGGGCAATCGACGCCGGCAACCAGTAGTGTCCTTCCATTGTTGGTGAATCCAAGTAATCGTTACACCGGGACGTTCACGGTGGAGAAACTTTTTAATAGGGGCATCCTAACCCTATCGGGCTCCGCTGCGCGGACCGAATATGAAGGGCAGGGTCTGCCGAACAACTCTAGCAGAACCTTTACCGAGCGCGCCGGGTTTTGGCTTGGCCCACTGTTTTACATCTATTCGGAAGGTGTTGTCGGCAACGTGGCACTTGACGCAACGCCTACGTCAACGCCCGTTTCAACAACCTCGCACCGCGCTGTCGGCGGAATTGGGACGAGCCGGATCGGCCTCTTTCGCCTTTCGGCGTATTACGGTCATCAGGGCTCCGATAGCTCCGGCATCGGTGGGCACGCCACGGCAGGCGGGGATGTCTATGGAGGGCGTATCAGCTACGAACCATTTCGCCAGTGGACACTTACCGGAACCGTCGACATAACGAACAACATCGCGTCGAGTTCAGCAGCGACTGATCTCGCTCTTGCCCTTCCCGGCGTTGTCGCGGTTCAGATACCGACTACAGCATCGGCCCGGATCGCATCTGCGTCCGTGCAATCCAGCTATGAGATCAGCCAACTGTGGTCCGCGGACTGTTTGGTGTCCTACAGCCGCATCGAATATGTCGACGGCACCAGACTGGACAATTCCTGGATATTCAACGGAACGCTTCGGTATGACATCCGGCGTGACACGTCTCTTACTTGGGAATATCGATACACGAATCTTCAATCCAATGCGCCCCTGGTGGGCTCAAAGAGCAACTACGTCTCGATGGGGGCGCTCTACAAGTTCTGAGCTATCAGTGGGTCGAAAGCTTGTGGCTTGCCCCTGGCGTAGGCAAAGCTCACGTGAACGACCCAGGGGTGGTCGCCGCTTGTCAGTCCGCCGCACCGCTCGGCGAGTTGTGCTCAGTAATAATATCCGTGCGCGGTGCCCGAGGGAGCCTTGTTCAGGACAAAACGCACCATGTCCGTGGCCTGCAGATACTTCTTGCACTGCTCGATTTCCGAGACTTTCGAGGTCCCGACGGCCGCAACGAGGAGGACGCAGTCAACGTGCGGCAGGACCGAGATCACGTCGTGTCCTGTCAGGAGCGGGGGCAAGTCAATCACGACGATTTGCGCTTGTCCGCGACGAGAGAGCCCGTCCAGGAACTGTTTCGTTGCGCTTGATGACACAAGATCTGATGCGTTGGAGCCGGATGTAGTCGGCATCACTTCCAAGTTGCTGCTGCCGACGCGTACATTGATAGTCGCTTCGTCCGGGTCTTTGCGTCCCTCCAGGACGTCTATGACTCCATCTCCACCCTTCAGACCTAAAGTACGGGCGATCTGTGGCCTGCGAAGATCGAAATCCACCAGCGATACCTGTCTTTCCGGCTCTCGTGCCATGCTGAGAGACAAATTGATAGACAGAAAGGTCTTGCCGCATCCCGGCGTCGGAGACGTTATCGCCAACGTTTTCCAGCCCTTGAAGTCCATCGATCGCAGAACTTCGGTCCGCAGAATGTCAAATGTCAGCGAACGAGGGTCCATTCCATCATGAGCAACGATCCTGCGCGATTGAAGAAAGGAAGATTCGAGCGTCACTTGTCGAAGCGGCGTCTTTCGCTCAGTTGGTGCATCGTGGCGTGGCCGATTACTCGTGGTACCAAATCTGGGAGCGCCGTGCGACCCTAGCTCTGCCTTTGCACGCTCCACTGCTTGGCGAATGTCTTCCATTCGATGCCTCCTGCTATCGCAATCTCGAAAGAGCTAGTGGCGGGCTAGCACGTGCAAATCGAACCAAGCCTTCGACTGCTCGATCGGCCAATGGAAAACGATTGCAGCGGCAAGTCCGGCAAGTATCGCCAGAAGTATCAGCACGCAGACCGCACCAAAGACGAATCTCGCGCGTGCTCGAATAATATCGCCCGTCGTTTCGATGTACGGTATACAGACGGTGAGCGATGGTGGAATCAATCCAGCCAGCGCTTCCGGGCCCCGGATGGACCCGTTGAGGAACTCTGCCGCCAATCCTGAGCCAATGCCAAGCACCAAGGCTGCACCAAGAGCCCCCGCAACGAGCTTCAACCTATTCGATTTGAGGGGTTTTTGCGGTAGCGTCGGCGCCTCGATCACCTGCAGCCGCTCGGCCTGCTGGTCTCGACTGATCTTTTGAGTGAGACGAGCCGTTGTGAGTTTTGCATTCGCGTCCGAGAGCCGCTTTTCAACTGCCTCCCGTTGCCGCTTCAATGCCTCTAAGTCATCGATTTGAGATGGTCTAGCTTGCGCGGCCACCGGTGGAGGCTCCTGGATGCTTTTCTCCATCAGAGCTATTCTTTTTTTCAGAGATATCACGGCAGGATGTGCTTCCGAATAGACTGACATCTTCTGAGCCAATTCGGCCCGAAGGGCTCCCAGCGTGGCGAGTTGCGATTTCTGCTGATCGGATATCGTCGACGAGGTGTCAGCCGGTCGCCGAGCCGCCTCGATGATCCGTGCTTGCGTGTCCTCGAGCTTGTTCTCAAGGTCCCTCGATTCATCCGCAAGGATATTGACGGCCTCCGCCGCCCGGTCGCTTCTAGCGCGATCGTCCTCACTCACTATCGCGCGAATCAACTCGTTCGCGACTTCCATTGCGAGTTCTGGGTCTGGGTATTCGAAACCAACCGTAAAAGCGATCGTGAGCGTGCTCATGCGTACCTGAGCATCCGCGACCACGGGCTTGAATTGGATGCTGCTGCGCATCGTTTCCACAACATCAGCGCTGTTGGGAAACAGAGCGAATTTCCTGGCGACAGTCAGAAGTTTGTCGCGCGTAAGGACCCGCTGTTGAAGGAGTTGAACACGTTCCGGCGCTGACATGCTGGAAACAGGTCTGACGATGTCCGGTGCCAGGAGTTGCGCTTCAAGAAGAATCTTGCCTTCAGAAACATAGTTGGGCTTCTGAAGCGCGGCGAAAAGCATGCCGCCAATGGCGATCATTCCAAATGGGAAAAGAAAGAAAAAAAACCTGCGCTTAAAAACATCAAACAACCGACCAAGATTTAAGCTTGCCCCTTGGTCAGGGGCAAAGTCAGGCTCATTGGGGGCGAAAGGTTGATGCGAGCCAACGGTCTGAAGCACGGCGTGAACCCTCGGATTAAAATTAGCTTACCCCCCAATCTAGCGCTTATTTTCAAGGCGACCAATTGCCCCGCACGCCCAACTAAACGTATAAGTCCTCCCCAATTTGAGAACAAGCAAAAAATCATCAATGATTAACGCGACATATTCCCCCATACCTCTTCGGTGAATGGAACCGATGCGCAGCGGATTTTCTCGTCGGTTGGAGGAATCTCGTCGTCCTCCTCGGCAATATTGATTAATCAACCCCGCCAAGAAGATTTCCATTTCGAGTGGGCTTGGTCTATTCGTTCTTGTTTGTCGGCAATCATGCCGCGTTCTCTGAAGGCTCTGCGGATGTATGAGTCATTTTATGGGTTTCGGGAGAAGCCCTTCTCCATCTTGCCTGATCCGGATTTGATTTTTTGGGGTCAGAATCACCGATTGGCGTTTGCCATGCTCGAGTTCGGGGTAATGAACAGTGCTGGCTTTACGGTGATCACTGGCGAGGTCGGATGTGGAAAAACGACATTGGTCCGGTACCTGCTGCGGCGCCTCGATGACCACATTACCGCTTGCGTCATCTCAAATACGCCGCGCCCTCAAGACGGATTTCTGCCGTGGGTGATGATGTCGCTCAATTTGCCGTTCGAAGGGGCCTATCCAGCGCTGTTCAAGCAATTTCAAAAATTTCTTCTAGATCAGTCTGCCGAAGATCGGCGAATAATTCTGATTGTCGATGAAGCGCAGAACTTGGGGATGGAGGCACTCGAAGAGCTTCGAATGCTCTCCAATTTCAATACGGACAAGCGGCAGCTTCTGCAGATTATTCTTGTCGGGCAGCCGCAATTACGGGACACGTTGCGTGGCCCGCAACTGCTCCAATTCGCGCAACGAATCTCGTCTGACTTTCACCTCAAGCCAATGGGTGTTGACGAGGTCTCCGATTACATCAATTTCCGTTTGGGTGCCGTAGGCTCGAGCGAAAAGCTGTTCGAGGATGAAGCTTGTGCACTTATCGGCCGAGTTAGCCGGGGAATCCCACGTACGATAAATGTTATTTGCGATACAGCTTTGGTGTACGGCTATGCTGCGCAAGCCAAGTCGATCACGACCGAAATCGTGGATTTGGTCATGAAAAACAAGGAGCAATTTGGTGTGGTTTCATTCGGCATGGAGCTAGCCGAGGAAGGTCGACCTCTAGCTACCGAGTTGAACCTAAGATCCAGCTTCCGGTGACAGCAAGTATTCAAGCTCATTCAGCTGGAAAAGTTTCCTGATTGTCCAGGTGACGCCGGTAAACCTCAGCTTGGCTTTTCGGCTGGTTAGTTCCTTGTGCAGCATCATCAACATGCCAAAGAAGCGTGCATCGATGGTCTGCGTTCGCGAAAGGTCAATGATAACGTTCCGGTCGCTAGCCAGAGCTTCTTCGAAATGCTTCGAAGCACGCGAAACATGCGTTTGCAGCGCGACTCCGGATAGCGCGAACTTGATCGACCTCTCGTCCTCCTGAAGTTTCACAATCGAAAGTTCCCGAGGCCGCAGTTTCTGACGCAGTTGATGCCAGCGATTCGTCGCGGCAAGTGGCAAAACTCGGGTGAGCAGTAGGCGCAGCAGGACAAAACCATCATGCTGATAGCGCTTCCAGAGATAGTGCTCCTCCTTAATGCGCCATAGCCATTCAAAGCCGCATGCGCGCACAACCGGCGGAGCCCGCTTGAGCACACCCGCCTGGAAACCGATCGCCGCACCTAGATGGGCGCGGATAGGAATCTTCAGGCGATGATGGTTCCGTTGGAGCCACAATTGCCCTTTCTTGGCGCCAAGAGATACGACCAAGAAGTCGGCGCCGCTTGAATTTACGACATTGATTATATTGTCAGCGCTGAGTTCATCGATCTCGCCGAAGCCCGGATCCATCGTTCCGATACATTTCGGCTCGCTTGAGCCGGCGTTAAATGCCTTTGCCGCAGCAGTGGCGACACCTGGTGCTCCTCCAAACAGGAACAGTGAGAGTCTGTGCACACCTGTCGCTTTGGCCCGGAGGCGGTCAAGAAGGTCGGCCCCTGACGCCCTCTCCCGGATCGGCAGGCCGATAAGCCGTGCAATCCAGATGATTGCCATGCCATCTGGAGGGCACAGATCGCTATCAAGGAGCGATTGTCGAAATTCAGGATCCGAAAGACTGTTGACCAGGAAGTTCAGATTGGGCGTGGACACGAGACACGTCGCGCGCTGAGCGGCCGCGCTTTCAAGCCTTCTTACAACAGCCGGGAGATCGAGGGCATCGATCGGGACGCCTAAAATGCAATAAACTTCACGCGAGAGATTGGACGACAACAGTGGCGCATCTGTAGGGGACGCCGACGAACCGTCGCTCAACGCGGCTCCCCCAATGAAACCTGCTCCGGCCGGCGACGATCTCCGACGGTCAAAGCCACTTGCCGGGTGCGCTACGTCCAAACTGATCATTTTAACTAACGGTTCTGGAACCAAATATTTAATAAATCTTAAAACCCTGTTAAGAATTCTATATTATGGCCGCAGGCCAATTGCCAGCAATATTTTAAATCCGGTCAATGTCTTGCACTTTCAAGGCGCACCCTCCGAGCATTGGATCTGTGTCGCGGCGAGATATGGAACGATTTTTTGAACTAAGCCGTGAACACAGGGCTTGTCTTTAATGGTGCCGTGATCACCCTCGACAAAATGTAAATCGATGCCGTGAGGCGCACAACTATTCCATCCCACGGCGTGATCTTTAAGCTTTCTGTCGAGCAGGTCTTCTGTTCGGATTAGGATGAACCGCCTTGGATAGGGCGGCGGAACATAGGCTTTGTTGGCCTCGATTGACGCAATAATCTGCAGGGGTTTCGGCACGGGCCGGCCGGCGCCGCTCAACCTTTTTTGGGAAAGGCGCCAGCCAATCGACTTTGCCTTATTGAACGCGAACCGAGCCAAGTTCGACGCTACTTCACTGGCTCCGCCTTTCATGAGGATTCGGCGATATTTCCCAAGGCGATCGATGACCCGCAGGATTCTATAGCGAGCCATCTCCCTTGGGGTCAGCGACTGAAGAAATTGTGGATGCCAGATATCAAATAGTGCGAGGAAGCCAACGTCCTCGCCTTGAGCCAGGAGGCGTTGGCCCATTTCATACGCAACAAGGCCGAATGTCGAATAGCCGCAGAATTGGAAGGGCCCATGCGGTTGCAGTTTGCGAATCTCGGAGACAAATAGATCGGCAAGTTCCTCCACACTTGGATAACGGCTCTCGTTATCCACGTTTGGCCACCAGATTTCGTAGACTGGTTGATCCTCGGGTAGTGCTGCGGCAAGGTCACGCGCACCCGGCGGTCCTGGAAAGAAGCAAATGAGAGGAGGTCGACTACCGGCTGCGCGGATTGGGCGAAGGTGTAAAAATTTGCATGCTGGTTGGAGCTCAGCCACAGTGTCGCTACCGTTGCTGCGGTCCGGACGTGCTTCCGACGCCGAAGCGGAGGGCAACGAGGGAGTTGAGGACTGTCTCGTTGTTGTTTGGCTTCCGCCGATAGAGCAAAGGGTGTTCATTTACTCCAGCATTCATTTTGAGTACGGATAAAGTCCTCTTGGGTCTTTATAACCGCGCAAAAAATTAAAAACGGATGGCTTAAAAAACTAGCTTCCCGAGAAAATACCGTTCTGGCGCCCTTGAGTAAAGCACGCATGGCGGATTTTGATGCAGTATAATGAATGCTGTCGCTTCGCCTAGCCCGTATAAGTGCAGCGTTATCGCGCGCCCCGAGGTCCGTTGTGGGTAACATGTGACAAACTTGACCGGTCTCTTCAGCTTCAACGTACGAGCATTTTCCGGCGCAGCAATTCAGCTTTCACAAGTTGCGCCACCAGAGCATGGGCACGACCGCTATAGTGACCACCACATGGCACGGGCGAGCGAAGCCATGCGGCAAAGCCCGTGTCTTGCCGCGTAAAGTAACCGCAAGCCAAGCGGCCACCGCTTGCAGCGGCCATTGCAGGGCCGACATCCAGCACCTCGATGTTCCTCCTCCGTAGCTCGTTGACGAGAGCTACGTATTCGAATTGGTCGAAGGTTGTGTTCTCCCGAAAGCTGCCGGAGACCGGAAGTATGACGATGAGTGGGCGTTGATCGCGCGCTCGCGCAAGCCGTGCGAACGCTTCCGAAATGGCGACCATCAATTGCAGAGCGCCGGACGAATGATCTGCGTGATACAACGCGCTCCACTCCGTATGCCCAGCCAAAAAAGCGCGTATGCTTGGCATGAGCGCGACCCGCGCAAGCGTCAGAGTGTAGGGAAAGCGCGATATAACGGCCCCATCCTGCGTGCCAGGCAGAAAATAGGACTCTGGCAGCGAGCCCGAAGGCGCTTGGTTCAAGGCAACAAACCCGTCTGCATCAAGGCGCGGCGGGCCAATCCAGTTCAGGCGCCCGGAAGGAGTGATCACGAAGCGGCCTTTGAGTGCGAATGGCACCTGGTCCCCGCCGAGCCATCCATCATACTGGCTGACGACGTCCATAATCCCGTTGGGATCGAGCCCGAGTAGCACGAATCGAGAGCCGTCGTGAATTCGTTCGAGACGTCGATATGCCTGATCGATGCCGTAGCCGCCTACGGAATAGTTCACTATACGACATCCTAGGGTGAGTGACAGGCGTTCGACCCAGCCCTCGCCGTCCTCGCTCTCGAAACCGGACGTGAAAGAATCCCCGTACGCAGAGCCGCAAGGTGTGACATTGCCTAGGATAGTCTCCGGCGTATGAAGCCCCCCAATATCGGGGTCCAACATTGAGGAACTGCTATTCCAGTTCGCGCGTACTTGTTCGAGTTGCGGACTCCACAAGTAGCGACTGGCCTGCGGATAGGCTGCCAAAAGTCGACAGATCGTTGTCGCTCCCGCCTCGACAGCGACGACAGCCAGTACCAATGTCAATGCCACGGAACGCCAATTGAGCTTGGGCATCTGCTTCGATCGATACTTACCCCTGGTGAAGCGGCTCGGCCGCCCTTGGGGCGGGGCTATGTTAGATCTGTGCGGCTAGAATCCGGCGCGGCATAGCTAAGTCTGCTGCGCGTCGTTCTCTCAAAAATGAGGAGCCTGAATCGCGCCAACACCGTCGGGCTTGGCAAAAGAGATCACGATCTGCCCATTGTCGCCGACCTAACATACGACAATGTCTTGCGGCATGGAATCCACACATTCATCGCCTCGGCCTTCAATGCATCGATGCCAGGTTGCAATCCCGGAGGCTGCGGCTGTGCGCCGGCCATTCGCAGATAGTGATTGAAACCCCGAATACGGTTCGTCTTGCGTGCCGTCAGGGTCTCGAAGAAAAACGAATAAGAGACTGAGATGTCGCCCTGGGTTTCTACCCAGTGAGGCGCGTTCTGTGGCTGGTGCAATCCGGTTCCGGCCGACAGCTGAAATACATGCTCCTCCTTCGGATCACGCTTGGTGAGCTCGACCTGGGCGATGTCGACCATGCCGCGGAAGTAGAACTGCTCCAGTTCGGGCTCAGTGAGCGTGGTGGGAGAATAGAGATGATATGTCTTCTTGCCCATGATCTGACAGAAGAACACGGCGGATGGATCGAAATGAAACGGAGTTAGCGTTGCGGCAGATGTGATGAAAATCGCCGACTCCAGCCGCAATATGCGATCGTTTCGGAGCTCCGGTGACCTATCGAGGATCTGCTCCATTAAGTCGTCGCGCAGCTTGCGGAAGCGCGGATCGTGATCCTCAGGCCGTTTCAGCAGAATTCGGATCGAGTGCTTATTCAAGCTGCAGAATGCGTCGGTCAAACTCAAATTAACCGACTTCACGGCCCGGAATCTCTCATCGGGCGCGGTCGCGCTCGATGCCAGGAAAAAATCACTCTCGTGACCAGGGCCGTACTGCTTATCCGCGAGGCTCGCAAGTGACCCAAGCTCAAACATGTCGAGCTGGCTTAGATTATGATCGAAACCAAACGGCTCGCGATTGAACGATCGCTCGACAGAATTGGGACGGAGCTCGAGCCTTCCGATGTCCAGACTACCAGTCAACGCCATTTGTGTATTCCTGTATCAACAGACGCACTCAGCGCGCTCGGCTCGGCGCCGAGTCGATGGCTTATGAAAACTTGTGGTGCGCGTATCTGGCCCTTTCGGCGGCGACGGGCCGTCCAGCCAGCCGGCGCGCTGCACGCAAGGTCGCCCGCACCGGTGTCGCGCCCATGTAGACCAACTGGTCCAGCAACTGCGAGTCGCCCACGTTTGGCAATGCGATTCCGCGGTCGGCGAGATGGCCTCGGGCATAATGCAGCATGCTCTGGCGGCGAGTGCTGTCCGTGTAATAAGTGAAGCTCATGGTGATGGAAGGTTCGTCCCCGACCTCAACGAGGTGTGGCGCCGTAGAAGGCATATACGCGCCGTCACCCGGGCCAACCTCGAAGCGATGAGCACGCTTGCGAAACTCTTCCTTCCAGACGATCAGATCCCGGTCGTGGCGGGCATGGAAGAGATCTCGCGCCTTCTGGCTGACAACGACCTCGTCATCCGGGTCCCAAACATAGATGGTCTTGCGGCCCTGGATCTGAAGGATGAAATTGTGTTCCTTGTCGATATGGAACGGCGTGACGGTGTTGGGAGACGTGACGAAGATCCAGCCGCCGCGATAGCTCATGTTCGGATCTTTGGCTTCGACCAACGGTCGGACGCTGTCCAGTACTTGGTCAACGAGCTCACGATAAGTCGCATCCGTCTGCACGTTGAGGAGCGACAGCCAGGCCTTTGCGTCCCGAATGCGCTTGAGCGTGTCTGCCGCCGAGGAGCTATTTGGATGTATCTCCGGCGCCGCATTGAACGGCGTGTCTGCGGTGGCGCTGCTGGCGTGCGTGCGGACTCGTCCTCGTTCCTCCAGACGCTTGCTCAGCTCGATCAATTGATCTGGTTGAAGCAAGTCGTGATCGGAGAGACGGTGCCGAACAGCGGTCACCTTCCACGGTTGAAAGTTTTTCCAATCGAGTTCGATCAGCGGAGCTGAAATCTGTGACATTACGCGACATCCTTTGATCTCGCTTGCGCACGCAAGAAATTCAATTAGTTGATTAACCTTGAAAATATTAAAGATAATAATGCCCGTCTCCAGTGCTTGTCGCAAGATGTTTCAATGGTCAGAAATGTCGAAATGGTGAATGCAGCGGCCATGGCATCCCAGCTGGCCGGCGGGTATGGTACGTCGTCGATGTCGCGTTTTTTAATAATGAAATTTATTTCACTCGATAGGAAATGGATTCCTGTGCGTCTTCTGGGTCGATTTGAGGGTTTCCGTTCCGGAACCTCCCCTGAGGCCGGTCGTATGGGTGGAGACTTTGTGAAATTCGGCCACTGGCGGAACGCGATCCGGTCGATGCGGGTCGTGCAAATACGCGGTTTTGCCCGTCTCCTCACCCTGTTTGGCAGGTCGCGACGGGGCGCTGGGCTGATCATGCGCGCGCGCCGCAGCCGCGTGATCAGGCCGGCGCTGGAGCGGTTGCTTGCCTTTCATGGGACGTTCCCGAGCATCGAGGCAGCAAGTGCATGTGCGGCGCGATACGTCCCGGCATCCCATGACCATCCGAAACAGCTGAGCCTCCACGCCGAGTTTGCGCAGGTGACGCGGGAAAGCGACTATCCCGTGCTCTTCTTTCTGGCGCCCATCGCATCCGAATTGCGGTCGGTCTTCGATCTCGGCGGAAGCGTCGGCAATCTCTTCTTTCAGCTTGACCGCCATCTGCATTTCTCGCGTGACCTCGCTTGGACTGTTCACGATCTCCCGTTCAAGCGCGACGCGATGCTCGAATTCGCAAGGAGCAGAGACGAGGAACGCCTCAGATTCTCGGACCAGTTTTCCTCGGCTTCGGGCGCGGATTTGTTCATTGTGGCGGGGGCCATCCATTTTTTCGAACCCACGTTGGCGGCGCTGCTCGCGCGTCTCGAACGGCTTCCTAAACATGTTATCGTCAACCGAAGCCCGTTCTCGAACCTCGACGATATCGTTGCCGTTCACGACGGTGGGCTTTGGGTCAATCCGTGCAAGCTTCACAGCGTCGACAAGTTTTGCTCGGCTATGGGTGAGCTGGGTTATGAGCTCATCGCAAGTTGGCCTGTTCACGAACGCAGAACGCGGGTCCCGCTTTTTCCTGACTGCGACGGGACCTATAGGGGCTTCTATTTTCGCCTTTCCGAAATGATGGGGGGCCGGTAAGCGAGGCGCCCGAAGCGGCCCCGGAGAGCTCCCGGCGCAGTCCGCACGATAGGGAACCATGGCGCAATTGAACCTGCGGCGCAGGTCAAGTTACTAAGGTATTTGCGAGTTAACTGTTCTCCGGGGGCGACGAGCAGGCAGGGTTGGCCGGCCTATGAATTAACCAGGTGTTGCAAGTGTTTGATCGGCCCCGTTAAATGGGCTGACAGCAAGATAAATTGCTTATAATATTGAGACATACTTGGCTGGATTTCGGGTGGCTTCCGATTGCTGCCCAGCGCTTAAAAATACTGCCCGCTCAGTTTGAAAAGGGCCTGACTTGTGTCGTTGGATTCAGTTGGATCGCAGGTTCTGAATCGATCTGGGAATTCCGCGTCTGCTCTCGTGGAGCAGGTTCGCGCATGGAACGGTCCCCGTACAGAGTACCCTCGTGACCGCACCGTTGCCCAGCTTTTCGAAGAAGTCGTTGCTTCATCTCCGAACTCGATTGCCCTGGAGATCGGAAGCAGGCGGCTCACATACGCCGAACTGAATTCTCGCGCCAACCAACTGGCTCATCGACTGCGCGCAGCGGGCGTTGGTCCGGAAACGCTGGTGGGGTGCTGCCTCGAGCGCTCGGTCGAATTGATCGTTGCGCTCGTCGCGGTGTTGAAGGCGGGCGGCGCCTACGTTCCCTTCGATCCCGACTATCCGAAAGACCGTATCGATTTCCTGCTCCACGACACGCGAACGACGGTCATGGTCACCCAACCGTCGCTCGCCTCGACTGTTCTGTCAGGTTATGACGGAACCTGTGTGGTTCTGGACAACTCCAGGTTTTCAGGGATCGATATCGGAAATACCGAATCATTGGGCGGGCCCAACGCCCTAGCTTACGTGATGTACACGTCGGGTTCCACGGGGCGTCCCAAGGGAGTGATGGTCGAAAATCGGGCCATCATTCGTCTGGTTCGCAATACGAATTTCTGCAACTTCGGCCCGGAAGAGACCTTCCTGCACTTCGCGCCCATCTCGTTCGATGCGTCGACGCTGGAGATCTGGGGAGCGCTGCTCAATGGCGGGCGCTTGGTTGTTATGCCGCCTGCGCCGACTTCGCTGAAAGAGCTGATACGCGTGATCCGGGAGCACAAGGTCACCACCCTGTGGCTTACCGCGGGACTGTTCAACCTCGTCGTCGAAGAAGAGCTCGAGAGTCTCGGTTCGCTTCGGCAGTTTCTTGCGGGCGGCGACGTGTTGTCGCCTCGGCACGTCCGGCGGGCGCTTGAGAAGCTTCCGAAGTGCCGGGTAATCAACGGATACGGGCCGACCGAGAATACGACATTCACATGCTGCTATGTGATGCGTGCCGGAGAACCGGTGCCGGAGCCGGTGCCAATCGGTCGCCCAATCTCAAACACTCAAGCGTACATCCTCGACGAGGAACTGCGGCCGGTGCCGCCAGGCTCAGTGGGAGAGCTGTTTGCAGCGGGCGATGGTCTGGCGCGCGGCTATCTCAATGCTGCCGAAACGACCGGCCAAAAGTTCCTTCTGAACCCGTTTGCCGTGGGAGAGGACGACGCCCGCATGTACCGCACGGGCGACCTTGCGCGCTGGCGGCCCGACGGGATCGTCGAGTTCCTCGGGCGGGCGGACGGGCAGGTGAAGATCAACGGCCACCGTATCGAACCGGGAGAAATCGAGTCTGCTCTGGATGAGCATGACCGGGTTGCCCAGAGCTGCGTCGTGGCGCTTCCCGGCCAGCAAGGATCCAGACGTCTTGCTGCGTATTACGTTTCTCGCGATGGTGCATTGAGTGACCGCGACTTGCGGGAATTCCTCGCAACTAAGCTGCCGGAATTCGTGATCCCAGCTCTCTTCGTTCGGCTGGAGACCCTTCCGTTGACGCCCAATGGAAAGGTCGATCGATCCGCACTGGTTTCGCTCGGCGTTCCGGATCAAGCGGTCGCTGCGACCGACGGCGCGACCACCGATCTGGAGAGCGCCATCTTCGATATCTGGCGCCAGAGCCTCGGTATCGATAAGTTCGGGATCCTCAACAATTTTTTCGACCTCGGCGGCAATTCGCTTCTGCTGGTGAGCGTTCATGCAAGCCTTGAGAAGGCGTTGCAGATCACGATCCCGATTACCGCCTTGTTCGAGTTCACCACGATCAAGTCTCTGGCCGAGCATCTGAGCGGGCAAGCGTCATCGGAACAATCCGTCGTCGACGCGCAGGAACGCGCGCGACGACAGCGGGCGGCTTTCGCCCGGCAGCGTGCGCGTCGAACCGGCAGTGTGTTATGAGTGATCGGGAAGTTGAGTCTGAGGTCCTTGAGGGAGTTGCGATCATCGGCATGGCGGGCCGGTTCCCCGGCGCTCGCAACGTTGCTGAATTCTGGCGCAATCAGCTGGAAGGCATCGAATCGATTTCCAAATTTCGCGTCGACGAGCTGGAAATCGCAAATCGTGAGAAAATCGCAAGCGATCCGCGTTATGTGAAGGCACGCTCGATCGTTGACGATGTAGACATGTTCGATGCCGAGTTCTTCGGCATCTATCCACGCGAAGCGGAAGTGATGGATCCGCAGCAGAGGCTGTTTCTCGAGTGCTGCTGGCAGACCTTGGAAGACGCCGGCTACGTTCCGGATACATATCCGGGCCAGATAGCTGTATATGCCGGCTCCAGCGTCTGGTCGTATTTCCTGACGCGGCTTTGCACGACGCCAGGCTTCATTGAAAAGTTTACCTCGGGCTACCAGGTCTCGAACTACGCCGAGATGATGGGAAACAGCCTCGATTTTCTATCGACGCGGGTTTCCTATAAGCTGAATCTGCGTGGTCCGAGCTTCACTATGCTGTCGGCATGCTCGACATCCTTGCTTGCGGTCACTCAGGCCTGTCAGTCGCTCCTGACCTATCAGACCGATATGGCGCTGGCTGGCGGAGTCTCGATCACACTTCCGCAGAAGCGTGGCTATCTCTATCAGGAGGGCGGCATGGCGTCGCCCGATGGTCACTGTCGCGCTTTCGACGCTGACGCTCAAGGTACCGTATTCGGCAGCGGACTGGGCGTCGTGCTGCTCAAGCGTCTGGACGATGCGGTACGCGATGGCGATCAGATCCATGCGGTCATTCGCGGCTTCGCCGTCAACAATGACGGCTCCGCCAAGGTCGGTTACACGGCGCCGAGCGTGGAGGGGCAGGCCAGCGCTATCGCGATGGCGCACGAGGCCGCCGGCGTCGCCCCGGACACCATTGGCTACATTGAGGCCCACGGCACCGCTACGCCGCTCGGCGACCCGATCGAATTGGCGGGGTTGACCCAGGCGTTCAGGGCACACACGGATCGCCAGCAATTCTGCACGATCGGAACGGCGAAGACCAATGTCGGGCATCTGGATGTAGCCGCTGGCGTAACCGGTCTGATCAACGCAACGAACATTGTGCGTGACGGCGTGTTCCCGCCAACGCTTCATTTCAGGAAGCCGAATCCAAAGTTCGATTTCGCGAACAGCCCGTTTCGGGTCAGTGTGGAGAGATCGGAATGGAAAGCCGAAGGACCCCGGCGGGCCGGGATCAGCTCGTTTGGAGTTGGCGGAACCAACGCGCATGTGATCATCGAGCAGGCGCCCGCCGCTCGTTCCTCGGAATCTCCCCGGTCAAATCATCTTCTTCCCCTGTCAGCGCGCTCGCCCGCAGCGCTCGAACAGGCGGCCAGCAATCTTGCCGCGCATCTAGAGTCGCATCCGGAGCTCAGCCTGGCTGATATAGCCTGGACCCTTCAGGCTGGGCGTAAGAGGTTCGACTATCGCCGGACGATCGTCGCCGGATCTACAGCGGAAGCCGCCAACCTCCTTTCGCAGAAAAGGCAGCCGCAGGCGCGCGCGAAGCCGGATGCTGTTCCGGACGTCTACTTCCTGTTCCCGGGGCAGGGTTCGCAGCATCCGAACATGGCTCGCGAAATCTACGACGGGGAGAAGGTGTTCCGCGAGGCGGTCGATTGTTGTGCGCAGATCCTGCGGCCACACCTTGGCGTCGACATCCGCACATTGCTCTATCCGGCGGCAGATGCCGGAGATGAGGCGAAACGGTCTGTTACGGAGACGGTCAACGCGCAGCCTGCCATATTCACCATCGAGTATGCTCTGGCACAGCTCTGGATGAGCTGGGGTATCCGGCCCAAAGCCATGGCGGGGCACAGCGTTGGAGAGTTCGTTGCTGCCTGCCTTGCGGACGTGATCTCGCTAGAGGATGCCCTCGCCCTCGTCGCCCTGCGTGGCCGGATGATGCAAGAGATTCCTGCGGGTGGCATGTTGTCGGTCCGTCTGTCGGAGGCGGAAGTCCGTGAGCGCTTGCGCGAGCCACTATCGCTGGCGGCAATCAATTCGCCTTCGTTATGCGTCGTTGCCGGAGCATTGGAGCCCCTTGCGGAATTCGAGAAGGAGCTGAACGAGGCTGGAATTGCATGCCGCCGTCTCGTTACTTCACACGCATTCCACTCGTCGATGATGGATCCGCTGATCGAGCCGCTCGCCAGCGCCTTCTCGAAAGTGAAGTTGAATGCACCGAAGATTCCCTATGTGTCGGGTGTGACCGGCACATGGATGGGCGCTGAGGAGGCCTGCGATCCCGAATACTGGGCAAGGCATGCGCGGGAGCCGGTTCGCTTCTCGGAGGCGGTCCGGGAACTCCGCAAGAACTTGGACGCTGTGCTCCTGGAGGTCGGCCCCGGCAATGTGTTAGCGATGCTCGCCCGACAGCATTCCGCATCTTCCTCCAGTCAGATCGTCGTCTCCTCGCTGTCCGACGGGTTCTCGGGTGAAGGCGATTCCAAAGCGCTGATGTCCGCTCTCGGAGCACTTTGGCTCGCGGGTGCGCAGCCCGACTGGCCATCGCTCTACAAGGCGGAACGCCGCCAGCGCGTTTCGCTGCCGACCTACCCATTCGAACGCAAGCGCTATTGGTTGGAAACTCCGCCCGTGCATGAGCAGGCAACGGCTGCGCCTCCGCCTGCAACGGCAACGACGCCAGAAATCCCCGGAATCCAAGGCCAATTCAATCAGGGAAACGAACCCGTGAATATCGCCGTAGCACCAGTTCCAATGTCGGCCGCAGGTCGTACGACAAAGATTGAAGCAGCTCTGATCGAAATGTTCGCTGATCTGTCGGGCGCCGATCTGTCTGCCACGGACAGTTCGACTTCGTTTCTGGAGCTCGGATTCGATTCTCTGTTTCTGACCCAGGCAGCGCAGGCCTTGCAGGAGAGGTTCGGCGTCAAGATCACGTTCAGGCAGCTTCTCAATGACGTAGGCTGTCTGCGAGACCTCACTGAATATCTTGCGAGCAACCTCCCGCCCGATGCTTTTGCCGAGCCTGTCGCTACGGGCGTGCCGCAGGCGGAGAAAACGCCTCAGATATCGACCATCCAGACAACATATCCGATAGAGATGACGACCGCACTACTGGTGCCCGGTGTGTTCAGTGGGGCTGGGGCCGGGTCCGATAGCCCGATAGAACGGGTCATGCGTGATCAGCTTCAGGCCATGAATTTGCTGATTGCCAAGCAACTGGAAACGCTCAATTCCGTTCGGCCGCAGGCCTCCGTTGCGGCGACGTCGGTTACACCCGTAGCCGTGAGCGTGCCGCAGGCCGTGCAAACGCGACCGGCGTTCGACAAGGATATCTCGAAAGTCGCAGGGGGTGTCGAAGCGCAGCTGGCTGCGGGCAAGTCGTTCGGCCCCTACAAGCCGCCACAAGCGGGCGTCTCCCACGACCTGACCGACCGGCAGCGCGAGCACCTCAACGTCCTGGTAGACCGCGTCACCCGACGTACGGCCAAGTCCAAGACCTTCACCCAGGCGCACCGCAAAGCGCTGGCCGATCCCCGTGTCGTCTCGGGCTTCCGTCAGCAGTGGAAGGAGATAGTCTACTCGATTGTCACTGACCGCTCCGAGGGCTCCCGGATCTGGGATATCGACGGCAATGAGTACATTGATCTGGTCAATGGCTTCGGGCAGATCATGCTTGGCCACCGGCCGGAGTTTGTCACGAAGGCGATCGAAGCGCAGCTTCAGAAGGGTTTCGAAATCGGTCCGCAGACGCCGCTCGCGGGTGAGGTCGCAGAGATGTTCTGCGAGATGACCGGCAACGAGCGCATGGCATTCTGCAATACAGGCTCCGAGGCCGTGCTTGCCGCCATGCGGGCCTCGCGGACCGTGACAGGGCGCAACAAGATCGTCATGTTCTCGGGTGACTACCACGGCATGTTCGATGAAGTCCTTGCGAAGGGTTTCATCAACAGGGCTGGAGAGCCGCAATCCGTGCCGATCGCCCCGGGTATTCCACGGCAGAGCGTCTCCAATGTGGTCGTGCTCGACTATGGCACGCCGCAGTCGCTCGCTTGGATCCGTCAAAATGCGGGCGATCTCGCCGCCGTCATGGTGGAGCCGGTTCAAAGCCGGCATCCTTCGCTTCAGCCGGTTGAATTTCTGAGGGAGCTTCGCAAGATCACCGAAGATTCCGGTGCCGCGCTCATCTTCGACGAGGTCGTTACTGGATTCCGGGTCCATCAGGGCGGGTGTCAGGCGCTGTTTGGCATTCGAGCCGATCTTGCGACCTATGGAAAAGTGCTTGCCGGCGGCATGCCCGCGGGTGTTCTTGCCGGCAAGGCGCGCTTCATGGACGCGCTTGACGGAGGCATGTGGCAGTTCGGAGATGAGTCGTTCCCCGAGGTCGGCGTGACCTTTTTTGCTGGAACGTTCGTTCGTCACCCGTTGGTGGTGGCGGCAATGAAGGCCGTGCTCCAAAATCTAAGGGAGCAGGGGCCGGCCCTGCAGATGCAGCTCAACGAGCGGACGACGAACCTGGTCCGCACGCTCAACGAGATCGCCAGTCAGGAAGGCATTCCGACCCGCATCGAAAGCTTTGGCAGCCTCTTCTACTTTGGCTTCCCGGCAACCGAACGCTTCGCGAGCCTGTTCTATTTCTACTTGCGTGATAAAGGCATTCACATTCGCGAAGGTTTCCCGTGCTTCCTGACGACCTCCCACAGCGAGGCCGATCTGGAGAAGATCGTTCGAGCTTTCAGAGAGAGCGCGGTCGAGATGCGGCAGGCGGGTTTCTTCGAACAGGATGCGGTACCGCTGGTCCCGGCCGCGGGATCGGAAGCCGGCGAAGCCCCGCTCACGGAGCCACAGCTTGAAGTCTGGCTGTCTGACCAACTCGGCGAAGAAGCATCCTGCTGTTTCAACGAATCCATCTCCCTGCACTTGCACGGGAGTCTTAACGTATCGGCTCTCAGAGAAGCGCTTGATCGCATCGTGTCGCGCCATCAGGCGCTGCGCGCCGTCTGCGACAGCGATCATCATCGGCAGACATTTGTTGCCGAGCTGAAGCTGGATGTGCCGACCATCGACCTGACGCAGTCGCAGGCAACGGAAAGAGAGCAGCAATTTGCCCGAATCGTCAAAGACGATTCATGCACGCCGTTCTCTGTGACCAAGGGGCCGATGGCTCGCGCACAACTGGTCAAGATGTCGGCGGATCATCACGTCCTCGTCTTTACCGCGCATCACATCGTTTGCGACGGTTGGTCGATCAACGTCCTGGTCGACGAATTGTCGCAGGCCTACAACGCAATCAGTGGGGGCGCGAAATGGAGTCCGCCGACCGCGATGGCGTTCGCAGACTACGCGAATTCGCAGGCCAAGTTCGTCGACAGCGCCGAAGGGCGCAAGGTCGAGCAGTACTGGCTTGAACAATTCCGCGAGCCCGTATCGCTACTGCACCTTCCCACCGATCGTCCCAGGCCGGCGATCAGAGAGTTCGATGGGGCAACGTATCGGACCAGGATCGGCCCGCAGCTCTACGGCCGGCTCAAGAAGTTCGGCGCAAGCCACAAGTGCACGCTGTTCGTCACGATGCTTGCCGGCTTTCAATCCCTGCTCGCTCGTCTGAGCGGCCAATCCGACATCGTCATCGGCGTGCCGACGGCGGGGCAGTCGTTGGTGGAGGGCGCCGTTCTGGTCGGACATTGCGTCAATTTCATCCCTCTGCGCGGCCGCTTGACCGGAAATCCGACTGCGGCCGAGTTGCTTGCCCAGATGAAGCAGACGGTCCTCGCCGGATACGATAACCAGAATTACACGTATGGAAGGCTGGTTCGGAAGCTGGCTATCCAGCGCGATCCAAGCAGGCTGCCGCTGACCGAGATTCAGTTCAATCTGGAAAGGTTGGGTGGTTCGACCGCCTTCGAAGGGCTGCGGGCAGAGATCGATCCAAATCCGAAGAGCTTCGTCAACTTCGACATCTTCCTCAACATCGTCGAATCGAACGACGGCCTCACGCTTGACTGCGACTATAATACCGGTCTGTTCGACGGAGCAACGATCGCGCGCTGGCTGGATCACTACAAGGTGCTGCTGGAGGGGATGGCTACGGAAGCGTCACGCCCGATCTCGATGCTGCCCTTGCTGTCAGACGCCGACAAGCGACAGATCCTCGATGGTTGGAATGACACGCGTGTTAAGCGGGAGGACGGTCTGACCGTTCATGCGCTGTTCGAGGACCAGGCAAGCAAGACGCCAAACGCGGTCGCGGCGATTTTCGGATCGACCCAGCTCACATATTCCGAGCTGGACTGCCGTGCGAACCAGTTGGCCAACCATCTGCGCAAGCTCGGCGTGAAGCCGGGCGTCCTGGTTGGCGTGTTCGTCGAACGCAGCATGGAAATGCTGATCGGGCTGTTGGGGACGCTGAAGGCCGGCGGCGCCTATGTGCCGATCGATCCAACGTTCCCCCCTGAGCGTGTTCGCTATGTCCTGGAAGACGCGGGCGCGTCGGTCGTGCTGTCGCAGAAGGCGCTGACCAAGTCATGGTCGTTCGGGAACGCGGAGGTCGTTCTCCTCGATGGCGATTGGGGAGCGATTGCCCGTGCGGACGCGGCACGACTAAACAGCCTCGCCGGCGGAGAGGATCTGGCCTATGTGATTTATACGTCGGGATCGACCGGCCGGCCGAAAGGCGTTGAGATCACGCATCGTGCGGTGGTCAATCTGTTGCAATCGATGCTGGTGCAGCCTGGCCTGGTCGAAACCGACGTGCTGGCTGCTGTCACCACACTGTCATTCGACATTTCGGGGCTTGAGCTGTTCCTTCCGCTCTGCGCAGGCGCCCGGGTGGCTATCGTCAGCCGCGAAACGGCTCAATTCGGGGTGAAGTTGCTTGAGTACCTGAAGGAGGTCGGCGCGACTGTGGTGCAGGCCACGCCGGTGACATGGCAGCAATTGCTGGACGCCGGCTGGAACGGCGAGCCCGGGCTGAAGGTACTCTGCGGTGGCGAGCCCTTCCCGCGCGAGCTTGCCGACGAACTCGCGAAGCGAGCCGGGTCAGTGTGGAACATGTATGGCCCGACTGAAACGACGATCTGGTCCGCCGCTTTGGAAGTGAAATCCGGCGAGGGATCCGTGCCGGTCGGTCATCCGATCGCCAACACGAGATTCTTCGTGCTGGATCAGGAACTCCAGCTTGTTCCGATCGGTGTTCCGGGCGAACTCTACATCTCGGGCCAGGGACTGGCGCGCGGATATCACCAACGGCCGGATCTGACCGCGGAGCGGTTTGTCCTAAATCCCTTGGAGCCAGGCGAAAAGATGTACCGGACTGGCGATCTCGTTCGCCGCCGTCAGGACGGAACGCTTGAATTTCTCGGTCGGCTCGACAACCAGATCAAGCTTCGAGGCTTCCGCATCGAACTCGGCGAGATCGAAAGCGTGCTCGGCAGCTATCCCGGTGTCACTCAGACGGTCGTGTCCGTCCGCGAGGATGTGGCAGGAGAGAAGCGCCTGATTGCCTACGTTCTGGCCGCCAAGGACTCTGCGCTCCCCGTCCCGGCCTTGCGCGAGCATCTTCTGAAAAGCCTGCCGGCCTACATGGCGCCGGCAGCGTACGTGACGCTCGAGGCGTTTCCCTTGACGCCAAATGGCAAAGTGGACCGCGCAGCTCTTCCAGCTCCGGACTGGTCGAGGCAGCAGGCGAGCATGGCTTATGTAGAGCCGCGCAGTCCGGACGAAGAGACCATGGCAAAAATCTGGGCGGAGATCCTGCGGCTGGAGCGTGTCGGTATCAACGACAATCTCTTCGAACTCGGCGCCGATTCACTCCATGTCTTTCAGATCACGTCGCGCGCAAACAAGGCGGGCATTGCCGTGACCCCGCGGCAAATTTTGCAGCTTCGCACCATCTCGGCAATCTTCGAGCACTTGGCCAATCAGTCGCAGGATCAAGCGCAATCGAACAGTCAATCGATCAAACCCGTCTCGCGGCACAAATTCCGGATGGCGCCACAGGTGGTCCGGCAGGCAAACTAGATGGCGAAAATCATCAAACTTCCCAATGTGAATAGGGAGGTTGGCGACCGTCGCGAGATCGGGACCAATCAGTACAATCTGATGTTCCCGCTCTCGGCGGCGCAGGCACGGATATGGCGGGCCGACCGGCAAAGGCCCGGTGATCCTGCCCATAACTGCGCATTCAGATGGCGCCTGAACGGTCCATTGGACTCGGATGTGGTCGAGAGAGCCTTCAACGAAGTCGTGGCTCGCCACGAGATCCTCCGCGCGACGTTCTCGCAAATCGGCGGTGATCCCGTTCAAATCATTGCCCCTACGGTCGAACTGCTAGTAGGCCAGGAAGATCTCAGACGCGTTTCCGACGCGGAGCGCCAATCCCTGCTCGAAGGCCTTTGCCGTGACGAGGCGACGCGCGGCTTCGACATCGGCACCGGGCCGCTTGTTCGCGTCAGGCTGGTCCGCACCGAAGAGCAACAATACTATCTGTTGCTTACGTTGCACCTCCTGATCGCGGATGGTTGGTCGATCCGGGTCATTTTGACGGAGTTCTGCACACTCTACAGCGCCCTGGCTATCGGATTTCCCCCGTCATTGCCCAGCCTCGCACTCCACTACCCGGACTATGTTGTCTGGCAGCGTGAACAACGGTCGCAGAAAGAGATCTTGGATCAACTGGCATATTGGCGGTCCAAGCTCTCCGGATATAACCGATTGGAGGTGGCACCGGATCTAACGCCCCCAAGCGAACTTACACGGTCGAGCGACATTGTCGCTCTCGAGCTGCCGCGTACACTGACCGATGCACTCAACGCTCTGGCCAATCGGCAGGGTGGTACCATGTTTACGGTCGCGTTTGCCGCCTGCAAGGCCCTGCTTTGCCGCTATACCGGCAGGACCGATATCGCTGTCGGATCGGAGCTCGCTGGACGCAACCGGACCGAGCTTGAGTCCTTGGTTGGTCTCTTCATAAATCATGTGGCCTTCCGAACCGACATTTCCGGAAACCCGCGCTTTGAGGAACTGGCGGCACGTGTCCGCGACACCACCTTCGAGATATTTGCCAACCAGGATGTTGCCTTCGAGGACGTGCTCAACTCCATCGGAGCCGACGATGTCGACTGCCCCGAGCCGTTCGTTCACGTCAACTTCAATTGCTATCGTGCGTTCGGGGAGGGAGCCGACCCGTTTCTTGGGCCGTCGAAGGTTCGCGTGACGCCGGTCCCTTCGTTTTCCCAGGGCGCGCTATACCGGTTGAACTTCTTCATGGTCGAACGCGAAAGCGGATGGCGGCTGTCGATCGAGTTCAGCAAGGACTACTATAGCCGTCAGTTCGCCTTGCAGATGCTGGAGAACTTCCGGGACCTGCTGCAGCAGATCGTCCTCGATCCGCAGCAAAAACTATCCGAGTTCAATCTGTCTGGTGTCCCTGCGCCGTCGATAGATCCTTCCGACAACGCGACGAACTCCGGAGCCGCGGAAGACGAGCTGTACGTGATGCCTGCGAGCGTCGTCCAGGAACGCTTCTGGCTCCTTGGCAAGCTCGACCCGACGTCTCCGAAGTTTCACATGCGCGCGACGGTTCGCGTGACCGGGGCATTGTCGCCGGCTTTGCTGGAGCAAAGCTTCCAGAGCCTGATCGACCGGCATGAGATCCTGCGGACGAATTTTGTCGAGCAGGATGGACGTCTTGTCCAGGTCATTGCTCCCGCCCGTCCATTCTCGTTGTCCGTCGTTTCGCTGCCGAACCTGGCCGAAGCGGATCGCGACGAGAGGCTCAAGGAGTTGCTATTCGCAGAGGCGCGGCAGCCGTTTGATCTCGAAGGAAGTCCCTTACTGCGAGCAGCCCTGTTTTGCTTTCAGCCCGACGATTTTGTCCTGCTGATTACCACCCATCACATCATTGCGGACGGTTGGTCGCAACGCATCGTCCAGGACGAACTGTGGGCAGTCTACGACGCGCTTGCCGCGAGCCGCGATCCGGCGCTGGCTCCCCTGCCGATCCAGTTTGCTGACTTCGCGGCCTGGCAAAAGGATTGGTTGAGCTCACCGGTGGCGAGTGCTCAGCTCAGCTACTGGCAGAAGCAGCTCCAAGGGCCGATCAGGGCGGTAGACTTTCCGACCGACCGGCCTGCGGCCATGAGAATGACCTCCAATGGCGCCATCGAGTCGCTCGTTCTGCCAAGCGAGCTGGCGGAGAGCCTGAGGAAGCTGAGCAGATCCGAAGGCGTGACGATGTTCACGGTCACGTTGGCCTGCTTTGCCATCCTGATCGAGCGCTGCTCCAGGCAGTCGGAGATGGTGATTGGCTCGCCGGTGGCGAATCGTCGAGCCGAGACCGAGCCCCTCATTGGTCCGTTCTCCGGTCCAATACCCTTCCGATTTGATCTGTCGGGAAACCCGACGCTGAGTGATGTGCTCAGGCAGGTCTCACGGATATCGCTTGAGGCTCTTGATCAAGTTGATCTCCCATTCGAGGCGCTGCTCGACCATCTTCGGGTGCAGTCGGCGAACGGGCGCTCCGTCTTCTTCCAGTTCTATTTCATGTATCAGACCGCGTTCCTGCAGGCGAGGTCGCTGCCAGGACTTACGATAGCTCCGATGCCGACGTTCAGTGTCGGGACGCCGTTTGAGCTGCAGCTTGCCATGATCGAGCGGCCCAACGAACTGCGCGTCAATTTCGAGTACAACGCGGAGCTTTTCGACAAAGAATCCGTCAGGGCGTTGCTTGCCTATTATGAGACCATCCTCCGCGCAATGGCTTCGACTACCGACAGGGCGGTGGCGGATCTTGGGACTCCCGACATCTGGAGGGACTTCAGAGCGTCGCCGCTCTCGGAAGCGAAGGCGCCTGTCCACTATGTTCCACCGAGAACCGATGATGAAATCAAGCTCGTGGAGCTGTGGAAGGAGATACTCAAGGTATCGGAAATCGGGGCACACGACAATTTTTTTGACCTTGGTGGACACTCACTACTGGCAGCCCAACTCGTTGCCAGGTTGCAGGCGGAATTTGGCGTTACGATCGACCTCTCACTCCTCATCGTTGCCCCAACGGTCGAATTGTTGGCGAGAAAGCTTCGTCAGTCATCGCAAGAAGACCGCCGCCCTCATGTCGTCACGATTAGAGAAGGCGGTCATAGGAGGCCGCTCTTCTGCATACATGCGGGGGGTGGGCATCTTCTCGATTACCGAGACATGATCGATGCCTTGCCGAGTGAAGTCCCTGTCTACGGTCTGCGCGCTTCGGAGCAAGGCGACCCAGTTCCGGAATCAGTTGAGAGGCTGGCTACGCAGTATCTTCGGGAGATGCAGGATGTACAGCCTAATGGACCTTACCAAATCTGCGGCTTATCGTTCGGCGGTCTCTTGGCGTTCGAGATATCAAGGCAGTTGGTCGAAAATGGCGAGCAAGTGAGTCTGGTCGCCCTCTTCGATACCGGCAATTGGGATTACTATCGCAATCTGCCTGCCGAAAAGGCTGGGCAATTTCGTCAAATCTACATGAAAGACCGTATCAAAAAGTACGGGCGAAATTTAATCCAGGGACGGCTTCAAGATATATGGGCTGACGCCCGCCTCTTTGTGACGAGCAAGTCGAGCGTTGCTGCATGGAAGATGGGCCAAAAGATTTGCCGCCTTTTCAATCTGTCCATGCCGCGATTTGCGCGCAGCAATATCGTGATGTTCTCGGCAGTTGGGAAAAACTACGTACCTAAGACGTATCGGGGCGAGTTGCTTCTGTTTCGTGCTGACGGCCGATCGGCGGAATATGGCGATGATCTAACCTTGGGTTGGACTAACATTGCTCGGGACGGTGTATTGGTGCATCAAGTGCCAGGTAGCCATTTGTCGATCATGAGGAAGCCATACGTCGATCGTCTCGTCGAGCTGCTAACTCCATATCTCGCGGATGGAACCTGACCTCCAACATATGTCAGCGACACGAGACGTTCTTGGTGGACAGTTTCTTATAACGCGATTTTAGAGAGAGCGGCGATGAGGGTGCTGGAGATCGCTAGCGCTGCAGGTCTTCTGCTTTGCGCGCTGCTCATGCAGTTTTCCGACGCTGCGATTCTCGTTGGGCTCGTCACATTGATCGTTGGATGCCACGCGGTATTCGAAGGTTCCCGCTGGCAAATGGCTCCGGCCTATTTCCTGATTGTTGCTCTGATCCTCTACGAATGCGCGCACTGGCTTTTTGGGTATCGAGCACCATCGATTGCAATCGTGACTGTCATTCTCGGCACTCTTACGGCGATCGCGGGTTGCATCGCGATGCCCGTATTCAAACTTCCGATTCCGACAGGACCTTATGCGATTGGAACTCAGGTCCGTCATATCGTCGACGAGGGTCGGCGGGAGCTATTCTCAGATGATCCAAGTGCCCGGCGGGAATTGGTAATCCAGATTTGGTATCCAGCGGCGCCAGCCAAGGGCAGGACATCCCCGTATCGCGATCGGCGGATTGCGACGCTCAAGTCCGCGCATCTTCGGTTAGTCGAGACGCATTCCATGCCCGGTGCGCAGCCTTACCCGTCGGCAGAGCGATTTCCAGTGCTGCTGTACACGCCGTCTTGGAGCGGGATCCGGACAGAATGCACGATACAGATCGAGGAAATGGCAAGCCACGGTTACGTCGTGGTGGCGATAGATCATCCACATTGCTCTAGGGTTGTGGCCTTTCCGGATGGGCGGATAGCGCGCCGAAAGTTCGAGGGAGACGAGGACTATTCCTCTGACGCAGCCGTCGTCCGTTTTGTCAGGACAGCCGACGAACAGGTACGGCTTCGAGCTGCAGACGCTCGATTTGTCTTGGATACGCTCGAACGCCTGAACCAAAGTGATCCCGACGGACTGTTGACGGGAAGGCTGACGTTGGATCGTGTTGGTATTTTTGGCTTTTCGCTGGGAGGTGGTACTGCGGCGCAGGCCTGCGTGACCGATCACAGGTTCAAGGCAGGCATAGACTTGGGGGGGATGATTGCGGGCGATGTGCCGACGAGGGGAATTCCCGTTCCCTTCCTTTTCATGTTTGAGGGTATGTATGAGGCGTTCCCCTTTGCGCCGACATCGGACGTCTCCAGCGTGGCAATCGAGAAAAGGCTCGAAATCAAATTTGTGCGAAGGCAATTTTCACAAATGAAAAACTCGCTCGCTAGCTTCGGAGGCTATTGGGTGGTCATCGACGGGATCAGACATCGGGACTTTTGTGACGCTCCTTTCTTCTCGCCGCTGCGTAGAGGCGGCGTCGATCCACATCGGGTATGCCAGACCATCAGCAGATATATGCTTGCGTATTTTAACCGGCATGTGAGGAGCTTCGACGAGACTTTGCTCGACGGCCAGTCTCGCGTAAATCCGCTCGTCTGCTTCGACTACCTGGGTGGAACGACGCAAACAGACGAGGCGCGAACTCTCTCCAAATGGCAGGATGGACTGTGGTGTCCTCCTGGAGGGGCCGATCGCTATTCTGCGCGCTCGGTTCGGGTCCAATGCGAATCAATTCGCCCCAAAGCGAGTTGACCGTAGAGCTTGAGCTTGCAGAATGTGTACGACGGTATCAACAGCAGCGCCCTGATAGGGACCACGTCACGCCCACATTTTAACCACGCAAGAATAGTGGCGATAGCGAGGGTGAGAAGGTTGGCAGTCGTAATGACCAGAGGTGCAAATGAGTGGTTCAAAATGGCAAGGGACAGTGAGAGACCAAACGTGCTGAGAACAAGCAATCCCAGCAACGACAGGGGCGGAACAGTCAGGTCCAGCGTGATGGCAAGTAGTTTTGGGTCTCGTCGTACAACTGCAGCGGCAAACAGACGAGGGGCAAACTTGAAGATAAGGGTGAGATGACCTTGTTCCCAGCGTTTGCGTTGAGTTCCGGATCCCTTGGCCGAGCTGGCAAATTCACTTGTTACGAGCGCTGACGGACAAAAGAGTGATGGACGTCCGGCTAAGGCCAGATCAAGTCCCAGCTTCATATCTTCCACGATCTCCGTGCTTGCAAGGTCTGCCAAGCGAATGATTTCCCACGGAAACGCCATGCCGGTTCCCGTTAATTGACTGGGCAAATTGAGTGCGTGCAGTCCCAGGGGGCGAAGCCAGTTCTTCACCCGCCAGGCAAATTCGGCAACCTGATAGTTGACTTGTGATCCGGCTGGCGTCCTCATCAGGTAAGATGCCTGAACCGGCCGATCCATCCTGGCGCAGGCACGCGCCAAGTTCCCGAGTGCATCGTTTGCAAGCCTGCAATCCGCATCGATGACGATGACGATCTCGCGCGGATTCTGCCCCAAATGGCGAATACCCCAATCGAGGGCAAATCCCTTACCGCGTTTTGCGGATTCATTGCGCTCGACCACCTCGGCGCCCGCTGCGCGAGCCACGGCAGCCGTATCATCCGCGCAGTTGTCAGCTACTACGAGCAGTCGATCGCACGGGCGCATTTGCTTTCGGATGTCCTCAATCGTCAAGCGAATTCCCGCACTCTCATCGTGTGCTGGAACCAGAACCGCTAGCGGAGGGTGATCTTGTTGCCCGGCTTCGGTCAAAGAGTTCCGGCGTGCCGCCATAATCCCCGCTATAATTTCAAGAGCGAAAACCGTGACCGGTACCGTGAGAAAACTTGCGACAATCACCAAGAAGCCGGAGACTATAATCCCCATTCCCCATGCGCCTTCCTCGCGCTACTCGCCTGTTCAGAAAAACCTGAAACGGACTAGGACCGTGACGGCAGAATATGTTCGCTAGGTCCAATAATCTGCGACAATGACAGCCGCAACCGACGGTGCATAATAGCACCTGTACGGCCAAGCAGGACATCAGCTACCTAGTCGATACTGCTATTAATATTACCATGGGTTTTTGTGCCCGTAAAACGTCCTTTTCGCTATTTTTGGCGCGGTTTGATATTTAGAATTCGGATTGAATTTGCTGGTATGGAGGCATCTTGAGATCGGAAGACCGGCTAATCGGCCTGCAGTATCTGAGGGGCATTGTAGCCAGCATAGTGGTGCTGCATCATTTGCGCTTTCCCGACACGCAACTTGGTCCATTCGGCGTCAAGATTTTTTTCGTGATCAGCGGTTTCGTCATGTGGTACACGACGTCAATGGCTGATCTTGCGCCTATTGCATTTTGGCGCCAACGAATTATCCGGATTGTCCCTCTCTACTGGCTATTCTTATTGCTTCTGATCGTTGCCGGATTGGCATGTTCAACCTGCGTAAAGACCACGGAACTTACTGCACAAAACGTTCCTCTATCATTTTTGTTCATCCCGCATTTTCACCAAATTCAGAAAGGCTTGATTGCCCCGATTTTGATTCCTGGCTGGTCGCTGAACTACGAGATGTTTTTCTATTTTGTATTCGGATCTGCACTGTTCATCAAATCCAACGCGAGTCGAGTTCTCGCCATCGCCGTACTGTTCTGGAGCCTGGTTCTGCTAGGTCGCTGGCTTGATCCGAGCAGTGCCATTCTCTCGACCTACACGAATCCGTCACTCTTGCTGTTCTTGAATGGGCTGTTGTTGGCGATGGTCTATCAAACGTACGAGGTTGATGGCGCCGGTCTGGGGGTGACCTTGGCGTCCGTCAGTATTTTATCGCAGACCCTGATGGTTCTGCAGGGAGGCATCGAAAGCTTCCTGGGCGTGGCCGCAGTGCTGATCGTCGCCGGGACGCTTGCGCTCGAGTCCACGTTGCGCCGCGCACCGAGCAATCTATTGCTTGGAATCGGGGCCGCCTCCTATTCTATCTATCTAAGCCACCTGTTCTTTCTTCGGGTCTTCGAAATTTGTTGGTCGCGCGTCGCGCAGCATGACGGCGGCGGAATCGTGGAAACAGCTTCCATCGTATTGGCATTCGTATTTGCGATTGTGGGAGGGGTAGCTGTCCATCACTTGATCGAGCGACCGATGGTGCGGCAAATTCGGCAGCGGTGGTGGGACGAGAGCGAGCGTGGCAACAATTTGAGCATAGTCTGCCCAGCGGGTCGGCGACGCAAGGTCGTCTGAATTAACTACCGCGGGTCTGTTCCCGAGCAGATTAGGCGTGGAAAACTGCGTCGGCGATGAACGCTTTATTCGGGCTTCTTCTTAGTATAGAGAGCAACCGATATTGAATGTCGACAGTCGTCGCGCCAGAAAGCCACTAGTCTTGAGCTCATGCGGGGGAAGGCCTGAAGGCAATGGGGGGTCGGGACGGCATATTTTGAAGTCTTATGAGGGAAGACCGGCAAGGTACATATGCGTAAATTAACGGGCGCTCTTATTGGCTGCGGCGCTATTGCACGCGAACATCTTACTGTGCTGGCCGAGTTGCGAGACGTTGAAGTAGTCGCAGTGTGCGATATTTCGCCTGCTCGAGCCGAAGCCGCCGCCGAGCGGTTTGGCATCGCTAGGCACTACAATGCGCATCGCGACCTTCTTGCTGACCTTCGTCCCGACTTGGTCCACATTACGACACCGCCGACCTCTCATCTTCAGATCGCGACGGACTGTCTTGCAGCAGGACGAAACGTCTTTTGTGAAAAACCCATGACAGTGAGGTATGAGGACTTCCTCGCCCTCAAACGGCTTGCAAGTGAAAAGAACTGCATGCTGATGGAGAACCAGCAAAACCGATTTCATTCGTCAATTCTTGCCATCCAGAAGCTGATCAGCACTGGAGAATTGGGCGACGTTCTCGAAGTGCAGATCTGTCTGTCACTCAACATCACCGTGGCGGGAAGTCCCTATGTCGATCAGAACGCGCCCCACTTCGGCCTAGCGTTGTCTGGTGGGGTCATCGGTGACTTTCTGCCTCACATTGCGTACCTGGTCTACATGTTCACGGGCAAGGTGATCGATGTGCACACAAACTGGGTCAAGCATCGCAAGGACTCGCCGCTCCCGGCCGACGAATTTCGGGGTATGGTGAAGGGTGAGCGCGCGACGGCCTATGTCAGTTTCAGCGGGAACGCTCAGCCGGATGGCTTCCTGATCAGGGTTTGTGGGACCCGGATGCGCGTAGAGGCTAACCTGTATGAGCCCCCGCGGCTGGTCGTCAAACGTGCTGCCTCAGGCGAACCGGCAGTCGGAACATTGCTGGATGGTATCGCAGAGGCCCGTCAGGTATTGTTCGGCACCTTGGGTGGATTCGCGCGCAAACTGGGCGGCACCGGCAGTTATGATGGCCTGAAGGAGATGATCTCTAGGACCTATGCCGCGATTGCTTCGAACGGGCAGCAGCCGATTCCTCTGGAGGAAATCGACGACGTTGCTCGACTTGTTTGCCAGTTTGCGGCTGAGGGAAACGCATGAAAGTACTCGTTTCTGGTGCAGGTGGCTTTCTCGGGCGCGCGGTCGTCAACAGCCTGTTGGAGAGTGGGCACCTTGTCAGGGCGATTGTGCGCCCTTCCTCCCCGGTACCATCTTGGTCCGATACAGTTGAAGTATTCCGCGCCGACTTGCGTGTTAGCGACAATCTGGTCGCCGCGTTTGATGGTGTTGACGCGGTAATGCATCTGGCAGCAGCCGTCAGCGGAAATGAGGATACGCAGTTCTCGTCGACGGTCGTTGCCACGGAACGATTTCTGGATGCTATGGGCAAGTCCGGCGTCAAGCGGTTGGTGCATGTCAGCAGCCTGGTTGTCTACGATTGGTCGAAGGCGGGGCCGTGTATGGACGAGACCACGCCGCTCGAAGACAAGCCCTATGCAATGGGCGGATACACCATTTCCAAAGTCTGGCAGGAGCGTGTGGTAACCCGGTTCGCCAAGGCGCATTCCTGGGACCTTACGATTGTGCGTCCTGGTTTTATCTGGGGAGAAGACCACGCAAACATCGCCGGCATGGGACGGCAATTCGGGCGCGTCTATCTTCTCTTTGGCCCATTTACCCGGCTGCCGCTGTGTCACGTCGACAATTGCGCAGACTGTCTGGCGGTCGCGGTCGACAATCCTGCTGCCTTCGGAGAGACGTTCAATCTCGTCGACAGCGACGACGTTCGCGTATGGCGATACGCAAAAGAGTATGCGCGCCGGACTGGCCAGCGAGGAGCGTTGCTGCCAATACCCTATCGGCTGGGGCTGGGCATTGCCCAATCGGCCGCTCTCACCAGCCGGCTGTTGTTCGGTCGAAAGGGTAAGTTGCCATCGCTCCTGACGCCACGTCGATTTGAATCACAATTCAAGCCGATCCGGTTCAGCAACCAGAGGGTCACGAGCAAATTGAACTGGAAGCCCCGCAGAAGCTTCGACGATTGCTTGAATGCGTCCTACAAATCGAGCGGTCAATCCCACCGAGGTTGATGTCGATTGCAATTTTGCACTCGTCGTTCGACTACTCAGGGACGAAGAGGTACGCTCCTCCCGGCGAATGCGCTGGCCAAAATGGTGGCTAGCCAGCTCGCTTCTTTGCGAATATTGAAATCGCGCTCGATCGTCTCGCGCCCAGCGGAGGCGAATGAATTGCGAAGGTCAGGATCGTCCAGCAACCGTCGTACCGCGTCGACAGTTGAGTCCACATCGCCTGGCGAAACCAGCGATCCGTTGCTTCCGTTCTCGACCAGCTCTGGAATTCCGGCAATGCGGGTCGCGATGACCGGGACGCCCGCTGCCATCGCCTCCATTAGCACAACGGGAACTCCCTCCGCGAAACTGCTCAGAACGAATAAATCGCTCTCTTTAAGCAATTCGCGGACTTGTTCCTGGGATTGATAACCGAGGAACTTCACGCGTTCCCAAAGTCCCAAGGTGCGCGCCGTTTGCTCAAGCATGTGTCGCTCGGGTCCATCGCCCGCGATGTTCAGGGTCACCCCGTCGATTCGGGCGATTGCTTCGAGCAGAATAGGCAAGCCCTTCGCGGCAGCCAAGCGCCCGACAAACAGCAACCGTTCTCCGCGGCCCACGTGGCTTTTCACTTTGAAGAGTGCTGGATCCACGCCGCAGTGAACGATCCTCAGTTTCTCCCAGCAATCGGCAGGCGAAAACACCATGGCCTGGCTTCGGCAAAAGTGGCTGATGCAGTTTACAAACAAGGCGCGGCGAACTTTCTCGTCGATCCACCAAAGGTTGGGTTCATAAAACTCGGCAGGGCCGTGTATTGTGAAACTGAATGTGAACCCGCCGATTTGTGCCGCCAAGGCGGCAACAGAGCAGCTTGAGTCTGCAAGATGGTTGTGTAGATGAACCAGGGAGTGGTCTTTCATCAGCTTGGCCAGTATTCCGGCTTCTGCAAAATACGCAAACTGCCGAGCTTTGGCCGCAAGCCCGGCTGGCCCAGTTTTGACCGCAAGTGCCAACGCTGACATATACCTCTTGGGCGAGGCGACGAATTGAAGAAGATGTGCCCTCAGGAGATTGCTCGGCGGCAACAGATAGAGGGTCGCGTTTCTTTCGGCGGCCGTGTCCAGCCCACCGCTGTCTCGCCCCGGTGGTTTTCGCACCGAAAACGTCTGAACGTGGTAACCGAGATCTCGTAGCGTCGCGACTTCGCGCTGTATGAATGTGTCCGTCGCCCGCGGATACTGTCCTGTCAAATATGCCAGCCTGGGCTTCTCTTGCGCGATCATCGGCTCAGGGGTGGAACGATTGTTTTCGGTCGAAGTCGACGCTTTCTCTTCGGTCCTGACATGATCAGCGTTTTTCTGACGCTGATGGTTGATCTGATCGGCTGCCGCATCGACTGTCTCGAAATCTGGCTCCCGTTCCATCATGTCTTTGGCTCAACAACTCGTGCTGGAATTCCGACAGCGGTTGCGGCAGCCGGCACATCGTTCAAGACTACGCTCATCGCTCCAATCTTGGCGCCGGAGCCGACGTGGACGTTACCGAGCACCTGCGCGTAAGCGCCGAAGTCAACGTCATCCCCGATCACCGGCGTTGGTCCTCCCTCCCAGCGGTTGCCGATCGTTACGCCCTGCCTCAGCGTACAGTTGCGACCTATTACTGAGCCGGAATGAATGAAGATGTTTCCAAAATGATAGATGCGTAAACCCGGACCTACCTCCGCTCCGAGGGGCAAGCTTACCCCGGTCGCAGTTTCAACGACGCGAAAAATCAGCCAATAAAACTTTAGCTGCAAGTTGCGTAACCGTCCAGGCTTACGGTCGAGCAACCGCCGGCCGTACCTATAAACGAAAATGGCCCAGATAGACTGTTCCCGAAGGAACGGCCGGTTAGGGTAGCGTGCAAGATCGGCCTCGAAATGGGGATCTCGTGGCATTTCGCTACTTTTCTTGAGGTTGACGGAACATGATGATCGCCAATGCAGATGACTACTCGATGCCTGCGTGCACCAGAGTCCGCTCGAGACTGTCCAAGTCTACGACGATGTCGGTGTGTGAGTCCCAACTCTGAGAGTAGTCAGCATCAAGGGTCGCGGGATCTCCTTGGCCTAGCACGTAGTAGTAGTCTAGGTTCAGTGCGTTACTGAGCTTCCAATAATATGTAGCTACGAGCTCGGGCGAATATATCTCGACGATCTTTGTGCCCGGTGAGCAGAAGATGATGTTGCTCATGCCTCCTCCGTGCGGGGCGACGACCGCTTCGCACGAGGCCATGACAGTAGCTTGTTCGGAAATTGACATCGTCTCAAGAGCCAGGACTTCAAATCGTCGCTTCTTCAAAAGCGCAATGACCTTGTCTTCGTTAAGAACTCGACGATAGCCGGCAAGGCCACGGCTTATGTAAAGCCGCCGTCCGGGCGTGTTGGTGTCACGCCAGTTGCCCGGAAGGAATGCGTTGCGGAGAAAATCGACCATCCATGGTCGGAAACAAGCTGTTCCAAGAGGAACTGACGGGACGATCAATTCGCGGGCCTTCAAGTACGGTACTTTCGAGCCTTCAATGATCCTGGATGGCTGTATTCCGAGAGACGCTAGCGTGTCACGCTGAAAGCGGCTGTCGAAGTTATTCACGTAGAAGGCGTCGATCTCGGCAAGCTGTATCCCGGCCAACCTCATCAGTTCAATTCGCGGCAGGAGTTGAAACAGCCAATGATAGTAGAGGCTGGCGCCATCGGTGGCGAGAACCGCGACCCTTCCGTCGATCTCAGTAAGTGGCTGCAGTCTCCATTGCGTGGACAGGGCCGTTTCCATCGTGATCTTGGGATCATGAAAGTATGTCGACACATCCCTCAAGAATTGCCCGTCAGGGGTGATGACGAACCCTCGCCTAGTGACGCGGCCTCCTGGCAATCTCGCGGCAAACGTTTCTGGGTAGTGATAGGCCTGGTCTTCGAGGAACTGACGGCGGATGTGGCGGTGTACGGTCTTTGGAAGAGCCATTGAAGCCGTACAGGCTGGGTCGACGTGACTGATTGTTGCCGCAAACTTCCCACCATGCTCCGACACCCACGCCGGTGTTGAGTCGCAAATCACACGCGGAGGGTACAGACGACCCTTGTCGACCACCATCGACGGGAACGGAGATATGCTCGCCCCAATTCTAGCGGCGGCTAATTTGGTCGTGTGCGGCAACTGTTTCAGTACCAGCCAGGAAGGCCGGAGTAAGCGTCTGAGCCAGTTCTTCGAGCGGTAGGTGTCAAACCAGAATAAGGTCGCCATCTTCGGCTGCCTTTTCCCTCATCTTGAAATCAACAATCCGAGCGATAAAATCGCAGATCATCTCACAGCCACTTGAAAAGCCAGCCGGCTTCTCTCCGACCAATTCAATCTTCCTATGCTGTCACAGTTTGGCGCCGCGATCGCAATGTGGTCTCAATGATCGTATCGAGATCAGAATGCTGAGGCTTAAAACCAAGACGAACATACGCTTGGCTGGGATCGGACAGCAAGGCGGGTGGATCGCCAGGACGCCTGCGAGCCACAACCGTCGGAACTTTTTTCCCTGTCAGGCGCTCGATCGCCGAAACGATTTCGAGAACCGAATAGGTGCGTCCCGTCCCGAGATTCAACTCAAATGAATCTCGCGTACGTTCGAGATACTGAATTGCGTTCACGTGAGCGGTAGCGAGATCGGAGACGTGGATGAAATCGCGCTCGCATGTGCCATCGGTGGTCGGATAATCGGTCCCGAGGATCTGGAGCGGCGGGCCGCTACCCAATGCCGCATCGACGGCTAGAGGGATGAGGTGGGTTTCAGGGTCGTGCCTCTCCGGCAGGTCTCCGCTACCGTCCGCGCCAGAAGCGTTGAAATAGCGGAATATCCCAAAACGAAGCTCATGCGCCACAGCAGCGTCTTTGATGATTTGTTCGCAGAAGTATTTCGAACGACCATACGGGCTGATTGGCCGTTGAGCGGCGCTTTCGGAGAGGGGCAACTGCTCCGGCAATCCATAGGTCGTGCACGAACTCGAAAAGACGATGGTGTCAACGTCGTTTCTGCGCATCGCGTCGAGCACGTTTATCAAGCCGGTCGCGTTGTTTCGATAGTAGCTAAGGGGATTCGAGACCGATTCCCCAACATACGCAAATGCGGCAAAGTGAATGACCGCGGTTGGTCGGTACTGCTTGATGGCGCTATCGAGGGTTTCCGAATTGAGAATGTCTCCCACGACCAGCGGCCCCCAGCGGACGAAATCAGCGTGGCCGCGGGACAAATTGTCGAAGGTTACGGGTGTCATGCCGGCCGATGCAAGCATCCGGCAGGTGTGGCTACCGATATACCCTGCACCGCCCGTAACTAGGATGTGTGACATTTGATGACCTGCAGTTGATGAATCAGGTACGACCGATCTTGAAAATCTAGCGTCTCGAGGATCGCTGTGAGGCAACTATCTCCTCAAAGAAATCCTTGTATTGGGATGAAAGCTTTCGCCACGAGAAATTCGTAGCCTTCGCCAGCCGCCTTTCTCTCCGAATTGTGTCTTTAATCCGGGCGCGGCTTATCTGCTCGGCAACGTCCGCCGGGTTTTCTGTATCGTGAAGAAACTCGTCGTCACCCGCAATGTAGCGCATTTGCGGGGCGTCATGGGCCACCACGGGAAGGCCGCATGCCATGGCTTCGACAAATGCCAGAGAGGAAGACTCGTTTTTTGAGAGGTGAAGAAAGACGTCGGCAGAACGATAGAGGAGCGGCATCTTGCTCGGTGGGACCGTTAGCCTAGTAAATCGCCCAGGCAATAGCCTCGCTGCTTCTGCCTCGATGGTTCGTCGCAGGGGTCCGTCTCCCGCGACCACGAGATGGGCATCGGGGATGCGACTAACGGCCTCGACTCCAATACCCACGCGTTTTGAAGATATTAAAGCGCTGACCATGAGCACAATCAGGCGGTTTGACGGGATGCCAAATTCCTCCCGCTGACCTTCGCCCGGAAAAAATCGATCGCAGTCGACCCCATTTGGAATAAGGCGGGATCGCCATCTCTCTTTGTTGCGCTTGTAGAACTCAGGATTTGTGCATACCAAGCCGTCGCAACCGAAGAATCGAAACTCTGAATTGTCCGAGACGGCAGGCCAATCCCCATTCTCCGTAACAAATACATGAGGGGGGCGCCCGCCCCAGACGGGCCGTCGAAGAACCCAATTTGTAAAGGGATAGCTGCAGCACAAAGTAATGTCGTAGTCCCGAGGGCGAAATTGGCGGATCAGATTGGGCGCAAAGGTAAGTTCCTCATACCCGGTCTCGTCTCGAAGACATGGGACCGAAGGGTAGGACTCGAACCTCCCGCGTCCGATGCTTGCGGCATTCAAGAACCGGTACGGAGCGTCCTCTCGTCCGGCGCCCGAACCTATTAAGGTCACGGCATCGCCGGCGCGCGCGAGCTCAGAAGCAATGGAGATGAATGCGATCTCCGCGCCACGGTCATGTCGATGGAGGCCTGGCAAGACGAAAAGAATTCTCATGAAAGTTTAACGTCGGCTCCAAATCCGGCGGTATCCCCCGAAACGGGGTTATGGTTAAAGCCAAATTACCGGGTGTGCGACTAGAAATGAACTGACATTTAAGTCCGCAGCGGATACCTCAGTACGGCCCTATCGTTCCATCACAGCATTCTATGGACTTGCAATATTTTCCTCGACGTTCCAAGACAATAAATGCAATTTTAAAAAAAATGCTTAAAGCGACCCGAAAGTGAGTCGGACGCTTTTCATTCGGAATTCACCTGGTCGCCAGTGCCTTTCGCCGATCTGACGATGTTTCAGTCGTCAGCTTGACCTAAAAATAGGCTGATGCTGCCTTTCAGCAGGACAGCAAGAGCTGGGCTCGACGTAATGACAGCCTTTGCTTCATGAGCGATATCCGGAGCGAACTCTACGCTGGTGGTTATTGGAGCGTGAAGTCCTTTTTTCTGATATTTTTGTTTCCGATATTTGCCGCACCCAACGAGCGGAACTGGTTTCGTCGAACCTCGCGCCTGTTTCGGTCAGAAACCAATGGCGAAATAGCCAATTTCAGTCTGATAAACGAAGGCCCGCCCCTCTAACCTAAGGCTGGGGCTGGTTGGACAGGTTTGACGGTTTCTCCGACGTGACACCGCCAAGCCGCACATCTGCTGGGAAGCCGATTAACGCAGTTAACTCGTTCATCGAATTGGGGGAATGTGGGGTTTTTTGCTCGCTGCGCCCGTGCTATGGGCTAGGCTACCTAAATCGATTGTTCTACCAATGAAATTTCATGAACTTGGCGTAGTGGTTATTGGTCGGAATGAGGGCCAGCGGCTTGTCGACTGCATCGCTTCGATCCAAGCCGCTACCGTTGGCGTCCTTGTGTACGTCGACTCCGGATCGACCGACCGCAGCGTCGAAGTAGCTGAACGGGCGGGCGCCAAGGTGGTCATGTTGGAGCCAAATCAGGCGTTTACGGCCGCGCGTGCCCGGAATGAGGGCTTCGGGGCCATTAGGCAAATTGCGCCGGAAATCGGCTTCGTTCAATTTGTGGACGGCGACTGTATCTTGGACGCGGGTTGGTTGGCCAAGGCGATGGCTTTTCTGGAGGAGCGCGCGGGTGTCGCCGTTGTGTGCGGTCGACGGCGCGAGCGATATCCATCTGCGTCGATCTACAATCAATTGTGCGATCTCGAGTGGAACACCCCGGTCGGAGAAGCCAGCGCTTGTGGTGGGGATTCGCTGGTCCGGGTAGCGGCGTTTGAAGAGGTTGGCGGCTTTCTATCTCGGATCATGGCTGGCGAGGAGCCCGAACTTTGCATTCGCTTGCGCGAGCGAGGTTGGAAAATATGGCGCCTCGATGCGGAGATGACGCTGCACGATGCCGCCATGAGCAAGCTTCGTCAGTGGTGGATCCGCTCCATCAGAAGCGGGTATGGCTTTGCGGAAGTAACGCGCCTCCACAAGACTTCGCCATTCCGAATTTGGTCAAGGGCGGTCCCTAGCGCGCTCCTTTGGGGGGCAACCCTACCGGCGTGCATTCTCCTTGCGAGCGCGTTTCACCCCCTCTTTCTCTTGCTGTTTCTGGTCTATCCGCTGCAGATTTGTTCGATTGCGGTACGCAAAGGACTTCGTCTGCCTGGAACCTGGGCTTACGCCTTTCTCGCGGTGCTGGGTAAGTTCGCCCAAGCCTGGGGGATCGCGAAATTCTACTGGGGGCAGTTGAGGGGACGAGGAGGCCAATTGATCGAGTACAAGAGCCAACCGACCCAATCGTGACTTCAGGGGACTCCATTTGCGTTTGATTTACGCCGGAATGTTTTGAGATACTTCTCCGCAGAATTCACCAATTCGATGATGCGTTCATTTTCTTGAGCGGACGAGCATGCTTTTTAATTCTCTGGAATTCCTCGTTTTCTTTCCTGTGGTTTACTGCCTCTATATGGGGCTGCCGTTCCGTCTTCAGAACTACATGCTCGTTATCGCGGGCTATGTTTTCTACGGCTGGTGGGACGTTCGATTTCTGTTTCTCGTGGTTATTTCAACTACGGTCGACTTCTGGGTTGGGTTGATGATCGAGAATGGTCGGCTGCAACTTAGACAGCAGCTCGTTCCCACGATCTTCTTCATTGGCTCGGCGTTCATCTTTCTCGGGCTTGATTGGAAGGCGCTGCTAACCCTCGCGACTAGCCTTCCCGGCTCTGCCGACCTCGTGAGTGTAAGGACCGGCTGGTCTGTCGTCGGTGCCATCGCTTTCTTGGCGGTGCTGTTCGGCGTTTTCGCGACTGTGAGCAGAGTACAGATCGAGCCCCGTCGTAGGCTCCTCTGTGTGATGATCAGCCTCGTGACCCAGCTAGGATTGCTGGCTGTCTTCAAATACTACAACTTCTTTATTGATAGCCTGTCGGCTGCTCTTGCGGGCGCGGGCATCAACAGCGCCGCGTTTCATCTCCACGTTGTACTGCCGGTGGGCATCTCCTTCTACACGTTCCAGTCCCTGAGCTACACAATCGACATTTATCGCAGGCAGCTTAAGCCCACAGAGCGCTTTACGGATTTTGCTTTGTTTGTCGCCTACTTTCCGCCCCTTCAGGCCGGACCTATCGAGCGCGGCCGGCACCTCATTCCTCAGCTTGCGCAACAGAGGCAGATCACCCTCGATCAAACGGCACGCGGCCTCTACCTCGTTATCCTCGGGTTTTTCAAGAAGATCGCGATCGCAGACGGTATATCTCCTGTTGTCGATCAGATATTCGGGAGCAGTGGTCGAGTCAGTTGGATCGACGTCGTCGCTGCGACCGCGCTCTTTGCAATCCAAATCTATTGTGATTTCTCAGGCTACACCGACATCGCACGAGGCGTATCCAAGATGTTGGGTATCAACCTGATCGTCAACTTTGATCAACCCTATTTCGCCACCAACCCTCAAGAGTTCTGGCGTCGCTGGCACATAAGCCTATCAACCTGGTTGCGGGATTATCTGTACGTCCCCCTTGGCGGCAACAAAGGTGGTGTTGCCTTTGTCTGTCGCAACCTCATGATTACCATGCTACTCGGCGGATTGTGGCATGGCGCGGCCTGGAATTTCGTGCTCTGGGGACTCTATCAGGGCATCGCGCTGTGCGTTTACCGGGTGTGGCGAGAGTACGTCGAGAGACATAAGGTTGCCTCGGCCCCCAATAGATCCATTGCAGGTGCAGCGGTTCGTCGTCTGCTGGCCTGGGTCTTCTTCTCGATCGTCGTGTGCTATGGCTGGCTCCTGTTCCGAGCGCACTCGTTCGCCCAGATTGCTGACTTCACCACTCTGCTCATCACCGATTTCGGGAATCTTGACTATGGGGCAAGAGCGCCACGGCTTTCCGCTCTATGCGGCATGGTATTGCTGCTGGCCATTGAGCTTGCCCAATATTGGAGGGTGGATCCGTGTTTTTACAGACGGCTTCCGGTCCCCGTGCGCGGCCTTCTGATCGCTGCGATGATCGCAATTACGTTTATGGGAATGAGCAATGAACCAGCTCAGTTCATCTATTTTCAATTCTAAGAAGAGCGGCCCCAGCTCGTTTGCCGCGGCGGCCTATGTCGTTGTGTGGGTCGCTATTGGCCTTGTAGTCCTCGATGTTGCGATCAATGTCGTGCTGGCTTTCCCGCAAGATCCGAAGATCACCAATCCGTCTCAGTTGCGCCTCTACTTCGAATATGGCCGATCGACGGAAGGGCAGCTCCACCGTATGACAAGGTCCAATCCATCCGAGACAGCGCCAATTACGCTGCCAGGCTGGTATGACACGCTGAACGTCACTGAATTTCCGAACAAACCGCAGGACAGCATCGTCACGATCTACGGAATGTCTCACGCAGTGAGACTGGGGCATGCTCTGGCCCGCGTGTCCCACACGCTTACCCCCCGTATTGTCGGCGCACCTGGCGCGCCAACGAACTGGTCATACGGCGCATATCTTCGCGATCGCGGCGGCGACAAGAGCAAGGCTGTTGTGCTCTCGATCATGTCCTACTCGCTGCCGATGATCACGACGCTGTCGGCTGCGACATGGTCATTTGACCTGCCAATGCCTTACACGATGGATCGCTTCTATCTCGAAGGGGGGCAGCTCAAGGTTCGCCACCCACCCTTTACCTCCTTTGGAGGCTACGTTGATGCGTTTCAGGATTCCAAGAAGTGGTCTGACGTACGCAAAGAATTCGCTCAAGATGATTCCATGTACAATTCCTTCATCATGCGTGCGAGCATCCTGGACCATTCATCATTGTTCCGGCTGATCCGGCGTGCCTACGCACAGCACTATATGAGGGAGGTCCGAAAGTCGGTGCTTGATGGTTCGGGATTTAGAGCGAACAGCGAGCAGATACAGGTTGCGCGTGCCATCGTTCAGGACTTCGCGAAGCAGGCACGCAACAACGGAGTCATCCCCGTGATCTTCATAGTCAACAATCTGGGATATTCCGACTATCTGTTTCGAGCGCTGAAGCCGGTTCTGGAGCAGGAGAACATCCCATACTTGAGCTCGCATACAGTAGCGTCTCCAGATGACCCGCGGGGCTACCTACCCGACAGCCACTTCACCGATGAAGTTGATGACAAGCTGGCCGTCGCGCTTGAGAAGGTCATTGCGGAAGCCAAGTGACACTTTTGCCGCCTCCTGCCTCATGATTCTGATACGGGCAAAAGCTGGGCAGATCCGATCGTCGCGTTCGGTTTCTTCCGCTGTTAGAACTCGGAAGCATGTCACAGTTGGGACTATGCTCGTCGTTGCCGTTTCCATCTGCGCAAAATTCGCCAGCGGCATCGGCCCCATTGAACCCGGTCTGTCAGATTAAGTTCACGCTCACTCCGGCGGCTTGCCCCCCACTAACTTATAATATCCCATCACGTTCAAAGCCGTCCCCCGCCTCCTCAACCATTCAAACTTCTCCTTCGTAAAAGGCACAAACGGCCGCACCGTTGCCGGGCCCAGCGGCTTGCTGCCGGGCAATCCGGCCAACTGTTTCAGCGATTCCTCCATCCCCGGTGCCGCGAGCCACGTCTTGGCCGTCCCACCGGCATGAAACGCAAAGCACGAACGGAAGTCCTCCCCGCTCAGCATCCGCGCCGGCGTTGCACCGGCTTTCTTTAAGACCCGCTTCCACTGCGTATTGGCCCAGCAGTGCCACCGATCCGAATTCAAATAGCCCCCACCCATCCGCATCGCCAGGCACGACCACAAAATCGCCTCCACGTGCATGACGCGCGGCATCTCTCCCAGCCGCTCCACAAGCCAGTTGAGCCATTCCAGATCGAGTGGCGATCGGTACTGCGCGATGCCGATGTCCACGTGGTCGGCCATCGCGATTCCTTCGGCGAACAGTGTCTGCACCACTGAGAACGGCAGCAGGCAGTTGGGCTTCTGCCACATCAGCCGCAGCGTCCCGTCGCCAACCTTCTCGAACGAAAATCGTCGCGGGAAATAGACGTCGGGATCGACGACCACCACCTCGTCCCCCTCCCGCGCGAGCAGCATCGGGTCTGTCAGCTTGCGCCAGCAGGGATGGCCCTTGCGAAGCTTCTCCAGCCCGGCATATTTCCGCATGGGATTGCTGGAGTCCTCCCACAGTTCCTCGGAAAGCTGAACCTTGATCCTCTTCGAACCCGCAAACGCTTGCTGGAGTTGCTCTTGATCTCCCGGGGTATCGGTCAAGAGGTGGATCGCCTCGTCTCCGTCGAGGTTCTCGGAAAGGCTGCGAATGCACAGCGATGCATACGGCAGAGAGAACGCCCCGAGACTGATGGCAATTATCGTAGTCATGGTTCCACCGCGGCCGGAACGGCGCTGGGACCGGCCTGCTGATATATCCTAAGGATTTGCCGGATCTTTGCCGGCCAAGTGTAATGATCGGCAATCTTGCGTCGTGCCGCCTCGCCGAACTCGCGCCGCTTGCTCGGCGTCAAGCTCTGCACCGCTTTGGCCAGTTCGGCGATCGACTGCCGGCGGCCTACCGGCTCAACCAACACGCCGCCACCCGACGCTAAATAATCGCCTGGACCGCCCCAGTTCAGGGCCACCACAGTCAGCCCCAGCGACATCGCCTCCAGCACCACCGCCCCCCCGCAGTCAAACACACTCGGATACAAAAATATGTCACACTGCGAGAGCAATCGGGGACATTCCTCGGGGGCCATCCAACCGTGGAAAGTCACCGCACCGGAGAGGCCAAGCGCTTCGGTCTGCCGTTGCAAGCGCGGGCGCTCTGGACCGTCCCCGATAACCCACAGTTCCGCCGAGGGCGTCTGCTTCTTTACTTCGGCGAACACGTCCAGCACCATGTCCGCGCCCTTCCAGCCCACCAAACGGCCTAGGAAAGCCAGACGCAGTCCGTCGACCGGGCGAGCGGGAAGGTCGTTGGGGCGCTGCCAGATATCCGGATCCACACCGTTTTCGCAAAGAATCTCCACCTTGCCCTTGCAGCCTACGGGCAAGGCCAATCGGGTTCGCTCGTTGGCCACCAGCAGCACCTCGGCCAGCCGCTTTCCGGGAATGAGATAGTTGGCAAGGCCCGTTAGGCGTCGCGCCACCGGCACGAACGCTCGCTCCAGGAAAAAACGGCTGTGGAATCCTGGCGGATAGATCATGTTGCCGTTCATGGGCCCGATTACCACCGGCACGCCAAGTCCGTACATCATGCTGGGCAGCCGCGGGGTAACCGGCGTAGGCTCGTGAACGATATCGATCTCGAATTGTTCGATCAGGCGCCTGGCCGCGCGACGTTGCATGAACTGCGTGACCAAGTGCACCAGCCACTCGCTGGTGAAGCTCTTCACGTGGGAAGGCAGGGTCTTGCCGAGCTTCCAGGAAATCTTCTGAATCAGGACGTCCGGAACGTAATGGATTCGGGAAGCAAACCCACTCAGCGATTGATCGAGCTCGGGCTTGCGTCGATCGTGCACAAGCAGATGGACATCGACGCCTTCCTTCAGCAACCCCAGGAACCAGTGTACTGCCAGGCTCGACTCGCCACCCATGTCCATCGAAGCGTTCTCTGCGACGATCAGTACGCCAAGCCGTTCTGGAGGTCCGGTGTTCGCGGCAAGAGAGCTCCTGACGCCTTGGAACATGGCATTTCGCTCGTGTTAATCTCTTAATGTCTCAGGTGAATATCTTAAATCTCGAAAGTTGCTTCTCTTCCCGGGCGTATTTCTCGTGCGCCCTCTTCCACGTTACGCTGACCAGTGCTCCGTGGGATAAAGTGCCCGCGATACCAGCAGTACCCCGTCGCGGAGACCGTATATCATCCGAAACAGTAACCGTATGGGCTTGGTCTGATGTCGCTCTCACGAGGCTGTCACAACCGCATCTGCAATTGTCAAATTCATGCCGGTTGAGATTGATCGGCATAGGCTTGAACGCCGTCAAGCAATGAACGATGCTATTCTTGGCGGTGTCATCGATGGCCACCTCGTTGGGCAACTGCACCAACACTGCTTTGGCCCTCGCTTCATAGCCGTTCGTGTGCGTCGAGTGATCCTGTCCCTGAACGCGCCTAGCTGATCGAACAGTTGCGGTTGTAGCACGCCAGATTGCGCAACGACGTAATGTCGATCTCTATGCGCTGTTGCGATGAGGACAGTTTTGCTTCACACCCAATTTCCTTCCCAGCGTAGGCGTGTGTGAGAGGGTGCCTAGCAGTGTCAGATCAACAGCTATGTTCGGTTATCGAGAGTTCGGACAATCGAAATTAAAATACGTCAGGCGCAACATATTAAATCTACGTATTTATATCGCATGTGCCTCAATGGCTTGTCAATCCGGCCCAGGCTGGGCGCGCGATTTGCGCCACTGGTTGCTGCAAAATCGCAATATTTGTTGCTAGCGTCGTAGTTAACAGTCAAGCTATGTGGTGTGATTTGCTGTAGCGAGATGAATTCGCGATCAATCTTGACCGCATCTTAGCTCAGTTTTTGAGCACGATCTTTTCTGAAAACCGCGGCACGCTTTTTAGACCCTTCTTAGGCCCTGCCTGTCTCGTTGCGAGCGCCATGCGGAATGGTGCTCAGGCTCCGGTCGCACCATCGAAGGACTTCGGCTGCTGTGTTACCGTCGTTCGGTCGCAAGGACACCTGGCATGAGCGATACCGGTGCGAACTTTCCTCGCCAGCGCAGTGGAAGCGTGGCTTGAAAAAGTGGTTTATCGAGGACTCGTTGGGGCGCGCTGCAACAAGCGCGGCGATCGACGCGGTGGTGACACAGTATGCGGTCCGCACCAGGGAGATCGCGCCAGAGCTTGAAACGCAGACGGAGGAGGCAACGCGCGTGCGCTCGACCTCAGTGGCGCGATCTACTTGTCCAACGGGCCGCCGCGATTAGGGACCCGGATAACGGATAAGGGGAGCGATCGATGTTCGCAGATGCACGTTCGGTGCCGACCGGAAGCGTCATCGAAACTGAAGTGTGTATCGTCGGTGGCGGGGCCGCGGGAATTACCTTGGCGCGTGAATTTACCAACTCCGGATTCCGCGTGACCCTGTTAGAGAGCGGCGGCGACGAGCCGGAGCAAGCCACGCAAGATCTGTACGCCGGCAGCGATATTGGACGGCCTTATGTCGTGTTTCCGGTCTCGCGGCTTCGTTATTTCGGCGGCACCACCAACCATTGGGGTGGAGTTTGGTGCGACATGCCGAGTCCGCTTGATTTCGAAATGCGCGAGGGTGTCCCATATTCCGGTTGGCCGTTCCCGCTGTCATATCTCGAGCCGTGGTATCGGCGCGCACAACCGGTCCTTAAACTCGGTCCTTACGGCTATGCACTTTCCGATTGGGGCATCACACCGACCGGCATTCCGGAGCCGTTCCGTGGACCTCATTTCGTTTGCCGGGTCCTGCAGCAAGGCCCGGCTACGCGATTTGGCTCTGAATATGGGCCCGAATTGCGGCAGGCAGGGAATCTGAGCGTTTACCTGCACGCCAACGCGTTGCGTTTCGACGCCAGCGAGAACGGCCGAGAAGTGCAACAGGTCAATGTCGGCGTCCTTCCCCATGGTCGCTTCAGAGTTCGGGCCCGCATTTTCATACTTGCGGCCGGCGGAATCGAAAATGCGCGGCTGCTTTTGCTGTCGGAGAGCGAGGCTGGTATTGGCCTAGGAAACGATCACGATCTCGTCGGTCGGTTCTTTATGCTTCATTTGGAATATTCGGGCGGCATCATCGATCGCGCAGACCCGTACGCAGATCTGACGTTTCAAACCGGCGAAAACGGAGCGCGATACAATCGGCTTGGTACTCCACGGCGCTTTGTATCTTACATAAGCGTTTCCAACGAAACAAAGCGCCAGCTCAAATTGCCGAACTGGCGCGTGCGGTTCCAATACCCCAGGATCCCCGAGGTCGATGCGCTGACGCGGCTCGTCAGTCGAACAGATCGCGGCGCAGACATTCTCCATGATCTGGGCTCGGTAATGAAGGAATTCCCAGGCGTCGCGAAATACGTCGCACGCCGGTTGCTACATGGCCGAAATAAGCCCCCGGCGCTAATGGCGTCCATTCCTCTGAATTGCACGGCCGAGCAGATGCCTAACCCGAATAGCCGTATCGGACTTGGCGAAGACCTCGACGCGTTTGGCCTGCGAAAGGTCTTGGTCGATTGGCAACTAACGGCGGAAGATAAGCGCGGTATCGCCACTGTGAGCAGGTTGTTTGGGACGGAGCTAGAACGCGGCGGGTTCGGCCGCCTCCAGTCGGCTATACCCAAAGACGATAGCGAATGGCCAAGCGATATGCGCGGAGACCAGCATCATATGGGGACTACTCGCATGAATCGGGACCCGAGCACGGGTGTCGTCGACGAAAATTGCGGCGTTCACGGAGTCGCAAACCTCTATGTGGCCGGCTGTTCGGTATTCCCTACCGGTGGCACGTTCAATCCAACGCTGACGATTGTCGCACTTGCGTTGCGTTTGGCGGATCACATCAAGGAACGTCTCCGATGAATAACCGATGTCGTCGCTGTTTGAGCCGACACGTAGCTATTTCACTTTCGGCAAGCGCGACGTAAGCGACATCGTCTGGCGCAACCTAGCAGTCCCGCAGAGGCGGTAAGACTCTGCCGGATGTCGGCGAGAAATTCACGTCCCAGGTGCGGGAGGCCTACTGAAATTTTCTTGCGCATCCTTTTGGCAACTGCCAAGTTGTAACCCATTGAATCCATTGCGCATCGTGATCGGCAACCAGACGTCTACACAGCGTATGAGAGACGTCTATTCTCGCGGGTGAACCAGACGCCGGATCGTTCCAAAAATATCACCTTTTGACCCAAGCGGACACTTGCCGATCGCGCCCCCGATATCCAACTCAAAGTTCCGGATCTGCTTAGCAAAACTTGCGGCACTCTTGGAGACACCTTCGCTTTCGAAGCGAGCCCCCAGCAATTTTGAAATTCAATGCTAATTCAAAATGCCGATGACAGCTTGTATTCACCGTTTGCTACCAACGGTCGCGGGCCAAAGCGACATGCTTCGGTGTCGACACTTTCAGTGGATGGGCAAGCTGTCGAACGAGGTCCCAAGGCCCAGTGTCCACCGTAGCCATTCTGCCAGTCCTATTAGAGCAAACACCGTAAGGGTCAGCAGAAGATCCTGCCCACCAAATGAAAATTGCTCCTTTCTCTGACCCATCAGAATCGGGATGTAGCGGACAAGATCGGCTAGTGCGACGACCGCGACGCCGCCCAGAATGCCGAAGAAGCCCACCATGACCGGGAGTCCGATTGCAAGAAACGCAAGCTTGGTCCCGTTTGAAGCGGCTCCATAGGATGGCTTACCCAACCCGAGGATGATCGATTCATTGATATAGGCGAGAAACGAGAACCATGAACCCAGGATCAGCACGGGCAAAATCCAGCTGGCAGCCTGGTAGCGCTGATCGTATAGAATCCTGATTGCAAAATCGGCAGTAGATACGAAAAGCGCAAAGCCGACCGCCGCCAAGAGAAGAAATTTCGTACGAAGCGGAGACAGCTGCTGGCGGAGCTGATCTCTGGGTGTCTGGGCGTGAGACGCGACGAACGGGAATAGCACGACGTTTCCCAGCCGCATCGTCAGGTTTCCGGCCAGATCGGAGATCGAACGCGCGATGCCGTACACGCCGAGCAACTCGACAGGCACCACGCGGCCGAGATAGAGCCGGTCAACATACATTGACAGGAAGAAGACGATCGAGGAAGCGAAGATCCACTTGCCAAAACTTAGAATTTGCTTTGCGTAAAGCCTGGATATGTAGAAGCGCTGTTTGATATCCGAAAGCAGGAAGTAGCTTCCGATTGTCGATATCACGGATCCGAAAACGCCGCCAATTACGAGAGCCCAAATCGTCGGGGAGAGGTAGGCGAACAGGATCGTTGCAACTGAATTAATAAGGCCCGTGACGACGTCGAAGATATTGAGTGTCACAAGCTTCATGCGCCTCTGCAGGAGCGACTTGCCAATCGAGGTCAGGCCCGCGAGAACAATGCTGAATGCAGTGATGGGAACGACGCTGGCGAGGATAGGTGACTTGTAAAAGTAAGCTATTGGCGCGGCCGCGACTATGAAGATCAACCACAGGACGATGCTTCTCAGCAGCTGTAAGGTCCAGGCCGTATTGTAGAAGTCGGGATTTTCCGCATTCTCGTTGTAAATCACATTCTGACCGACGCCGATGTCAGAAATGAGCTCAATGCCCATACGTAGCGTATAGACGATCAGCATAGTGCCGAAGATTTCCGGGGCCAGCAGATGTGCGAGGACAATATTGGTCGCGGTACGCATGCCGGTGCCCAGGACATAGGCTCCGATCGTCCAGACAGTCCCACTGAACAACGATTTCGTTGAGATCGTCATTTCTATTCTATCTGCCGTTCACATAGCGCTGCGTGCGATGAAAGACAGAAGTGCAGAGATGCCCATCAATACCATGTTCCAAGATCACTTGTTTTCGCCCGCAGCGCGAGGGCAGCTTCCTATGTCCGTATCGCCAACGAACTCGAGTTCGTTGGCGAATCTGGATATTCTGCGCCACATCGTGGTGCGCAGTTCCTCATGCCGGCAGATTAGCCCGGAAATAAGCTGCTGTTGGCTTCAATCCGTCCTTCAGCGAAACCTTTGGCGACCAATTCAATTTGGTCGCTGCCAGGGTGATGTCGGGCTTTCGCTGCTTGGGGTCGTCCTGCGGCAAGGGGCGGGTAACAAGCGCAGACGAAGAGCCGGTCTCAGCAATGATGAGTTCTGCAAGCTGCTTCATCGTGAACTCGACCGGATTGCCCAGATTGATGGGGCCGGTGACGTCATCCGGGCTTTCCATCAGTCGGATCAGACCGTCGACCAGATCGTCGACGTAGCAGAACGATCGCGTCTGGCTTCCGTCTCCGTAAATCGTAATGCCTTCGCCCTTGAGCGCCTGAATGATGAAGTTGGAAACGACTCTGCCGTCGGCGGGGTGCATACGTGGACCGTAGGTGTTGAAAATCCGCGCCACCTTGATGTTTAGGCTATGTTGCCGATGGTAGTCGAAGAACAAGGTCTCGGCACAACGCTTACCCTCATCGTAGCAGGATCGAGGTCCGATTGGATTGACATTACCCCAATAGGCCTCAATCTGAGGGTGTACTGATGGATCGCCATAGACCTCGCTGGTGGATGCCTGAAGAATTCGGCATCCGAGCCGCTTGGCGAGGCCGAGCATATTGATCGCCCCGTGCACAGATGTTTTTGTCGTCTGGACCGGATCGTGTTGGTAGTGAATCGGAGACGCGGGACAGGCCAGATTGTAGATCTCGTCAACTTCGACGTAGAGCGGGAAGGTCACGTCATGACGCAAGAACTCAAATCGAGGATGCCCGTGCAGGTGCTCCAAATTGCGCTTGGTCCCGGTGAAGAGGTTGTCCGCGCATAGGACTTCGTATCCTCTTTCGAGCAGTCGGTCGGTGAGGTGGGAGCCGAGAAAGCCTGCGCCCCCTGTCACGAGAACACGTTTGCGGCTATCGTAAAGGCGCGGCATCTATGGGTCTCCAGTATTAAATGTGGCTGTAGCAGTCAAAAAACATGTTCGCGCGCCCTGGTACCTGCAGGGCGAGGGTAACGAAGATCAGCGGGTGAGCGATAGAAACTGGCCAACCCCCATTGCAACGCCACCATGATCACTATTGTAGTTTAAGCCATTCTGAAATCGACTTGAAAAGAAACTTACGTTTACGGTGAAGATGAACCGGACTAATCAACGTCTCGGAATAGTTCTTGGTTGGACAGAGGGCCGACGATATCAACGATGAACGGGCATCAGAACAAGGCTGAGAGATTTGGCCCAGCGCAGCGGCGTCTGCAGTAGGATCCGAAGCTCGCAGGCTTGTGAAATAATCTCAAGGTATTTCGTTTCCTCTTTGTCCAATCAATCCCGTCATTGTCTTGGACTGGATCGGCGCGCCGCCCACTTTCAATGGAAGGTCAAGCGCATAAGGCCTTCCCCAATAGCCAAGTTGACGAGCCAATCCCACGACCATCCCGAATGAGATCGCCAGCATGTATTGGGTCAAATCGAGAATGAATACCCACTCAAAGGCGCCATGTATGCTCGCGATCAACAACGCCACTCCGAGTCCAAGGAGCAGATCGCCCCTAGCATCATGGCTATGCTTCATGCTGCAGCGAAAGGCCACGATAATCGGACGAACGAGGAGAAGAAGCAGCGCGATCAAGCCGGGGTATCCGGTCTCGGCCGTCACCAAAAAATAGGCATTATGAACGAAAACGGAATTTTCGCTCCAATCGAGGCCGGCGGCGGCGTTGGCGCCGTAGAGATTCGCCGCAAGAACGTAGTTATTGGCACCCACGCCGAGAGGGTGACTGGATATCAGCAGCAAGGCGGCATCCTCCATCGCAGTCCGCGCTTTGTCCGAACCAGCCAGCTCATTCGGCCCTCTAACCTCGATGGAGCTTATGGCAATGGGCGCAAGGACTGCCAGCGCGGTGACGCCAATTGCTAGTATAACCGCTTTCCGGGAGGTCCAACGCCGCAGGGCGGAAAACAGAAAAACGATTGCGTATCCAAAACCTGCCAGCCCGATCGTGGCGCGTGAGGCGGTCAACACCTCAATGATCGCACCACACAGGACAACTGCGCCCGCCATCCGTCCGCCTCGCCCGGCGAGCAAGAGCGCGAAGAACGGAAAGACAATAAAGTGCGAGATCAGCCCGAGAATATTTTGGTGATCGAAAGTTCCGCTCGTCTGCGGAAGGCCCAATCCGAATTTCTGCCACATCACGACGATTGCTTGTGCAAAGAGCGCTGCCGCCATCCCCTTGAGGATGGCTGATGGAACCCGAGGGTCAACAGACGCCTTGGCGACGACGGCGTAAACGAGAAACATGCGCGCAAGTTGCCAAGCATAAAAAACCGTCGCTGCTGGATAAATCGCCTGGAGCGATGAAGCCAGAACTGCAACGAAATAGAGCAGCATTGCGAACGAAAAGGGCAGCGAAAGCCGGCGGCCAGGCAAACTGAAAAATATCGCGATTGCCAGTGCGTCCAGCACCGAGAACTCGGCTCCGTGGACATAGAAAGAGAGAGGGTTACCGTCGAGCAGCGTGAAGGCCATCACCAGATGGGCAACAGTCATCAAAAAGGGCATAAGCCCCACGAGCACCCAAACCTTCCACGCCTGAAGGGGATTGCGGCGTAACCAATCGGAGAGGGGAAATATGGCTCCCAGAACCAGGGCCAGACCTACCCACTTCACTGGCGCTCCTTATCGATGAAAATAAAATCTACCTTTCCGTGAAAACCGCTGCTTTGCAAGGGGTATCCGACCGCATATCGGCGGTGGGAGGGGATTTTTCCTTCGCGGTCTCGGCGGCGGGTCTGTCGATCGATTGGGGATGCGTCGCCCGTCTGCGACAGAGTGGCCTAATAGTGCTGGAGTCGCGGATCCAACCAAGTCGCACCTGAACCTCTCAATGAGACGAGATTAACCTTCGCACAAGCAGGTCCTCTCAAGCGGAAAGATACGTTTTGATCAAATCGATCCGCTTTTGCATGGCGACATCTCGATCGAGCAGTCGCCCGGAAGCCGCTGCCGCTTCGGTCAGTTGACGGAGTTGTTGTCGGTTCCTGTCGAGAGAGACGATCAGATTGACCAACTTCTCCCAATCGTCCATGTCGGCGAATTCGCCACCGCCGCGATCCGCGACCAAACCGCGGGGATATTCAGTTCCGTACCCCACCAGCGCGCAACCCGCCGCAAGCGATTCTCCGAGGCAGCGCGGCGACTCGCCGATCTTGTGACAGAACAGAAAAATGTCGCTCTTCTTTAGGGCCGAAATGATCTCGTGGCGTCCTACAGACCCGGGAAAGTGGATCTTGGCTTCCATCCCCGCATTTGCTGCCTCGCGCTTCATCTCAGGCATCAACGGACCGTCGCCGAACCAGGTTGCCTGGACGTCAACGCCTGCTTGTGAAACGCCATGAATTATTTTGATCCAGTCAAGCGGTCCCTTTCGTGCGATCGCTTGCCCCGCATAGGAGATTGAAAGGGGCTTCTTGTTTTCGATTCGATCCAGCTTTTCCTCGAGTTCGGGCGGCGTCACATAGTCTTCTGACGAGACCTGGACATTGAGCACCTTGTGCGGGTTCGGCGCGATACTCTTGTAGGCGTCGAACACGTCCTGCCCCTGAAGCAATGCGAGACTGGATTTCGCAAAGCAGGTTTCGACATCCTTTATGAATGAACGAGCCCATATGGTCTTTCTGAGCTTCCTGAGACCCGCCGGCATCGTTGCCAAATGAAACTGCATCGCGCTGGCGTGGTCATGATCAGACTCCATGTCGTACTTGCGCTTCTGCTTGATCGCCAGGTGAGCGGCGAGGGTGGACCAGTCATAGCTCGAGTGCGGCGAAAAGATCAGATATTGCGCCTTGGCTATCTCTGAGGCCAGCAGCCGCCTTGTCGAGAGGTAATGACGCAAGTACCTGTCTTCTCGGTAGGGATAGGGTAGCGGAATGAACGACAGCCTGTCGGCATCCTCCATTTTCTGCAGGGGCAACGAGCGGAGAACGATTCCGCTTGACGTCAGTCCTGGAAAAACTGGACCCGCAAAGGTCACACGCTTGAAATTGGCAAGATAGAGCCGAAGGTTGTTTGCAAAATCGGCTTCTACTTCATAAACCCCGTTTACCGTCCGAACCACTGCAGGGGTCACCAGGAGCAGGGTTCCGTCTTTGACCTCAGACATGCAAATCCTCAGGCACCGCCAATCGAAGTTTAATACCGCTTCCAGATCGCGGATTGAAGTGGGCGAGAAACCTCCGCAAGCCGAAAGATTGCCTTGATGGTGAAGGCCTTTCAGACGAAAATCGGGTTCTGGGCTATGCGTACAGGGACGATCTGGGCTAGTTTGAGATTTATTTGGACGGGGAATTGTTGATGAAGCGGAGCGAGTATTATTCGGCGGCCTACCGAAACTTGGGCCTGCTACATTTATTGAATTTTGAATATCAGAAGCGCATGGCGCATTCCGCGCCTTTCAATTTGACTTCAAAGAAGCTCATCTTCCCTGTTCGTGCGCGGCCCAAAACCAGCGATATATTTGTATTTTACCAGATCTTGGTCTTTGATGAGTATAGGTGCCTTTCCGAATTGCGATCGCCAAGCCTGATCGTTGATCTCGGCGCCAACGTTGGATATTCGTCGGCTTATTTTCTGTCTCGATTTAAGCATTGTTCGGTTGTTGCTGTTGAACCGGATCCGGCCAATTTCGCCGCTCTTCAAGGCAACTTGGCTCCTTATGGAGATCGAGTGACGGCCATTCAAGCGGCGGTTTGGCCGCGCGTGGAACGATTGGACCTTGACCGCGCCGGCAGTGGAGAGGAGTGGGGCGTTCGAGTAAAACCTTCGGCCGACGGAGCAGTCGAAACTGTGACAATCCCGGACATCCTGAAGAGGTCAGGGCAAGAAAGAATCTCATTGCTCAAAATCGACATCGAAGGAGCGGAGATTGATCTGTTTAAGTCAGGCACGGAAGATTGGTTGGATCGTGTAGATAACATTGTGATCGAGCTTCACGGGCACGATGCCGAGGAGGCCTTCTTTGAGAAGATCGATAGGTCGCGGTTCGCCATATCCAGGTGCGACGAACTGACAGTCTGTCTCACGTCGGATGCTTAACGTCATAGTTGAGGGCCGGCCTTCATCCGCGAACAGTGGCTCGCTCAGCCACCCCCTTCGTTCCGAACGGACGATTCTTTACGCCAAGGTTTTGTAGTACGCCCAGCCGCTCCCGCTGAAGCCGATGTAAACCGTTCCGAATTTATTCGCGTCGCCCTCTATGCATGTAACTAGATCATAGCTTCCGAGCGGGTAGTCACCAATCTTGCTCCACTCGACCGTGTTGACGTTCCAGCCAGCGAGACGGCTCGTCGATCGATAGATTCCCCATTGGTTGTTGTAGAGCCCGGCAAAATAGACGGTGGGATAATCAGAGCCCTCCAACGGCTTTCCGAATCCAAAAGCGTATACGCATTGGACTCGCGCTATCCTGGTGAAGGTCTTGCACCCGTCGATGGATCGCATGAAAATGCAATAGGGCTGGTTGCCCTTGGTGACGGCTCCACTGCACGCGAACACGTGCCCGCCATGGCCGGGCACGGAACGAATTTTGACGAGACCCTCATCGTGAGGAATGAGCATCGGGCTTTGCCTCGACCAGAGCCCGCTCGCGGGGGTGGCACCAGCGACATATTTGTAGAACCCGCCAACAGAGCTGTAGGCATAAAAGGTCTTTGCAAGCACGCGATCTGCGCAAACAATCTGTCGATTGGCGTCAAAATTGTTTCCCCATCCGGCGTCACCGTTTTCAAGGAGCCCTGGCGGATTCGTTTGCGTCCAGCTATCTGTGACGTATCGGTCCGGCATACCAGCGTTGTGCCGTCATTGGAGATGCTGTGACCGGTGATAAATCCGCCAGCCCCTATTGCCAACGGAGCCCATCGCCCATCTTCCTTCGCTGCTGATGCGTGACGAGGCAATAGCCCGCTTCCCAAGGCTGAGATCGTCGCGACGGACTTGCGTCTGGTGAGCATGCGAACCTTTTAGGAAGGTCAGATGATTGCTGCGTGAAAGCCCGTCAATGACTACGGATATTGCTTGAGTGACTACCTCTATGCGCTTCAGCCAAGGTGTCCCGCCGATCTGAAAAATACCAAGAGCGTTTGCTGAGCCGGATGCCTCCCCGAGGTCTGATCCAAATGCCCGGTGCTGATCTTTCAGGACTTGTCGGATGCGGCTGTATCAGCAAGTTCAAACAATGCTTCATCGGCGAACCGCAAAGCGACAGCGGATGACTTGGAAATGTCCGAATTTCGCTATCGTCCCAGATATCCGGCTTAAAAACTGTCAATATTTCCCATGTTTTTTCAACATGTTGGTAACATAGGGCGCCGCGGAAACGGCGTCAAACAAAAGCCTCACGGGATCATTAACCATATTGGCATTGCTAGCAATGGGCCGCTAGCATGGGGCTGGGACTTGGAATTGGTGGGAATTCAAAGGTTCACTTGCGGTTAGGGGGGTAGGTCTCTCGCCGTCCGATGAGTTTCATCACGTGGGGGCATTGCCTTGTCGCGGATGAAAGGGTGTGCGCTTCGTGCTCTCAGCAAGATCCGTGGTATTTGCGCCCACAGGGATACAGAGATGAAGGCTGCTGCGATGAAGTCTGCTGCACAGACACATGTTTAATCCATCGTACGGTCCGAATATGCGTTCGGGCGCCAAATTCGATCTACCGCAGTCGCTGCGGGTATCACTGAATATATCAAATGGGTTTTTCTCAAAACTACTTTTAAATATTTACCTCGTCCACCAACTCGAAATTTATTCCTGGAACCTAAGGTCGGCCTCCGGCTGTGGGCGTATGCGCCTGCCGACGGTTAGATGCGAACACAATCGATGAGGCCATCGTGCTGAAAACGCCGTTTCTCAACTTGTCGTGGCCGCGGGCTGGTCGTGCCCGCAACGCGGATGATGCCGATCTTGATGCCGCTGCTGCGTTGAGCGCGCGGCTTGCTGAAGACGGCCTTACCTATTTGCCGCCTTCATTCTCTTCGATGGCTCCCGGTGATGCTCCGGCCTCCAGTGCGCCGCTGGCGCCGAACGTTTCCAGCGTTGCCTTTAGCTTGGCTAAAGCTGACGTGGTTAACGCTGCGTCTTCGTCGCTCGACGGGGCCGCTGTAACCATCGCTGAAGGCGCAACTGCCGAAATCGCCGGAGCAAGTGCTCAGTCGGTGACCTTCACGGGTGTGACAGGCACGCTCGAGCTCGACGACTCTCTCGGTTACACCGGTCACATCACGGGAATGGCCGGAACGGACGCGATTGACCTCGCCGATGTCAGCTTTGGAGTGCAGACTCAAGTCACGTTCTTGGGCGACGCCAATGGCGGCACTCTCACGATTACTGACGGGCTGCACACCGCCAACATTGCATTGGAGGGCAATTACCTATCCTCGACATGGACTCTCTCGAGCGATGGCTATGGCGGTACGATCGTTGTTGACCCGGTGGCCTCAGGCGCGTGGCAGGAGCTGAAGGTCGGGGCGGGTGGGTTTATTCGTAACTTTGATATTGCCCCCGACGGGACGATGGTCGGTCGCACTGATACCTACGGAGCGTATCGATGGGACGGAACGCAGTGGGTGCAACTGGTCACGTCGTCGAGCATGCCCGCCGCATTCGTGGCAGCGAATTTTGGCGCCACGGGCCAAGGCGTCTACGAGATTCAGATTGCGGATAGCAATACGCAAATTTTCTACATGATGTATGACGGCTATGTCTTCAAGAGCACCAATCAGGGAGCGACATGGACGCAAACATCGTTCGCGCAGGTTGAGGCGAATCCGAACAGTGGCTATGCCCAATACGGGCCGAAAATGGCCATCGATCCCAATAATGCGAACATCGTCTACGTCGGAAGTTCGACGAGCGGTTTGTTTGTTACAAAGGATGGCGGCGCCACTTGGCAAACGGTCAGCCAGGTGCCCGCGAGCAGTTCGGACATAACCGGAATTTTATTCGATCCTGCTATCGGCGGCGTTGTCAATGGCGTCACCCAAACGATCTTTGCAGAAAGCAACGGCAACGGGGTTTATGAAAGCATCGACGGAGGCGCCACCTGGAAACTGCTCAGCGGAGGCCCGACGACGGTCGCCAATGCGGTTGTTGCATCCAACGGCGACTATTATGCGGTGGACGGTAACGACCTCTGGCGGTTTAGGAGCGGCGTTTGGAGCAAGCTGCCAATTGCAAGCTCGGCGGGAGCTGTCGCGGTCGCGATCAACCCGTTAAATCAGAATGAAATCGTAGTCGTCTCTCCGGCAGGCTATCTGGATGTCAGCTATGATGGAGGGGCCACCTGGACCGGTACCCTCTGGAATACCAACGGCGTAGTTTCGACGGATATTCCCTGGTTGCAGGCTGGTAACTCGGCGGCGAGCGGAAACTTTCTGACTATCGGCGGCGTGGCGTTTAATCCTCTCGTTCCAAACCAGCTCATCGCCGCCGCGGGCACAGGTTTCTGGAATGCGAATATTCCGACCTCCATGGCCGGATGGCCGTCTGTCACCTGGTATGACCAGAGCGCGGGCATCGAACAACTGGTCGCAAATCAAATCCTTGTTCCGCCCGGGGGCAAACCTATCCTCGCCTCCTGGGATCGCCCCTTCTTCTACGTCAATGACGTCACGGCCTATCCGTCAACCTACGGCCCGGTTGCCAGTGCCGTTATCGACGCGGGGTGGTCTGTCGATTATGCCTCTTCAACTCCGAGCTTTATCGCAGGACTGATCGACCACGGCAAAGCGGTCTATTCCACTGACGGCGGCCAAACCTGGAAGGATTTTGCAAGCCTTCCGTCGTTCCCCGCTCAGGCCAACGGAGGAACGATTGCCGCGAGCACGCCACAGAACATCATTATGGCGCCTGCGGACGGAGTTCAGCCTTACTACACGCTTGACGGCGGCGTTACCTGGAAGCCTGTAAACCTGCCGGGCGTATCCGACTGGAACAACTTCGAAGGAGCGTACTATCTCGACGAGCGCTCCATAACCGCTGACAGGGTGCTCACGAACACGTTCTATCTCTATTATCCAGGCAACGGTGTGTTCAAGAGCACCGACGGCGGCGCGTCGTGGACTCTCGTCTACAACGGAAACGACGGGTGGGGCAGCCAGTGGAATGGGTACATAACCCCGTTCAACTGGTACAACAATGAACTCATGTCCGTTCCTGGGCAGGCTTCGAATCTCTTCTTCACGGGGGGGCAACAAAGCGGCGATCCGACGCAAAATCCGTTCATGCGTTCGTCGAATGGCGGCGCCACCTGGACGGCTGTCGCTAACGTGCTCAACGTGAGTTGCTTCGGGTTTGGCGCGCCCGCGACAGCGGGTGGATATCCGGCGATCTACATCGTAGGCTACGTCAATAATGTCTACGGTATCTGGCAATCGGTCAACAACGCACAATCCTGGACGCAGATCGGAACTTACCCCAACAGCAGTCTGGACAACATCAAGACCATCGCTGGCGATCCCAATACTTTCGGTCAAGTCTATGTTGGGTTTATGGGATCAGGTTACGCAGTTCTGACAGCATCTTCGTCGACGTCCCCCCACATCAGTTCGGTCACAGAGTCGCCCTCTACGGGTAATCTAAACGCTGCAAACACTGTCACGCTGACGCTCAACCTGAGTTCTGCGGTGACGGTAGCGGGTGGCACGCCGACGCTGACGCTGAACGACGGTGGTGTTGCGACCTACAGCGGCGGCTCGGGCACCGGTGCGCTGACCTTCAGCTACACGGTGGCCGCCGGCCAGAACACATCATCGCTGGCGGCGTCCGCCGTCAATCTAAACGGTGCGACGGTCTCGGACGGCAGCGGCAATGCTGCCAATCTATCGCTTACGGGCATTACCCAGGCAGGTCCCCAGATCGACACCACGGCGCCGACGGTGTCGTCGGTGGCGGCCTCGGGCAGCGGGATCACCTCGGGCAGCGGCAATCTTGCCACGGGTAACGTGGTGACGCTGACGCTGAGCCTGAGCGAGGCGGTGACGGTTGCCGGCGGCACGCCGACGCTGACGCTGAACGATGGCGGCGTTGCGACCTATACCGGCGGTTCGGGCAGCAATGCGCTG
>NZ_JBEPRN010000014.1:0-201820 GCF_040548375.1 Bradyrhizobium sp. F1.4.3
GAAACTGACGGTTCTTCCCTCTTGCTGCCACAGGTCATCCTCGGAAATGCCCTGTCACCGAGATTATCGTGTCTCACTTGAGGGGTGCAGTCCAGCACTGTCACCGCGACTCGGATTTCGCGTGTTTTGCCAGACGGGGTCGCTGGAGCGGCAGGGCGGATCAAGCTGCAGGCCTTGCGAAGGCGTCGCGGTCCGGCGACGCTTCGATTTTGCGCCACTGTGCCGGAGTGATGCCCATGTGGCTCTTGAAGGCGCGCTGGAACGCCGCTTCGGATTGATACCCGACAGCTTCAGCCACGGCGCCGGTCGAAAGCGAAGATCTTTTCAGTTCGTTCGCGGCGAGCGCCATCCGGATATCGGTCAGGAGATCAGCGGCTGAGCGCCCGAGCTTCTCCTGGAATTGCCGCGCGAGCGTGGCTCGCGACATGCCGCACAGACGCCCCAGCTCGGGCAGCGACCATGCGCGCGCCGGCTCCTTGAACAGAGCGGCCACCGCCGGTGCAAGGCGCGGATGACCGGCCAGGGCAAGCAAACCGCGCGGCGCGTCGTCGGTGAGGCTGGCGAGCCGCAGCACGAGCGCGAACATCGCACTCGACAGTGCGTTCAACATCGCACGTCCACCGAGACGATCGTCTGCGGACTCGCTGCGCATCAAGGCGACGAGGCCGGCCAGTTGTCCCGCCGCGTCGCTGTCGCCGGCGCCAACGCCGGCATGCACGACGAGGCGCGGTGGCAGATAGCTACGTAGCAGGCGGTCATGCGGCGGCGCGATGGCAAAGTGTCCGCACAACAGGTCGAGCCGTTCCCCCGAGCCGAGATTTTCGCTGATCGTGAAATTGAGAGACGCGCGATTGCGCGCCGGCAGCGGCGCGGCGCCGCTGCCGTCGTGCATGACGTGCCGGGGATTGCCGGGAAGCAGCAGAATGTCTCCGGGCTCAAGTTTCAGCGGCCGGCCCTCCGCCGGATCGTCCAGCATCGCCGAGCCGGCAAGCACGGCGTGATACGGAATTTCGTTCGGCTCGCCCGGCCCCTGATCGATGCGCCATGGCGCGCCGTAGGCGCAGAGCAGGTCGAGCCGCCCGCGTACGGGCATCATCTCGAACAGCCGGCTCAGCCAATCCATCGCAATCTCCTGAACAGGCTCAAATTGACTCCTGAACAGGCTCAAATTGAGACGATTAAGCATGTATTCGGGATTTATCGACATTCAAAGTATCAGGCCGGGACCCTATTGTCACCCTGCAAACGTTCACCAACCCAACAAGGAGTGCCAACAATGTCCCGTCTTTCCGTTCCCAGTTTCGAAACCGCAACCGGCGCGACCGCTGAAGTCTATGGCCAGATCAGGAAGGCGATCGGCAGCGTGCCCAACACCTTTGCCGCGATCGGCGCCCATGGGCCGGATGCGCTCAAGTCCATCCTGCTCGCCGACAGCGTGCTCGCGTCGGGCTCGCTATCGAAGCGCGACCAGGAAACCATCAAGCTCGTCATCTCCGAGGTCGCCGGTTGCGACTACTGCGTGGCCGCGCACAGCCTGCTTGGCAAGCTCGCGGGCCTGAAGCCTGATGAGTTGAAGCGGATCCGCGAGCGCCGGGCGACCGGCGATGACAAGCGCGACGCGCTGATCCGGTTCGTCCGCAAGCTCGCGCAATCCAGCGGCACTGTCAGCGACGCGGATTTCGCCGCGATCAAGGCTGCCGGCTACACCGACGCGCAACTCGTCGAGATCAGCCTGGCCTTCGCGACCACCGTCTTCACCAACGTGTTCAACCGCATCAACGACACCGAGATCGACTTCCCCGCGCTCGCCTGAAGCGACCGCCCAGTCAGATCTTGAATGAAAGGATCACGACAATGACCGCGATTACCGACAACATGCAAAATCCGTTTGTCCGCGCGCTGCAAAAGTCCGGCCTGCTTGCGGAGGATCTCGACTACCACCTCGTTCGAGCGTCGATGGTGATCATGTTTCTCTTCTTCGGCTACCAGAAATGGTTCCCGTATGAATTCGAGCGACTGGTCCCATTCATCAGCAACGGGCCGCTGATCTGGTGGCTCTATCCCGTCTTCGGTCACGCGGGCGCCAGCTATTTCCTTGGCGCCTCGGAGTGGACGTTCGGGACGCTGCTGCTCGCCGGCTTCTGGGACAAGCGGCTCGGCGTGCTCGGCGCCCTCGGCTCGACCGGTACCTTCATCGCGACGGTCACGATCATTCCGTTCATGCCGGATGGCTGGGACGTCGCTGCGGGAGGATTCCCCGCGATGACCGGCAACGTCCCCTTCCTGATGAAGGACGTCGTTCTGCTGGCAGTGTCATTCTATCTGCTGAGGCAGGATGTGGTTCGGCTGATGCGGCGATGACTTCAGCCGACGAAAGATGTCAAAGGCGCAGTCATCGCCTGCAAGCCGAAGCGCGACGAGACGTAAGCCTCGCCGCGCTTCGCGAAGGCCCAGCATGCGGCGCTCTCACTCAAAAAAATCGTTGAGAAAAGCTGCTGCCAGAGGCTGAGGCGTTGGCATGAAGGGTTCTGTGCACGGTCACCGTAACTCCACCGTAACTCGCCAGCCCAGAGCGTCACGCGCTTTGGAAAGCAGCTCCCTCGGCGTCGCGAGGAATTGCCACCGACATGATCACGAGTGCCGCTTCGATCCGTCCGCTCCGCCCTGGGGCGGAGTCGTACTCGGCTAGGTGCCAGAGCCTCGCTGCTCCAATCTCTTCTTTTCCCGCTTTTCCAGTTCCGATCTGACTCTTTGATCGAGAAGATCAAACCGGTGGCCCTCGATCAACGAATTGGTGCGGCCGTTTCCTCTCGGATAGAACGTATCTGTCGACTTGAGGCAGGTGACTTCGGGTGGATCGAGCCGGAGCAACTTGAAGTCGTCCTCGCGGCTTCTCGCATCGACGACGCAAAGTGCATAGGCCGCACGCCACTGGGCATTCAGCTCGTAGCCGCCCTTGACGTCGTTCAGCAATTCATCGACCTTTTGCTTTTCAGTTTTTTGCGTGGCTCTCGCCTTCGGGAAGGCCATGCTGATTTTGACCTTGTGCATATCCAGGCGCGACCCGGCGAAGTTTGTACTGGCGTTCACCAGCCGGAACTCCTTCGGGACTGGCGCGAGCGTCACGGCCCCGCCAACCCTTCCATCGAACGCCGTGGTGAAGGTGAGCTCGTCGGTGAAGGTATCCAGGGCGCCCTCCTGAACTGCAATCTTCAAGAACGACGTCACGGCGCGCGCCAAGCCGATCGAGCCGGTGATTGGATACAGCCCGCGCTCGGGTTGAGGCTCGAATGGCGGACGGCCCGTCGGGGTGTTGGGAAAGTACTCGACGGAGCGGTTAATGTCGTTGCAGAAATTGTACCAGTTCTGCGTCAGAAGGCCCTTGAACGTGTCCTGGTTCTTGAACGTGCGTTTGGCCTGTCTGGTCGTATTGGCATTGCCGCCAGCGCCGACATCGACAGTGCCGGCCGGGTTGAGCACAGGCAACCTGAAGCCGACGCTGGCATCGGCATGGTTGGTTTCCGTGATGTCGAAGGTCCATTCATAGGCAATAGCAATATCCATGTATTGCTCCCAATCGTCTTGCTTCGCGGTATTGGGAAAGCGCTTGTGCAGCAGCTTCACATTGTCCTCACCGCCAGTCTTGTCACCGATGGTGTTCGGGTCGAATCTCGTCACCGGCGGATCCTCGTCCGCAAACCAGACCTCGACCTGGTGGACGAGGCCGAGCCTGAGCTCGCAACGGGCGGCTGCCACGATCGCTTCCGTCGGGATCGGGGACACGTCATCCACCAGCGGATGGATCGAGCACCCCGTCAGCGCTGTCACGGCGAGAACCGCGCAGATGCCACCCGCGCCGCTTGATGGTCTGCAGCCACGTGCGGCCGCTCGTTTCAATGGCCACAGATCGAAGTTGCGACCACGCCCCAATTGACGGATCGACTCGACGATACTTGTACGCATGACGCCCCCAACTTATCGCTCAAAATACAACACGTTGAAAAAACACAACCAGCCCAGGTGAGTGCGCCGAAGGTGCCGGCCTGGATCAGACCGCTTCATTGCAAGTCACCAGATAACCCCACACGACGAACGGTTCGCGCTGTCTCGAGCGGCGGCAGCGAACCGGTGGCGCCCTTCACAGCCCGTCAATTTCGGAGCGGTCTCGCCCGTTGCCGGGCTAGGGCCGCGCAAGCCTGCATCGTTGGTCATAAGGCCACGCACGATCGAGCCCCACGACGCACCATTCGAGCTCATAGCTTGGGCCATCCGCAATGATCGCGTAGTAGAGCGGGTAGATCAGGCGCTCAGGGCCGCGCCACGCCTTGATCTGCCCTTCGCAGAAACGGCGCGGCGGCGTGAGGTATTGTGGCCATGACTTCCAACTGGCTTTGCCTGTGTGAATGCCTTCGAAGCCCGAGGCTGAATGTCTGCCACGGTATTCAGCAGCGATCCGATCGATGACCGCAGGATCATTGCAGCGGGGCCCGGAATACCACGCGGACGGCCGATTGCCCTTCGCGACCCCGGCAGCGGACCAGGCGGGCGACGCGCACAACGTGCTTGCGATCATGAAGCACAGTGCCGTGGCTCCAGCGCATCGCACCGCATGCTTCCACGCTTTGGCGGCCTGGAGCAGCGCGATCGTTGACAGAAACGCCGTAGAGGGAATGAATCCGATCCGCCCAAAAGCCGACGACACGGCTGCGACAGATCTCAAATGGTGTGGCGTTGTCGCCAGACGCCGACGCGTAGCCCCCATGTCCGCCCCCGCAGAACAACAATGTTAAGTTGCAACGTGCGGCGACAGATTGTCAAGGGCCGCTTCACGAGGCGTCCTGGATTGCCGAGGTGCTTTGCGCTCGGGCCGACGGAAGCGGTTCATCGGCATCGCCGACTGGCCGATCGAGAGCGGGACTGAAGCAACCTCGGACCTCAACGACCTGGGCATCAAGGCGGACGACATCCAGTACGCAGCTCTCGCGAAACCCATCGCGTGCGAAGCGACAACCAACTACGACGGCAATCTCCGCTCGGCGATTATCCGCACAGGCGCAAAGGCAACGCAATCCACCACGTCGAACAGCACTTCAATGCTGCGATCGAACGCCCGCGCAAAGGCAATGGCATCATCGCACCGTTCGTCGGCGATGCCAGTGCCGAGCGTGCAATGGGGCGTCCAAGCGCCGGGCCGGTAATGAGGGCGACAATGTGCTGGATCGATTGCCGCGCTGATAGCGCCGTGGATGCGGGTCAGGGTCTCGTTCACCGCCGGCTCCGCCCAAAGGACAAGCGGAGAACCTTCGAACCAGCGAATACATTTGAATTCGATGCGCAGTTGCGTTTCGCCAGCAACGGCTGCCTGCATGGCGTCCCACGCAGTCTGTTCGTCGATCGCAAGCCCGTCGTAGATCGCAAACGTGACATGCGGACGGTAGCCGAGGGCGCGCATCGACGGCTCGACTTCGAACGCGGCGACTTGATCCCACAGCCGTTCGATCTCATTTGCGGACTGGTTATCGGCCCGGATGTTGATCGCCAATGCCACAGGTTCACCAGCGGGTGGAACAATCAAATCGAGATCAGGGGAAGGCTCGCTTCGGAAATTGGCGCTCCCTAGGGGAATTGAACCCTGTTTCAGCCCTAAGCGAGCCAAATAATGGTCCTTCTCCGTTCGCCAGTCATTCCCCCGGCGAGCGATGATGATCTGGCGCAGCGATACAGCTATCTGCTCGCCGTTCCCAAGCCGATCATCGCCGGCATCAATGGTGCAATCGCGGGCGTTGGTCTTTGCATCGTGCTCTATTGCGATCTCCGCTTCATGGCCGCGGGCGCAAAGCTGACCACGTCCTTTGCCCGGCGCGGCCTGATCGCAGAGCACGGCAGCGCCTGGATGTTGCGTCAGCTGATCGGCCCGATGAATGCCGCAGATCTTCTACTTTCGGGGCGTGTGGTCGAAGCTGCAGAAGCCGAGCGGCTCGGCCTGGTCAGAATGCTGCCCGCAGACGATTTCCGCGAAACCGTTCAACAAACGGCATCGGATTTCGCCAATCTGTGCTCGCCCCGATCCATGCGCATCATCAAACAGCAGCTGACGGCGGCTCCTCGGCAAACGCTGGCCGAAGCCACGCAGTTCGCAAACAGGGAAGTCGCGATCTGCCGCGGAACGGAGGACTTCAGGGAAGGCGTTGCCCACTTCCTCGAAAAGCGAGCGCCGCGCTTCACCGGCGAGTGAAGGTGCGTTCGAGGACGCCAGCGGCGATCGAGACCGAGGCTTGATGAGAGATGGCGCTCGGCTGAAGGGGCCGCCCGTCGACCACAGCGCCAAATAAGGGGGTCATGCCCTCTCATTGCGCAGCCGGCGATAAGATTGAGGGCACGCGCTCCGATCGTTGCCGTAGATGCTGATATGCCGGCACTGCGATGCAACCATCTACCGCAAGAAAGCGCACAAAATCGTAGTTTGGAGTGCAAAATCGCAGCCTTGGTAGCGGGAGACCGCTACATGGCCAAACCCACTACTGTGGAGGCGCTGTTCTCATACCGGAGGGCAGCTTAACTCCCGACCTCGCGCCTTGATAGCCCGCCAGAAGCCGCCGTTCTTACGCGGTCCCCGCACGCCCGTGCGTCGACGTAAAATTCACGATTCCGACGGAGCCGCTGATTAAGAGTCGAATGAGCTTTCTGCAAAATCAATTTCCATTCCGACAAACACGTTGTCCAGCCTGCATTGAGCCCGCAGCAGAATTTCTCTTTGTCGGAATGTCGGGCTGAGGCCGGAGTATACAGCGATTCAATACGAGTTTGCGCGGCTGCTGCGAGCAACCATCAGCAAAGATACCTAGATGTTCATCCCGCAAGTGCACGTCGCGTATGCCAATCAGTCACAGACTGGAAGGCGTGGCCCGCGCGCGCGAGAACATCTTCCGACAAATGCGGTCCCACCAGTTGCATACTCAGCGGCAAGCCGTCCGACGCCATACCGTTTGGCAGGGTTATGGTTGGACTGCCCGAAAAATCGAACACCGCGGTGAAGCGCAGAATGCTCATTAGAACGTTCGGATCCGCACCGTATTCGCCCATTTTGGTAAGTGTGGGGATCGGCACGGGCATAGTAGGGATCAGTAGCAAGTCGATCTCGCCGAACAGCTTGGCCAGACTGCCGGAGAAATTCAGCCGCTCGTGATGGATCGCGGCAATCTCGACGCCGCTCATCGACCTGCCCTGATCGATCAGCTGCGCCAGGTCTGGGCCATATTCTGATTTCCGCGACGGATAGGTTTCGAGGTGGGCCTCCGCCGTCTCGATCGAGCACATGGGAATCCACATGCTGACAAGCTTTTCGTAGGACGGGAACTTGACCTCACGAATGTCGGCGCCAAGCTCCGCGAGCGTGCGCTCGGCCTCCAGCAAGGCCGCGACGACCTGTGGATCGATCCCCTCCTGGGTATATTTGCGATCTACACCGATCCTCACACCACGTAAGCCGTTCCCGATCCCGGCCAGATAATTCGGTACGGGCGCTTGCAGCGCGGTCGGATCGTTCACATCAGCGCCCGCGATGATTCCGAGCATGGCCGCGGCGTCTGCAGCACTGCGGCACATAGGTCCGACATGGTCGAGCGAATCCGCCAACGGAAAAACGCCGTGTCGACTGACACGCCCCCATGTCGGCTTGATCCCAGTCAGCCCGCACGTCGCCGATGGAAACCGGATCGAGCCGCCGGTATCGCTGCCGATCGAGCCGAAGCAAAGTCCAGCCGAAGTCACCACGCCCGATCCACTGGAGGAGGAACCGACCCAGTAATTGACGTTCCAGGGATTGAGCGGCGCCTGATCATCGGGATGGTGGCTGGTATAGGCACCCTCTGTCATTTTGAGCTTGCCGAGCGTAACGGCTCCGGCGAGTTCCAGACGGTCGACGATCGTCGCGTTGAACGAGGGCACGAATTTGGCATGGATCGTGGTGCCGCCCGCGGTCGGCGCGAATTTGGTGTAGCAGAGATCCTTCAACCCGATTGGCACCCCGTGCAGCGGGCCACGCCGGATTCCTTTGGCGACTTCCGCGTCGCAACGCTTCGCCTGCTCCATGGCGCGTTCAGCAAGGACGAGCGCATAGCCGTGGAACTGGCCGTCGAGTCTCGCGATCCGGCTCAACATCACCTCGGTCACTTCCGAGGGTCGAAGCTCGCCGCGCTGGAACAGCCCGGAAATCTCTACGATCGATTTGTAGTGAATCGGATCTGCTGACATCTGACAGCCCTGCTCTTGTCGGGAATACCTATTTCTCGCCGGTCCCGCTGACGGCCCGGTCTTGCGACGGCTCTGATCTCGCTTGGGGCCTAGAACTGAACCCCGCGCGTGAGGGCACCGTCCACGACAAGATTGGTCCCGGTGATGAAGCTTGCCGCCTTGCTGGCAAGGAACACGGCGCCGTTCGCCATCTCCTGCGGCGTGCCCATGCGGCCGGTCGGATTCAGCGCCAGCGCGGTCTTGTACAATTCGGGATTGCCGTTCTTGATCATATTCCAGACACCGCCCTCGAAATAGGTGTTGCCCGGCGAGACCGAATTGGCGCGGATGCCCTTGCCGGCAAGCTGGAAGGCCAAGCCTTGGGTATAATGGATGATCGCGGCCTTGAACGTGCCGTAGGGACCACTGGCGAAGTCCACCTCCCGCCCCGACACGCTGGAAATGGTGACGATTGCGGCGGCTTTGCTCTTCTCGAGATACGGCATCGCGGCGTTGACGAGCCGTACCGTGCCCATCATGTCAGTGGAGAACTCCTTCTCCCAGCTCTCCTCGTCCTGCCCGATCGAAAGCGCGCTGACATTGGCGACGACGACGTCGATGCCGCCGAGCTTCGAGGCCATGTCCTCAACCCAGGCTTTGAGCGCCGGGCCTTTAGAAACATCAACCGCATCACCGAATGCTGCGACGCCCTTCGCCTTGATTGCGGTGACCGCACTGTCGACGTCGGCTTTATTGCGCGCGCAGATGCCGACATCGGCACCCTCCGCCGCGAACGTGTCGGCGATCGCCCTGCCGATTCCCTTGGTGCTGCCGGTAACGAGTACTTTTGCTCCCTTGAGTCCCAGATCCATGTTCATTCCCTCCGTTATGCATGACTCACACGCGCGGTATTCGCCGTCATCCGGCGCTATCGCTCAGAGCAGGAGCTGTCCGCGGACGTTGTCCTCGTTGACCTCGCTGCCTGCGAGCGATTGCGTGATCTTGCCCTTCTCCATGATGTAGCAGCGCTCGGCGATCGCGAGGATGGTATCCAGATTCTGCTCGACGAAGATGATGGTGGTGCCGAGCTCATCGCGAAATGATTTCAGTGCCTCGCAGATGTGCTGGACGATCGAGGGTTGTATCCCTTCGGACGGCTCGTCCAGAATCATCAGCGATGGATTGCCGATCAGTGCCCGGCCGATGGCGAGCTGCTGCTGCTCGCCGCCGGACATGGTGCCAGCGGCCTGCCGCCGGCGCTCCTTCAGGCGCGGAAAATACTGGTAGACGAGCTCCGGAAGCTTCTTGCCCCTGGTTCCGCCGATGAGCTCGCCGACCTGCAAGTTCTCCTCGACGGTCATCTGCGGAAAGACGTCGCGGCCCTGAGGGATGTAGCCGAAGCCTGCTCGCGCCCGCGCATCAGCTTCAAGGTGAGTTATGTCACGCTCCATGAACGAGATTGTGCCGCGCCAGCTCTGCAGCAATCCGATCAGGCATCGCATAAGCGTGGATTTGCCAACGCCGTTACGGCCGATCACGCCGACAATCTCACCGCGTGCGACCGACATGGTGACACCCTGCAGGATCGGCGTTGCCCCGTAGCCGGCCCATAGTTCCGAGACATCGAGGATCCGGTCAGTGGACATGCTTTCAGTGGACATGGGTCTTACCCAGATAGATTTCCGCGACCTTCTCGTCCGCAAGGATCGTCTCGAGGTTACCGCGCGCAAATATCTTGCCGAGATGCAGAACCGTGACTTGCTGAGCGACCTGGCGGACGAACGCCATATCATGCTCGACCACCAGCACCGTCATGCCCTCCGCATTGAACGACTTGATCAGTTCGCCAGTTTTGAAAGTCTCTTCCGAAGACATGCCGGCGGTCGGCTCGTCCAGTAGCAACAGCTGCGGCTTCAACGCCAGCGCCATTCCGATCTCGAGCCATTGCTGCTGGCCGTGCGATAGCGCTCCTGCGAGTTTGTCGCCGTCTGGCGCGAGATTGAGCAGCGTCAGAAGGCGATCCTCTTCGGCAGCGCGCTCCGTGCCGGACATTCGCCCCTGTAAAGCCGTTTGGATGTTCTGCCGAACCGGCAGCTCCTTGAACACACTCGGGGCTTGCATCTTGATACTCATGCCGCGCTGCACGCGCGCATAGGGACGCTCGGCAGTGATGTCGACCGTGTCGAAGAAGATGCTGCCCAGAGTTGGCGGGTAGAGACCCACAATCAGCTTGAACAGCGTGCTCTTGCCGGCACCGTTGGGGCCGATCAGGCAGTGGACCTCGCCGACATTCACGGTGAGGTCGACGTCGGACACGGCGGTCAACCCGCCGAAGCGCTTCGATACCCCTTTGACTTCCACCAGGGCCATGATCAGAATTCTTTCGACTGCAGGCGAGCAGTCTCCGTAAGGCTCGCGCCGGCATCGCGCGGCCCTCGCCCGCCCCACCAACCGGCAGCAAGCTTGCCGATACCGAGCACAAAACCCTGCGGCGCCAGCATCACCGTAGCGAGCAGCAACGCTCCCATCAGCACCAGCGCCGCCTGCTGACTATAGACCGTGATGGTCTGAAACCCGAACAGCAGCAGGAACGACCCGACCAAAGTTGCGGTAAGATCGCTTCGTCCGGAGAAGGCGACCCAGACAATCGGCATAGCGGCCGCTGGCAAGCCGATGCTCGACGGCGTGATGAACTGGCCCCACGATGTGTACAGGGCACCACTCAGCCCTGCGAGGCCGCTGCCGATCACGAAGGTCAGAAGTTGATATTTCCTGACGTCATAACCTAGCATCTCGGCGCGCTGCGGGTTCTCGCGCGTCGCCACGATGACGTTGCCGATGCCTGAATTCACCAGCATACGCAGCGCCAGATAGATGATGACGATCAACGCAATCATGACGTAGTAGAGCGCAGATCCCTCGATATAGAAGTCGCCGACGGCAAGAGGGTCCATGCCCTTCATCCCGTTGAAGCCGTTCAGCCGCGCCGGCCCGATGTGCCATTCCGGCCCCGCTGTCTGACCAAGGAAGAAGGCGAGCACAAGCGTCGCGGATAAGGTGACGATGCCGAAGAAGATGCCGTTGATACCGCCCCAGATCATAAAGTAGCCGAGAATGCCGGCTGCCACCATCGAGATCGCCACAGAGAAGACAAGCGCAGCGATCGTCGCCGTTCCGCCGCCCATGTTGATCGCGAGCACGCCATAGCCGTAGCCGGCAATGCCGAAGAACAGGGTCTGCCCGAACGACAGCATGCCGCCATAGCCCCACATCAAGCAGAGGCCCAGCGCCATGAAGATCCAGATCAGGAAGTAGGCAAAATTTCCGACATCATAAGAGTCGGCGAACAGCGGATAGCTCAACGCACCTGCCAGCACGACAAAGAAGCAGGACCAAAAGGTCTTTCCGCGTCCGAGCGTCTGTGGGCCTTCGAGCAGCTTGAACATCAAAATCGTCCTTTAGCGCCCACGACGAACCAGCACACTGGAGAGACCTTCAGGCAGCACCCGAATGATCAGGATGACGGCCACCAGCATGCCGATCTGTCCGATGATCTGACCGTAGCTTGCGTTCAGCGCCATCCGGATCATCGCCAGGAATACCGCGGCCGGCGCCGTTCCGAGCAGCACGTTCGCTCCTCCGATCACGACCGTGACGAAGCTTTCGACGACGAAGGTCGCACCCATGGTCGGGATCAGCGTCATGGTCGGCGCGTACAGCGCCCCGCAGAGCCCAGCGAGACCGGTGCCGATCCCGAAGCTGATCGCGTAAATGCGGCCGGTGCGCGCGCCCAGCGCCTTGGCCATCGCCGCATTCTGCATCGTCGCGCGCGCGATCACGCCGAAGCGCGTCTTCATGAAGATGATGTAGAGACCGGCAAGCACCGCCACCGCGCAGCCGAACAGCACCAGACGATAGGTCGAGAAAGTGTAGCCTCCGATCGCAAAGCTCCCCTCGGGCGTGCCTATGCCCCGCACCGCGGAGCCTATGATCAGGAGCATGGATTGCGTCACGATGAGGCTCAGCCCCCAGGTGGCGAGCAGGGAATCGAGCGGCCGCTTGTAGAAGCGCCGCACGATCAGGAATTCGACCGCGACACCGATGAGCCCCGCCGTCAGCGCCGCCAGGATCTGTGCAATCGGAAGGGGCACCCCCAGATTGACCAGACCCACGGTGACGTAGGCACCACACATGATGAACTCGCCGTGCGCCATGTTGATGACGCCCATCATGCCGAACACGATGGCAAGCCCCGCGGCCGAGAGGATGAGGAACGCGAAGACGTCGGCGAACTGATAGAATAACGAGAAGAGTTCAGCCGACATTCCGGTCCCTTTGCCCATCCGCTTGTTCGCGGCGCCGCGTCGTTGCGGCGCCGGCCTGACTTGACATCGCGATGCACATCACGAGCAAAATCCGTGCCCGTCACGTCTCACGACTTGTTCGGAAGATGACTAGGCGTGTACTGATCCTTGTCGTTCTTCTTGGTGAGATCGCAGCCGATCTGTCCGAGCCAGTAGGGCTGGATCGTTCCGTAGTCCTTCTCCACCGTCACTTCGTGCTTGGGCCCGACCGAGATCAGGCGCATGCGGTGCGACGTGTGTTGGCTCTTCGGATCGATACAGACCTTGCCTTCGGGCGCATCGATACAGGCATCGCCCGTTGCGATCACCTTCCGCATGTCATCGAGCTTGGTCGACTTCGCCTTCTCGACCAGCGCCTTGTACATGTAGAGCGCATTGTAAGCGTTATAGCCCATGTCGTTGATGTAGAGCTCGTCCGGGAATTTGGCGTGCCAGCGCTTCTTGAACTCGTTGGCCTCCGGCGTATCGATCTCCTCGAACCAGTTGGCGGTCGCATGCATGTTGTTGAGTGCCGGCGGCTTGAACCGCTTGTGCTCGAAGCCGAGCATGACCTTGATCGACGACCCCATCGGCAGATTGAGGTTGGCCGCAGCCGCCTGCTCGAAGAAGGAGTCCTGTGCCGCACCGACATTGATCGTCAGGAGCCAATCCGGCTTCGCCTTCTGGATGTTCTGGATCGTCTGCGCGAATTGCGACACCCCGAGCGGAATGAACTCTTCGCCCACGACCTCGCCGCCCAGATCCTTCATGATCTTGCGGTTCCACTCCGCCGAGATCTGACCGAAATTGTAGTCGGCGGCAATGACATAGACTTTCTTGCCGAACTTCTCGACCATCCAGGGAATCAGCGTCGAAAATTGCTGCTCGGGCACCGCCCCCATGCTGATCATGCTGGCGTCGCAGACGCCGCCTTCATATTGATTGGTGTAGATATACGGCGTCGAGGTGCGGTCAACGATCGGGCGCAGCGCCTCGCGCGAGGCTGATGTAATGCCGCCGATCAGGACGTCCACCTTGTCGCGATTGAGCAGACGGCGCCCGAATTCCTGATAGCGAGCGTTGTCGCCTTGCGGATCGAGATGGATCAGCTCGATCTGCCGCCCAAGGATGCCGCCGTTCTTGTTGATCTCCTCGACGGCAAGCTGGGAGCCATGGAGCTTCGGCATCCCCATGAACGCGAGGTCGCCGGAGACGTCCTCGAGCAGACCGACTTTCAGCGGCTCTGCCGCCTGGACTAACCCCAGCGCCGATGTTCCAAGCAAAGCGCCAAGCAGAGCGATACCAATTCTACGTCCGGAGTTCATGTTGATGTCCCCTGTCCTTGAAGATGATTGAATGTCATGGCTTGAGGTAATTTTTCAGGATCGACGCGCCCATCGTGTATTTGGGGTCGACCATGTTGCCGAGCCGCATACGGCCGGCCTGGCTGAGCAGCATGTAGGCGTCGATCTCGTCGAATCCATAATCGGCGGCCATCCACCGCACTAGCTCGCGATAGGCGATGCGCGCCGCGTCCTCGAGCGGGCGGGCGCTGCCAATCGTCATGATGAAGTCACGCGTCTCTAGCCGGGGCCACGCAAAGCTCCAGTTCTTGATCAGGTCGATCTGCAGCGTGACGGTCGCGCGTTGTTCGAGAGCGACACCGGACAGTTCGCCGTCGCCCTGCGTCGCGTGGCAGTCGCCGACATAGAGCATCCCTCCATCGGTGTGCACGGGGAAATAGATGACGGCGCCAGGGGCGACGTCGGGCAGATCCATGTTGCCGCCGTGGTAGTCCGGCTGCAGCGACGAGATGGCCTCGATCTCCGGTGAGACACCGATTGTTCCGATGAACGGCTCATAGGGTAGCGTGATCTTGTCGTTCCAGCGCACGCCATTCCTGTCGACATGCAGCTTTTTCACGCGTTCCGGCAACGGCGGATTGAGCAACGCCGTTGAGGCGGTCCCGACCAGCCCGCCGAATTCAGGAATGATGCAGGTCGTACCTGCTGGTTGCTCGCCCCGCGTCTCGACATCGCGGATATAGATTGCAAGGCAATCGCCCTTCTTGGCGCCCTTGACCGCGATCGGTCCGCATTGCGGGTTCAGGTAGGGGAAGTTCAGTTTGGCAGTGGGGCTGTCGCTTTCGCTGGTGAGCACCCCGCCAAAGGCGTCCTCGGTTTCTACGACCACCACCCCGCCTGGATCGATCGACAGGGTCGGCTTTGCATAAGGACCGTAGACATAGTGGAAGCCGCCCTGCTGCTCGATCGTCAAGCTATGGGTTGCGCCGGTTGCACCCTTCGCGACCGCGCGTTTGGCCATGATGGAATTCTTCAACCAGTCTTCAGCGGGCATTCGAATGGCTCCTCAACTCAGATACCGGGATGACGCTTGTGCCAGTCGGTCACGCGCTGGAAGGCGTCGCCGGCTCGAACGAGACTGGCTTCGTCGAAGTGACGGCCGACGAACTGGAAGGCGACCGGACCGCCATTCGCCGCGAAGCCGCCCGGCAGCGTCACTGTCGGGCTCCCCGTCATGTCGAATGGGCATGTGAAGCGGAGCAACCCGGCGATCAGCGATGCGTCCTCGCCCAACGATCCCATTTTGGCGAGCGTGGGTGCTGCGAAGGCCTGAGCCGGCAGCGCGATGAGATCGACCGCCTCGAACAGCAGGCGGACCGCGCCGCGGAACGCTTCGCGGCGCAGCACGATCTTCTGATAGTCCATGCCCGATTGTTGCCGGCCGAGATCGAGCAGACCTGCAAGCGCTGGCCCATACTCGTCCATGCGCGACGGATAGGTCTCCTCATGCGCGACAGCCACCTCGATGCCGCACAATGGGAACCAGTCGTCGATCACCGCCTTCGGATCGGGGAACGTGATCTCCTTGATTTTCGCGCCCAGATCTGCCCCGACGCGGAGACCTTCACCAAGCACCTTTGCCGCGGCATCGTCGGTGCCTTCGCTGGTCCAGCGCCGGTCGACACCGATCGTCACACCGCGCAAATTGTCGGACAGATCTGCGAGATAGTCAGGGACCGGCAACGGAACCGATGTGGTGTCCTTCGGATCCTGGCCCGCGATCACGCCGAGGATCGCGCCGCAATCGACTGCGCTGCGCGCCATCGGCCCGATATGATCCAATGTCGCCGCGAGTTCGAACGCGCCGTAGCGGCTGACGCGGCCCCAGGTCGGCTTGAGGCCGGTGGTGCCGTTGGCAGCAGAAGGAAAGCGAATCGATCCGCCCGTATCGGTGCCGAGCGATCCAAAGCAGAGCCCCGCAGCGGTAGCGACGCCAGAGCCGCTTGAGGATGCGCCGGGCCAGAGATCCGCATTCCACGGGTTCTTCGGCGGATCGATCTTCGGATGATGGTCGGCGTAGGCTCCCTCGGTCTGCTGCAACTTGCCGAGAATGATTGCGCCAGCATCCTTGAGCCGCGCAACGACGGTTGCGTCCTCGCTCGGACGGAAGTCTTGATGGATCGTCATACCATGGGCCGCTGGCGCACCCTTGGCCCAACAAAGATCCTTCACCGCAATTGGAACCCCATGCAGCGGCCCTCTGACCTTCCCGGATGCGATCTCCTTCTCGGCGGCGGCCGCTTGCGCAAGCGCGGACTCCGCCATCACGTAAGCGTAGCTCTTGAGCTTGCCGTCGAGTTGCTCGATCCGCCCGAGCATCGCCTTTGTCACTTCGACCGACGACAGCTCCTTCGCATGGATCTTCTGTCCGACGTCGACGAGCCCGAGGTAGTGGAGGTCTGTTGTCGCCATCGCTCATCCCCGCGTCCAATACAACGCAGGCGCGGGCTACCTTGCCGCCGCGCATGCGTCATCGTTTTGGCGACCCGGATGCATCGCCAATGTCCTGGCGGCAAAACGAAAAAAGCCACCCGCCCCTCCCAAACGAGGTGACGAATGGCTCAAATGCCGCGGCTATGATCTGTCGCAGAGGGCCCGACATCGAACGATGCACTTGGTGCGGAGAGCTGGACGTCATCGGCCAGACCGGCGCACGCGAAGTTCGACAGGAAACCCTGTAGGCAAAAATCTAAGGACCTGCCTACCGTATTGTCAACGATGCTGTCTGCCTAAATTTCGCGAAGCTGCTGCGCAGCAAATCGGCAAGTCTATTGCGCTCACATCAGTGATGATGATTTCATCTATGCGTTGCGCCAACGAAAGCTATCGATGACAAAGCCGTCCATTCCCGTTGGTATCGTCTGTTCGCAGTCCGGGCCCTATCAGGCTATGGGTCGCGAGATCCTCAAGAGCGCCCTGATGGCTGTCGACGAGATCAATAGCGCTGCCGACTTCGATTTCTCGATCACCGCCCATGTCCGCGATCCCCGCGGAATCATCGCGGAATATCATACGGTCTGCGACGATCTCATCCGCAATGTCGGCGTCGAGCACATCGTCGGTTGCTATACGTCGGCATCGCGAAAGCAGGTCCTGCCGATCGTGGAGCGCACCGATCGCCTGCTTTGGTATCCCGCGCGCTACGAGGGATTCGAATGCTCCGACAACGTCATCTATGTCGGGGCGTCACCAAATCACAACGTGCTGCCCCTCGTCCGCTACGTGCTCAACAATCTGTCTCGCGAGTTCTTCTGCGTTGGTTCCAATTATGTCTGGACCTGGGAGACCAATCGCGTCACCCGCGAACTCGTAAGCTCGGCCGGTGGCCACATCCTGGCCGAACGGCTACTCGAGCTCGGTGAAGACGCCGTCGGACATATCGTCGACGAGATTGTGCGCAAAAGACCTCCGATCGTGTTCAACACGCTGGTCGGAAGCTCGAGCTATGATTTCATCCACGCTTTCCACGCCGCGACCGAAGCTGCAGGGCTCGATATCCCGATGCTGAGCTGCAGCCTGTGCGAGCCGGAACTTGCGATCGTCGGGCCGGCATCGACGGGCTGTATTACATCCTCGGCCTATTTCGAGAGCATTCGCCTGCCCGAGAACCGCGCATTCGTCGCGCGCTGGAAGGCGCGTTACGGCGATGGCAGCAGCCCCTCCGTCGACGGGCAATCTGCCTATGTCGCGGTTTATCTGTTGGCGCGGGCACTGCAACGCGCGGGCACCTCGAATATCGGAGAGGTCCGGCGCGCCGCGGCCGGCCATCGCTACAATTCGCCGCAAGGGCAGGTCTGGATCGACGGCAGCAACAACCATTGCGTCCTTACACCGCGGCTCGCCGTGTCCAATCCCCACGGACAGTTTGATATCTTCTGGGAAGCCGACGCCCCTGTTAAGCCTGATCCTTACCTGACGCAGCTCGACGTCGCCGTCAGCCCGTCGCGGGAGACCACGACGGGCGGGACTTCGCCGAATGCGCCGCATTTGCGGGTCGTGAAATGAGCAAGCCGTCTTCATTTTCGCTGCGCGGACGCAAGGCGCTGGTCACCGTCAAGGACGAACGCGACACCTCGATCGTCAAGCGTCAATTTGAGCGACTCGGGGTCGAAAGCATCGCGTGGACGCCTTCCGAAGCGATCGACTTCGTTCCGGACGTGGCCTTGATCGACGACGAATTCCTGCCGCTGGCGCGGCCGGCACAGCGCGTAGTTCACGGGCGATGCCCGGTGATCGCCCTGGTCGGCACGGAAACGCCGAGTCGGCTGAAGCTAGTACTCGAACTCGATCCGGCGGCGTTTTTGGTCAAGCCGCTGCGCTCGGCCGGCATCTACGCGGCGCTCGTCATGGCGTTCGAGCGCAATGAACGCACGAACGAATTGCAGCAGCAGGTTGTCAAGCTGGAACAGCGCTTGCGGTCGCGTCGCATCGTGCTCGCCGCAGTGCTTCAGGTCATGCACTCCCATTCACTCGCGGAGCCAGCCGCCTTTGCGCTGATCCGTCGATCCGCGATGGAGCAGCGCAAGACGATCGAGGAACTTTCGGCCGAGATTACGGCGCGAGGCTCTTTGCCCAGAGCAACTGGCTAAGCAGGCAGGTCAACCGATCTCCCGACGTACTTTGGCCGCCGCATCGCACATCGCCTTCAGCTTCCCGAATGCGAGGACATGTATTTCATCCCGCAATCCGGCGCCGGGACAAGACGGTCCGGTGAGACATGTTTAACGCGATAAAGGGCGCGAAAGCCAAAAGCATCGTATGCCTCTATCCCCCAAACCGCAATCGTCGTCGGATAGCTTATTCCGCTTGATCGATGAAGGCCATCAATCCCGCTTTGGGTCAAGATGCCGACATTTGCTGCAACGCGGACTACTTCCGTCTCGGACCAATTCCGACAAAATTTGTCCGCTGGTTATGTAATGCGGTCAGAGGCGGGACCGACCATCCTCGAACGGCGCGCCCCGTGAGAATTGGCAGGTTTGGCGTGTCCGGAATACATCGACTGCTTGAACCGGCAGGACTGGGCTCAGCTTCAGCGGTTTGTCCATGGCGAGGTGCACTACAATGGCGAACGGATTGGACTGTCTGGTTATCGCGAAATGCTGGAAGGAGATTTTCGTGAGATTCCGGATCTTCAGTTCGACGCTCAACTCCTTGTCTGCGAGCCCCCGCACATATCAATTAGGCAATATGCCCGGCTGGTGCACCGTTGGGTCGAAAGCATCGGCTTGGAGCGAGCATTTTTTGGCACGCATTCGATGAGGCGGACGAAGGCCGCCCAGATTTACCGCAAAATCGGAAACCTCCGCGCCTTGCAACTTCTCCTCGACCATACAAAGTTGGAGAGCACCGTCCGATATCTCGGGATTGAGGTAGATGACGCTCTAAATATCGCCGAGCAGATCGAGCTCTAACAGCCTCCGGTGGCTGTCGACGAATCGTAGAGCGTCATCGCCAGCATCGCTGATATCGCGTAGCCCGCGCGTCGGCGGGACGTCTGCGCTACTCATAATCGTAAGACTGCAACGCTCAAGGACGCGCGTTAATCTAATGTGGTATAGTTTTTGCTAGTTTCGTGTTAGCTTGATGGCGCGCGCGCTGGTTCGCAGCGTCCGCACATTCGTCAAGCCAACCAACCCCACGAGGAAGACATGGCAAAAAAAGCGAAGAAAGCAAAGAAGACTGTCAAGGCGACCAAGAAGGTCGCCAAGAAGACCAAGAAGATGAAGAAGTAAGCACGCGGTTTTCCGCAAGCCAAAGCCGCCGCGGTATCGCGACCACCATCGCTGGTGAGCTTGACACATCGCAACATGTCTCTGGCCGAAAACGCGGCGACGATCAGACCGGCCCCATGTGCACCCAGCTCAAGAAGCCTACGACTGATGCACATGGGTCCGGTTTTTTGTATCCGGTCGTTGGTCGGGTCGCGCGTCGCACCCGTGTCAGTCGATTCCTCGGATTGCGACTTAGCGCCCTTCGCCCATCCCTTCGTTGAATAGGCGGCGTCGGGACGCCTCCAGCGCTCATGCATTGACGATAGCGACCGGCTGCTTTGCGCCAACAGCGGCCGCTCGTGGTAGTGCCCAGCTTTGACCTTGACGCCATTTCGCAGCGGGTGCAGCAGCCGCTAGGCGTCGGGAGTTGCTGCGTGATCACGCTCACCTCGTTCAGAGAGTTCAACGAGGGGGCGGAGATATCGGGTTAGCAATTGATGAGCGCGCGCCCCTCGCCTGCATTGCCGCCATCTGGACCAACTGGACGCCGCTCGCCGACACCATGAAGAAGAAGTCGGCGAGGAAGGAAGGCGGGAACAACCAACGACCTCTTCACGTTCCTCACGCCGGAGCCGCATTTGGAAGTTGGCGCTATCATCCTCGAGCAATGCCGGTGATTCTCACGACGCCGGCCGAAGTGGAGAATTGGATGAGGGCGTCATCCGACGAAACCGACGCACGATCTGTTGGGACGGTAAGAACCCCTGCGGACAGGCATTTGTGAGCACTTGGCTTAGCTTGCGATTTCGCGGGGGTCATATGGAGCCGATGTCGATCGATTGGCGCGGCGGCGCCGCATTGTCCTGGCCAACCGCCGCCGAACTCTCGGCGAGCGTTATCCCGCCCCGGGATTGCTTTTGCGTGAGCTTGAGAATGCCAAGTTAGTCTTGCAGCGCAAGGTATTGTCATGGCCACCGGTCTTGCGCGCGCAGACCTGAGCCGCTCCATCGGACGGTAGGCAATTACAGTGGGATGGTGTAGGCGTCAGGACACACTTCGGCGGACGTCTTGCTCAATGTTGAAGCTGGAGGTCGGTGACCGAGCTCCTGAAGAGTCCTGGTTGAAAGAAAGTCATGACGTCCCGTCGTTCCAGCCTCTATGGACCAACCAATCAACCTGACCAGGATGCGAATCTGACTACGGCCTATTACCCTGATGCGACGTGGCAGCACAGGACGCCGTCAGAGTCGGGTGTCGGTCCCAACCTCCTGAAGCGCGCGATCGATTTTGCAGTCGCCGGAGAGACGAAGGCGCCTCGTGACCTGGTGATGAACCATTATCAAACCTTTGGCCGCGAACCGTTCGGCTACGCGATCGGGCCGATCCGGGAACGGGGAGATCCGACTGGAATCATCATTCACAAGGGCTACATCGTGGCCGAATGGGGAGAACCGCTGAGGGTCGATATGACTCACAGCGTGACCAAGAGCTTCCTTTCCAGCGTCGTCGGAATTGCCGTCGAGCGGGGCATGGTCAAAAGCGTCCATGACGTCGTACGGGATTATGTCCCACCGGTGCAGCTCTACACCTCGTCTTCGACCACCAACAAATCGGATCGGCTCAACGCGTCGGATCTGCTGTTCCCGTTTGAATCGCCGCACAACCGCACGATCACCTGGGACGATCTGTTGCGACAGACCAGCGACTGGGAAGGCACGCTATGGGGCAAGCCGGACTGGGCGGATCGGCCTGGCGACAATCCGGCGGAATGGGGGACGTTGCCGCGCAACAAGCCGGGCACATTTTATAAATACAACGACACCCGCACGAATGTGATGGCGCTCGCAGCCCTCAACGTCTGGCGGCGCCCGCTGCCACAGGTTCTGAAGGAAAACATCATGGATCCGATCGGCGCCTCCAGCACCTGGCGCTGGTTCGGCTACGAGAATTCCTGGGTCGTTCTGGATGGCACCGTAATGCAGTCGGTTACCGGCGGCGGGCACTGGGGCGGAGGCATGTTTATCAATGCCTACGACATGGCTCGCTTCGGCTACCTCACGCTGCGTCGCGGCAAGTGGAAAGATTGTCAATTGCTCTCGGAGCAATGGATCGATCAGGCACGCACGCCTACCAAGCCGGAGCCGATCTACGGGTATATGAACTGGTTTCTGAACACTGACCGGAAGCGCTGGCCGAGTGCTCCGGCCACCGCTTTTGCCCACGTCGGCAACGGCACCAACATGGTCTATGTCGATCAGGAGCACGATCTCGTGGCCGTAGTTCGCTGGATCGATCCTGAGGCCATCGACGGTTTCCTGAAGCGGTTGCTGGCGGCAGTCGAACAGGGATAGAGGGCGCCATCGCTCGGCAAAGACCGCCGTGGCGGCAGGAGCCGCAGCGAGGACGATGGCATGCGGGTTGCTTCTATTCCGCGACGCGTATGTTCCTGCGTCGTCTGCTTCTTTTCGGAGTTGGGAGGACAATAAATGCGATCGGATACCTGGCTCCGCGGCCTGCTGCTGGCCGCCTGCACGACACTGGCAATGGCGGCCCCGGCGCGGGCGCAAAAATCGGCTGACACACTGCGCATCACCTGGCGCGATGCCATTCCCGATGTCGACCCGTACTATAATTCGCAGCGCACCGGCATGGTCGTGGCATTCCACGCTTTCGATTGTCTGGTGTATCGCGATCCCGTCACCATGGAGATGAAGCCTGCTTTGGCTACGTCGTGGAAGCAGGTCGATGCCACCACAATCGACTTCACCCTGCGCGAGGGCGTGACGTTTCAGAACGGCGACCCGTTTACTGCGGACGATGTGGTCTACACGATCAACGATATCATCCGCGACAAGCAGGTCGCAATCCCGGCCTATTACACATCCTATGCCGGCGCCGAGAAGATCGACGACTTTCACGTGCGCCTCAAGCTGACCGGTGTGTCGCCGGCCGTGATGGAATATTTGGCGATGGTCACGCCGATCTGGCCGAAGGCCTATCGCGAGAAAATCGGTGCCGATGCCTACGCCCGGGCTCCGATCGGCACCGGCCCCTACAAGATCACCAAAGTCGACGGCACCACCGAGATCGATATGGAGCGGTATGACGGCTACTACGCCGGCAGCCCCAAGGGCCGGCCTGCGATCCGTTATATCAAGATCCACGAAGTGCCGGATGCCACGACTGAACTGACCGAACTCCTCGGCGGAAAAGCCGACTGGATATGGGGCTATAATGCCGATCAGTTCGCGAATATCGCGCGGATGCCAAATCTGGAGGCGGTGCGGTTCGGCACCATGCGGGTCCATTTCATGACGGTCGACGGCGCCGGCCGTTCCGGCGCCGACAATCCGCTGACCAAGCTGAAGGTGCGGCAGGCGGTCATCTCGGCCATCGACCGCGGTACGATGGCCAAGCAGCTGATCCAGGGCGATTCGCAGGTCATCGACACGCCGTGTTTCCCCAGCCAGTTCGGCTGTGACGTATCGGCGGCCGTGAAATATCCATACGACCCGGCCAAGGCCAAGCAGCTTCTGACCGAGGCCGGCTATCCCAACGGCTTCGATACCGAACTCGTGTCCTATGCAACACCGCAGGTAGGCGCGGCCGTGCAGAACTATCTCAAGGCTGTCGGCATCAACCTGCGCATCCAGCAGCTCCAGATCGGCGCGGCCATCCAGCTGGCGGAAGCCGGCAAGGCGCCGTTGTATTCGGGGAGTTGGGGCAGCAATTCCGTCAACGATACCTCGGCGTTCATGCCCTATTGGCTCGGCGGCGGATTGAACGACTACGCGCGCGACGCCGATGTGCAAAAGCTGTTGAAACAGGCCGGAGCCAGCATTGATCCGGAGGAGCGTCGCAAGGCCTTTGGCGAGGCGATCCACCTCGCCACGGAACGCGTTGATTTCGTGCCGCTGTTCAGCGACGTCCGCTATGTCGCATTTTCAAAGCAGTTGAATTTCCGGGGCTTCCCGGACGATGTGCCGCGGTTCTATCTGTCGACCTGGAAATAGCGGCGGGCGCCTGCCCTATGACGGGATTGCCAGCAGACATTCGACCAGACGGCCATCCTTGCGGATGTTGTCCGGCATCGTAGCGGCGCATTTCGCCAATGCGCTCGGGCAACGCGGGTGGAAACGGCAGCCCGGCGGGATATTGGTGGGATCCGGGTAGGCATCGCCCAGGCCGACATCGGGAATGCCGAGAGCCGGATCCGGTGTCAGCACGGAGGCCAGCAGCGCCTGTGTGTAGGGATGCGTGGGGGTGCCGAACAGCTCCTGCGCCGGCGCCTGCTCGACGATCCGGCCGAGGTACATCACCGCCACTTCGGTGGCGATGTATTCCACCACCGCCAGGTTGTGGCTGATGAAGAGATAGGTCAGTCCGAGCTCCCGCCGCAATTCCGCCAGCAGATTGAGAATCTGCGCCTGCACGGAGACATCCAGCGCGCTGGTGGGCTCGTCGCATACAACGATGCGCGGATGCAGCACGAGGGCACGCGCGATGGCCACACGCTGCCGCTGGCCGCCGGAGAGCTGGCCCGGCATGCGCTCGGCCATCTCGCTGGAAATCCCGACGCGCGCCAGCATCTCCATGACGCGATCGACCTGCTGCGCCTTCGGCAGATTGCCCTGGGAGGCCAGCGGCAGGCCGACGATGTCGCGAATGCGCTGGCGCGGGTTGAGCGAGGAGTACGGGTCCTGGAACACGGGCTGGATCAGTCGGGCACGTTCGCGGCGATCCATGCCGGTCAGGCTGCGTCCATCCACCAGAATCTCGCCCGAAGTTGGCGGCAACAGACCCATGATGAGCCGGGCAAGCGTTGACTTGCCGCAGCCTGACTCGCCCACCACCCCCAGCACATCGCCCGTTGGGAGTGAGAACGTCACCCCATCGACCGCGCGCACCGGACGACGGGCAGCGGCCATGCCGCTGCGCTGCTGGAATTCGCGGTACACGTTCCGAACTTCGATCGCATGGGTCATGCCGCAGCAGCCCGCTTCCAATCCGGCGGCAGCCGGCAGCGATAGCAATGATCACCGCCGGCGTCGCGCAGCGGCACTCTCTCGGCGCATTCCGGCGCAGCCAACGTACAGCGGTCACGAAATCCGCAACCCACGTAGCCCGGCGCTATGCGAGGTACCACGCCTGGGATGTTGCCCAGCGGCTCGCCCGTCCGCGTCATGCCGGGCACGGGAATGCAGTCCAATAGCCCGCGTGTGTAGGGGTGCGTGGGCGCGGCGAACACCTCGGCCACCGTACCGGTTTCGACCACCTCGCCCGCATACATCACCGAGACTCGCTGCGCCATCCGCGCCACCACGCCGAGATCGTGCGTAATCAGCAGCAATGCCAGCCCCAACTCCTGCTGCAGCTTCTGCAGCAGCCGCAGGATCTGCGCCTGTACCGTCACATCGAGAGCCGTTGTCGGTTCGTCGGCGATCAGCAACTCCGGATCGCACATCAGCGCCATGGCGATCATCACCCGCTGGCGCAGGCCGCCCGAGAGCTGGTGGGGATATTGCCCGAGGCGCATCCCCGGAGCGGTAATGCCCACGCGCGCCAGCAACTCGGCCGCCCTGTCCATGGCCTGCCGCCGTGCCGCCCCACGATGGCGTTCGAACACCTCGGACATCTGCGATCCGATCGTATAGGCCGGGTTCAGGCTCGTCATCGGTTCCTGGAAGATCATCGCCATCTTGTCGCCGCGCAGCCGCGCAGTCTGCCGCTCGGACATGCCCAACAGATCCTGCCCCTGAAAGCGGAGGTGATCGGCGGAGCGGGCGATCCCGCGCGGCAGCAGGTTCATCACCGATAGCGCGGTAACGGATTTGCCGCAGCCGGACTCGCCGACCAGGCAATGCGTTTCGCCGCGCGCCACCACCAGCGTCACGCCCCGCACGGCTCCGGTCTGCGCGAAGGAGACGCCCAGATTGGCGACGCTGAGAACCGGGTCCGGTACGACGGGTGTCATCGCCGCATATCCGCCCCGAGCAAGTCGCGCAGTCCGTCGCCCAGCAAGTTGATGCCGAGCACGAGCACAAACAGCGTGACCCCGGGGGTCATGATCACCCACGGGCTGAAGAACATGTATTCCTTGGCTTCGGCGATCATCAGCCCCCAGCTCGGCAAGGGCGGCGGCACGCCGAGACCGAGAAATGATAGGGCCGCCTCAAGCAGGATCGCCAACGCCATTTCCAGCGTCGCCACCACCACCAGATGATTGGCGATATTGGGAAGCACCTCGCGCAACAGAATATGCAGGCGCGATGCACCGGCAGCCTGGGCGGCGGCGATGTAATCGAGGTTGCGCACCTGCATTGCGGTGGTACGTGCCACCACGGCGAAACGATCCCACAGCAACAGCCCGAGCGTCAGAATCACCACCGCAAGCGAACTGCCAACCAGCGCCACCACCGTCAACGCCACCAGGATCAGCGGGATCGACAGGCGGCAGGTAATCAGGAACATCACGACGTCGTCGGTCCGCCCGCCATAAAACCCACCGATGATTCCCAGCGTGATGCCGATCAGGCCGGATGTGATGACGGTCAGTACGCCGATCAGCATGGAAATGCGCGCACCATAGATCAGGCGCGACAGGTAATCGCGCCCGATCTGATCCGTGCCCAGCAGATGCTCCGGTAGGCTGCCGTCCATCCACACCGGGGGGATGAGGCGCAGGTTGAGGTTTTGAGCGAACGGATCATGCGGCGTCAGACAGGGTGCGAAAATCGCGACCAGCATCGCAGTGCCCACGATCACCGCGCCCAGGAGCGTGGCGAGGTGACGAGAGGCAGCTAACCGTCGGCGGCCCGACCGGGCTTGTGCGATCAAAACACTCATCCGCGCAGCCTCGGGTCGAGCACCGCATTCATCATGTCTGCCAGCAAGGTCAGCACGATGTAGATGACCGCCAGGAACAGAACGACGGCCTGCACCACCGGGAAATCATTTTTTGTGATGGATTCCCAGGCCAGATAGCCGACGCCCGGCAGTGCGAACACCGACTCAACCACCACGGAGCCTCCCAACATGAAGCCAAGCTGCACGGCCGCGATCGACACGACAGGCATCGCCGCATTGCGCAAGGCGTGCTTGAGGATGATCTTGGGCCGGCTTAACCCCTTCGCGCGCGCGGTGCGAATGTAATCCGCTGCCAATGCGTCGATCATTCCTGAGCGGGTCAGGCGCATCAGCGCCGGGATCGCCGAAAATGCCAACACGATCCCCGGCATGATGTAGCCCTGCCATGTATCGACGCCGGAAATAGGCAGCCACTGCAATTCCAATCCCAGCAAGACGATCATGACCAGACCGAACCAGAATCCCGGCATCGCCTGCCCCAGCAGTGCCACCATCATGATGCCTCGGTCCATCGCCGAGCCCTCTCGCACCGCCGCCAGAATGCCGAGCGGCAGGGCGACCAACAGCGCGATAGAAAGGCCGGTCAGGCCAAGCGTCAGAGTGACTGGCAATCGGTCGCGGATCAGTCCCCATACCGGGACGTGGTAGAGGAAGGATCGGCCGAGATCGCCCTCGGCAGCGTGGCCGGCCCAATCGAGAAACTGCACCACTAAGGGCCGGTCGAGGCCATAATTCCGGGTAATGATCGCGATGTCGGCTGCACTGGCGTTCGGACCTGCGATAGACGCGGCCAAGTCGCCGGAAAGGCGAGTCAAGATGAAGCTGACGACCAGAACGGTGAGACACACCAAGGCGGCCAGCCACAGTCTGCGGACGATAAGCAAGATCATAGTGGAGGACTACGATAGCGTGCGGGTCGCTGCAAGTTCTGATATAGAATCCTTAGCAACGGCGACATCCGCATCTGCCAATTGTTTTCTGCTTATCCACGCAACGTGCTCGCCAATTTGCCCAAAGCAGCAACGACCACCGCTCTCGCTGTGTACGAGCTAAGAAGTTCATTGCGTTTTAATTGAAGCAGATCTCTAACTGGAGGTACGCCATAACTATTACCTGCCGCGAATTGGGACTGAACTCTTTAGCGGAGGAAAACGCCTTAACGATACTGCTGCCGCAGCGGGCTGGCTTTAGCTAGCTGCAGCCGCAGCCGTGTGATCCGACTCGGATTGCTTTCGGCGAGAAGGATATCGCCGTCGGGCGTCCCGGAGATGCCGTGCGCGCCATTGAGAATCGGCCGACAGCGGCCGAGCCGCTCGCCTTTGGGGCCGACTTTCTGCAGACTCGGCACCATGTCGCTGACGTAGGCGCAGCCCTCATCATCGCCCCAGATTGCGACGGGCTGGTAGAACCCACCCCAGGTTTCGAGGTGCTTGCCCTCGCGGTCGAAGACCTGCACGCGGTTCGAGCTGCGGTCGACCACGACGACACGGCCGTCCGCAAAGGTCCAGATCGCATGCGGCCAGCCGAACTGACCATCGCCCGACCCGTGGCTGCCCCAGCTTGCGATCAGAGCGCCGGCAGCATCGAAGCGATGGACCCGGCTCGCAGCGTAGCCGTCCGAGACATAGATCTCGCCCCAAGCCGAGACATGCACGTCAGTCGGATGGTTGAAGGGCGCAAGCGGTACACCGCGTTGGCCTAACCCGCCGAGCCGTTCGCCCGCTGGCGAGCATATGATCACCTCATGCATGTCACGGTCGACTGCGAGGATGCGCCCCGTGGCGTCGGCCGTCAGCATGTGGGAATCGGCGATCAGATCGCCGCCCCAACCCCTGAGATAGGCGCCGTCGGGCGCCAGCTCGATCACGCGCGGGTCGTTGGGATGCACCAACGGATCGTGCCGCAGCATCACGAAGACATGCCCGCGCGGATCGACGGCGACGTCGGTAACAAAGCCCGTGTTGAGCGGCCAGGAGCCGAAGGGACGCTCGACGCGATAGAGCCTGTCTCCGAGTTCAACAATCAGTTCATGCATGGCCAAGGCTTTTCCTTCAGGCGAGTTTACCGGCGAAAGGATGCGTTGCTGCCCAGTGCCGGGCAATGTCTAGCCGCCGCGTCACCCATACCTCTTGATGGCCCTGGACATAGTCGAGGAAGCGCGCGAGGCCGGCCGCGCGCGCCGGATGGCCGATCAGGCGCATATGCAAGCCGACCGACATCATCTTCGGCTGCGTTGCGCCTTCCGCGTAAAGCATGTCGAAGGCGTCCTTGTGCCACGCGAAATAATCGGCCGACGTGCCAAAGAACCCGGAGCCGAACTTGCCATCATTGTTGACGAGCGAATAGGGAACGACCAGATGCGGCTTGCCGTCGACGACCTTCCAATAGGGCAATTCGTCGTCGTACGCGTCGGAATCATAGAGAAAGCCGCCCTCCTCTACCACCAGCCGGCGCGTGTTCACGCTCGGCCCATAGCGGCAATACCAGCCGAGCGGTCGCTCCCCGACCGTCACCTTGAGCGAGGCGATCGCCCTGGCGATGTGCTCACGTTCGTCCTCCTCGCTCAATTCATAGTGCTTGATCCAGCGCCAGCCATGGCTGCAGACGTCGAAGCCCGAGGCTCTGATCGACGCCGCTGCCTCGGGGTTGCGTTCGATCGCGAGCGCGCACCCGAACACAGTCAGCGGCAGGCCGCGCTCCTGGAAAAGTCGCATCAGCCTCCAGAAACCGACGCGGCTGCCGTAGGCGAACATGCCTTCGCCGGCGAGATCGCGCCCTTTGACGCCTGCCGGCAGGCCCGACGACTCTGTCAGGCCGATCTCGGTATAGCCTTCGCCGTCCTGCACGGAAGGCTCCGAGCCCTCCTCGTAGTTCATCACGAAATTGATGGCCACGCGCGCGCCGCCCGGCCATTTGGGATCTGGCGGGTTCGCGCCGTAGCCGATCAGGTCGCGGTCATAGGTCATGGCCAGTCTCCGGGTCTTGGAAGGTCGTGAGGTTCGGGATTCTACACGCTCATACGTTTCCGTTAGCCCGATCAGCCAGTCCATGACGATAACCAGCACCGGCGTCGCCAGGAGAAGGCTGCCGGCGATGGAGCCGATCCGCACGTCGAGCATCGATTCCATCATGGAGGTCGTGATCACGATCAGCACCGGCCCGACCAGAATCAGGATGCCGAGACCGGCCAGGATGCCGATCAGCCATGAATAGCTGACGTTGTTGAAAGTCGAGCTTTGCATCGTCTGTCCCCAGGTCGTCTACGCGAAGCGGCCGAGCCAGCCTAGCGCCATGATGCCGGCCAGCACGTTGAACAGCAGCGTCAGCGAGACCACAGACAACCATCGAGTTCTGCCAGATCAGCGCCGGCAGCGATCTGTGACGGCATCGGCCGCTCCTATTCTGCTGCAGCGAACAATGAGCGGCAGTCTATGGCAAGCTTTTCTGGCGAGGCCTTGATCAAGCGCTCCTCGATCGCGCTCAAGTGATGGTTCGTGGCGGCGACAGCGCCGGTCACATTGCCTTTCTCGATCATGTCAATCAAGGCTGCACGCCACGGCGTTCGCGATCGAGTAGAGCGCTTTCAAGCGCCCCTTGGATCCGGGAGTGAAAACCAGTTCGCCTCTGCATCACGCGCGTTGTGGTACGGCGACGCAATCAAATCGAGGCGAACCGCCGCTGTTGGATCGTGCTCGCTCCGGTGTGGCCGCGGCCTTCGGGTGGAACAACCATTGTCGACGGGTCGATCGCCTGCCTAGAAAATCGTCAACTAATTGCTGCGTGCGAATAAATCTTCAGCAACGACAGGTCGGCTCGCGACCGGCTATAGCCCAAGGCTTGCGGGATTCAACGGCTTATCCGGCTGGCACGCATCGTGCTTCGCTCATGGTAGCGCAGCATCGTTCCGGCGATCGCTCCAGGTTGGCGTGCCACGCACTGTAAAGTCCATGCGATGATCGCATCCCGCTACCGGCTTGGCGTGCGCGCGCCGAGCCACCACAAAACTTCATATCAGAGGCGGCTTGGGCGCATTGCGCACAAGCATCTCCACACGATTGGAAGCCTCGCGCGCGCAGAGTTCCACTGCGGCTTCGCCCCATTTCCGATGCAACAACCGTCACAACGGAGGGAGTAATCCATGTGCGATCGAACCGGCTGCATGCACCCGCCGAACTTCCGAACGATGGACTTCAGCCGCCGCAAGGTGCTCAAAGCTGCGGCGGCGACCACGCTGACGATGGCCGTCGGTGGCGGCTTGATGGGCGCGGCTCACGCGGCGGCGAATACCCTCAAGTCCACCCATGGCACCGGCTTCTGCAATCTCAATATCTTCCTGTCTCACGCCTTACAGACTGCGAAGGATGACGGCGTCGAGATACAATTCATCAACACGCCGACATTTGCCGAACAGGTCACGTTCCTCGGCATCGGTCAGGTCGATGTCGGCCTGATGCCATACACGAGCTTCATGGCGCTGTTCGATGCCGGCGCTCCGGTCAAGATCGTCGCCGGTGGCGGCATCGAGGGCTGCGTGATCGTTTCGCAACCCGGACTGGACAGCCCAGAGAAGCTGAAAGGCAAGACGCTCGGCACCTTCCAGCTCGATACGCTAGAGGTCATGCCTTACGACTTCCTCAAGAAGCACGGCGTCAGTTTCAAGGACATCAAGGTCCGTTATATGGGAACCACCCCGGAGGCGGTCGAGGCATTCAAGGCGGGCGCGCTCGACTGGATCTGCACCATCGAGCCCTATGGCACCGCGCTGCTAAACGACGTCAAGGGCTCGCACAAGCTCACCGACGGCACCGACATCTATGGCAAGGGCTATACCGACTGCGTGCTGGCGTGTCGCTCCGACCTGATCAAGCAGAATCCCGCCGGACTCAAGGCCCTCATCAAAGGCATGATGAAGGCGCAGGCGATGGCCGAAACGAAACCGGAGGAAACTCTCACCCAATTGGTCGGCGCCTATTACAAGACCTCGATGGAGAACGCCAGAATTGCGATGGGCAAACAGCCAGCGGTGGTCGACGCACGCAGCCAGACCCAGTTCATCCTCGACCGCACCGACTCGCTGGTAGAGATGGGTTACATCAAGAATAAGCCCGGCCGTGACGCGATCGACTGGACCCTGCTCGAACAGGTCATCGCCGAGAACAAGGAACTCTACGCTAGTCTCAAATACAAGTCGGGATGAGCGGACCGGTGACCGACGTCGCTCACCCACCGGAAGGAGTAGCTGGCATAGCCGGCGCCAATGCGTCGCAGCGGCCTCGCCGATTCGTGCTGCCGGAGGCGGTCATCCGCGCCGCTCCGCGCATCGGCTGGGCGCTGATGTCGGTCGGCCTGTTCGCCGGGATCTGGGAACTGCTCTGGCTGTGCGGGGTGACGGACCCGAAACTGCTGCCGCCGCCTCATATCTTTCTCGGCAACTTCCCCGAGCAGGCCAAGTTCTTCAATACGGCGCAACGCTGGCAGATCGGCGTCGGCCTCAACACCGGTCCATCCGCCGGCATGGCGCTCGTGATCACCGTGCTGGCGTCGGCGGCGCGGGTGTTCGCGGGATTGCTGATTGCGTCGGCCCTGTCGATCAGCATCGGCGTGGCGGTGCGGTATTTTCTCGTGGTGGAGAAGCTCGCCCTGCCGACCATCACGCTGTTGTCGCCGGTCTCGCCGATCGCTTGGCTTCCGGTCGCGATCTTCGTGTTCGGCATCGGCAACGCGCCGGCGATCTTCATGGTCGTGGTCGCGCTGTTCTTCCATATGGTGCTGGCCACCGTCAGCCAGATCGACGGCGTCAATCGCAACCTGATCAATGTCGCACGCACGATGGGCGCGTCGAAATGGCAGATCTACAGCCGGGTCATCGTGCCGGCGATCCTGCCAGGCCTGCTGATGGTTCTACGTCTTAATATGTTCGGAGCCTGGATGGTGGTGCTGGTCGCCGAATCCACGGGCGTCGGATATGGCCTCGGGCAGGTGATCATGCTGGCGCGCAACACCTTCAATCCCTCGCTGGTGTTCTTCACCATCGCGCTCATCGGTCTGCTCGGTTTCTGTTCCGACTCGCTGATGCGGCTGCTGCAACGAAAGATCCTGTATTGGGTGCCCGAGACGACGGGGGTGTTGCGTGGTCTCTAAACCGTTCAAGCCGATCTCATCCCAGGACGCCGTGGTCTGCCGCAACGTCAGCAAGGTGTGGGCGGAAGGCACCAAGCGGGCGCATGTCGCATTGAGCGACGTGGACCTCGACGTGACGCCCGGCGAGTTCATCGTCCTGCTGGGTCCCTCCGGCTGCGGCAAGAGCACTCTGCTCTATCTGATCGCCGGCCTGGAACGGGAATCTGGCGGCGAGGTCTGGTCGTTCGGGGATCGCGTCGCTGGTCCGTCGCCCGAGCGCAGCCTGATTTTCCAGGAGACCTCGCTGTTTCCATGGCTCACCGTGGGGCAGAATGCCAGCTTCGGCCTCTCTATCCGCGGCGACAGCGCTGAGGCCCGTAGGACCGCGGCGCGCGAGGTACTCGCCCGCGTCGGCCTGACCGAGGCGATCGATAAGCGGCCCGACGAACTGTCCGGCGGCATGCGCCAGCGCGTCGCCGTCGCACGCGCGCTGGCGATGCGGCCCAAGGTGCTCTTGATGGATGAGCCGTTTGCGGCGCTCGACGTGCAGACGCGAGCCAAGATGCAGGATTTCCTGCTCGACGTCTGGCGCGACAGCGGCGCGTCGGTTCTGTTCGTCACCCATCACATCGATGAGGCAGTGGCGCTCGCAGATCGGGTCGTAGTGTTCACGTCGCGTCCAGGTCGCATCAAGACGATCGTGCCGGTCGATATTCCGCGCCCGCGGGATCCGTTTTCCTCCGAAGCCGAACTGTTGCGCCGGCAACTGACCGAGCTGATGCGTGACGAGGTCGATCGCGCCTTCGCTGAGCAGGAAGCGCTTGCCGCCACCGCCTGACCAAGACGACCTGACCAAGCCCCATCCCGCACGTCGCTCGCGCCAAATCCGGAGCACCGCCATGTCCACCTCCCTCATTCGCAGCCGTGCCATCATCGCGCAGGCGCTGGATCGCCAGACTTGGCAACAGATCGACGACGGCGCCGTGCTGCAGGAGGACGGCGTCATCGCCGCCGTCGGCACGTACGCGGACCTGCGCAAGCGCTATCCGAACACGGTCGTGATCGGCAGCGGCGACGAGATCATGCTGCCGGGCTTCGTCAACGGCCACCATCACGTCGGACTGACCCCGGTTCAGCTTGGCTCGCCCGACATGCCGCTGGAATTGTGGTTCATCACCCGCATGGTGACGCGCAATCTCAACATCTATCTCGACACGCTCTATTCGGCGTTCGAGATGATCGCGTCCGGCATCACCACGGTGCAGCACATCCACGGCTGGATGCCGGGCACACTCAGTGAGGTGGAAGCCAAGGCCGAACAGGTCGTCCGCGCCTACGAGGATATAGGCATGCGGGTGTCCTACTGCTACGCAGTGCGCGATCAGAACCGACTAGTCTATCAGGCCGACGATGCGTTTGTCGCGAGCCTGCCGAAGGAGCTGCAGGGACCGATGAAGCGCTGGTTCGAGCGTTTCAAGCTCGGTCTCGACGACGCGATCGGTATGTTCGAATCGATGTACGCTCGCCACAACAACAAGCCGAGGGTGAAGATCCAGCTTGCGCCCGCGAACCTGCACTGGTGCTCCGACAAGGCGCTGACCGTGCTATCGCAGACCTCGAAGAAATACCAGGTGCCGATGCACATGCACCTGCTCGAGACCTCGATGCAGAAGGAATATGCCTGGTCGCGCGGCGGCTGCACCGCAGTCGAATACATCGACCGCTTCGATATGCTCGGCCCGCACATGACGCTGGGCCACGGCGTCTGGCTCAGCGAAAAGGACATCGCGCGCATAGCAGAGGCCGGCGCTTGTGTGTGTCACAACTGCTCCTCCAATTTCCGGCTTCGCTCCGGCATCGCGGCGCTCAACCACTTCGAGGCCGAAGGGATCAACACCGCGATCGGTCTCGACGAAGCCGGCATTAACGACGACCGCGACATGCTTCAGGAGATGCGGCTGGTGCTGCGCGCCCATCGTGTGCCCGGCATCGGCGACGAGGTTCCCACCATGGCGCAGGTGTTCCGGATGGCGAGCATCGGCGGCGCAAAGACCACTGGATTTGGCGAACAGATCGGGACGATCGCGGAAGGCAAAGCCGCCGATCTCTCCCTGATCGACTGGAAGCAGATTTCCTATCCGTATCTCGATGAGGAGATGCCGATGCTCGACGCGGTCATTCAGCGCGCCAAGACCGACGGCGTGCGCACCGTCATGTGCAACGGCGAAGTGATCTACGACAATGGCCGCTTCACGCGAGTCGATCGCGAGAACGCGCTCAAGACACTGCATGACGAGCTGCAGCACGCGCTAAGCGATGATGAGGTCGAACGGCGCAATCTCTCCAAGGCGCTGCTACCGCATGTGAAGAAATTCTACACCGGCTATGTGGATCCCGCGAAACACGAGCCGTTCTACCGGCAGAGCTCGCGACTCTGACGCGGGACTCAACAGGCGTTTGCCCAAGCTGCCATTGCTCACGAAACTGCTGACGTTGGTTGTGGCAGTCCAGGACTCCATTGTATGATTGCGCTACCGTGAGGTTCGCCAGCCTAACTTTTTTTGAATGACGGCTTACTGGATATCACCGCAACGATACGAATCGACGCCGTTGCGGAAGTCCGTGAGACTTAGAACCCAGTCGTCAATGCTTGGTCGACAAGGGAGAGCCGCTCCACAACCGTCCCCGCGAACAGCACCGCGCCGGGTGCGATGACGGCATTGGCGCGGATCTTCACGCCGTCACCGACCACAGCTCCGAATTTGCTTTTGCCCGTGTCGACACGTTCTCCCTTGTGGACGAATGTGATCGTTCGGCCAGGCCATTCATTGCGGTGATTTGCGATGATGGATCCCGCCTCCAAGTTGACGCCGCAGCCAATGATGCTCTCGCCAACGAAGTTGAAGTGAGCGAGTTTCGATCCCCGAAACAGGAAAGTAGCCTTAAGCTCGCCACCAGGCCCGAGAGCGCACTCGGCCTCCAACCAGCCCCCACCGCGAATCAGAGAACGTGCCGCCACGTAGCAGCGCGGGCCAATGATTGCCGGCCCTTTGATGGTGGCGCCAGCCTCAACGCACGCTGTCACGTGAACCGCGACGCCATCCCTAACGCGATAGTCGGCATCAAGCCGAGCCTGAAGCTCTTCCACTATGGAATCTGCTCGCTCCGTGAGTTCCAACGGCGCACCCACACCCAAGCCTCCAAAGACCGAGGAATCGAACTCCGCGATGTGCTCGCTTACGAATTGCATGAACCACCCCTTGATTCTGCGCATGTTGAGCAACGCTGTGACGGTCTGTAATCCACCGACGTGAAAACCCTTTGTCCACGGCTGCGCCCGAGAGAGCGGCCGCAACATGTCCGAGATTGGCCCGACCAAGCGGTTTCGATAAACCGCACAAGCAGCGAAGGTCCCTCTAAACAGCCGCTGCGATCGAGCTATTGTGCATGAATTCTCGGATGAGCGAAAAGACCGTTCCGGGGTCGTCGCATGAATGTCGTGGCCGCAGCCGGCTAGCCGTTCGAAGCGAACCAGATGGGAAGGGCAGCGAGCGGGCCGTCGCCTCCGCGAGCAACATAGGGACGATAAGGTCGTGCTCAGCGCCGATCATCGAATTGCGAAGGTTTCCCGAGTGCCCTCTGCCCAAGAGGGCGACCCCGATTGGGCAGCTTAGGCCCCCAACCCTGAGAGCTGGGGCCCCTTTTGGGGACGCATGCTTTATCGCTCCCCACCCTCCTTAGGGCAAAGGCCAAGCCGATCGGATATCGATTTCGGGTCAATCGCGTCACTTTGGCCGCGTGCCGTTCTCTTCCGGTCTACCCCTGTGAACGGACATCATCAGACCGCCCCGGCATGTCTCAAACGGGCCCTTTTCGGACTTGCCGAGACGCGGCACCGATGTCTGGTTCTGAAGTCAATGCGGACATCGCAACGCTTGCGTGCGCGAGGTGGGTTTTTCAGTAGTGCCGAGTCACCCGAAGACCAATTCTTCCATAACAACGCATACGCGAACGCAGCCGATTTGACCAAAATCTTCCTCAGTCGGTCGCGGACGAGCCGCGTTGGCTGTTATCCGGATCCACAAGTGGCAAGCTTTTCGTGCCTTGGGCGCGGCGGGCCAAGAAAGGCGCCTCGGCGCCGCGTCGATCGGCAGCGACGCTAGGCCGGTCGGGGCGAATTTGCGTTGCTTGGGTCAGATGCGCTGGCCGCGTCTTTTCCCCAGGATTTGGCCAGGACAATGAAAGGCATTTCGATCAATCTCCAAAATATCCAGGCCATCGGAGTGGTGTAGCCAACGGCCAGCAAAGAAGTGGCGAATGTGGATCGCGCGCCCGATCGAGCTCCCAAAGAAAGGCCGATCGGTGCAGCAAGTAAAAGCTGTACGAGATTGCGCCGGCGAACCGCGCAGGCGCGGTGTCAAGCACAGCGAAGAGCCGGTTCTTCTGATCGATTGCGATCAGGTAAATCAACGCTGCCGCGCCGATGCTTTCGCCAAGGATGGTTGGCGCAGTCTGTTTTCTCAGTCCGCAAAGAAGTAAGACGGTTAGGGCGAGAGCTACAGCCAGAGCGTAAAATCGCGGTTGATGCCGTCTTTGCGAGCCGAAATGCAACAAGACGCCGATGACGAAAGCATAGAGCGGGGCGAGATTGGTGAACCCGCCGAGCAGGTGAGCGTAGGGTCCCCAAAAAGAGATGGCGAACAGGACCAAACAAAGCGCGATCAGCGGTGGCGGTCCTAATCTTTGATGCACGCCAAAGCATAGAAGAATGAGTGGAGATGCCAGGCACTCCACCGTCATCGACCACATCACCCCGTTGATGTCGCTCCGGACCATCAGGGCGTTGAGGACGATATTGGTCCAACTAAACGAGGCTTCGAAGCCGACAAAAAAGTAGAGCGCGGAGAGCAGGAGAACAGTTGCCGCTGCAGCTGGCAGAAGCCGGAATATTCGGTTGCGAAAAAATCTAACAACGCCGCGCAGGCGATGGGTCTAGGCACTACGCCGATGATCGGGTTTGATCCGGTCGGCGTGTCACGTGAGTTTAGTCTCGGCGATAATGAGGTCCCGGCACTCCTCGTTGCCGTCGGCTATCCGACGGAGGCGAATTGGCCGCAGAAGCCGCGTCGGCCGATCTCGGACGTGCTCGCGTTCGCGTAACTCTTCTAACCAGCCCCGGTCGCGTTTCACACCAGCCTCGTCGAGCTCTCGGGAGATCGGTTGTGCGGTGAAGGCGGCCGGCCTGTCGCGCACGAGCGCCGGGAGCGCATCCATCGCTGCGACCGACAACCGACAAATACGTGATGGCAATCGTACAACCTTTAAATCGGTGCTGATGAGGCAAAAATGCACCTCAACCCAGAGTCCCTCAGCTTTGCGCTGTCGATTTGAGATCTCGGCAGCATCGCCCGTGCCGCCAATATCCTTGACATGAAACAAGCGATTCTGAGCCGAGAACTCACGGCCCTTGATCGCGCAGATGTCCGATTTATTCGCCCCAATATCCAAATCTACGACGCACACGTAGTCGACCTGTACCAACGGGTCTGCGCGCATTATCTCGTTGGGGTGCAGAAACAAAGTTTGCTGGCGCTCCCTAGGGGAATCGAACCCCTGTTTCAGCCTTGAGAGGGCCGCGTCCTAACCGCTAGACGAAGGGAGCGTGTGGGCTAGCCAATAACCTCGAAATTTGTCCGCCGCAAGGACCCGAACGGGCCTTTTACGGCTCATTGGCAAATTTCAGCTTTCCCGCCGGCCTCAGTGTGTGGGCGTCGAAGGTGCGGATTTCGGTGACCCCGCCGACATCGAGCGTGATCACCAGCCGGTCGCCGGCGACCCCGGTCGAGACGATTTTGGCGCCCGTCGGCAGGGTGGCGGTGACATCACTGGGCGCCTCGGGCGCCCTTCCCTCCGACTTGAAAAGGCGGTAGCCCACCGCGATCAGCACGGCGCAGATTGCCAGCGCCGTGGTCAACCCCGCGATCAGCATCATCCGCCGCACCCGCGCAAACAGCGCGGCCTGCTCGGGGCTCGGGTCGGGAACAGCGGTATCAGACGTCGTCATGGAAAGCTCAGGTTCAGCGCGGAGGTTGGAGGTCGTGGTCGGCGGCGACGAGGGCTCGGCCCGGCTCGACCGCGTGCTGGCGGCGCGCCTTCCGGACTTGTCGCGATCAAGGCTGAAAGCCCTGATTCTGGCGGGCGCGGTGAGCCTCAAGGCCGCCGCGGTCCGCGACCCCGCTTATCACGTCACTTCGGGCGATACGATCATAATCGACGTGCCGGAAGCGGCGGCGCCGGAGCCCAAGGGCGAGGACATCGCGCTCGATATCGTGTTCGAGGATGACGACATCATCGTGCTCAACAAGCCGAAGGGGCTGGTGGTGCACCCCGCGGCCGGGCACGAGACCGGGACGCTGGTGAATGCGCTGATCGCCCATTGCGGCACCTCGCTGTCGGGCATCGGCGGCGTGCGCCGGCCCGGCATCGTGCACCGGCTCGACAAGGACACCACCGGGCTGATGGTGGTCGCCAAGAACGACCTCGCGCATCAGTCGCTGACCGCGCAATTCGCCGACCACGGCCGGACAGGTGCGATGCGGCGCGGCTACATGGCGTTCGCCTGGGGTGTGCCGGGCCGCCATCGTGGCACGGTGGATGCGCCGATCGACCGCCACCCGTATGCGCGGGAGAAGATGGCGGTGCGCCAGAGCGGCCGCGAGGCCGTGACGCACTGGGAGATCTTGCAGAGTTTTGCCGGGCGCGACGGCAAGCCGATCGCGACCCTGCTCACCTGCGAGCTCGAGACCGGGCGCACCCACCAGATCCGCGTCCACCTCGCCCATATCGGCCATCCTCTGTTGGGGGACGCGGTCTATGGCCCGCATTTCAAGACCAAGGCGAACCAGCTCGGCCTCGAGTCGCAGGCCGCTTTAACGGCCCTTGGACGGCAGGCGCTGCACGCCTATCTGCTGGTATTAGAGCACCCGAGAACTGGAGAACTTCTTCACTGGGAGGCGGCTCTGCCGGAGGATTTGCTTCTCCTGGAGGGCGCTCTGAAAGCGGCGCTATGACGCGGGCGGTTTAAGAAAAGCTTGACATTACAAAAAGTTATAGCAGCCACACGGGGACGTGACGTCAGCAATCCTTCCCTTTTTGACCCCCGATAGGGTATATTGCGCCTGCGTTGAAATGACCAACGCGGAACATCGCAGCTACGACTGGCTTTAACCAAGCGGTCGTCTGCCTGGCCCGCCGCTATCGGGGGCCTGAACCTGTTTGGAGGGCGCACTATGGCCCGTACCGCTGCACTGCCGGTCCTCAATGGAGAATCCGGCCTCTCTCGCTACCTCGCCGAAATTCGCAAATTTCCGATGCTGGAACCCCAGCAGGAATACATGCTCGCCAAGCGTTGGCGTGAGCATGACGATCGCGAGGCGGCGCACCAACTCGTCACCAGCCATCTCAGGCTCGTGGCCAAGATCGCCATGGGCTATCGCGGCTACGGCTTGCCGATCTCCGAGGTCGTCTCGGAAGGCAATGTCGGCCTGATGCAGGCGGTGAAGCGTTTCGAACCCGAGAAGGGGTTCCGTCTCGCCACCTACGCCATGTGGTGGATCAAGGCGTCGATTCAAGAGTACATCCTGCGTTCATGGTCGCTCGTGAAGATGGGCACCACCGCGAACCAGAAGAAGCTGTTCTTCAACCTGCGCAAGGCGAAGAGCAAGATCAACGCGCTGGACGAAGGCGATCTCCGCCCGGACCAGGTGAAGATCATTGCCAAGCGTCTCGGCGTCACCGATCAGGACGTGATCGACATGAACCGCCGCCTCGGTGGCGACGCGTCGCTCAACGCACCGATCCGGGACGACGGCGAAGCCGGCGAATGGCAGGACTGGCTGGTCGACAATACGCCCAACCAGGAAGCCATGATGGCCGAGCACGAGGAGTATGATCACCGCCGTGACGCCCTCAACGGCGCCATGGGCGTGCTCAACCCGCGCGAACGCCGCATCTTCGAGGCACGCCGCCTCGCCGATGACCCGATGACGCTGGAAGACCTTGCTGCCGAGTTCGGCGTATCGCGCGAGCGCGTCCGCCAGATCGAGGTCCGCGCCTTCGAGAAGGTGCAGTCCGCGGTCAAGGGCACGATCGCAAGGGCAGAACAAGCCGCGCTGGAAGCCGCGCACTAAGCGCGGTTTCGCTAGCGCCAGAGAATGGCGGATCGAGAAGAGACAGAAAGCCGGCGGCAACGCCGGCTTTTTTGTTGGGTGGAGAAGTGCGGCACTTCCGGAGGCGCCAGCCGGACCCGCCCTTGAACCCTTGCTGCCGGTCAACCGACCAAAAAACATCGGACCGACAACATCAAGCGAACGGACACGCCCCGTGTCGATCATCCTGCAATCCACCGTCGGCGGCTTCTCCGCCCAGTTCATGCGCAAGCTGCCGCTGGTCGAACAGGCGATGCGCGAGCACGGGCTCGATCCCGCCGAGTTCGTGATCTCGAAGGACAATGCGTCGACCGCGACGGTGCCGTTCGTCGGGCCCTTCTTCTACGATTACAGCGTGTTCTTCGGCGACGACCAGTTCACCGTCACCGAGCCGAACGACATGGTGTTTCTGGACTACTTCTTCAAACGCGTGCTGGCGGCCGACGAGCCGCCGGAATTGCCGCGGCGGCCGGGATTGATGCAGCGGTTGTTCGGGTGGATGACGCAGCCGGTGTAACCCCTCTCGTCATTCCGGGGCGCAACGAAGTCGCGAGCTATGATGCGCAATTGCGCATCTGAGAATCCATCAGGCGACAGCGTTGGTGGATGAATGGATTCCGGGCTCGCGCTGCGCGCGCCCCGGAATGACAGATCTCTACTCACCCCACTGCCGCGCCAGCGTCGCGAGCGCGCAGCCTTCGCAATAGCGCGCGTCCTTGTAGTCGATCCAGTTGTGCGCATAGACGTGATCGAGCGGGATGCCGTAGCGCGCGCGCAGGACCTGCACGAGGATCTTCCACGCCGCGACCTGCGCCGCGGTCGGGCCCGTCGTGACATCGGGATAGTTGCCGGCGAACTCGACGCCGATCGAGTTGTCGCGCACGACCTGATGGTAGGTCGGCTTGTTGTCGATGTATTTGTTGTCGTCGCGGTTGGCGCCGTCGGTATGGGTTGGCACCAGGTTTTCCGCGACCGACCAATAGACCGTGCCGTCGGTCTCGACCCAGACCATCACGCCGCGCCGGGTCGGGTTCTTGAACTGCGCCTCGGCGCCGCCGCGCGCCGAGCCCGTTGGCCCCTCGGTCTGGTGCACGATGATGTTGCGCCACGCATGCGCCTGCTCGACGTCACCCCACGGCGCGAGCCAGACGATCTTCAGGCCGCGAATGTCGGGCGTGCCGGAGGCGCGCGCGAGCTTGGCGAGCTCGGCATCGGTTGCGGCGGCGGGAGCGATCAGGGCAATAGCGGCGAGAACCGCCGCGACCAGGCGAGACATCATCATGCGGGGTCCAATGCGGATCCCAACCTAGCATGGCCTCAGGCGAATTTGCGGGCGGCCTCGACCCGTCCGGGCGGCTCGGGCGAGAGCGGCGGAGCCGGATCGTAGACCGCAAAATCGTTCTTGCCGTTCTTCTTGGCGGCATAGAGGGCGTGATCGGCGTGCGCGATCAGCCGGTCCGGGAATTGACCGATGCTGCGATCCCATTCCGCAACGCCGATCGAAATCGCAATCGGGATGTCCTTGGCCGTGCAGGCTGCCGCATCCTGGCGGCAGACCTCCAGCACGCGGCGGGCGATCAGCGCGCCTTCGCGCAAGGAGGACGACGGCAGCACGACGCAGAACTCGTCGCCGCCGGTGCGGGCGAGCATGTCGCCCGGCCGCAGCCGCGTCTGCGCCATCAGGGTGAAGTGCTGGAGGCAGGCATCGCCCGCGGCGTGTCCGTGGGTGTCGTTGATGGTCTTGAAGCCGTCGAGGTCGATCACCAGCAGCGAGAACGGCTCGCCGCTGCGCTCCGAGCGGGCGCATTCCTCGGTCAGGCGCTGCAACAGATGGCGGCGGTTGGCGACGCCGGTGAGATCGTCGAGCAGCGCGAGGTCGGCGACCTCGTTGCGCAGCCGGTCCATCGCCATCAAGAGGAAGCCGAAATTGAGCGTCATCGACAGGAACAGGAGCCCCAGCACCATAACGGCGTGGGACTGGCTGCCGGCGACCGAGGAGAAATCGCCGCCGAGCAGATTGCCCGCAGTACGAGCCGCAAGGATCGCGATGATGGTGATGATCACAATGCCGGACAGCCGGGCGCCGGGACTGACGCGGCCTTCCGGCGGCAAGAGCAGGAGGCGCAGCGACAGCAGCAGCGGCAGAGCCTGACCGAGCGTGTAGCTGAGCATGCGCAGCTGCATGTGGTCGAAGACGATCTTGAAGAACACGACACCACTGAGGCTCAGGATCCCCGTCGCGACCATGACACGCCAGGTTACCGGCCGGTCGTAGAAGCGCTGAATGCCCACGGCAGCAAGGCAGCTCGCCGCGATGATGCCGGCAGCTCCGAACAGAAGCGGCACAGGAGAGTCGACGAACAGGCGGACCAGCGCCGTCATCGCGCCCGCCGCACCGACGAAGGCCGATGCCATCCAGAACCGCGCCGCCTCGAATTTCGGATAGGAGCGCGTCACATAGGCCCAGATCAGGCCGAGCGCCAGGAAGTTGACGACGAAGACGGTCCAAAGCGTCGGTACGTTCAGCATGGCGACCGCGGCACGCGCAGCGTCCCGCCCTCCATATCCGGCTGCCGTTCGTCCATGACCTGCCCCCGTGTTCTTGCGGGAGACAATGCGCGGTTCGCGCTTAACGGAATCTCACCACGATGTTCTAAAGCGCGCCTTTGGTTTTGGATTCATGAACGGCGCGCGCCGATTGTCGGATCGTTAGGCATGTCGCGGCGTGCATGGGCGGTGGTGCCGTGGCGTGCTGCGATGCGGATTCGCGGACAAAAAGCAGCCAAAAATGCATCTGAGCTGTGGATAACGTAATGACATGGATATGACAGTGCGGGGCAGGCGCCCGCGAATCTGCTGAGTTTGTCAGCGAGGATGTTGCGAGGCTGGCCCTCCGCCGAGCATCCCTCGTGTCGCGTTCCACCATTAACCCTTGAGAGGATATTATGGCTAAGAAAGCGAAGAAGGCGGCGAAGAAGAAGGCGAAAAAGGCCAAGAAGGCGAAGAAGAAGTAACGCAGCTTCTATTTCTTTTGCCCGGGTGGAGCCTCGCTCCTCCCGGGCTTCGGGTCAGGTTGAATGAGTTTGAAGGTGGCGGGCGCGAGGCCCGCTTTTTTACTGGCGCCTTGTCGCGACCCGCTCCGCTCTCTCACTCCCTCGCCCCGCTCGCGCTGAGAGGGTGGGGTGAGAGGCGCTTCCATAAAGACGGTGACAGTCGGACTCGCGGAGAGTCCCCCTCACCCGGATTGCATCTTCGATGCAATCCGGCCTCTCCCCGCAGGCGGGGAGAGGCGAAGCAGCTATCTTTCCGCGAACGCCAGCTTGGCGCCGAGTAAGGCAAAGCCCGCCGCAAAGCTGCGGCGCAGCCAGGCCATCACGCGGGGACGGGAGATGACGCGTTCGCGCACCGATGCCGCGCAGAGGCCGTAGACGACGAACACCGCAAAGGTCATCGCCATGAAGGCGCCGCTCAATTCCAGCATCCGCGCCAGCACATGCGCCTCATCCGCCGCGATGAACTGCGGCAGGAAGGCGAGGAAGAAGATCGAGAGTTTTGGGTTGAGGATGTTGATCAGGAAGCCTGTGACGATGACGCGGCCGCTCGAGCGCTCCTTGATCTCGCGGTCGACCGAAAGCGCCCCGGTCTCGCGCAGCGCCTGCCAGGACATATAGAGCAAGTAGAGTACGCCGCACCATTTCAGCGCGGCAAAAGCGAGCGCGCTGGTGTGGAGCACGGCGGCCAGGCCCAGCATCGCCGCCGTCATATGCGGCACGATCCCGAGCGTGCAGCCGAAGGCGGCAGCTAAGCTGGCGCGGGAGCCGCGCGTGAGCGCCGCGGCCAAGGTGTAGAGCACGCCGGTCCCGGGGGACACGACGACGATGAGCGAGGTGAGCAGGAAGGACAGGGTCATGAGCAGACCCTATCACCGCGCCTCCTGGCAAGAAAGCCAGTAACGCGGATGATGCGTCAGGACAGTTGCGCGAGCTCGGCCTCGCGCAGCACGTCGAGCGGTGCCCATGGCTTGGCCCAGAACTTTGCGCCGTCAGGCAAGGCCTGCGCCAGAGGCCGACCGGAGGTGACGACGACGTCGAGCTTCGGATTGCGGTCCTTGGCGACATGCGCCAGTTCGACCCCGTTCATGCGACCGGCGAGTTGCACGTCGGTCATCATCAGGCACAGCACACCCGCGCTCTTTTCAAGCACGAGCTCGGCGGCCTCGGCACTCTCGCACTGGATCACCAGGTAGCCGCTCTCTTCCAGCAGGAGACTTAGCATCTCCCGCTGCATGGCATCGTCCTCAACAATCAACGCGGTCGCTTGATATGGCTGTGACTGTCCCATTGGACTGCTCCATAAATGCTCGCATCCGCTCAACTAACGTAGGTTAAGGACACAGGGCGCGATATGGTTCAGTTCCAAACTGAAAATATGTACAGATTAGCTCCGATTTCGCGATTGAGGCAGCCAGCGTGACTGTGATTCGCGGCGCGATCGCCTCACGTCTCCGGCGCGCGAGTCTCTCCATTGGCCCCAGCTTGACCGGGGCATCCAGCTCGCCGCGGCTTCTCCGTATCCTTCACCGCCTCTGGATACTGGATCACCGCTTTCGCGGGTGATGACACTGCGTGTATGGCTTGAGCGCGGCGTCTCTCAGACTCTCATCACTGCCCCACCAGCCGGTCGGCAAAATACCCGATCGTCTTGCGGTAGATCAGCGCCCTGTTCCACTCGCGCATCGCCTCGAAATTGGCGGTGCCCTCGCCGTAAGGCGCTCCCATCTTGAAGCCGTTGGTGTGGAGCAGATTCGCGGTCGAGGCGAGCACGTCGGGGACGCTGTGGCGGAGGTCGACGCGGCCGTCGCCGTCGAAGTCGACGCCGTAATTGACGTAGGACGACGGCAGGAACTGGGTCTGGCCGATCTCGCCGGCATAGGCGCCGATGAGATCGCGCAGCGGCAGATCGCCGCGTTGCACGATCTTGAGCGCGGCGAGCAGTTCGCCCTGGAACAGCTCGGTGCGGCGGCAGTCATGCGCCAGCGTCGCCAGCGTGCGGATCACCGGCAGCTTGCCGATATCGCCCTTGCCGAAATCGCTCTCCAGGCCCCAGATCGCGACCAGTATCTGCCGCGGCACGCCGAACTGCTGCTCGATGCGCGAGAGCAGCGCGGCGTGACGCTGAAGCAGCGCGCGGCCGCCATTGATGCGGCCGGGGCCGACGCGGGTCGAGACATACTGCTCAAAGCTCTTGTTGAAAGTGTAGCGCTGGCGCCGGTCGAAGGCGAGCACGGCGCCGTCCTCGGTGATCCCGCTGAAGGCCGCGCTGGTCGTGCTCGCCGAGACGCCGGCGGCCTGCGCTTCCGACGTCATGCTGGCGACAAAGCTGTTGAAGTCGCCGCCGCAGCGCGCGGCCTCGGCCGGCCCGCCAGCCAGCGAGAGGATGAAGGCGGCGGCCGAGGCGTATCTCAACATGCGGGAAAATCCTCAAAATCTTGCACGAAACAGCACGCGATCATGCCCGGGAACAGGAGTCCCGTCAAAGCGGCAAATCCCGCCAGAACCGATCGCTGCGTGCGTGCGACTAAAGAGTTGCGCTCGCCTCATCCCCAACCGATCGAGATGACCACGCCCATTCCGCGCCGGATGTTTGCTGTCCTCGCGTTGCTCTCGCTCCACGCCGTTACTTGCTTGGCTGCGACACCGATGCCTGCGGCGTTGGTGGAGCAATGGATTCTCAGATGCGCAATTGCGCATCATAGCTCGCGACGTCGTCGCGCCCCGGAGTGACAGCGAAACTGACGCGGCACACGCGCAACATGAAGTGTGCATCGCAAAGACGGAACGCATCTGCATGCACCGGATGAGACCTTCTGCACGCGCGCCGGACCGAGATGCACATCAACGCGCTCTCACACGTAGCGCGATGGCTCTCGCTGCATTGCGAGAGCAGAAAATGAACAAAGTATTTCGGCTATCCAAACATCTCGTTCAGGAACGTACGGGAACCGGCGACGACGTTCGCCGCATATCTGATCCGCTCGCGGCGACATCAACGCGATGACAATTTATCTTGCCAGCGCATGGCGCAAGTTATAGCGTTCTATTTTAGGTTGTTGCCCTGCCAGCCCCGGGCGACGCTGAAGACCCAAAATAAACGGCGGGCTTTCTCGGCCCGCCGTTTATTGACGCAGGGTCGGCATCGGACCACACGAGGCGATTGACGCTTCGATCGGGCGAGCGGATTTCGGCAAATAGTTGCGCAGAGAGCTCCCGGATCAGCGCTGGCAGCCCTCAAAGTCATTTGACTGTAGCGCACTTATCGACGACAAGCCGGCCATGGCCAAAAAACCCGGAACCAATCCGAAGGGCGAGTTCGCCTTTTTCAACGTCCTCTATGAGGACGGCTCCCAGCGCTCCAACCGGCGCGTGCCCGCGGAATTGCTCGGAGGCCTCGAGGGCGATGAGCCCGCCCGCGGCTTCATCATGGAGCAGGACCGCGAGATCGGCGAGAAAGCCGGCCGCCCGCCGCTGGCGATCAAGAGTATCGACCGGGTCGGCGCGAAGAGGAAATAGGCTGCGCCCGCGCAATACGCGAAGCGTCGGCACAAACAAGAACGGCGGGCCTCGGCCCGCCGCTTTCGTGTGGATAGCTGCCCGGATTGCCTCCGGGCATGCCTGAATCAGTTGTCCAAAAAGCTCCGCAGCTTCCTTGACCGCGACGGATGCTTCAGCTTCCGCAGCGCCTTGGCTTCGATCTGGCGGATGCGCTCGCGGGTGACCGAGAACTGCTGGCCGACTTCTTCCAGCGTGTGGTCGGTGTTCATGCCGATGCCGAAGCGCATGCGCAGCACGCGCTCTTCGCGCGGGGTGAGGGAAGCCAGCACGCGGGTGGTGGTCTCGCGCAGGTTCGACTGGATCGCGGCGTCGATCGGCAGGATCGCGTTCTTGTCCTCGATGAAATCGCCGAGATGCGAATCCTCTTCGTCACCGACGGGCGTTTCCAGCGACAGCGGCTCCTTGGCGATCTTGAGGACCTTGCGGACCTTCTCCAAGGGCATGCCGAGCTTTTCGGCCAGCTCTTCCGGGGTCGGCTCGCGGCCGATCTCGTTGAGCATCTGCCGCGAGGTGCGCACGATCTTGTTGATCGTCTCGATCATGTGCACGGGGATGCGGATAGTGCGCGCCTGGTCGGCGATCGAACGGGTGATCGCCTGCCGGATCCACCAGGTGGCGTAGGTGGAGAACTTGTAGCCGCGGCGGTACTCGAACTTGTCGACGGCCTTCATCAGGCCGATGTTGCCTTCCTGGATCAGGTCGAGGAACTGGAGGCCGCGGTTGGTGTACTTCTTGGCGATCGAGATCACGAGACGGAGGTTGGCTTCCACCATCTCCTTCTTGGCCTGGCGGGCTTCGCGCTCGCCCTTTTGCACGGAGTGCACGATCTTGCGGAACTCGACGATCTCCAAGCCGGTCAGCGCGGCGAGCTGATGAACCTCGTGACGCAGGTCCTTGATGCGGTCCTTCTCATGATGGACGAAATTCTTCCAGCCCTTTGCCGAAAGCTTCGAGACACGGTTGAGCCAGCGCGGATCGAGCTCCGAACCGGTGTAGTTACGCAGGAAGTCCTCGCGCGCCACGCCATGGCTGTCGGCAAGGCGCATCAGGCGGCCCTCGTGCGAGACGAGGCGCTTGTTGATGTCGTAGAGCTGCTCGACGAGTGAGTCGATACGCGCCTGGTTCAGGCGCAGCGACTTCACCTCGACGATGATCTCGTCCTTCAGCTTCTTGTACTTGCGCTCCTGGTGCGGCGAGAGCGACTCGTTCTGGAGCTGGTTCTGGATGTCCTGTTCCTGAAGCTTGCGCAGCTTCTTGTAGCTGTCGGCGATCTTGTCGAAGATCTCGACGACCTTCGGCTTGAGTTCGGCCTCGATGGCCGCAAGCGACATCTGGTTCTCGAACTCGTCGTCGTCCATGTCGGACTCGGCGGCGGACTCGGCCGGATCCTTTTCCTCGCCGGCTTCGGCGCCACCGGCACCAGGCTGCGCGGCGCGGAACGGGGTCGGCGACGGCGGCGCAGCGGGGGGAGCAACATGCGCGGGCGCACCGACTGCCGCAGCAGCCTGGCCGCCTTCAGCGGGCGCTTCGCCGTTCTCGCCGTTGGGACCGCCGATCATCGCAGTGTTCATGCCGGCCTTGGCATCGGGCCCGGCATAGGTCGCTTCGAGATCGATGATGTCGCGAAGGAAGATCTTTCCTTCGTTCAATTCGTCGCGCCAGATGATGATGGCCTGGAAGGTCAGCGGGCTTTCGCAGAGGCCCGCGATCATCGCCTCACGGCCGGCCTCGATGCGCTTCGCAATCGCGATTTCACCTTCGCGGGACAACAGCTCGACGGTGCCCATCTCGCGCAGATACATGCGCACGGGATCGTCGGTGCGCTCGCCCGGCTCGCTCTTCTTGACCTCGGTGACGGCCTTCTGGGTGACCTCGACGAGCTCGTTGTCGGTCTCGTCCTCGCCGCCCTCGTCCTTGTCGTCCTCGGCCTCGCTATCGTCGGCCTCGGTGACGTTGATGCCCATGTCCGAGAGCATGGACATGATGTCCTCGATCTGCTCGGGCGAGGTCTGGTCGGACGGCAAAACTTCGTTGAGCTGATCGAAGGTCACGAAGCCGCGCTTCTTGGCCTGCTTGATCATCTTCTTCACTGCCGCGTCGGACAGATCGAGCAACGGCGAGGGCGCGTCCTGGGAATCCTTCTCCGGAGCATCCGCTGCCTTGTCGTCTTTTTCCTTGTCCTTCGCCTGCAGCGTCTTTGCCTTGGTGGCCATCCATTGCTCCTAAACGCGTTTCACACAGACGTTCGCCGCGCCTGCCTGAAATCGCTTGAACCTGTTGCTCGACGCTCTCGCTTCGTCAGATCTCGACACGGAAAGGGCGGCGCGAACATCTGATCGCCACCCCCAACTTTCTCTCGCCGGATTTGCCTAACGCTTCGTGAGCACCTTTGTCGCAGCGGATGCAGGTGAAGTGCCAACAGCTATTGCGCGGATTCATTCCTGACGCGTCTGTTCTGCCTGCGGCCGCCTGGGGGCCAAAGTGCTACAAGACCGTTAAGCCTCGATTAACCCTGTTTTTGCCGCCAAACCTTGGATTTGGCGAGTCTTTTAGCGGTGCCTAGCCCGGCCGTCCGCATGATTCTTTCATCACACGCTCTTCTGGAACCGGCCCGACAGCTCGCCAAAACCCTCGATCAGGGCCTCGGTGCCGTCGACTTCGCCTATCCGAGCCTTGACGTCACGCAGCCACGCCAAATTGGCCTCGCTGGGGTCCTCCCCCAAGGCCAGCTCGGCGTCCTTCAACTCTCTAAGTAGTGAATGGTATTGCCGATGCAAGGCAACGAGCTGATGCCAAGTGGAAAGAACGTCATCCCTCGCCGCACCCTCGCGGGCCCCCCACACGGCTTGCGTCGTGATGCCGTTCTCAACTCTTTGAAGAAGCTGTGAAAATCCGCCCTTCTCGATGTCGGATCGCATCTTCTCGGCCTGCTCACCAGGGTCCGGGCTGTGGTGATGATCGTTGGCGAAGGCGGCGATGATGCCGGCCCGGAGCTTGTGAGCCTCGGGATGGGCGAACTCCAGGGCGGCCACCTCCTCGAGGTGGTCGTGCAGCAGCCAGGGGTGATTGATCAGGATTTGCAGGATCAGGGCTTCGCGGCGGGAAATGGCGCTGCGCTGGCCCCGCATGATCGGGCTTGCCGCCAGTTGAGGGCTCGCCGCCTGGTAGGGGCCGGAAGGGAGCTGGACCGGACCAGGACCGCCGCGGCGGCCTTGGCCGCCAAATCCCTGGCCGCCGAATCGATTCGCCTGTCCACCGCCGCGAGGCTGGAACGGGCGCCCCGCGGCGCCTGAGCGGAAATTGCCGCGGCCGGCAAAGCCGCCGCGTCCACCCTCGGGCGCAAAGGTGCGCTGGAGCCGCTCGGCAAGATCCTGGCGATAATAGCGCCGCACCACCTCGTCGCGGATGCCGTTGGAGAGCTCCTTGATGCGCGCCTCCAGCGCGGCGCGGCGCTCGGGCGTGGCAAAATTGCCGCCTTCGAGCTCCCGCGACCAGAGCATATCGGCGAGCGGGCGCGCCGCCGCGATCACCTCTTCGATCGCACCACGGCCGCCGGAGCGCACGAGATCGTCGGGGTCCTGCCCTTCCGGCAGCAACGCGAAGCGCAGGCTCTTTCCCGGTGCGAGGAATGGCAGCGCGAGGTCGGCGGCGCGATAGGCAGCTTTCTGCCCAGCTTTGTCGCCGTCGAAGCAGAGGATCGGCTCGTCCGCCATCTTCCAGAGCAGCGCGAGCTGGTTTTCGGTCAGCGCCGTGCCGAGCGGCGCGACGCTGCCTGCAAAGCCCGCGGTAACCATGGCGATGACATCGACATAGCCTTCGACCACGATCAGCGCCGCGCCGTTGTGAGATGCGGCGCGCGCGGTCTGGTGATTGTAGAGATTGTCGCCCTTGTGGAAGAGCGGCGTTTCCGGCGAGTTCAGATATTTTGCCGCAACGTCCTTCTCCAGCGCGCGCCCGCCAAAGGCGATGACACGGCCGCGCAGATCGGTGATCGGAAACATCACGCGATCACGGAAGCGGTCGTAGGGTACGGGAATGCCGTCGCCGGCAACGAGCAAGCCGGTCTCGACCATGTCGTCGACGGAAACGCCGAGCTTGCCGAGATGCTCCTTCAGCGCAAAGCGGTCTAGCGACGCATAGCCGAGACGGAACTGCAATTGCGTCGCCGGCGAGAGCGCGCGATCGGCGAGATAGCCGCGCGCCTTGGCGCCGAGGCGGGAGGCCAGCGTCTCCGCGAAAAACTTCGCCGCGAGATCCATGACGTCATGCAGCGACTTGCGCCGCTGCTCGTGCCGCGCTGCATCGGGCGTCACCGCCGGCAGCGGCAGCCCCGCCATGTTCGCCAGCCGCTCCACGGCCTCGGCGAACGGCAGGCCGTCGGTCTCCATCACGAAGGTGATGATGTCGCCGTGGTTGCCGGAGGAGAAGTCGTGGTAAAACCCCTTCTGGTCGTTGACGTAGAAGGATGGCGTCTTCTCCTGCTGGAACGGCGACAAGCCCTTCCACTCCCGCCCGGCCTTCTTCAGCTTGACGCGCTTGCCCACGACCTCGGAGACCGAAAGCCGGGCACGCAGTTCGTCGAGGAATTGGGGCGTGAAGCGCATGGGCTCTGTGTAGCGCGAAACCGTATGAGTCGGGCGAAGGATCAGGGATATAGGTGCCGACCGCCTAAAAGTTAGGTTTGTCAGGATTATACGCGCTGTTCACAGCCCTCTCCGTCATTCCGGGGCGATGCGACGGGACCGCGCGGAGAGCGGCCCGGAGCATCGAGCCCGGAATCCATTTCTCCCAGCATTCGGGCGGGATTCCGGGCTCGCGCCAAGAGGCGCGCCCCGAAATGACGGTGGAGAGAGGCCTTGAACCCCGACCGGTTCCACGCTTCCATGGGCCATGTTCAGGACGTTTCGGGGCGGCCAGAGCGGGGGTTGGCGCGTCACCTCGATTTCGCCCGTGACGGGCGAGCCCCTGCCCTTCATGCCGGCGCTGTCGGTGATCGACGGGGATGCCGTCTCGTTGCCGCTGGTGCCCTCGCGCAATGCCTGGCGGCTGGTCGGCGTCCCGAGTTCGCTGCGCTACACCGAGCGCGCGGAGAAGCAGCAGCTCACAGCTATGCAGGCCGGGCTCGGCCGGCGCGAGGCCACTTCCGCCGCGCTGATCCCGATCCGCAAGTCGCAAGCCTGGTGGGAGCTGACGCAGGAGGAGCGGCGCAGTATCTTCGAGGACAAGTCGCACCACATTGCCAGCAGCCTGCGCTTCCTGCCCGCGATCGCGCGCCAGCTCTACCATTGCCGTGATCTCGGCGAGCCCTTCGACTTCCTCACCTGGTTCGAATTCGCGCCCGCGCATGCCTCGCTGTTCGAGGAGCTGGTCGCAATGCTGCGGCGGACGGAAGAGTGGACCTACGTCGATCGCGAGGTCGACGTCCGCGTGGTGAAGGAAGTGCTGTCGGCTTAGAGCATGATCCGGAAAAGTGCGCAGCGGTTTTCCGAGAAGATCATGCTCAAGAAATAACTAGTGTTCGAGGAAACGGCCGGACTCGATGCGCGGCAGGTCGGTGACGGGCCAGTTGTAGATGTAGGTCCAGGCCTTGTCGGTGGCGCCGTCCGGCACCGTCACGTCGATCAGTCTGCGCAGATATTCCGTCGGCTCCGGAAAGCCTTCGCCGCAAGCTTCATACATGTCGAGCTCACGCAGGAGCTCGTCGGGGGCGCGCAGGTGGAAGAGTTCGCCGTGGACAAGATCGGACGGTGCGTCCGACAGCAGCAATCCCGGATAATGCTTCACGAGAACGAGCCTGCCGCGGCAGGTCGCTTCACCCAGGAAATCCGCATGGCCCGCAAGCAGCCGCGCCATCGGATGGTCGAAGCCGCGCATCAGGGTGCCGTAGACGAAGAGACGATCGGAGGTCATGGCGGGTGTCTATAGCTGTGAATTATCCGGAACGACAGCGCCAAGCCGTCGTCCCGGCCCTCGCCGGGACGACGTTGGCGAGACATTACGCTCGACATCCGCTCGCGAGCGCGCAGCGCCACCTCACCCCACCTTCGCCACCTCGTCGCTCACCACCTCGAACTTCTTCAGCTCCATCCGGCCGAAGCTCGTCGAGAGTGCGACGTCGGCGGCGTCGCGCCCTGTGGCCATCAGGATGCGGCCCATGCGGGGGACGTTATGGCGGGCGTCGAAGGTGAACCATTTGCCGGAGAGCCAGGCCTGAAACCATCCGGAGAAATCCATTGGGGACGGATCCGGCGGAATGCCGATATCGCCCATGTAGCCGGTGCAATAGCGCGCGGGGATACCCATGCAGCGGCAGAAGGCGACGGCCAGATGCGCGAAGTCGCGGCAGACGCCGGTCTTCTGTTCATAGACGTCGTGCGCCGATTTCATGTGATGGGCGTGTTCGTAGCCGAAGGTGACGTGGCCGTGCACCAACTCCGTGATGGCGCAGACGCGCTCCCAACCAGGTTTCGTCTTGGCGAACAGCGACCAGGCGACGTCAGTGAGCTTGTCGGTCTCGCAATAGCGGCTCGGCATCAGATAGAGCATCAGCTCGTTCGGCAGCTCTTCGATCGGGACTTGCTGCGCGCCCGACATCACCTCGTCGGGCAGGCCGGTATCACGCACCAGCGCGCTGCCCTTCAGCGTGACGCCGCCGGCGGGCGCGACGAGGCGGCCGCACACATTGCCAAAGCCGTCGTGATAGAAGCGGATGGGAACGTCGGGCTCCGCAACCACCGTCTCCTTGCCGATGATGTCGGCCTGTCGCGAGGGGTGGATGTTGAGCATGATCACCATCGGCGTCGGCTGCGCTGCCGCGTAGGTGATCTCGAAGCCGACCTTGATCTGCATCTATAAGACCTCTGCCTCCATCTCTTCCTCGGTGTCCTGGTCGTCCGAGACCACCTTGATGGTCACGTCCATGGCTTCGAAGGCATCCCCGGAGCCGATATAGACGCCGTGCAGCGGGATCGCCTGGCGCGGATCGCGGGCGACCGCGACGCGGATGAGGTCGCGGGTGCCGACGATGCCGTTGGTCGGATCGAACTCGATCCAGCCCGCGCTCGGCAGATAGACCTGCACCCAGGCGTGCGTCGAGCCACCGCCGACGTGATGTTGCTCGATATCCTCGGGCACGAAGATGTAGCCGGAGACGAAGCGTGCGGCGAAACCGAGGTGACGCAGCGCTTCGATCATAAACAGCGCATAGTCCCGACAAGTTCCCGTGCCCGACTGCAAAGTGTCGAGCGGATGCTGCGTGCCGGGCTCATGGCGCTTGCGGTATTTGAACTGCTCGCGGATGCCGTGCGTCATGCCGCTCAGGATCTTGAAGGTCGGCGACGGCGAGTCTTCGTCGAGGAAGCCGCGCGCCCACTCCGCGATCTCGCCGTCGGGATCGGCATATTGCGGCGTGATGTACTGGACGAGATCGGGAAACTCCTCGTCGTCGTAGACGAAGGGATAGAAATAGGCTGCATCGTCCGGCGTCAGCGCGAACTCCTCCACCGGATTGTGCTCGACGGTGACGTGCCAGTCGAAGGTCAGCGTGTCCGCGCGCTCGTCGAAATTGGCGATCGCAACCGAATTGCCGAACACGTCGTGGATCCAGTGCAGCGACATCGGCGTGGGCGAGATCTCGAGCCTCGAATCGAGCACGCGCAGATCATGCCCGTCGCGCGGACGCAGCATGATGCGGTGTTCGCCGAACGCCACCGGGCGGTTGTAGCGATATTCGGTCTTGTGATGAATCGTCAGGAGCGGCATCGTGAGGCAATCATGGTGTTTTTGGGCGGGCCAATCTATAGCGATTCTGCCCAATTCTTGGGGCGACTGCTTTTTCCATAGGCAATCAGGATGGCTTTAGACACAGCTGAGGCGACCGATCAACTCCTCGGCGAGGGTGACATTCCGCCAGTGCATGAGGTCAATGCGGGGGGAGCATCGCCCTTCCTGCTCACCTCGGACCACTACGGGCGGGTGCTGCCCCGCGCGCTCGGCGATCTCGGCGTCGCCGAGCGCGAGCTGACGCGGCACATCGCCTGGGACATCGGGATTGCGGGAGTCGCCGAGCGGCTCTCAGAAATGCTCGATGCGCATCTGGTCGCGCAACGCTATTCGCGGCTCGTGATCGACTGCAACCGTCCGCCGGGCGCGGTGAGCTCGATCCCCGTCATCTCCGAGGCAACGGCGATTCCGCGCAACGAGGGCATTTCGGAGCATGAGCGCGAGGCGCGGCGGCGCGAGATTTTCGCGCCCTATCATGGCCGCATCGATGCCGTGATCAACGACCGCGTGCATGCGAAGCGCCCGACGGTGCTGGTGTCGCTGCACAGCTTTACGCCGGTCTATGCCGGCGTCGCCCGGCCCTGGCACATCGGCGCACTCTATAACCGCGACACGGTGCTGCCGCATCTCCTGCTCAAGCACCTGCGCAGCGAGAGCGACCTCGTCGTCGGCGATAACGAGCCCTATGCGGTGAACGACCTCACCGACTACACCATTCCCGTCCACGGCGAAGCCCGCGGCCTGATCAACACCGGCATCGAGATCCGCCAGGAGCTGATCGCGGACCAGTCCGGCCAGCAACAATGGGCGGAACGGCTGGCCAGGATCTTTGCGGAAATTGAGGTCGAGTTAAAGGCAGAGAGGCTGGTGTAGCCCTCACTTCGCCCTTGTAAGCGCCAGCCAGATTCCGCCGCCGATCATGAAGCCGCCTGAGACGCGTGACATCATGCGTGTGCGGCGGGCCGAGAAGAATTTTCGCGCGCGGCCGGCGGCCGTGGCGTAGAGCGCGTCCGTCATCGCCGCCGTCACCATGAAGGTGGCACCTAACAGGGCGACTTGCGGGAAGTGGGCGCGGTTCATGTCCATGAACTGCGGAATGAAGGCGCCGAAGAACACCAGCACTTTCGGGTTCGACAGCAGCACAAGAAAGCCCTGGAGGAAGAAGCCGCCGCGCGGCGGCGCTGGCGGCTCGTCGACCTTGACGCCTTCGACCGGCGCCCAGATCAGCCTGACGCCGAGCCAGATCAGATAGGCAGCACCAGCAAAGCGCACCCAGTCGAACCAGTAGCCCATGGTCGCCATCAGCGAGGTCAGGCCGATCGCGACGACGCCGATGACGATGGCAAGGCCAGCCTGCGCGCCGGCGACATTGGTCAGTGCCGCACGGGTGCCGTGGCGCAGGCCGTTGGCGATGACGAGCGTGACAATCGGGCCCGGCAACAGCGCGAGCGCGATGCAGGCGGCGAGGAAGGCGAGATAAGCTTGCAAGGACATCATGGCGGAGACTCGCTAAGGGCGGTTCGGGTCATTAATGCATGGCGGAGACAGGAACGGAAGCTATGACTGTCTGCAACACGCCGGCCTCAAACACCGCCGTCATACCCCGCGAAGGCGGGGGATATCCAGTACGCCGCGGCTTCTCCGTATCCCGCAACCGCCTCTGGAATACTGGATCACCCGCCTTCGCGGGTGATGACAGCGGTGGATGTGGTGCAGGTGTGCCACCATCACCTTCCATCCAGCGCAGCGGTCACCCACCGGTTCATCTCCGGTGTTTCCAGGAAAGCGAGCGCCGCGCGCTGCACGGCATTCGCCTCGCCCGCGCCCTGCGCCACCGCAACGAGCAGGTCGCAGCGGCGCGAAAGCGCGATGCCGGCGGCGGCGCGGCGCGTGCCGTCGGGCATGTCGACATCATAATGCCTGATGCGCCCCTGCATGGCGGCGATGCTCACGATCTCGCCCGGCGCGATCGCCGCGAAGCGCGGACTGATCAGGTCAATGTCGGTCACACGGTCGACCTCGTCGTCATCGGCGACGCCAGTGTCGCAATTGCAAAAGCCGCGTTTGGCGCGGACGTAGAGTTCGGCGCCGTCACAGTCGCCCACGATACAGCGGAACGCGCGGCCCGAGGGCCAGCCGTCGCGGGGAAACGGCCACGCAATCTCCTGCCAGTGCGCGGCGCGTTCTGTCTCGTATGCATGCACGCCCGACAGCGCTCCGAGAGCGATCACGGCAATCAGCATGGTCGCGGCGCGCCGCATCGTCAGTTCTTCGGCAGGCCGGCGACGGCGCGCGCGGGCCCGGTCAGTTCGAGGATATGCAGGCCCGTGTTGGCGCGATCGACGATGTAGATGTAACCGCGATCATCCGTCTCGACGTTGTTGGTCTGGATCGCAACCTTGCAGCGCTCGCCGCCCTCAATGGGAATGCAGCGTTTGTCGGTCGCCTGCGTGATCGAAGGAATGAAATAGCCGACTTCCCTGGGATGATAGGGATCGCGGATATCGAGCGCGCGCACGCCGGCATTGAAGAAGGCGATGAAGGCCATCTTCTTGTAGTAGACCGGCGCCATGCTTTCGTTCGAGGAGTGCGAGCCGAAGCGGCCGCCGCGCTGGCAGAACTGACTGCTTGCCTCCGGCACGGTGTAGCTCGAGATCATCATCGGCCGCGTCTCGGTGGTGACGTCGGCGAACCACACCATCTGCCGCGCCTCGCCGCATTCGTTCAAGATCGCCTCATCCACGATCATGACGATGTCGCGGGTCTTGCCGTCCTTGTCCTCGGCGAATTCGGCGACGGGCATGTCGAGCATCGGAAACGTCGTGTGGGCGCCGTTGAAGGCCGACATTGGCATCCGCGAAATCTCGGGATAGCGCAGATTGTCCGGCGTCGGCTCCTTACCGCCGTTCAGGAGTTTTTCGCGATCGACGATCTGCAGGATACCGCCCTTGTTGGTGCCGTAGCCGAAATAGACTCGGTTGCCCTGCGGCCCCGTCGAGATCGGCCCGTGCAGTTCGGTCGGCACCACGCCGGTTGACCCCGGCTCCTGACCGGGGAGACCGAAGTCGCGGATTTTTTGCGGATGCGCGGGATCACTGAGATCATAGACCTGCGTCATGCGCCGCGTGCGCCAGTCCGGCGCGCCCGAGACGAGATAGGCAATGCCGGTGTCGCATTCCCACCAGCTCTTGTGCGTGTCCTTCAAGCCACCGAGGCGTGTGATCAGCACGGGGCTGGCGGGATCGGCGACGTTCCAGATCTCATGCGCCTCGCTGCCGAAGGTGCGCAGCATGTAGACCGCATTGGGATCGCCCTTCGGCAACGACTTGCCATCGCAAACCCGCACCATCTGCGCGCCGCCGGATTCATACTTGCCCTCCTGCCCCGGCAGGTGCCGCAGATATTTGGGATGCGCGGGATCGGTGACGTCGACGATCGAGGTTCCGTTCGGCTCGGCTTTGCCCGTCATCGGATTGACGGGCGCGGGCACGACGTCGGTGCCGCCATGATGGCCGATATAGGCAATCCAGCGGTCGCCCTGGTGATGGATGGTCGGCTGATAGGCGCTGCGTGCCTGGAGATCGTCGGTGCCGACGAGCTTCATGTTGGAAGCTTCTGGCGGCGCGCCGATCGTCTGCTTCTCGGCGTAGGCCGTGGTGCTGCCAGCAAAAAGGACGAGGCAGGCAGCAAGTGGGACGCAACGGAACATGAAGTCCTCCCGGAACCAATCTGCGTTGGCTGAGCTTCGAGGCTAACACAGCCGGCGAGACGCGCCAAAGACACCATCTTGACATGCAACTATTTAGTTGCCTATTATCATCGCCATGGATGAAGTCTTCAAAGCGCTCGCCGACGTATCCCGACGGTCGCTGCTGGACAGGCTTCACACCAGGAACGGCCAGACGCTGAACGAACTCTGCGAGGGCCTCGCGATGACGCGTCAGGCCGTGACGAAGCACCTTGTCATTCTGGAAGAGGCCAATCTGGTCACGACCATCAGGCATGGCCGCGAGAAGCTGCATTACCTCAATCCGGTGCCGATCCATCAGATCGGCGAACGCTGGATCAAAAAATTCGAGCGTGGCAAGCTCGCCGCACTCAGCGAATTGAAACGCCAGTTGGAGAAGCGCGATGAGTAAGCCGCAATTCACCTATGTGACCTACATCGAGACCACGCCGGAAAAACTGTGGGAGGCGCTGACGTCGAGCGAATTCACCAGACAATACTGGTTCGGCGCCGAGGTCAGGTCAGACTGGAAGGTCGGCTCACCCTTCGCGCTCCTGCTCGACGGCGAGACCACCGATTCCGGTGCGATCCTCGAGGCCGATCCGCCGCGGCGGCTGTCCTACAGCTTCAAGCATCAGAAATTCGAAGAGCTGCGCGGTGAACCGATATCACGCGTCGTCTTCACCATCGAACCGTTCGGCTCGCTCGTGCGTTTAACCGTGCTACATGACGGTTTTGTCGAGGGCGGCAAGTATCTCGGCGCCATCTCCAATGGCTGGCCGGCGATCCTGTCCGGGCTCAAGAGCCTGCTGGAGAGAGGCCAAGTGCTCGCCATTCCGCGCGCGGCGCTCAAGAAGGGATTTGACGCGAAATGACCCTCGATCAGTTCAAGCCGCTCACGGTCTACACCATCTACATCGCCTCCACGCCCGAGAAGGTCTGGGAGGCGCTGACGTCGGCCGAATTCACCCGCAAATACTTCTTCGGCAATGCCGTGGAAGTCGAGCCAAGGCTCGGCGGCGCATTCATCGTTCGCACGCCCGACGGCGCCGTGCACATCAGCGGCGAGGTGCTCGCATACGACCCGCCGAAAAAGCTCTCGGTCACCTTCAACGTCAACTGGCCGGAGTTGATCGAGAAGCTCGGGCCAACCCTGGTTACCTACGACATCGAGCCGGTCGGCGACGCGGTGCGGCTCACCATGAGCGAGGGCCATGACCGGCCGCTCAGCGACGACATTCTTGCCGGCGGCCGCTCGGGCTGGCCCGCGATCCTGTCGGGGCTGAAGAGTTTGCTGGAAACAGGCAAGGCGCCGCAGATCAAGATGGCGCCACCGGCGCAAATGCTGGCGGCATTGAAGGCGATGGGGATCAGGACGCCGTAGGCACCCCGTCATTGCGAGCGAAGCGAAGCAATCCAGCAATGCATCCGCGGAGAGATTCTGGATTGCTTCGTCGCAAGAGCTCCTCGCAATGACGGCGTTTGTTGAAGCAACCTACCCCTTCGCCCGCAACTCCCGTCGCAGCACCTTGCCCGTCGCCGTCATCGGCAGCGTCTCCGCGAACTCGACAAACCGCGGATATTCGTGGGCGGCGAGCTGCACCTTGACGAATTCCTGGATCTCGCGCGCGAGCGCGTCGCTTGGCGTAAAGCCCGGACGCAGCACGATCCAGGCCTTGATCGATTCCGTTCGGATCGGATCGGGAATGCCGACCACCGCGGCCATCGCCACCGACGGATGCTTCATCAGCGTGTGCTCGATCTCGGACGGGCCGACGCGATAACCGGCGGTGGTAATGACATCGTCCTCGCGGCTGACGTACCAGAAATAGCCGTCGTCATCCTGCACGCCGAGATCGCCGGTGAGCAGGAATTCGCCGGCATATTTCTTCGCCGTCGCCTCCGGATTGCGCCAGTATTCGATCATCGTGCACGGGCACGGCTGGCGCACGCCGATGATGCCGCGCTGTCCCCGCGGCCGCTCCTCGCCCTTGTCGTTGACAATGCGAACGTCAAAACCCGGCGTCGAGCGGCCCATCGAGCCGGGACGGATCGGAAACAGGTTGGAATTGCTGCCGATCACGAGATTGCACTCGGTCTGGCCGAACACCTCATGCGCATCGATGCCGAACGTCTCGCGCACCCAGCCGAGAAGCTCGCCGCCGAGCGATTCACCGCCAGTAAAAATGCTGCGCAGCTTGACGCCGGAATGCTTCACGCCGGCCTGCCGCATCAGCTTCAGCGCGGTCGGCGGCAGGAAGACGTTGCGGACGCCGAGGTCGGCCATCATCTGCATCGCCGCCTGCGGTTCGAATTTTCGCGCGCGGTGTCCGACCAGGGGGATGCCGTGATACCAGAACGCGAACAGGCCGTTGACGAGCCCGCCGATCCAGGCCCAGTCCGCCGGCGTCCACATAAGATCGCCGGGCCGCGGCAGGAAGTTGTGGCACATCTCGACATTCGGGAGATGGCCAAGCACGACGCGATGCGCATGCAACGCACCCTTGGGATTGCCGGTCGTGCCTGAGGTGTAGATGATCAGCGCGGGATCATCGGCGGACGTGTCGACCAGTGCAAAGTCATGCGATGCGGCCTTCACCGAATCCCAGAATGACTTCGTGCCCGCCGGCGCGCGTTCGCCGACCACATAGACGTTCTTCAGGTCCGGCAGGCGATCGCGGATCTTCGCGAGCTTTTCCCAGCCACCTTCGTCGGTGACGATCGCCTTGGCTTGCGAGTTCGACAGGCGGAATTCCAGTGCGTCCTCGCCGAACAAGGCAAACAGCGGGATCGAGATCATTGCCGATCGGAACGCCGCCATGTGCGCGATCGGCAGCTCCAGCGATTGCGACAGAAACACCGCAACGCGGTCGCCGCGGCCGAGCCCGTCCGCCTTCAGCACATTGGCGAAGCGGCGCGACATCTCCGCGACCTCGTCGAACGAGGTGCGCGTGGTGGCGCCGTTCTCGTCGACATAGACCAGCGCGAGGCGGCCGGTGCCATCGGCATGGCGGTCGCAGCAGGCCTCCGCCATATTGAAGCGCGCCGGGACGTCCCAGCGGAAGTTGCGGTAGAGCTCGTCGTAGGTTGCGGCTTCGGTGAGCATGGTCGTTTCCCGGCAGCGTCGTCATGGCGGGGCTCGTCCCGGCCATCCACGTTCTTGTTTAGCCCTGAGTTTAAGGGCGTGGATACCCGGGACAAGCCCGGGCATGACGATGCGGAGGCATCTTGCTCCCTAACAGCGCACCGTCCGGAAGAAATTCCTGACCTCACCGACATACAACTCGGGCTGCTCGAAGGCCGCGAAATGGCCACCCTTCTCCATCTCGCTCCAATGCGTGACGTTGTGGAAGTTCGGCTCCATCCAGCGCCTGACCGGCGTGATGATTTCCTTGGGGAACACGGCGACGCCGGTCGGGACCTTCACGAGGGGCGTGGTCCGGCGCTTGCCAAAACTTTCCCAGTAGAGCCGCGCGGACGACGTCGCGGTCTCGGTCACCCAATAGAGCATGACGTTGTCGAGCAGTTCGTCCTTCTCAAAGATGTTTTCGGGGTGGCCATTGCAATCGGTCCAGGCCCAGAATTTTTCCAGGATCCAGGCCGCCTGCCCGCTCGGCGAATCCGTCAGCGCGTAGCCGAGCGTCTGCGGCCGCGTCGATTGCTGTTTCGAATAGCCGGAGTCGAGATCGACATAATGCTTGAGGCCTGCGAGCGCGCGCTTCTCCTCCGGCGTCGGTTCACCACCCTCGACCTTCGGCGCCGCGTTGAAGGCGAGCGTGATGTGGATGCCGGCGCAATGCTCGCCGTCCTGCATGCCGAGCGAGCTTGTCACCGCCGAGCCCCAGTCGCCGCCCTGCGCACCGTAGCGCGCATATCCGAGCCGATCCATCAGCTTCGCCCAGGTCGTGGCGATGCGGTCGACACCCCAGCCGGTGGTCTTTGGCTTGGCGGAGAAGCCAAAGCCCGGCAAGGAAGGGCAGATCACGTGGAAGGCATCCGCGGGATTGCCGCCATGGGCGACAGGATCGACCAGCGGCGCGATCACCTTCTGGAATTCGACGATCGAACCGGGCCAGCCATGGGTGATGATCAGCGGCAGCGCGGATGGCTCCATCGAGCGCACATGCAGGAAGTGGATGTCGAGCCCGTCGATCTCGGTCGTGAACTGGTCGAAGCGGTTGAGCTTTGCCTCTCGCGCGCGCCAGTCGTAATCGTTCGCCCAGTAGGTGCAGATCTGCTGGATCCACTTCAGCGGCGCGCCCTGGCTCCAGTCATCGACCAGCTCCGCCTCCGGCCAGCGCGTGCGGGCGAGACGCGATTTGAGATCGGTCAGGATGTCGTCGCTGATAGCGATGCGAAACGGTTTAATCGCGCCGGTCATCGTTGCCTCCCTTGTCATTCCGGGGCGCGCGAAGCGCGAGCCCGGAATCCATTGATCAACGGATTCGGTGGCACGATGGATTCCGGGCTCGACGCTGACGCGTCGCCCCGGAATGACGACCTAACCCGTCAGCGCCGCCTTCACCAAACCAGAGGCCTTGCCGAAATCCATCTGGCCGGCGTACTTCGCCTTCAAGGCCGCGATCACCTTGCCCATATCCTTCATGCCGCTCGCGCCCGTCTCGGCGATGATCTCCGAGATCGCCTTCTTCACGTCGTCATCCGACATCTGCTTCGGCAGATACGCCGAGATCACCGCGATCTCCTCGCGCTCCTGCGCGGCGAGCTCGGCGCGGCCGCCCTTGTCGTAGAGCTCGACGGACTCCTGACGCTGCTTGATCATCTTCTGGAGCACGGCCAGCAGGTCGGCATCCGACAGCGGCGGCTTGCCGTTGCCGCGCGCCTCGATGTCGGCGTTCTTGATGGTCGAGTTGACCATGCGCAGCGTGGAAAGCTTGCGCTCTTCCTTGGCCTTCATGGCCTGCTTCACCGCATTGTTGATGTCGTCGCGCAACATGGCCGTAATCCTCTCAATCCATTGCGCCTGATCTAAGCCGTTTGCGGCAAAGAGGCCATACCGGCCCCGTCGCACTCCGGTTCATTGTTTCCGAAACGGCGCCGAAACGGCGCAAAAATTACCATTTCCAGCTTAAGTGCCTGGGACTACCTGTCAAATATGCAAAAACGCATGTGAATCCGCCCTCTCCCGCTTTGACGGCGGCGCTCGCGGCGACTATGAAGCGGGCTCATGACACATCATGATAACGATCCCGCCTGGCCGGACCACAAACCGACCGCGCTCCTCGTGCTCGCCGATGGCACGGTGCTCGAAGGCTTTGGTCTCGGCGCCGAAGGCCATGCCGTCGGTGAAGTCTGCTTCAACACCGCGATGACCGGCTATGAGGAGATCCTGACTGATCCCTCCTATGCCGGGCAGCTCATCACTTTCACCTTCCCGCATATCGGCAATGTCGGCACCAACGAGGACGACATCGAGACGGTGAACATGGCCGCGACGCCCGGCGCGCGCGGCGTGATCCTGCGTACCGCGATCACCGATCCTTCGAACTACCGCGCCACCAAGCACCTCGACCAGTGGCTGAAGGCGCGCGGCATCATCGGCCTCTCCGGCATCGACACCCGCGCGCTGACCGCGCTGATCCGCGACAAGGGCATGCCCAATGCCGTCATCGCGCACGCCAAGAACGGCGAGTTCGACCTGCATGGCCTCAAGGAAGAGGCGCGCGAATGGCCGGGGCTCGAGGGCATGGACCTCGTGCCGATGGTCACTTCCGGCCAGCGCTTCACCTGGGACGAAACGCCGTGGCTCTGGGAAAAGGGCTTTGGCCGGCAGGACAAGCCGGAGTTCAACGTCGTCGCCATCGACTACGGCATCAAGCGCAACATTTTGCGCCTGCTCGCCGGCGTCGGCTGCAAGGTGACGGTGGTGCCGGCGACGACGTCATCCGAAGACATTCTGGCGATGAAGCCGGACGGCGTGTTCCTGTCCAACGGCCCGGGCGATCCGGCCGCGACCGGAAAATATGCGGTGCCGGTGATCAAGGACGTGATCAAGTCGGGCACGCCAACGTTCGGCATCTGCCTCGGCCACCAGATGCTCGGCCTCGCCGTCGGCGCCAAGACCAGGAAGATGCATCAGGGCCATCACGGCGCCAATCATCCCGTGAAGGACGAGACCACCGGCAAGGTCGAGATCACCTCGATGAACCACGGCTTTGCGGTGGACGAGAACACATTGCCGAAGGGCGCGACGCAGACCCACATCTCGCTGTTCGACGGCTCCAATTGCGGCATCCAGCTCGACGGCAGGCCGGTGTTCTCGGTGCAGTACCATCCCGAGGCCTCACCGGGCCCGCGCGACTCGCACTACCTGTTCCAGCGGTTTGCCGACCTGATGCGGCAGAAGAAGAGCGCGTAAGGCGCGCTCTCGCGCCCCGGGCGCAGTGCAGCGCGCTACTCTTCGCGGCGTGATGCGCTGCTGAACCGGGGCCCACGGCTTCCGCACATTCTTGGTCCCGGCTCTGCGAAGCAGCGCTTCGCGCTGCATCGCGTCCGGGACCAAGAGGAACGCAATGCGGCTGGCGTCGGTTAATAAGCACGGTCCTTTCGGGAGCCCCGCCATGTCCGTCACCCGCGACAATGCCGAGCCGCGCGCCATCGTGTTCGAGGACGATGGACTCGTGCCGAACAACATCCTGCCGTTCCTCGTCTACCGGGGCGCGGTCAAGCTCGATCCAAAACATCCAGAGGAGACCATCGAACACCTGTTCGGCGCCAACGGCTGGGGCGGCACGTGGCGCAACGGCGTCTACGACTATCTGCACTATCATGCGACCGCGCATGAGGTGCTCGGCGTCGCACGCGGCGGCGCGCGGGTCCGCTTCGGCGGCGATCGCGGCCAGGAGCTGGAGATTGCGGCGGGCGACGTCGCGATCCTGCCGGCAGGCACGGGACACCAATGTATCAAGGCAAGCGGTGATTTCTGTGTGATCGGCGCCTATCCGCCGGGATCGAAGATGGAGATCACGCGGCCGACGCCGGAGAATCATGCCAAGGCGCTGAAGACGATTCCGAAGGTCGCGCTGCCGCCGGCCGATCCGGTGACGGGCAAGGACGGAGCGCTGATGCGTCTGTGGCGATAGTGAGTCACGAACCTGGCTGCACACTCCGCCGTCGTCCCGGCGAAGGCCGGGACGACGTTGTTGAAGCAGTCCGGCGAAAAACTACGCCTCGTTGCCGCCTTCCTGGCGGGTGGCTTCGAACAGGAACCAGGTGCGGCGCTCGGTCTCGTCGATAAAGTTTTCGAGGATGCTGGCGCTAGCGACGTCGCCGGCATCGTCGCAGACCTCGTGCGCCTTGCGCATCGCGCTCGCGACGTGCTTGTTGTCCTGCATCAGCTCACGCAGCATCTCGCGCGGCGGGACGTAGTCCTCGTTGTTGTCCTTGATGGTCTGGAGCTTGGCGACCTGCCCGATCGACTTCAGCGTCGTGCCGCCGATCTTGCGGACGCGCTCGGCGAGCTGGTCGGTGGTGGCAAAAATCTGGTCCGACTGCTCGTCGAGCAGCAGATGGTAGTCGCGGAAGTGCCGGCCGCTGATGTGCCAGTGGAAATTCTTGGTCTTGAGATAGAGCGCGAAGGCGTCGGCCAGCAGCACGTTGAGCGCCTCGGAAACCTTGTTGACGGCCTGGGGCTGCAGATCTGTGGGGGTGTCGAGGTCGGGCGAGACCTTGTTGTTGGTTTTGCTCACGGGATACCTTCCTGTTAGGACGCGGACATTGACGGCGCGCCGTCGCACCCCTAACGCAAGGCGGGCAGCGCCGGTTCCTCTGTCGGAACCGTTTGGCCGGGACCCTTCGGATACCATGGACGATTGGATCGATTATTACGACTCCACGCACACGATCTATGTCAGCAAGCTGCATCGCAATTTGCACTTCCAGATCATCGCGCGGGACATCATCGACTACATCACATCGCCCGAGGCGACCGTGCTGGATTATGCCTGCGGCGAGGCACTGTCGGCGAGCCAGGTGGCGGCGGCCTGCGGCAAGCTGATCCTGGCCGAGCCCGCACCGGGTGTGCGCGGCCGGCTGATCGCGCGGTTTGCCCCGAACACGAAGGTCCGCGTCCGCTCGCTCGACGACGTCCGCAAGATGCAGGACCAGTCCATCGACCTCGTCATCATGAATTCGGTCGCGCAATATATGACGGCGGAGGAGCTCGATGCCGCGCTCCGCAACATCCGGCGATTGTTGACTCCATCCGGCAAGCTGGTGCTCGGCGACATCCTCCAGCCCAATGTCGGCATGGGCCGGGACGTGATGGCGCTGCTCAGCTTCGGGCTTCGTCACGGCTTTTTGAAAGACGCGCTGGTCGGGTTGGTCAGCACGGCGCTGTCAGATTACCGTCATCTGCGCTCGCGGATCGGGCTTCAACGCTACAGCGAGGATGAGATCACCGCCAAGCTGAAGGCGGCGGGCTTCGCGGTGCAACGCGCCAACACCAATATCGGCCACAACCGCTGGCGCATGACCTTCATCGCCCGGCCGCCGTTAGTCCATTAAGCTTCCTGGGTCCGTTAAGTTCTTGGGTCCGTTAGGCTTAACAATTGGCTTAGGTGGCTTGTCTCACTCCGATCGGCAATGATCGCTGCGGCCCGGTGGCGGAAGCGTCCACGCGAGAGCAGTGCAATGCTCTTTATCCTGGTTCAAATCCAGGCCGGGTCTCCAGCCTTCGCAGCTGACGCTGCTTCGGCTCGGCAGGCCCTATCGTAGCGAAGGCTGCCGCGGCGAAGCCCGAAGGGCGAAGCCGGGCTCGGCTCGGCAGGCCCTCCAACAAAAATGTCTTCAACCCCCCTCTACCACATCACATTCGGACACAAGCTGAAGCCGGTCGGCGTCCTTGGCTGCGGAGCTGAGCACGGCGTCGAGCAGGCCGGGGAAGCGCGCCTCCAGATCCTCGCGGCGGAGCCGCATGAAGCGGTTGGTGCCGGCCACGCGCGTCAGCATCAGTCCGCATTCGCGCAGCTTGGCGAAGTGATAGGCGAGGTTGGATTTGCCGCTCAGCCCGTTGAAGTCGCCGCAGCGGAGCTCGCTGCTGACACGTTCCTGCTGGGCGAGCTGGTAGACGATCGCGAGCCGGATCGGATCGCTCAGGCAATCCAGAACCATCGGCAGCTCGATCTGCTCGCGGGTGGGGTGAAGAGGCGTGCGGCTCATGATCCGGAATCATAGCGACGCAACCGCAATGTTCAATAGTTCTTGAACCAATTGACACCGGAACCTTTGCGTTTGATAGTTCAATAAACATTGAACTAGGGATCATTTCCGATGAGCGTCTTCTGGCTGGCCCTAGCGGCCTTTGCGATCGGCACCGAAGGCTTTGTCATTGCGGGGCTTTTGCCGGCGATCGCCACTGACCTGTCAATTTCGATCTCAGCCGCGGGCCAATTGGTCACCGCCTACGCGCTCACCTATGCCGTGGGCTCGCCGATCCTTGCGGTGGCACTGAACAACATCGACCGCCGCACCGTGCTGGCCTTGGCGCTCACGACCTTCATCGCCGGAAACCTCGCTGCCATGGTGGCTTCTAGCTACGCCCTGCTGCTCGCTTCCCGAATGCTGATGGCACTTGGCTCCGGGCTGTGCATGCCGACGGCGCTCGCCGTGTCCGTGGCGGTTGCCTCGCCTGAACGGCGCGGGCGCGCGGTGGCGCTGGTCACTTCGGGCCTCACGGTTGCAACCGTGGTCGGCGTTCCCCTCGGCAATCTCGTCGGCAGCCTGTTCGGCTGGCGCGCGACCTTTGCCATGGTCGCCGTGATTAGCGCGGTGGCGCTCGCCGGCCTCCTGCTCGGCCTGCCCCGCGGCCTGCCGCGGAACACGGCCTCGCTCGCCGAACGGCTGGCGGTAGCGCGTCACAGCAGTATCTTGGTTGCGCTTCTCATCACGGTGCTCTGGGCGCTCGGCGGCTTCACCGTCTTCACTTATTTCGCAGTCCCGCTGCACGGCCTCGGCTTCGATGCTTCGCAAATCAGCGTTGCGCTGCTGGTGTTTGGCGCCGCCGCTGCGATCGGGAACATGTTCGGCGGCGTTTTGGCCGACCGGCTGGGCACGCTCGCCACCGCGGCCCTCGGGCTCGCCGGCATGGCCACCGCGCTGATTCTGCATTCGCTGGTCCTGAAATTAATGCCCGGCCAAGCGCATTACGCCGTGCTCGGCGCGATCTTCCTCTGGGGCATCTCGGGCTGGGCGTTCTATCCGGCGCAGGTCGCCAGCATGATCCGGATCGAGCCCCAGGCCTCGATGATCGCGCTCTCGCTCAATGCTTCCGCCATGTATTTGGGCTTCGCCATCGGCGGTGCCCTGGGCGGCGCGGTGCTAGCCACCCTCTCGCCAAACGACCTCGGCTGGATCGGCGGGACGAGCGTTACGGCCTCGCTTCTGGTGCATCTCGCCCGTGGTTGGCAGACGCGGCCAAAACCCGTCAAAATTGCTGGTTGATGGGCGTTTTTCGGGGTTTCGCCGCCCCGGAAACTGGTCTAAGACCCACCCGCGCGCGAGGGAGACCACCGCGCTCTCGACCACAGGGGACGCGCGGTAGCGCGCCCTTTTTTTGTGCCCAAATTCCACTTCGGCGAGAGTTGATGCCCAAACGTACAGACATCACCACCATCCTGATCATCGGCGCCGGTCCCATCGTGATCGGCCAGGCCTGCGAGTTCGACTATTCGGGCACGCAGGCGGTGAAGACGCTGAAGGAAGAGGGCTATCGCATCGTCCTCGTCAACTCCAACCCGGCCACCATCATGACCGACCCGGAATTGGCCGATGCGACCTATATCGAGCCGATCACGCCCGAGATCGTCGCCAAGATCATCGAGAAGGAACGCCACGTCATTCCCGGCGGCTTCGCGCTGCTGCCGACCATGGGGGGCCAGACCGCACTGAATTGCGCGCTGTCGCTGCGCCGGCAAGGCACGCTCGAGAAGTTCGACATCGAGATGATCGGCGCCACCGCGGATGCGATTGACAAGGCGGAGGACCGCCAGCTGTTCCGCGAGGCCATGACCAAGATCGGGCTTGAGACGCCGAAGTCGCGGCTCGCCAACGCCTCCGAGCTGAAGAAGTCCTTCCGCGACAAGTACCAGGCCGAACGCGCGAAAGCGTCCGGTGCGGCGCTCGAAGAGCTCGAGCGGCAATGGACTCTCGGCGAAAGCGACCGCCGCAAGCGCTACCAGGAATATGCGCTCGGCCAGGCGCTCATGGCGCTGTCCGAGATCGGCCTGCCCGCGATCATCCGTCCCTCCTTCACGATGGGCGGCACCGGCGGCGGCATTGCCTACAACAAGGAAGAATTCCTCGACATCATCGAGCGCGGTCTCGACGCCTCTCCCACCAACGAAGTGCTGATCGAAGAATCCGTGCTCGGCTGGAAAGAGTTCGAGATGGAGGTGGTGCGCGACAAGAAGGACAATTGCATCATCGTCTGCTCGATCGAGAACCTCGATCCGATGGGCGTGCACACCGGCGATTCCATCACGGTTGCGCCGGCGCTGACCTTGACCGACAAGGAATACCAGATCATGCGCGACGCCTCGCTGGCGGTGCTGCGCGAGATCGGCGTGGAGACCGGCGGCTCCAACGTGCAGTTCGGCGTCAATCCGGAAGACGGCCGCATGGTCGTCATCGAGATGAATCCGCGTGTTTCTCGTTCTTCGGCATTGGCTTCGAAGGCCACAGGCTTCCCGATCGCCAAGGTCGCGGCCAAGCTCGCGGTCGGCTACACGCTCGACGAAATCGCCAACGACATCACCGGCGGCGCCACGCCGGCCTCGTTCGAGCCGACTATCGACTACGTCGTCACCAAGGTGCCGCGTTTCGCCTTCGAGAAATTCCCGGGTGCCTCCACCACGCTGACGACGTCGATGAAGTCGGTCGGCGAGGTCATGGCGATCGGCCGCACCTTCCAGGAAAGCCTTCAGAAGGCGTTGCGCGGGCTCGAGACCGGGCTGACCGGCCTCGACGAGATCGAGATCGAAGGTCTCGGCCACGACGACGACAAGAACGCGATCCGCGCCGCGCTCGGCACGCCGACGCCGAACCGCATCCTTCAGGTCGCCCAGGCCATGCGGCTCGGCTGGTCGAACGAAGACATCTTCAATTCCTGCAAGATCGATCCGTGGTTCCTCAGCGAGATGCGCGGCATCGTCGACATGGAAGAGAAGGTCCGCAAGAACGGCCTGCCGGGCAACGCCTTCGGCATGCGCTCGCTCAAGACCATGGGCTTCTCGGACGCGCGGCTCGCGGTGCTCGTGGCGACAACCGAGGCCGAGGTGACCGCCAAGCGCCACGCGCTCGGCGTCCGTCCCGTCTACAAGCGCATCGACACCTGCGCGGCCGAATTCGCCTCGCCGACCGCCTACATGTATTCGACCTATGAGGCGCCGTTCGCGGGCGCGCCGGCGGACGAGAGCGCACCGTCGGACAAGAAGAAGGTCATCATCCTCGGCGGTGGCCCGAACCGCATCGGCCAGGGCATCGAGTTCGACTATTGCTGCTGTCACGCCTGCTTCGCGCTGCATGATGCCGGCTACGAATCCATCATGGTCAACTGCAACCCGGAGACGGTGTCGACCGATTACGACACCGCCGACCGGCTCTATTTCGAGCCGCTCACTGCCGAGGACGTGCTGGAGATCATCGCGAAGGAGCGCACCAACGGCACGCTGCACGGCGTAATCGTGCAGTTCGGCGGCCAGACCCCGCTGAAGCTGGCGCGCGCGCTCGAAGCCGCCGAGGTGCCGATCCTCGGCACCTCGCCCGATGCGATCGATCTCGCCGAGGACCGCGACCGCTTCAAGCGCGTCCTCGACAAGCTGCGTCTCAAGCAGCCGAGGAACGGCATCGCCTATTCGGTCGAGCAGGCCCGCCTGGTCGCAACCGATCTCGGTCTGCCGCTGGTGGTGCGTCCTTCCTACGTGCTCGGCGGCCGCGCCATGCAGATCATCCGCGAGGAGAACCAGCTCGGCGATTATTTGCTCGGTACGCTGCCGGAGCTGGTGCCGGCCGACGTCAAGGCGCGCTACCCGAACGACAAGACCGGGCAGATCAACACCGTGCTCGGCAAGAACCCGCTGCTGTTCGACCGCTATCTGTCCGACGCGACCGAGATCGACGTCGACTGCCTCTGCGACGGCAAGGACACTTTCATCGTCGGCATCATGGAACACATCGAGGAAGCCGGCATCCATTCCGGCGACTCCGCCTGCTCGCTGCCGCCGCACTCGCTCGATGCCAGGATGATCGAGGAGCTGGAGCGGCAGACGCGCGAGCTGGCGCTCGGCCTCGACGTCGTCGGCCTGATGAACGTGCAGTACGCGATCAAGGACGGCGATATCTATGTGCTCGAAGTCAACCCGCGCGCCTCGCGCACGGTGCCCTTCGTCGCCAAGGTGGTCGGTACGCCGGTCGCAAAGATTGCCGCGCGCATTATGGCCGGCGAGAAACTCGCCGACTTCAAGCTGAAGAAAGCAGACTTCAAGCATGTCGGCGTGAAGGAATCGGTGTTTCCGTTCGCCCGCTTCCCCGGCGTCGACACCGTACTCGGCCCGGAGATGCGCTCGACCGGCGAGGTCATGGGCATCGACCGCTCCTTCGCGGTGGCGTTCGCCAAGAGCCAGCTCGGTGGCGGCACGCGGGTGCCGCGCAAGGGGACCGTGTTCGTGTCGGTGCGCGAGAGTGACAAGACGCGCATTGCCGACGCCGTGCGCGAGTTGCATTCGCTCGGCTTCAAGGTGCTGGCGACATCGGGCACGCAGCGCTTTCTCGCCGATCAGGGCATCCCGACCGAGAAGGTGAACAAGGTGCTGGAGGGGCGGCCGCATATCGTCGACGCCATCACCAATGGCGACGTCCAGCTCGTCTTCAACACCACTGAAGGCCCGCAGGCGCTCGCCGACAGCCGCTCGCTGCGGCGCGCGGCCCTCTTGCATAAAGTGCCGTATTACACCACTCTTTCCGGGGCCGTGGCGGCCGCGCAGGGCATCAGGGCCTATCTGGGCGGGGACCTTGAGGTTCGTACCCTGCAGAGCTACTTTTCAGACACCTGATCATTAGCGGCGGCAAAGCCTCCGCTAAGTGATTGGCGATGAAGCCACAATGGCCGGAGGAACTGTCCGGTCGGGTGGCAGTTCTGTTCCGTTGCCAAGCCCATATCTGTCAATGTCCGGTGGCCCATGTGTCGAGCCTCCGGAGAGACCGACGAATCAAGGTTGCGGGCGCCCATCCGCGTATTGGGGCGCTCGATCGAAGGACGAGAGAGAAGATGGAAAAGGTTCCGATGACCGCGGGCGGCTTTGCCGCGCTCGGGGAAGAATTGAAGAAGCGCCAGTCCGAAGACCGTCCGCGCATCATCGAGCATATCGCGGAAGCGCGCTCGCACGGCGACCTGTCGGAAAACGCGGAATATCACGCCGCGAAAGAAGAGCAGTCCCACAATGAAGGCCGCATTGCCGAGCTCGAGGACAAGCTCGCGCGCGCCGACATCATCGATATCTCGAAGCTGTCCGGCGACACCATCAAGTTCGGCGCCACCGTGACGCTGGTGGATGAGGACACCGAGAAGAAGGCGGTGTGGCAGATCGTCGGCGAGGTCGAGGCCGACGCCAAGAAGGGCCGCATTTCCATCACCTCGCCGCTCGCGCGCGCGCTGATCGGCAAGAAGAAAGGCTCAACCGTCGAGGTCAACGCACCCGGCGGCGCCAAAGCGTATGAGATCACCAAGGTGGAGTGGCGGTAGGGATTTGCCGTCGCGCGTGACGATGTTTTGAAAGGGCCGCGCAATCCGCGCGGCCTTTCTGTTGCTCCGTGTTGCTGTTATGAGGCGGGGTGCGCCCTCACCGCTCGTCATTGCGCAGCGAAGCAATGCAGACTGTCACCACGGAACGATTCTGGATTGCTTCGCTGCGCTCGCAATGACGGGAAGGCGACAGCAAAGCCTTTGGTGTCGTGTCCAGGACAAGCTGCAACGCGTCAGCGTTGCGGCGCGGAGCCGGGATCCAGGGTCGCCGCGCGATCCGCTGCTGCATGGGCCCCGGCTCTGCAGCGCACCGCTGCGCTGCGTCCGGGGCGCAAGATCGGAACAATGGGGAGAAGATGCAGCGAGCTACCTTCGCCCCTTCACATCGAGCGGCACCGCCGCCTCGTATTTGGAATTGTGCAGCACCAGCGAGGTCCGCACGTTGCGTACGTGGGGGGCTGCGGTCAGGTGCGTGACGAAATCCTGGAACGTCGCCATGTCGGGCGCGACGCATTTCAGGATGAAGTCGACCTCTCCCGACAGCATCCAGCATTCCCGAACCAGCGGCTCGGCGCGGACGAACTCCTCGAAGGCGCGCAAATCCGCTTCGGCCTGGCTGGACAGGTGCACGGCGGCAAACACCGTGACGTCGAAGCCGAGCTTCCGCGCGTCCAGGAGGCCGCGATAGCCCTGGATATAGCCCTCCTCCTCCAGCGCCCGGACGCGGCGCAGGCAGGGCGGGGGCGAAATACCGACCCGTTTGGCCAGCTCAACATTGGTGATTCGACCGTCGGCCTGGATCTCGGCGAGAATTTTGAAGTCGATCTCGTCTAGGTTCCGCGACACGTGATTGGAACTCCTGGCCTTACGGCGGTATCGGGTGGGTCTGTCGCAATCCTCATAGCCCAGTCTGAGTCAAATGAGCAATTTTATTGCGCGTGCAGCGCAATCGACTTTTGTTCCTTGTTGGAAAAATCCGCCGCCAGGGAATGCAATTCTTGCATAGCTCACCAGAAGGCTTAGATTAGCTCTGATATTTCAGCGCCTCCGCGAGGCCTCCCGGCACGTTCCGCGCCCGCGCTGCAAATCCCCCGTGAAAGGCGTCCGTGAATATGTCCGCCCCTGTCCATGCAAAGGTCGTCATCATTGGCTCCGGCCCCGCCGGCTACACGGCGGCGATCTACGCTGCCCGCGCAATGCTCGAGCCGATCCTGATCCAGGGCATCCAGCCGGGCGGCCAGCTCACCATCACCACCGACGTCGAGAACTACCCGGGCTTCGCCGACGTCATCCAGGGCCCATGGCTGATGGAACAGATGGAGAAGCAGGCGCTGCACGTGGGCACCCAGATCAAGACCGATCTGGTGATCAAGCTCGACACCTCGCTGCGGCCGTTCCGCCTCACCTGCGACTCTGGTGACGTCTATCTCGCCGAATCCGTGATTCTCGCCACCGGCGCCCAGGCGCGCTGGCTGGGGATCTCCTCCGAGGAGACCTTCAAGGGTTTTGGCGTCTCGGCCTGCGCCACCTGCGACGGCTTCTTCTACCGCGGCAAGGACGTGATCGTGGTCGGCGGCGGCAACACCGCGGTCGAGGAGGCGCTGTTCCTGACCAATTTCGCCTCGCAGGTCACGGTGGTTCACCGCCGCGACCATTTCCGCGCCGAGCGCATCCTCCAGGACCGCCTGTTCAAGCATCCCAAGATCAAAGTGGTCTGGGAAAGCGCCATCGACGAGATCTGCGGCGAGGCCAACCCGGGCAAGGTCACCCATGTCCGCCTCAAGAACGTCAGGAGCGGCGCGCTGACCGAGCTGAAGGCCGACGGCGTCTTCATCGCCATCGGACACGCGCCCGCGACCGAGCTCGTGAAGGACCAGGTCAAGCTCAAACCGTCGGGCTATGTCGAGGTCGCCCCGAACTCGACCGCCACCTCGATGCCCGGCCTGTTCGCCGCCGGCGACGTCGCCGACGAGACCTATCGCCAGGCCGTGACGGCCGCAGGCCTCGGCTGCATGGCCGCGCTCGAGGCCGAACGCTTCTTGGCCCTGCGCGCCAGCGAGCGCGCGGCAGCGGAATAACGATCATGGCTCGAACACGCGACGGATTTACGGATATGGACTGGGACAAGCTGAAGGTGTTTCACGCGGCGGCGGAAGCGGGCAGCTTCACGCATGCGGGCGAGCAGCTCGGCCTCTCGCAATCGGCGGTCTCTCGCCAGGTCTCGGCGCTGGAGCAGGAGCTCTCGGTCTCGCTGTTCCATCGCCACGCCCGCGGCCTGATCCTCACCGAGCAGGGCGACCTCTTGTTCCGCACCGCGCATGACGTTTTCATGCAGCTCCAGGCGGCGCGCGCGAAACTGACCGACAGCCGCGAGCGGCCGAGCGGCGATCTCAAGATCACCACCACGCCCGGCGTCGGCATCAACTGGCTGATCCCGCGGCTCGGCGAATTCACTGCGCTCTATCCGGAGATCCGGATCTCGCTGATCGTCACCGACGAGGAGCTGGATCTGTCGATGCGCGAGGCCGACGTCGCGATCCGCACCCGCAAGCCGACGCAGCCGGATCTGATCCAGCGCAAGCTCTTCGCGATGGGCTTCCACGCCTATTGCTCGCCGGACTACATCAAGCGCTTCGGCACGCCGCGTACGCTGGAGGAGCTCGACTCCCACCGCATCATCACGCTCTCCGACGGCAACTTCGCGCCGCATCTTCAGAACCGCAACTGGCTGGTCGAAGCCGGCCGCAACGGCAGCGGTCCGCGCGAGGCCTATTTCAGGGTGAACAACATCCTCGGCCTCGTGCGCGCCTGTCAGCAGGGCCTCGGCATCGCAGCACTTCCGGATTACCTGATCGAAGAACAGAGCCGCCTCGTGCAACTGTTCGGCGAATCGGATTCGATTCAGCTCGATACGTATTTCGTCTATCCGGAAGAGTTGAAGACGGTCGCACGCGTGCAGGTGTTCCGCGACTTCGTGGTGAGCAAGGCGCAGCGCTGGCCGTCCTGATTTCCGCATGTCTGACATGCGGCTTGGACGGTTGCTGCATGGCGCGAGGCAAGCCCATAATGTTTCCACGCTGAGCCTTCGCGTTGCGCATTTGTCCCCCTCCTCCAGTGGCGCGGGAGTTCAGTAATCCCTCTTGGAAGGTGATTGTGTCGGCCTCACGTGGCCAATACCTTAAGCCGGGCTCGTTCGAGCCCGGCTTTTTTTCATGCAATTCGGCATTCGCCTTCCGCGTGTATTGACAGTTCCACGCATACCCCGCATCATTTGCCAATGATCACGAAGTCGTGCGCAATCGTCTGGAAAAAAGGCCCCCATTCGGGGACCTCGGATTTTTGCGCGCGCTAAACGAACTTCGTCATCGCTGCAAATCCCGAAAACCCCGCCGCCTGGACGGGGTTTTTTCATGTGCCCTCCGTCTCAGGTTTTTTCCCGAGAAGGAGAAGGAACATGACTGACCTACGAACGCATATGCACGGGCTCTGGCTGCCGCTGGTGACGCCGTTTCGTGACGGCCGTCTCGATGAGACGTCGCTGCGGCGGCTGACGCGGCACTACGCCGGAGAGGCCGTCGACGGCTTCATCCTGGGGGCCACCTCCGGCGAAGGCATGACGCTGCGGGATGCCGAGCTCGAACGCCTCGTCGCCATCGTGCGCGACGAGATGGCAGCCGGCCGCCGTACCATTCCGATCTGCCTCGGCCTGTCCGGCGCCGACACGTCGCGGCTGAAGGACCGTCTCGACGAGACCGCGGACTGGCCGATCGATGGCTATCTGATCGCGAGCCCCTATTATTTGCGGCCATCGCAGCGCGGACTGCTGGCGCATTTCGAAGCGCTCGCCGATCACGCCGCCTGGCCACTGGCGCTCTACAACATTCCCTATCGCTGCGCGGTCAACATCACCAACCAGACCATGCTGCGGCTTGCCGAGCATCCCAACATCGTCGGATTGAAGGATTGCGGCGCGAACCGCGAGCAATCGATCGCGCTGCTGCGCGACCGGCCGAAGGGCTTTCGCATGCTCACCGGCGAGGACGCCAATTACTTTGAGGCGCTCACTGACGGCGCCGACGGCGGCATCCTGCTCTCCGCCCACATCGAGACCGCAATCTTTGCCGCCGTTCACACTGAAGTGAAGCGCGGCAATCACGAAGCGGCGCTGGCGCGCTGGCGCGAGGTCACTGAGCTGACGCGCCTGTTGTTCGCCGAGCCGAGCCCGGCGCCGGCGAAGTACTGGCTGTGGCGAACGGGCCTGATCGACAGTCCCGAAGTGCGCCTGCCGATGGTGGAAGTGAGCAGCGAGCTCGCAGCCCAACTCGATCGCGAGATCGAGCGGCGCATGCAGGTCGCGGCATAGACCATGTCCCCGCCATCTCGCGCAGCTTGCGACTCCTCAAACGAGGCTGCCGGCGTTCGCGCCAGCAGCCCTGGACTCCGCTGGTGGACCCGCATCCTCGGGGCCGCATGGCAATGCCTGTCAGGAACGGACCGGTACAAATGGGTCGACAAATGTCCGCTCTCCGAGAGGCTGCGCCGCGACATCGGCCTGACGAAGGACGTCATGACATCGGTGTGGGACCAGATTGACGAGATCCGGCGGAAGCATGGTGGATGGGTAGCGGCGTAGATCCTGTTACCCTCCCCTGGAGGGGGAGGGTCGGCGCGCGATCGAGCGAAGCGAGACGCGTGACGGGGTGGGGTGATCTCTCAACTCGGGCAGTACGCAAAGTGGAGAGGCTGTCACCCCACCCCGCTTCACATCTCGCTGCGCTCGCTGTGAATCGACCCTCCCCCTCCAGGGGAGGGTAAGAAGCACGTGGTTAACCGCGCGCGAACGGCCTTCGCAGCCGCCGCATGGAGCATCCACGGCTCGTTTACGCAATGGCGCCTATCGTTCCGCTGCAAAGTCTTCAAACAGGGGGAATAACCATGGGGCAACGCAGTCGTCCGACGGCGGCAGACATCTTCGCGTCCGCTGATCTCTTGCAGGGAATTCTGGTGGTGTCGTCGTTCGGCTTCTGGGCCGTGATGCTCGGCCTGATGCCGGTGCTGCTGTTTCGCGTCTGGCTCGCCTGACACTCACCCCGCGCGGATGGTTAATCCGCGGGTCACACCTGTGTTCAAATGCCAGCGGAGTTGCGACCGGGAACTTAAAACATCTCGCGCGACACTTGAGCCCATAAGCGAAGAAATCGCGGGGGCGTTTGTGAATAGTCAGAATGATATGGCGTCGCATTACGACGCCGGGCAGCAGAGCTTTACCACCGGGGACATTCTCTGGACCGTCGGCATCTGGTCGGTGATCCTGACGCTGACGCCGGTGATCGTGTTCTACATGCTGATGGTGGCGTAGAGCGCGATCGTCATCCCCAAAAACGCAAAACGCGCGGACGTCCGCGCGTTTTTCGTCCGGGGAAATGAATGATGAAATTATGCCGCCTGCTTGTGCATTGCGCCGGAAGCCGACGCCGTGCCGCGAATAGCCTTCACTGAACGCTCGATCGCTGCCCACAGCCTTGCAATTTCCTGAGCCGCACGGCTCTCGGACTGATATTCCTGCGCGCCTTCGCCGTGGCTCAACGCCATCAGCAAATCCGAACGGTTGGTGATCTGGCCGCCCCACACCGGTGCACGGAATTTGGCGAGCGCTTCGCGGGCGATGGCGACGATCGGGCTTTCCACATCGTCGCGACGGGCCGGCGCACCGTTGAGCACGACCGCGTAGGGCTTGCGCGCCGCGCGGCACATCTGGATGGTTTCCTGCACCGCGTTGACGTCGAACACGCCGGGACGCGCCGGAATGATCACCATCGTCGCGTTCCTGATCGCGTCATCGACGACGGCCGACAGGTTCGGCGGCGTGTCGATCAACACCCATTCATATCCATCGCGCTTGGCAGCGGAGACGATGCCGCTGACAGAGTTCACCGCAGACTTGATCGGCGGCTCGTTGGTGCCACGCAGCTTGTGCCACAGCGTGAGCGATCCTTGCGGATCCGCATCGACGAGCAGAATAGGCTTAGTCGCCTTGATCTGCGCGGCGAGATGTGCGGCCAGGGTACTCTTGCCCGAGCCGCCTTTACGCGATGCAAAAACAATAACGTTCATACCTCTGGCCTCCAGATTGACCCCAGGCCATGAAAATGAATCACCGCGCTGATTCGTGAAAGAAAAATTTATCAGGAGTTGCGTCACAGCCACGAAATAACAAGGCGTGTTGGCTTTTGAGTCACACTGCTTCGCGCGACGACGGACACAAACCGTCGCGAAGCGCCCTTCACACGGGTAATCGTGCGTTTTTTGAGCAACGACGAGGGAAAAAGCGGAATGCAACCTCGCCGCGCAAAACATTTCGCGACTCTTTCCCATCGGATGCAAGCGCAATTGCAGCAGGCGTGCGCGCTATCAGGCGAACAAAAGGAGTCCAGTGGCTGTCGCGTGGCTGGTGCCTGAGTCATTTTGACGCGAGGGGGAGGTGCAAGACGCTGCAGGCCTGCCGCGAAGGAGCGCGCGAGGCAGCGCTCAGGCGTCTTCGGGCTTTTTCTTCCTGGTCGCCCTCGGCTTGGTGCTCTTCCTGGCCACGTGAGGCTTGATGTTGGTCGGCTGGCTGGCGCGCATCTCACTTGGCTCCGGTCCCTGCCGGAAGAACGGCCGGCACTGCGGCGAGAGCTGCGCCTTCTTCTGGATCATGCAGGCGGTGATGGCGTCGACGTTCGGAACGAACTCGCCGCACAGCCGCATCGCATCCGGCGTGCAGGCCTGCTGCTCCTCCGGCGTGTAGGCAAAGCCTGCACCCGGCTGGATCAGCACGGCCAGGGCAACCCCCGACACGGCAGCAATCAAGGACTTCTGGAAACGGAACGCCGGCATGATCCCCCCAAATGTCGAACAGGGAGGATAGTGGGTGAACGCCTGTTCGTTGGCAACCGAGGGGGGATGCGAAAACCGGGAGCTGTGCGGTCTCGGCAACAGCCGATCCAACCCGGCACGACTCCAGGCGTAATACAGCTAACCCTTTGGCGGACCTGGCGAGATCGGGTTCGGCCCAAGGCTTCGGCGACCGTCCGACAAAAAACGCGAAAACAACCCCATGCACAGTAGCCAAGCCCAGGCGGCGCCTTGCGGATTTTACGAAGCCCTTTTGACTCGTCGGGCAAAACAGGGGCATGATGCCATCATCGAGAGCGCGTGGGGTTGTCGGCCTATATCCCCGTGAGGGGAGGACCGCATGGCCACCGTGTTGATCGTCGCGCCGGTGTTTGCGCTGATCGCGGCCGGCTATGCGGCGGTGATGTTTCGCTTCGTCTCCGAGACCGCACACAAGGGCATCTCCGAATTCGCCTTCAGCATCGCCATTCCCGCTTTGCTGTTCCGCACCATCGTGGTGTCGGAATTCCCCGATGTCAGCCCCTACAGGATGTGGGGCGCCTATTACGGGGCACTGGCCATCACCTGGATCGCGGCGCTGGCAATCTCGGCCTTGTTGCGCGCGCGGCGCGAGGACCGCGAGGACGGCGTCGTGTTCGCGATCGGCTCGGTCTACGGCAACATCGTGATGCTCGGCATTCCGCTGACGCTCTCGGCGCTGGGCAACGAGGCCGCGGGGCCGATGGCGCTGATCCTGTCGGTGAACACGCCGCTGCTCTGGCTCTGCGGCATCCTGCAGATGGAATTGGTCAGCCGCAAGCAGACCGGCTCGGCCCTGTCGGTGATCCGGCCCGTGCTCGCTGATCTCGCGCGCAATCCGCTGATGCTGGCGATCGGCTTCGGCGTCGTCTGGCGCTTCACCGGGCTTGGCCTCAATCCCGTCGTCGACAGGACGATTGAGCTATTGGCGCAGGCGGGTTCACCGGCAGCACTGATCGCGCTCGGCATCAATCTGTTCCGGTTCGAGGTCAAGGGCGAGACGTCGACCGTCGTCGTGATGAGCGCTCTGAAACTGCTGGCGATGCCGGCGGTGGCGTTCGTGCTGGTGCAACTGTTGAACCTGCCGCCGCTAGCAGCCGGCGTGGTCGTGCTGTTCGCGGCGATGCCGACCGGCGCGAACGCCTACATTTTCGCAGTGCAGTATCAGCGTCTGGTGAACCCGGTATCGGGGGCGGTGGCGCTGGGCACGCTGCTGGCTGCGGTGACGTTGCCGGTGGTGGTGCTGATGGTGGCGGGGATCAGGTAGTTCCGTCCTTTGTCCGAACAGCCGGCCCCTTATGCCTGCGATCGGAGCCCCCAGAACGCGATCAGCAGAAGCGCCGCCGCCCCGATCCCGAGCAATACGAGAATTGCTTCCAGCATGACGAATCAAGCCCGACCGTTTGCACACGAACATACACACGGCTGGGCTCCTGTCATCAAGGCGGCTCTTGACGGTGAAAGGGCCCGCCCGGCGCAGCCGTCTCTCGCATACGCAAAAACCCCCGGCGCGCAAACGCCGGGGGTGTTCTCAAAGCAATCAATTGGTCTAAGCAATGGCTCGCCTATAACAGACAATGCCGGTTGCGCTTGTGAAGTAGTTCACAGATAGCAACAGAAAATCCCGCTAGCTTGAACGGAAGCGCTGCGGCCAGCGCCGGCATTTCTTGTTTCTGTCATCTAAGTTCGCCAGAATTACAGGGCCGGGATTTAAAGCCCCGGCCAGGGGAATACCGGCGTCGCGGGGCGAAGATATTCCGCTCCGGAGACGTCTTGGAATGTTGCCTCGGGACCGCCTCACCCCGTGAAGCAAAAAGGAATGAATTAGTACCCGTCAAAGGAAGACGATGATGATTGACGATCAGTTGGCGCGTGCGCATCGCAACAATATCCGACGCTATCGCCACTTATTGCAAACGAGCCTGACAGAGTTCGAGCGCCAGTTTGTCGAAAGACGCTTGAACGAAGAGCAATCGAAGCTGGAGATATTGCTCGGCTCGCTTTCATGCGAAGCACACCGCGACCGATCACGAGGCCCGGACAGTCGCTCGGCCTAGGCGCTTGGAGCGCTTGCGTTGGTTGGTGCGACAGTAGGCCCGCCAGCGTGCCCGGCGCGAACGCGTATATCTTTGCGGTTCAGTACAAGCGGCTGGTGAACCCGGTGTCGGGAGCGGTGGCGCTGGGCACGCTGCTGGCGGCGGTGACGTTGCCGGTGGTGGTGATGGTGGTGGCAAGAGTGAAGTAGCGCTCACGCCGACAGCCGATGAACCATCGGCTTAAGCAGCCCAGTCCACAATCGCGTCAATGAAAGTCTGAGCCTGGCGGATCGCGTCCAACCGCGTCGCACAGACACCGACCGACACTGTCCGGCCCTTTCCCACAGTCCACTTCCAACCGGAAGGGTAGCTCATTTCAACGATCGAGAAGCTTACGCCGCGATGTTCCACGGAGGACCTCCGCTAACATGTTGCTGTGTCCATAGCCTATTCCAAATGCTGAATATGGTCCAGCCAGAGACAGCCGCAGACCTGCTGTCGGCTGGCGCTCTCGGAAAGCTCGAAACAACCCCAACGAGATCGGGCATGGACGCTAACTCCGTTCATTGACCGTCGTCGTGGCGTGCGCGCTCAAACTGCCGGCAATGCCGACCGGCGCAGCGAGCGGGCGACATGGGCGACCGCGCCCGACAGACCGACGAAATTGAAGATCCGCCAGTGCCTCACACCCAAATGCCGTGATCGATCTGATCCAGCATCTCTTCGACGACCCGCGCCCCCGCCTCCGTCGCGGAGGTAAGCGAGCGGCGCCTCACCGCGCAAAGCCTTCTTGGACTTGCGCAACCAGCTATGTGCCTTCGCGGTATCGCCGAACACGTTGACGGCCAGGCGATCGACCTGCGCCACCCGCACGGCTTTGCTGCCCTCTTCGATCGTCAATACTCGTCCTCCGACAGCAAACAAGGTGACTGAAAAGCATATCTGAAGATCCTTCAAGTGCCCTATGACAAATCGATGCTGGACCACTTGAGCACTTGAAGTTAAGTGCACTGTCACCGTAATTCCAAGTTAAGTGCACTGTCACCGTAATTCCGTAATTCCGGGGGCTGGACGGGGCGGAAAACCAGGCTCAGCGGCGAGACGACCGTACCGAGCCCCTGACATCCGATGTCTTGACGAGCACGGCATCGGGCGCCTCGATCGGGCCATTTAGATATTTCGCCCGCGCCATCTGCTCGATCTTCGACCGGTTTCTGAGGAAAGCCTGCACCCTGTCCTTGTCGAGCCCGTCGGTCCCAAAGTGGTCGTCGAGCGCCTCTCGGCTGATCGCGCAGGCCACCGGCCGGCCAAGTGCTCGTCCTGCGAATGCAACGACGTCCCGGCTGAAGTCGTAACGTGGAGGGGCGCTGTCGAATTCCAGATCAATGCCCGGAATCAGAGACCGCACGGCACCGACCGTGCTCAGCGTCAGGTCACGGGCGACGCTCTCGACCTCTCTCAGTCCTTCTTCGAGCAGCTGGCGCCATGTTGGACCACGCTCGCGTGCTTCGTCCCAGGCTTCCTTCAAATCGTGCGGCCTCAGCTCGGAAAGTGCCCGCAACAACGCTTCGGCCTGCTGAATGTCCTTATCGCGCTTGGCCACCCCCTCTCGTCGGCGCCGTGAAACGATGAGCTTGTGGATCGCAAAGCGTGCCGGCGCGGGAACGTGAACGGATACGCCGGCGCCGTGCAGTATCACGGCCGGCTCGGGATCGTGGATCAGATAATCCAGGAAACGAAGCGGCTGCGCGTCGGTTTGCAGGGCAGGCAAAGCCTGAGGCTCACCCGTCTCCCGACCGGTGTTGGGGGTGAGGAAATCAACTCGCACTCCGCCCTTTGCCGCGTAGCTCGTCACACGCCTTCCATCCACGACGTGCGGCACCGCTCGGAAGGTCGTGTCGACGCCCTTCAAGATCTCGAGAACCGGAGGCGTGCTGTCTCCAACTGCGACGGAGGCATTCTTGAATTGAGCAATGTCGATGTCGCCCGTTTGCAGCAGAGCGCCGGGAAGCCGTACGCCAAGCATTCCGGGGTAAGCCTGAAATGCAACGGTGCCGACCAGCACGCCGCGGAGTCGAAAGACCCCCGCGTTGGCCAAGGCAGCGAGAACGTTGCCGATGTCCGGAATGGGGCGCGGCAAACCGAAGGATCTGACGAGTGTCGATACGAGCGCGCGCCTTTCTTTGATGTCGTCACGATGCTCCTTGTGACGCGCGATCCGATCCAGCAATTCGGGAGTTTCCGGGCCGACATATCTCTGGCTCCGATTTTCGCCCGCGCCCGTTTGAAAGTACCAGTACCTTCGCGCCTTCACCGTCTTGGCGATGAACGAACCATCTTCCGCGAACGCACTGTCAAACGCTGCATTGGTGCAGCGGTCCAACAGTTCGGCGTAGGTGGTTTGCAGGACCAGCTTAGGGGGTGCCACGGCTTCTTACCGGAGTTATACTCATTTCGCAGATTGAGTATAACATATCTTTGGCCGGTCCCAAGTGGTTATACGCAGTTGGCGAAACGATGATAACGCGGACGCCATGGGCGGGCGGCCACCAGTCCGTTTCGTAATGCCGGGCTAAATCATTGCCATCGCTGGTACAGTTGGGTGGGCTCGAACCACCGACCTCCTGTTCCACAGACAGGCGCTCTAACCAACTGAGCTACAACTGCATCCTTGCGAGCCGCCTCTGGGGGCGCCCTGAGCGGGCCGTACCAAGGGGGGCTGGACGGGGCGGAAACTAGGTGCAACGGCCGTTTTTGGCAAGGCCGCAATCCCTTCGAATCGCCCCTCAGACGAGGTTATTTCCAAAGCAAAACCCGGGCCCTGCGGCCCGGGTTTCTTAATCAAATCAAGGCCGGTCGCTCAGGCGGCGGGCGGGTAAAGCTTCGCGGCGCTGGCCTTGATCGGCTCGGCGGTCGCAGTTGCAACCCGCTGGGTGATCTCGGCAAGCTCCTTGGCCTGGGCCTGGAAGGTCTCGAGCTGCTGGCGGCCATGGCTGGTCCACAGCGCGAACGCATCCGATGGCGACTTCACGCCAAGCAGCTCCTGGGCGAAGTCCAGATGGGCTGTGGTGTTGGCCTTCATGAATTCCATCAGCTTGGCGGTGTACTCGCTCGCGCCCTTGCTGGCGGAGGTGAACACGGCCTCGATGGTGCCGTTCTGGCTTTCGGCGGCGTCCTTGAACTTGGCATAGCTCTCGCGGGCCTGCGAAACGCCCTTTTCGGCGAACGCACGCACCTGCTCGGGAACCTCGAACGGAATGATGGAGGCAGAGAATGGATCAGTCGCAGCTGTCATGGTTGTCCCTCACGATAATGAAAAATTGAGTGAGCCCTCCGGCGCCCGCCGGCCCCAAATCGGGGCCAAAATCGGCGGGTACAAAGTCTGGAAACGCAAAACTAACGAGATGGCTCGCCCAGCGCCGAGCAGTATCGCTGCCTAACATGTCAACATTGTGCGGCGCAAAGCGATCGGGGCTGTGCCGGGAAATTTAATCCCGGGGAGGACGAGGTTCCTGACGGGAGGAACCCGTGGTTGCGGTACCACAGGGTTTAAGGAGCGACATCACGCTTCGGGAAATTCCATTCTGTCATTCCGGAGGCCGAGCGGGGCGAGGGAGCCAGGATGCGCAATTGCGCATCCTGGCTCGCGACTTCGTCGCGCACGTCCATCTGCGAATCCTGCGGATGCATCCGGGGTGCGGCTTGCGGGTTCGGCCGGATTAAGGTTATCGCGGCTTTAGGTCTTGCCCCGTAGACTGGGGCCGTGGACCTGCCCGCGCCCGCGCGCGATACTAACCCTTTCTTAAGGCTGCCATTCCCGGCCGCCGCCGCACGAGACGCATGACAGCTCAAGCAAGCCGGTTGGATGAGTAGTTCGGATTTCCAGTTGCGAGGCGTGGGCGATCCGCGGCTGGCCGTGCATGCGACCTCTCCGCTGCCCGCGTGGCTCTGGTCGATCGACGGCACACGCGTGCTGTGGGCCAATGCGGTTGGCGCAAAATTCTTCGGCGCGTCCAACGCCGCTTCTCTCGCGCAAAAGACATTCGGGCCCGCGGACAGCCATCGCCGCCAGGTCGCCCAGCTCGCCCGCCGCCTGCCCGCGGGCGGCGCTATCAGGCTCGAGCGGCTGCGCGGCTTCGGCGCGGCGCTCGGCACCCTGATGACCTGCGCCTGCGCGCGGCTCGAATTTGCCGACGGCAGCCATCTTGCCGAAGGAAGCTCTGCCGTGCTCGTCACCGCGATGAGTGCAACGGGGCGCACCATGCCGCTGGTCGAGCGCCTGCACCGGCTGGTCGACGGCGCCGAGGTGCCGATGGCGGCGTTCGCGCCCGACGGGCTGTTCATCGGCGCCAGCGAGGCCGCCCGCCCCCTGCTCGGCTTTCGCGATCTCGGCGAGGCCGGCCTCGAGCAGGCCCGCAGCGATGCGTTGAAACAGGGCCGTGTCGAACTGCCGATCGGCATCGGCAACATGGTGCTGCAACGGGTCGGTCTAGGTGCCGACATTGGTCTGGTCGCGCTGATCGAGCCGGTCACCATCCAGGCCGAGCCCGCCGCGGCCGCGACTGAGAGCATGCTGGAGCCTGCGCCTGAAGCGCCGGTTCAGCCTGCGCAACAGGCCATCGAGACGCCAAGCGAACCGCCGCCATCGAACGAGACAGCCGGGATCGCGCTGTTCGACGCGTTTGCCGAGCCGATCGAGGCGCCGGCGCCGACGGAGACGATCGCACCCACGTCCGCGCCAACCGCACAAGAGACGGCGGCGGACGCAGCGCCAGCCCAGGAAACTGTCGCTGAGCCAGCCGAAACTGCTGCCAAAACTCCGGTTGAAAACCCGCCCGAAGCCATCGTGCCGCCGCAAGCCGAGCCGATCACTTCAGGCATGGTCGAGCCGCCGTCTGGCCCCGCGGAGCCGCCCGTACCGCGCCAGCATCCGCTGCGCTTCCTGTGGCAGATGGATGCGGAGGGGCGCTTTGTGCTCGCAACCAGCGAGTTCGTCCGCCTCATCGGCACGCACACGGCGGCCGGCTTCGGCCGGCCCTGGCGCGAGATCGCCGACGAGTTCGCGCTCGATCCCGATGGCCGCGTGGCGCAGGCACTTGCCAGCCATGACACCTGGGCCGGGATCACCGTGAACTGGCCGGCCGATGGCGGCGAGCATTTGCCGGTCGAGCTTGCGGGGCTGCCGGTCTACGACAGCGAGCGCAATTTCGCGGGGTTCAAGGGCTTTGGCGTCTGCCGCGATCTCGACGGCCTCAACCGGCTCGATGCGCTCAGGCGCTACGAGCTGTTCACTGATCCACCGGCGCAGCACGGCCTGTCCGCCGAATTGGTCGAGCCTGATCCCGAACCGGAGGCACCCCCTCCGCCGATCGAGCCGCCTCCGCCCGCAATCGAGCCTGAGCCTGAACTGCCCGAGCCCATCACCGAAGCGAATTCACACTCAACCGATCTGGAAACGCCCGTGGAAACGCCTCCCAACGTCGTGCCGTTCCGCCCGCCCGGCGATCCCCGCTCGCCGACGCTGACGCCGGTCGAGAACAGCGCGTTCAACGAGCTGGCCCGGCAATTGTCCGAGCGGCTCGAACGCGAGCGCGAGACGATCGCCTCGAGCACGTCCGAGCCGCTCGCAGCGGAGATCACGCCCGAACCGCTGCCGCCGGAGCCTGAGGCGCCGCACGCGCCGGCCGAATGGCTGACCCAACCCGCGCCTCCCGCGCACGGCCACAGCGCGCGCGACCGCACGCTGCTCGACCTGTTGCCGACCGGCATCCTGATCTACCGCCTCGACCGCCTGCTCTATGCCAACCCCGCCTTCCTCGCGCGCATGGGCCATGCCAGCGTGAGCGCGCTGGAGCATGCCGGCGGGCTCGACGCGCTCTATGTCGAACCGGGCGTGTCGCAGGCCAGCAGCACGTCGCAGGCCGGCACGCCGGTGACGATCAGCGCGGCGATCGCCAACGGCGAACAGCCGCTTGCGACCACCGAGGCGCATCTGCACACCATCGACTGGGACGGCGAGAGCGCGCATGCGCTGATCTGCGCGCTGCCCCACGCTACAGCTGTCGTCGCAGCCCCTGTCATCACCGAGCGGGCTGCAACGGTCCCCGTCACTCCCGAACCTGAACTCGAAAGGGGCGATGCAGAAGCCGAAGATCTCGCCGCGATCCTCGACACCACGGCCGAGGGCATCGTCATGTTCGATGCCGACGGCAACATCCACGCCTGCAACCGTAGCGCCGAGGCGCTGTTCGGCCATGACGGCGAGACCCTGTTGCAGCAAAATCTGGTGACGCTGTTCGCGCCCGAGAGCCAGAATGTCGTCATCGACTATCTCGAGAGCCTCAAGAGCCAGGACATCGCGAGCCTGCTCGATCACGGCCGCGAGGTGCTGGGCCGCGAGAAAAACGGCGGCGTGATTCCGCTCGCCATGATCATGGGCCGCACCCGGCCCGACGGCCCGAATTTCTTCGCGGTGTTCCGCGATCTCTCGCAGAGCAAGAAGGGCGAGAACGAGCTGACGCGGGCCCGCCGCCTCGTCGACGGCGCCGCCAACGCCAAGGCCGACATGCTGGCGCGGATCAGCCACGAGATCCGCACGCCGCTCAACGCCATCATCGGCTTCGCCGAGGTGATGATCTCCGAGCGCTTCGGCACGCTCGGCAACGAGCGCTATGGCGAGTACATGAAGGACATCCGCGCCTCCGGCGAGCGCGTCATCACCATCATCGACGATCTGCTGGAGCTGTCGCGGATCGAGACCGGCAAGCTCGATCTCAACTTCGCCAACCTCAACCTCAACGATCTGGTCGAAGCCTGCGTCGTGGTGATGCAGCCGCAGGCCAATCGCGAGCGCATCATCATCCGCACCTCGCTCGCGCACGCGCTGCCGCAGGTTACCGCCGACGCCCGCGCGCTGCGGCAAGTCACCATGAACCTGATCGCCAACTCGATCCGGCTTGCGAGCGCCGGTGGCCAGATCATCGTCTCGACCGCGCTGAGCGACCGCGGCGAGATCGCGCTGCGCATCCGCGACACCGGCCACGGCCTCAGCGAGCGCGAGGTTGCGGCGGCGATGGAGCCGTTCCGTACCCCGCCGCCGGGCGACGCCTCGGACAATTCGGCGCTCAGCCTGTCGCTGACCAAGGCGCTGGTCGAAGCCAACCGTGCCCAGTTCAACATCAAGAGCACGGCCAACACCGGCACGCTGATCGAAGTGGTGTTCGCACCGGCGCTGGCAAGGGCGTGAGCGGGAAATGCGGAATCAAGTCGGGCGATGAGGCTTGAGTGTGTGGCGCATAGCTTCCACGACATCGTCGTCCCGGCGAAGGCCGGGACCCATACCGCGGAATCTATCGACTGCGCACGGTGTTAGTCCCGCAGCGACGCGTCTTCGCCAAATTCAATTCGGTGGTTATGGGTCCCGGCCTTCGCCGGGACGACCCGCGTTGAGAGAGCTCGCCAGCTAGAAGCAGCTCAAACAAAAAGGGCACGGCGCGCGCCGTGCCCTTTCGCATTCATATAGCCTGGATCAGCTGTAGATCTCGAACAACCCAGCGCCGCCCTGGCCGCCGCCGATGCACATCGTCACCACGCCCCACTTGGCCTTGCGGCGCTTGCCTTCCTGGAGCAGGTGGCCGGTGAGACGAGCGCCGGTCATGCCGAAGGGATGGCCGATCGCGATCGAGCCGCCGTTGACGTTGTACTTCTCGGGATCGATGCCGAGCTTGTCGCGTGAATAGAGGCATTGGCTGGCGAAGGCCTCGTTGAGCTCCCAGAGATCGATGTCGTCGATCTTGAGGCCGTGGCGCTTCAACAGCTTCGGCACGGCGAAGATCGGGCCGATGCCCATCTCGTCCGGCTCGCAGCCCGCCGCCGCCCAGGCGACGAAGCGGCCCATCGGATTGAGGCCGCGCTTCTCAGCATCCTTGGCTTCCATCAGCACCACGGCGGCGGCGCCGTCGGAGAGCTGGCTGGCGTTGCCGGCCGTGACGTACTTGCCCGGACCCTTCACCGGCTCGAGCTTGGCAAGGCCTTCCAGCGTGGTCTCGGGACGGTTGCACTCGTCGCGGTCGACGACATAGTCGACGATCGACTCGGCCTTGGTCGCCTTGTCGACCACCTTCATCTTCGTGTTCATGGGGACGATTTCGTCCTTGAACTTGTTGGCCTGCTGGGCGGCGGCCATGCGGCGCTGCGACTCCAGCGAATACTCGTCCTGATATTCGCGGCTGAGCTTGTAGCGCTCGGCGACGATGTCGGCGGTATCGATCATCGCCATGAAGATCGCCGGTGCGGTCTTGAGCAGTTCCGGATCGACCCATTCCTTCGGCGATCCGCCGCCCGGAATCGAGATGCTCTCGACGCCGCCGGCAACGATACAGTCGGAGCCATCCGAGCGGATCGAGTTCGCGGCCATCGCGATAGTCTGGAGGCCAGAGGAGCAGAAACGGTTCACCGACACGCCGCCCGTGCTCTTCGGGAGCCCTGCGAGCAGCGCGGCCTGGCGGCCGATGTTCGGCGCGCCATGGGCGCAATTGCCGAGATAGCAATCCTCGACATAGTCCTTCTCGACACCGGCGCGGTCGACGGCATGGTGGATGGCGTGGGCCGCAAGCGACATCGGCGGCGTGATGTTGAACCCGCCGCGGCCGGACTTCGCCAGACCCGTGCGCGCATAGGAAACGATGACGGCTTCACGCATTGTTTTCTCCCTTTTCGAAACGATTGATACGGAGCGTCCTGACGCCATTGGTACACAAAGTTTGGCGGCCGCGGGAGAAATAAAGCGCGGCGCTGCACCAACAAAAACGCCGCCCTCGCGAGAGGGCGGCGTTGTTCCGCAGGTCGGAATATATGATGCCCGTCATTCCGTGGCGCGCGCACCGCGAAATGGAGGGGCCTCAGAACGTCAGCGCCTTGACCTGCTTGACCTGCGGCAGCGCTTGCACCTTGGCGAGCAAATCGGCCGGCACCGCGCCGTCGACCTCGATCAGCGCGATGGCGTCGCCGCCCTGCGCGACGCGGCCGAGATGGAAGGTCGCGATGTTGATCTTGGCATCGCCCAAAAGGCTCGCGAACTTGCCGATGAAGCCCGGCTTGTCCTCGTTGGTCACGTAGATCATCGACTTGCCGAACTCGGCATCGACCCGGATGCCCTTGATGTCGACGAGACGCGGCTTGCCGTCGTGATAGACGGTGCCGGAGACCGAGCGCTCCTGGCGTTCGGTCGCGACCGTTACGGTGATCAGGCTCTCATAGTCGCTTTGCGCAGCGCGCACGATCTCGTCGACCACCATGCCGCGCTCCTTGGCGACGACCGGCGCGGAGACGACGTTGACCTCACCCAGCATCGGCCGCAGCAGGCCCGACAGCACAGCTGACGTGATCGCCTTGATCTTCATCTCGGCGACGTGTCCCTCATAGGTGATCTCGACCTTGAGGATGCCGGATTCGGTGAGCTGGCCGGCAAACGAGCCGAGCTTCTCGGCGAGCGCGATGAACGGCTTCAGCTTCGGCGCCTCTTCCGCGGTGATCGAGGGGAAGTTGACGGCATTGGAGATCGCCCCGGTGAGCAGATAGTCCGACATCTGCTCGGCGACCTGGAGCGCGACGTTCTCCTGCGCCTCGGTGGTGGAGGCGCCGAGATGCGGCGTGCAGATCACGTTGGGATGGCCGAACAGCACGTTCGCATTGGCGGGCTCCTCGACGAAGACGTCGAAGGCGGCGCCGGCGATGTGCTTGGAATTGAGCGCATCGACCACCGCCTGCTCGTCGACCAGGCCGCCGCGGGCGCAGTTGATCAGGCGCGCGCCCTTCTTCATCTTGGCGATCGCGGCCGCGTCGATGATGTTTCTGGTCTTCTCGGTCAGCGGGGTGTGCAGGGTGATAAAGTCGGCGCGCTTCAAGAGGTCATCGAGATCGACCTTCTCGACGCCGATGTCCCTGGCGCGCTCCGGCGACAGGAACGGATCGAACGCGACGACCTTCATGCGCAGGCCGAGCGCGCGATCGGCGACGATCGAGCCGATATTGCCGCAACCGACGACGCCGAGCACCTTGCCGGTGATCTCGACGCCCATGAAGCGGTTCTTCTCCCACTTGCCGGCCTGGGTCGAGGCGTCGGCCTGCGGGATCTCGCGCGCCAGCGCCAGCATCAGGGTGATGGCGTGCTCAGCGGTCGTGATCGAATTGCCGAACGGCGTGTTCATCACGATGATGCCCTTCGCCGTCGCGGCAGGAATCTCGACATTGTCGACGCCGATGCCGGCGCGGCCGATCACCTTGAGGTTGGTCGCCTTCTCCAGGATTTTTGCCGTCGCCTTGGTCGCGGAGCGGATCGCAAGGCCGTCGTAATTTCCGATGATCTCGGCGAGCTTGTCCTTGTCCTTGCCGAGGTTGGGCTGGAAGTCGACCTCGACGCCGCGATCTTTGAAAATCTGCACGGCGGCGGGAGAGAGCGCGTCGGAAATGAGAACTTTGGGTTTGGTCATCTGAATGTTCCTTCGCCCCGCTACGAGGCGGGCCACTGGGCTGATGTGGTGAAGTTTCTGATCACTTCTCCCTCTCCCCGTTGTTACGGGGAGAGGGTCGGGGTGAGGGGCAGCCACAAGCGAGGTGCAAGCCGCAAGAGCCCCTCACCCGGCGCTATGCGCCCTCTCCCCGCAAGAACGGGGAGAGGTGAAAAGAAACTTACGCCGCCTTGGCGAGCTGCGCCTTGCTCTCGGCAAAGGCCCAGTCGATCCACTGCGTCAGGAGCTCGACGTCCTTCGCCTCGACGGTCGCACCGCACCAGATCCGCAGGCCGGCCGGCGCATCGCGGTAGTAGGCGAAGTCGTAGCCCGCGCCCTCCTTCTCGACCAGCGCGACCAGCTTCTTGCAGAACTCGGCCTGCGCGTCGCCCGAGAGTGAGGTGATCGTGGGGTCGGTGAACTTCAGGCACACCGAGGTGTTGGAGCGGATCGCGGCGTCCTTGGCCAGGAAGTCGATCCAGGGCGTTTTCGCCTTCCAGTCGGCCAGCACCCTGGTGTTGGCGTCGGCGCGGCCGATCAGCGCCTTCAGGCCGCCGATCGACTTGGCCCAATTCAGCGCATCGAGATAATCCTCGACGCAGAGCATCGACGGCGTGTTGATGGTCTCGCCGACGAAGATGCCTTCGTTGATCTTGCCGCCCTTGGTCATGCGAAAGATCTTCGGCAGCGGCCAGGCCGGCTTGTAGGTCTCGAGCCGTTCGACCGCGCGGGGCGACAGGATCAGCATGCCATGCGCGGCTTCGCCGCCGAGCGCCTTCTGCCAGGAGAAGGTGACGACATCGAGCTTGGCCCAGTCGAGGGCTTGCGCGAACGCGGCCGAGGTGGCGTCGCAAATGGCCAGGCCTTCGCGGGTCGCGCTGATCCAGTCGGCGTTCGGCACGCGCACGCCGGAGGTGGTGCCGTTCCAGGTGAAGACAACGTCGCTGTTGGGGTCGACCTTGGAGAGGTCGGGAATTTCACCGTAGGCCGCATTGAGCTTGGTGACGTCCTTGAGCTTCAATTCCTTGACGATGTCGCTGACCCAGCCCTCGCCGAACGATTCCCAGGCGAGCGTGGTGACGGGCTTTGCTCCGAGCAGCGACCACAGCGCCATCTCGACCGCGCCGGTATCGGAGGCCGGCACGATGCCGATGCGATAATCGGCGGGCACTTCAAGCACTTCGCGCGTCAGATCGATCGCGAGCTTGAGCTTGGTCTTGCCGACCTTCGCGCGATGCGAGCGGCCGAGCGCGGCGTCCTTGAGATTTTGGGCGTTCCAGCCGGGGCGCTTGGCGCAGGGGCCGGAGGAGAAATGCGGCACGTTGGGCCGCGAAGCGGGCTTCGCTACAGTCATGATCTACCCTTCCAGATAGTAAGCCTCCCGTTGGGGGGAGGTGTCCCGCCGCGGCTGATACGGGAAACAGGAAGAGTCGTCAAGGAAGTTCCGGCGTCTCACGCGCGAGTGATGGCGCCTCCGGCGCAATGTCCGGGGATTCGACGGCAGCGAGCGCGTTCAGCAAGTCCGTGGCATCGCTGATCAATTGCGCGGCGCGGCGGCGGCTGCCGACTTTCAAAATGCATTTGTCATTGGCCTGCACAATATAGTCGTTGCCGACCTTGATCATCGAATAGCTTGTCATCGAAATCCCCGAACCGACCGAGCCCGGTTTCAGAAGCAGCGGTAGCACCGTTCGTTCCTGGTTCCACGTGAACGACGGCTCCGTAGTTTATCAGCTCTTAAGATGAACGAACGCGCGATCCGATTTCGCTGATCGCGCAACGGTCGCGACACGCTGCCTCAAAAGCGGACAGTCATGCCGACATGACTCGCTGCAAAACCGAGACGCTTGTAGAAGCGCTGCGCGTCGACGCGGCTCTGATGCGTCAGCAGTTCAACCAGATTGCAGCCGCGCGCTTTTGCTTCGGTCACGGCCCACTGCACCAATTGCTCGCCGATGCCGCGGCTGCGGCAATCAGTGGCAACGCGGACATCCTCGAGCAGACCGCGGATGCCGCCTTGCGAGCTGATGCCCGGGAGGATCGCGAGTTGCAGGCAGCCGACCACCCTGCCCTCGCTTTCCGCGACCACGAGCGTGAGGTTTGGATCGCGCTCGACTCGTTCGAACGCCGCGTAGTAGATGGCGGGCAGCGGATCCTCCACCCGCTCGCGGGCGCGGCCGAGATGATCGTCGGCGAGCATCGCGATCATCGCGGCGACGTCGTCGCGACGCGCGGGGCGGATGGAAACGGAACTATCGGTCATATGAGAGAACTCCAGACTCAGCGTGCTGAGGGAAGGCCGAGATACGCCTCGGCTTCGCCGATCCAGCGGCGAATAGCCGCGTAGCGGCCGAGATCGAAGCCGCCTTCATGCGCCACACGCGTATAGGCGAGCAGCGAGACGTCGGCGAGCGAAACCACGTCGCCGGCGAAGAAGCGGCTTGCGGCGAGATGGGCTTCCATCCGGTCGAGCGCCGCATAGCCGCGCTTGACCTTCTCCGGATCGAGCTCGGATACGTCCTTGCCGAGATAGACGATCTGGAAGCGGCACACCGCGATATAGGGCTCGTGGCTGTACTGCTCCCAGAACAGCCATTCGTCCATCTTGGCAGCAGTAAAGGCGTCGCGCGGAACGAGCGCGCTGTCGCGGGCGAGATAGCGGATGATGGCGTTGGACTGCGCCAGGGTGCGGCCATCGTCGAAGGCCACGGTCGGCACCTGGCCCGCGCCGTTCATCTTCAGGAATTGCGGCGTGCGCGTCTCGCCCTTGCGCGTGTCGATCTCGATCCAGCGATAGGGCAATGCGAGCTTGTCGCAGACCCACTTCACCTTCAGACAATTGCCGGAATTGGTATCACCGTAGATCTGCATCGCTGCCGCCCCGCCTCTAGGAACAGAGCATCAGGACGATGCCGCCCTGTCAACCGGCGGCCGGTGCGGCGTTTAGAACTTGTAGCCGACGCCCGCTCGGACGGTGTTGATGCTGGTGTCGACCGCCGAGCTGAAGCGGATATACTCGTACTCGGCCCGCACGAACAGACCACCGACCAGGTTGACATCGACACCGAGACCCGCAGTGTAGCCGTAGATCAGGTGATTGTGCTGGGCATCCGTCGAATTCAATGGTGCCAGCGCCGTGTAAGTCCCCAACTGGGTCGTGCTCACACGATCCTGCACGTTGGCAGTGCGCACGATGTCGGCGTTGCCGAGCGCGAGACCCGCGAACATGTAAGGCAGGAAGCATCCCCACGCGTAAGCCGCGCGACCGCGGAACGTCCCCATGTCGCTGATGCTGATTGAAGATGTGGAGGTCGCCGTGACGTCATGGAAATTGCCGTCGGACAGTGCAGTGGCGCTGACGCGCCGCTCGCTGGCCGACGCCGTTCCGCCGAACGTGCCGTGCAGCCAGCTGATTTCGAGGCCCAGCACGACGTCGTCCCACTGCGCGTTGTAACCGACGAAAGCGCCGTAGCCCGTGGTGCGCTGTGAGGCCTTACCCAGTCCGAGATTCCACTGAGACACGCCCATCGAGCTTTCGATCAACGTATCGGCCAACAGGGCTGCCATCATGTTGCTGGTCGAGCCACTGAAGTTCTCGTCAGAGGAGCCATAGCCGGCCTGGGCGCCGATATAGCTGCCTTCCCAGTTCGGCCGAGAACTGGTCAGACCGTCGGTGAAGCCGCCGCGCAGGATGGGCAGATCCGGCATATCGGCCGCTTGCGCGGCAGACACCGTCCCCAACATCGCCGCCGCCAACATCAGCCTACGCATTGCAACGCTCCATCGAACTCGAACTTTCGCTGGTGATCATGGCTCGTTAACCTTAACCAATGGTTGCGTCAGACACTTTTGACGCTGTTGCGCCATGAAAAATACGCAAAGCAAAACGGCGCGGGATGATCCCGCGCCGTTAAGAGACTTTAAGCGATGGGGCGAACGATCAGCCCTTGGTGACGAGCGGCGGCGGCGCGTAGACCGGCGGGTTGTCGAAATTCCAGCGCACGCCAAGCTTCAGGTCGTTCGAAGTGATGTTCTTGATCTTGAAGACATTGCCAGTGGTGTTGCCGGTGTAGTCCGACAGCACACCGGTCTGGCCTTCGCCGAGACTCACGTAGCTGTAAGCAAGTTCGAGGACCAGGTTCGGATTGACTTGGTAGGCGAGACCCGCATGAGCCGCCCAGGCGAAGTTCCACTTTGAGCCCGTCGGAGCGGTGGCGAAGCTGGTAGTCGAGAACGGCAGATTGTTGGTGCCCGTGTCGGAGAAGTTCGCAATCGAGACACGCGCACCGCCGACGCCGGCACCGATGAACGGCGTAATGCACCACCAGGTACCGAGATCGACATAAGCGTTGGCCAACACCAGCCATTCGGACTTGCTGGCGCCGTAGTTGTCAATGCCGTTGTAGGCCACGCCGCCCGCCGTACCGGTAAAGCGATCGGTCGCCTTCATGTTCGCATTGCCGCGGTACTGCCCGGTGATGTCGGCCCGGAACCAGTTGTTGAAGCGGTAGCCGGCGCCGACGCCGTAGATGCCGCCGGTGTCGAACGACGACTGTTGATTGAACGAGGTGAGCTGCGAATAAGCCGACTCACGTCCGTAGTGAACGTCGCTGGTCCGCTGATTGCTGAAGCCAATGTCGCCACGCAGGTACCAGCCGCCGAAGTCGGCGGGAGGAGCCGGCGCGTACATCGGGGGAGCCGCGATCGGCATGTCGGCGGCGAACGCCATCGACGAGATCAGAGTAGCCGCACCCGCGGCAAGGAGAGACTTAACGCAACGCATTGGCTTCGTCCTTATGGCCGGTGAGGCAAAATAAGGGCGCCTCACGTTCTGGAAACTCACGGGAGGACGATGGCAGCAAATGCTTAAGCGCCACTTAACCCTAATTTTTAAGGTTGATTTTCTCTCACCGCACGTGCGCATGCTGCGAGAGCGTTGCAAAAATGCGGCGCCCGCGCGCCGCAATTGCTAACGATGTATGAAGCCGCAACGCGGCGAAAAAGGATGTGTTAACGCGCGTGCTGCGGCAGCTTGGGCAGGAATACCGCGAGCAACCCGATCGCCGGAAGGTAGGCGCAGACCTGGTAGACGAACTCGATCGAGGTGTGATCGGCGAGCTTGCCGAGCACGGCGGCGCCAAGGCCGCCGATGCCGAAGGCGACGCCGAAGAACACGCCGGAGATCATGCCGAAGCGATGCGGCACCAATTCCTGCGCGAACACGATGATCGACGACGTCGTCGAGGAGATGATGAGGCCGATGATGACGCTGAGCACCGCGCTCGCAGGGAGGCCGGCATAGGGCAGCGCCAGCGTGAACGGCAGCGCGCCGACGATCGAGATCCAGATCACGATCTTGCGGCCGAAGCGATCCCCGAGCGGTCCGCCGAAAAACGCGCCGACCGCATTCGCGGCCAGGAAGATGAAGAGATAGATCTGGGCTGCCTGCGTCGACACGCCAAAACGGTCGATCAGATAGAAGATGTAATAGCTCGACAGGCTCGAGACGTAGAGCTGCTTCGAGAACAGCAGGGCGACGAGCACGGCAAGCGCGACCGCGACGCGGCGCGAGCTCGGTGCGTCGGGATGAGCCTGGGCCACCGCCGTCTTCTTCGCCTTGATCTGCGGCTCATACCAGCGGCCGATGCGCCAGAGGATGACAATGGCGAGGAACGCGATCGAGGAGAACCAGGCGATGCTGCCCTGCCCGAACGGCACGACGATCAGCGCAGCCAGCACCGGTCCCATCGAGGTCCCAAAGCTGCCGCCGAGCTGGAACACCGACTGCGCTAAGCCATAGCGGCCGCCGGAGGCGAGCCGCGCGATGCGCGCGGACTCCGGGTGGAACACCGCGGAGCCGAGGCCGACCAGAGCAGCCGCGACGAGGATGACAAGATATTGGTGCGCGGCGCTGAGCAGCAACAGGCCGAAGAAGGTCGAGGCCATGCCGATCGACAGCGAATAAGGCTGCGCCTTCTTGTCGGTGTAGTGGCCGACCACCGGCTGGAGCAGCGAGGCCGTGAACTGGAAGGCCAGCGTGATCATCCCGATCTGCGCAAAGTCGAGCGCGTAGGTGTCCTTCAGGATCGGATACACCGAGGCGATCAGCGACTGCATGGTGTCGTTGAGAAAGTGCGAGAAGCTGATGCCGGCAAGCACGATATAGGCCGGCCCCGCGGCCGCCTTGGCGACAGAAGGTGTGACGTCGCTGACGACGACAGGCTCGGCCAGCGTTTCCTCGGAGACGACGACAGGCTTGTTCAATGGATCGATCCCGGCAGGCGCGGCGAACCGCCGCACCGCCTAACTACGATGCTCGCTGCGGCCGAACCACCGCCAATCGTCGATAGCTGGGATGCGCGTGTGGCCTCGCGTTCACGTCAGTGAACTTGCGGGCCTGCATGGTTCGAGACGCCCGCTTTGGGCGGGCTCCTCACCATGAGGGTCTTGGATTTCGCCGAGAACCAAGACCTCCTCCTGAGGGCCCGCCAAAGGCGGGCGTCTCGAAGGATGGGCTGCAAGCGCTTAAGCCGCCGCCTGCCCGAGCGCCGAGACGATGGTGTCGACGACGTCCTCGACGAGGATGCGGTCCTCGCCCTCGGCCATGACGCGGATCACCGGCTCGGTGCCGGAGGAGCGGATCAACAGACGGCCGTGGCCGTTGAGCCGCTGCTCGCCATCGGAGATCGCCGACTTGACGTCGGAATCATCGAGCGGCTTGCCACCCTTGTGGCGGACGTTCTTCAGGATCTGCGGCAGCGGATCGAAGCGATGGCAGACCTCGGACACGGGCCGGCGCAGCTTCTGCACCACCGCCAGCACTTGCAGCGCGGCAACAAAACCGTCGCCGGTGGTGGCGTAGTCGGACAGGATGATGTGGCCGGACTGCTCGCCGCCGAGATTGTAGCCACCGCTCAGCATCTGCTCGAGCACGTAGCGGTCGCCGACCGGCGTGCGCACAAGATCGAGCCCCTGCCCTTTCAGGAAGCGCTCGAGCCCCAGATTGGACATCACGGTGGCGACGATGCCCGGACGCGACAGCCGTCCGTCTTCCTTCCAGCTCTGCGCGATCACCGCGAGCAACTGGTCGCCGTCGACGAGATGGCCGCGCTCGTCGACCAGGATGACGCGGTCGGCGTCACCGTCGAGCGCGATGCCGATATCGGCGCGCATCTCGCGCACCTTCCTGGCCAGCGCCTCCGGCGAGGTCGAGCCACATTCCTTGTTGATGTTGAAACCGTCGGGCTCGACGCCGATCGGCACTACGTCGGCGCCCAATTCCCACAGCGCTTCCGGCACCACCTTGTAGGCCGCACCATTGGCGCAATCGACCACGACGCGCAGGCCGTCGAGCGAGAGGTCGCGCGGCAGCGTGCGCTTGGCGAATTCGATGTAGCGGTCGTGCACGCCGTCGATACGGCGGGCGCGGCCCAGGCTCGCGCTCTGCGCCAGCCGCTTGTCGAGGGACTCGTCGAGCAACTGCTCGATCTGCTTCTCGACGTCGTCGGAGAGCTTGAAGCCCTGCGGGCCGAACAGCTTGATGCCGTTGTCCTCGAACAGATTGTGCGAGGCGGAGATCATCACGCCGAGATCGGCGCGCATCGACTTGGTCAGCATCGCCACCGCCGGCGTCGGCATCGGGCCGACCAGCAGCACATCCATGCCGACCGAGGTGAAGCCCGCAACCATGGCGTATTCGATCATGTAGCCGGACAGACGGGTGTCCTTGCCGATTACGACCCGGTGGCGGTGATCACCGCGCTGAAACGCAAGGCCAGCGGCCTGGCCGACCTTGAGTGCGAGCTCCGGCGTGATCAGTCCGTTGGCGCGACCCCGAATCCCGTCCGTCCCGAAATATTTGCGGCTCATATCGTCCCCCACGCAACAACCAGGGATCCCGACTACAACCCCCGGGTGCCCGGACGGGCCCCGCATCCCTGATTTGCTGAGGTCTTATAAAGCCATCGCGGCTAACTTGGCTTCAAAAAATATAATGAATCATTACGGAACCGGGGCTGCCTTCACCACGGTAACCTATTGTTAACGCTATATTTTTGGCTGAAGCGCCAGAACGGAAGGGAACCCTCCTAGTCCGTCCGCTTGACATGACTGTCCCCGCGGCTCGGCGCCGGCTGGGTGACGTTGACGGGATCAGAGCCCGGAAAGGTCTCTTCCAACCCCTCCTCCAGCGCCTCCTCGAGCCGGCGCTTCTCCTTGATCTCCTCCGGCGTCGGCTCGCTGTGCGGTCTGGTCATGGCGCCCTCTCTGCAAACGGTTTCGCAAACGATTTGGCTGTGCATCCAACCATGCTAGATGACCCCTCAATCTTCCGATGCAAGACTTCCGATGCAAGACGGGCCGGGGAACGTTCATGAAGCACATCACCTGTATCGACGATCTTCGCGCGCTGCATAAGCGCCGCGTGCCGAAAGCGTTCTTCGACTATTGCGACCGCGGCTCCTATGCCGAGGAGACGCTGCGCGCCAACCGCGACGATCTCCAGGACATCAAATTCCGCCAGCGCATCCTGGTCGACGTCTCCAGGCGCGACACCGCGACCACGATCCTGGGCGAGCCCTCGACCATGCCGCTGATCCTGGCGCCCGTCGGCCTCCTGGGCATGCAGCATGGCGACGGCGAGATCTACGCCTGCCGCGCGGCGCAGGCCGCCGGCATCCCGTTCACGCAGTCGACGATGTCGATCTGCTCGATCGAGGACATCGCTGCCAATGTCGAGAAGCCGTTCTGGTTCCAGCTCTACGTGATGAAGGACCGCGGCTTCATCAAGGAGCTGATCCAGCGCGCGATGGCGGCGAAGTGCAGCGCGCTGGTGCTGACCGTCGACCTCCAGGTGATCGGGCAGCGCCATGCCGACATCAAGAACGGCATGACGATCCCGCCCGAGTGGACGCTGTCGAAATTTTTGGATTTCGCGACCAAGCCGGCCTGGGTCTCCGGCGTGCTGCGCGGCAAGCGCCGCACCTTCGGCAACATCGCCGGTCACGTGAAGAACACCGCGGATCTCAACCGCCTCGCGGAATGGACCGCGTCGCAGTTCGATACCTCGCTGAGCTGGAAGGACATCGAGTGGGTCCGCAGCATCTGGCCGGGCAAGCTCATCATCAAGGGTATTCTGGACGTCGAGGACGCCGAGGAAGCCGCCAAGACCGGCGCGCAGGCGCTAGTGGTGTCGAACCATGGCGGCCGTCAGCTCGACGGCGCGCCGTCGTCGATCGAAGTGCTGCCCGGGATTGCCGACGCGGTCGGTGACAGGATGGAGATCATGTTCGACGGCGGCATCCGCTCCGGCCAGGACGTGATGCGCGCGCTCGCGCTCGGCGCAAAATCCTGCATGATCGGCCGCGCCTATGCCTACGGCCTGGGTGCCGGCGGCCAGGCCGGCGTCGCCAAGGCGATCGACATCATCCAGAAGGAGCTGCTCACGACCATGGGCCTGTGCGGCGTCAACAAGGTGGACGAGATCGACGATCACATCATTGCGGTGCCGTAGGGCACTCCTAAGGTTTCCGAAGGCGGCCGCAACAATCTCCGCTGTCGTCCCGGACAAGCGCGCCTCAAGCGCGCGCCGATCCGGGACGACGGCGGAGACTATGGCGCCGTTTGCGCGCCCCCTCACATCGGCGGCGTGACGCCGTCGCGGCCGACATTGACTCTGTTGGCTTCCAGCGAGCCGTCTTCCTTCTTCGCCGCGCCGAAGATGATCAGCTTGGCGCCCGGCTTGATCTCGGACTTGTCGCTGGCGACAAAGGTGACGATCGGGGTCTCCGGCGGCACCACTACTTTCTTCTCACCGTCCTTGTACTTGACCGTGATGTTCTGGCCGTCGGTGCCCTTGGCCGTCTGCGCCACGGTCGCGTTGGTCATGGTGGAATTGGCGCGCGCATCCCAGGGACGAAAACCTTCGGCGGCGCCGCGCTGGTTCTCCGGGAAGATGTGCACGGCGATCGCCTTCTGCGTGCCGTCGGGCTCGGGCATGGCGGTGACGCCGATATAGGAGCCTTCCTTGATCTCCGACAGCGAGGTCTTGACCACGGCAAAGACGGCGACGTTGTCGGTCATGTTCACCTTCACGTCGCTGCCTTCGCGCGTCTTGATGCCGAGCATATTGCCATCGACGCTCTCGATCGTGCCGCGGATGCGGACCGTCGGCGCCTGTTGCGCCGAAACGGATGAAACGAATACGCAGGTGACAAAGGCGGCCACGACGGCGCGTGGCATCCAGTTATTCAGCTTCGGCATGGTCTTGTCCCTTAGGTGTATTGCGGCGATCAATCACGGCAAACCCCGCGCGACCGCCGCTATTCCAGCACCCCGCGATCACATCGGCGGTGTCAGGCCATCACGGCCGACGCTGACCCGGTTGGTCTCGAACGAGCCGTCCGGCAATTGCTTCATGAAGGCGACGACCTTCGCGCCGGTCTTCAGGTCGGACTTGTCGGCCGGAACGAAGGTCACCACCGGCGTCATATCGGAGACGAACACCTTTTTCTCGCCGTCCTTGTACTTCACGAGCAAGGTATGGCCATCATTGCCGACCACGCTTTCCGACACCGTGGCATTGGTCATGCTGGAGTTGGGTTTCAGATCATAGGGCCGCGAGCCCTCGCCGGTGCCGCGCATGCTCTCCGGGAACACATGGACCTCGACGGCGTTCTCGCCACCCTCCGGTCCCGGCACAGTGGTGGCGCCGACGAAAGAGCCGACCTTGATGTCGGCGAGCGAGATCTTGGTGATGCCGGCCACGCGCACGTCGGAAGCAATGTGGAGCTTGACGTCTTCACCGCTGCGCGACTTGACCTGCATCGTGTCGCCTTCGACGCTTTCGATCGTGCCGCGCACGCGTGTCGGCACCGGCGCCTTCTGCGCGAATGCTGAGAGGGTCGAGACGGCCACCATCGCGACGGCGATGAGTGGACGTGTAAAAGTTGCACGTTGAACAGACATGACGGTCTCCGGTTGTCCCCACGGACATAGAACTCCGGAGACCGCGTGCTATTCGCTCAAGTCTTTGTGAGATCGGCCTCGACCAGCGCGCGCAGCTCCGCCGTGACCTCCGGCCTTTGGCCGAACCACAGTTCGAAGCCGCGCACCGCCTGGTGCAGGAGCATGCCGAGCCCGTCGGCGGTCTTCAGGCCACGCGCCTTTGCGGCCGCAAGCAGCGGCGTCACCAGCGGAACATAGACGAGGTCGGCAACGACGGCCGCTTCCGGCAGGCGCGCCACGTCGATATCGAGTGACGCCTGGCCATGCATCCCAAGCGACGTTGTGTTCACGAGAAGTTTTGCCCGCGGCAGGACGTCGTTGATCCCGTCCCAGGCGACCGGATGCACGTTCGGGCCGAACTGTTTTGCCAGCGTCTCGGCCCGTGCAAGGGTGCGGTTGGCGAGATGAACGCGGGCGACGCCCCGCTCAAGCAGGCCAAACACGACCGCGCGCGACGAGCCGCCGGCTCCCAGCACCAGCGCCTCTTCGGCGCGATCCCAATCGGGCGCGCTGGCATCGAGATTGTTGATGAAGCCCTCGACGTCGGTGTTGGTCGAGCGCAATTCACCATCCGCGAACCACAGCGTGTTGGCGGCGCCGACCGCCTTCGCGCGTGCATCCGGCGTGGACAACGCGAGCACGCCCTCCTTGTGCGGGATGGTGACGTTTGCGCCCACAAACCCCCGCAGCGACAGCCGCAGCACGAAGTCGCGGAGATCGTCGGGCGGAACGGCCTCAATGACATAGCCACCCGCGATCTCGAGCGTGCGCAGCCAATAATGATGGATCAGCGGCGAGCGCGAATGCGCTGCCGGCCATCCGATCAGACAGGCTGCAGGAGTTTTGGTCTCGGTCATCCTTCCCTCGGGTCGTGTCGGAGGCGATCCATTTCGCGTCCGGCCGGCCCTGTCAAGCGCGCGGGCGCCGCATCGCGATGGCCACGGCCGCGCTCAAGGCGAGCGCGGCGCCAGCGGCAAACCAGATCGCGGCGAGGTTGATCCAGGCATAGAAGAGCGCGCCGGCCGCCGAGCCTGCAACCAGCGCCGCCCACAACAGCAAGTTCGGCGCCCAGCCCCAGCGTGGACCGCCGCTCAGACTGACGGCGAGGAGATGGCCGACCTTGACCAGCGCGCCCGTGACATAGGTGAGGCCGAGGCCCGCGCCGCCGTCGATCTGGAACACGGCATTCTCGAGGCCCATCGCGAGCACGATTCCCGCAATCGCGAGGCCAGGCAGGCCGAACGCGTGGCAAAGCGCGGCGACCGCAAGCAGCGCGGCTTCGGTGAGAAGCAGCCAGGGTTGCCGCTCGGTGCCGCCGCCGAGCACCACCAGGCTGCCGGCCGCAGCTCCAGCCACGAACAGCACGATCAGGGCGACGGCGCCGGCGGCCTGCCACCACTGTGCCTCCGCAAGACTTACGCCGAGGCGCGTGGAATTGCCGCTCATGAATGAGACGAACAGGCCGCCGAGATGCAGAAAGCCGATGCCGTCGACATAGCCCGCGAGCGCGCTGAGCGCGCTGGCCAACGCAATATTGCGACGCGAGTCCAGCATTCCGATGCACCACCGCCGTGACGTCGCGGCAGTGTCGATCAAATCGGCCGGCTTGAGAAGCGTGCGCCGCTGGTGTACGGCGGTAAACGCAAGCGCTTGCGTGGCGACGTCTCGTCACCTCTCCCCGCAAGAGCGGGGAGAGGTTGTGAGAGAGCGGTGCGTGCCTTACTGCGAGATGCGGATCACGCCGCGTCGCGATGTGCGGCGATGATCTGGTCGGCGGCGCGCCCGATCACCTCGGCCATGTGATCGAACTGCCGCGTGAAGCTGCCGGCACCTGCGGTGGCCGAGCGCAGCTCCACGATCAATTCGCCGATCTCGGCTTCCGGCATCATGGCGCGGACGCAGTCCCAACCGCTCCAGCCGCCGCGGGTGTCGAAGCCGAGGATCTGGCCGCGCCGCGCCGACAGGATCGCATTGATCTTGGCGGTGGCGTCGGTCGGACAGACGATCTCGACCACGTGGATCGGCTCCAGCAGCACCGACTGGCATTGCGGCAGGCCTTCGTTGAGCCCGACCCGCGCCGCCGTGCGGAAGGCGAGGTCAGACGAATCGACGCTGTGGTAGGAGCCGTCGGTCAGCGTCACCTGTAGATCAGTGACGGGAAAGCCGAGCGGGCCGCGCGTGAGCCCGTCGACGACGCCCTCTTCCACCGCCCCGATGTAGTTGCGCGGCACCGCGCCGCCGACCACCTTCTCGGCGAACTTGAAGCCCTCGCCGCGCGGCAGCGGTCGGATGTCGAGCACGACGTCGCCGAACTGACCGTGGCCGCCGGACTGCTTCTTGTGACGACCGCGCTGGGTGATCGGCTTGCGGATGGTCTCCTGATAGCCGATCGCGGGCGGATGCGACGTGATCTTGACGCCGAAGCGGTCGCGCAGCCGCTCGCTGGCCACACGCAGATGCATCTCGCCCTGCCCCCACAGCACGGTGTCATGGGTCTGGGCGTTCTGCATGACGACGAGTGAGGGATCCTCCTCGTGCAGCCGCGCCAGCGCCTGGCCGAGCTTGACGTCGTCCTTGCGGTCGATGGCTGCGATCGAAGCCGCGAGCACCGGCGGCGTCGGCTCGAGAGCGGCCAGCGCGGCCGGCTGGGTCTTGCCGCTCGAGACCGTGTCGCCAGTCTTGACCGGATCGAGCTTGGCGAGCGCCACCGTGTCGCCGGGTTCGGCCGAGGCACGCTTGGTGTCGTAAGCACCGTTGACGGCGAGGATGCCGGAGATGCGGCTCGTTCCGCCGGAGGAGGATTGCAGCGTGGCGCCGTCCTCGAGATGGCCGGCGAGCAGCCGCGTCAGCGACAGCTTTCCGCCGTGTTGCGAGTGCAGCGTCTTGAAGACGAAGCCAAGCGCGTCCTTGCTGTCGGGTGCGCCAAGACGCTTGGCGGTCTCCACGATACCGGGCGCCTCGTGGCGCAGCGCCTTCATCAGGCGCAGCACGCCGTTCTCGCGTGCGGCCGCACCCAGCAGCACGGGACAGATCTGCCCTTCGCGCAATTCGCGGGCGAGGTCGTCGAACACGGCATCGCGCGGCGGCTGGATGTCCTCGAGCAGTTGCTCCATCAGCGCATCGTCGTGGTCGGCGAGCTTCTCCAGCATCGAGAAGCGGGCTTCCTTCTCGCGGTCGAGATCGCCGCCTTCGAGCGCGATCACCTCGGAGGCCTTGTGCTCGCGATAGATGAAGGCGCGCTCCAGAGCGAGATCGACGAAGCCTTCGATCAACTCGCCGTTCCAGATCGGAATCTGGCGCAGCACCAGGGGCACACGCGAGGCCGGCTGGAGCGTTGCGAGCGTCTCGCGGATGCGCTTGTTGGCGCGATCGATCTTGTTGAGGAACAGGAAGCGCGGGATCTTCAGCTCCTCCAGCTCGCGCAGAATGATCTGAAGCTGCGGCAGCTTCTTCTCGTCGGCCTCGCAGACCACGACCGCGGCGTCGACAGCGGGAAGTGCTGCGCGCATGTCGTGGGCGAACTCGACGGAACCGGGACAATCCAGGAAGGTGTAGCTGTCGCCCATGAAACTCGTGGTGGCGGCAGTCAGCCCGACGGTCATCTTGTGATGACGGGCCTCGGCACTGGCGTCGCCGACCGAAGTTCCGGCGTCGACGCTGCCGGCGCGCGGGATTGCGCTCGTTCGCGCCAACATCGCTTCAAGAAGTGTGGTTTTACCGCTTTGGAAAGGGCCCACCAGCGCAATGCACCGTGGACCTCGGGGACTTCTGACGTCTTGTCCCATTCGCCGCCTCCTTCATCTGGAGCTCGGCCCATGATTGGGTCGGCAGCAATGGATGCTCTGCCGGTCCTTATCGTTTGGCAAGCGCGAAACGTCGCTGCGTTGCGTCGCGATCACACACGTGAAATTGTTAACGGCCCGGACGCAGTTCCAGGCTCTCCAGGCCGGCGGCGACGTTGAGGCCAACCTGGCCCTGCACGCTGAGCGGCTGGAGCGCGATCGAATTGTTGGAGCCGCCGACCAGCACGTTGCCGCCGAGGCCGACGCCGACCGACGCGCTGCCCTGCGCGCCCGCATAGCTGCCGGAGAGATCGCCGGGGCCGAGCCGGTCGACCGGTGCGAACACGCCCCAGGCGAGCGCGGTCTCCTGGGTGATGCCGAGATCGAGGCCGACTTTTCGGATCGTCGCGACGTAGCGGTCCTCGGGCACGCCGTCGGCGCGAAGCACGCAGCCGAGATTGGTCACCGATCCCACCACGAAGCCGATGCTGGCGCCGCCGCGGCATTCGAGCACGCCGACCCGCACCATCCGCTGCTGCGCGCTGGCGCCCGCAATCGAGGCGACGAGGCTCGCGACGGTAAGTCCGGCGAGGAGGAGTGAGCGGCGCATGAAATGTCTCCGGCTATGAAAGTGATGCGAGCAGAGCGGGCGCCATTCCCGTGACGCGCGACGTTCTATGGCACAATAGTTTTGGCGGGGCCAGATCGCACTCCGCAATAAAAAAGGCCCGCTTGGAAAGCGGGCCTTTTCGTTTCTGATTGCGACAGGCTCAGCGCAGATTGCCGCAGAAGCGCTGGATGCGCTTGCAGGCATCTTCGAGGTCCGAGGTCTTGGTCGCATAGGAGATGCGGAAGGCCGGGCCGAGGCCGAAGGCCGAACCCTGCACCACGGCGACGCCTTCGGTCTCCAGGAGCTCGGTGACGAACTGCTCGTCGTTGGAGATGACGTTGCCCGAGGGCGCTTTCTTGCCGATCGTGCCGGCGCAGGACGGATAAACGTAGAACGCACCCTCGGGGCGCGGGCACTCGATGCCGTTGGCCTGGTTGAGCATGGAGACGACGAGGTCGCGGCGCTCCTTGAACACCTTGTTGTTGGCGGGGATGAAGTCCTGCGGACCGTTCAGCGCCTCAACCGCCGCCCACTGCGAGATCGAGGACGGGTTCGAGGTCGACTGCGACTGGATCGTCGACATCGCCTTGATGAGCTGCGCGGGGCCGCCGGCATAGCCGATGCGCCAGCCGGTCATGCAATAGGCCTTCGAGACGCCGTTCACGGTGAGCGTGCGGTCGTAGAGCCTCGGCTCAACCTGCGCCACAGTGGTGAACTGGAAGTCGTCATAGACGAGGTGCTCGTACATGTCGTCGGTCATCACCCAGACATGGGGATGCCTGACCAGCACGTCGGTGAGCGCCCTCAGCTCGGCGCGCGTATAGGCCGCACCGGTCGGGTTCGAGGGCGAGCACAGGATCACCCATTTGGTCTTCGGCGTGATCGCGCGCTCGAGCGCTTCGGCCTGGAGCTTGAAACCGGTCGCCGCAGTGCAGACCACCGGCACCGGCTCGCCGCCGGCGAGCGCCACCATCTCGGGATAGCTGACCCAGTAGGGCGCCGGAATGATCACCTCGTCGCCCGGATTGATGGTCGCCATCAGCGCGTTGTAGAGCACCTGCTTGCCGCCGGTGCCGACGATCACCTGGTTCGGCTTGTAGACGACGCCGTTCTCGCGCTGAAACTTCGCGATGATGGCTTCCTTCAGCTCGGGGATGCCGTCGACAGCGGTGTACTTGGTCTTGCCGGATTCGATGGCATGGATCGCCGCCAGCTTGATGTTGGCGGGCGTGTCGAAATCGGGCTCGCCGGCGCCGAGACCAATGACGTTGCGGCCCGCCGCTTTCAGCGCACGTGCTTTATCCGTGACCGCGATGGTCGCGGACGGCTTCACACGGTCGAGCGCAGCGGCAAGGAAGGGCATCGTCATCTCCTGACAAGCGTCGTGAACCCATGGGTCGTCACGACTCTGATTGTGGGAATGAGGCACCCTAAAACGAGCGCCGCTGCACCGCAAGAAACTTCGACCCGATCTCGAAAAAGTTTACGGATTTGAGCGTTTCCAGGCACGATTTCCCGCAATAATCCGCAACTTTGCCCCAGGAATCCCTCATATCCGGCAAGGCATGTCCTCGGAGCAATTTTGCAGCTTTGGAACACCATGAAACGAGAACATCGTCATGCCCGGGCCTTGTCCCGGGCATCCACATTCTTCGTGCCGTGTGGCAGAGCTTGGATAGCCGGGACATAGGCGAGCGAAAGCGACGCCGTCCTTCGGATGGCTATGCCGGCCATGACGATGCGGAAGCTTCAGTGCCCCAAAACGCGATCGCCTTGCCTCGGACACGATCGCGCGGAGCGAAGTATCCGCACGTTGACGCAAGCGTGATCTGATTTGCAGCGTCGCGCGAAAATGATCTTCCGCGGCGTTGCAGTGCGGTAGGGTTTTCGAGTTTTTCTATTGCCCGGCCCTTGCGGCGGATTCGCATCGGCATCATTGTTTAGCCGCGTTGCAGGGCAACAAGCCCCGCGCCTTCACGTCTTTCGGAATCGAACTCCCAGAATGTACAAGCTCTATTCGATGCAACGGTCCGGCAACAGCTACAAGGTCCGCCTTGCGCTGGCGCTGTTGAACTTGCCCTACGAAGCGGTCGAAGTGGACATTCTGCGCGGCGAGAGCCGCACGCCGGATTTCCTGGCCAAGAATCCGTCAGGCCAGGTGCCGCTGCTCGAGGTCGGCGACAACCGTTTCCTCGCCGAGTCCAACGCCATCCTGTGGTACGTCGCTGTCGGCACGCCGCTCGCGCCGGAGAACCGGATCGATCGCGCCGACGCGCTGCAATGGATGTTCTTCGAGCAGCACGCGCTCGAGCCGAATATCGGCGCCGCCTATTTCTGGCTGTCGCTGGTCAAGGGCGGCCGCGACCTCCAGACCCACGCACTGGAGGACTGGATGGAGCGCGGCTATGGCGCGCTCCAGGTGATGGAGAACCACCTCAAGACCAACGCCTACTTCGCCGCCCGCCAGCTCACGGTCGCCGACATCGCGCTCTACGGCTACACCCATCTCGCCGACCGCTGCGACTTCGACCTCTCGACCTTCCCGGCGGTCCGGGACTGGCTGAAGCGCGTCGAAGCGGCGCCGGGCTTCGTGGCGATGGACTGGCGGCCGGCCGACATTGAAGACCCCGCCAGCATCGCGGCTGGGGCCTGAGAACCGAAACGGCGTTAAGAAATAGCGGGCATAGCGTTAACCTTTGCCGCAATCCCGCCACTTTCAGTGAGATAGCCGCCGCAATATTGCCGGTTGAAATTGTGAAATTGTTCGGCGTCGCGAGTGATTCGCTCGCACGTTGAAGGATTTGGACCATGGTACGGGCGTCCGGCACGGCAGGCTTTCAGAGCCGACCTGCTGTCGCCGCCTCTTCCCGGTTGACCAATACGGTGGTGGCTTCGCTCGCAATCGCGGCGCTGTCGCTGTGTCTGATTGTCACCCTGACGGTGCTGTCGACGAAGGCGACCATGGCGATGGGTCTTCCGAGCTGACCCCCGTTCATCCTCGAGCAGCCTTCGAAGCACCCTGTGAGCACCCGCGCCGACAGGCACGCGGGAGGACATCGATGAAATCACCTGCGGTAGTCGTCGCAATTGCGCTGGCCGCGGCCATTCTGGTCGCGGCATCGCTGTTGATCCTGACCGGCGCGCGCAAGAGTGCTGGCACGTCAACGCTGAACGCGCCGACGCATCTGCAACGCGCAATGCCGTTTCATTTGGCTTAAAATCCTTCGAAAGCTTCGCTCTCCCCGGCAAGCGCCCCTTAAGCACCGCGCGCGAAATCACATCACGATCGCGCAACGATCGGTCAGTCTGGCCGCGTTACCTCGTTCAGGAGGAGCGAGACAGGACCATGCGGTTCGGATGGCGAGCGATCTCCGGTCCGGCGCTGACGGCAGCGACCGCGCTGCTGGCGATCGTGCTCGACCGTCATTTCCCCGCTCCCGCACTCGCGCCACTGTTCGTCTGCATCGTCGCGCTCGCCGGTTCGCTTTCGGGCTTTGCGTCCGCGCTTGGCAGCGCAACGATCGCCGTGATCGGTGCGGCGCTGCACTCTCTCAGCCATCGTACCATGCCGGGCTTTGCCGCGGCTGATCTCGTGCAACTCGGCCTGCTGGCGATCACGACCGCCGGCACCGCTGCCATCACCGGCCTGATGCGCGAGCGCCTGCTCGACGCCTTCGCCTCCGAGCGCCGCAACCACACCACCGCCGCACGGCTGTCGGCCGCGCTCGACGAGGTCGATATCGGCATCGTACTGCTCGATGCCGAGACCCGCGCCGAATTCATCAACCGCGCGTTCCGCGACTATTTTGCACTGCCCGACGAGAAGGCCGACGACAGGCCGCCCTTCATCGCGCTGATGTATCACGGCCGCGACACCGGCGCGTTCGAGCTGCCGGAGGACGAACTGGGCGCCTTCATCGCGCAGCGCATGGAGATGGTGCGAATCGGCGATGCCACGCCGATCAATATCAACTTGCGGAATGGCGAGGTGCTGCGCTTCGTCTGCACCGCGCTGCCCGACGGCGGACGCATGCTAAGCTATACGCCGGTCACCGACCTCGTCCGCCACACCGATACGCCCTCGCGCGGCGACTACTACCGCTCGCTGCGCGATCCCACAGGCCGCAGGCTGATCCGCTATCTGCGTGTTGCTGAGTAACACAAGAGCACGATTGATCCGCGCGCCCATCATCACGTATGAAGGACGCCTCATCGATTGCGGAATTTGCAGATGTCGCTCACCATTCGCTCCGTCACGCGGCAGGATTACGATCAATGGCTGCCGCTGTGGGACGGCTACAACGCCTTTTACGGCCGCTCCGGTCCGACCGCGCTTGCGCCCGAGATCACGCGCGTGACGTGGCAGCGTTTCTTCGATGCCTACGAGGCCGGTGCATGCGCTGGTCGCCGAAAGCGACGGCCGCCTGCTCGGGCTCACGCATTATCTGTTTCATCGCAGCACCACCGCGATCGAACCGTCCTGCTATTTGCAGGATCTGTTCACGCGCGAGGCCGCGCGCGGCAAGGGCGTCGCCTCGGCGCTGATCTACGGCGTCTATGAGCGCGCAAAGCTCGCGGGATCACCGCGCGTCTACTGGCAGACGCATGAGACCAATGTCACGGCGCAGAGCCTGTACGACAAGGTCGCGGAACGCTCCGGCTTCATCGTCTATCGCAAGATCTTCTGATCCTACCGCAGGAGCCCTGTGGATAACTCTCCCTGTCACCCGCGCGTAACACTCCGGGGTTAGGTTGCGCCTGCGTCTGATCAGGCCCCCCGTCACCGATCAAGCGCCCCAAAGCGGTCCCCGTCAGTCGCCGCGTCTGACTGGGGCCGCATTTTTTTGCCTGCGATTTCCTTTCCACGATTTCCTTGCCGGCATGGCAGCAACGCGGGGCCACCCGCTTGCCGGTGCAGCGCACCGCGGTCACAATGGGCACTGCTTTGTTCTGACAGGATCTTCCATGGAAATTCGTAATCTCGGCGGCTCTGGCCTGCGCGTGTCTGCGGTCGGGCTCGGCTGCAACAATTTCGGTCAGCGCACCGATCTGGAGACCTCGCGCAAGGTGATCCACCGCGCACTCGATCTCGGTATCACGCTGTTCGACACCGCCGACATCTATGCAGGGATGGGCGGCTCGGAGACGGTGCTCGGCATCGTGCTCGGCGACCGCCGCAAGGACATCGTGCTCGCCACCAAATATTCCAAGCCGATGGCAGCCGACGGCACCAAACAGGGCGCCTCGCGCCGCTACATCATGAACGCGGTCGAAGCCAGCCTGACGCGGCTCAAGACCGACTACATCGATCTCTACCAGCAGCACGATTACGATCCGCTGACGCCGATGGAAGAGACCTTGCGTGCGCTCGACGACCTGATCCGCCAGGGCAAGGTCCGCTACATCGGCAATTCCAACTTCCCGGCCTGGCGCATCGCGGAAGCCGAGTTCACCGCGCGCGCGATGAATGTCAGCCGCTTCGTCTCGGCCCAGGACGAATACAGCCTCGTGGTGCGCGACATCGAGAAGGATTTGCTGCCCGCTGCGCAGGAATACAAGCTCGGCCTGCTGCCGTTCTTCCCGCTGGCGAGCGGCCTGCTCACCGGCAAGTATCAGCGCGGCGCAGCGGCGCCCGCCGACACGCGCTTTGGCAAGGCGCCGGCGCTGCGCGACCGCTACGTCACGCCGCGCAACGAAGATATCGTCGAAAAGCTCCAGGCCTTTGCGAAAGCGCGCGGCCACTCGATGCTCGAGCTCGCCTTCTCCTGGCTCGCCGCGCGCCCGCAGGTGTCGAGCGTGATCGCGGGCGCGACCCGCGTCGAGCAGGTCGAGGAGAACGTCAAGGCGATCGCCTGGCGGCTCAGCGCCGATGATGTTGCCGAGATCGACAAGATCACCAAAGGTTGACGTTTTGGAGCACGGCGCTACTTCGCGCCGCGCCCGACCGTCTGCATCACCTCAAAGCCTTCGAACTGGGGATGGCCGAGATAGAGCGGCTTGTTGTCGCCAGCGCGCTGATGCGCGGCCCGGAAAGCCTCCGACTTGGTCCATGCGTCGAACGCCGCATGGTTCGCCCACACGGTGTGCGAAGCATAGAGCGTGTGGTCCTCGAGCTCGGGCCCCCGCAGCAGATGGAATTCGACGAAACCCGGCACCTTGTCGAGATGGGTGTCGCGCGAAAGCCAGACCTGCTCGAAGGCCGATTCGGAGCCTTTGGCGACGCGGAAGCGGTTCATGGCGATGTACATTGCTTGTCTCTCCTGATGCTCCGCCATTATCTCGTCATTCCGGGACGCACCGCAAGGCGCGGGCCCGGAATCCATTTTACCATAGAGCCTGCGGAGAAATGGATTCTCAGATGCGCAATTGCGCATCATAGCTCGCGGTACGCGCGCCCCGGAATGACGGTTTATACAACCAGCCCCTTCATCGGCCTTGCGCTTGCGCTGTCCGGAAACACTGTCTCTGCCAGCACGCGATCCGACAGACCGAACTGACTCTGCAGCACGCCCTTGATAACGGCGCGGAGATCGGTGGTGGGCTTGAGGTCGCGGCCTTCGTAGAGGTTGGCGAGCTTGAGACCGGGCCAGTCGGAGATGACGCGGCCGCCTTTCACCGCGCCGCCGGCGAGCAGCGCAATGGTGCCGGTGCCGTGATCGGTGCCGTCGGTGCCATTGATGCGCGCGGTGCGGCCGAACTCGGTGGCGACGATGATGACGGTGTCGCGCCAGCGGTCACCGAGGCCGCTTTCGAATTCGGCGAGCGCGCCGTCGAGCCCGCCGAGCAGGAAGGCGAGACGGCCGACCGGGCCGCCTTCATTGGCATGCGTGTCCCAGCCGTCGAAGGCGAGTGCGGCGATGCGCGGACCGTCATCGGCCGCCATCAGCTTTGCCGCGCCGCGCGCCACCTGCCGCATCTGCGCGACCGCATTGCCGGGCTTTGGCTTCATGTCGTCGCCGGATGCCGCCTTCTCGAGCTGGAGCCCCTGCGACAGCGCCGAGGCCAATGCAGGATCGCGGTGACGGTAGAGCTCGACGAGCCGCATCGCGGTGTCGTCATCGGCCTGCGGCAGCGCGACCGGCGCCCAGCCAACGGTCGGCGCCGCGCCGCGCAGCACCAGCGGCGTGGTGGGGCCGACCGCGAGCCCGCTCGACACGCGCTCACCGCGCGGCAGCGCCTCCAGCGCACGGTTGAGCCAGCCGGACTGCACGCGGCCGGGACCGGCGTAGCCGCTTTCGAGCACGTCCTGGCCGTCGAAATGCGAGCGATCGCGATAGGGCGTCGCCACCGCATGGATCACCGCGGCATGCGTATCGCGGTACATGCGGGCGAATTCAGGCATCGACGGATGCAGTGCGAAGAAGGAATCGAGCATGATGGCGGGATGCGCGCCATCCGCGGTGAGCGCGATCGATCCGTGCAGGCCGGCATAATCGGGATCGCCGACCGGCGCGACGGTCGCGAGCCCGTCGAGCGCGCCGCGCAGGATCACCACGATCAGGCGGGGATCGCGCCCGTCCGCCGCGCGCGCCAATTTCGGCAAATAAGCCCAGGCCGCGAAGGAGGCGCCGCCGAGCAGAAGGCCGCGGCGCGAGGTGAGCAGCCGGTTCTCGGTGCAATCCATCACATCATCTCCTCTGCATTTCCGGCGACATCAACAGCAGCGCCACCGCCTGCTGGCGCGATTCCGCGCGCTCGATGGTCCGTCGCGTTTCGACTGAGGCCGCATCCGCGGCTGCGAATTCCAGGAGGTCGAGCGGGTCGATGTTGTTGCCGAGCCGCGCGCCCATCTGCGAGGCAATGTCGAGCCTCAGCTTGATGCCCTCGGGCGCGGCCCAGGCGGCGCTGGTGTCGGGAAAACCGTTGGGTCCGGCCGGCGACCATAGCGGCTGTCCCAGCAGATTCAGGTTGTTGAGATAGCCGCCGGGGTCCTCCGGCACGCGGGCGAGCAGCCGGCCGCTCGCGACAACGAAATCGTAGGGCGAGCGCATCTTGGTCAGCGGCGCTTGCCAGGCTTCGCCGGAATCGACCAGCGCGGTCGCAAGCGCCTTGAGATCGCCGTCGGTCTTGACGAAGACGTCGCGCAATCGCGCCACGAGAGCCGGCGGCGGATCGTCGGCTATGAAGTGACGGACGAATTTGGTGGCGATGAAATTCGCCGTCGAAGGATGGCGCGCGATGTCGGCAAGCGCGGCCTCGCCTTGTGCGAGGCCGGTCGGCTCATAGGTCTTGCCGAGCAGCATTTGCGGCCCGGGCTGGTGCGCATTGGTGTTGAACACGAACGAGCCGGGCACCCCTAACTGGCCCTGCCGGCCGGCAAAGGTCCAGCCGGTGATGATGCGCGCGAGCGAGGTGACGTCCTCCTGCGTATAGCCGCCGCCGACGCCGAGCGTATGCAGCTCCATGATCTCGCGCGCGAGATTCTCGTTCAGGCCGCGCTTGCGGTTCTGGCCCGCGCGGGAATCCGGCCCGAGCGATTGCTGGTTGTCGAGGAAGAACAGCATCGCCGGATGTTGCTCGACCGCCTTGAGCATGTCGGCGAAGCGCCCGAGCACATGCGGCCTGATCGCCTCGCGCTCGAACGCACCGGCCCACATCCGCGCCAGCTCGCCCTTGTTGGCGGAGATGCAGAAATGGTTGGACCAGAACACCACAAGGCGCTCGGTGAAGCCGCAATCGACCAGTGTCGCGCGCTGCAACCGCGCCAGCGCCTCAGCGCGAAACGTCTTCTGGATCACGTTGAGCGGCTGCGGAGACGGCTTTGCGGCCGGCGGCGCCGCGACATTGGGCTGCATGCTGTCGGGCTTCGCCGCGCTGCCAGACGGCTTCGCCTCGGCCATCTGGCCGGCGATCTCGGTCATGACAGTGTTCAGCGAGAGATTGCGGCGCAATTTGTTGTCGGGCTTCTGATCGGCCGGCGCCGGTGCGGGCGGCGCCTCAGTCGGAGCGCCCGCTTTTGCCGCAGCCTCACGCGCCTGCTTGACCTGGTCCTGATAGGCGAACGCAGCTTGCCCGAGCTGCGGGGTCGATTGCAGGCCCGGCGCCTCCAGCAACACGCCTGAGGGGCGGGCCAGTTCCGCCTTCACGAAACCTCTGGGATCGGAGGCCGCATTGATCAGGTCGCCCGATGCCCCGCCGCGGGCCCCGAATCCGAAGCGGTTGAGCGCAACGAGGGCGGCTTGCGAATCGCGGGCCATCGATCTGTCCTCCGCGCGTTGCCAACCGCTTTCCGAGTCCATGCGCAACGCCTAATATACCGCAGCGGGAGATGAACCCGACATGAAAATGACGGCGAAGCTTTTGCGCAGATCATGACAAATCCGAAAGAAACCTCAACGCAGGAACCGCAGCCGCGCCGTCTGGCCTGTTCCCGCTGCGGCACCGAGTTCGGCTGCGACCTGTCGGGCACCTGCTGGTGCGCGGAGGAGACGGCGCGCCTGCCGATGCCGATCAAGGGCGAGGATTGCCTGTGCCGGGAGTGTTTGCGCAAGGCGGCAGCGGAGGCGTCGCGCAACCAGGATGGAGTGCAAGCGTAATCCGGGCTACGAAGCCTAGACCGGATGTCCCGGCGCCTTCCGCGCCATTCCATCGAATGCGTCGAGCAGCTTCTCGCGCCAGGCGTAGATCGGATCATCCGTTTCGAGCAGCTTGAACGGGCTGACCACGCGCGCCCATTGAAAGCCGCCGAACACGATGTAGTCGGCATAGTTCGGCGCATCGCCGCCGATATAGGGCTGCTTCTTCAAGGTCTGGCGCATCACCTCCAGCGATTTGCGAAACGCAACGACGCCGGTGTCGCGGTTCGCCTGGACCTCTTCCAGGCTCTTGCCGAACCGCGCCTCGCGCGACTTTCGGAAATAGGCGGCATCGACCTCGGCGAGGTTTTTCGGGATGTCGGCGACGATCAGCATAGAGAGGCCGCCGACAATGGCGATGTCGCCCCACGCATTGAGCATGCGCGCCATGGCGCGACCGCCCGCGCCGCCGAACAGGGACGGACGGTCCGGAAAATTGTCCTCGAGATAGTTCGCGATCGCCCAGGAATCGACCACCGGTCTGTCATGATGCAACAGCACCGGGACCCTCTCAGAGCCGTGCGGCGCGATCGTGCTCTTCTCGGTGAAGCGCCAGGGCAGCGATTCCGCCGACAGCCCCTTATGCGCCAGCGCCATCCGCGTGCGCCAGCAATACGGGCTGAACGGGCGCGAGGCGTCGGTGCCGACGAGTTCGAAGAGTTTGAGTGACATGGCTGGTGTTCCGTCATTGCGAGCGCGGCGAAGCAATCCAGTCTGCCGCCGCGGAAACATTCTGGATTGCTTCGCGCGCGCTCGCAATGACGATGTGGAGTCGCCGCGACGCGCCTACCGCACCACCGACGCCGTCTGTCCGAACAGGATCTTGCGCTCCTCGTCGGTGCGGATCGCGGGCTTGCCGAAATTCGGGTTGACCTCTTTCGCCAGCGCGTAGGCGCGCATCGTGGCGGGACGGGCGCGGATGGTCTCGAGCCAGCGCTTCAGATGCGGGAAGTCGTCGATGTTCTGGCCCTGGTTGGCGTGGCCCACCACCCAGGGGTAGGACGCCATGTCGGCGATCGAATAGTCGCCGGCGACGAAGTCGCGATCGGCGAGGCGCTTGTTGAGCACGCCATAGAGACGGTTGGTCTCGTTGACATAGCGATCGATCGCGTAGGGAATCTTCTCCTGCGCGTAGTTGCGGAAGTGATGGTTCTGGCCGGCCATCGGGCCGAGCCCGCCCATCTGCCAGAACGTCCACTGGATGACGTCGTAGTGCGCGTAAGGATCGGTCGGGAGGAACCGGCCGGTCTTCTCGGCGAGATAAAGCAGGATCGCGCCGGATTCGAAAAGCGGCAGCGGCTTGGTGCCGCCTTTCGGTTCGTGATCGACGATCGCGGGGATGCGGTTGTTGGGCGCGACGGCCAGGAACTCCGGCGTGAACTGCTCGCCCTTGCCGATGTTGACCGGGATGACTTTGTATTTCAGCCCGGTCTCCTCGAGGAACATCGTGATCTTGTGGCCGTTCGGCGTGGACCAATAATGCAGGTCGATCATGGCTGGATATCCCGGGCTGGAAGGATCTTCGCAAGAAGATGCGACTGCATGAATTTCGCCCCGGGCGCGGCTCAAGTCAATAGTTCTGGCAATGACGGCCGCGTGATTGCAGCGAAGGTTCAGCGCCCGTTCGCGCGCAACAGCTTCTCGCCGTCCTCCGTCACCGCGACGATCAAGCCGATTCCGGGCAACGTCTCGCGCGCGACATAGCCGCGATCGGCGGCGTCTTCCCAGATGGTAAGACGCGGGCACGAGGTCTTCCAGGTCGAGACCACCTCGGCATAGGCGCGCGGCTCGCGCGCGACCCATTCGACGAAGTCCAGCACCAGCGGATCGACGGTCTCGTTCATTGCAAACCTCCCTTGTCGAAGGCGGCCAGCACCGGCGCGCGGAGCAGCAGCCAGCTGCCATAGGCAATGTAGTAGCAAGCGATCGTGGTGATCAGGCGCGTTGCCCAGGTGCGGTACTGCTGGTCGCTCATCGCTTCCAGCAGGCGGCGCGCAAGGCTGGTGCCGAGCATCGAGGCCGCGACCGCAACCGCGGCCAGCGTCAGATCGAGCGAAGCGGCCTGGTCGATGATGCCGCCGAAATAGACGAGCTTGGTGAAATGGCTCGCGACCTGGCAGGTCGCTTTCGTCGCCACGATTTCGCGCCGGCCGAACTTTCCGCCGAGGAAGAAGGTGTCGAGCAGCGGGCCCGACACGCCGGTCATCAGCATCAAGCCCATACAGATCGAGCCGTAGAACGCGCCCTGCCAGATGCTGTCCGGATTCGGCTTGATGCCGGACGGCATCATCCGCGCCATGAACGGGGTGACACCGAGCATCAGCAGCGCGACCGGCTTGTCCGGCACGTAGCGCGTGATCGACCACGCCGCGAGCGCGACAGCGCAGCCGATCAGATAGACCGCGACCGGCCGCCAGCGGATATGCGCGCGCCAGAGAAGCGCGCGCCAGCCATTCGAGGCCATCTGCGTGATCGCATGCAGCACCATCGCGGTCGGCAGCGGCATCAAGGCCAGCAGCACGCCGATCAGGATCAGCCCGCCGGCCATGCCGAACAGCCCCGACAGGAAGGCTGTGGCGACCATCAGCAATCCGAGGGCAGCGATCATGATTGATGTCACGAGGGGTTCTCCGGTGGTGGGCACCTAAGGGACGCAAACTGCCCGCGCTCCCTCGCCCCGCCCTTGCGGGGAGAGGGTGGGGTGAGGGGCTGTCGCCGCAGTCACGGCAAGAGTTGGACTCGCGGAAGCTCCCCCTCACCCGGAATTTGCGCTTCGCTCAAATTCCGGCCTCTCCCCGCACGCGGGGAGAGGCGAAGTGCACCGCCACCGCGTCATCAAATCAGCATGAACTACGCCAATGTTTCTGCCGCGCTTGCTCCCCTCACGCAAACTGAGTTATCTTGCCCTGGCATCAGCTTTCCTGAGGGTCCTTGCATTTGCGGCGACTGCTCTTTCTCAACGGCATCAAGGCATTCGAGGCGGCAGCGCGGACCGGCAGCTTTGCTGCGGCCGGCGTCGAGCTGAACGTGTCGGCGGCGGCCGTCAGCCGCATGGTGCATCTCCTGGAAGAGCGGCTCGGCGTCGCGCTGTTCGAGCGCAAGGCCAACAAGCTCGTGCTGACGCAAGCAGGCCGCGCCTATCAGAGCGGGCTGACGCCGATCTTCGATGCGCTGGCAAGCCTCACCGCGCAGGTGACGGCGCCGTCCGGTGTCCGCGTGCTCACCATCGGCGTCGGCCACACTTTTGCGATGCGCTGGCTGATCCCGCGGCTGTCGGAGTTTCGCAACGAGGAGCCCGACATCGAGGTGCGCTTCACCACCGGCGGCGCCGAGGTCCCATTCGGCGAGGACTGGAGCTGCGGCATCAAGCTCGGCACCGGCGACTGGCCGGGGCTGGTCGCCGAGCCACTGTTCGCCGGCGACCTCACGCCGGTCTGCGTGCCCCGCCTCGCCTCCGGCCTGAAGCGCCCGGCCGATCTCAAAGGCCCGAGCCTGATCCGCGTGACGCATTCGCCGGAGGACTGGCCGATCTGGCTCAAGGCCTCCGGCCTGACGCGCATCAATGCGCGCGGGCCGGAGTTCCAGTTCTACGGCCAGGCGCTCCAGGCCGCCGCCGACGGGCTCGGCATCGCCATGGGCATCCGGCCCTATATCGACGACGATCTCGCCGCCGGCCGGCTGGTGGCGCCGTTCGACCTCTCGGTTCCCAAGGGCATGCGCTGGTACCTGCTCTATCGCAGCTTCCAGACCGAGCAGCGCGACTTCGCCGCGTTCCGCCGCTGGATCATGCGCGCGGCATCCGAGCCCGCGGCCCGGCCGGTGAAGCGGATCGGCCGCATTACGGCGCGGAACTGACGCTGCCGGGCAAAAAAGCCCGCCGCTTGTGAATGGCTTCACATACTGAACCCGACAAATGTGGTCCCGTGACCCTCCGACAAGACACTTTTGGGGACTACCATGACGACCATCTACGACGGCTTTGACATCGAATCCTTCGAAGCTGGCAAGGGACTGTGGCACGCCCGTATCCGGCGCGCCGATTTCAGCCCGGTTGCCATCGACGGCGTGCTGTTTCCGGCCATGGAAGTCGGCTTCGCCTGGCCCGATCCCGACGCGGCGATCGCGGATGCCAAACACCACATCGATCGCTTCCGCCGGCGCGCCGACGACAGCGACGACGAATAAGCGAGCGGGATTGCGAGAACGGATCGCAGGGACAGCGCGGCGCAACAGGGGAAACCGGTCATGTCAGTCATCGACATCGAAGACGCAGTGCGGTCGAGGATCTACGCCCGCACCGTCTTGTCCAACTGCCCGGAATGCGACGGCGATCTCACGGTGCTCCGTGTGATCGGCGGCCGCGCCGGATGCGAGTACTGGACCATGCGCTGCACCGATTGCGGCGGGATCCATCTCGACATCCTCGAGCCGCGTCTGGTGGCCGAGGACGACGAGGGGCCGCTGCCAGCGGCGTGATCCAAAGATCTGCTGCTCGCCTGCTGCCAACCTGCTGTCAGCAGCCTGAGCACGGACGGGCATTCGCTCTTTTCTGAGGGGCGGACTCGTCCCATATTCGGGGCATGGCGAAGAAACCTGCTCCCCCCGCAAAATCCCCCAAAACCAAGACGCCGAACTCGAAGGCACACCGGCCTGACGTGCAGCCGATCGGGCCGGCGCTGGCCGAGTTGCTCAATCCCGCGATCAATCGCGGCGACGCCGGCATGGGCTCGGGCACCGGCCTGCAGCCGCCGCCGGACAATTCGCGCGACCGCCGTGCCGGCGGCGAGGCTGCTGCGCATCGCGCGCGGTCCTCGACGCCCAAGGACTTTCCGGCTGATCGGCCCGCAGAGCTGGGGGAAGCCGCTCAGGCCAATTACGGAACCGCGGCCACGATCCCGACGCTCGATCCGGAACTGGCCCGTCAGCTCGGGCTTCCCACTGAAGAGGACGATGCCGAGGCGCTCGCCCGTCCACCGCGCAACAAGATGGAGGCGCTCGGCGTCAAGGCGACCGCGGAGGCGCTGGAGGCGCTGATCCGCGAGGGCCGGCCGGAGTTCCGCAGGGACGACGGCTCGGTGCAGGTCTGGACGCCGCACCGGCCGCCGCGCCCGGAAAAGTCCGAAGGCGGCGTGCGCTTCGAGATCAAGTCGGAATACCAGCCGCGCGGCGACCAGCCGACCGCGATCGCCGAGTTGGTCGAAGGCATCCAGCGCAACGACCGCTCGCAGGTGCTGCTCGGCGTCACTGGCTCCGGCAAGACCTACACCATGGCCAAGGTGATCGAGGCAACGCAGCGCCCCGCCATCATCCTGGCGCCGAACAAGACGCTCGCCGCCCAGCTTTACGGCGAGTTCAAGAACTTCTTCCCCGACAACGCGGTCGAATATTTCGTCTCGTATTACGACTACTACCAGCCGGAAGCCTACGTCCCGCGCACCGACACCTATATCGAAAAGGACTCGTCGATCAACGAGCAGATCGACCGCATGCGCCACTCCGCGACGCGCGCGCTGCTCGAACGCGACGACGTCATCATCGTTGCGTCCGTGTCCTGCATCTACGGTATCGGCTCGGTCGAGACCTATACCGCGATGACCTTTGCCTTGAAGAAGGGCGAGCGCATCGACCAGCGCCAGCTGATCGCCGACCTCGTCGCGCTGCAATACAAGCGGACGCAGGCCGACTTCACCCGCGGCACCTTCCGCGTGCGCGGCGACGTCATCGACATCTTCCCGGCGCACTATGAGGACCGGGCCTGGCGCGTGAATCTGTTCGGCGACACCGTGGAGAATATCGAGGAATTCGATCCGCTCACCGGCCACAAGCAGGACGAGCTCGAATTCATCAAGATCTACGCCAACTCGCACTATGTGACGCCGCGCCCGACCCTGGTGCAGGCGATCAAATCGATCAAGTCTGAACTGAAGCAGCGGCTCGACCAGCTCCACGACCAGGGCCGCCTGCTGGAAGCGCAGCGGCTGGAGCAGCGCACCACCTTCGATCTCGAGATGATGGAGGCGACGGGGAGCTGCGCCGGCATCGAGAACTATTCGCGCTATCTCACCGGGCGCCGCCCCGGCGAACCGCCGCCGACGCTGTTCGAATATGTGCCTGACAACGCGCTGGTGTTCGCCGACGAAAGCCACGTCACCGTGCCGCAAATCGGCGGCATGTTCCGCGGCGACTTCCGTCGCAAGGCAACGCTCGCGGAATACGGCTTCCGCCTGCCGTCATGCATGGACAACCGCCCGCTCCGCTTCGAGGAGTGGGACATGATGCGGCCGCAGACGGTCGCGGTGTCGGCGACGCCCAGCGCCTGGGAGTTGAACGAGAGCGGCGGCGTGTTCGTCGAGCAGGTGATCCGCCCCACCGGCTTGATCGACCCTCCCGTCGACATTCGTCCCGCCCGCACCCAGGTCGACGATCTCGTCGGCGAAGTCCGCGCCACGGCCCAGGCCGGCTATCGCTCGCTGATCACGGTGCTGACCAAGCGCATGGCGGAGGACCTCACTGAATATCTGCATGAGCAGGGCATTCGCGTCCGCTACATGCACAGCGATATCGACACCATCGAGCGGATCGAGATCATCCGCGACCTCAGGCTCGGCGCGTTCGACGCGCTGGTCGGCATCAATTTGTTGCGCGAGGGCCTCGATATTCCCGAATGTGCGCTGGTCGCCATCCTCGATGCCGACAAGGAAGGCTTTCTGCGCAGCGAGACCTCGCTGATCCAGACCATCGGCCGCGCCGCGCGCAACGTCGATGGCAAGGTGATCCTCTATGCCGACCAGATGACGGGCTCGATGGAGCGCGCCATCGCCGAAACCGACCGCCGCCGCGAAAAGCAGGTCGAGTACAACACGGCGCATGGCATCACGCCGGAGAGCATCAAGAAGTCGATCGGCGACATCATGAACAGCGTCTACGAGCGCGACCACGTGCTGGTCGAGGTCGGCGGCCATGACATGACCGACGACGTCATCTCGATCGGCCACAACTTTGAAGCCGTGCTCGCCGATCTCGAAACGCGGATGCGCGAGGCGGCAGCCGATCTGAACTTCGAGGAAGCCGCCCGCCTGCGCGACGAAGTCAAACGCCTGCGCGCCACCGAGCTCGCCGTGGTCGACGACCCTACCGTCAAGCAGCGCACCGTGCAGGGCAAGGCCGGCGCCTATGCCGGAACGAAGAAATACGGCGATGCCGCCAACCTCCCCGTCAGCGCGATGAAGAAGAAGACCGTGAGCCCGGCGCTGAAGGCCAGCGGCGGCGGCGGCAGCTCGAAGGTGCACAAGCCGCATCTCGACGAGATGCACGGCCCAGAATCGCTGCCCTATCGCGCCGACCGCGCCCTGCCGTCAAAGCCATTCGGCGGCGAGAGCCGGATCATCCAGCCGACGGACTCGCGGCAATCAGGGCCGGAGTTCGGGCCGGCGCCGAAGTCGACGGGGGGCATGCCGGGGCGGCGGGGTGGGTGGAAGAAGAGGTAGATCCGTTCAATCAATCAGGATAGCTGGTCAATGCTGTCCCTCACCCCACGCTCGCCGTCGCCACCGCCATCACCGACAGCATCAGCACGATCGCCACGAGCTGCATCGAGGCTGCCGGATGGGTGCGCCATTCGGTGATCTTGTCGGAGAGCGACAGATTGGGATCGAAGAAGCTCGGCTCGTAAAGCAGCCTGGAGAGTGCCGGGATTGCCGACCCCAGCGTCACCGCGATCACCGCGTGAACGAGGGACGCGCAGGCGACGAAGATGGCGACGCCGGGATCGCCGACGAGGTCGTGGTTGCCGAGCAGCTTGAGCAGCAACGCGGCAGTTGCGAACATCGGGAAGCTCTGGAGGATCGCTGTCAGCGCAAAGCCTTCGAGCGCGTTGTACAGTCGGGATTTTATCGCGGCGGCGGTGACGGCCATGGCACGTCTCCCTGATGACATGCGGATGACATTAGCCGCATCGGGAGACGGGTGATGTGAGATGGGTCACGGGCTGTACCTCGCCCCGCTCTTGTCCGCCGAAGCTTCAGCGAGGGCGGATGCCGGGAGAGGTCGACTTCCTCACGCACGCGCCGATCGACGTGCTGCCGCATATGGGCCCACGCCACAGCAAGAAAGAGCTGCGAGAACTCTGGCAGACGATCCGGTCGCGTTATTCGGAAGTCCGCTGCAAGACGACGCAGATCGTCGCCGAGGGCGACGAGGTCGCGACCTACAGGCACACCTACAGGAAGCACGCAACGACCGCGTCGTGCAGTTCTCATGGCGGTGTTCGACGGACAGATCGCGCAGATCCGCGAGATCATCGATTCCTACCATCTGGTGCAGCAGGTGCTGGAGCGGGAGATCGGGTCGCTGATCGTGGGGGTGGACGGCGGCTGAGGCCAGCGACGACCTGCCTGCCAGCTTCTCGGTGTCGTCCTGGCGGAGGCCGGACCCATACCGCGGAATCTCTCGGTTGCGGGTGGTCGAAGTACCGAACGGCGAATCTTCGCCAAACTTCTCCCTGGGGTTATGGGTCCTGGCTTTCGCCAGGACGACACTGAATATGGGGTGGGCGCTCGCGAACCCCCGACGTGGCCCCCGTTGAACCTCCCTCCCCGCTCCTCCAGCCTCGGGCCAGAACCGGGACCGGTAAAATACGGGGTTCTATTGCAAATCTCACAAAGCGCGCTCAATTGTGCATTGCGAAAACGTGAATTGCGTTTTGGCCGAAATCCCCCTATCTGTTCGTACACTAATGAATTGAGCAGCCCCCGGCGCCTTGCTGTGCATGGGGTTGTTTTTCGTTTTTTTGCAAGCCAGTCCCAGGACGTCCCAAAATGACAGAGCACAGCCTCTGGCGTTTTTCGCGCGCATTGCACCGCGCGATCAACGACCGGCATTTCGAGGATATCGAGGCCCTGATCGACGAGGATGTCGACTGGGCGGTCTACGGCCCGATCGACATGTTTCCGTTCCTTGGCGCGCGCCAGGGCAAGGCGGCCGTGCTCCAGGTCATCCGCCAGCTGGCCGACAATTTCCGGGTCCGCCGCTTCGAGCGCGAGAGCATCATGCTGGGCGTGGATTCCGCCTCCTCGATGCTGCGCTATTCGCTCACCGCACTGGATTCCGACAAGCCGATCTCGCTGCGGGTGGCGCAGTTCGCCCAGTTCAGGGCGGACCGGCTCATCAACATGCGCGTGCTGATCGACACGTTCGATCTGGTCGAGCAGGCACTCGGCCGCGCCATTCATCTGCCGAAGATGACCGGCGTCGGCTGAGGGGGACACCAACGGGCCCCGCAATTCGGGACCGATCGATTGATGCTCCCCGCGACGCGTCCTGGCCTCCAGCCCCGCCGGATGCCGTCGTGGAGAAGCTCGTCATCGGGCGCGCGCCTTTCGCGCGGCCCGTTGGTTCGTTATCGAGGTGAGGCGAGCGCCACAATTTCGCAACGATAGTTCCGCATTCTGGGCGCGAACTGGGCTCGCGGGCAGGACGATGGAATTCTCGACAGGTTTTGGCTGGACCAGGCTGCCGGTGCTGACGGCCGCATTCATTTTCGGCTCGGTGCTGACGGCCTCGGCGCAGATCATTCCTCCCGCGGCTGACGAGGAAGTCGAGGCCGCTGATACCCCCGACGTCAACGACCCCGACGTGCTCAAGGGCATCGACGTCGACAAGCTCGACTGGGGCCAGCTCGCCATCGACGCCGGCGCGCTCAACGACATCATTACCGCCAAGAAGCGCGCGCAGGCTGCCGCCAAGGAGGCGCTGAACTGGTCGTCGAACCCCAACGCCAACGGCTCCTCGGCGGTGACCGTGAAGCAGTCGGTGTCGTCGTTCTGGGACACCCGCATCGGCGCCGACATGACGGTGGCGAAGGAGCCGACCACGATGTCGGAGCTTTTGGCGCAGAAGGCCGCCAATGGCGGCAGCCTGCCGCAATCCTCCGGCAACGCCTGGGCCGCCGCGACCGCCCCGGGCGCGGGCCCCGTCTGGGACAAGACCGCGGTCGAAGCCCGCGTCGATCCCGGCGCCGAACAGAGCAAGCTCGGGGCGTCGTTGACCAAATCGGTGCCGCTGTCGAACGACACCTCGCTGACGCTCCAGAACGGCTACAGCGTCAACCAGCAGGGCACCACGGCGCTGCCCGGCATCGCCGGCCGCACCACGCGCAATTACGAGACCGACCAGTCCGCCAGGGTCGAGATCACCGACACCGGCACCAGCATCACCGCGGGCCAGACGCTGTCGACCACCGACGACAAATGGCTGCGCAAGTTCGGCGCCGAGCAAAAGCTGTTCGACAACGTCACGGTCTCCGGCTCCGTCGGCGAGACTTCGCAGGGCGCGATCAACAAGAGCCTGACCGCGGGCTTCAAGAAGAGCTGGTGAGCTTTTCGCCTCGCCCCTCTCTCTCCATGAGGGGGATAGATAAAATGCGGACAAAGCGCCACGGCAAAGCCCCCGAATGGTCCGTCCTTGCCGCATCTTGGCCCATTTGCTGTCAAAATCCGACGCCCTGATGGATCGGCCTTACAGACGTCGTCGTGCGGGGGACACTCGCGCTGCGCCCAACGCGAACAGGGGAACAACGATGAACGCCATTCGTCCGGAAAAGACTGAATCGACCGAGACCGAAACCGTCGACACCAACCTCGCCGCAGTGACGGAAGTCGAAGCCGGCATCCGCGATTTCGTCCGCAACGACATCGCCTATCTGCGCCGGCCGGCGGCGACGGGCGCCGAGCCAGCGCTCGATCCAAGCGCGGAAGCCACCGTCACCAACGTCAACTCGCTGATCCAGCGCGTCGCCGGCACCTCGCTCGCCGAGATCGAGAATCTGATCTCCGAGCTCGAGAGCCTGCGCGACCTGCTCCATGCCGAAGGCCAGCGCGTCCAGCGCGAGATCTCGGGCTACGCTCAGCTCAGCCAGGCTGCGATGAAGTCGACCCGGATGATCTCCGACAACGTCGCCCAGTGGAAGCGCGCCGCCGACGGCCTGCGCAACAGCTGATCGCAAGCAACACGCATCACCAGCCGCCGCGCTCCCGAAAGGGACGCGGCGGTTTTGATTCGAGGGGTCTCGTGCCCGGACGCGGTGCGGCACGCAGTGACGCGCCGCAGAGCCGGGGCCCAGACCAGCGGATGAATGCGTGTCGCGATGGGTCCCGGCTCCCGCATTTGAACCCTCCGCCCATCCCCGGCGACCAAAGCCAAGCGCCCGCAGCCGTTGCGGCCCGGGCCCGGGGACATGTCAGATGGAAAGCATTCGGCCCGACAACAGGGACCCGATACCGCTGCGGCCGGCGCCGAACCAGTTCGGCACGATCATGCTGCGCTTTGTCGGACTGCTGGCGGTTGCGATCGCGATACTGGCGTTCGTCTATAGCCGCTGATCAAGGGCCGGAGCGCGGCTCCGGAGAGTTAACGAACTCTTAACGGCTTGCTTCGACGGTCGAGGCTTCCAGGGTGTAGGCGCCATCGGCATAGCCCTTCACCACCATGCCGGCGACCAGCATGACGGCCAGCGTCGCGGTAGCGAAGATAAATCCGACCAGCTTGAGTGCGCCGCGGTCTGCCATGGTTCTCGTCCCCTGTACTCTGCCCAGTTCGTTCAAATAGACAGCGACAGGTTCATAATTGGTTAGCAACTCGAGGGTTCCGGCAGCTGCTTCGCGGGCCAGCCATCTTGCGGAGGCTTATGGCAGCCGCCCCGAATCGCGTCCATAGCGCGCGGGCAACAGTTCCGTGATTTCTCTCCTCCCTCTCCCGCCCTTCGCCGGGAGAGGGTTGGGGTGAGGGGCCTCCCTCCACACGATAAGATCATCGAGAGACCTGTACCCCCTCACCCGGATCGCAAGAGCGATCCTACCTCTCCCCGTAAGCACGGCCGCAAGCGGGGCGAGGTGAGGAGCAGCCCGCTCAATCGATTCTAAATTGCGAACCCTTCCGCATCGGCACGAAGGCGGTGGCGGTGATGGAATAGACGTCCTCGCCGCGCTGGTTGGTGCCGGTGGTGCGGGCGGTCAAAATGCCCCAGCCGGGGCGCGAGCCGGAGGCGCGCTTGTCGACGACGACACTGGCGTAAGCGACGGTGTCGCCGGCGAGCACCGGCTTGATCCAGCGCAGATCGCGGAAGCCTGGCGACGGTCCCCACACCGCAACCTCCTCGCCGCGCGCGATTGCCTCCTGCGTCAGGCGCTGGCCGTCTGCGACAAGGAGACTCATGCAGGCCGAGCCGACATGCCAGCCGGAGGCGGCGAGCCCACCGAACAGCGAGTTCTTGCCCTCCTCCTCGTCGAGATGAAAACGCTGCGGATCGAATTTTTTCGCGAACCTCTTGATGGAGTCCGCCGTAAACGTGTAGGCGCCGATCTCGCGGCGATGGCCGATCTCGATCTCGTCGAAGAACCACATCAGACCGCTCCCTCGCGCCTCTCGATCAGGATCGGCGAGGTCATCTCGCACAGCGTGTCGCCCTTGGCGTTGCGCACGGTGCATTTGAACTTGACGATACCGAGCCTGGGCCGGCTCTTAGAAGTGCGGGCCTCCACGACGTCGACGTCGAGCATGAGGTCGTCGCCGGGCCGCAAGGGAGAAAGCCAGCGCACCTCGTCGACGCCGGGCGAGCCGAGCGACGCGGCGCGGGTGATGAAGCCATCGGCCATCATCCGCATCATCAGCGAACAGAGATGCCAGCCCGAGCCGGAAAGGCCACGCAGCATGCTCTTACTGGCGGCCTCCTCGTCGAGGTGCATCGGCTGCGGATCGAACTCGGCGGCAAAAGCCAGGATCTCGTCGCGGGTGACATGGCGCGGGCCGAACGTGCCGAACCGGCCGGGTGGGAAATCTTCGAAGGTCAGGGTCATCTTTGGATTGCTGGTGGGAATGACAGATTGTGGCCGCACTTTGCGGCAATCTCAACCCGCCGGCCCGCATGGCTCGTGCTACATTCGGCGAGTCGGGCCGGACCGGCCGCCTGGTCAGATTGACGCGGCCGGCGGTGCGATTTGCCGGGGGGAGAGAGATGTTTTCATTCAGCGATCTGTTTCAATGGGACCGCTTTATCACGCCGACGATCATCAAGACCTTCTACTGGCTGGTGATCGGCGTGATCTGCCTGCTCGGACTCTCCGGCATCTTCGCGGGCCTCAGCGCGATGGCGATCAGCCCGTTCGCCGGCTTCCTGGTGGTGCTGGAGTCGATCGCAGGCGTCGTCGTCGGCATCGTGTTCTCGCGCATCGCCGCGGAGCTGATCCTGATCATCTTCCGCATCAACGAGCATCTCGGCGCGATCAGGGACCAGGGTGGCGGGGTGCGGTGATCTCTCGTGTCCCGGACGCGGTGCGGCACGCAGTGACGCTTCGCTGCGTCCGGGACCCATGCATCCATAATCGAGGCTTCTGGGCCCCGGCTCTGCGGCGCACCGCAAGTGCGCTGCGCTGCGTCCGGGGCACACGACAAAGATCCTACGTATTAAACCGGAAATGCATCACGTCGCCGTCGGCGACGACGTATTCCTTGCCTTCGAGCCGCAGCTTGCCGGCATCGCGGGCGCCGGCTTCGCCGTTGAGCGCGATGTAGTCGTCATAGGCGATGGTCTCGGCGCGGATAAAGCCCTTCTCGAAGTCGGTGTGGATCACGCCGGCCGCACCGGGCGCCTTGGTGCCGCGATGGATGGTCCAGGCGCGCGCCTCCTTCGGTCCCACCGTGAAATAGGTGATGAGCTGGAGCAGGGTGTAGCCGGCGCGGATCAGGCGATCGAGGCCGGCCTCTTCGAGACCCAGCGTCTCCAGGAAGTCGGTGCGCTCGTCACGCGAGATCGTCGCGATCTCGGATTCGATCTTGGCGGAGATGACGACGGCAACCGCGCCCTCTTTCGCCGCCTGCTCTTCGACCGCCTTGGAGAAGCCATTGCCGGTGGCGGCCGAGCTTTCCTCGACGTTGCAGACGTAGAGCACGGGCTTCGACGACAGCAGGCCGAGCATCGAGAACGCGCGCTCCTCCTCGGCCTTGCGTTCGACCAGGCGCGCGGGCTTGCCCTCGCGCAGTAGCACCAGCGTGCGGTTGACGAGGTCGAGCTGCTCCTTGGCGTCCTTGTCGTTGCCCTTGGCCTTCTTGGAGAGGTTGTCGACGCGCTTCTCGAGGCTGTCGAGGTCGGCGAGCATCAGCTCGGTCTCGATGGTCTCGATGTCGGCGAGCGGCGCGATCTTGCCCTCCACGTGAGTGATGTCGGAGTCTTCAAAGCAGCGCACGACATGCGCGATCGCATCGACCTCGCGGATGTTGGCGAGAAACTGGTTGCCGAGGCCTTCGCCCTTGGAGGCGCCGCGCACCAGGCCGGCGATGTCGACGAAGGTCAGCCGGGTCGGAATGATCTGCGCCGATTTGGCAATCGCCGACAGCTTGTCGAGCCGCGGATCGGGTACGGCGACCTCGCCGACATTCGGCTCGATGGTGCAGAACGGATAGTTCGCCGCTTGCGCCGCGGCCGTCTCGGTCAGCGCATTGAACAAGGTCGACTTGCCGACATTGGGCAACCCGACAATCCCGCATTTGAATCCCATAGTGTCCTGGCCTCCGCGCCCCGCGCGTGAATGTCTTCCCAACTCGTCATGCGCGGGCTTGACCCGCGCATCCATCGTCTTTGAAAGGATGGATCGCCGGATCAAGTCCGGCGATGACGAGCGTTATTTCTCGCCGTTGTCGTCCTTGGTCAAAAATCCCTTCGCCTGCATGGCGAGATGCACCCTGTTGGCGAAGGTCGCGTTCGTGCCTTTGGCGAGCAGCGCGGCGTGCTCGGCCACCGCATCGCAGAGCGTCGCCACCCAGTCGTTGTCGGCCTTGGCGAAGTCCGACAGCACATGGCCGTGCACCAATTCCTTGACGCCGGGATGACCGATGCCGAGCCGCACCCGGCGGTAGTCATTGCCGATATGGGCGGAGATCGAGCGCAGGCCGTTGTGGCCGGCGATACCGCCGCCGATCTTGACCCGCACCTTGCCCGGCGGCAGTTCGAGCTCGTCGTGGAACACGGTGACGTCGCCGGGCGCGATCTTGAAGAAGCCCGCCGCCTCCTGAACGCTGCGGCCGGAGTCGTTCATGTAAGTCGTCGGCTTCAGCAGGATGACGCGCTCAGGTCCGAGCGCGCCTTCCGAGGTCTCGCCCTGAAAGCGGCGGCGCCATGGTGCAAAACCATGACGCCGTGCGATCTCGTCGACGGCCATGAAGCCGATATTGTGCCGGTTGCGTATGTATTTCGCGCCGGGATTGCCGAGCCCAACAAAGAGTCGCATGACGCGGCGCGCCCCTCGCTCGGCGCGCGATCAGAGACCGCGCGCCAGCTTTGAGAGATTACTTCTTCTTGTCGCCGGCGGCGGGAGCCTTGGCAGCCGCTGCCGGAGCAGCAGCACCCGCAGCCGGAGCAGCCGCGCCAGCCGCCGGAGCAGCAGCCGCACCAGCCGCCGGAGCCGCACCACCAGCAGCAGCTGCAGCCGCCGCCTTCTGCTCTTCTGCGTAGCCGGACGGCGGCACGATGGTGACGAGGGTCGCGTCCTCGCGCGTCAGCGCCTTCACGCCAGCCGGTAGCATGATGTCGGCCAGATGCAGCGAGTGACCGATTTCGAGCGAGCCGACATCGGCCTCGATGTACTGCGGGATGCTCTCGACGCTGCATTCGAGCTCGATCGCATGCGCGACGATGTTGACGGCGCCGCCGCGCTTCACGCCGGGCGAGCCTTCCGCCTTCACCACGTGCAGAGGCACGCTGATGCGGATGGTGGCGCCTTCGCCGAGCCGCATAAAGTCGACGTGGATCGGGAAGTCCTTGACCGGATCGAGGTGGAAGTCGCGCGGAATCACGCGGTGCTTCTTGCCGTCGAGGTCGATGTCGACCAGCGTGGTCAGGAACCGGCCGGCGAGGATGCGCTGGCGCAGTTCACGATCATCAACCGAGATCGGGAGCGGCGGCTGCTTGTTGCCATAGATCACTCCGGGCACTTTCCCGGCGCGACGCTCAGCCCGGGCGGCCCCCTTGCCGCTCTTCGGACGTGCGGTCGCCTTCAATTCCTTGACGGTCGCCATAACGTTAAGTCCTTGTTTTTGCAAAAGTTAATGGGCCGCAAGGCGGCCCATGGTGTACGCCGCAGCAAGCCTCCAGGGGTGCGGGGGCCGCGGACGTGGCGGGCTTTTACCCGGAAGACGCGGAAATGACAAGGAGAATGGGCTGCCGGCCGCCACGGTAGCCCGGATGGAGCGCAGCGCAATGCGGGGTCAATGCCCGCGGGAACCTCCCGGATTGCGCTGCGCTCCATCCGGGTTTCTACGACCTGCCGTCGTCACCCGCCGAGCTTGGCCTCCAGCGCCGCGATCCGCGCCTTCAGCGCTTCGTTCTCCTCGCGGGCGAGCCGTGCCATGTCCTTGACCACCTCGAACTCCTCGCGCTTGACCAGATCCATGTCGCGCAGGAATTTTTCGGCCTGGTTGCGCAGCACCGTGTCGAACTCTCGCTTGGCGCCCTGCGCGGCGCCGGCGGCATCGTTCATCAGGCGGCCGATCTCGTCGAAAAACCGATTGGTGGTCTGGGTCATTTCAGTCTCCTGGCGGCCTTCGATAAACTTTGCGCGAACAGCTCGGAAGACAATGGCAATCCGAACGGAGCGGTTCAAGGGCTGACCGGAGGTATCCTTGTCATGCCCCGGTTTCCTTGCAATCGTATTCAACGTCCCTGCATAACAAGAATCACAAAGCGGAACGCAAGACATGATCGAGCAGCAGATCGCAATTCCCACCAAGGACGGTCACACCGCGACCTTCATCGCCCATCCCGAGCGCGGCGGCCCGTTCCCGGTCGTCCTGTTCTACATGGACGCGCCGGCGATCCGCGAAGAGCTGCGCGACATGGCGCGGCGGCTCGCGACATCGGGCTATTACGCGATGCTGCCGAACCTCTATTACCGCTCCGGCGTGATGGAGCTCGGGGCACTCCCGGCCGATCCGAATGCGCCGGAGCGCAAGCGCATGTTCCAGCTAATGGGCTCGCTCACGATTCCCATGATCATGGACGACACCAGGGCACTGCTCACCTATGCCGAGGGCCAGGCCGCAGCGAATACAAAACTGATCGGCACCGTCGGCTATTGCATGAGCGGCCGCTATGCCGTCAACGCCGCCACGCATTTCCCCGATCGCGTCAGGGCGGCCGCCTCGATCTACGGCACGCAGCTTGCCACCGAGCAGGACGACAGCCCGCATCTCGCCCCAGCCAAGACCAAGGCCGAGCTCTATTTCGCCTGCGCCGAGACCGACATCTACGCGCCCACCGAGATCATCGAGAAGGTCAAGCAGGGCATGAGCGGCGCCAAGGCCGAAGTCGAGATCTATCCCGGCACCCATCACGGCTTCGCCTTCCCCAAGCGTCCGGTCTATGACCGCGACGCCGCCGAGCGGCACTGGGAGCGGCTGCTGGCGCTCTACCGCCGCAACCTCGTCCAGCCATAGAAGGCGCGATGCCCTTTCTGCTCATCGACTTCCCGTCCTTCAACCCGATCGCGGTCGCGATCGGTCCGTTCGCGATCCGCTGGTATGCGCTGGCCTATATCTGCGGCATCGTGTTCGGCTGGCTCTATGCGCGATCGCTCCTCAAGAAGGAGCGCCTGTGGGGCGGCCCCGCGCCGATGTCGCTGGTGCAGATCGACGATTTCATCCTCTGGGTCACGCTCGGCATCATCCTCGGCGGCCGCACCGGTTACGTGCTGTTCTACAATTTGCCCTTCTTCATCGAGCACCCCGCCGCGATCTTCCGGCTGTGGGAGGGCGGCATGTCCTTCCATGGCGGCTTCCTCGGCTGCGTCGTCGCGGTGATGTGGTTCGCCTATCGCAACAGCATCCCGATCCTGTCGCTCGGCGACATCACCACCGCGGTCGCTCCGGTCGGACTGCTGCTCGGGCGTATCGCCAACTTCATCAATGGCGAATTATGGGGCCGCGCCACCGACCCCAACCTGCCCTGGGCGATGATCTTCCCCAACGATCCCACCCATTTGCCGCGCCATCCGAGCCAGCTCTATGAGGCCGGCATGGAAGGCATCCTGCTGTTCACGGTGCTGGCGGTGATGATCCGCCTCGGCGCCTTGAAGCGGCCCGGCATGATCCTCGGAAGCTTCATCCTGATCTATGGCCTGACCCGCATCGCCGGCGAACATTTCCGTGAGCCGGACGTCCAGCTCGGCTTCCTCTGGGGCGGATTAACCATGGGCATGCTGTTGTCGATCCCGATGCTTATTGTCGGCGGTATACTTATTGTAAGGGCAGTACGGCGCGGTGCGCCGAAGCCCGCAGGGGCCATTCGTTAATTCCTTTCGAGAAAGCAGGCCGTGACCGACTCGCCGCTACTCAACGAGATCAAGGCGCTGATCAAATCCTCGGGCCCCATGCCGGTCTGGCGGTACATGGAACTGTGCCTGATGCATCCGCGCTATGGCTATTACGTCTCGCGCGATCCGCTCGGGCGCGAAGGCGACTTCACCACCGCGCCCGAGGTCAGCCAGATGTTCGGCGAGCTGCTCGGCCTGTGGACCGCGTCGGTGTGGAAGCAGATGGGCTCGCCGCAATTCCTCCGGTTGATCGAGCTCGGCCCCGGCCGCGGCACCATGATGGCGGACGCGCTGCGCGCCTTGCGCGTGCTGCCGCCGCTCTACCAGGGGCTTCATGTCCATATGGTCGAGGTCAATCCCGTCCTCCGCGAGCGGCAGAGTGCGACGCTGGCGGGCGTGCGCAACATCGCCTGGCACGACAGCATCGACGACGTGCCGGAAGGCCCCAGCATCATCCTTGCCAACGAATATTTCGACGTGCTGCCGATCCACCAGATGGCGAAGCGCGAGGACGGCTGGCACGAGCGCGTGATCGAGGTCGACCCCAACGGCAAGCTTCAGTTCGGCGCGGCGTCCGAGCCGACGCCGCGCTTCGACGTATTGCTGCCGCCTTTGGTGCGCGCCGCGCCCGTCGGCGCCGTGTTCGAATGGCGGCCCGATTCCGAGATCATGAAGCTCGCAACGCGGGTGCGCGACCAGGACGGCGCGGCGCTGATCATCGACTACGGCCATCTGCGCAGCGATGCCGGCGACACGTTCCAGGCGATCGCGCGCCACTCCTTCACCGATCCCCTGAAGGCGCCGGGTCAGGCCGACGTCACCGCCCATGTCGATTTCCAGGCGCTCGTGCGCGCAGCGGAAGACGTCGGCGCACACGTGCACGGTCCGGTGACCCAAGGCGACTTCCTCAAGCGCATCGGCATCGACACCCGCGCAGCCGCGCTGATGCAGAAGGCGACGCCGGAGGTTGCCACCGACATTTCCGTGGCGCTCAAACGCCTGACCGACACGGGACGCAGCGGCATGGGCTCGATGTTCAAGGTGCTCTGCATCTCCGAGCCGCGGCTGACGGGAATTGCAGGCCTCAGCGATCTCGAACAGGCTGGAGGCACGTCATGACCCTTGCTTCGTCGCTGCTGTCGGCGGTGCCCGGTTTGCGCCATTGCTTCTTCACCCGTGAAGGCGGCGTCTCGGGCGGCATCTATGCCGCGCTCAATGGCGGGCTCGGCTCCAGCGATGATCCGGCCCATGTCGCGGAGAACCGCCGCCGCATGGCCGAACATGTCGGCGTGGCGCCGGAACGCTTTCTCAGCCTGCATCAGATCCATTCGCCCGATGTCCTCGTCGCCGAAGCCCCGTGGCCGAGCGGGCCGCGGCCGAAGGGCGACGCGCTGGTCACGAAAACACCCGGCATCGCGCTCGGCGTCTCCACCGCCGATTGCGGGCCGGTGCTGTTCGTCGATCCCCATGCGCGCGTCATCGGTGGCGCCCATGCCGGCTGGAAGGGCGCGCTGACCGGCGTGCTGGAATCCACGATCTCCGCTATGGAAAAGCTCGGCGCCTCGCGCAGCGGCATCATCGCCGCGATCGGCCCGCTGATCCGGCAGGACAGCTATGAAGTCGGCAACGAGTTCGTGGCGCGCTTCATCGAGGCTGACGCGGAGAATGCTGTGTTCTTCATTCCGTCAGTGCGTGAAGGCCACGCGATGTTCGACCTTGCCGGCTTCATCCGGAAACGGCTGGAAGCCGCTGGCATCCTGATGATCGATGATCTGGGCCTCGACACCTATGCCGACGAGCGCTTCTTCAGCTATCGCCGCTCGGTGCATCGCAAGGAGCCGGACTACGGCCGGCACATTCACGCGATCGCGCTGGAGGGGTGACCATACAGGCAACGCCGTGTCATTCCGGGGCGATGCCCAAGCATCGAACCCGGAATCCATCATGCAGCAGTTGATGCGACGAAATGGATTCGAACTCGGGTAAACCCGAGTTCGGGTGGCGCGCCCCGGAATGACGGTGTTTGTGGCGCCCCCGCCCTAGACGTTAATGCATTTTAACGATATCGCTGCCCTCCATAATGAGGGAAGCGTCATCCAACTTGCGTCGCGCGGGCTCGCGCGGGCTGGCCGTCTTGCTGCTGGCGGCTGCGGCCGCGCTTGGCGGCTGCGCCGGCGGGGGCGCTGCGAACAACTCCTATGCGATGGTGCCGAGCGCCGGCTCCGGCGCAACGGTCGCCTTCGAATCGATCGACGGGCCGCCGCCGCAGGTGTTCGACCGCATGGTCGGCGTGCTCGACAGCGAATCCAAGCTGCGCAGCCTCTCCGTGGTCTCCCGCGAGGGGACGGCTGCCTACCGCGTCCGCAGTTACCTCTCCGCCCAGGTGGTGCGCGGCAAGACCGTGATCGCCTGGGTCTGGGACGTCTACGACGCCAACCAGCAGCGGGCGCTCCGCCTCTCGGGCGAGGAACCGACCTCGGCCAAGGGCGGCCGCGATCCCTGGTCGGCCGCCGACGACCTCGTGCTGCGGAGGATCGCCCAGGCCGGATTCAGCGGACTTTCCAATATGATCAACGGCACGCCGGATGCACCGGGCGCTGTTCCGGGCCTGCGGGGACCGGCGGTGGCGAGCGCGACGCCAGTGGCGCCCGCGGCGGACCTGCCGGCCTCGGCGCTCGGCTATGCCGCCCAATAACCACCGCTAAACCACGGCCTCAAGTACCGGCCAAACCGTTGGCCCGACTCGGGATTTTCGCAGGGAAAACGTAGCATCCCGGGTTGCCAGTTCGGCCTTCGGCCTGATATTTCCTCGCGCGTCGTAACCGTGCTCCAGTGGGTTCTGAGATGTTGAACGTCGTATCCAGCAAAGCGCGGGAGGAAGCGTCGATGTCGGCCAAAAACGGCTCAATCAAGCTCGTCGCCGGCAACTCCAATCCGGCCCTCGCGCAGGCCATCGCGCAAGGCCTGGACCTGCCGCTGACCAAAGCGGTGGTGCGGCGCTTCGCCGACATGGAAATCTTCGTCGAGATCCAGGAGAACGTCCGCGGCTCGGACGCCTTCGTGATCCAGTCGACCTCGTTCCCCGCGAACGACCACCTGATGGAATTGCTGATCATCACCGACGCGCTGCGGCGCTCGTCGGCGCGCCGCATCACCGCGGTGCTGCCCTATTTCGGCTACGCCCGGCAGGACCGCAAATCGGGTTCGCGCACCCCGATCTCGGCAAAGCTCGTCGCCAATCTGATCACGCAGGCCGGCGTCGACCGCGTCATGACGCTCGACCTGCATGCCGGCCAGATCCAGGGCTTCTTCGACATTCCGACCGACAATCTCTACGCGGCGCCGCTGATGGTGCGCGACATCAAGGAGAAGTTCGACCTCTCCAAGGTGATGGTGATTTCGCCCGACGTCGGCGGCGTGGCGCGTGCGCGCGGCCTCGCCAAGCGCATCAACACCCCGCTCGCGATCGTCGACAAGCGGCGTGAGCGCCCCGGCGAATCCGAGGTCATGAATGTGATCGGCGACGTCGCCGGCTATACTTGCATCCTGGTCGACGACATCGTCGATTCCGGCGGCACGCTGGTGAACGCGGCCGATGCGCTGGTCGCCAAGGGCGCCAAGGACGTCTACGCCTATATCACGCACGGCGTGCTCTCCGGCGGCGCGGCCGCCCGCATCGCGAACTCCAAGCTGAAGGAGCTCGTGATCACCGACTCGATCCTGCCGACGGACGCGGTGGTCAAGTCGCAAAATATCCGCACGCTGCCGATCGCCAGCCTGATCTCGGACGCAATCGCGCGCACCGCGGCGGAAGAGTCGGTGTCGAGCCTGTTCGACTAATATTAGTCTCTCCGAATCGTAGGGTGGGCAAAGGCGCAAAGCGCCGTGCCCACCCTTTCTTATAGGTCAGAGACGGTGGGCACGCTTTGCTTTGCCCACACTACAGCTCGCGAATGTATTGTTGCCAGCCCCGCCCCATGACATCATCCGGATACCGAGTCATCTCTGCCCTCTGGATGCCTGATGCCACGCCGGAAATTTGCTTGGGAAAAGCTGTCGGATGAGCAGTTGCTCCAACAGCGCCTCAGCAGCCTGAGGGTTGCGATCGAAGGCACCTGGCTCGAGGGTTGTGTCAGCACCCTCCACGAAGAGCTCGAAGAGAGGAGTATCTGGCTGCGGCCACACACATGGATTTCGAGCGAATGGTTCAGTCCGGGAGATGTCCCCGGCATCGCCATCCCGTTCTATCTCGCCCATCCCCGCTTGATGAAGCTCGAGAAGAAGATGATGTTCGACGTCGAGGGCGGCACCTGGCGCGAATGCATGGCGATCCTCCGTCACGAGGCGGGCCATGCCATGCAGCACGGCTACCAGCTGCAGCGCCGGCGTCGCTGGCAGCAGCTGTTCGGCCCGTCGTCGAAACGCTACCCGCGCTACTACCGGCCCAATCCGGCCAGCCGGCGCTATGTCCAGCATCTTCGGCTCTGGTACGCGCAGAGCCATCCGGACGAGGATTTCGCCGAAACTTTCGCGGTGTGGCTGCGGCCCCGTTCGAACTGGCGGACGCGATATGCCGGTTGGCCGGCGCTGAAGAAGCTCGAATATGTCGACGAGCTGATGAGCGAGATTGCGGGCAAGCGACCGCTGATCACGACGCGTGAGCGTGTCGATCCGCTACGTACTCTCAGCCAGACGCTCGAAGACCACTACAAAAGGAAGCAGGCGTTCTACGCCTTCACGCCCCCGAAGACCTATGACCGCGACCTCTCCAGGCTGTTTTCAGCCGATCCACGGCATCACCGGTCAAAGCCGGCTTCGGCCCTGATCAGACGTCACCGCGCCCAGATCAGGCAACTGGTCTCGCGATGGACGGGCGAAAACCAGCTCACCCTCGATGCCGTGCTCGACGACATGATCTCCCGCTGCCGTGAGCTCGATCTGCGTGCCGTCGGCCCCGAACAGAAGCTCGTTCTCGACTTCACCGTCCTCGTAACCGCCAAGACGATGCACGCGCTGTTTGGCCCGTCTCGGCGCAAATGGATCGCGCTATGAGACGCCTGCGCATTCTGGTGCTCATGCATCCGGACTTCGTGCCTCCGGAGTCAAGCGACGGATACACCGCGCAGGAGATCAACGCGTGGAAAACAGAATACGACGTGGTGAGTACCTTGCGCGCGGCCGGCCATGAGGTTCGCCCACTCGGCGCGCAGGAGGAAATCAAGCCGGTGCGCGTCGAGATCGAGGGCTTCAAGCCGCACGTGGTTTTCACGTTGCTGGAAGAGTTCCACTATAACGTCGCATACGACCAGCACATCGCAAGCTATCTCGAACTGATGAAGGTCCCGTATACCGGGTGCAATCCGCGTGGCCTGATCCTGGCGCGCGGCAAGGACCTGTCCAAGACGCTGGTGCATCATCGTCGGATCGCGGTGCCGGCCTTCGCCGTTTTCCCGATGCGCCGCAAAGTCAAACGGCCGACGCATCTTGCGCTGCCGCTGATCGTCAAGAGCCTGAACATGGATGGCTCCTTTGGTATCTCGCAGGCATCGATTGTCGATACGGACGAAAAGCTGGCCGAGCGAGTCGCCTTCATCCACGAGCGGGTCGAGTCCGCCGCCATCGCCGAGCAATTTATCGAGGGGCGAGAGCTCTATGTCGGCGTGCTCGGCAACAATCGGCTGCGTGTTCTGCCGGTTTGGGAACTGAAATTCGGCAGCATGGGCGGGCGCAGGTCGCGGCACATCGCCACCGAAAAAGCCAAGCACGATACCGATTACCAGGAGCGCGTCGGAATTGTCGACGGACCGGCCAAGGACCTCGCGCCCGAAGTCACCGCGCGCATCCAGCGCGCGGCGAAACGCATCTACCGGGCGCTCGGCCTAGATGGATACGCGCGCATCGACTTTCGTCTTTCCGCCGATGGCACGCCGTATTTCATCGAAGCAAACCCCAATCCCGAAATCGCCAAGAGCCAGGAATTCGCCACGGCGGCGCAACATGACGGACTCAAGTATCCGGATCTCCTGCAGCGCATCCTGACCCTCGGGATCAGCCGGGCCAAGGCGGGCGTGTCGCTGGGTTGATAGCAAGACGGCATGCGTGGCGGTGATCGTAAGGTGCTAACTCGCCTCCGCCCTCGCGCTGACAACTTCTGCAAACGACTTGAAGAACTCTCCTGCCAGCTTCGTTGCGGTCGAGTTGATCAGCCGTGCGCCGAGCTGCGCGAGCTTGCCGCCGATCTGCGCGTCGACCTCGTAGTGCAGGATGGTCATGTCGGCGCCCTCGGATTCCAGCCGCACCAATGCGCCGCCCTTGGCAAAGCCGGCGACGCCGCCAGAACCCTCGCCGGAGATGCGATAGCTGTTGGGCGGATCGAGATCGGACAGCGTCACCTTGCCGCCGAACGTCGCCTTCACTGGGCCGACCTTGAAGATCACGGTCGCCGTCATCTCGTTCGGGCCGGTCACCTCCAATGACTGACAGCCGGGGATACACTGTTTCAGCACATCGGGGTCGTTCAGCGCCGCCCACACCTGGTTAAGTGACGCGGGGATGCGCTGGCTGTCGTTCATCTGCATGATCGGATCTCACTCTGTGCTTGCTGACTGATTGGCGGCGCGCTGACCGCGCCGTCGTACCTCGGTGATCTCGGCGAGGATCGACATCGCGATCTCCTCCGGCGTGATGGCGCCGAGATCGAGCCCGGCGGGCGCCTTGACGTCGTCGATCCCGGCCGCGGTGGCGCCTTCCGCAATCAGCTTGGCGCGCAGCGAGGCCATCTTGCGGCGGCTGCCGACGAAGGCGTGATAGTCGGCCCTCGTTGCGACGGCCGCGCGCAACGCGGCCTCGTCGCCCTTGCCCTGCGTCGAGACCACGATGAAGCGCTTTGCCTCGCTGAGTTCACCGAGCCGGTAGCCGTCGATGATAGTGTCGGCGTCGGGCTGCGCGGTGAGATCGGCGGCGGGCGCGGCCAGCGTGACGTGGTAGCCAAGCGTGCGCGCCTGTGCCGCGAGCGACAGCGCCACCGGACTGGCACCGAGGATCACGAGCGAGGGATGCGGCAGCACCGGCTCGACGAAAATGTCCATCGTCCCCTTGCTCGGACACATGTTGCTGGCAAAGCGGATGCCGTCGCGGCTCTCGCCCGCGCTGACGCCGAGCTCGGTGAGCAGGTTTTCCGGCTGCACCGACACCATGCGCGGCTCGCCGTCGGCGAGCGCCTCGCGTGCCGCTTTCAGCACCGCGCCTTTGGCGCAACCGCCGCCGATCCACCCGGCAACGATGGTACCGTCGGCAGCGATGATCGCCTTGGCGCCGGCCTTGGCCGCGGTCACCGACACCGTGCGCACGACGGTCGCGAGCACGAAAGCGCGCTCGGCAGCCTTCATCTGCGCCACCAGATCCAGCACTTCGACGTGAGCGCTCATCGGTGCCTCCTCTAGAGCTTCGCCAGATAGGGTTCGAGCGCGCGCAGGCTTTGCAGCGAATTCGCCGGCGCGTAGAGATCGACGTGCGGCAGCGCCGCCTTGATGCCCCTGGCTTCGGGCGAATAGCCCTCCCAGGCCATCATCGGATTGAGCCAGACGATGCGGCGGCAGCGCCGGTGCAGCGCCGCCATTTCCCGCCCGAGCAGGGCGGCATCGCCGGTTTCGTAGCCGTCGGAGACGATCATCACGCAGCTGCGCGAATGGATCACGCGCGCGGCGTGCCAGCGGTTGAAGGTTTGCAGGCTTTCGCCGATCTTCGTGCCGCCGCCCGCGCCCTGCGCCATGATCGAGAGCCGGTCGAGCGCGCGGCCGGCGTCTTTCTCTTTCATCGCATCGGAGACGTAGGCCAGCCGGGTGTGGAACAGAAACGCCTCGGCCTCGCGGAACTGGTCGAGCACGCCGTGGATGAAGCGCAGGAACACCGATGTGTACATGTTCATCGAGCCGGAGGCGTCGAGCAAGATGATCAGCCGCAGCGGCTTGTCCTTGCGCTGCCGTTTCACCAGACTGATCGGCACGCCGCCATGGCTGATATTGCGGTGGATGGTGCGCCTGAGATCGAGCCGGTAGCCGCGCCGTCGCGCCAGATCGCGCCGGGTCAGCCGTGTGCGCATCACCCGTGCGAGCTGTGCGGCGGCCTCATGGGCCTGCGCGACCTGGTCGGGATCGCCAAGCTTTCGGAAATCGACCTCGGCAAGATTGTCCGCACGCGAGGCACCTTCCATGCGACCCTCGCCGGAGCGACCTTCCGGCGCTTCGTCGGAAGACGGAAGCTGGTCGGTGACGGATTGGCCGGTGCCCTGCTCGGCCGTCGTGTCCTGAAGCGTCTTCAGCGACGGGTTGCTGGCGCCGGGCGACGAACCGATGGTGCGGGAGCGCGAGCGCACGCGTTTTCCCAGCCAGAACGCATCGAACAGCCCGTCGAACTTGTCCCAATCCGACTTGCGCGCGGAGAACAGATGCTTGAACGCCGCGCGCAGCAGGCCCGGCCGCGCCGCGAAGCCGGCCGACATCAGCGTCGCCGCATCCTGGCCCTCGGCGAGCCCGACGCGAAAGCCGGCATCGCGCAGGGTGCGCAGGAAGGCGGCGAGCTTCGCGGACACGAGGCGGGAGACCTCATTCAGATCGTCGTATCCGGGGCTGGATCCACAGCAACTCATGCGACCCTCCCCAGCAGGCGCTGTGTCACCTCCGGCGTGACGCGGGCGCGGTCCTCATGGGTCTTCAGCAGGCAAATCAGCGTCTCATGCACGGTCTCGGGCGCGTCGCGGAGATCGCTGATGTCGAGACCGACGAGCGCTGCCGCCCAATCCAGCGTCTCCGCCACGCCCGGGACCTTGCGCAACTCTTCCTTGCGCACGCCCTCGACCATGCGCGCGATTTGCAGCGACAGCGACGGGCTCGCACCAGCAATGCGCGCGAGGATGATGCGGGCCTCGCGATCGACATCGGGATAATCGACGTAATGATAGAGACACCGCCTGCGCAGCGCATCGGAGAGCTCGCGCGTGCCGTTCGAGGTCAGCACGACATGCGGGATCGTGACGGCGGCAATGGTGCCGAGCTCGGGGATTGATATCTGGAAATCAGACAGCAGCTCCAGCAGGAAGGCCTCGAACTCGTCGTCGGCGCGGTCGATCTCGTCGATCAGCAGCACCGGTGCCTTCGACCGGCGGATCGCCGCGAGCAATGGCCGCTCCAAGAGGTATTTTTCCGAGAACACCTGGTCCTCGATGCTGTCAGCCCCGCGATGCGCCTGGATCGCCAGCAATTGCCGCTGGTAGTTCCACTCGTACAGCGCGGACGACTGGTCGAGCCCTTCATAGCATTGCAGCCGGATCAGCTCCGTCGCATGAATTTTCGCGAGCGCCTTCGCCACCTCGGTCTTGCCGACGCCCGCCTCGCCTTCGAGGAGCAGCGGACGCCGCAGCAATTGCATCAGCGAGATCGCGGTCGCGAGGTCGGCATCGGCGATGTAGCCCGATGCGGCCAGCGCTTGCGCGATCACGTCACGGCCTCTCATCGCTACGCCACCGCGCCCAGTTCCTTCGCCGCCTTCCAGTTGCGCCAGAAATCGTGCGGCATCTGGATGTGCGTGCTGCCCAGGAACGAGAACGCGTCGTTGACCGCGTTGGAGAAGGCCGGCACGCCGCCGACATTCGGGCTCTCGCCGACGCCCTTGGCGCCGATGGGGTGATGCGGCGACGGGGTGACGGTGAAATCGGTCTCCCAATGCGGCGTCTCCACCGCGGTCGGCATGAAGAAGTCCATGAACGAGCCGGTCACGACGTTGCCGACCTCGTCGTAGCGGATCTCCTGGCCCATCGCGATCGCGAAGGCTTCGGTGAGGCCGCCATGCACCTGGCCCTCGATGATCATCGGGTTGATGCGGGTGCCGCAATCATCGAGCGCATAGAAGCGTCGGACCTTGTACACGCCGGTGTCGACGTCGATGTCCATCACGCAGAGATAGGCGCCGAACGGATAGGTCATGTTGGGCGGATCGTAGTAGCTCACGGCTTCCAGCCCCGGCTCCATGCCAGGTGGCACGGAGTTATAGGCTGCCCAGCAGATGTCCTTCATCGACATGAATCTTTCCGGCAGGCCCCTCACCCGGAAACCGTCGATGTCGAATTCGAGATCGTCCTCGTGCACCTCGAGCTTGTAGGCCGCGATCATCTGCGCCTTGGCCTTGATCTTTCGCGCAGCCATGGCGATCGCCGCGCCCGCCACCGGCGTCGAGCGCGAACCGTAGGTGCCGAGCCCGTAAGGCGCGGTGTCGGTGTTGCCCTCCTCCACCATGATGTTGTCGGCGGGAATGCCGATCTCGGTCGCGATGATCTGGGCCCAGGTGGTCTCGTGACCCTGGCCCTGGCTCTTGGAGCCAACCCGCGCGATGCCGGCCCCAGTTGGATGCATGCGGATCTCGCAGGAATCGAACATGGCGATGCCGAGGATGTCGCAATTCTTCGACGGCCCCGCGCCGACAATCTCGGTGAAAAAGGAGACGCCGAGGCCCATGATCTCGCGGGTCTCACCGCGCGCGAACGCGGCACGCTTCTCCGCCTGTTCCTTGCGGAGCGCGGCGTAGCCGGTTGTCTCCATCATCTTGCGCATCGCGGTATGGTAGTCGCCGGAATCGTATTCCCAGCCCAGTGCCGAGTGATACGGGAACTGTTCCGGCTTGATGAAATTCTTCAGCCGCAGCTCTGCCGGATCCATGTTGAGCTTCTGCGCCAGAATATCCATGGCGCGCTCGATGCAATAGGCCGCTTCCGTGACGCGGAACGAGCAACGGTAGGCGACGCCGCCCGGCGCCTTGTTGGTATAGACGCCGTCGACCGCAAGGTGCGCTGTCGGGAAGTCGTAGGATCCGGTGACGATGTTGAAGAAGCCGGCTGGCCATTTCGACGGGTCGGCACAGGCGTCGAACGCGCCGTGATCGGCGAGCACGTGCACGCGCAGACCGGTGACCCTGCCCTCTTTGGTCGCCGCGATCTCGGTCGTCATGTGATAGTCGCGCGCGAATGAGGTCGCGGTGAGGTTTTCGATGCGGTCCTCGACCCATTTGACCGGCTTGCCGGTGACGATGGAAGCCACGGCCGCACAGATGTAGCCGGGATAGGCGCCGACCTTATTGCCGAAGCCGCCGCCAATGTCGGGCGCGATCACGTGGATCTTGTGCTCTGGCAGCTTTGCGATCAGTGCCACCACGGTGCGGATCACGTGCGGGGCCTGGAAGGTGCCGTAGATCGTCAGCTCGCCCTTGATCTTGTCGAAGGAGCAGACGCACTGGCAGGTCTCCAGCGGCGACGGATGGGTGCGGTGATAGGAGATCATCTCCTTGATCTTGACTTCGGCCTTGTTGAAAGCGGCGTCGGTCAGCTCCTTGTCGCCGACGGTCCATTCAAAGATGTGGTTGTCGTGCTTGCGCGGCCCGTGCGCGCCGGTGGTCTTGCCGACGAGGTCCTCGCGCAGCACCGGTGCGCCGGCGTCCATCGCCTTGAAGGGATCGACCAGCGGCGGCAGCGGTTCGTATTCGACGACCACCTTGTTGATACCGTCGTCCGCCGCATAGCGGTCAGTCGCGACCACGAAGGCGACCTCCTGGTTCTGGAACAGCACCTTGCCGTCGGCGAGCACCATCTGCACGTCGCCGGCGAGCGTCGGCATCCAGGCGAGGTTCACGGTCTTCAGCGTCTCGGCGGTGATCACCGCGAGCACGCCGGGGACCTTCAGCGCCTCGCTGTCGTCGATCTTCTTGACGCGCGCATGCGGATGCGGCGAGCGCACGAAGTCGCCATGCAGCATGCCCGGCAGCTTGACGTCGTCGACGTAATTGCCCCGGCCCTGCGTGAAGCGGATGTCTTCGACGCGCTTGCGCTTGCAGCCCATGCCTTCGAGGGCGGCGCTGCGTTGTTCCCGCGTGGGAGTGAGGTCATTCATTCTGCGGCCTCCTGGAATTCCACGCCGTTGATCTTGGCGCTCGCGTACTGGATTGCCTTGACGATGTTCTGGTAGCCGGTACAGCGGCAGATGTTGCCGGAGATGCCCATGCGGATTTCCGGCTCGCTCGGCGAGGGGTTCTCTTTCAGGAGCCGATGCGCGCGGACAATCATGCCGGGCGTGCAGAAGCCGCATTGCAGGCCGTGCATCATGCGGAAACCTTCCTGGAGCGCCGACAGCGTGCCGTCGGCATTGGCCATGCCTTCGATCGTGATGATGTCGCTTCCATCGGCCTGGACCGCAAACATGGTGCAGGATTTCACCGACATGCCGTCGATATCGACGGTGCAGGCGCCGCAATGCGTGGTCTCGCAGCCGATATGGGTACCGGTCATCTGCAAATTCTCGCGGATGAAGTGCACCAGCAGCGTGCGCGGCTCGACGAGGCCTTCGACCTCGGCGCCGTTCACTTTCATGGTCACATGTGTTTTTGCCATCGATCCCCTCCCTTATTTCGCGCGGCCGGCGGCGCGCTGAAGCGCGCGGGTCACCATGATGCCGCCGACATGTTTTCGGTATTCGACGGGCCCGCGTGCATCGGCCGCCGGCGCCATGATCGCTTCGGCTGCCGCGGCCGCCTTCTTCAGCGTTGCAGCGTCCAGGCTGGTACCGATCACGGCGTTGGCGGCATCGGTGGCGAGCAGCGGCGTTTCGTGGACATTGGTGAGGCCGATCGTGCAGGTCGCGACCTTGCCGCCCGCCATGGTCAGCACGACGGCGGCCGCAGCGGTCGCGTAGTCGCCGACCTTGCGCTTGAGTTTTTCGTAGGCGTAGCCGTGGCCGGCCGCCGGCGCCGGGAACGAGACGGAGGTGAGGATCTCGCCAGGTTCCAGCGCCGTGAAGTAGGCACCCTGGTAGAAGTCAACCGCCGGCACGTCGCGGGAGCCGCTTGGGCCTTCGAGGCGATAGCTCGCCCCCAGCGTCATCATCAGCGCCGGCATGTCGTTGCCGGGATCGCCATTGGCGACGTTGCCGCCGATCGTGCCGCGGTAGCGCACCTGCGGATCGGCGATCAGCAGCGCCGTCTCGTGCAGGATCGGCGCCGATCTGGCGATCTCGTCGGAGGCCAGCAGATCGTGCTGGGTCGTCATCGCGCCGATGACGAGGTTGTCGCCGTCGCGGCGGATGCCCCTAAGGTTCGCGATGCCGTGCAAATCGATCAGATGGGCGGGGCTGGCGAGCCGGAGCTTCATCATCGGCACCAGGCTGTGCCCGCCGGCCAGCGGCCGCGCATCCTCGCCGAGGTCTGACAAGAGCTTGACGGCATCGGCGACACTCGCCGGCCGGTGATAGCTGAATGAGCCCGGGATCATTGGTCTCCTCCTCGTCGTCCTTTGCGCGTGACGGCACGGACGTTGGAGGGGACGGTCACTCCCGGCGGGGCCGCCCGCAATCATTCGGGCACGGAACAGCGGATTTCGCACGAGTTGCGGCGGGGAACGCACGAATTGCGTCAGGGGCGGCGACGTAAGAGCCGCGATCTCGCTGCAACCTCTCGCGCTTGCGGGGGAGGTCGGCGCGAAGCGCCGGGTGGGGGCTCTCTCCAGAAAGGGGCGGTCCCGTTGCGGAAACACCCCACCCCAGCCCTCCCCCGCAAGCGGGAGAGGGAGCGCACTTGCCGCGCGGTCGGAGCGTTACGCGTGCCGCCGGTTCGCCAGCCCCAGCCGCGCCTTCACCTCGGCGATCTTGGCCCGGCTCACCGGCACCCGGTGCGGCGAAGGGCCGTCGAGCTCGAGCACGGCACCGTCGCCCTCTTTGCGGACCAGCGCGACATGGGGGATGGCGACGATATGGCTGCGGTGGACCCGCAGGAACAGCGAGGGATCGAGCTGCGCCTCGGCCTCCGAGATCGACCACGGGCACATCCGCTCGCGCGTGCCGTCGTGGACGCGAGTGTAGTGCGCATCTGCCCGGACGCTGCGCACATTGGCTGTCTCGATAAAGTGCGTGCCGTCGGCGCCCTCGACCGGCAGCCGTGGCGCCGGCGCACGCGGCGGCTGGCCGAGGCCACCGAGCGGGCCGACCGGACGCGGCGATGTGGCGGCAACCGGTTCTGCGATGGCCGGCGCGACCGAGGGCGAGACTGCATCAACGGCAACGGAGGCCTGCACCTGCCGCCGCGAATCCGGCACCAGCGAGAGCAGGAAGCCGGCCGCTATGACGAAGCACAGCACGGCCACGACGATCGACAGGATTTGCTGCGACGCGGCAAGGCCGCCGCCGACATGGTGGTGCGCCGCGCCCGTCAGCGGCTCGAAATGCATGCCCAGCATCGCCGTGTAATGCATGCCCGAAACAGCCACGCCGAAGACGACCGAGCTGACGATCAGGCGAACGCCCTCCTGCTGCGCCAGGAAGGCGCGCAGGCCGCCATAGGCCGTGACGATCGCAACCAGCACCGACAGCAGCACCATCGAGCGGTCATGCACGATGCCAAAGGGACCGGCGAGACCATGGATTCCGACATAATGCATGCTGGCGATGCCGACACCGAGCAGCACGGCCGACGAGGCCACCCTCTTTAATGAGGGATCACCGATCGAGACGAAGAACAGCGAGATGCCGACCACCAGCGCGCAGATCAGGAACGAGATGATGGTGGGCAGGACGAGATAGACCGTGTCCGGCGGCAGCGGCGCGGCCAGCATGCCGACGAAATGCATGGTCCAGATGCCGACGGCCAGAAACGCCGCCGCACCCGCGAGCAACACGCGGTTGCTGACGCCGGGCGTGTTGCGGATGCGAGCCGCAAGCGCAAAGCCGGTATAGCCACCCAGGCTCGCGATCGCCACAGAGAGCGCGACGAGATAGGGATCGTGTCCTTCGAACATGATCTTGTCGGCCGCCCGTCTCCACGGAGCGGCCTCCTCCCGCCGCCGACTTTATAGGGACGGCGGCGGGATTGACAATCAGCGGCGTGTGAGCGGACGGCTACAAGTCCGGTACTGCCGGACCCTCATGGTGAGGAGACGCGCAAGCGCCGTCTCGAACCATGAGGCCCGACTGTGGCCTTCATCCCTCGAGACGCGCTGACGCGCTCCTCGGGATGAGGAGATGGAGTCGTTGTGATCGCTTACACAATTCCCGCCGCGACCTGGCCGCGCAGGCGCTCCAGGCCGAGCAACGTCTCCGCACAGGCCGCCGCGACCTCGACGCCCTTGATCGCAAAGTGCCTCCGGAAGAAATCGTAGTGCACCTCGGTCTCGTGGAATTGCTGCGGCGTCAGCACGGCCGAGAACACCGGCACCTCGGTGCGCAGTTGCACATCCATCAGCGCCTTGATCACGGTGTCGGCGACGAACTCGTGGCGATAGATGCCGCCGTCGACGACGAGGCCGGCCGCGACGATCGCGGTGTAGCGTCGCGTCTTGGCGAGGATCTGCGCATGCAGCGGGATCTCGAACGAGCCCGGCACCTCGAACACATCGACATGGGTGAGGTGGCGCGCTTCCGCCTCCCTGATGAAGGCGATGCGGGCCTCCGCGACCACGTCGCGGTGCCAGCAGGCCTGCACGAACGCCACCCGCTGCGGTTTTGCAAAGCGCGGATGCTCGGGCGCCGGATCCTGCGGAACCGGCGGTTGGGTGACTTCAGAAGTTTCGACTTGGGAAGTTTCGACTTGGGAAGTTTGGACTTGGGGATCTTGCAACATCTGATTCATGGCTTTCCTCAGTTAAGGACCAGAATCAGGGCACACGGAACGACAAGCAGCCGCATCCTGCGATGCGTCTGCCACCGACCGTTCTCTTTCATCCGGACTTTAACCGTCGGCTTCGGAGTTGCACCGAATCTGCTGACCCTTCCCTTCAGGAACATCCCTTGGGGGAGGCGCTCGCGGGCTTGGGCTTTTGGAGCCCTTACCGCCGGTGGGGACTTTCACCCCGCCCTGAGAACATCGGCCGTCCGGGATGAACGGCCTGACCGGAAATATGACGCCGGTCCGCGGCCACAGCAAGCGTGTTCCGCATGGGGAATCCGCATGGTCCCATGCCGCCATGGCGGTTCGGCCCTCGCCGGGCGGAATTAACGATTGGACACACGGGCGGCTCGATCCGATTCCGATTTGTTCTCAAATTAATAATTGTGTCCGAGATGAGCTGTGGACGAGCTGGATCGAGGTTGTGGACGGACTCCGGACCCGGTTGCGCAGATTCCGCAAATCACATCAGTTGATCCGCGACAAGCCCGCGCTGATCCCGGGATCGCAATAGCGACTCCTAGTGGATCGCCTTAGCGATATTAAGGGAGCGCGCGCCGGACCAACCGCGTGCGTATCAAAGACAACAAAAAGGCAAGAGGTCGAGACGGCATGTCCCTGCTCGAAGGCACCATCGACTCCCGAAATCACCCGCTTGCGGTGGTCGAGGATATCGCTGCCAGCAACAACTGGCCGTTCGAACGCTCCGGCGAAGACGAACTCACGATTGTCTCGAAGGGACAATGGACCGACTATCAGCTCTCCTTCACCTGGATGGGCGAGATCGAGGCATTGCATCTGGCCTGCGCGTTCGACATGAAGATTCCGGTCGCGCGCAGAGGCGAAGTGCAGCGGCTGGTTGCCGCGATCAACGAGCAATTGTGGGTCGGGCATTTCGACCTGTGGACCAATACCGGGATGATCATGCACCGCCAGGCGTTGGTGCTGCCGGGCGGCCTGACTGCGTCGACCGCGCAATGCGAAGCGATGCTCGCCGGCGCCATCCACGCCAGCGAGCGCTATTTTCCGGCGTTCCAGTTCGTGGTGTGGGCAGGCAAGAGCACGACGGACGCAATGGACGCGGCGATGTTCGATACGGTGGGCGAGGCGTAAGGCACGCCACCTCCCAACGCGGTGAGGAAGCCACGACTCTCTCCTCACCGTCGTCCCGGACAAGCGAAGCGCAGATCCGGGACCCATACCGCGTGATGCCCCGTGTGGCACGCCGCTTGTTGCCAACGCCTCCATCCACTAGAACCGCCTGTGGTTATGGGTCCCGGCCTTCGCCGGGACGACACTGATTTTGTGGCAACGGCTATGGCAAACAACAGCGCTCTCCAAAACATCACCGGCACCATCCTGCTCGCCGGCGCCGGCAAGATGGGTGGCGCGATGCTGACCGGATGGCTGGCCGGCGGACTCGATCCGCGCCGGGTCGTGGTGGTCGAGCCGTACCTCTCGCCAGAGATCAGCGCACTTGCCGCCAAAGGCGTTGCGCTCAATCCCGATGTGACGACGGCCGGCATAGTCGAGACGCTGGTCGTCGCGGTGAAGCCGCAATATTTCCGCGAGGCCGGCGCCAAGCTGAAGCCGTTCGTCTCGGACAAGACCTCGGTGGTGTCGATCATGGCGGGAACCACGATCGCGTCGCTTCAAGAGGTCTGCGGCGGCGCCGTGGTGCGGGCGATGCCGAACACGCCGGCCGCGATCGGCCGCGGCATCACGGTGGCGGTCGCGGCGAACAATGTCAGCGCGCAGCAACGCGCGGTCGCCGACGCGCTGCTGCGTGCCACCGGCTCGGTGGAATGGGTCGACGATGAAAGCCTGATGGACGCGGTGACCGCCGTGTCCGGCTCGGGCCCGGCCTATGTGTTCCTGCTCGCCGAAGAACTCGCGCGCGCCGGCGTCGAAGCGGGATTGCCCGAGGCGCTGGCGACCAAGCTCGCGCGCGAGACGGTCGCCGGCTCCGGCGAGCTTCTGCATCAATCGGAGCTGCCCTCCGGCACGCTGCGCCAGAATGTCACCTCGCCCGGCGGCACCACCGCCGCAGCCCTCGGCGTGCTGATGGGCGAGCCGGGCCTGCGCGAGTTGATGATCCGCGCCATCGCGGCTGCGACGCAGCGGTCGAGGGAATTGGCGAAGTAGCGCGATGCGTAGGGTGGGCAAAGCGAAGCGTGCCCACTATCCGTAGCACATGCGGAGACATGGTGGGCACGGCGCTTCGCGCCTTTGCCCACCCTACGATTTCGAGCCTGCTCCCAGCCGCTTGTTGAACATCGCGACATTGACCAGACCGCGCGCGTGGCGGCCTTCGCCGAGCTTGCGCGTGCCCTCGAACGCCTCGACCTCGAAGCGGATGACCCGGCGCTCGACCGCAACCACTTTCGCCGTGGTCCGCACCGACGCACCGACCAGGGCTGCTGCGAGATGGCGGATGTCGACCTCGGTGCCGACGGTGACCCAGCCCGCCTGAAGCGCAGAGCGGATCGCATCGCCCGACGTCATCTCCATCTCCAGGATCATCATCGGTGTCGCATAGACAAACGGCATGCCCGGCACGAAATGCCCGACCGTGCGCTCCACCGGCACCACCAGCGTGCGCTCGGCGCTCATGCCGACCTTGATGAAGTCGCGTGCGTCCATCGTCCCTCACACACGATGTCGTCCCGGACCAGCGAACGCAGTGAGCGCTGATCCGGGACCCATAACCACAGGAAGTCGTGGTTACGGGGACTCGGAGTTACCGCTTCGCCAGATAACCACTCCCTGTGGTTATGGGTCCCGGCCTTCGCCGGGACGACGGTTGTTATTGCCGCGCCAGCAGCGACTACTTCTTCGCCGCCGCCGCGCGCTCCACGAACGTCTTGCCGCCCTTCATCTTGTGGGCGAGCGGAGCTTCGTTGATCTGGATGACGACGGCGTCGGCATCGACGCCGAGATTCTTCACCAGTGCCTGGGTGATGTCGCGCATCATGCCGGCCTTCTGTTCATCGGTGCGGCCCACGGCCATGCTGACGGTGATCTCAGGCATTGTGTTCTCCCTCTGGTTCTTCCGTAACAACCGGACTTGCTTGTCCGGCGAAGCCTTGGCTTAGCCGGATCCCGGCCATCCACGTGCTTTCCTATCAAACAAGACGTGGATGCCCGGGACAAGCCCGGGCATGACGGCCTGCCGGAATGGCTATCCCCACGTTACGTCATGGCGCGCCAGGACTTCACGCACTTTTGCGACGAGGTCGGCTTCGCTGCACGAGAATTGCGCCGGGCGGCTCTCGCGCCATTCCTGGTTGGAGGCAATCGCAGCGGCCGCCTTCGCGCCTTCGATCAGGTCCTTGATCTGCACCTCGCCGCGCGCCTTTTCATCGGAGCCCTGGATGATGACGCAGGGCGCGTTGCGGCGGTCGGCATATTTGAGCTGGTTGCCCATGTTCTTGGGATTGCCGAGATAGAGTTCGGCGCGGATGCCCGCGGTGCGCAAGGACGCGACCATCCTCTGATAGTCGGCGACGCGATCGCGGTCGAACACGGTGACGACGACGGGGCCGAATTCGGGCCGCGTGTCGAGCTTGCCGAGCAGCGTCAGCGCGGCCTGAAGCCGCGATACGCCAATCGAGAAACCGGTCGCCGGCACCGGCTCGCCGCGGAAGCGCGAGACGAGGCCGTCATAGCGTCCGCCACCGCCGACGGAGCCGAAGCGCACGGGGCGGCCTTTTTCGTCCTTGGTGTCGAGCAGGAGTTCGACCTCGTAGACAGGGCCGGTGTAGTATTCGAGGCCGCGCACCACGGAGGGGTCATAAGCGATTTGTTCTTTCGAATAGCCGGCCTGATCGCAGATATAGAGGACCTGCGTCAGCTCAGACGTACCGCTCGTGTCGCCGCCAACCTGCTCAATCGATTTTCGAACCCGATCAAGTTTTTCGGCCGCATCTTCGCCAGTAGACGTTATGTAGTCGAGCACGATTTGTATTGCCTTCGGCGGCAGCTTTGCACCTGGCGTAAAATCGCCTTTACCCTCTTCTCCACCGTCCCAGCGACCATCCCCGAGCAACAATTTCACGCCATCGATGCCAAGCCGATCAAGCTTGTCGATCGCGCGAAGAACTGTCAGTCGCCGGCCTGCACTCTCTTCACCCTTAAGGCCGCATGCCTCCAACACCCCATCAAGGATCTTGCGGTTGTTGATCTTTACCAAGTACTGGCCACGCTGGACGCCAAGCGCCTCCATCGTATCCGCAGCCATCATGCAGATCTCGGCATCCGCCGCCGGCGTCGCCGAGCCGACCGTATCCGCGTCGAACTGCATGAACTGGCGGAAGCGGCCGGGGCCGGGCTTCTCGTTGCGGAACACGTAGCCGACGCGATAGCTGCGATAGGGCAAGACAAGACCGTCGGTCCCGTAACGCTCGCCGACGTAGCGCGCGAGCGGCGCGGTCAAATCGTAGCGGAGCGAGATCCACTGCTCGTCGTCATCCTGGAACGAGAACACGCCCTCATTCGGACGATCCTGGTCGGGCAGGAATTTGCCGAGCGCATCGGTATATTCCATCGCCGGCGTTTCCACCGGCTCGAACCCGTAGAGCTCGTAAACGGCGCGGATCTTCTCGACCATCTCGCGCGTCGCCCGGATCGCGGCGGGATCGCGATCCTCGAGCCCGCGCGGCAACCGCGCCTTCAGTTTCTGGGGTTTTTTGAGTTTTTCGGCCATGCGCGGTTCGTATCAGCGCATGCCCCGGGCGGCAAGCGCCGCGGCTTCCTAACCTCTCCCCGCCCTTCTGCGGGGAGAGGTCGAAATTCGCGATCGCGAATTTCGGGTGAGGGGCATGGCACGCTGCCCGTCGCGAATTCGGAACTTGCGGATCGAAGAGCCCCTCACCCCACCCTCTCCCCGCAAGGGCGGGGCGAGGGAGCGAGAGAGCATGCGCACCTCACACAACAGCCAATCAAATCACCTTTTTGATCCAGTTGTGCGGATCGTTGGTGCGGCCGTACTGGATGTCGACGAGCTGCTTGCGCAGGCCCATGGCGACGGGGCCGGCGGCGCCGCCGCTGATCTCGAAGTCGCCGCTCACCGAGCGCACCTTGCCGATCGGCGAGATCACGGCGGCAGTGCCGCAGGCGAAGGCTTCCTTCAGCTTGCCGCTCGCGGCATCCTTGCGCCATTGGTCGATCGAGTATGGCTCCTCGCGCACCGTCTTGCCGGCGTCCCTGGCAAGCGCGATGATGGAATCGCGGGTGATGCCCGGCAAAATCGTGCCTAGCGGCGGCGTCGACAGCGAGCCGTCGTCGAACACGAAGAACACGTTCATGCCGCCGAGCTCCTCGACATAGCGGCGCTCGATCGCGTCGAGGAAGACGACCTGGTCGCAGCCGTGCTGGATCGCCTCGGCCTGCGCGCGCAGGCTCGCGGCATAATTGCCGCCGCACTTGACGGCGCCGGTGCCGCCGACCGCGGCGCGCGTGTAGTTCTCCGACACCCAGATCGACACCGGTGCAGGCCCGCCCTTGAAATAGGAGCCGACCGGCGAAGCGATCACCGCAAAGATGTATTCGGACGACGGCTTGACGCCGAGGAAGGTCTCGCTCGCGATCATGAAGGGCCGCAGATAAAGGCTGCCCTCGCCGCCCGGCATCCAGGCGCGGTCGATGCGCACCACCTGCTCGACCGCCTCGATGAAGACGTCTTCGGGGATCTGCGCCATCGCCATGCGGTCGGCCGAGTCCTTGAAGCGCCGCGCATTGGCGTCGGGGCGGAACAGGTTCACGCCGCCATCGTCGCGCTTGTAGGCCTTGAGGCCCTCGAAAATCTCCTGCGCGTAGTGCAGGACAGCGCCGGCCGGATCGAGCTGGAAATTGGCGCGTGCCTCGATACGCGCCTCATACCAGCCGCCCTTGGCCTGGTTATAGCGGACCACTGCCATGTGATCGGTGAAGACCCGGCCGAAGCCGGGGTCAACGAGCTTGGCGACCCGGTCCTTCTCGGGTGTCGGATTGGATGCGGGCTGGATGTCGAATGTCATGCTCATGTCCTTGGCTCCCGCTGCCGATGGCGGCGCTGTTCTGGCGCCCACCTGCCCGTTTCGGGCCCGGCTGGCTTGATTAGAGTTCTGGCCGGACCACCGCCAGCCTTGTTACGGCCGGTTTCCGTGGCCAGCATGCCGTCGAGGACATGCTTTTGCGGAAGGCGGAAGTCCAGTATGTTTTGCCGAAATGCCGCTCGACAATCGCACGGTAGATCTGATCCGGCCGTTGCCGCCTGTCCGGCTCTCTCCGGCCGCCCTTGGAAATGCCACCCGCTGCGAAACGATCTAAAGTTTCGTACGGGTTGATCGTTTTGTAACATTGAACCCAAGATACGTCAATATGCCTGACATAAATTTCGCGACTCCCTCTCATGACGCTGCCGAGCCCAAGCCGACCGCGCCCGAAGGAAGCAATTTGCGCTGGGATATCATCGAGCTGCTGTTCTTCGCCTATCGCGATTTCGTCGGCGATCCCGACCAGGAGCTGGAGGCTTTCGGCTTCGGCCGGGCCCACCACCGGGTCATGCACTTCGTCTACCGCTATCCCGGCCTGAAGGTCGCCGACCTGCTCGACGTCCTGCGTATCACCAAGCAGTCGCTCGGCCGCGTGCTCAAGCAGCTGCTGGACGAGGGCTACATCGTGCAGAAGACCGGCGACAATGACCGCCGCCAGCGCCTGCTCTATGCGACGCCGAAGGGCGAGGCGCTGGTGCAGAAGCTCGCCGGCCTCCAGACCACGCGGATCACCAAGGCTCTCGCCGAGATGGCGCCGCAGGATGCCGAAACCGTCAAGCGCTTCCTGCGCGCGATGATCGATCGCGACGATCCGGACAAGGTGCTGGAGACGATCTTCGCCACCATCAATCAAGACGCAAAGGAGTGACTGTGCCGCTCGCTGCCACGCTCGCCCGCCCGCCGGCGCAACCGGCCGACGATGCCCCGCATCTGCTGCTGGTCGACGACGACCGCCGTATCCGCGATCTCTTGTCGCGCTTCCTCGCCAGTGAAGGCTATCGCGTCACCACGGCTTCAAGCGCCGGTGATGCGCGTTCAAAGCTTTTGGGCCTGCATTTCGACTTGCTCATCCTCGACGTCATGATGCCCGGGGAGACCGGCTTCGATCTTGCCCGCTTCATCCGGACGTCCTCATCGGTGCCGATCGTGATGCTGACGGCGCGCCATGAAGCCGAAGCCCGCATCGAGGGCCTTCAGATCGGCGCCGACGATTACGTGGCAAAGCCGTTCGAGCCGCGCGAGCTTGCGCTGCGCATCAACAACATCCTCAAGCGCGCCGCGCCGCCGCCGCAGGCCGCAACCGTGGAGAAGATCGCGTTCGGTCCCTACATCTACCATCTCGATCGCGGCGAGTTGCGCCAGGGCGAGGAGGTCATTCACCTCACCGACCGCGAGCGCGAGATGCTGCGGATCCTCTCGGAGACACCAGGCGAGACCGTGCCGCGCAGCGCGCTGACCGGCAACGGCAGCGTCAACGAACGCGCCGTCGACGTGCAGATCAACCGGCTGCGGCGCAAGATCGAGAACGACCCCGCCAATCCCCTGTTCCTCCAGGCGGTGCGTGGCATCGGCTACCGGCTGGTGGCCTCGCCATAAAGCAGTGAAGCGCAACTGATGAGCACGATCGATACCGGCCTGACGCTGCTGCGAAGCGCCGCTGGGCGCGTCTCCGCCGCCAATGGCTGGATGGGCAACGCGTTCAAGGGCTGGATGCCGACCGGCCTCTATGCCCGTGCGCTGCTGATCATGATCGTGCCGATGGTGATCCTGCAATCGGTCGTCGCCTTCGTGTTCATGGAGCGGCACTGGAACACGGTGACGCGTCACTTGTCGGCCGCGGTGGTGCAGGACATCGCCGCGCTGATCGACGTCTACAAGGGCTACCCGCAGGACAAGGACCGCGATCTGATCCGCCGCATCGCGCAGCAGCGCCTGGGGCTCGTGGTGGACTTCCTCCCCGCAGGCGACATGCCGCCGCCCGGACCAAAGCCGTTCTTCTCGCTGCTCGACCAGACGCTGTCGGTGCAGCTCGGCCGCCAGATCGGGCGCTCCTTCTGGATCGACACGGTCGGCCGCTCCAACCTCGTCGAGATTCGCATCCAGCTCGATGACGCCGTGATGCGCGTGTTCGCGCAGCGCAGCGCCGCCTATGCCTCGAACTCGGAGATTTTTCTATTCTGGATGGTCGGAACGTCCTCGATCCTGCTGATCGTCGCGGTGCTGTTCCTGCGCAACCAGATCAAGCCCATCCTGCGCCTGGCGGACGCCGCGGAAAGCTTTGGCAAGGGTCGCGAAGCTCCGAACTTCAGACCGCGGGGCGCGCGCGAGGTGCGGCGCGCCGCGGTGGCCTTCCTCGAGATGAAATCCCGCATCGAGCGCACGATGGAGCAGCGCACCGCGATGCTCGCCGGCGTCAGCCACGATCTGCGCACCATCCTGACCCGCTTCAAGCTCGAGCTTGCGCTGATCGGCGAAAGCCCCGAACTGGAGGGCATGCGCAAGGACGTCGACGAGATGTCGATGATGCTGGAGGACTACCTCGCCTTTGCCCGCGGCGATTCCGGCGAGCAGGCCCAGCCGACCGACATGGTGCAAGCGCTCGAGGAGCTGCGCAGCGACGCCGAACGCCACGGCCACACCGCAACTGTCACCTTCCACGGCCTGCCCGTGGTCACCGTGAAGCCGGCCTCGTTCAAGCGCTGTCTCGCCAACCTCGTCACCAATGCCGCGCGCTACGGCAAAGCCATCGCCATCACCGGCCAGCGCGACCATCGCTATCTGACCGTCACGGTCGACGACGACGGACCGGGCATTCCCGCCCATCTGCGCGAAGAAGTGTTCAAGCCATTCCTGCGGCTGGACAATGCCCGCAACCAGGACGAAGGCGGCACGGGCCTCGGCCTCGCGATCGCCCGCGACATCGCCCGCTCCCATGGCGGCGACATCACGCTCAGTGACAGCCCGATGGGCGGATTGCGGGCGAGCGTGCGGATACCGGTGTAGCTTCTCTTACCTCGCCCCGCTTGCGGGGAGAGGTCGGATCGCCCTTGCGATCCGGGTGAGGAGGTACAGGTCTCTCGACGAGCGCGCGTGTGGAGAGAGGCCCCTCACCCCAACCCGTAAGAACGGGGCGAGGGAGCGCACCGGCGACGTGGCCACCTACTTCGGCAGCAGCGCCTTCAGCTTGTCGACGTCGCGCACGTTCATCTTGAAGCCGCCGGGCATCACGATGTCGCCGGGCTTCTGGTCCGGCTTGCACGCGCCCAGCCATTTCGCTTCGAGCGTCATGGTGGTGTCGCGCCCCGCCGTGCCGGCCGGGCCGCCTTGTGCGTGCGAGGAGGTCTTCACGGTATAGGCCGAATTGAAGTCGCCAACGATCTCGGCATGCGAGGTCGTGGTCATGCCGGCGACGTTGCACTCGGAATCGCTGAGATAACCGGTCGACGTCTTCGTGATGTCCTGCTTGGAGCAGATCTGCTTGGCCATCGGGGAGACGTTGTTGTTCATCTCCTTGTCGACTGTCTCGTCGGTGCAGTGCTGCATGGTCATTTCCGGCATCGCGGAGCCGCTCCTGACCATCTTCAATTCCCACAGGCCGGCCTTGCGCACCGGCAGATCGTCGGCGTTGGCGCTGCCTGCCGACAACACGAGCCAAACGGCCGAACCGAGCAAAGCAAGCTTGCGCGTCATACGAGGCTCCCGGCTGAGATGTCTTGGCGTTAGCTTGGTGTTACGAAAAACGCCTCAGTAAAGCGTGCGGATCGGCCGGTCGGCCGCGCCATAGGGCACCCAGCGGCAGGCGAACGAGATGTAGCCGCCCTCATAGGCCTGCACCGCGAGGAACTTGACCACCTTGCCGTACTGCGCGCAGTGATCGACAGCGACCTGCCGCGCATCAGCCTGTGTCGCCAGCGAATAGGCGATGATGCCACCGGTGTCGTTGCCCTTGAAGGGCGGCACCGGAAGGATATCGGCGCGCGCCGACTGGCTCGCCATCATACCCAAGGCAAGAAGGCCCGCGGCCGCAATGATTCGCATTCCCGTCACTCCGATTGGTTGGCGGCAGTTTACGGTGCCGGCGCCGCGGTGGAAAGAACGGATAGGCCGCCTACCGCGACGTTATGGTCAACTCGTCGGCAAGTGTTGCCGCGCTGCACTTGACCTCCCCCGCCCTTCGCGGCACCGTCCGACCTTCGCAGATCATGCTGTCTGGATTGCCCATGCGCGCTTCGACCTCCCTGAAATCGCTCCGCTTTGCCGCCCTGCTCGGCCTCATGTTCGGGGCGCTGTCGCTTGGTGAGGCCAGGGCCGCCAATCCGCTGGAGCTGAATTTCTGGCTGAGCGGGCCGCGTTATGACGGCCGCGTCGCCGATTGCGACAAGGCACTGCCGACGATCGCCACCCAGTTCTGGGAGAAGGAAAGCTCGTTCTGGAATTCGTCGTTGAAGATCACGGGCTTCGCGGCCGTTCACGAGACCGCGTTTCGGCCCTGGGCATCCGACAATATCCCACGCCGCTACTGCACCGGCGAGGCCATGCTCACCGACGGCAAGGTGCGCCAGGTGCACTTCTCGATCATCGAGGACGGCGGCTTTGCCGGCTTCGGTCAGGGCGTCGAGTGGTGCGTGGTCGGGCTCGACCGCAACTGGGCCTACAACCCGTCCTGCCGCGCCGCAAAGCCCTGATTCGGGCCGATCACGCGGCCGGACGATCGGCGCTTGAAATTTGTTCTTGAAATGTTCTTGTCGCCTGCTAGGCTGTTTTGCACAGTCTAGTTGAGGGGCGTCGCCATGTTTCATTCCAGATTGCATTCGTTCTCCCGCCTGATGATCTCGCTCACCCTTGCCCTCCCCCTTGCCGCCGGGCTGGTTGGGCTTGCCGGCGCCGCGAAAGCCCAAGACAGGCGGCAGAACGCGCCCGGCGAGTTCGATTTCTATGTGTTGTCGCTGTCCTGGTCGCCCTCGTTCTGCGAGGAAGCTTCCGAACGCGGCGGGCGCTCGCAAATCCAGTGCGGCGGACGGCCCTACGCTTTCGTGGTGCACGGCCTGTGGCCGCAATATGAGAACGGCTTTCCGGAATATTGCCAGCGGCCGTCGCCGCGGCTGAACCGCAACATCGTCTCCTCGATGCTCGACCTGATGCCGGCGCCGGGCCTGATCTTCAACGAATGGGACAAGCACGGCACCTGCTCCGGGCTCACCGACCGCAACTATTTCGAGACGATCCGAAAAGCACGCGCCGCTATCAAGATTCCGGCCGAATATCTCGACCTGTCGGAGGCCAAGACCGTGGCGCCGGCCGAGGTCGAAGAGGCCTTCATCAAGGCCAATCCGGGTTTGAGCAATGCCGCCATCTCGGTCACCTGCAACCGGACACGGCTCTCCGAAGTCCGCATCTGCCTCAGCAAGGACTTGCAATTCCGCGGCTGCGAGGAGATTGACCGCCGCGCCTGCCGCCGCGACCAATTGACGATGCCGCCGATCAGGGGTGGGTAGAGGAAGCTCTCGTGCCCCGGATGCAGTGCAACGCGCCGCGAAGCGCGGCGGAGTGCACTGCTGATCCGGGGGCCTATCACGAAATAAGAGGCTGGGTCCCGGCTCAGCGGCGCAGCGTTACGCGCTGCACCGCGTCCGGGACACATGATCCTGCCTCTTTGCTCGAGCCGTCACGTGGCGTAGTGCTCTTCCCATGAACTACCGTCACGCCTTTCACGCCGGCAGCTTCGCCGATGTCATCAAGCACATCGTGTTGGCGCGCATCCTGACCTATTTGCAGGACAAGCCGGCCGCCTTCCGCGTCATCGACACCCATGCGGGCGCCGGTCTCTACGATCTCGACAGTGACGAGGCGCGTCGCGGTGGTGAGTGGCTGACCGGGATCGCGCGGCTGATGCAGGCGCGCCTCTCGAACGAAACCGTCGCGCTAACGAAGCCCTATCTCGACATCGTCCGCGCCTTCAATCCGAAGGGCGAGCTCAAGGCCTATCCGGGCTCGCCGCTGATCGCGCGCGGCCTGATGCGGCCGCAGGACCGTCTCGTCGCCTGCGAGCTCGAACCGAAGGCGCGCAAGGCGCTGATCGACGTGCTGCGCCGCGACGAACAGGCCCGCGTGGTCGATCTCGACGGCTGGGTGGCGCTGCCGGCCTTCGTGCCGCCGAAAGAGCGCCGCGGGCTCGTCCTGATCGATCCCTCCTTCGAGGCGAAGGACGAGTTCGAACGGCTTGGTGAGGCCTTCTCCACAGCTTTCGCGAAATGGCCGACCGGTATCTATGTAATCTGGTATCCGGTGAAGAGCCGGCGCGCCACCGACGCGCTGGCGCAATTGGTGACGCGCGCTGCAGCCGCAGCAAAACCGCCGGGAAAATGCCTGCGACTCGAATTCAGCGCCGCGCCGCAAATTGACGGCGCACCTCTCACTTCCACCGGGCTGCTGATCGTCAATCCGCCCTATACGCTGCAAGGCGAACTCAAGACGATCCTGCCCGAGCTGGAGATGCCGCTCGGCCAGGGCGGCGCTGCCAGATTCCGATTGGAGGTGCCAAAGCCCTAAGCCGCCGCCATTCTTGGGAAAAAGATGCAGTAGCGGTAGTCAATCTGCAAAGAACCGTATTATGCTGTTTCCGTGACTGGCTTTACGTTCCGCTTCCGCGAATGGTTGCGGCGGAGTGAGGGCCTAAGAAAGATCCAGTCGGACCGAATGGTCTGCCCAAGGATGGCCAGCTCCCGGGCTTCGTGAAGCCCGGTCATGCTGCGACGCGCGTCTGCGTCGCGGCGGAGGAGCAATGAGGGGGAGTTTCCCGATGGCCATGACGGGAACGGTTAAGTTCTTCAACGGCGAGCGCGGCTACGGCTTTATCAAGCCGGATGACGGCGGTCGCGATGTCTTCGTTCACATCACCGCTGTGGAGCGGGCGGGACTGAAGGACCTTGCCGAAGGACAGCGTATCACATTCGAAGTCGAACCGGACAAGAAGGGGAAGGGGCCGAAGGCGGTCAATTTAGTCATCCTCGCCTAGCGGGCCTCACGCAAAAAACCTGGCGCAAAAAAATCCCGGCCGCGAGCGGCCGGGAGGCTGTAGTCCGGTATTTTCTTGTTGCTATCAGAAGTGATAGTTCACGCCTGCGCGGACAACGCTGGCGCTATAACCATTTGACACGCCTGTAATTGCGAACTGACTCGTCGACAGATCGATGTAGAGGTATTCGAGCTTCGCGCTCCAGTTCGGCGCGAAACCGACTTCTGCGCCGACGCCGGCGGTCCAGCCAGCGGTGGTGTGCGATTCCGTCCAGCCGAAGGTCTGCGCGCGCAACTCGCCGAAGGCGAGGCCCGCGGTGCCGTAGAACAGCACATTGCTGAAGGCATAGCCGGCGCGGCCCCGCAAGGTGCCGAACCAGGGATTGGAAAACTTCCACGGCGCGAAGGTATCGTCGGCGCCGGCGGCCTGGATGTCGCCCTCGACGCCGAACACCCACGGGCCGTTCTGGAAATTGTAGCCGGCCTGCACGCCGCCGACGAAGCCGGAAGGCTTCACAGGAGTGTTGCTCACCGAGCCCCATTCATAACCGATATTGGCGCCGAGATACGGGCCGGCCCAGCTATAGGCATTCAGCGGCTGATTGACGGTATAGGGCGCACGCTGCCCGTAATTGAGATCGGCGGCCTCTGCCGAAGCTGTCCAGCCGGCTGCAACCAACGCGGCTGCGCCCACAACGAACCTCTTCATCGGTACTCTCCAACGCAACTGCCGCAACCGCTGCGATGCCTGCACCGCCGCGCAAGGCAAAACCGCATGGTTACGGAACCAAGACTTTTTCGCGTAGGATTTATCGAGAGTTTTAAGTTAAAGGCCTGTTAAGACCCGTTACCGCGCTGTTAACAGACTTAAGGAAGCGTTACCGGGAACTGCGCCCGCGATCCTGTGCGTGCGGCATGGCCGGAACTTCAAATCGGCATCCCCAGCGCTTAAATTCGTCCCATGGTTCACGATTCCACCGACAATCCGGACGACGCGCGCGCACCCAAATCGCCGCACCGCACCGCAACGGCCGCCCCGCCAGAGGGGCTGACGCCGCCAGACCTCGATCCCGCGACTGCAAGCGGCGACGACGAGGACGATTCGCGGCTACCGGACATCCTGGAAGAGACCGGCGCGGTCGGCGAAGGCCCACTGGCGACCGGCCATGAGGCGATCGAGCGCGCGGTGCGGCTCGCGCCCACCTCGCCCGGCGTCTATCGCATGCTCAGCGCGAACGCCGACGTGCTCTATGTCGGCAAGGCCAAGAACGTCAAAAAGCGGCTGTCCAACTACGCGCGCCTCAGTGCGCCGCAGCCGGCGCGCATCCTGCGCATGATCGCAGCCACGGTCTCCGTGGAAATCGTCTCGACCACGACCGAGACCGAGGCGCTGCTGCTCGAGGCCAACCTCATCAAGCAGCTCCGGCCGCGCTTCAACGTGCAGCTGCGCGACGACAAGTCGTTTCCCTATATCCTAATCACCGGCGACCATTGGGCGCCGCAGATCCTGAAGCACCGCGGCGCGCAGTCCCGGCCCGGACGCTATTTCGGCCCGTTCGCTTCAGCAGGCGCCGTGAACCGCACGATCACTGCCCTGCAGCGCGCGTTCCTGATCCGCTCCTGCACCGACTCCTTCTTCGAGAGCCGCAGCCGGCCCTGCCTGCTCTACCAGATCCGCCGCTGCGCCGGCCCCTGCACCCGCGAGATCGACTTTCCCGGCTATACGACGCTGGTGCGCGAGGCAACCGACTTCCTGTCCGGCAAGAGCCAGGCGGTGAAGCAGGAGCTCGCAGGCGAAATGGAGAAGGCCTCCGGCGAGCTCGAATTCGAGAGCGCGGCGCTCTACCGCGACCGCCTCGCCGCGCTCTCGGCGATCCAGTCGCAGCAGGGCATCAATCCGCGCACGGTCGAGGAAGCCGACGTGTTCGCGATCCACCAGGAGGGCGGCTTCTCCTGCGTCGAGGTGTTCTTCTTCCGCACCGGCCAGAACTGGGGCAACCGCGCCTATTTCCCGCGCGCGGAGAAGACCTTTACACCGGAAGAGGTGCTTGGCTCCTTCCTCGCCCAGTTCTACGACGACAAGCCGCCGCCGAAGGTCGTCCTGCTCTCGCACGGGATCGAGGAGAGCGAGCTGCTCGCCAACGCGCTGTCGATCAAGGCCGGCCACAAGGTCGAGGTCTCCACGCCGAAGCGTGGCGAGAAGAAGGAGCTCGTCACCCACGCGCTGACCAACGCGCGCGAGGCGCTTGGACGCAAGCTCGCCGACACCGCGACCCAGAGCCGTCTGCTCGACGCCATGGCCACGACGCTGAACCTGCCGCATCCGCCGAAGCGCATCGAGGTCTACGACAACAGCCACATCCAGGGCACCAATGCGGTCGGCGCCATGATCGTCGCCGGCCCCGACGGTTTTGTGAAAAATCAGTACCGCAAGTTCAACATCAAGTCGGAAGGGCTTACGCCGGGCGACGACTACGGCATGATGCGCGAGGTGCTGGAGCGCCGTTTCAAGCGCCTGATCAATCCGCCCGAGGACAACGCCGCCAAGGCGAAAGACGACGATTTCCCGCAATGGCCGGATCTCGTGGTCATCGACGGCGGCCGCGGACAGCTCAATGCGGTCCGGGAGATTTTTGCAAACCTCGGCCTGACCCAGGTGTCGCTGATGTCGGTCGCCAAGGGACCGGACCGGGATGCCGGCCGCGAGACCCTGTTCATGCCGGAGCGCGAGGCGATCAAGCTGGAGCCGCGCGACCCCGTGCTCTATTTCATCCAGCGGCTGCGGGACGAGGCACATCGCTTCGTCATCGGCTCGCACCGCAAGCTGCGCAAGAAAGACATTCGCGAGGCCGGTTTGCAGGAGATTCCGGGCATCGGCCCGTCACGCAAACGTGCCTTGCTGCATCATTTCGGAACCCTGAAGGAGATCGAACGGGCCTCGATCACCGATCTCGGCAAGGTTCCGGGGGTGAGCGCCGAGAGCGCCCGCAGGATTTTCGACTATTTCCATCCCCAGCCGGGGTGAACTAAAGGGGCCGCGGTCATATGGTCGTCGCATCCCGCGCCCCATTTGGGAGCGGGACGGTTGACCTTCAGGCACCAGCGGTATTGGTAGGACGGATGAACATCGCCACGACAAGAGGGACAACCAGCCGCGCGATGTCCCTGCCGAACATCCTGACCTACGGCCGGATCGCCGCGATCCCGGTCGTGGTCGGTTGCATCTACGCGCAGTCGATCATGGACGGCCCGCTCTGGCTGCGCTGGGTCGCGGTGGCCATTTTCATCGCGGCCGCAGTGACCGACTACCTCGACGGCTATTACGCGCGAATCTGGAATCAGCAATCGGCGTTCGGCCGGATGCTCGATCCGATCGCCGACAAGCTGCTGGTCGCCTCCTGCCTGCTGATGCTGGCTGCCGACGGCATCATCCATGGCTGGTCGCTGTGGGCCGCCATCGTGATCCTGTGCCGCGAGATCCTGGTCTCGGGCCTGCGCGAATATCTCGCCGCGCTGCGCGTGAGCGTGCCCGTGACCAAGCTTGCGAAGTGGAAGACCACGGTTCAGCTCATTGCCATCGGCTTCCTGCTCGCGGGCGAGGCCGGCGACCAGGTCGTGCCTGTCGTCACGCAGATCGGCCTGTTGCTACTGTGGGCATCGGCAATCCTCACCATGTACACCGGCTACGATTACTTCCGCGCCGGCATCCATCACCTCATCAAGGAGGATGAGGGATGAAGCTGAAATACTTCGCCTGGGTGCGCGAACGCGTCGGCATGGCCGAAGAGACCATCGAACCGCCGGCGACCGTGCGCACCGTGGAGGAACTGATCGCCTGGCTGTCCGGCCGGAGCGAAGCCTACGCCTATGCGTTCGAGAAGCCGAAGGTGATCCGCGCCGCGATCGACCACGCCCACGTCCGGCCGGACGCCGCGATCGCGGGCGCACGCGAGATCGCATTCTTTCCGCCGATGACCGGCGGCTAGGCGCATGACCGGCCCAGTCACCATCCGCATCCAGCAGGACGATTTCGACATCGCGCGCGAGATCGCGAGCCTGACCAGGAGCCGCACCGACATCGGCGCAGTCGTGAGCTTCTCCGGCATCTGCCGCGCCGACGACGACAGCGCGAAGATCGCGGCGCTGACGCTCGAGCATTATCCCGGCATGGCCGAGGAAGAGATCAAGCGCCATGTCGACGAGGCGGTGTCGCGCTGGCCGCTCAACGGCGTCACCGTCATTCACCGCGTCGGCCGGTTCATGCCCGGCCAGAACATCGTGCTGGTGCTGACCGCCTCGCAACACCGAAAGGCGGCGTTCGAGGCGGCCGAGTTCCTGATGGATTACCTCAAGACCAGCGCGCCGTTCTGGAAGAAGGAAGAGAGCGCCACCGGCACCGGCTGGGTCGAGGCCCAGGCCCGTGACGACGAGGCCGCCGCACGCTGGACCCGGTCCTGATGGCAAAAGCTTCCAAGAAGACCGCGCGCGGCCGCGCCGCGCCTAAACTCGCGAGGGTCGGCCGCGGCGAGCTTCTGACGCTGATCGATTTCGTCCGCTATGCGGTGAGCCGCTTTGTCGAGGCAAAGCTTGCCTTTGCCCACGGCACGACCGATCCGGTAGCGGAAGCAGCTTTCCTGGTCTGCGAGGCCCTGCATCTGCATCCCGACCAGTTCGAGGCCTTTGCCCACGCGCGCGTCACGGCTGCGGAAGGCAAGACCATCCTCGATCTCATCCATAAGCGCGTCACCACGCGGAAGCCGACAGCCTATCTGGTCAACAAGATCTACATGCGCGGCCTGCCGTTCTATGTCGACGAGCGCGTCATCGTGCCGCGCTCCTTCATCGGCGAGTTGCTGGAGTCGCATTTCGGCGGCTACGGCGAGGCGGGCTCGCTGATCGACGACCCCACTTCCGTCGAGCGGGTGCTCGATCTCTGCACCGGATCGGGATGCCTTGCGATCCTCGCCGCGCATCATTTCCCGAATGCCGCGGTCGACGCCGTCGATCTTTCCAAGGGCGCGCTCGAAGTCGCGGCGCGCAATGTCAGGGAGCACGGGCTGGACGAGCGCATCAGCCTGCATCGCGGCGACCTTTTCGCGCCGCTTGCCGACAACAAATACGATTTGATCATCACCAACCCGCCTTACGTCGACGCCGAAGGCATGGCGGCGCTGCCGCCGGAGTGCCGCGCCGAACCGAAGCTCGCCTTCGACGGCGGTCCTGACGGCCTCGACGTGGTCCGTCGCATCCTGCGCGATGCGCCCGGCCATCTCACGGCGGACGGCGGCCTGCTCTGCGAGATCGGTCGCGGCCGCGAATCGCTCGACGAAGCCTTTCCGGAGCTGCCGCTGCTCTGGCTCGACACCGAGGAGTCCGAAGGCGAGGTGTTCTGGATCGCGGCCGCCGATCTCGGCTGAGCTGACGCGCGGGACATGTGCCGGCAAGTCAGGCCGAAGATCGTCCGGCCTGACCGAACTCCGGCTCAGCGTTTGCTGATCACCGCCTCCAGATATTCGCTATGCACGACGACCGTGCCGTCGTCGGCATGGTTGAACTCGCCGAGAAGCGTCATGAGATCGCGCTTCAGCGCAGCCTGGCCGGTCTCGTCGAGCGCGGCGAAGGCTTTCAGGATCGGCCCGTAGAATGACTTGAAGACCTCAAGCCAGTGGTCCGGCGAGCGATAGCGGAACACGAACATGCGCGGTTCGGCGGCGATCTCCGAGGCCTGGCCTCCGAACATCTCCTGAAGCCGCGCTGTGGTGCCCCACAAGGCCGGCGACTTCACGCCGGCCGGTGGCGGCAGATGCTTGCCGATGGTCTTGAAGAGCTGGCCGATGAAGCCTTGCGGCGTCCAATTGGCGAGGCCGATCTTGCCGCCGGACTTGCAGACGCGCGCGAGCTCGGAAGCCGCCTTGTCCTGGTCCGGCGTGAACATCACCCCGAAGGTCGAGACAACGACGTCGTAGCTTGCGTCCGCGAACGGCAGCGCCTCTGCATCCGCTTCGCGGAATTCGACCATCAGATGCTCCGCCGCCGCCCGCTCGCGCCCGCGCTTGAGCAGCGCCGGCACGTAGTCGGTGGATGTGACGTCACACCAGCGCCGCGCCGCAGCCAGCGTCGCATTGCCGTTGCCGGCGGCAACATCCAGCACTTTGCTGCCGGCGCGCAGGTCCAGCGCCTCGCAGAGCTGTTCGCCGACGATCTGCAAGGTGGTGCCGACGACGGCATAGTCGCCGGACGACCAGGCGCCATGCTGGCGCTGCTTGACGGCGGCGAGATCGGGCTGGGCTGCGGCTGGCGTGTTGAGCGCTGCGGATGTCGACATGGCAATCTCCTGCGGTTTAAAAACAGCAGGACGATAGAGCGCATGTAATCGGCTGGCCTTGAGAGCGGCGTTAGTTTACGTTCAGAGCACCTTGATTTCCGGTCCGGAGCCGAGGCGCAGCGTGACATTTCAATTCGAGGATTTCGTGCTCGATCCCGGGCGCCGCGAATTGCGGCGGGCGGATACGCTTGTCGCGCTCGAGCCGCAGGTGTTCGATCTGCTGCTCTATCTTGTCCACGACCGCGAGCGCGTGGTGACGCGGGACAATCTGCTCGATGCTGTCTGGAACGGCCGCGTGGTCTCGGAATCGACACTGACCAGCCGGATCAACGCCGTACGGCGCGCAGTCGGCGATTCCGGCGAGGAGCAGCGGCTGATCCGCACCGTCGCGCGCAAGGGCGTGCGCTTCGTCGGCGAAGTCACAGAACTCTCCGTCGCGGCGAAGCCGGCTGCGGCGGACAAACCGTCCAGCGCGGCGCCTGCGGCATTGCCGCTGCCCGACCGTCCCGCGATCGCCGTGCTGCCCTTCACCAACATGAGCGGGGAGGCCGAGCAGGATTATTTCTCCGACGGCATCAGCGAGGACATCATCACCGCGCTGTCGAAGCTGCGCTGGTTCTTCGTGATCGCGCGCAACTCGTCCTTCATCTACAAGGGCAGGACGGTTCATTTGCGCCAGGTCGCGGAAGAACTCGGCGTGCGCTATGTCGTCGAAGGCAGCGTCCGCAAGGACGGCGACCGTGTTCGCATCACCGCGCAGCTCAACGATGTCGCCACCGGCAGCCATCTCTGGGCGGAACGCTACGACCGCGAGCTCGCCGACGTCTTCGCCGTGCAGGACGAGATCACCGAAGCTATCGTCGCCGCGATCGAGCCGCAGCTCTATGCCGCGGAGAATTTTCGCGCCCAGCGCAAGCCGCCCGACAGCATGGACGCCTGGGATCTGCTGATGCGCGCGCTCTCGCATTACTGGCGGGTGACCCGGCAGGATCACGTCGTTGCACAAGCCCTGCTCGAAAAGGCCATCGCGCTCGACCCGAACTACGGCAAGGCGCTCGGCCTGCTCGGCACCAGCTACATGTTCACGGCGCATATGGGCTGGACGGAGATGGGTGCCGCAATATCCGTCGCCGAGCGCGCGGCGCGGGCCGCGATCCGCGCCGACGATGAGGATGCCTGGGCGCACAATGCGCTCGGCCATGTCCATTTGTTCGCGCGGCGCTTCGAGGACTCGCTCGCCGAGTTCGAGACGGCGCTCCGGCTCAATCCGAACTTTGCGCTGGCGCAGGGCTATTATGGGCTGGCACTGGGCTATTGCGGCCGCTGGCAGGACGCCGGCGAGGTCGCGCGCCGGGCGATCCGCCTCAGCCCGCGCGACCCCTATGCCCCCGTCTATTTCGGCATCGCCGCCTATGCCCGCTTCCTCGGTGCCGACTACGAGGAGGCGATCCGGCTCGCACAGGAGGCGCTGCGCCAGCGCAGCGACTTCGTCGGCGCGCACCGGGTGCTGACCGCGGCGGCCGGCATGGCGGGGCACGCCGAGATCGCCCGTGCCGCACTCGGGGAACTCCGGCGCGCCCAGCCGAACGTCTCGCTCGCCTGGATCGCCGAGTTCATGCCGATCAAGCTCGCCCCTGACCGCGAGCACTATCTCGAAGGCTTTCGCCGGGCTGGCCTGACTTGAGCCGCGAAGATGCCGCTATCCCCTCGAATCAACAATGATGTTAAGGTCGCTTCGCTTGGGGGAGCATGAGGCGTGACGGGTCCGGACGGCGGCCCGTGTTTTCCCGGATGAGACAGCCAGCACCAGAGGCGTAACGCGCGGCATGATTCGCATTTCGACGATTTTCATCGCCATCTGCATGGTTCTGGTCGCGGCCTCGCTCGGGCTTGTGCTCTACTCGGTCGCCGGCATGAGCGGAACCGAATCCGCGATCGTGGCGCTGACCGCGCTGACCTTCCTGATCCTCTACAACGCAGTGTCGATGCGGCTGCGCGACCGCAGCGACGTCGGCGGCCAGATCGCCGATCTGTCGCGCGGCACCGCCGATCTCGCCCGCCAGGTGGCCGAGTTCGGCCGCCGGCTCGCCGCGATCGAAGGCCGCATCGCCTCCGCCAATTCGACCAACTCCGACCGCGTCCAGTCGGTGATCGGCGAGATCAACGAGCTTGGCGGGCTGGTCAGGCAGCTCGCCGCCACCGTATCGGCCCACGAAGACATGCTGGCTGACGGCACGCCGGTCCCCGCCCCGGTCGCCAAACTGGAGCCGGAGGCGCCGATCGACCTGATCGCAATGCCCGAGGAGCAGCTGGTCGCGCCCGCCCCGCTGCCGCTCCCGACAGCGCCGAGGCCCGCGCCCGCGGTCCAGGCCACCAATGCGATCCAGACCGCCGGCGCACGCAGCCCGACCCAGATGCTGGCCACGCTGCGCAATGCGATCGACGAGAACCGCATCGACATCTTCCTCCAGCCGATGGTGACGCTGCCGCAGCGCAAGGTGCGGTTCTACGAGGCGGTGACGCGGGTGCGCGACGAGCGCGACCAGCTGATCGCCGCCGAGGAGTTCATCAGCATCGCCGAAGCATCCGGCCTGATCGGGCGCATCGACAACATGGTGATGCTGCGCTGTGTGCAGGTCCTGCGCCGGCTGATGGTGCGTAACAAGGATGTCGGCGTGTTCTGCAACGTCGCGGCCTCCACGCTCGGCAACTCCACCACCTTCGCGCAATGCCTGGACTTCCTCGAAGCCAACCGGGCGCTGGCGCCGTCGCTGGTGCTGGAGTTCAAGCAGTCGACCTTCCGCACCCTCGGCCCCGCCGAGACCGAGAATCTCGCCGCGCTCGCGCAGCGCGGCTTCCGCTTCTCGATCGACCATGTCACGGACTTACGGATCGAGCCGCGCGAGCTCGCCGACCGCGGCGTGCGTTTCATCAAGGTCCCCGCGTCACTGCTGCTCGATCCGAGGCAGGCGTCGACCTCCGACATTCATCCCTCCGACCTGTCCGACTTGCTCGGCCGCTTCGGCATCGACCTGATCGCCGAGCGGATCGAGGGCGAGCGCGCGGTGGTCGACCTGCTCGACTATGACGTACGGTTCGGTCAGGGCTTTCTGTTCGCGCCGCCCCGGCCATTGCGACCCGAGGGGGCATCTGCTACCGCCGGGGCCCCGCCGAACCAGGCGCAGGACATTCAGGGACCCAATGGCTCCGGTACACCCAGCCCAGGCGCAACGTCTGCCGCGCCTCCATCACAGCGCATCACCGGCAACGCGGCGCTCGCGCGCCGTGTCTGATCGGCCGCACGCATCATGACCACGCTGCATTTCGCCAAAAGCCTGCGCGAACTCGTGGGCGGGGTTGACGTCGTGCTCAGCGACATCTGGGGCGTGGTCCATAACGGCCTGGAATCCTTCCCCGAGGCCTGCGAGGCACTGCACACCTATCGCAGCCGCGGCGGTACGGTGATCCTGATCACCAATGCGCCGCGGCCCGCCGACTCCGTGCAGCGGCAATTGCGCAAGCTCGGCGTCGCCGACGAGACCTATGACGCGATCGTCTCCTCCGGCGACCTGACGCGGCTCTATGTCGCCGACCATCCCGGCCGCAAGATGTTCTGGCTCGGCCCCGAGCGCGACAACTCGATCTATCGCGGCCTCGATGCGGCGCTCGCACCGCTGGAGGAGGCCGACTACATCGTGTGCACCGGCCTCTATGACGACGAGACCGAGACGGCGGAAGATTATCGCGGTATGATGCTGAAGGCGCGCGAGCGCAAGCTGACGCTGGTCTGCGCCAACCCCGATATCGTGGTGGAGCGCGGCGACCGGCTGATCTATTGCGCCGGCGCGATCGCGGAGCTCTACCGCGAGCTCGGCGGCGAGGTGATCTTCTACGGCAAGCCGCACCGGCCGATCTATGAGCGCGCGATGGCGCTCGCCGGCGAACGCCAGGGCCACCAGATCGACCGCAGGAAGGTGCTGGCGATCGGCGATTCCGTCCGCACCGATCTTACCGGCGCGCGCGAATTCGGCATCGACTGCCTGTTCGTCACCCGCGGCATCCATTCCGAGGAATTCGAGGGCCTCGACCAGCTCGACCCGGCGTCCGTGATGGAATTATTCGGCCACCCGCCGAAGGCGCTGATGCGCGAATTGAAGTGGTGATCTCTGTCGTTCCGGAGGAACAACGCAGCAACACAGAAAGCCCGGGACAAACGCCCGGGCTTTCCGAAATCGCACGATGGCTTCGATTGCGCCTTACGCGCTCGCCATATCCGGGAAGACCGCCTCGATCTTGGTCTTCAGCGTCGCCGCGTTGAACGGCTTGACGATATAGTTGTTCACGCCGGCCTTCTTGGCCGCGATCACGTTCTCGGTCTTCGATTCCGCCGTGATCATGATGAAGGGCGTGGTGGCGAGGTTCGGATCGGCGCGCACTTCGCGCAGCAGATCGTAGCCCGTCATCGGCTCCATGTTCCAGTCGGAGATCACGAGCCCGTACTTCTTGCCGCGCATCTTGTTCAGCGCCGCCGAACCGTCGCTGGCATCATCGATGTTCTCGAAGCCAAGCTGCTTCAGCAGATTCCTGATGATACGGATCATGGTGCTGTAGTCGTCCACCACAAGAACCGACATCGTCAAATCAACCGCCATCTCGACTCCCCCAACGCAAACCCAGGAAATATTGCGATCGGACCTGCCGGGCCGTAGCCCCGCAGTTCCACCTTTCAAGGACTAGCACCAAGGCGTTAAACAGCGCGTTAACTGGGGCCGACCCCGATGAACTGAAATCGCGTTCAATGCGGTCGCCCCTCCCGCTTGACTTCATCGGGCGGGTCAAGCCACGGTCCCGGCCGGTCCCGCCGGCTCGAGAATTCCCCTGATGGCCCCGCATTTTACCGTTATCCGCGACACCACGCCGGATTCCGCGATTCTGAAGGGGGCCGTGGTCGCCATGGGTAATTTCGACGGGGTCCATCTTGGCCACAGGGCCGTGATTGCGGCGGCCCTGGAAATGGGCCGCCTGCATGGCCGCCCTGCGCTGGCATTGACCTTCGAGCCGCATCCGCGCCGGTTTTTCAGCCCCAACACCCCGCAATTCCGCCTGACGGACGAGCGAGCCAAGCTGCGGCTCCTGGCCGGGACCGGGCTTGCCGGCGCGGTGGTCATGACCTTCGACAAGGCCCGCGCCGGGACCACCGCGCAAGACTTCATTCATCATGACCTGATCGGACGCCTCGGCGTCAGCGGCATCGCGGTCGGCTACGACTTCCATTTCGGCAAAGGGCGCGTCGGCTCGCCGAGCCTTCTGGTCAACGAGGCGCCCCGGCTCGGCATCGAGGTCGACGTGCAGCCGCATATCGATATCGACGAGCGGCCGGTCTCCTCCAGCGCCATCCGGATCGCACTCGCCGAGGGACAGCTCGACGAGGCGACCTCCATGCTCGGCGCGCCCTGGTTCATCACCGGCGAAGTCATCCACGGCGAGAAGCGCGGCCGCGACCTCGGCTATCCCACCGCCAACATCCGCCTCGATGCCAATTGCGGCCTGAAGCACGGCATCTATGCGGTGCGGGTCGGCCGCGGCGCCGAGCGGCTGAACGGGGTGGCGAGCTTCGGCCGCCGCCCAACCTTCGACAATGGCGCGCCCCTTCTCGAAATCTTCCTGTTCGACTTCAAGGGCGACCTCTACGGGCAGGCGCTGGACTGCGCCTTTGTCGGCTTCATCCGCGAGGAGCTGAAATTCGACAGCCTGGAGGCCCTGATCCGCCAGATGGACGACGATTCCGCCCGCGCCCGCGCCATGCTGGCCGCCGCCCCGGACGCATTTCCGCGGCTTGGCGAGATCGATTAATTAATCGGGCTAGGCGAGCAGCCGTGGATCGAACGGCGCCTGGATCACCTCGGCCACGCTGACACGCGCTGCATCCGGATGTGCGGGGTTCAGGAGAAAGTTAGCTCCCTGCGCGCTTATCGCGGACGGCACCTGCAAGATCGCAGTCGTTGACCGATCGAGCCATCGATCCCCAACCTCACGGCTGGCCATCGTCTGGGTGCGCCAATCTGGGACAATTCCGGCCCGACTGCCTCAACGACAATGTCGTCGGGGACCGCGATACGCAGCAACTGGTACGTCGGCGGGACCAGATCGCGATCCATGTGGACCAGCGTTTCCAGCAACGCACTCGACGGATGATCAGCGAGATAGACGATCCGCCTGCCCTGCGAATGCCATCTGCCAGCGGCCCTCAGACCGCCAATTCCGGACAGATCGGCGTAGTTCGAAATCCGCCAGAGCTTCATCTTGCGGACTCAGGCAAAAATTCCGTGATCGATCTGCTCGAGCAACTCGCGGACGACAGCCGCGCCAAGTTCATCTTGCAACAGATCGACCGGCTTCTGGCCAGATAGGGACCGATTTGGTCGATCGAGCCAAGCCACTGCCTTTGCCGTATCGCCAAAGACGCGGTTGGCCAGCGTCCTGATCTCCAGAATTCTGACCAGCGACCCCGATGGAGAAAGATCGTCTATCGCCTGGCGGACTAGTTCCGCGGTATCATTCTGGCCAGCCTCGACCAACACGGCGTAGGCGTCCTCAAGGGAGGACGTAATCTCTGGATGTGCCTGGGCATCTCGCCTTCCACCAAGTCGGCGGAGTTGCTTGAGCTCCTCGAACACCTCGGCAAGCGGCTCCGCGTTCATGGAATTAGTCTCCGTTAATCAATACATTAGTTCTGCGGCAGAATTCCGCAATAGTGCCTCGCCGTCAGGATCGGGCCGTTCGCCCCTTTGCGCTTCCCCCGCCCCCCTGCTATGGAAGGCCCATGCTTGCGCGGCGCATCATAGGGATTAGCGGCCCGGCTTCCGCCTGAGCCTTTGGCTCGGCGCAAGACCGGGATTTTGTCGTTTCACCCCCGCGATTCCAGTCGCCATCTGTTCCCGCGCCCTTCCGAGCCAGTCAGCCTCATGTCCGAAAAGCCGCAAAAGTCCCAAAAGTCCGAAGTCAAAGACTATTCGAAAACCCTGTTCCTGCCGCAGACGGACTTCCCGATGCGCGCCGGCCTGCCGCAGCGCGAGCCGGAGATCCTCAAGCGCTGGTACGAGATCGGCCTCTACGAGAAGCTGCGCGAGAGTGCGAAAGGCCGCGACAAGTTCGTGCTGCATGATGGCCCGCCCTACGCCAACGGCAACATCCATATCGGAACGTCGCTGAACAAGATCCTCAAGGATCTCGTTACCAAGAGCCAGCAAATGCTCGGCTTCGATTCCAACTACGTGCCGGGCTGGGACTGCCACGGCCTGCCGATCGAGTGGAAGGTCGAGGAGGAGCACTATCGCAAGAAGGGCAAGCAGAAGCCCGACTTCCGCGACAGTGCCGCGATGATCGATTTCCGCAAGGAATGCCGTGCCTACGCCACGCACTGGCTCAACGTGCAGCGCGAGGAGTTCAAGCGTCTCGGCGTCATCGGCGACTGGGATCACCCCTACGCCACCATGAACTATCCGGCCGAGGCCCAGATCGCGCGCGAGCTGATGAAGTTTGCCGCCAATGGCACGCTGTATCGCGGCTCCAAGCCGGTGATGTGGAGCGTGGTCGAGAAGACGGCGCTTGCCGAAGCCGAGGTCGAGTACGAGGACTACACCAGCGACATGGTCTGGGTGAAATTCCCGGTCACCTCGCCCGCGCACGGTGCGCTCGCCTCAGCGAGTGTCGTGATCTGGACCACCACGCCCTGGACGCTGCCCGGCAACCGCGCCATCTCGTTCTCGCCGAAGATCGCCTACGGCCTCTTTGAGGTCACCGACGCGCCGGCTGACAATTGGGCCAAGACCGGCGATCTCCTGATCCTTGCGGACGCCCTCGCCGAAGAAGTGTTCAAGCAGGCGCGCGTGACGGCCTATAAGAAGGTCCGCGACATCCCCGGCGACACCATGGACGCGATCGAATGCGCGCATCCTCTGAAGGGCCTTGCCGGCGGCTACGAATTCATCGTGCCGCTACTGTCCGGCGATCACGTCACCGACGACACCGGCACCGGCTTCGTGCACACCGCGCCGAGCCACGGCCGCGAGGACTTCGACGTCTGGACGGCGAGCACGCGCGAGCTTGACGCCCGCGGCATCAACAGCGCGATCCCCTACACCGTCGACGAGAACGGCGCCTTTACCGACCAGGCGCCGGGCTTCGCGGGCAAGCGCGTCATCAACGACAAGGGCGAGAAGGGCGACGCCAACGAGGCCGTCATCAAGGCGCTGGTCGAAAACGGCATGCTGCTCGCACGCGGCCGGCTCAAGCACCAATATCCGCATTCCTGGCGCTCCAAGAAGCCGGTGATCTTCCGCAACACGCCGCAATGGTTCATCGCGATGGACAAGGATATCGCGGTGAACGGCAAGACCAAGTCCGGCGACACGCTGCGCGCCCGTGCGCTGCACGCGATCTCGGTGACGCAATGGGTGCCGCCGTCGGGCGAGAACCGCATCAACGGCATGATCGAATCGCGGCCCGACTGGGTGATCTCGCGCCAGCGCGCCTGGGGCGTGCCGATCGCCGTGTTCGTCCGCGAGAAGGGCGACGGCTCGGCCGAGATCCTCCAGGACGAGGCCGTCAACACGCGCATCGGCGACGCCTTCGAGAAGGAAGGCGCGGATGCCTGGTACGCCAAGGGCGCGCGCGAACGCTTCCTGGGTTCGCGTGCCAACGAGGACTGGCAGAAGGTCGACGACATTCTCGACGTCTGGTTCGATTCCGGCTCGACGCACGCGTTCGTGCTCGAAGATCCCGTGCACTTTCCCGGCCTCGCCGGCATCAGGCGCAAGGTCGACGGCGGCACCGACACCGTGATGTACCTGGAAGGCTCGGACCAGCATCGCGGCTGGTTCCACTCCTCGCTGCTGGAGAGCTGCGGCACGCGGGGGCGCGCACCCTATGACATCGTGCTGACGCACGGCTTCACCCAGGACGAGCACGGCCGCAAGATGTCGAAGTCGCTCGGCAACACCATCGAGCCGCAGGCCGTCATCAAGGAATCCGGCGCCGACATTTTGCGGCTCTGGGTCGCCGCCTGCGACTACACCGACGACCAGCGCATCGGCCCGGAGATCCTGAAGAACACGGTCGAGACCTACCGCAAGCTACGCAACACGGTGCGCTGGATGCTCGGCACGCTGCACCATTACAAGCCGGCCGACGCTGTCACGCCCGCCGAGATGCCCGAGCTCGAGCGGCTGATGCTGCACGAGCTCGCGATCCGCGCCGAAATGGTCCGCAAGGCCTATGAGACGTTCGACTTCAAGAGCGTGGTGGCGACGTTGTCGGCGTTCCTGAACAGCGAGCTGTCGGCGTTCTATTTCGACATCCGCAAGGACACGCTGTATTGCGATCCGCCGTCCTCGCTGACGCGCAAGGCGGCACTGACCACGATCGACCTGCTGTGTGCCTCGATCCTGAAATGGCTGGCGCCAGTTCTGAGCTTCACCGCGGAGGAAGGCTGGCGGATGTACAAGCCCGACGCCGAGCCCTCGGTGCATCTGACGCTGTTCCCGGAGGGGCTGGAAAAGCTCCGCGACGACAAGCTCGCCGCGAAGTGGGAGACGATCCGCAACGTCCGCCGCGTCGTCACCGGTGCGCTCGAGCTTGAACGTGCCGCCAAGAACATCGGTTCGTCGCTCGAGGCCTCGCCGGTGATTTATATCGCCGACCGCACCATGCTGGCGACGCTGTTCGACACCGATCTCGCCGAGATCTGCATCACCTCGAACTATGAGGTGCGCGAGGGCGAGGCTCCGGCTTCGGCGTTCCGTCTCGATACCGTGCCCGGCGTGGCTGTCGTGGTGGAGAAGGCGGTGGGCACCAAATGTGCCCGCTCCTGGAAGATTTCGCCGACGGTCGGCGAAGACCCCGAATATCCCGACGTCACCCCGCGCGATGCCAAGGCGCTGCGCGAATGGAAGGCGCTGGGGGTGGGGGTTTAACTTTGTGTCGTCCCGGCGGAGGCCGGGACCCATAGCCACCACCGCCGATTGCAGCGAAGGCAGATGACCACGAGTCCTTCAAACAACGTCCGCCTCGGAGTATGGGTCCCGGCCTTCGCCGGGACGACGGCGGAGTTTATCGCAGCAACGGCGGCCATCTGCCCATGACCCCCCTCCGCGCCGGCATCATCTCGGCCATCGTCACGGTCGTCCTCGACCAGGCCTCAAAGCTCTGGCTGCTGAACGTGTTCGACATCGCCCGTTGGGGCGCGGTGAAGGTGACGCCGTTCTTCGACCTGGTGCTGGCCTGGAATATCGGGATCAGCTTCGGCTGGCTCCAGAATGACGGCCAAGCGGCGCAGCTCGCCCTGATGGCCGTGAAGGCCGTCGCGGTGGTCGCGCTGGCGATCTGGATGGCCCTCTCCCACACCCGGCTTGCCACCGTGGCGCTCGGATTGATCATCGGCGGCGCCATCGGCAACGGCATCGACCGCCTGGCTTATGGTGCGGTGGTCGATTTCGCCCTGTTTCATATCGAGATCGGCGGAAATACCTTTAATTGGTACGTCTTCAACCTGGCGGACGTGGCCATCGTTGCTGGGGTGGCGGCGCTATTGTATGATTCCTTCCTGGGGGTACCCGCCGCAAAAGCGCCCTGATCCCGGCCGATACGGACCGGAGGTGGAACCCCGCTTTGCGAGGGTGGCCGCGCGCGACGCGGCATCTGCCACAATATGGAACAGGTATGGTGATGCGCAGCTCGGAGACCAGCGGTTCGATGGTTCGAGACCCCCAGCGGGGGATTTGGCGGGCGCTGAAATTGTCCGCCGTCGCGCTCGGCATCGGCCTCGTCATGTCGGCAGGCCCGGTCCGCGCCGGTGACGACGGCGATGATGATGACGACATGACCTTCGAAGAGAAGCTCATCGACAATCTGATGTCCGGTATCGGCGCCAAGAGTATGGAGAAGAAGGGTATCGAGTACCGCGAGCGGTCGCCGCTGGTGGTGCCGCCCAAGCTCGACCTGCCGCCGCCCGCCGGGACCGAAGCCAAGAACGCGCCGAACTGGCCGAAGGACCCCGACGAGAGGCGCCGCAAGGAAGCCATCGCTCAGCGGAAGAAGGCGGTCAAGGCGACCGAGAACTGGCAGGCCGCCCAGCCGCTGACGCCCGCCGAGATGAGGGCTGGCCAGACCGCCGCCCCCGAGCGCACGAACAATGATCCTATCCAGCCGGGCACCAACGGCAACCCGTCGATGAGCCCCGCCCAACTCGGTTTCACCGGCGGTCTGTGGAACATGATGAAAGGCGGCAAAGACGAGACCAAGCAATTCACGACCGAGCCGCCGCGCCAGTCGCTGACCGAGCCGCCGCCGGGATATCAGACGCCTTCGTCGAGCTATGCCTATGGCGCCGGTGAGGATAAGACGCGTCATACGTTTTTCGACATCATGTCCGGCAAGGACAGAGAACAATAGCGCCTATCGCCCGCCGCGACCTCTCGGAACGCGCCGGCTTGGCTAGGCGCAGATTTGGTGCGCCCGGTCTGTGTGACTCGGCGCACAATTTGCTTACGTACAGTTTAGTTGCGCGTTGATAGCGTTCTCTGCTTCGTGACGCGCAGCGTCAACCGCACGGTGTACCATCCCGTGCCTCCGAGCCGGACGTCAGGGCTCGGCCTTTCATAAGGATCATGATGTCCTCCTACCGATCGGCTGCCTGCCTCCTTGCCGCGCTGCTTACGACAAGTGTCCTATCGTCTTGCGCCGCCTTCGCCCAGACCACGGTAACATCGGCTCCGCCCGCCAGCTTCACGCTCAGCAACGGCCTCCAGGTCGTGGTGATCCCGGACCACCGCACGCCCGTGGTCACGGAGATGATCTGGTACAAGGTCGGCTCGGCCGACGAGACGCCGGGCAAGTCCGGCCTCGCCCATTTTCTCGAGCACCTGATGTTCAAGGGCACGGAGAAGCATCCGGTCGGCGAGTTCTCCCAGACTGTGCTTCGCGTCGGCGGCAATGAGAACGCCTCGACCTCGGTCGACTACACCAACTACTACCAGCGGGTGCCGCGCGAACAGTTGCCAACCATGATGGAGTTCGAGGCCGACCGCATGACCGGCCTGATCCTCAAGGATGAGAACGTGCTGCCCGAACGCGACGTCGTGCTCGAAGAGTACAACATGCGCGTCGCCAACAGCCCCGACGCGCGGCTCAACGAGCAGATCATGGCCGCGCTCTATCTCAACCATCCCTACGGCCGTCCGGTGATCGGCTGGCACCAGGAGATCGAAAAGCTCAATCGCGAGGACGCGCTCGCCTTCTACCGCCGCTTCTATGCGCCGAACAATGCGATCCTGGTGATCGCCGGCGACGTCGAGGCCGCCGACATACGCCCGCTGGTCGAGCGCAATTTTGGTCCGATCCCCGCCCAGCCGGCGATCCCCGCCCGGCGCATCCGCCCGCAGGAGCCGGAGCCGGCCGCACCGCGCACGGTCACGCTGTCCGACCCACGCGTCGAGCAGCCCGGCTTGCGACGCTACTACCTGGTGCCCTCCGCAACGACGGCCGCGGCCGGCGAGAGCGCAGCCCTCGACGTGCTCGCGCAATTGATGGGCAGCGGCAACAACTCCTATCTCTACCGCGCACTCGTCGTCGACAAGCCGCTCGCCGTCTCCGCCAGCGCCAGCTATTCCAGCATCTCGCTCGACCCGACCCAGTTTGCGATCTCGGCCTCACCGAGGTCCGGCGTCAGCTTCGCAGACGTCGAACAGGTCATCGACGGCGTCATCGCCGACATCGTGCAGAATCCGATCCGCGCCGAGGATCTCGAACGGGTCAAGACCCAGCTCATCGCGGAGGCGATCTACGCCCAGGACAACCAGGCGGTCCTGGCGCGCTGGTATGGCGGCGCGCTGAGCACCGGCCTGTCGATCGAGGACATCAGGAGCTGGCCGAATCGCATCCGCGCGGTCACCGCTGAACAGGTCCGTGAAGCTGCGCAAAAATGGCTCGAGAAAAAGCGCTCGGTGACCGGCTATCTGATCAAAGACACCGCACCCGCCAAGCGCGAGGAGAAGCGTTCGTGACCCATTCCTTTCTTCGCGCACGTCGCGTCGCGCTGACCTTCGTCACCGGTGCTGCACTCGCGCTTGCTGCTGTCTCGCCATCGCAGGCGGCCGCAAAGATCCAGCACCTGATCTCGCCGGGCGGCATCGAAGCCTGGTTCGTTCAGGACGCAACCGTGCCGCTGATCGCCATGGAATATTCCTTTGCCGGCGGCTCGGCGCAGGATCCCAAGGACAAGCCGGGCGTCGCCAATCTCGTCGGCGACCTGCTCGACGAAGGCTCCGGCGATCTCGACTCCAAGACGTTCCATGAACGGCTTGATCGCCGCGCCATCGAGCTCTCCTTCAGCGCCACCCGCGACACCTTCCGCGGCAGCCTGCGCATGCTGCGCGACAACAAGGACGAAGCCTTCGACCTGCTGCGGATGTCGCTGACCTCGCCGCATTTCGACACCGTCGATGTCGAGCGGATCCGCTCGCAAGTGATCTCGAGCCTGCGCCGCGAGACCACCAACCCGACCTCGCTGGCGAGCCGCAAATTCCTGGAGATCGCCTTCGGCGACCACCCTTACGGGCGACAAACCAACGGCACGCTGGATAGCGTACCGACCATCACGGTCGCCGACATGAAGGACTATGTCGGCCGCGTGCTTGCCAAGGATACGCTGAAGATCGCGGTCGTCGGCGACGTCGATCCCGCCACGCTCGGCAAGCTGCTCGACCACACGTTTGGTGCCCTGCCCGCCAAGGCCAATCTCGTGCCGGTCCCCGATATCGACGCGGCAAGGCCGCCGCAGCGCGCCTTCGTGCCGCTCGACGTGCCGCAGACCGTGATCACCTTCGGCGGCCCCGGCGTGAAGCGCAGCGACCCGAACTTCATGGCGGCCTATGTCGTCAACCATATCCTCGGTGGTGGTGGATCGTCCTCCCGGCTCTATCGCGAAGTGCGCGAGAAGCGCGGGCTCGCCTATTCGGTGTTCGAATCACTGCTCTGGATGGAGCATTCGGCGCTCGTCATCGGCAATACCGGCACGCGCGCCGACCGCGCTGGCGACACCATGGATGCCATCGAGAAGGAAGTGCGCCGCATCGCCGACGAGGGCCCGACGCAGAAGGAACTCGACGAGGCCAAGTCCTACCTCAAGGGCTCGCAGATGCTGGCGCTCGATACCTCCTCCAAGCTCGCGCAAGCACTGCTGCAATATCAGCAGGACAAGCTGCCGATCGACTATATCGAGAAGCGCAATGCCATCGTCGATGCGGTGACGCTGGACGACGCCAAAGCCGCCGCCAAGCGGCTCTGGGCCCAGGGACTCCTGACCGTCATCGTCGGCCGCGCCCCGCAGGCCGCCGCGCAACCGGCTGCAGCGGCGCCGAAGTCGAATTGAGGCTTCTTCTGTGCGCTTCCTGAAATGGCCGGGTTCGCCCGGCCATTTGCGTTTCGCATGAGCGCCATTGCCGAACGTGGAGGTCCGGGATATGTCCGGACATCACGAATGGTGCCATCATGCTGCGGATATCCCGCGACCTCGTCATCGACGAGGACGACATCGAGATCGGCTTTGTCCGCGCCTCCGGTCCCGGAGGCCAGAACGTCAACAAGGTCGCGACCTCGGCGCAATTGCGTTTCGATACCCGCAAGCTGACCTTGCCGGAAGATGCAGCCTTGCGCCTTGCCCGCCTGGCCGGCCAGCGCATGACCAAGGACGGCGTCATCGTGATCCAGGCGCAGCGCTTCCGCACCCAGGAGCGCAACCGCCAGGACGCCATAGACCGCCTCACCGAAATCCTGCGCGAGGCGATGGTGCGACCGAAGCCAAGGCGCGCGACGCGGCCGACCTTTGGCTCCAAGCAGCGCCGGCTCGAGGGCAAGAAGCGTCGCAGCGACATCAAGGCCGGTCGCGGCGGCGGCCGCGGACTCGACGATTGATTGACCAAGACATCGACCAAGAAACCTCCGGCCGCCGAGCGACCGGAGGTTTGCTGTGTCAGGTGGCGTCAGTAACGCTTTCCGGTGGTGGCGCCTGAAGCGGAATCGTCGACCGTTCCCTTGTGTGTGGCGCTGCCGGTAGTGCCGACCGTGCCCTTTGTTCCCTTGGTCGACTTCATGCCGACCTTCTCGCCCGCAGCACCCGGCTGCGCGCTCAAATCCTCTTCATCGCTGCTTGAGGCGCCGCCCTGCATGGTCTTGCCCTGCGCGCCGCCGCGCAACTTGGTGTCGGACGGCGCGCCTTGCGCAAGAACCGGCCCCACCAGCAATGCCGAGAGAGCACATGCGATCACAGAGGTCTTCATCAACTTCATCCATTTCTCCTGGATTTGTTCGCGATGAACGGTTCGGCGTATCTCCACGCCGTTCGCCCGGACCGTCTCACCGCGCCGAGATCCGAACGGCGCGGCCCCATGCAATCCGCGTCGTGTGGTCATCGTTTAGGAATTTCGCGGCCATTTCGCGAAAATGCTTTCCTCATATGCGGCGGCGCGGAACACGCGCAGGCCGCGAGCACCCGCGTTTGAGTGCTGACGGCTTCGACAACGAAACAGCCCGCTACTACCACCGCATGTTTGGCGGCGCCTAGAGTTTGCGCACGCTGACTTTGATATGGATGGGCGGGCTCTTGGCGATGCGCGCAGTCGTGCTGGGATTGTGCACCGCGGTGGTGCTGGTGGTGCGGGTGGCCGATGCGCAAATGCCCTTGCCGGCCGCAAAGCCACCGCCGGATGGCGCAACGCTGTTCAAGCAGCAATGCGCGGTGTGCCACACCACCAACGTGTCGGAACCGATGCGGCAAGGTCCGCCGCTGGTCAATATTGTGGGACGGCCGGCTGGCAAGACCGAAGGGTTTCACTATTCGGACGGTCTCGCGAAAGCGGACTTCGCCTGGGACGAGGCCAGGCTCGATGCATGGCTGACCAATCCGCAGGCCGTCGTTCCCGGCGTAGTCATGGCCTACCGACAAGCGAAGCCGGAGACGCGCGCCGCCATCATCACCTACCTCAAGGAGCTGAACTGAATGGCAAAGCCTGTCCATTCCATGATCCGCGTGCTCGACGAGGCCCGCTCGCTCGACTTCTACAAGCGCGCCTTCGGCCTCGAGGTTACCGACCATCTGAAATTCGCAGACTTTGCCCTGATCTATCTGCGTCACCCGTCCTCACCTTTCGAGGTGGAGCTGACCGTCAATTTCGATCGCAAGGAACCTTATGCGCTCGGCGACGGCTACGGACATCTCGCCGTCGTGGTCGAGGATCTCGATGCCGAGCATGCGCGCTTCGAGCGCGAGATGCTCGCACCGGGGCCGCTGCGCGATTTCAAGCATGACGGCAGGACGCTGGCGCGTTTCTTCTTCGTCAGTGATCCCGATGGCTACAAGATCGAGGTGATCCAGCGAGGCGGACGTTTCAACTGAGCAAATCAAAAAATCCAAATCACGAAAATCCACGGAGGAATCCCATGAGAGAAGTCGATCGTCGAAGCAAGCACAGCCGCCGCGTCTTTCTCAAGGGCGCAGCGACCGCCGTGCCGGTCGCGGCCGTTGCAGCGAGCGTCGCCGTCAGCATCGAGGGCGCCTGGGCCGATGAGGCGAGTGCACTTTCACCTGCGACGATGAAGACGTTGCTGAAGGTCGCGCGCGACATCTATCCGCACGATGCCCTCGGCGACAGCTACTACATCACCGCGATCAAGCCCTGGGACGGCAAGGCGGCCAAGGACCCCGCCGTCAAGGCGCTGATCAGCGAAGGCATCACCAGGCTCGATCAGAACGCGCGCGACCGCCACAAGATGCCCTATGCCGAGCTGCCCTGGGAATCCGATCGCGTGGTGCTGCTGACGGAGATCGAACAGAGCGACTTCTTCCAGAAGGTGCGCGGCGACCTCATCGTGTCGCTTTACAACCAGAAAGAGGTCTGGCCGCGGTTCGGTTACGAGGGCTCGTCCGCCGAGCATGGCGGCTACATCAACCGCGGCTTCGCCGACATCGACTGGCTGCCGAAGGCCTAAGGCACACCCCAACGGTTGAGGAGAACGCAAATGGCAAAATTCGATCTGAACGACTCCAGCGTTGTGGTGGTTGTCGGCTCCGGCGCCGGCGGCGGCACGATGGGCAACGAACTGGCGCAAAAGGGCGTCAAGGTCGTCATCCTCGAGGCCGGTCCGCGCATCGAGAACCAGGACTTCATCAACGACGAGTGGGACAGTTTTTCCCAGCTCGCCTGGACCGATGCCCGCACCACATCAGGAACATGGCGCGTCGCCAAAGACTTCTCGGGTCTCCCAGCCTGGATCGTCAAGGCGGTCGGCGGCTCCACCGTGCATTGGGCCGGCGCGTCGCTGCGGTTCGACGAGCACGAATTCAAGGTCAAAAGCACCTACGGCAACATTCCCGGCGCCAATTTGCTGGACTGGCCGGTCACGCTCGCCGAGATGGAGCCGTGGTACGCCAAGGCCGAGAACAAGATGGGCGTGACCCGCACCAACGGCATTCCCGGGCTTCCCGGCAACAACAATTTCAGGGTGCTGGAGGCCGGCGCGAAGAAGCTCGGCTACAAGACCGTGCACACCGGCAACATGGCGATCAATAGCCAGCCGCGCGACGGTCGCGGCTCCTGCCAGCAGATCGGCTTCTGCTTCCAGGGCTGCAAATCCGGCGCGAAATGGTCGACGCTCTACACCGAGATCCCCAAGGGCGAGGCGACCGGCAACCTCGAGGTGCGGCCGAGCAGCATGGCGGTCAAGATCGAGCACGACGCCGGCGGCAAGGTGACCGGCGTGGTCTACGCCGACGAGCGAGGTGCGATGCAGCGCCAGAAAGCGCGCATCGTGGCGGTGGCCGGCAATTCGATCGAGAGTCCGCGGCTGCTGTTGAACAGCGCCTCCACCATGTTCCCCGATGGCCTTGCCAATTCATCCGGACAGGTCGGCCGCAACTACATGCGTCACATGACCGGCAGCGTCTACGCGGTGTTCGAGAAGTCCGTGCACATGTATCGCGGCACCACCATGGCCGGCATCATCCGCGACGAGGCCGCCAACAATCCGAAGCGCGGCTTCGTCGGCGGCTACGAGATGGAGACGCTGTCGATCGGCCTGCCCTTCATGGCGGCATTCCTCAACCCCGGCGCCTGGGGACGTCCGTTCACTGCAGCGCTCGACAGCTATCCGCGGATGGCCGGCATGTGGCTGGTCGGCGAGGACATGGCGCAGGAGACCAACCGCATCACGCTCGATCCGGTTGTGAAGGACAAGTTCGGCCAGCCGGTCGCGAGCGTGCATTTCGATGATCATCCCAACGACGTCGCGATGCGCGCCCACGCCTACAAGCAGGGTGCGGCGGTCTACGACGCCGTCGGCGCCACCGTGAGCTATCCGACGCCGCCCTATCCGAGCACGCACAACCTCGGCACCAACCGGATGAGCGAGAAGCCGCGGGACGGCGTGGTCAACAAGTTCGGGCAGAGCCACGACGTCAAGAACCTGTTCGTCTCCGACGGCAGCCAGTTCACCAGCGGCGCGGCCTGCAATCCGACCCTGACCATCGTCTCGCTCGCCATCCGGCAGGCGGATTACATTGCGGGCGCGATGCAGAAGAAGGAGATCTGATCCCTCGCTGTCATCGCACTCACGATGATGGCGTGGACGCGGCACGCTTTGAATTCAGTCGTCGTCCCGGCGAAAGCCAGGACCCATTATCCTCGGGAGGAGTTTGACGAAGGCTCGTCGTTCGGAACAGGCATCGTCGATCACTGATAGATTCCGCGGTATGGGTCCTGGCCTTCGCCAGGACGACACCGAGGGTGCGGAAGCGGATTCGCGATCGTGCTATTCGGCCGCGTCGAGGATAGGCGCGACGGTTTCCTTGAAATCCCGCGCCGGCGTGGCGTTTCGGGAGCGGTCGATCAGGCATGAACAGCGCAGCAGTGAGGCGAAATTGTTGACCTCGCCATGATGGTCGAGGACTTCGTTGTAGAGCGTCGTCAGGAACTTGCCGAGGCTCATGCTCTCCCTGGCCGCGATCTCCTCCAGCGTGTCCCAGAACGCCATTTCCAGCCGGATCGAGGTGCAATGACCGTCGATCCGCAATGAGCGGGTCTGGGATTCATAGTCGCGTTGGGGCTGGTGCGCGAAGAGATGGCACATGGCGTCCTCCCGTCCTGTTGCCGTTTTTTCACGATGCTACACCTGCTCTCCGGACCTCACAATCAAGACTGAGGGAGGACGACGGCCGACGCGTGGTTTGCTCGAACGTCCAATGGCTTCAAGGCGATAGTCCACACTCCTCCCCAGCGGGCCAAGTTACCCGTCGTTTGCCTGTTGCTTGGCGCATGCTTTTGACGCAACACGGCATAGAATAGCGCGTCCGCGAATCCAGGATCGAATCCAAGTCCGAACCCATGCCCGTCCGCCAATTGCCAGAGCAGGTCGTCAACCGCATCGCCGCGGGCGAGGTGGTCGAACGTCCCGCGAGCGTGGTCAAGGAACTCGTCGAGAATGCGATCGATGCCGGCGCGAGCCGGATCGACGTCTTCACCGATGGCGGCGGCCGGCGCCGGATCGGCATCACCGACGACGGCAGCGGCATGACCGCGAAAGATCTAGCGCTCGCGGTGGAGCGCCACGCCACCTCCAAGCTCGACGATGAGGACCTGCTCCAGATCCGTACGCTCGGGTTCCGCGGCGAGGCGCTGCCCTCGATCGGCTCGGTGGCGCGGCTGTCGATCACCACGCGGCATGCCAGCGAGCCGCATGCCTGGGCGCTCACCGTCGAGGGCGGCGAGAAATCCGAGATCATGCCGGCGGCGCTGGCGCATGGCACCCGCGTCGAGGTCAACGATCTCTTCTATGCGACGCCGGCGCGTCTGAAATTTCTGAAGACCGACCGGACCGAGGCCGAGGCGATCCGCGAGGTGGTCAGGCGCCTCGCCATGGCGCGCCCCGACGTCGCCTTCACGCTGGCCGGCGAAGAGCGTGCGCCGGTGACCTGGGCGGCGGCGCTACCCGGAGCGGCCGGCCGCCTGACGCGGCTCGGCGATATCCTCGGCGCGGAGTTCCGCAGCCACGCCATCGAGGTTCATGCCGAGCGCGAGGGTGTCGTGGTCGCCGGCTATGCGGCGGCGCCTGCCCTGACGAGGGCCAACGCGCTCGGGCAGTACCTTTTCGTCAATGGCCGCCCGGTCCGCGACAAGCTGATCCTCGGCGCGGTGCGCGGGGCCTATGCCGACTACCTGCCGCGCGACCGCCATCCGGTGGTGGCGCTGTTCGTCACACTCGACCCGCGCGAGGTTGACGCCAACGTGCACCCGGCCAAGACCGAGGTGCGCTTCCGCAACGCCGGTCTCGTGCGCGCGTTGATCGTGCACGGATTGAAGGAGGGGCTTGCGCGCGAGGGGCGGCGCACCGCCGCCAATAGCGGCGAGAGCGCATTGTCCTCGTTCCGGCCCGCCTTCACGCCGCGTCCGGCGAGCTGGGACTGGCGGCAATCGCCATCCGCTCCGGCCGGGCCGCTGCCATCGTTCGAAGGCGCCGCCGCGCCTGCTTTCGCCGAGCGCGCGCAAGCCGCCTTCGACGTTGGCGCGCCGAGCGCCGACGTTCGGATCGACACGCAGCCGGTGGCCGACCTTGTCGATCGCCCGCTTGGCGCCGCACGCACGCAGCTCCACGAGACCTACATCGTGTCGCAGACCCGCGACGGCCTGATCATCGTCGACCAGCACGCCGCCCATGAGCGCATCGTCTATGAGCGGCTGAAGGCCTCACTGGCCGAAAACGGCGTGCAGCGGCAGATCCTGCTGATCCCCGAGATCGTCGAGATGGACGAGGCCACGGTGGAGCAGCTGCTTGAACGCAGCGAAGAACTCGGATCCTTCGGCCTTGCGATCGAATCCTTCGGCCCCGGTGCGGTAGCGGTGCGCGAGACGCCGTCGCTGCTCGGCAAGACCAATGCGGGCGGCCTGTTGCGCGATCTTGCCGAGCACATGGCCGAATGGGACGAGGCGCTGCCGCTGGAGCGCCGCCTAATGCACGTCGCCGCCACCATGGCCTGCCACGGCTCGGTGCGCGCCGGACGCAGGCTGAGGCCGGAGGAGATGAACGCCCTGCTCCGCGAGATGGAGGAGACTCCGAACTCCGGCCAATGCAACCACGGCCGACCGACCTATGTCGAGCTGAAGCTCGCCGATGTGGAGAAGCTGTTTGGGCGGAGGTGATTTACGCGTTGCACTTCAGAAACACGAACTCCGTGTCGTCATAGGCGCGCCGCTCCAACTCCTCGAAGCCATCAGGCGTCGCGAACTGCGCGGCCTTCGCCTCTTCAACCACGAGCAGCGCCCCCGGCGTGAGCCAGCCACCGTCGCGCAAGCTCGCGAGCGCTTTTTCCGCAAGACCCCTGCCATAGGGCGGGTCGAGGAATACCAGCGAGAACGGCTCGACCGGATGCGCCGGACCGAGATCGGTCGCGTCGCGGCGGTAGACTTTCGTCACGCCGCCAAGCCCCAGCGCCTCGACATTGTTGCGCAACAGTGCGCGGGCCTCGGCGCCATTGTCGACGAACAGCGTGAACTTCGCGCCGCGCGAGGCCGCCTCGATGCCGAGCGCACCGGTGCCGGCGAAGAGATCGAGCACGCGCGCGTCCTGGATCGGATCGTCATAGGCGTGCACGAGGATGTTGAACACGGACTCGCGCAGGCGGTCCGCCGTGGGGCGGATGTCGCGCGAGGACGGTGAGGCGAGATTGCGCCCCTTCAAACGACCGCCGACGACGCGCAACGTCAGTCCTCCCGCGGCGTCAGGTCGCGCTTGCCGTGATAGCCGCGCTTGGGACGGCGCGGTGGGCCATAACCACTGGCTTCAGCCTCGTTGCGCTCGCGCGCCTCGTCGCTGCCAGTACGCTGCACCACCACGCGGCGGCCCTTGCGGTCGTTGATCACAGCGCGCTTGCTGGCGGGCTTGGTCTCGCCCGATGCAGAATCGTCGCCCGACGATGATTTCTGCGGCACGTCGAATTGCGCTCCCGACTTCTCGATTATCTTGTCGCCGAGCTGCTCGCGCAGCACGCGCGAGCGGATCTCCTCGACCTGGCCTTCGGGGACCTCGCCGAGCTGGAACGGGCCGTAGGAGACGCGGATCAGCCGGTTCACTTCAAGGCCGAGATGAGCGCAGACGTTACGCACCTCGCGGTTCTTGCCTTCACGGATCGCGAACACCAGCCAGACATTGGCGCCCTGGTCGCGCTCCAGCGTCGCTTCGATCGGACCGTATCTGACGCCCTCGACCTCGATGCCGTTCTTGAGCTCGTCGAGCTGGGCCTGCGTGACGTCGCCATGGGCGCGGACGCGGTAGCGGCGCAGCCAGCCGGTATCGGGCAGTTCGAGCGTGCGCGCGAGCCCGCCGTCATTGGTGAGCAGCAGCAGGCCTTCGGTGTTGAAATCGAGCCGGCCGATCGAGATCAGCCGCGGCAGGCCTTCAGGCAGATTGTCGAACACGGTCGGACGCCCCTCGGGATCGTCATGTGTCGTCATCAGGCCGCGCGGCTTGTGGTAGAGGAACAGCCGCGTGCGCTCGCGCTCCGGCAACGGCTTGCCGTCAACAGTGACGACATCGTTCGAGGTGATGTCGAGCGCCGGCGAATTGATGACGCGGCCGTTGACGCTGACGCGGCCCTGCGTGACCATCTCTTCGGCGTCGCGGCGCGAGGCGAGGCCCGCACGCGACAGCACCTTGGCGATGCGCTCGCCAGCCTTCTTCGGCTTCGGCTCCTCGTCGCGCCGTGGACGGCGATCGAAATCACGATCGCGCTCGCGATAGGCGCCGCGGCCGCCGAACGCCGGCCGCTTCTCGAAGATCCTGCTCTCATCCTCGTTTTCACGGCGCGGACGATCGCCAAAGCGACCTTCGCTGCGCGGATGCTCGTGCCAGTCGGAGCGGCCTTCGGAGCGCTCGCGCGGGCGATCGAATTTGGGGCGGTCACCGCCGCGCCCACCGCGTTCCCCATCGCCGTCGCGGCGGGGCCGGTCGAATTTGGGCCGCTCGCGGAACGGACGATCACCCGATGCACGATCGTCACGCGACCGCGCGAAGCGCGGACGGTCCTCGCCGCCTTCGCGCTTCTGCCAGGGCTTGTCTTCGCTGCGGTCACGGCCGCCGAAATCCTTGCGCGGGCCCTTGCTGAAGTCCTTGCGCGGCGGCCGGTCGCCGCGCGGAGCCGAATCGCGCTTCTGCCAGGGTTTTGAATCGCTGCGCTCGCCACGATCGCGCGGACGGTCGCTGCGGTCCGGCGCCCCCCGCGAGAACTTCCGCTCGCCGTCAAACTTGCGTTCCGGGCGTTCACCACGCGGCGCGTAGGGCCGCTTGTCGCCAAACTTCTTGTCGCCGGACCGAGCGGCCGGACGGGAGTCGTCGCGATCACGGCTGCGCGCCGGGCGGTCGTCGCGCCCATAGGACGGGCGATCACCGCGCGGCTTGAACGGCCGCTTCTCGCCATCGCGCGACGGACGATCGGAAAACGGGCGGTCGCCACGCGCCTTGAAGCTGCGCTCGCCGCGATCCTCGCGAGGCCGGTCGTCGCGCTTGAACTTCGGACGGTCGCTGAAGTCACGGCGTGGGGCATCGCCCTCCTCGCGGCGGCGGAACGGACGGCCCTCGCGGTCGCCGCGGGGCGGGCGGCTGTCACGGTCGCCCTTACCCTCAACGCCGCGCTTGGCGAACTTCTTCTCGGGGCCGCGCGGCTTGCCGGACCGACCCTTGGGCGGGCCTCGATCACGCCGGCCGCGGGAATCGTTGTCTTTGTCGCTGTCGCGAGGCATGAATAATCTCACTTAGGGGTGGCCAGAAAGCATTGTGCGCGCTCGCTTCGAGCCGCATGCTCAGGCAAATCCGGTATTCACTCTTGCTGAAGGCGGAGCTACTAGCAGGTTTCTGGCGATGATACGAGGCTTGAAAGCCCCCTCATTCATGGATTTGGCGCTCAAAACGGCCGAAAATGCCGGAAAGGCGGGCGAAGTTCCGATTGGGTGCGTGGTGGTCCGCAATTACGAGGTCATTGCCACCGCCGCCAACCGGACGCTGACCGATTACGACCCCACGGCCCATGCCGAGATCATTGCGCTGCGCGAAGCCGCCAGGAAAATCGGCAGCGAGCGCCTGGTCGACTGCGACCTCTACGTGACGCTGGAGCCCTGCACCATGTGTGCGGGCGCGATCTCTTTTGCAAGGGTCCGCCGGCTCTATTACGGCGCGGCCGACCCCAAGGGCGGCGCGGTCGAGTCCGGCGTGCGGTTCTTCACGGCGCCGACCTGCCATCACGTGCCGGATGTCTATTCCGGGGTCGGCGAAAGCGAGGCGGCCCGGCTGCTCAAGGACTTCTTTCGGGAGCGGCGTTAAGCTGCCGAGAAAAACTCGCGCAACGCCTTTGCGGTGACGTCCGGATTCTCCTCCGTGAGGAAGTGACCGGAATCCACCGGCATGCCGTCCACATTCGTGGCCCATTGCTTCCAGATGTCGAGCGGCGTCGCTGCGGCCTGGGCGATGCCTGCGCCGCCCCACAGCGCCAGCATCGGGATCGTGATCTTCTTGCCGGCCTCGAAATCGGCCTTGTCGAGGTCGTAGTCGATAGTGGCGCCGGCACGGTAGTCTTCGCACATCGCATGCACGCGGGCGGGATCGCGGAACGGCGCGATGTAGTGCTCCAGTGCGCGCCTGTCGATCGCATCGAGCGTCTTCGACTTGGTCTGGCTCGCCATCTTGAAGCGCAGGAAGAATTCGCCTTGGCCTGCGATCAGCGTCTCCGGCAGCGGGGCAGGCTGCGCCAGAAAAGTCCAGTGATAGATCTTCAGCGCGTAGGCGCGGTTCATCCGCTCCCAGTAATTATAGGTCGGCAGGATATCGAGCACCGCGAGTCGCGACAGCCGGCCGGGATGGTCGAGCGCGAGGCGGTAGGAGACGCGGCCGCCGCGGTCGTGGCCGGCAAGCGCGAAGTGCACGTGGCCAAGCTGCTCCATCGCCTCGACCATGGCCTTCGCCATCGCGCGCTTGCTGTAGGGCGTATGCAGCGCATCGCTCTCGGACATGTCCGACCAGCCATAGCCCGGCAGGTCGGCGATGATCAGCGTGAACTTGTCGGCGAGCTGCGGCGCGACGCGATGCCACATCACATGCGTCTCGGAGAAGCCGTGCAGCAGCAGCAACGGCGATCCGTTGCCGCCAACGCGCGCGAAGATGCGGCCTGAGGATGTGTTGACCCATTCGGAGGCGAAGCCGGGATAGAGGTCGGCGAGATCGGACATGAGATTAGACATGGGTTCCATCAGCTCAAAACAAAAATGTCGAAAACAACCCCATGCAAAGTAGCACGGCCGTCCTCGGCGAGGGACGCTAAGCCCAACAGCCGATTGCGCATTTTTGGAATGACGATGTGGCGGAGCGATGGCGCGAGATTCCCGCCAGCGCGCTTTGCGCCGCGATCGGAAAAACCGCTGTCAGCCCTTGGCCTTCTCGGCTTCCACCGCTTGCCAGCCGATATCGCGGCGGCAGAAGCCTTCCGGCCAGTTGATGCGGTCGACGGCCTGATAGGCGCGCGCCTGCGCTTCGGTCACGGTCGCTCCTAACGCGCAGACATTGAGCACGCGGCCGCCATTGGCGAGAATAGCGCCGTCCTTCGCGACCGTGCCGGCGTGGAAGATCTCGACGGTGTCGACCCTGGCCGCGTCATCGAGCCCCTCGATGCGCGTGCCCTTCTGGTAGTCGCCGGGATAGCCCTTCGCGGCCATCACCACGGTGAGCGCGGATTCCGGATACCAGCGCAGGTCGAAATTTTTCAGCTGCCCGTCGCAGGAGGCGAGGAACGCCGGCACGATGTCCGACATCATGCGCAGCATCAGCACCTGGCACTCGGGATCGCCGAAGCGGACGTTGAACTCGAACAGCTTTGGGCCCTGCGTCGTCAGCATGATCCCGGCATAGAGGATGCCGCAAAACGGCGTGCCGCGCTGCTTCATGCCGGCCACCGTCGGCAGAATGATCTTGGCCATGATCGCGTCGTGGATCGCCGGCGTCACCAGCGGCGTCGGCGAATAGGCGCCCATGCCGCCGGTGTTCGGGCCGACGTCGTGGTCGAACACGCGCTTGTGGTCCTGGGCGGAGGCCAGCGGAATGGCTGTCTCGCCGTCGCAGAGCGCGAAGAAGCTGATCTCGCGGCCCGGCAGGAACTCCTCGATCACGACCTCGGCGCCGGCCTCGCCAAACGCGCCCTCGAACATCATGGCGATGGCGTCCTCGGCCTCGCGCACGGTCTTGGCGACGACGACGCCCTTGCCGGCGGCCAGGCCGTCGGCCTTCACCACGATCGGCGCGCCCTGGCTCTGCACATAGGCGCGCGCATCATCGGCATTGGTGAAGCGCTTGTAGGCACCGGTCGGGATGCCGAATTCGGTGCACAGCGCCTTGGTGAAACCCTTGGAGCTTTCGAGCTGGGCGGGGATCCTGTTCGGCCCGAACGCCTTGATGCCGGCCGCGGAGAGATCATCGACGATGCCGGCGGCAAGCGGCGTCTCCGGGCCGACCACCACGAGCTCGACTGCGTTTGTCTTGCAGAAATCGATCACGGCGGCATGGTCGGCGACGTCGAGCGCCACGCACTCGGCCTCGCGCGCGATCCCGGCATTGCCGGGCGCGCACCAGAATTTGGTCACCAGGGGAGAGGCCGCGATTTTCCACGCCAGGGCATGTTCGCGGCCGCCGGAACCAAGCAGGAGAATGTGCATCGAAGGCTCGAAATGACGGGTTTGCTGGAGGCGGAGGTCGCACGAATCGCGGCGGGTCTCAAGGGGGGCTGGCTTCGAACTCCCCGTCATTCCGTGGCGCGCGCCTTGGGCGCGAGCCGAAATTCATCCGGCCATGCGCAGACTAGTCGGTGACGCTCCGGAAGCCACCCCAGAACTCGGCCGAACCACGAACGTTGCGCAATACGGACGAATAGGTTTTATACAAGACCAGACGTGGCCATTCGCCTCCGCTCCAGCGCCACCTCCGTCAAATGCTCGCGGGGCACGCGGGCCGGCGTTCGGGCGGCGCTTGAGCGTAGCTGTTCGTTTATCGCTGGCTGGGCGGGATCGCGGAGCTGGCCTTAGGCCAAGGTGTTCGGCCTTCCTCGCAGAAGAACTGTTCGGATACCTGCCGATTTACGAACAGAGCAAAAGGGCGACTTTGGACTACCCTCCAACGCTCCCTGCGCTGTCGCAATGGGTCCCCTTGTGTCCCGGGGGCCCTATGGAAAAGCAGGGCACCCCCCAGTTTCAAAAACTGAGCCTAAAGGGCTGCGGCCGCCGCCCAGCTGGCATCAGTACCGGAGCCGCTCTCATCTTGGGTCTCGCGAAAGCGGAATGATGCAGCGCGGTCTACTGGGCATCATTGCCCAACGATCAGTTGTGTTCGCCTTCATGAAAGTTGCTTCGATCCGTGTCCGCATATAGTGGTTGTTCGCAAGCAAGCTGGAAATCGCATGAAACGAACCGATAGGGATGTCCCGGACGACGCTCTCCTCGCTTCTGTGGCCGCGCATTCACTGGGGAAGCTCCCCGTCCTTTCTGCGGAACAGTTTCAAGCGCTATGTCGCGACATGCAGGGCGCTTTTCCAGACTTGGTACAAAGAAGCCTTAATGGCCTAGTCGAACATGGCGGCGCTGCCACGAGTTCTTCTTCGCGGGCCGAATTCGACATTTGCGGTCCTGAGCCCAGTCCCGTCGACTTTGATTGGCGGTTTGATCAGCGAACAGCACTTCGTTTGGCAGAGACCCTGATAGGGCCGGGCAATCGTGAAGTCCTCTGCGTTGGCGCACCAACGGTTTATGGTGCAATCCGATCGCTCGGAGGAAAAGGCTTTCTGGTAGACCGCAACCCATTGCTCGCTAGAAATCTCGCTCCCGGAACGTATTGTATCGCAGACATCTCGACCGAAGAGATGCTGGACCAGCAATTCGGTCACAAGTTTGACGCGGCTATCATCGATCCGCCGTGGCATCCGGAGGCTTACGGCCTTTGGCTTGCCCGTACGCAGCCACTGCTGCGCGCTGGTGCCGATGTATTTGTGACGATGTTCCGTAGGTTCACTCGGCCAGGAGCGCTGGAAGAACGGGCTCAGTTGCTTGAGCGCTTTGAAAAGATTGGCCGTGTTAGTGGCGTGCCATTCGAAGCAGTGTATTCAACTCCTCCGTTCGAGCAGGAAGTGTTGCTCCGTCTCGGGCTCCCAAATTTGCCGAGTTGGCGGGCCGCAGATATCTACAAAATTGCCCTTCATCAGCAACCGGAGCTCTCGGTCTTCCACCCGGTTGCATGGCCTACGCATAAGTGGAAGCGCTATAGTTTGGATGGTCAGGTAATTGCCGTGAAGGATATTCCGGATGACGAAGGAAAAATCCAAGTTGCAAGCGAATTTCCATCATGCATCAAAACTGTGAGCCAGCGTGATCCAGCGCGGTCGCTTTACACAGTGTGGACCTCAAGAAGTTGCGCTGCAGTTGTCAGAGGTACGAAGAGGCTCGCTGCGATCCTCGAAAGATCAGGGGAAGTCCCGGTAGAGCAATCCGACCTACAGGCCGCGTCCCAGCTTGCAAGAGACTTAGGTTTTCAATTCCGGAGATAGCCGTGCCCGATACTTGCGTCCTGCGCTTTCGTGACATTGAAGGTGATGACACCGTCCAAAAGCACCGGCAGCTAATTAGTGCGTCCGGCTCTGTATGGTGGGGGTGGTGGAAGAAGCTCGCTGAGCCTGATCGTTGGCGAGAGATAGAAGAGTTACAAGATAAGGCTCGCAAGGAAGCGCTTTCGGTTGGATTGTTTGATTATTCTACTCCGAGTTTCTTTGTCGCCAACATGGTCGACTGCGTAGTGACAAAAGGTGAGCGGGTGTTGTCGCCGGATGCGCGGCAGACGCCTTCGTATGCTTCCGAGAAGCGTTGCCCGGCTTGGTTTCGATTTGCGGCGATTGAAGAAGTTACGGCCGCAGAATTTGAAGAGCGCTTTGGTCCGCCTCCAAGTGGAGATGGTACATTTTTCCCCATTTGGAGAGACCGTTCGCGGGCGTCTCTAAAGCTTTCCGATCCAATCAAAGCAAGCCGACCGTCGATACTGCATCTGTCCGATATACACTTCGGGACGGATTTCGGTTTCCCGCAACGGTCCGGGCCCGGTCAGACACCGTTGCTCGACGTTATTGAGCGTGACTTGAGGGACGATCCTCCCGGCTTAATCGTCGTTTCGGGGGACATCACAAGTCGAGCCGATGCTAATGTTTTGCAAAACGAGGGATTGCGATTTCTTAGGGCGCTCTCCGACGCTCTGAAGGTGCCAAAGGAGTGCTTCGTCATCGTTCCAGGAAATCATGACATTGCGCTTCAGAATTATGCTCCGACCGATTATTCGCACGAAGCAGCATACAATTTGTTCACCAAGGAGTTCTTCGGGCGTGAGATGAAGTGCCCAGAGCTGCGGAGATTTGGATTTCCTAACGGGCGGACGATTGAGCTTCTGGCCATGAACTCCGTGCGCTTGCGGCACAAGGCCGAGAGCCAATTTGGCTATGTCCAGTGGCGCTTGTATGATGACGCCCTTCGGCTCACCGAAAGAAATCCGGACGATTTCCGCATTGCGGTTCTGCATCACCACCTCGTTCCAGCTTCGCGGGAAGAGCGAACCGATCCGAACTATAAAGAGGCGGCAATAAGCGTGACGCTGGATGCGGGCGCAGTTGTGGAAGGCCTGCAATCTAACGGGTTTAAGCTGGCCCTGCATGGTCATCAGCATGTGCCTGCCATTGCGCGAATTGACCGCGGTTCTCCGGTCGGCGGCAAGGTAAAGCTATCTGAGGACGGGGGTATGGTCGTTCTCGCCGCGGGAAGTGCGGGCGCAACTCGTCTGTCTGATGAAATGCGAGATAATTCTTACAACGTCATCAAGCTTCTGGATAAAGGTTATTCAGTCGAAGCGAAGCGGTTTAATCCCGCCAAAGCTCCTGAAATCCTATTTCAGTCTAATTTCGATTGACGTACCGCAGCGTGACGTAACCTTCCGGGTATTGCGGTGACAGTCCACTAATTTCCAAAGCCAGCGCAGTTGATACCATTTAGTGCACTGGACTGCACCCCTCAAGTGAGACACGATAATCTCGGTGACAGGGCATTTCCGAGGATGACCTGTGGCAGCAAGAGGGAAGAACCGTC
>NZ_JBEPRN010000015.1:0-152406 GCF_040548375.1 Bradyrhizobium sp. F1.4.3
ACAACTGGCACCGGCCCCACGGTGGTATAAAATCTCAAACGCCTATCAGCAGACTCGGTCTAACCGAGGACAACCTCTTGAGGCTCCACAGCTAGATCGGTTGGCGTGACCGTGCAAAGGCGCCCTAACAGCCAACCAAGAACAAAACACAAATGCCTGACGAGCCACTCACCCTCAAATTCCGCTGTCCTCCTGGCCTCGAAGACAAATTGGCCCCGCCCGTCCCCGCAAGCCTCGGGCTGCCCGGCTGGCTAAAGGCGATGCCGACGCAGGCCTTCAACGTGATCAATCAGCGCGACGAGGATACGGTCAAGCGCTGTCCACCGTTCGTCGACGCCATGACGAGCGGCTTCCTGATTCCTTTGATGTGCGATGTCCGGTTCGAGAACGGCGAGATTTCATGGGACAACGATCTGCCGGCAGGCGGCGAACTCGATTTTCCCCGCTCGCCGATCGGATTCCACGATTCGAGCCAGGTCACGGGCTCGCCCCTGTTCGAGCCGGACCGGCTCCTGGTCAAGTTTCGCAATCCATGGCTGATCGAAGCGCCCGACGGCTACTCGGTGCTTTTCATGCATCCGATCAATCGCTTCGATCTGCCGTTTACCACGCTGACGGGCCTCGTCGATTGCGATCGTTATCGCGACAGCTGGGTCCATTTTCCCGCACACTGGCACGACGTGAACTTCGAGGGCGTTCTGCCAAAGGGCACGCCGATCGCGCAATGTGTGGCAGTGAAGCGAGAGAGTTGGGTCGTTCAGACGGCTCCACTGACCGCGGAGGAGATGCGGCGCGTGTACGAGGTGACGAAGTCGGTCGCGCAGGAGCCGGGCACCTATCGGCGGCAGTTCCGGGCGTGAACCGCATCACGTCATGTCGCTCCGTAGAAACTTTCTGAGCGCGCTTGGGCGAAAAAAGATACGGCCGCGCGACGAATGGGCGAGCGTGTAGGCGGCGTGTGCCAGCATTTGCGGCCGGCCGCGCAAGGCGGAACGAAGGCTTGCCTCGCCAGCCTCGCGTTCACCCATCTCGAACAGGCATGCGGCAAGATCGGCCCGCGTCATGGCGTCGTCGGGACGCAACGCCAGCGCGAGCCGGTATATCTCGGCGGCAGTGGCGTAATCGCCATCCTGGCGCAGCACGCGCGCGAGCAGCGTCGCAATATCGGGACGTCCAGGCGCGCCCGCGTGAGCCTTGACGAGGATCGCGCGCGCCTCGCTGCGGGCATTGCGCTCGAGGTGCAGGCGCGCAAGATCCAGTTGCAGGTCAATGCTGTCAGGCGCGAGCGTGAGCGCGTTATCGATCGTTGCGATGGCCTCATCGATGCGTCGAGCCTTGGCAAGCTGGCCGGCGAGTTCCTGGAAAGCCGGCAGGAAGGGCGGGCGGCGCGCGGCGGTCTGGCGCAGTTGATCAATGGCTTCGGGGCGGCGCCCGGATTCGCCCAATGCCGCGCCGAGCAGCGTCTCGATGCCCGGGTCGCTGGTGCGGCGCGCCGCCTTTTCCAAGGGAGCGATGGCGTCGGCAGCACGGTTCTGGGCGAGCAGGGCGCGGCCGAGAATCCACGTCGCGATGATCTCGGTCCGGCTCGCCTTCAGAACGTCAATGGCGAGCCGCTCGGCCTCCGCGAAATTCTGCGTCCGCAGCGCGAGCGAGGCGCGTTGGAGCAACTCGGCTTGAAGGGGACCGCGACCGGCGGAAGGAACAGGACGTTTCGACACGGGGCTCGCCACAGCTATCTCTCGAAGCGACAATTATGGCCGCGAGCCAAGCGTCGGGCAACCACTGCCGCCACCAAGCGCCCGAAGGCCGCATTCCGAGCGCCGATGGAAAAGCACCCGGCGTGGGATAGGTCCTATCCCGTCCTATCCATGCATGTCCGATCGTCGCAAATACCCCACCACCATCCGCGTCGTCTCATCCACTAGCGTCCTCACCATTTTCTCCGACAGCATCTCGGCCTGGTTCAGCACCGTGTTGTGCGCGATCGCTTCGATTGTGCTGACGCAGATGAAGGTTGCGACATCGAGGTCGATCTTGCGCATTTCCTTGCGATGGCTCTCCAAATAGGCGCGGACGAGACTATGGACCTCGCGGTTGAAGGCTTCGACGTCGAGCTTTCCGGCGCGCGGGATCTGCTCGGCGAGGACGCGATGCAGTTCGGGGTTGATGCGGTGCGCCTCGATCGCGACGGTGACGAGGCGGCGCACGGCTTTATCGATCGGCATGTCGGTGACTTCGGTCAGCACTGAACGGACGATGCCCATGATCTCCTCGTTGTGACGATTGATCACGGCGGCGACCAGCGCCTCCTTGCTCGGAAAATACTGGTAGAGCGAGCCGACGCTGACGCCGGCGATTTCGGCGATCCGGTTGGTGCTCGTCTTCTCAAAACCTTCGCGAACCAGAATGCGAGCAGTCGCCTCGACCAACGCGTCGACGGTGGCGCGCGATCGCTCCTGCAAGGCATTTTTGCGGGGTTTTGTCGGTGGCTTGCGCGCCATGATCCTGCACTTCGAATGCGAGTAGGAAAAGCGAGTGAATGCTCGCATTATAGGCAGGGTCGGAAGCCGATGGATAGAAGCAAGTTGGTGCAGGCCGGGCGCGGCAGGTGAGGGCAGGAGCATGAGCGTTGCGAAGATGCTGTCGATCGGGCGGCTGTGCGAATGCAATTTCTCGCGAGTGAAGCCTTCAAATGATCCCGCGCCGAGCTTGCAGAGCCGCGTCTTCAACCTGCTGCTGCGGCAGCTTCCCTACATGGAGCAGCTTGCCTCAGCCGAGGCCGTGCAGGCGCATGTGCAGAAGCTCGCATTGGCGCCAGCCTCGCATGAGCCTACGGGGCTTGGCCGCGGCGTCGAGGTGACGCTGACGAAGATGGGCGGCTGGCCGGTCTATTACACGGCGCCATCGTCGGGCTTTGAGGACTGCAACCACGTGATGTTCCTGCATGGCGGCGGCTACATCAACGAGATCGTGCCGGCGCATTGGCGCTTTGTCGGCCAGATGACGCGCAAGGCGGGCGTCGTCTGCGTCGTGCCGATCTATCCGCTTGCGCCGCGCGCAACCGCGAAGGATGTCGTGCCGAGGACGGCCGAGCTGTTGCGAATGCTGCTGGAAGACGCGCGGCCCGCGAAGGTCACCGTCGTCGGCAATTCGGCCGGCGCTGGCCTCGCGCTAGCCGCCTGCCAGTGGCTGCGCGATCGCGGGCATCGGCAGCCGAACCGGCTGATCCTGATCTCGCCCGCGGCTGATGCCTCGGTGAGCCGTCCGGAGCAGGTCGAGATCGCGGCGCGCGATCCGATTCAGGACATTCCGGGAATCATTGAGGTGGGGCGGCTCTATGCCGGCGAGCTCGATGTCGGCCATCCCTTCGTCAGCCCGCTCAACGGTGCCTTCCGTTCGCTCGCGCCGATGACGATCTTCTCGGGCACGCGGGACCTTCTCTATCCCGACAGCGTCGACCTGGCCGCGAGGGCGAGGGCGGCGGGCGTGCCGGTCGAGCTGCATCTCTTGCGTGACCAGCCGCACAATTATGCGCTGATGCCGACGCCGGAGGGGCGACAGGCGCGAGCGCTTATCCTGCGTGCGGTGGCTTAAGGGGAGGGCGTGATCGTGGTCACAAAGCGCGCCGCCTCGATGGGTCTGGCGCTAGCGGCGCCCGCATGGAGGGACAAGGCGGCCTCCGGGGCGTTTCCTCGGTAACGTAGTTTTGCGGGCCTTAGGCGTGGCCCTTGATCTCGTAATGGCCCGGCACGCATTTATAGCGGTCGAGGCGCCAGTTGGTGTGATAGATCGGATGCTCGCCCATCCATTTCGCAAGAGGGGCCTGTGCGCCGACCGCGCAGGCCATCATCGACATATCGGGCGTCATATTGCTGTCGGTCACGATTTCCTCGACGCAGCTGCCTGAGGCAGCGGCGCCAAGCCGGCAGAGTACGGCAACGACGGTCACGAACATTCCAGTCACCTCATCGGTAGTTTCTGACCACGAGGAGGATGCAAGCCGAGTGCCACAGCCTGTGTCGGAAACGACACGCCAGCCAAGTCGACTCGATCCAGCATCCAGTCCCATTTGACGATTCGGATTGTAAAAAAATTCCCCTTAACCCGAAGCCGGACAACTACGGGGAACCCGACGGGCTGATTCGCTGTGGCGGCAGGGCCACGGTGGCGGGCTCGCATCGGGTCGCGCACGCCAGCCGGATTCGGCACACGCAAAAGACGCCGTGAGTGCTGGCGGCACCCGCAGGTCGTGTACGACCCTGCAATATGCGGCGGGACAATCCGCGCGTCGAAATAAGGAACGTCGATCGCGGCCGCCGCGCCGATCCGCTTTTACGCATGGACGCGGCGCTGCTACATTTTGCACGCGGCCCGATGGGCGCGCACGGACGAAAGAAACATGCCGATAAGGGGAGGGGCCGAAGTCCCATGAAGGAATTTGCTGGAAAGATCGCCGTCATCACCGGCGGCGGTACGGGCATGGGGCGGGAGCTCGCCCGGCAGCTCGTCGCCGAGGGCTGCAACGTCGCGATGTGCGACGTCTCCGAGGCCGCGATGGTCGAGACCAAGCGGCTCTGCGAGGTCGAGAAACTGCCGCAGGGCCTGCGCATCACGACGCACGTCGCCGACGTCGCGATCGAGGATCATCTCAAGCGCTTTCGCGACGAGCTCGCCGAGCAGCAGATGACGGACAAAATCCATCTGTTGTTCAACAATGCCGGCATCGGTGGTGGCGGCAGCCTGTTCACCAACACGCGCGAGCAATGGGAGCGCACCTTCAACATCTGCTGGGGCGGCGTCTATCTCGGGGTGCGCACGTTCCTGCCGATGCTGGTCAAGGCGGATGAAGCGCACATCGTCAACACCGCCAGCGTCAACGGCTTCTGGGCCTCGATCGGCATGAACCAGGCGCACACGGCCTATAGCTCGGCGAAGTTCGCGGTGAAGGGCTTTACCGAAGCGCTCGTCAACGACCTCCGTTTGCACGCGCCGCATGTCAAATGCTCGGTGGTGATGCCCGGCCACATCGGCACCTCGATCGTCTCCAATTCACGCAAGGTGCAGAGCGCCGATGGATCGGCCCGTCTCAACGCCGACGAAGTGGTGCTGACCCGCAAGCGTATGGCCGCGGCCGGCGTGCCAGATGCTGACAAAATGTCGGACGACGACATCCAGGCAGCGTTTGCCGAGCGCGCCCGCACCTTCCTCGAGGATGCGCCGACGACGGCTGCGCAAGCAGCCAAGATCATCCTCGACGGCGTGAAGGCTGAGCAATGGCGCATCCTGGTCGGCGAGGACGCCAGGCGACTCGACGAGCGCGTGCGTGCCACGCCCGAGCAGGCCTATGACCGTGCTTTCTACGAAAGTTTCACGCAGGAGGTCGGCTGGCGACTTGGCTGAGACTGTCAACGATTGCGCGGATGTAAGTATGATGATCATCATGGCAAGAGGCGCGCAGGTAATTTTAGCTGCCGCCTCTTGCGCGCGTTCGTCCTCTTATGACGAAACGGAATGTCACTCATGCGACATCATCCGGCGTTCAAGCGATGGTGATCCCAAACGGGTCTCATTTGGCGCAAGCCAGCTTGGTTGGCGAACTAAAATAGTTTAGTCAATCAGCAGTAACGCCACGATAGAGCGTAGCTCCCGATGATACCCGCATGCCTCTCCGACGACTGGATCCTCTGCCCGGAGAGAGAAGATATGTCCGCTGAATTCACGCGGCTGCTCACCGCCGCTCAGGAGGGCGGTGCCACTATCGCGGAATGCCTGATGATCGCGCGGCAGCTGAAGCGCGGCGACGAGCAGTCCTGGCATCGCGAGTGGAAGAAGCTGGCGCAGGCCAACCGGCATCGTGCCGAGGCTGCGTTCGCGGAGGGCCACATGGTGACCGCGCAGCGTAACTGGCTGCGCGCGATGAACTACTACGGCGCGGCCGCAATGCCGCTCGACCCGGCCGACGAGCGGCGCTGGGTTGCGGTGCTCGCGATGCAGGAATGTGCCCGCCGTTTTCTCGCCGCGCGCGGCCCGGCCGGTGACGTCGTGACAATCCCCTGGGTCGAAGGACATTCGTTGCAGGGTTACTTCCTGCCTGCGCCATCGGCGACTGGGCGCGCCCCGACCGTGATCTGCATCGGCGAACCGGGCCATCGCAAGGAAGAGTTTCTGTTCAAGCTCGCGCCGCATGCGCGTGAGCGCGGCTTCGCGATGCTGGCGCTGGACCTGCTCGGCGAGGAGCGCGACGATTACGCCGACATGCTGTTGCAGCGCCGTGATCTCGAGAGCTCGATTGCCAGCGTGATGGATTATCTGGAGCAGCGCCGCGACGTCGACTTCGATCGCGTCGCGATCGTGGCGGACGGGTGGGGATCCTCGTTCGTGGCACGTGCGGTGTTGCAGGAGCCGCGGCTCGCCGCAGCCGTGTGCGACGGCGGCCTGTGGGACCTGCACGAACGGTCCTTCTTCGCCAGCCGGTTCGCGATGAGCGACCTCAGTATCGTCCCGGTGCCGCATTCGCCGCTGATGGCCTCCAGCGTCGACTGTCCGGTGCTGATCACGCTTGGCGAAGACGGCTGGCTCAAGGCCGACCGGGCCCGTCAGATCGTGCAGAAATCCCGGCTCGGCAGCTCGGACGTCGTGCTGAAGGTGTTCACCGCCGCAGAGACCGGCGCGGCGCAGGCCCATGCGGACAATCCAAGCCTTGCCAACGAATACATCTTCGATTGGCTCGAATCACGGCTCGGCGCGACAGGTCGGCGGATCTGAGCGCCGCGTCCTGCCCTAGAAGTCGAGGGAGATCCTGACGCACGCCTTTTCGAGGCGGGTCTTCAGCGTCGCGAGCTTGGTGGTGAATTCGGTCAGCTCGTTCTCGTCGAATTCCTGGAAGACGAATTCACGGATCGTCTTGTACTGCTCGTTGAGGCTTGCAATGTGCTTCTGCGTCTTGTCGACCAGCGACAGGCGGACAACCCTGGCGTCGGTCGGCGACGGCCGCCGGCGCAGCAGGCCCTTCTTCTCGAGAAGCTTGGATTGGGTGGTGACGAAGGACGGATCGACGTGGAGGAGTTTAGAGACCACGTTGACGGGAACGCCGTCATCCTTGTCGAGGTCGGAGATGGCCATCAGGATCAGCCATTGCGGCCCGCTGATGCCGAGTGTCCTGGCCCAGAACTGACGCAGCTCCTCCAGATACATGTTGATCGACGATATCTCCCAGGTGAAGCGCCTGATGATATCGAGATTGCCGATGGAGCGGAGGCGCGCCCCTTCTTTCCTCGTCGCTGACACAGCGTCACTCCCGTGGGCTGATTCTTTCTGGCCGGTGTTCGTGGGACGGCATAGTCCACGCAAGTCTGCCCTGACGCAAGTGCAGAGCAGGGTAATTTTGTCACGCAAATTACAAATATGATCAGATCAGCCTTTTCGCCCAGGCCGGGTGTTGCGTCGCGGACACAGGGTTAGCGAAACCGCAAAGCTTATCTAATAAACTATTTTGATTAGCAGAATGACACATGCATATTGATCCGTGACGGTGGGGGGTACTCGATCGTCCCGTTGCAGGTGGTCCGCTCACGTCCCTCGCGTCTCAAGCGGGTGTGTCCGAAAGCGCGAAGCGGCCGAGCGGATTTAAAGAGACGGGGATCTGGGGGGCCTCACGGTCCAGTCTCCGTAAAATGAGCAACTTGGAGGTTTTTAAATGAAAGTGGTGAAGAGCCTTTTGCTCGGCACTGCGGCGGGTCTCATCGCCGTCGGTGGAGCTCAGGCGGCTGATCTTCCGGTCAAGGCCAAGGCGGTCGAATACGTGAAGATCTGCTCGCTCTACGGCGCGGGTTTCTACTACATCCCGGGCAGCGACACCTGCATCAAGCTCGGCGGCTATCTGCGTGCGGAAGTCGCGCTCAATGCCGGCGGCAACTACAGTGCACAGTACAACGGCGTGTTCGCGGCGAACAACCGCCTGACCAACACCTACGCGATGCGCGCTCGTGAAGACCTCAACATCGATACTCGCACCGCGACCGAGTACGGCGTGGTCCGCACCTATTTCGATGCGGTCTTCACCTGGACGACCGGCAACTACGTCGGCGCTGGCTCGGCTACGGGTTCGACCCAGTACAGCAGCACGCTCGGTCTCAACGCTGCCGGCACCGGCCTCATCGGTTCGGGCGGCGGCGCCGTCAACGGCACCGACGGCGCGATCTCGGGCGGCTCGCTCGGCGTCTACTACGCGTTCATCCAGTTCGCCGGCTTCACCATCGGTAAGTCGGTGTCGCAATTCGACGCGCCCTGGATCAACTATCCCGGCAACAACTTCGACCAACTGGTCGGCGGCAGCGGCACCACCAACGGCGTCACCCAGTTCACCTACACGGCCGATTTCGGCCAGGGCGTGACCGCCGCGATCTCGGCGCAGGACCAGACGCAGGTCTTCCAGACCAACATCTGGAACACCGCCGGCATGTCGACCACCAGCGTCCTCGGCGGCGCCTACGGCTCGAACGACCTCGGTGGCACCACGGCTCCCGACATCGTCGGCATGGTCCGCGTCGACCAGGCCTGGGGTCTATTCCAGGCATCGGTTGCCGCGCACAACAACCATGTTGCCTATTACGGGGCGACCGAAGCCACGGGTCATCCGGACGACAAGTGGGGCTGGGCCGCTCAGTTGGCCTTGTCGATCAAGAACATTCCGACCGGCGCAGGCGACGTGATCAACGTCTCGGGCGTCTACACCGAAGGTGCGAGCCGCTACAACTTCCAGGAGCTGGCGGCGACCAGCTACTCGATGTTCGGCAGCTCGAACGCCGCGTATCAGAGCATCGGCTTCGCCGGCGTGTCTGATGCAGTGTTCGCTCCGGGCGGTGGCCTCGAGCTGACCAAGACCTACGGCTTCCGTGGTGCCTACACCCACAACTGGAGCCCGTACTGGAACACGGCGCTCTACGGTGCGTGGGCTGCTGTCAACTACAGCGGCACGGCCAAGAGCCTGATCTGCGGCAGCGCCTCGTTCGCGACCCTGACCGGCACGTGCAACCCGGACTTCAACATCGGCCAAGTGGGTGTCATCACCCGTTGGACTCCGGTGAAGGGTCTGACCTTCTCGGCTGATTTTGTCTACAGCCACCTCGACCAGAAGTACTCGGGCACGATCACGACGCCGGCGCTCACGAGCGTTGCCAAGCCCGCGGCGACTTACGAGCTGAAGGATCAGGACACCTACAGCCTACTGCTTCGCGCCCAGCGCAACTGGTAAGCTCGGGTCTCCTACGATGTGACGAAGCCCCGGCGCGACACCGCCGGGGCTTTTTCGCAAGGAGGTGAAGGTTTCGGAAATCCGAAACTCCTACGCAGGCGACGAAGACGAGCTATGCGATTCGATCGGCGCCAAATTTATTTACTTACCTGAGTTACTAAGTTATATAGCTCTCAGCCGATTTCGAAAGTCACGGCTCTTAGCTTGATGCTAAGCCTCCAGAAACCTCCGGCGATGCCCCGCCGGAGGTTTTTCATTTTGGGAGATGGCGTACGGCCTCAGCCGCGCATGACGCGCGCGCGGGAGTTCGGCCGGTAGGCGAGGCGGCTGTGGCCGGCGCAATAGGGCTGCCCGTCGGGTGCAGCATTGCCGCAGAAGCAGAAATCATCCGCCCCCGGCGTCGAGATCGGCCAGCGGCAGCGATTTTTGCTGAGGTCCATCAGCGAGCAACGGTTGGCATCGTCGATTGGCCCAGTGACCACAGGCGCGTCGGCTTCCCCGTAAATCGTGGCGAGCATTTCAAATTGGAGCCGGGGCACCGCTTTCGGCGCGCGTGCCGGCGCATAGGCTTTATCCTGGAGCCTGCGCTCGTCGGCCGAGCGGCCGCGCGTGAGATTTAATCGGGACAGCTTGCCGATCACGGCGTTGCGGCTGACGCCGATGTCGGCGGCGATCTCGCGGCAGGACAGGCCGGCCTCGAAATGCTGCTTCAGAAGTTCGATGCGTTCGTTGGTCCAGGTTGGTGAAAGAACAGGCATTTGTAACGGTCCCAGGTTGCAGATGACGACCAACCGTCTCTGAGATTCGTCCGCCTCACGTTCGGCGCGCGCTCACGTCCTGCCATTGTCGCGAATCGACAAAAGACCGTCCTTGATGGCGAGACGGATGCCTTCCTCGATCAATGTCCGTGCGACGCCGGGAACGCTGGTGCCGTGGGTGCCCTGTCTCACCAGCTTTTCCAGATAGGTGATGGTCGAGAGCGCCAAGGTTACGGGAATGCGGTCAGTCTCGGCTTTTTCAGTGGCCATGGCCCGAACGCTAGCCTCATACTCAGATACATAAAAGTAACGATTAAGACTCTATTTAGGTTCGATGGTAGAAGTCAAATCCGGACTGAGGTGATTCCAGAGGTTTTTGAAATAACTGGAGAAAATGGCCGCGACGTTGCGCGCCGCGCGAGTGTGCCGGGCAGCGACGGAGAGGGAGCGGAGGGGGAAGGGACCGGCCGAGCTAGCCGTGCACGATCGCCTTTTCGATCATGCAATGGATGCCCTTGGAGCCGTTGACGGTCTGGGTCACCCGCAAATCGGCCGCCAGGCTGCACAGCGTGTAGGCGTCCTCGCGCGACAGGTTTCGTTTCTCGCCGAGCAGCGCGATCATGTCGCGCAGGGCGCGCACCACGCACTGGTCGAGGTCTGGGTCCATCGCCATGGTCATGTAGTGGGTCGCAGTTTCGCCGCGCGGATAGTCGAGCCGGAGGTCCTTGCGCAGCGTCAGCCGGAAGCGGCCCTGCAACGCGGTTTCGATCGCGGTGACGCAGACCTCACCATCGCCCTGCACGCCGTGGCCGTCGCCGCAGGAGAACATCGCACCCGGCACGAACACCGGCAGATATAGCGTTGCGCCCGTGCCCAGCTCCTTGTTGTCGAGATTGCCGCCCATGGCGCGCGGAATGAGCGAGGTGATGCGGCCCCAGGCCGGCGGCGGCGCCACGCCCATCACGCCGAAGAACGGTTTCAAGGGCAGGTCGAGGCCCCAGGGCATGCGGCCGACCATCCGCATCCGGTCCAGCGGGATGTTGAGGATGCGCGTCTCGTGGAAATCGTCGGGCAGCGTGCCGGACAACGGCTTGATCAGATTGTAGCCCCAATCCTGCCGGAGCTGGACGTCGAGAATCTCGACCTCGAGCACGTCGCCGGGTTCTGCGCCGTCGACGGCGATCGGGCCGGTGAGGATATGGCCGGGCAGCATCCGCTCGGATTTCGCATGGACCTCGAACAATTCGGGCGGAACGTGAAACTGGTTGCGGTCCGGCACCACCTCCGGCCCGCCGCTGACGGTGTCGATCGTGACCTCGTCGCCGCTTGCGACGGTGAGAACCGACTTGAGCTTGGCCTCGAAGAAGCCCCAATGGCAGGTTTCGGGGCTCGCATGCAGGTGGTGATGGGTCATTTGCGGTGTCCGGTCGTTTTCATCGGAAGGCGGCACGGCCGGGCTTGACCCGGCAATCGATCCTCTTCCAAGAAGATTTCTGAAGATGGGTGGGCGGGTCAAGCCCGCGTGTCACCGGCTCGATCATTTCAGCGGGGTTCTCCTGTTTTTCCTTCTTTCCAAGACGCTCGGCGTCGCGTTGCTGCCGATCAACTTCCTGGTCGAACTCGGACTGCTGTCGCTGGTTCTGATGGTGACGCGCTTTGCGACGTTCGGCCGCAAGCTCGCCGCGACCACGCTGGTGCTTTGGGCGCTGGCTGCGTTTTCGCCGCTCGGCACCTGGCTGCTGTATCCGCTGGAGTCACGCTTTCCGCCATGGGATCCATCGCGCGGCGCGCCGGACGGCATCATCGTGCTTGGCGGCTCGGTCGATCCGGATTTGTCGGCGGTCCATCACACCCCGGTCGTGCGCCAGGCCGCCGATCGCATGTTCGCGCCGGTCGAATTGGCACGACGCTATCCGAATGCGAAGATTGTCTTCACTGGTGGAAGTGCCGATCTGATCTCGTCCGACGCCAGGGAAGCCGATTGGTCCGCTGTCCTCCTGGAGGACAGCGGCATCGCCAAAGATCGCCTGATCATGGAGCGGAACTCGCGCAATACCTATGAGAACGCGTTGTTCACGAAACAGCTGGTCGCGCCAAAACCCGGCGAGCGCTGGTTGCTGATAACGTCGGCCTACCACATGCCGCGTTCGATGGGGATTTTTCGCAAGGCCGGATTTGACGTCGAGCCCTATCCGGTGGATTGGCGGATGGGTAGGCGCGCCGATCTCTTCACCTTTACCAACATCGGTGAGGACGGACTCGGACGTACCGATATGGCCGTGCGCGAATGGATCGGGCTCGTGGCCTACCGCCTGATGGGCCGGACCGCCGATTTGCTTCCAGGCCCGGCGAAGGATTAGAAACGACGACAATGCGAAGATGATCGGCGCATGATCGCCGGCCCGGAGGACGCCATGCAACACCAGAATGCCGAGACGATCGATCTTGCCGGCCTCGTGGCCGATCTCAACAGCCTGTTGCGGCTGAAGACGACGGTGATCGGCATGAAGCTGTTCGCGCGCGTCGCCGACATGGAGGCGATCCCGAAGATCCGGCGCCCGGGCGCGATCCACACCACCGACCAGATCGTCAGCATGGCCTCGCGACTGGGATGGACCGTCGGGATTACCGCCGACGATCTCGTCGGTCACCAATGTCGCGCGGTGATCGGCTTGGCCCCACAGGACGAAAAGTGGCTCGCCGGCGAAAACTATGTCGGCGTCTGGCACGGCACAGCGGAGGACGCGCGCAAGCGCCAGGAGGCGCTGGACGTGGTGCCATTCGGGCAGTATCAGGCGCTTGCGGTGAGCCCGCTTGCGAGCGGCCGGCTTGATCCGCCCGATATCTGCCTCGTCTACGCGACGCCCGGGCAGATGATCATCCTGATCAACGGGCTGCAATACACCGGCTACAAGAAGTTCGAATGGGGCGTGGTCGGCGAGACGGCTTGCGCGGATTCTTGGGGGCGGGCGCTGAAGAGTGGTGAGCCGAGCCTGTCCTTGCCATGCTATGCCGAACGGCGCTATGGCGGCGTGCCGGACGAGGAGATGCTGATGGCGCTGAAGCCTGCGCATCTCGCCAAGGCGATCGAGGGCATGAAGGCGCTGGCCAAAAACGGTCTGCGCTATCCGATCCCGCCCTATGGAATTCAAAGCGACGTCCGTGCCGGCATAGGCGTGAGTTACGCGAAGAAGTAAAGGTCGACCATGAGCTCTGCGAAATTCGACATCGTCGTCTATGGCGCGACCGGTTTTACCGGCCAGCTCGTCGCCGAATATCTGGCGGCGCATTACAAGAACGACAAGGCGCTGAATTGGGCGATGGCCGGCCGCAGCCTCGACAAGCTGAAGTCGGTGCGGGACGCGATCGGGGCGCCGGCGGATACGCCGCTGATCGTGGCGGATGCGTCCGACGCGGCGTCGCTCGGGGTGATGGTGGAGCGGACGATGTCGGTGATCACCACTGTCGGCCCGTATCTGCTCTACGGCAACGAGCTTATTGCGGAGTGCGCAGCCACGGGTACCGATTATTTCGATCTGTGCGGCGAGGTGCCGTGGATGCGTCGCATGATCGATGCCCATCTCGCCACTGCGCAAGAGTCGGGCGCGCGGATCATGTTCTCCTGCGGTTATGACTCGATCCCGTTCGAGCTTGGGACTTTCTTTGTTCAGGACGAGGCAAGGCGCGTGCTCGGTACGCCTGCACCGCGCGTCAAGGGGCGGGTGCGCGAAATGCGCGGCACTTTCTCCGGCGGAACCGCCGCAAGTGGTCGAGCGATCTTCGAGGCTGCGTCGAAAGACCCGAGCCTGTTGGCGCTGCTGCGCGATCCCTTCGCGCTCACGCCGGACTTCCAGGGGCCAACGCAGCCCCCCGGCAACAAGCCGATCTTCGACGAGGATCTGCAGACCTGGTTGACGCCGTTCTTCATGGCTAACATCAACACGCGCAACGTGCATCGCTCCAACATGTTGCTGGGTTTCCCTTACGGGCGTGAGTTCGTGTACGACGAGATGCAGATCGCTGGACCCGGCGAAGAGGGCGAGGCGCTGGCGAGGCGCATCGTGGCTGCCAATAACCGCATGGCTACGCAGGCCGGTCCCAAGCCGGGAGAGGGGCCTTCGAAAGAGGAACGCGAGAACGGCCTCTACGATTTGCTCTTCGTCGCAATTGCACCCGACGGCCGCCAGGTCCGCGCGTCGGTAAAGGGAGACCGCGATCCCGGCTACGGTTCGACCTCGAAGATGATCGCCGAAAGCGCGCTCTGCCTGTTGCGCGATGCGACCGACGTGCCGGGGGGAATCTGGACGCCGGGCGCGGCGATGCAGCACAAGCTGATCAAGCGTCTGCAGGAGCACGCAGGGCTGACGTTCGCGGTGGAGAAGTAGGCCTCGCTTGTAGGCCCACCCTACGGCCGTGTGGGCCTACACCGCCCGCGCATCATACGCGTACATGAACTCCATGCTCTTGGAGCCCAGCGGCAACAGCCACTTCATCATCTGATTTCTGACCCATGCGCCGGTGGCGCTGAACTCGCGCTTGCTGTTGCCGTTGCGCCGCGCCATCGCCACGATCTTCTCGGCGCGCGGGCGGCGCTCGGCCTCGAAAGCCTGGAAGGTGGCGCCGAGCTCCTGGCCATCCTGCATCAGCCGAGCGAGCCGCATCGCATCCTCCAGCGCGAGCGAGGCGCCCTGGCCGGCATGCGGGCTGGTCGCATGCGCTGCATCGCCGATCAGCAGCGAGCGCTTGCGCGACCAGGTCGGCAAGGTTGCGACGTCGAGCGTATCGGTGACCACGATGTCCTCGGCCGCCTCGATGATATCAGGGATCGGATCGTGCCAGCCATGATGGAAGCCGCGCAGGTGCTGCTTCAGCGTCGTCTCGTCGAGCGCGCGGAACATTACGGCATCCATGCCGTGCGCGGGCTGGGTGCTCCACCACATCACGCCGTCCCTGGGATCGGGACTGCAATAGCCGTAGCCGAAGAAGCCGCTCTGCCCGAACGTGGTTTCGACATGGCGGCCAATCGGCCGGCCGTCGAGGGCGGCGTGCGGCACGAAGCCGCCGAACCCGATCAGGCCTGTATTGAATGGTTGCGGCCCGTCCGGCACCACCTGACGGCGTGCTATTGAATGTACGCCGTCGGCGCCGATCAGAAAGTCGCCTTCGGCGGTGCTGCCGTCGGCGAAATAGGCGATGATCGGCTGGTCGCCGCGATCCTCGATCTTGATCAGGCGCTTCTCGAAATACAGCGACACGCAGGAGCACCACGCCTTGTCGATCAGCATCTCGTTCAGCGTCGCGCGGCAGACATTGACAGCTGGCTGGCCGAAGCGGCGCGCCATGTCGCGGTTGATCGAGCCGAGCCTTCGGCCTTCCTGCGAATAGAAGTCGAAGGACTCCGCGATCGAGCCGCGGCTGATCAACTCGCCGGCAAGACCGATCTCGTCCATGACATGCATGCCGTTCGGCGCGATCTGGAGGCCGCCGCCGATGCCCTTCGAATAGGGCCACGCTTCGTAGATCGCGGACTCGATGCCGGCACGGCGCAGCAGGATCGCGGCAACAGGCCCGGCGATGCCGGCGCCGATGATCAGGGCCTTGCGGGGACGGTAGGACATTGGCTTGCTCCCGACGTTTCCGTGGTGCTAGGAGAAATTACGGTCGCTAAATCTCTTAGTGACTAAGATGTAAATTCGCTAAGATATGAGGTCGGCCTTGTCAAGGGCAAAGGTGCGCGCGACGTTGTTGCAGGAGCTCGAGGAGGCGATGCGCCGGTCGTCCGCGCAGGGCGTGCTTTATGGCCAGACCGTTGCCAACGTTGCCGGAATTGCCAATTCCGACCTCGAATGCATGGACATCCTGTACCTTGAGGGGCGCGTGACCGCGGGCCGGCTCGCCGAGGTCACGGGGCTCACGACCGGCGCCATCACCGGCGTGGTCGACCGACTCGAAAAGGCGGGCCTGGTGCGGCGCGAGCGAGATGAAACGGATCGCCGCAAGGTCTTCATCGCCGTGGTGCCGGAGACGGCCATGAAGATCGGCGAGCTCTACGTCCCGATGCAGCAGGCGATGGAGAAGGTCTGGAGCGCCTATTCCGACGAGGAGCTGCGGCTGCTGCTGCGCTTTGCCACTGAGGGCTACAAGGGCGTGCTGGCGGCGACCGCGGCGCTGAAGGGCCTGATTGACACGCCGCCGGAAAAACGCCCCGAACTCAAGTTACGGAAGCGTCCTCGCCAGCCTTGATCTTGTAGGCCTGCGCGGCGGCGATCATGCCCCACATGGCGCCCAGCATCATCCAGAAATGGCGCCAGTGGTCGGTATCGATCACAAAGCTCTCGCCGACGGTGCCGACGAAGGCGGAGAACACCGCAAGATAGGCGCGTTGCCACGGCACGCGGACGAAGATGTGCCGAAATCCCATGATCACGGTGGTGAAGACCAGCGCGGGATAGCACACGCCGGAGAGCCAGCCGCCGGACATGAAGGCGTTGAGGTAGGAGTTGTGGGTGTCCTCGGGAAAGAAGCGGTGGAATTGAAGCGGGCCGATGCCGGACGGCAGGTCGAGCGCCATCTCCGCGCCGAGGATGTGCCGGCCGAACCGGCCGAAGCGGCCTTCGTCATAGCTCTGGTCGAAGCTCGCGCGCTGCTTGAACATCTCGGCGATCGAGTCGAATGACAACAGCACTGCGATCAGTGCCAGGCCCAGCACCACAGCGACGATCGCCATGATGATGATGCGCGAGCGCTGCGCGTTGGTCCGGCTGGTCAGCACCATCAGCGCCAGCATGAAGGCCGAGGTCAGCACCAGCCCGCCCCAGGCGGCGCGGGAGAAGGCGAGCAGGATCGCGAGCGACATGATGCCGAAGGCGATGACGTTGCGGAGCGCCTTGCCGAGCTTGTCCGAGACCACGCTCTGGAGGGAGAACAGCGCTGGCAGGATCAGGAAAGCGCCGAGCACGTTCGGGTCCTTGAAGGTGCCGCGCGCGCGCTCGTAGAGCGTCAAGAGGTCGTGGCCGCCGGGGACGAGGTTGAAATAGCCCGCGACCGCCGAGAGCGAGGCGATCATCGCGCCGACCACGAGGCCGCGGCGCAGCATGTCGAGCCGGGCCGCCGTGTCCTCGGAGGTGACCAGGGCAAAGAACAGTACGGTCACCGCCATGTACCATGAGGTTGCGATCCAGCTTGCGACCTCGGACTGATCGAGCAGCGGGATCGCACTGATGGTGTAGCCGAGATTGAGCAGGACCAGTGCCAGCACCAGCGGCATCAGCACGAGCTTTAGCCGCAGGCCGGTGGCGAAGAAGGTGACGGCGGCGAGCAGCGTCACGATCTCGTACGGGCTCGGCTCGATGAAAACGATCGCGCCGGAGGCGCCGACCAGCCACACCAGCACGCGCTGAAGGGCCAGCACGCCGGGCGCAGCGCGAACCGCTGCATTCATCTCCCCGGCTGTTGCCGCATACGCCATCACACGCTCACGCTACGGGTACGCCCGAAAACACCGCTGTCATCGCCCGGCTTGGCCGGGCGATCCAGTACTCCGCGGCGCGTATTGCAGGAACCGATTGGCGCTGCGGGTTACTGGATGCCCCGCTTTCGCGGGGCAAGACGAAGAAACTCAACTCAATATGCGTTCTCGTTCTTGGTCAGCAGCGAGATCGGCGTCTTCAGGAGAATGTAGAGGTCGAACAGCACCGACCAGTTCTCGATGTAATAGAGGTCGAACTCGACGCGCTTCTGGATCTTCTCTTCATTGTCGATCTCGCCGCGCCAACCGTTGACCTGGGCCCAGCCGGTGATGCCGGGCTTGACGCGGTGGCGGGCGAAGTAGCCGTCGACGGCCTCGTCGAACAGCCGGCTCTGGAGCTTGCCCTGCACCGCATGCGGACGCGGGCCGACCAGGGAGAGATTGCTGGAGAAGACCACGTTGAAGAGCTGCGGCAGCTCATCGAGGCTGGTCTTGCGAATGAAGCGGCCGACGCGGGTGACGCGCGGATCGTTCTTGGTCACGACCTTCGAGGCCGTCGGGTCGGCCTGGTGGTGATACATCGAGCGGAACTTGTGGACGTCGATGCGCTCATTGTTGAAGCCGAAACGCTTCTGCCGGAACAGCACGGGACCGGGACTGTCGAGCCTGACCGCCAATGCCACCAGCGCCATCACCGGAAGCGCGGTGAGCAGCGCAAGGCCGCCGACGATGCGATCGAACAGCCACTTCATCACCAGATCCCAGTCGGTGATCGGCGCCTCGAACACGTCGAGCGTTGGCACCTCGCCGAGATAGGAATAGGAACGGGGACGGAACCGCAGCTTGTTGGTGTGCGCGGACAGGCGGATGTCGACCGGCAGCACCCAGAGCTTCTTCAGCATCTCCAGAATGCGCGTCTCCGCCGAGATCGGCAGCGCGAACAGCACGAGATCGACGCGGGTGCGGCGGGCGAATTCGACGATGTCGTCGACCTTGCCGAGCTTGCGCGCGCCGGCGCAGGTGTCGAGCGCGCGGCTATCGTTGCGGTCGTCGAACACGCCGAGCACGTGGATGTCGGAATCCTCCTGCCCGTTGAGCGCCTCGACAAGCTCCTCGCCGTTGCGGTCGGAGCCGACGATGATGGTGCGGCGGTCGAGCCGGCCCTGGCGCGCCCAGTTGCGCACCAGCGAGCGCAGCACGAGGCGCTCGGCGACGAGCGCGGCGAGACCGAGGAAGAAGAAGGCTGCGAGCCACAGCCGCGACACCTCACCGCCAAGCTTGGCGAAGAAGGAGGCGCCGATGAACAGCAGGAAGACGAACGACCAGGACGAGATCATCCGCGTCATCTGCCGAAGCTGTCCGCGAAACAGCTGGACCTGGTAGATGTCGGCAGCCTGGAAGCAGACCACTGCGGCGGTCGCGACGGCGAAGATTGCGGCGAGATAATCCCAGCGGAGGCCGGTGAGCGGCATGACATAGCCGACGTCAATCGCGATTCCGATGAAGCTCAGCAGCAGGAAATCGGTGGCGCGCACGATGCCGGCGATCACGATCGGCGAATAGGCGCGGGCAACCTTCTGGTTGACGACGTCGAGCGCAGCCGGCGTGAGCCGGCGACGGCGTTCGACGAAAGCTGTTTCAGCCGGCTTGGCCGCGGCGCTGGTCGCGGCATCGAGCATCGAGCGTGCGTTGAGCGGTTCCACGGGCGTCCACGTCCATTCCAAAACCCGAGGGCCACGGCTTTGCGTCCCGGGCGAGCATCCCCCAAGCTCATCGGATAACGGACAAATCGGAAGATTCTCTAAAGCCGCCTTAAGGATGGTTAATGGTTCGCAAATGCGTCGCGATAACCCGCGAGCACGCCGTCGACCATCGCCTGCTGGGAGAAATGCGCCGATATGCGCTCGCGGAGCGACGCCGCACGCTGCGCGGTCAGCTGCGGGTTTTCGAGCGCGGCCGCGATGGCCTCGGCCATGGCCTCGGCGTTGCTCGCTGCGAACAGGGCTGGGCTGTCGTTGCCAAAAATCTCGGGGATGCCGCCGACGCGCGCTGCGATCATGGGAATGCCGGCCGCTCCCGCCTCGATCACGACGTAAGGCATGGAATCTCCGCGCGAGGGTACGACCAGGAGCCGGCCCCTGGAAAAGCCGTAGCGCGCCTTGACGTGGCCGACGAAGCGGATCGCACCTGTCAGGCCGAGCTTCTCGACCTGTGCTTTCAGCGTGGCCGTCTCTTCGCCATCGCCGCCGAGCGTCAGGGTGACCTTGTTGCCGCCCGCATGCAGCCGCGCTACCGCTTCGACCAGGAGGTCGGCGCCCTTGATGTGCCTGAACTCGCCGACATAGGTGAGGTCGGTGGCATCGTCGGCGATGACGACCGGCTCGAACTCCTCCGGGGTCACGCCGTTGAAGACGCAGTGGACCACGCCCTTCGGCGTGCCGACAATGCGCTGATAGGTGTCGCGCGCAAAGGCGCTCTCGAACAGGAACAGGTCTGTCGCGTCGATCAGCGTCCGCTCGAGCCGCGCGTAGAACTCGCCCTTCAGGGTGTTCAGGGGATAGTGCAGCGAGCCGCCATGCGGGGTGTAGATGCGGATGGTGTCATCCGAGCGGCGCCGCATGCGGACGAAGGCGCCGGCCTTGGCGCCATGGCCGTGCGTGACGTCGGGCTTGAGCTTGCCGACCAGGCGCCGCATCCGAAGCCACACCAGAAAATCGTCCGGCGACGGTTCGCGGCGGATCGCGAGCCGGTGCACGCCGAGCGTCAGCCGCGGCGCGAGCTCGGCCAGCGCTGTCTCGGCGCGCTCGCCGCCGGTGAGGCTGTCGGCAAGAATCCCGACATGATGGCCGCGCTCGACCTGGCCGTTGGCGAGGTCGAGAATGTGACGGAAAATGCCGCCGACAGGGGCGCGCACGGCGTGCAGGATGCGGAGCGGCTGGTCGGGAGAGGGGGGCATGATCAAAACCAGCGCTCGACGGCGAATGCCGAACAAAGTTCTCGAAATATCGAGAGGGATTAAGAGCCCTCGTGGTTAACAAACGGTGACGAGCGCGCGTGCACCGGTCGCAAGATATCGCGATTAACCCGGCAGCAACCCTAATGGAGTGTAATCGCCCCGGTTGAGGTAGATTGGTGGCGTTGCCCTGCGGGAGTGTTCGATGCGTTTAGCGTTCTGGCGTGCCGGCAAGGACAAGGCCGTGATCGAACGGGCTGTGTCGAAGCCTAAAGCCAAGCCGAAGATCGAAGCAAAGCCCGCACCCGTTGTCGTGAACCAGGCGCCAGCCGAATCCGGCGATATCGATCTGCACGCGCTCGGAGGCGCGCTGGCGCGCAAGCGCGGCTGGGTCATCGTGCCGACGGTGCTGGCCCTCGTCGCTTCCGTCGCCGTCGTCAATCTCGTCACGCCGCGCTACAAATCCGAGTCGCGTATCCTGATCGACGGCCGTGAGAACGTGTTTCTGCGTCCGAGCAGCGACCGCAGCACCGAGGAGCGGCAGGCGCTCGATCCCGAGGCCGTCACCAGCCAGGTCCAGCTCGTGCTGTCGCGCGATCTCGCGCGCGAGATCATCAAGAAGAACAAGCTTGCGGAACGGCCGGAATTCGATCCGGTGCTGCAAGGCATTTCGCCGCTGAAGTCGCTTGCGGCGCTGGTCGGCATCGGCCGCGATCCGTTCTCGATGACGCCTGAAGAGCGCGTGCTCGACGCCTATTACGATCGCCTCCAGGCTTATGCCGTCGACAAGTCCCGCGTGGTCGTGGTCGAATTCCAGTCGGCCGATCCCGATCTCGCCGTGCGCGTCGCCAATTCGATCGCCGACGGCTATCTCGTGCTCCAGCAGAATGCGCGCCAGGACCAGGCGCGCAGCGCCAGCCAGTGGCTTTCGGGCGAGATCGAGAATCTGCGCAAGAAGGTCTCCGACGCCGAGGCGAAGGTCGAGGATTTCCGCTCCAAGTCGAGCCTATTCATCGGCACCAACAACACGACGTTGTCGAACCAGCAGATGGGCGAGGTCAATACCCAGCTCAACAACGCACGCTCGATGAAGGCGGACGCGGAATCCAGGGCGCGGCTGATCCGCGAGATGCTCCAGAGCGGCAAGCCGATCGAGGCATCCGAGGTGGTGAATTCCGAACTGATGCGGCGACTGTCGGAGCAACGGGTGACGCTGCGGGCGCAGCTTGCCGAACAGTCATCCACGCTGCTCGGCAATCATCCGCGTATCAAGGAGCTGAAGGCACAGCTCGGCGATCTCGACAATCAAATTCGCGATGAAGCGGCCAAGATTTCGCGCTCACTCGAAAGCGATGCGCGGATCGCCGCCGGCCGGGTCGACGGCCTGACCACGAGCCTCGATCAGCTCAAGAAGCAGGCGACATCGACCAACGGCCAGGACGTCCAGCTCCGCGCGCTCGAGCGCGAGGCCAAGGCGCAGCGCGACCTACTCGAGACGTATCTTGGGAAGTACCGGGAGGCCAGCACCCGCGAGACCATCGACACCGCACCGGCGGAAGGCCGCATCATCTCGCGCGCGATCGTGTCCAACACGCCGGCTTATCCGAAGAAGCTGCCGATCGTGCTGATCGCGACGCTGGCGACGCTGCTGCTCTCGTCCGGTCTCGTTGTCACCGGCGAGCTGTTGCGCCAGACCGCCCCCCGCGCGGTGGCTGCAATCATCCCGGCGCTGGCGCCTATTCGCCAGGAGCCGGTTGTCGATCCCGTGGTGGCTGATCCCGCGCCGCTTCAGCCGGAGATGACGGCCGATGCCGATGTCACCGAATTCGCCGAGATCGACCGGCTGGCCGAGAGCCTGCGCGCCGCCGGCACGGCCGCGAAGAAAGTCACGGTGCTCGGCACCGCGTCGGGCGATGCCATCACGCTGTCGACGCTGACGCTCGCCAGGCACCTGGCGCGCGACGCGCGCGTCGTCGTGGTCAATCTTGCTGTCTCCTCGTCGACGATTGCAGCCATCTCCGTCGATGCCTCGGCGCCGGGTCTTGCCGAGCTGATGCAGGGCGAGGCGTCGTTTGCGCAGGTCATCACCCGCGACAAGCTCTCCCGGCTGCATCTGGTGATGGCCGGCCGTCCGGGCTTCGACCGCAGCCTGCTTCAGTCGCCGCGGGTGGCCCTCGCAATCGACGCTCTGCTTCGCGCCTATGACCACGTGCTGATCGACGCCGGCAGCGCCTCCGATCTTCCGGCTGAGCTGCTGACGGCGAATGCCCGCGCCGTCGTGGTGCCCGATGCGTCGATGGAGCCCGATGCCCGCGCGCTGATGTGCGAGCAGCTCAAGGCGGTCGACTTCAGCGAGGTGACGATGCTGAGCAGGCCGGTGCAGCCGTCGGATGCCGGCGAGCCCGCACCGCGTGTCGTGGCTGCGTAGGTCTCTCACCCTCCCACCTTGTAAGAGAGGGTGGCGCAGTTCGCCAGCCGTTAGATTTTCGGCGAGAGCTTGTAACGCTTACCCGAACGCCTGGCGCAGCTTTCGCGCCAGGTCGAACAGCATCTGGTTCTGCTTCACCAGTCGCTTGCCGTGGTTGAGCGAGGACATCGCCATGGCCGCGAGTTTTCCGCGCGAGGTCAGCGGGACGAAGCTGTCAAAGATGTCTTCGTCGTCCTTGCAGAACATCCGCTTGTAGTCGTCCGTGCCGATGCCGAGGTCGAGCGAGTGGTAGCCGCGCTCGGCGTAGCGGTCGATGATGTTGCGCATCAGGATCAGGCCGGGGCTGTAGCGGGCTTGCTCCGACAGCGTGTAGGTGTTGAACATCGCTGAGAAGCGCTGGCCGTCGGCGACGCCGGCAAAGATCGCGATCACCTCGTCGTCGCATTCGAGCGCGTGGATGTCGATGACGCAGCCCTCGCCGCAGGGCGACAGGCATGCGTCGCGGATGAATTGCTCGACGCCCGGCTCGGCGAACACATTCGGCAGCTTCTGTTCAGCCATCCGCGCCGGCTTGATGCGGAAGAACCAGTCGAGCAGGCGGGTGACGTCCGCATCGGTGGTGGCGAAGTGATAGCGATAGCCGGCGAGTGCCTGGAGCTTCTTCTCCTTGCTCTTCAGCCGGCGCCGGAACGAGTTGCTGATCCGCGATGCGGGCGGGCCGCCGGGCTCCATCACCAGCAGAGGGCAGCCGTTGATCGAGCTCTGCCGCGGGAGAGCCGCAAACGGATTCTGCTGGTCGTGCCAGCGCCTGGGCTGCTGCGTCAGCGAGAGCACGTCGACATGCTCGCGCATTGGCTCAAACAGCGCATCGAGATCGGCTGCGGCGGCTTGTGCTGCGAACTCGGCGTTCCACAGCCCCATGTTGAAGGTCGTATGCTTGCCGCCCATGAAGCAGGCGGTGCGCACGCTATGGTTTTGGCGAAGCGAGAGCGGCAGGAGTGCGAGCGGCTTGTGCTCGGCGTCCCGGGCAATCACGATGAAGGGCCGGGCGCCTTCGATCTCGCCAACCAGCCGCTGCCAGGGACTCAGCATATCGAACCGCTGATAGGGCGTGGAAAGATGGCCGGGCTCTTCGAAGGCGCGCCAGATCGGCTCGGCCAGGCCGATATCGGCGACGAAATCGACATGCGCGATACGGCTTGCTTTCGACCGTGGTGGCGCTTCTGCCGTCCGGCTTTGCATCGCCGCAGCCATGGTCATTCGCGAAACCTGTCGAGAAAACGAAAAAATGCGTATTTCGGCCTGTGGCCGACCTTTGCAAAGAAATGTCAACAAAGGGTAATGACAATAGGCGAGGGAACAGGCCGCCGGCGAACGCGAAGGTGGGATATTGGCATCCGACGACAGATGGCTGGAGCGGCTGCGGCTTGAACTGGCCTGGTTCTCCGGCCAGGCCTTGTGGCGCAGCCGTGGCGCCGGCGCCATCCTGCGCTTCGAGCGCGTGCGGCCGCGACGGAGCGGCGCGTTCCAGCCATTACGCGAAAACGAGATCACGCCGCAATTTCTCGATCGAGCCATCCGCGCGCTGAAACGCTGGAAGTATGACTTTCTCGGTATGGACGAGGTCTGCCGGCGCGCGGTGACGCTGCCGGAGAGGCGGCGCTTCGTGGCTCTCACCTTCGATGGCGCCAGCAGGGATTTGATCGGTTTTGCCTATCCGGTGCTGGCGCGCCACGCCGTGCCCTTCACCGTCTACGTTCCCACCGCCTTTCCCGATGGCGTTGGTGAAGCGTGGTGGCTCGGGCTCGAGCAGGTGATCGCGCGCGCGAGTCGCATCAGCCTGATGATGGGCGAGAGGGAGCAGCGCTTCACCGTCACAGGCAATGCCGAGAAGCGGGCGCTGTTTTCGTTCGTCGAGAGCTGGCTGCGTTCGCTGCCGCCGGCGGATCTGTCGGCTGCGATCGCCGATCTCTGCACACGCTACCGGATCGATCTCGCCGCGCTCTCGCGCGACGCGTCGATGGATTGGGAAGATCTGGCGAAGCTCGCGGCGGATCCTCTGGTCACGATCGGCAGCGCGACGGTGAACTATCCGGTTCTCGCCAACATCAAGGACGCGGCTGCGCTGCGCGAGATGACGATGGGCAAGGCGGTGGCGGAAGCGGCCTTCCGCCGCGAGATCCGGCACGTGGCGTTTCCGTTCGGCGATCGCGCCTCGTTCCGGCGCAGCCATGTCGTGATGGCAGAGGAGGCGGGCTTTGCCAGCGCGGTATCGACGATACCAGGCATCGTTGATGCGGAAGGACGTACCAATCTGCGCGCATTGCCGCGGATTTCCTGGAATGGCCGGGTGCGTTCGCTACGCATGATGCGCGTGATGGTGTCCGGAATTGCCTTTGCGCCGGTGAGACCGACGGGCAGTGCTACAAACTAGATGCTACGACCTAGATCTGGCGCGGTCGGGCCGCTGCATCCAGCTCACGATCGGCATCGCCGGCAGCACCCAGCCCATGCCCACAACCACATAGTAGATCGCCTGCCGCCAGCCGGACTCGGCGATCCACGGCATCTGCGCCAGCACCATGCCGAGGAGGGCCCAGACGGTGGCCAGCACCAGGAGCAGGATGGCGCCGAGGAACTTGCGGGTGCGGATCGTCATGACGGGATGTCGCGGTCTTTTGCGTAACTTGCGCTGTGGGAGCGGGGGACTATAAGGGGCACGCAGTCCGGTTCAAGCCTCATTGGTTCAAGTCTCTTAGGTACAAGTCCTGGTTTCGAGCCCGAAATGACGATCATTTCCGCCCCGTCCGAGCCGCATCGCGCCGTGCGCTGGTGGTTGATCTCCGTGGCCGCGCTGATCGCGCTGATGGTGCTGGTCGGCGGCGCAACGCGGCTGACAGAATCCGGACTCTCGATCGTGGAATGGAAGCCGGTCACCGGCAGCGCGCCGCCGCTCTCGGAAGCGCAATGGACCGACGCCTTCGAGGCCTACAAGAAGATCCCGCAATATCGCGAGCTCAATGCCGGCATGAGCCTGTCCGAGTTCAAGGAGATCTTCTGGTGGGAATGGAGCCACCGGCTGCTCGGCCGTTTCATTGGCGTCGCCTACCTGCTGCCGTTCCTGTTTTTCCTGTGGCGCGGCGGCCTGTCCGGTGAATTGAAGCGGCGGCTATGGTTCCTGTTTGCACTCGGGGGGCTCCAGGGCGCCGTCGGCTGGTGGATGGTGGCCTCGGGCCTCTCCGAGCGCGTCGAGGTATCGCAATATCGGCTGGCGACGCATCTGGTGCTCGCGCTGTTGATCTTCGCCGGCATCGTCTGGACGGTGCGGCGGCTCGCCGAGCGGCTGCAGATCGCAGCGCCGGCGCGGTTGCGATTCATGAGCGCGCTGCTTGTGGCCGTGACCTTCGTGCAGATCTATTTCGGTGCGCTGGTTGCGGGCCTGCGCGCCGGGCGTGCCTACAACACCTGGCCGCAGATCGACGGCGCGTTCATTCCGTCGGTGGAGCGGCTGTTGTTCGAGACCCCGTGGTGGCGCAACCTGTTCGACAATGTGCTCACTGTGCAGTTCGAGCACCGCATGACAGCCTATGCGCTGTTCGCGCTCGCAGCGTTGCACGCGTTCGATGCCGTGCGGTCGCGCGCAGGGGCTGCGGCGAGCGGTGCGTTGTGGCTGTTGGCGGCCGTGAGCCTGCAAGCGGTGCTCGGCATTCTCACGCTGCTCAACCAGGTGCCGATTGGGCTTGCGCTCGCACACCAGGCGGTCGCGATCGTGGTGCTCACGCTTGCGGTGATGCAGACGGAGCGGCTCGCGTCACGGCAAGCTGCGGATGCGCAGCCGCGTGCGGTTCCCGTCGGTCAGGTCGGCTGATCCTGGCCGGTCAGCAATAGCCGTAGATGCCGCAGGCGTAGGGCAGCCGCCAAAAATACCCGACCTGAGGTCCGCCGTAATACGGTCCCTGATAGTCGTAGTCCCACGGACGGCCGTAATAACCCGGCAGCGTGTAAGAGCCCGGCAGAAGCGGAGTGCCAGGCAGGTTGCGGATGTAGCTGCCGACGCCATAGGCCGGCGAGATCAGCGCATCCGGATCGGTCTCGACATAGACCTTGGGCGGCTCCTGCTGCGGAGCGGCGGCGCGTCGCTTCGGCGTGGCCGGGAGGTCGGCGGCCAGCGCACCTGAGACCGTCAGTATCGCCGCTAGGGCGGGCACTATCCAGCGCAGCATCGTCGGCTCCGAATCAAAGGGGCGATCCAGTGACGATGTATGCGGCAGATATGGTTAATGACTGTTAACTGCAGCCCGTCATTCCGGGGCCCGCTTTCGCACGCCCCGGAAGACGGTGGTGACGGCGACTACGCGCCCAGCGCCTGCTCCAGGTCGGCAATCAGGTCTTCCTTGTCCTCGATGCCGATCGAGAGCCGCACCACGTCGGGGCCGGCGCCGGACTTGACCTTGGCGGCGTCGTCGAGCTGGCTATGCGTGGTCGAGGCCGGATGGATGACGAGCGAGCGGGTGTCGCCGACGTTCGCAAGGTGCGAGAACAGCTGCAACTTCGACACCAGACTGACGCCGGCGTCATAGCCGCCCTTGAGGCTGAAGGTGAACACGGCGCCCGCGCCCTTCGGCGCGTATTTGCGGGCGAGCTGGTTGTACTTGTCGCTCGCAAGACCTGCATAGTTCACCGAGGCCACCGCCGAGTGGTCGCCGAGGAATTCGGCGACCGCCTTGGCGTTGTCGCAGTGCTTCTGCATGCGCAACGGCAGTGTCTCGATGCCGGTGAGGATCATGAAGGCGTTGAACGGCGACAGCGCAGGGCCGAGGTCGCGTAGGCCCAGCACGCGGCAGGCGATCGCGAAGGCGAAATTGCCAAAGGTCTCCTGGAGGCGAATGCCGTGATATTCCGGCCGCGGCTCTGACAGCATCGGATATTTGCCGCCAGTCGACCAGTCGAAGGTGCCGGCATCGACGATGATGCCGCCGAGCGAATTGCCGTGGCCGCCCAGGAATTTCGTCAGCGAATGCACCACGATGTCGGCGCCGTGGTCGATCGGGCGGATCAGATAGGGCGAAGCCAGCGTGTTGTCGACGATCAGCGGCACGCCCGCCTTGCGCGCCACCGTCGAGATCGCCTCGATGTCGGTGATGCTGCCGGCGGGATTGGCGATGGACTCGATGAAGATCGCCCTGGTGCGCGGCGTTACCGCGCGCTCGAAGCTTGCGACGTCATCGGAATCGGCCCACACCACGTTCCAGCCGAAGCTCTTGAACGCGTGCGCGAACTGGTTGATCGAGCCGCCATAGAGCTTTCGCGCGGCGATGAACTCGTCGCCGGGCTGGAGCAGTTGCTGCAGCACTACGACCTGCGCGGCATGGCCCGAGGCGACCGCAAGCGCGGCGGTACCGCCTTCAAGCGCGGCGACGCGCTCTTCCAGCACCGCATTGGTGGGATTGCCGATGCGGGTATAGATGTTGCCGAACGCCTGCAATCCGAACAGCGAGGCTGCGTGGTCGGCGTCGTTGAACACGAAAGACGTGGTTTGATAAATCGGGGTCGCGCGCGCACCGGTGGTGGGATCGGGCTGTGCACCGGCATGCACGGCGAGGGTTGCAAATCCCGGAAGGCGATCGCTCATTGAGGGCGTCCTGTTCTTGTGGTCTGAAATCGCGCGGCATGCTGATCGGCGCCGCGGCTGCCGTCAAGGCGCCGGCTCACATCAGAGCAATCGTGCTACGCATTGTCGCGTTCGCGAAACGAATGCTTCGCAATTGCGTCAGCTTTGTTCGCTCTTGTTTTTGGCGGCGCGATCCGATGCCGCGGTGTCGCCACCGCCGACACTCATCCGATTGAGGGATAGCCGCATGCCTTGCGTCGGTGCCGGCGGCCGCTTGGAACTGAGCGTGCGCGAATTGACGCCCATCCAGGAGATTTCGGACGACAAGCGGCCATATTCGATCTTGGGGCAGCGGTTCATCACGACCTTGATGCCAACCGACTCCGCCTTTGCCGCGGCAACATCGTCGCGCGCACCAAGCTGCATCCAGATCACCTTCGGCAACGGATCGAGGGTCAGCGCCTCCTCGACCACGGGCATGATGTGGCTGGAGTTGCGGAAGATGTCGATCATGTCGACGGGACGGCCGATGTCGGAGAGCGAGGCGACGAAGGGTTTTCCGAACAGGTCCTTGCCGACTTGGCCGGGATTGACCGGGATCATGTCATAGCCGCGCTGCGCCAGATATTTGAACGCAAAATAGCTCGGCCGCACGTTGACCGGCGAGGCGCCGACCATCGCGATCGACTTCACGCTGTTGAGGATGCCGCGGATGTAATTGTCGGGATAGGCGTCGTGGTTCATGTGTCGTCTTTTCTTGTTGTCACTCATCTCGCCATGTCGGCGTGCGCTTCTCGATGAAGGCCTTGATGCCTTCCTCGGCGTCGCGCGCCATCATGTTCTCGGTCATCACCTCTGCTGCATAGCGGTAGGCGTCGGCAAGGCTCATTTCGGCCTGCCGGTAGAATGCCTCCTTGCCGAGCTTCACCGTGTAAGCGGATTTCAGCGCGACCTGTTCCGCAAGTGCAATCGCGGCATCACGCTCGGTGCCGGCGGCGACGACGCGATTGACGAGGCCGATCTCGCGGGCGCGCGGGGCCAGGATAGGCTCGCCCGTCAGCAGCATCTCCATGGTCTGCTTGCGCGGCACGTTGCGCGACAGCGCCACCATCGGCGTCGAGCAGAACAGGCCGATGTCGACGCCGGGCGTGGCGAAGCTTGCGGCCTCCGAAGCGATCGCAAGATCACAGCTTGCGACGAGCTGGCAGCCGGCCGCCGTCGCAATTCCCTGGACGGCAGCGACCACGGGCTTGGGGAGACGCACGATCGCCTGCATCATCGCGCTACAGGCATTCATGATCTCTGCGAAATAGGCGCGGCCGCGGTCGGGGTCGCTGCGGCGCGCGGTCAATTCCTTCATATCGTGGCCGGCGGAGAACGCCGGGCCGTTGGCGGCGATGACGGCGGCGCGGATGCGCTTGTCTTCGGCAATCGCGTTGAAGCTCGCATGCAGCTGTCCGATCATCGCCTCCGACAGGCTGTTGCGCGCGGCGGGGCGGTTCAGCGTCAGCACGGCAACACTGCCCACGATCTCCCGCAGCAGGATCGGCGGTTCCGCGGAGGGGGGGCGGGCGGGCTGGACGGACATTGAAGCGTTTCCAGTTGGATTATTGCAATTGGATGATGCAGATAACCTAATGTAACAGGGGACGTGAAGCGAGGGTAAGGCTTAGCATGGCATTAGCGAAAATGAGCGTGGCGGAGCTCGAACAGTTTCTCCGCGACGAGTTTCCCCAGGCCTTCAGCGGCGACGACATCACGATCGAGAGCGCCGACGGCCAGACCTGCCTGCTGCGCCAGCGCTACGGCGAAAAGATGCTGCGGCCCGGCGGAACCGTGTCCGGCCCGACGCTGATGGCGCTGGCGGATTTCGCGATGTACGTGGTCCTCTTGTCTGCGATCGGTCCGATCGGGCTTGCCGTCACGACCAATCTCAACATCAACTTCCTGCGCAAGGGCCAGCCCGGACAGGACGTGCTGGCGGAGGCGCGGCTGCTCAAGCTTGGCAAGCGGCTGGCGGTTGGCGAAGTGAACCTGTTGTCCGGGACGTCACCCGATCCGATCGCCCATGTCACATCGACCTATTCCATTCCAAATGTTTGAGCTTTTCGCAGGTAATATAGCACCATATTTTTAACATACTGATTTTGCTTATTTAATTTCCGTCTTCAGGCATTGACCGTTGCGCAGCTCTTCTCTAGAAAACCGCGCAGTCCGGTGCGGTGTTCGCGCCGATGTCTCCCGTCCACGGAAACTCCGATATGAAAACCTTTTCGGCAAAGCCGGCTGAGGTGACGAAGAAGTGGGTGCTGATCGACGCCAAGGGTCTGGTCGTCGGCCGCCTCGCCACCATCGTCGCCATGCGCCTGCGCGGCAAGCACCTCCCGACCTACACACCGCACGTTGATTGCGGCGACAACGTCATCATCATCAACGCGCAGCATGCGGTCCTCACCGGCCGCAAGCGCGAGCAGAAGACCTACTACAAGCACACCGGCTTTGTCGGCCACGTCAAGGAGCGCACCGCGCGCCAGATCCTCGAGGGCAAGCATCCCGAGCGTGTGCTCGAGAAGGCCGTCGAGCGAATGATCCCGCGTGGTCCGCTCGGTCGCGTCCAGATGGGCAATCTCCGCGTCTATGGCGGCGCCGATCATCCGCACGAGGCCCAGACGCCCGAGAAGATCGACATCGCCAAGTTGAACCGCAAGAACACGAGGGCCGCATAATCATGGCCGAATCCATTCAGTCGCTCGACCAGCTCTCGCAGCTCAAGACGGCGGCGCCCGATGCGCCCAAGCACGAGAAGAAGGTCGACAAGTTCAACCGCGCCTACGCCACCGGCAAGCGCAAGGACGCGGTCGCCCGCGTCTGGATCAAGCCGGGCGCAGGCAAGGTCACGGTCAACGCGCGCGAGGTCGAGGTCTATTTCGCCCGTCCCGTGCTGCGCATGATGATCGAGCAGCCGTTCGTCGTGGCGGCGCGTGCCGGCCAGTACGACGTGATCTGCACCGTCGCCGGCGGCGGTCTGTCCGGCCAGGCCGGCGCGGTCCGTCACGGCATCTCCAAGGCGCTCACTTATTTCGAGCCGGAGCTGCGCACCGTGCTCAAGAAGGGCGGCTTCCTCACCCGCGACTCCCGCGTGGTCGAGCGCAAGAAGTACGGCAAGGCCAAGGCCCGCCGGTCGTTCCAGTTCTCGAAGCGTTAATCGCTTCGATCACATTCGCCGCGAAAGCGGCTTCAATGAAATGCAAAAGGGCGCTGATTTCAGCGCCCTTTTTGTTGCTCGTTTGTACGCAAATTGATGACGTGTTTCGCGAAAACTTGGCCTCGCGTGAAAACCTGAATGGAACTCGCAGGACATAGCGTCGCATCTGGAAGGGCGCGCAAGTCGGCTGAGCCGATCGCGTAACTGCTATGTTCAAGAGGGGGCCGACATGATGTCGCTCGATAGCATCACGCTCTATTTGGTCGCCACGATGGTTGCCGCATTGCTCGGCGCCATGATGGTGTTTTTCGGCAGACAGGAGAACAGCCCCGCGCTGAAATGGTGGGGCACCGCATATCTCCTCGGCGCGGCTTCCGTCGCGCTATGGACTGCGACCGGCGACAAGCTCGGCCCGCATCTCTATCTCGCGCTGAATGCGGTGGGCTTCGTCGCCTGCGGCATGGTGTGGAATGCGGCGCGCGTCTTCCACGGGCGCAAGCCGAACTGGCCTGGTCTCGTGCTCGGCGCGCTCGCCTGGGTCGCGACGGTGACCCTGCTCGATCCTGCCGCTTCGATGCTGCGTATGATCATCGGCGCCGGCATCGTCTCGGTCTATGCGGCGCTGACCGCGAGCGAGCTCTGGGTCGAACGGCGCAAGAGCCTGCAACGGCGCTGGCCGGCCTTCGTGGTGCCGGTGATGCACGGCTGCGTGCTGATGCTGCCGATCCTGCTCGGCAGCTTCCTGCGGCCGAACGATGCCGGCTTTTCCGCCAGCGTCTGGGTCACCGTGTTCGCGGTGGAGCTTGTGCTCTACGCCGTCGGCACCGTGTTCGTGATTTTCATGCTGGTGTCGGAGCGCACGGTCACGGCGCACCGGACCGCTGCATCCACCGATCCCCTGACCGGCATGTTGAACCGCCGCGGCTTCTCCGAGGCCTGCGCGCGGATGATCGAGCGCGAAGCCAAGGGCGGTCGCCCGGTCACCGTGATGATCTTCGACATCGATCACTTCAAGTCGATCAACGATCGCTTCGGTCATCCCGCCGGCGACGAGATGCTGAAGCTGTTCTCGACCGTCGTTGTCAGCAATTTGCGCATCTCGGACCTCTCAGGCCGCATCGGCGGCGAGGAGTTCGCGGCGCTACTGCCGTGTTCGCTGGAAGAGGGGGTACTGGTCGCCGAGCGCGTGCGCGAGGCGTTCGAGACCTCCGGCGTCGTGGTCGATGAAGGCCCGGTCGATACCACCGTTAGCATCGGTGTGTCCGGCGGGCCGGCCGGCACCGAGCTCGAGGTGCTGCTGGCTTCGGCTGACACCGCGCTCTACCAGGCCAAGCGCGGCGGCCGTAACCGCGTCGAGGCGGCGGAGGAGCTGCCGTTGTCGCTGGAGAACTGGCGCCGCCAGAGCGCCGCGCGGATCGGTGTGCCCAAGGCACAGTCCAAGACACAGCCGGCGACAGCCTGAGGCGCGGGAGGCCTCGCGGTAATCCTCTGTTTACCATTCGGTTCCTACGATTGTGGTTATGGAATCGATCCGTCGACAGAACCCGCAGGCCACTCTGATGTCGCTCGAAGCCGCTGCGGCCTCGGCACGCGGCGGCTTCGCCTGTCTGTTCTCGACTGCAGACGAATACGAGACCGCGGTGATCACCGAGCGCCGCGCCCTGGGCCGCTACACGCAGAGCCGCCGCAGCTACTGGCCGCTCGCGCTGTTCGTCGGTTGCGCGCTCGTCGTGGCAGGCGCAGCTCTGCTGTTCGCCTGAGAGCGCCGCGTTTTGGGCCGATCAGGGTGCCATTCCGGCGCCCTTTTTGTTTGCCTCCGGCTGCGGTAGATACACCTGTTAAACAAGAAGGGTGGAAACCAATGATCACCGAGATCGCGCAAATCGACGTCAAGCCGGGCAGCGAGAAGGACTTTGAGGCAGCGGTCGCCAAGGCCAAGGCCGCCTTCGGCCGCGCCAAGGGCTTTCACGGCTTCGAACTGCACAAATCGATCGAGAAGCCGCAGCGTTACCGGCTGATGGTGAAGTGGACGACCCTGGAAAACCACACCGTCGATTTCCGCGGCTCGGAGAATTTCACCGAATGGCGCGGCCTCGTCGGCCAGTATTTTGCCGCCCCGCCAGAGGTCGAGCACACCGAGACGGTACTGGCGACCTGAGGGCTCTATTTCAGGAGCATGATCTCCGCGCAAACGCGTTCCGCGTTTGTCGCGAGGGAAAACCGCCCCGCACTTTGCGCTAGCGCGGCCCTTCGGGTCCGGATCATGCTCTAGCGCCGGATGATCGAGCCGGAGCGGCCGATCAGGCGGGCGAGCTGCTTGAAGCGGCTGCCGACCCGGTCGGCGACGAGATCGCCGAGCCTGTGCTCGAACACCAGCATCAGCTTGCGGCCCTCGCTGCGGAAATGCGTGGCGGGCAGCACGCCCGGACGCGCCGCCGAGATCAGATGCGCGACGCGGAACGCCGCGCCCAGCAGACGGGCGCGTTCGAGTTGCGCCGGGGTCAGCAGTTCCTGCATGGTGAGCGGCGGCTGGTTTTCCTCGCTCAGGCCAGCATAGCGATAGAACACCGACAGGCCGACAAAGGCGCGCTCGGTGTGCGTGATTGCACCGAAATTGCCGTTGACGACGAGGCTCAGCGTTTGTTCGCCGCGATGGTCGGGATGCACGCGCCAGCCAATGTCGGAGAGCAGGCAGGCGGCGTGGCGCAACCGGCGGTCCTCCTCGGTCTCGCGCAGCTTGACCACGCGCGCGAGGCGGTCGGTCCAGGCGATCAGCTCGCGGGCATGGCGGGCCGAGCGCGACAGGAGCTGGTTCAGCTCTTCCGCCGCGCAGATCAGCCCGTCCTTGTTGCGCTCGGTCTCCGAGAGCTTCTCGTGCAGCAGGCCTTCGCGCACGCCGAAGGTCGAAAACACGATGGTCTTCGGCCTCGCCACGCGGATGACGTGCTCGAGCACCAGCGCGGCATAGGTAAGGAGCGGGCGCCGCGCATCCGCGACGACCTCGATGTCGGCGAGCATGTTGGCGGCTGCAAGGCGACGGAGACGCCGCGAAAAGTCGAGCGCCTCGGCGGCCGAAATCGAATAGCCGTGCATCACTTGGAGCGGATAGCCGCTCTGGATGATGTGGATGCGCGCGAGCGCGCGCCAGGTGCCGCCGACCGCATAAAAGCTGCGGCCGCTGCCCGCCTTGAGCTGCGGCACCTCGTCGAGCGCCTCGCGCACGATGCGGTCGGCGCGCTTGAGCGATTTGTGGGCGAGGTCCTGGAGCGCGAGGCCGCCGAGCGGCAGCGTCACGCCGCTACGCACGCTGTTCCTGCGCACGTCGATCAGTTCGAGCGAGCCGCCGCCGAGATCGCCGACGATGCCGTCGGGATGATGAATTCCCGAGATCACGCCGAGCGCCGACAGCCGCGCCTCGCGCGGTCCGGACAGGATCTCGATTTTCACCGCGCATATGCGCTCGGCCTTTGCGATGAAGTCGGGACCGTTGGAGGCGTCGCGGCACGCGGCGGTGGCGATCGCGAACACACGGCCGACCTGCATCACGCGGCACAGCGCGCGGAACCGCTTCAGCGAGGTCAGCGCCTTGTCGACGGCATCAGGGGCGAGCAGACCCGTGCTCTGCACCTCGCGTCCGAGGCCACACAGAGTCTTCTCGTTGAAGATCGGAATCAGGCTCCGCGCCAGCGCCTCGTAGACGACGAGACGAACCGAATTGGAGCCGATGTCGATGACCGCGACGCTAGCGCCACGCTTGCGCGGCCGTTTCACGGCAATCTCCGGTCAGGACTGATTGCGTTCGTTCCGGCGCGTGAGACGACGCGGCGAGGATTCCTTGAGCGACTTTCCACGGCCAGACAGACTCGGATTTGTCATGAAGTAGTTGTGGACGTTGAAAGGCTCCTCGCCCTTCGCGGTCTTCATACGCGTTGAGGACCCGTCCGGCAACAATTGCCAGCTCTGCTCATTGTCCTTCAGGTTCGCGACCATGATCTGTTCGAGGACCTGCTGATGCACCGTGGGATTCTGCAGCGGACACAGCACCTCGACGCGGCGGTCGAGGTTGCGCGGCATCATGTCGGCCGACGAGATATACACAGCCGCTTTCGCGCTCGGCAGGCCCTGGCCCATGCCGAAGCAGTAGATTCGGCCGTGTTCCAGAAAGCGTCCAATGATCGATTTGACGCGGATGTTCTCCGACAGGCCGGGGATGCCGGGCCGCAGGCAGCAGATGCCGCGCACCACGAGTTCGACCTGCACGCCCGCCTGTGATGCCTCGTAGAGCGCATCGATGATGTCGGGGTCGACCAGCGCATTCATCTTCATCCAGACCGCGCCGGGCTTGCCGTGCCGGGCGTGCTCGGTCTCGCCCTGGATGTGCTGGATGATGCGCTTGCGCAGCGTCAGCGGCGACACCGCCATCTTTTCCAGGTCGCTCGGCGCCGCATAACCGGTGATGAAGTTGAACACGCGTGCGGCATCGCGGCCGATGGTCGGTTCCGAGGTGAAATAGGACAGGTCAGTGTAGATGCGCGCGGTGACCGGATGATAATTGCCGGTGCCGGTGTGGACGTAAGTTGTGAGGCTGCCGCCCTCGCGGCGCACCACCATCGAGAGTTTTGCGTGCGTCTTCAGTTCGAGGAAGCCGTAGACGACTTGCACGCCGGCGCGTTCGAGGTCGCGCGCCCAGCGGATGTTGGCCTCTTCGTCGAAGCGCGCCTTTAGCTCGATCAGCGCGGTGACGGATTTGCCGGCTTCGGCGGCTTCCGCAAGTGCGCGCACGATCGGCGAGTTGTTGGAGGTACGGTAGAGCGTCTGCTTGATAGCGACGACGTCGGGATCGCGCGCGGCTTGCTGGAGAAACTGCACCACCACGTCGAAGGATTCATAAGGATGGTGGACGACGAGGTCTTTCTGCCGGATCGCGGCAAAAATGTCGCCGCCATGCTCGCGGACGCGCTCGGGATGGCGCGGCACGTAAGGGGTGAATTCGAGGTCGGGCCGGTCGAGCCGGGTGAGCTGCGAGAGTTCGTTCATGGCGAGCACGCCGTCGACCAGAAACACCTCGTCGTCGGCGGCCGACAGCGCGTGCTGCACGAAGCTGCGCAGCTGCTCCGGCATCTTGGCGTCGATCTCGAGCCGGATCACCGAGCCGCGGCGGCGCCGCTTCAGCGCGGTCTCGAACAGGCGGACGAGGTCCTCGGCCTCTTCCTCGATTTCGAGCTCGGAGTCGCGGATGATGCGGAAGGCGCCCTGGCCGTGGAGATTGTAGCCCGGGAACAGGCGGTTGATGAAAAGACCGGTGACCTGCTCCAGCGAGATCAGGCGCACCACCTTGCCGTCGGCCGGCAGGCGGATGAAGCGGTCGATCTTGCCGGGCATGCGGATCAGCGCGTTCATCTGCTTGCCGTCGACGGCGCGCGTGAGCTGGAGCGCGATGGTGAAGCCGAGGCTCGGGATGAACGGGAAGGGGTGGGCCGGATCGATCGCGAGCGGCGTCAGCAAGGGGAACACGTTGTTGAGGAAATAGTCCTCGAGCCAGGTCCGCTCCGCCTTGGTGACCTCCTTGCCGTCGACCAGCACGATGCCGACGCCTGCGAGCGTGCCGCGCAGGTCGGCCCAGATCGCCTGTTGGTCGGACGCCAGCTGGGAGACGGTGTGGTTGATCAGCGTGAGTTGCTCGGACGGCGTCAGGCCGTCCGGGCTGCGCTCGGCGATGCCCTCGCGCACTTGGGCCTTGATGCCGGCGACGCGGACCATGAAGAACTCGTCGAGGTTATTCGCTGAAATCGACAGGAATCGCACCCGCTCCAGCACCGGGTGGCTGGGATTGACCGATTCCTCCAGGACGCGACGGTTGAAATGCAGCCAGGAGAGCTCGCGATTGATGAATCGCTCGGGGCTGGATGCGATTGCCGGCAGGCCCTCGGGTTCCGGGGCTTTATCTTTGATTTCAACGGCTTGCGCAGAGTCCATTAGAAGTCGGTCCATCCTGTCTCGCCATACTTTGCGGCCTATGCGCAAAACCGGCGGGAGCATGTGTGAGCGCGATGACGTTTCGATGACATTGATGTTCCGCCGCCCCACGGCGTCAAGCGGCGTGAGCGCAGTCATCTGGATCAGGTGTCCCGCAGCAGCTCGGCCGCCAGGGCCCGGGTGACCGGGCGCCCGAGCCGCAGGGCCTCGCTGTCGAGCAGTTCCACGGCCTGCCGGGCGGCGGCCGAGGAGCGCTCCAGGCGGATGGCGAGGTAGCTCACCACGCTCTCGTCCACGCTGAGCTGGCGGTCGGCGCAGAATTTGACGATCAGGCCACGGAAGAGCAGGTCGTCCGGCGGCAGTAGCGAGATCACGGGGATCGTCCGAAGCCGGGAGCGGAGGTCGCGGAGCTCGACGTCCAGCGCCGCCGGCACCTCGCGTCCGGTGAACAGGATGTAGGCGTCGTCCTCACGCGCAAGGTTCATCAGATGGAAGAGCGCGCGCTCGTCGAAATCCTTCGCCTTGAGATCCTCGACCACCAGCGCGCCGGTGGCGAGCGCGCCGGGGACGGCGGTGGCGGTCAGGGCATTGGCGGTGGTGGAGCGGGCGCCGGCGTCCTCGGCCCAGATCGCGGCAAGGTGGCTCTTGCCGCTTCCTTCGGGGCCAGCGAGCCACATGATCCGGTTCGGCCATTCCGGCCAGCCGTTGATCAGGGCGAGGCCGGCGGCGTTGGCGGGGCCTTCAAGGAAATTGTCCCGGCTCAGGCTTTCCGCATGCGGAAGCGAAAACGCCAATTGTCGGGGATGAACGCGGCCTGCCACGCTTGCTTTGCTCCATGCCGGCGCGCCGGCTTCGCTTGAAGAGATTCAACTTAATCGAGCCGGAGTTGGCCTTTTGCGGGGCCGTTTCCGAGCTCATTTGGCGTCGATCGTGCTCATGTGCCTCAGCCACTCGACGAGATAGAGCGATACGGAGGAGAGCGTGAAGATCGTGACGAAGCCCATCAGGATTATATCATAGGGCGCCGCCTTGAAGCCGAAGGCAAGCGCGGCCAGCACCAAGGCCGCGTAGGCGACCTGGGCCGCTGTGTTGAGCTTGGATACCTTCGACGGCTTCATCTCGACCGGCTTGTCGAACAGCCAGGACACGATCACGGCGGCAACGATCATGATGTCGCGGGAGACGACCAGGATCACGATCCAGCGCGGGATGTCACCCCAGATGCCGAGCGCTAGGTAGATCGAGACCAAGAGCGCCTTGTCGGCGAGCGGGTCGAGCAGCGCGCCGAGCTCGCTCGTCATGTTGAAACGCTTGGCCAGGAAGCCGTCGACAGCGTCGCTGATGCCGGCGATCAGGAACACGGCAAACGCCACCTCCATTTGGCTCGACACGATGGCCCAGACGATGATCGGGACCAGCATGATGCGGCCCAGGGTAATGATATTCGGAATACTCACGCGGCGCTTCCCGGCACCCGGCCTGACCTCAAATCCGGCCCGTTTGAAGGCTGAACCGGTTGATATCTACATAGTATAGGACGGGGCGCCATGCGAGCCATTGCGCGTCCCCGGAATTCGACGTAACCAGCCGCAAACCCACTGGAAATCGGGCATGACCGACCGCAAAAACGGCCTCACTTACGCCGATTCAGGCGTCGATATCGACGCGGGCAACCGCTTGGTCGACCTGATCAAGCCGATGGTGCGCGCCACCGCACGGCCCGGCGCCGATGCCGAGATCGGCGGCTTCGGCGGCCTGTTTGACCTCAAGGCGGCCGGCTTCAAGGATCCCGTGCTGGTCGCCGCCACCGACGGCGTCGGCACCAAGGTCAAGATCGCAATCGAGACCGGCCTGCATGGTGGGATCGGCATCGACCTCGTCGCCATGAGCGTCAACGACCTCGTGGTCCAGGGCGCCGAGCCGCTGTTTTTCCTCGACTATTTTGCCTGCGGCAAGCTCGATCCGGAGGCGACCGCGGCGATCGTCGCCGGCGTCGCCGAAGGCTGCCGCGAGTCAGGTTGCGCCCTGATCGGCGGCGAGACCGCCGAAATGCCCGGCCTCTACAAGGACGGCGACTATGATCTCGGCGGCTTTGCCGTCGGCGCGGCCGAGCGGGGCACGCTGCTGCCGCGCAAGGACATCGCCGCGGGCGACGCCGTGATCGGGCTTGCTTCGTCAGGCGTGCACTCCAACGGCTTCTCGCTGGTGCGCAAGATTGTCGAGCAGTCCGGCCTCGGCTTCGAGGCGCAGGCGCCGTTTTCGCCGGTCATGACGCTCGGCGGCGTGCTGCTGACGCCGACCCGGCTCTACGTCAAATCCTGCCTGCGCGCGATCCGCGAGACCGGGGCGGTGAAGGGCCTCGCCCACATCACGGGCGGCGGTTTCACCGACAACATTCCGCGCGTGCTGCCGAAGAACCTCGGCGTCGGCATCGATCTGGCGCGCCTGCCGGTGCTGCCGGTGTTCAAATGGCTGGCCGCGCAGGCCGGCATCGCCGAGCTCGAAATGCTGCGCACCTTCAATTGCGGCATCGGCATGATCGCGATCGTCGAGCCGGACAAGGTCGACGAGGTGATCGAGGTCCTCACCGACGCCGGCGAGACCGCGGCGCAGCTCGGCACGGTGATCCCGGCCGAGGGCGAGCATCGCGTCGTCTATAACGGCCACCTCGACCTGGCGTTGTGATGAAGCGCCGCGTCGCCATCCTGATATCGGGGCGGGGCTCCAACATGGCCGCCCTGATCAAGGCCGCGGCCGCGCCGGATTTTCCGGCGGAGATTTCGCTCGTGATCTCGAACAAGGCCGATGCGCTGGGGCTCGAAAGAGCCAAGGCGAGCGGCGTCAAGACGCAGGTGATCGAAAGCAAGCCGTTCGGCAAGGATCGCGCGGCCTTCGAGGCGGTGCTGCAAGCAGCGCTCGATCAGCACGGCATCGAGCTGATTTGTCTCGGCGGCTTCATGCGGCTGTTCACGGCCGAATTCACCAAGGCCTGGTACGGGCGGATGCTCAACATCCATCCGTCGCTTCTGCCTTCGTTCCCCGGCCTCGACCCGCATGGCCAAGCCTTGCGCGCCGGCGTCAAACTGTCTGGCGCGACGGTGCACTTCGTCATTCCGGAGACCGACGCCGGTCCGATCGTGATGCAGGGCGCGGTGCCGGTCAGCGACAACGATACGGGGGACACGCTGTCGGAGCGCATCCTCGAAGTCGAGCACCGCATTTATCCCGAGGCGCTGCGGCTGGTTGCAACCGGCAAGGTCAGCATCGTGGGCGACGTCTGCAAGACGGCGGGAAGCGGTCCGTCGGAGAATTTTCTTGTTTCGCCGGTGGCGAGCTGAAGCGCCACTTTTCTCTACCGCCATAAACAAAATCCCCCGGCAACGCCGGGGGCAACGTCATGATCTCTCGCGCGTGGCGTGAGAGAAATCAGGAGACCTTGAGGTTTTCCGCGGATGCTTTGCCGCGGTTCTCCACGAGGTCGTATTCAACCACCTGATTTTCATTGAGGGTCGAGAGTCCGGCACGCTCGACGGCGGAGATGTGGACGAACACGTCCTTATCGCTGCCGTTCGGCTTGATGAACCCATAGCCCTTGGTCGGGTTGAACCATTTGACGGTGCCTTTTTGTGGCATCGTTCGTCTCCTCCGCTAGATACAAAAAAGACGCGGCCGCTTTTCGCGTACCACGCCACAAACGGGCTTCCGTAAGTCTGTTCGAGTCTTGAGTCTCAATGTCGCGAAACGCACAGCCGAGCGCCAATTCCGATTGTGTCTGATATTGCAACACGAAAATCGCGCGTTAGCAAGCCGTGTGCAAATTTCAAGACCGGACCGGGCCTGTGCTTCTGCAATTTGCGACCTGTGGCCGCGGAACCACAATCGAGGGTAATCGCCTCGGCTGTAGCGTGCCAACCGGTTGACCCTCCGTGGCAGTTCAGCACAAATCGCCGCACGCGCCGCTGCTCGTGTTGCATTTTTGCGGACCGCTATCTTGCTTTCGGGATTAGTCGTCATGAGCTGCCCCTCGCGGCCCTCCGGAACACGACAGACGTTCGGGCCGGACCGCGTCCGCCGGATCGCGGCCGCGATTGCGATGGCCTTGGCATTGGTCGTGGCGGTGGCAGCTACGCCCGGCTTTGCACAGGCCCGCCCGCCGGTGCCGCCGCCCACGCCGTCACCGACCTCGACCAATTACGACCAGTCTGCCGGCAACAGCGCGCTCGATCTCGGCTCCGGATTTCTGGAGCGGCTCGGCAACCAGGCGTCGGGCGGCTTCAACCGGGCGTTCCGCACCAATCCTGGCGGCGGCGGTGCGTCCGAGAGCGTGGAGGATCCGCGTTACCGGACCTGGTTCGAAGGCTACGGCATTTCGGTCCGGACCGATGCGCAGGGCGATTTCGCCGGCGACAAGCGCAAGACATTTGGCGGCGTCGCCGGCTTTGGCGCGCGGATTGCTCCGGGCGTCAATCTCGGCTTCTCCGTCGATCAGAGCCATACCGACATCGACGTGCCGCTCGCGCTCCAGTCGGCAACGCTCGACCTGACCCAGCTTGGCTTCAACGGCTCCGTCGACAAGGGCCCGTGGACCTGGGCCTTCGCAGTGGTGCACGGCTTCGGCAGGGTCCATTCCAGCCGCGACACCGGCTTTGGCCTGGCGATCGCGGGCTATCGCGCCGCAGTTGACGGCGCGCTGACTGAGATCAGCTATTACTGGACCAAGGATCAGATGCGCGTCGTGCCCAAGGGCGCGCTCGAATATGTGCGGGCCACCGGTGCGGCGTTCCAGGAGGCGGGCGGACTTGATCCCTTGAACGTCGGTTCGACCGCGATTTCGCGCGCGCGCGTCATGATCGGGGCCGAGATCGGGCGCTACTTCATATTCGACCAGAAGATCCTGGATCTTTCCGCCTACAGCAAGTTCGTCGACAATTTCTATCAGAACCTCGGATCGGTCCAGGTCAGCCTGGGGACCGAGAGCATCGTCGTCCCCGGCATCGGCGAGAGCCGTTACGGCATGGATGCCGGCGCCTCGGCCTCGCTCAGCCTGACCAGCGCCGCGCGGCTCTACATCAATTACGACGGCAAGTTCCGCAACGAGCTCACGTCGCACCAGGGCACGGTCGGTTTCGAATACAGGTGGTGAGGCCGAGCCCATCCACTTACGTCGGCGTCGCCGCGACATATCCTGTCAACCCAAAGCCCTCGCGCGCGACCGTCATCATCGGAACCAGCGCGTTCGGATGGATGAACTCGTCGCGGAAGCACGGATAGGTCTTGGGATCGAAGATCTTCTTCAGCCAGTCGACCACGATCTTGTGCCGCTCGGAGGCGCGGAACTCCTTGTGATAGGTAAGCCACAGATCGGCGTGATGGCTGACACCGAGATCGACGGCGATGAGCGGCGCGCCGAGCGCGATCGACACCGTCGGCAGGAAGCCGATGCCGGCTCCGCGCTCCACCGCATAGAGCGCGCCGACCGAGGAGTTGGTCTTGATCCCGACGATGCCTTCGAGCGACGTTAGTCCGAGGATGCGGGCATAGGCGGTGTCGTCGACTTGCGGAGCGGTCTGCTTGACGATGCGATGGTTCTGCAATTCGGCGAGCGTTTGCGGCACGCCGTAGAGAATCTCGTACTCCTTCGAGACGAAGGGATAGATGTGCAGCCGGCCGAGCTTGGCGACGATCAGATCGGGATTGGTCGGCGGCTCGAGCTGGATCGCGATGTCGGATTCCAGCCGCGCGACATCGGCCTGCTCCATTGCGCAACGCAGATCGACGGTGATCTTGCGATAGGTCTTCTGGAAATCGATCAGCCGCGGCAGGATCCAGAAATTGCCGGGGCCTTCCGTCACCGCGACGCGCACGGTGCCTGATGTATCGTTGGACGAGCGCGAGGCGCGCCGGAAAACGTTGAAGGCGTGACGTTCCATATGCGCGACGTCGGCAATCATCGCGGTGCCTTCGTCGCTGAGCGTGAGTCCGCTCTGGTCGCGCAGGAACAGCTTGCAGCCGATGCTCTCTTCGAGCCGGTCGATCCTGCGCATCAACGTCGTGGAGGTGAGTCCGAGTTCTTCGGCAGCGTTGCGAAAACTTTTATATTTTGCACACGCTAAAAATAGCTTCAAATCATCCCAGGACGCATCCAGGGCTTCTTCACGGTGCTGCATCATCGCAGCACCCCGGTGCAATACTTGCTGCATACGCCATATCCCCAACCGCTAAGCTTCTCGTCGTAGCGGGGCACGAAAGCCCCAAACGATAGAGGGGCGACATGGGTATGGAAAGGGGCACGTTTGCCGCAAGGCATGATTTCGATGCCCTGCCGCTCAGTCCGGACGTCGATGTCCGTTGTGCGCAATTTTCCGAAATTGCGGCGCTTTCCGACATGGCGCGCCGGCTGGTGCCGGGCGTGCAGATCAGGACGGCGGAGCTCGCGAGATACTTCACTTTCGATCCTCAGAGCATCCTGACTTTCAGCCGCAAGGGCGATCTGCTCGGCGGCATGGCTTTCCTGTTTCTCAACGATCGCGGGCACGATGGGCTGCTGCTCGACGAGATCTGCCTCACCGCGCCCGAGAGGCACTATCTCGCTTCCGCGAAGGAAGACGTTGCTGCCATCTATATCTGGGCGATCGCGACGACGGGCCGCGGCATCGCCGGTCTCGGCAAGGCCGCGGCTCATCTTCGTCAGATAAGATTTCGCAACGCGGATTGCTATGCGCAGCCGTCAACCGTGGCCGGACGCGACATCATGAAGGCGACCGGCTTCGAGCCCGTTCCAAGTTTCCAGTCCGACCTCTGGTGTTACGAGCGCCCCTGGAAGCGGCAGCCGATGCGCATGCCGGGCGCGATCATCCAAGCAAGGAGTTTTGCAGATGCACGGCACTAGGATTGCTCTCGCCAAGCCCGACTCCCGCGCCATCACCATCAAGCTCGCGCGCGATCTCGGCGATCTCACGCTGGTCACCGCCATTCGCTCCGCGGTCTATCTCGCCGAACAGGATTGTCCGTTCGAGGAGGAGTTCGACGGTAACGACATGGTGGCCGCGCATTTCATCGGCTTCGTCGGCAACGAGCCCGCGGGCTGCCTGCGGGTGCGCTTTTTTGGTGACTTCGCCAAGGTCGAGCGGCTCGCAGTGCGTCACCAATACCGGCGCTCGCGCGTCTCGTTCAAGCTGGTGCAGGCGAGCGTCGACTATGTGAAGCGCAAGGGGTTCCGAAAGATCTACGGTCAGGCCCAGGACCGGCTGGTCGATTTCTGGGCTCATTTCGGCGCCAAGCCCCTCGGCCACAATCGCAAGATCACCTTCTCCGATTTCTCTTACACGGAAATGCTGCTGGAGATCGAGCCGGGGCCGGACGCCATCACGCTGGACAGCGATCCCTACGTGATCATTCGCCCCGAGGGCGACTGGGACCGGCCGGGCGTGCTCGATGCCTCGGCGGGGCGGGCGGTGACCTCGCCGCTGCGGGACCTCGCGCTCACCGATCGCTGAAACTGGTGCAGCTACGCGCAAGACAATGCCGGTCACCATCCACGACGATCCGCCGATCCTGGTTTGTGCGGATCTCCAGGTCGAATATCTCACCCAGGGGCGTCGCCACGTCATCCTCGATGGCGAGGCTGCCACCTCGCGCTGCCTGGAACTGCTGACGCTGTGGCGCAACAATCTCTGGCCGGTGATGCATCTGAAGCGCATCGCGCGGGCGGCGTGGTTCAATCCGGCATCCAGGCTGACCGATTGGATTGCTGAGGCGAAACCACGGCCGGGGGAGATGACGTTCGAGCACCCGCTACCCTCGGCCTACAGCTCGTCGCGGTTCGTGGACTACATGTCCAACATTCGCAATGTGCGCTGCGTGCTGACGGGCTTTTCGCTCGACGAGACCATCCTGGCCACCGTCGTCGATGGGTTTCACCGCAGCCACCGCTACCAATTGGTCGGCGATGCCGTGGCCTGCCGGCAGCCGGGCCTGGGCGAGGCGGCCGCCTACAGGCAGTCGGTGGTGAATGTCATCGGCAATTTTGCTACAATCCAGTCCAGCGCCGAACTGATCAGAACCAGCGGCTCCGTCGCGGTCTAGGCCGACGCGATCGGCGGGTGGATGGGATAAGACATTGTCACGGGGAGAACAGCTGAAGGAGCTGGCGGTCGACCTGTCGCGCGCCGTCGAGCGGGCGCGCCGGGTCGGTCTGCCCACGACCGTGTATCTGCTGGCGATGGCACTCGTCGAGGTGAGGGAGGCCGCTGAAGCTGCCGGTGGAGAGGATGACGACGGCGCCGCCTGAGCCGGGCCCGGTGCCGCTTTGTGCAACGCTGCTGGGCGTTTGTTGCCGACGAATTGGCGTTGCAAGTTCTACCCTGTCGCAATAGCCAAGGGATGAAGCCGGCTGCGCTGGCGACATGAAGATTTGAGGATCCCCGCAATGTCCATGCTGCCCAATTCGCAAGAGGCCCGGGATGTGGCCTACCAGCTCCATCCCTACACCAACGCACGTACCCATCAGCAGGCCGGTCCCCTGGTGATTGAGCGCGGCGAGGGGCCTTACGTCTTCGACGCGTCGGGCAAGCGCTATTTCGAGGCGATGGCGGGCTTGTGGAGCGTCGGGCTCGGCTTCAACGAGAAGCGGCTGGTCGAGGCCGCCTACCGGCAGATGCAGGTGCTGCCATTCTATCACACCTTCTCCGCCAAATCGCACGGACCCTCGATCGATCTCGCCGAGAAGCTGGTGGCGCTCGCGCCGGTGCCGATGAGCAAGGTATTCTTCACCAATTCCGGCTCGGAGGCCAACGACACCGTCCTGAAGCTGATCGCCTATCGCTCCAACGCGCTAGGTCAGCCGCAGCGCAAGAAGGTGATCAGCCGCATGCGCGCCTATCACGGCGTCACCATTGCGTCGGCAAGCCTCACCGGCCTGCCCAACAACCATCGCTCATTCGACCTGCCGCTGCCGAACATCCTGCACACGGGCTCGCCGCATTACTACAAGGACGGTGCGCCCGGCGAGAGCGAGGAAGCGTTCGCGACGCGGCGCGCCGAGGAGCTTGACGCGCTGATCCAGAAGGAGGGGCCGGATACGATCGCGGCCTTCTTCGGCGAGCCGGTGATGGGGGCGGGCGGCGTCATCGTGCCGCCGGCAACCTATTGGGACAAGATCCAGGCGGTCCTGAAGAAGTACGACATCCTGCTGGTTGCCGATGAGGTGATCTGCGGCTTCGGGCGCACCGGCAAGATGTTCGGCTGCGAGACCTACGGCATCAAGCCCGATGCGATCGTGGTCTCCAAGCAGATTACCTCGAGCTATTTCCCGCTGTCGGCGATCATCCTGAACGACCGCATGTTCGAGCCGATCGCGGACGAGAGCAACAAGATCGGCGTGCTCGGCCACGGCTTTACCGCGGGTGGCCATCCGGTCGGCTCGGCGGTGGCGCTGGAGAATCTCAAGATCATCGAGGAGCGCGGCCTGGTCGCGCATGCCGCCGAGCTCGGCGGCTACATGCAAGGCAAGCTGCGCGAGCTCGCCAGCCACCCGCTGGTCGGCGAGGTCCGCGGCGTCGGCATGATCGCAGCCCTCGAGCTTGTGCTCGACAAGCAGCGCAAGACTGCAGCTAGCACGCCCGGCGCCGTCGGCGGCATGGCGAGCCGCATGCTCCAGGAGCGCGGCGTGATCTCGCGCAACATGCTCGACGCCATTGCCATCTGTCCGCCGATGATCGTCACCAAGGGCCAGATCGACGAGCTGGTCGCCGCGATCAAAGGCGTGCTGGATGATATGAAGGGCGAAGTGGCGAAGCTGACGCCGGCGTAGGGTGGGTCCAAATCTAAGACCGTCACCCCTGAGGTGGCCGCTTCTTCAGCGGCCTTCGAAGGGCGACGGCCCGGCTGCGGCAGCGGGGGCCGCTCATCCTTCGAGGCTCCCCGCGCGATGCTTCGCACCGCACGGCTCGCACCTCAGGATGACGGTGCCGCAGTGGTTCCGCGTTGATCGTTAGCAGCGCCTATTGCGCCCGCTGGACGCCGATCACGCGGCCCTTCTCGATCGCCAGCGCCAGCTCGCCGTGCTTGAGCTTCAGCGCGGCGTCGCCGAACAGCTCGCGGCGCCAGCCGCGTAGCGCCGGCACGTCGGCCTCGTCGTCGGCTGCGATCTCTTCGAGATCGTCGACGGTCGCGATCACCTTGCTTGCGACCGCATGGCGCTCCGCCGTCATCCGCAGCAGCACCTTCAACAGCTCGACCGTTGCGGCACCGTTGGAGTTGTTGCGCGGCTTTTCCAGCTTCGGCAGCGTGGAAGGATCCCGCGCCAGCCCGCGTTCGACCGCAGCGACGATGTCAGTACCCCATTTGGATTTCTCAAAACCCTTCGGCACCGAGCGCAGGTGGGCGAGCTTTTCCAGCGTGTTCGGCGCGTGGGTCGCGATGTCGCTGATGGCCTCGTCGCGCAGCACGCGGCCGCGCGGCACGTCGCGGCTCTGTGCTTCCTGCTCGCGCCAGGCCGCGACCTCCATCAGCACCGCAAGGTCCTTCGGCTTGCGCACCCGCGTCTTCAGGCGCTCCCAGGCGCGCTCGGGGTGGAAATCGTAGGTCTTGGGCGAGGTCAAAATCTCCATCTCGATGGAGACCCATTCGCTGCGGCGGCGCTTCTTCAGATCGGCGTCGAGCGCGGCGAACACGTCGCGCAGGTGCGTGACGTCGGAGACCGCATAGTGCATCTGTTCTTTCGTCAACGGCCGGCGCGACCAGTCGGTAAAGCGATGGGTCTTGTCCGGCCGGTGGCCGGTGACCTTCTCGACCAGCTGGTCGTAGGCGATGCTGTCGCCATAGCCGAGCACCATGGCCGCGACCTGGGTGTCGAACACCGGATGCGGGATGATGGTGGCCTGATGCCAGATGATCTCGATGTCCTGGCGGGCGGCATGGAACACCTTCAGCACGCTCTCGTTTGCCATCAGCTCGAAGAACGGCTTGAGGTCGATGCCCTCGGCCAGCGTGTCGATGACGATCGCTTCCTCGGCGCTTGCCATCTGCACCACGCACAGCAGCGGGTAGTAGGTGGTTTCGCGCAGAAACTCGGTATCGACGGTAATGACGGGGTGCTTGGCCAGCCGGCTGCAGGCAGCCGCAAGGTCAGCGGTGGTGGTAATCAAATCCATGAACGGCCCATGACACTTGATATCAGCCGTTCTGCCGAAAGCGCTGTGATGTCAAGGGGCTCTAAGCGAATTCAAGCCTTGCATTTGAGCTGGAAGCGCACTTTTCCGACGGAAATCCTATTCGTAGCGGATGCGCTGGGAGGGTTTCCGCGCGCAAGGCAGCGCCACCACGACCACGCACATGGCGACCAACGCCAGTCCCAGGAACTCGAAAACCAACAGATCCACGGCAAATTCCCCCGAAAGACCGCTAGACTTGTCGGGGTCGCGTTGAGGGTCTGTTAATTCTCGTGGTTACCGGCGGCCGGACGGGCCGGATGGTGGACGGGGGGTTAATGGGCAGCATCCGCCCAAAACGCATTCGGCGCCCCGCATGGCGGAGCGCCGAAGCTTGTTCGCCGTGTTGGCCTATCTCAGGGCAGCTTCAGCGAGGTCTCCGCATTGTACGGCTTGAGCAGCTCGTCGGCAGCCTTTTGCGCGGCGGCGAGGGCCTCCTTCGGCTGCTTCTTGCCGTTCAGGACCAGCATCACCTCGTCTTCAAGGGTCTTGCGGACCGGCACGGTCTTGTAGGTCGCGAACCAGGGCTTGGCGACGTCGAGCTGTTCGACGGCGGTCTTGGCGTCCGGGTTCTTGTTGAGGAAGTCGACCATGTCGGGCGTCTTGTAGGCGGCCATGTTGGGCGCGAAATAGCCGGTGGCGCGGCTCCACCAGGCGCTCTTCTCGGGCGAGGTCATCCACTTGATCAGCGTCCAGGCGGCTTTCTGCTTGTCGGCCTCGAGCCCCGCCGGAATGATCAGCGAAGCGCCGCCGATCGGCACGGCATTGCGGACGTTGCGCGGGATGAAGGCGACCTTGTAAGCAAACTTTGCGTTCTCGCGCACATAGGTCAGCGAGCCCGTCGACAGCATCATCATCGCGGCGTTGCCGGAGATGAAGGAGGTGCTGACGGCCGGGCCGGGGGTAGCGCCGGGCGGGTGGACCTTATGCTTGGTGACGAGGTCGTTCCACCAGGTCAGCGCGCCCTGCATCGAGGGCGTGTCGTAATAGACCTCGCCGCCGAACTCCTCGTTGTAGTAGCGCCCGCCATTGGTCATGGTGAGCGTTTCCATCATCCAGCCGCAATAGTCGTAGGCGCAGGGGATCGCGATGCCCCAGCGGGTGACCTTGTCGCCCTCGCGCTTGGTCAGCTTCTTGGCCCAGTCGGTGAGCTCGGCCCAGGTCTGCGGCGGCTTGTTCGGATCGAGGCCGGCTTCCTTGGCCTGGTCGGCATTGATGTAGAGCAGCGGCGTCGAGTTGTGGAAGGGCACGCCGTAGACGGAGCGGTTGATCACCGCGTTGCCCTGGAGCGCCGGGAAGAACTGGCCAAGGAACTGGTCCTTGGTGGTGCCGTCGGCGGCGATCAGGGGATCGAGATTGGTGAGCTCGTTCTCGATCTGCATGTCGAGCAGGAAGTTCGCCGACATGATCACAGCGGCCGGCGGCTTGCCAGCCTTGATCGAGGCGCGGGTCTTGATCAGCGTGTCGTCATAGGAGCCGGTGTAGACCGCGGTCGCCTTGATCGCGGGATGGGTCTCGTTGAACTCCTTGATCAAGGTGCCCATGTCGCGGGCGAGCTTGCCGTCGACGGGAACGGGGAAGAACAGATCGATCTCGGTCGGACCTTCCGCCAGCGCCGGGAAGGCGAGGGCGCCTGCCATGGTGCCTGCGATGGCGAGGCCGAGCATGAGCCTGCGGGAAAACAGCATCGAAAAATCTCCTATTTGATGCCTGAGGTGACGAAAGAACTGATGAAACGCTTCTGGAAGATCAGGAAGGTGACGAGCAGCGGTGCGATCACCATCAGCGTGCCGGCCGCAATCGTGCCCCAGGCTTGCGTGCCTTCGGCGGTCGCGGTGAAGACGGACAGCCCGACCGTGAGCGGCCGCTTGTCCGGCGAATTGATCACCATCAGCGGCCAGAGGAAGTCGTTCCAGTGGCTGGTGACGGAGATGATGGCAAAGGCGGAGAAGCTTGGCAGCGACAGCGGCACGTAGATGTGGCGGATGCGCTGGAACAGGCTGGCGCCGTCGATCAGGGCGGCGTCTTCCAGCTCGGTCGGAATGGCTTCAAAAGCCTGCCGCATCAGGAAGGTGCCGAAGGCCGAGGCGAAGAACGGCATCATGACGCCGGCGAGCGTGTCGTAGAGGCCAAGCTGCGCGACGAGGCGGAGGTTCGGCACGATCAGCAGCACCGGCACCAGCATGAGCTGCATCAGGAACAGATAGAAGATCAGTGTCTTGCCGGCGAACGCCAGCCGCGCAAACGCAAAACCCGCCAGCGTGATCGTGACGAACTGCACCAGCAGGATGCCGGTGCAGATGATGGTGGTGTTGAGGAAGTAGCGCGGGAAGTCGCCGATCTCCCAGGCATCCCTGATGTTGTCGAGTGTCGGCTTCAGGCTCGGCATCAGCTCGGCCATCAGGTTGATGCCGTCGGAGGCGGGACGCAGCGTCGCCACCCCCATCCACAGGAACGGGATCAGCCAGACGATCGCGAGCAGCACCGTCAGCACGAAGCCGAGCTTTGGCGTGATCTCGCCGCGGGTGGCGAGTGGCGCGTCCTTGAACAGGCGGTCGATCAGCGTCATGGCCCGCCCTCCCGGTTTGCCATCGTCCGGAACGAGAGCGCGGTGAGGCCCATCAGCGCGGCGAGCGTCAGCACCGTGGCCGCCGAGGCCTTGCCGATGTCGTAGTGCTCCACCGCCTGCTCGTAGATGTAGAACAGCACGAGACTGGTCGAGTTCGACGGCCCGCCCTTGGTCATGACGAAGACGTGGTCGACCTGCGTCACCGCATTGAGTGTGGCAATCACGGTGACGAACAGGAAGGTGGGCTTAAGCTCCGGCAGGATGATGTAGCGCAGGCGCTGGAACGGTCCGGCGCCGTCGAGATGGGCGGCCTCCATGACGTCCTCGGGCACGGACTGGAGGCCTGCGAGGAAGAACAGCATGTAGTAGCCGGCGTTCTTCCAGATGGTGATGACCATGATCGCGTAGAGAGCGATGTCGGAATCGCCGAGCCAGTTCGGCACCACTGGAAGCAGGCGGCCGATGTAATAGTCGAGCAACCCGACATTGGGCAGGAAGATGAACAGGAACAGCGCGGAGGCCGCGACCATCGGGATCAGCACCGGCAGGAACAGCGCGGCGCGCAGCGCGCTGGTCACGGCATTGGTGCGCGCCAGCGCCAACGCGAACAGCAGCGCAAGGGCGATGCTCGGGATTGCGGTGCCGAGGGCGTAGATGAGATTGTTGACGACCGCGCCGGTAAAGGCAGGATCGGCCAACACCGCGCTGATGTTGTCGAGCCCGACAAAGCGTAGCGGCGCCTTCGGCGTGGCACGCTGGTAGAGCGCGTCGATCAACACGCGCCCCATCGCGCCATAGGTGAACAACGCGAGGAAGACGATCGAGGGCAGCAGCAGCAGGTAGGCCGGCAGCGACGCTTTGAAGCCGACGGAGAACCGCTTCAGGATATGCAGGCGCGGCGGCGCTGATGTCGCGACCGGGAGAGCCGCGGGTTCAGCGAGGCTCATCTCACCGCGCCGGGAAGTTGAGCGCATAGTCGCGGTCGTCCATTCCCGCCGGTGTGGCGAAGGGGAAGCGCAGACTGGTGTCGAGGAAGTCGTGGCTGTGCACGATCAGGTTCTCCTGGTCGATCAGCACCACGCCGTAGGCCGGCGGCTCATGGCTCGCCAGATGCGGAGCGTTCGCATCGAGCTCGAACCAGACCTGGTGGTTGGTCCCACGCAGGGTTGAGAACGGGATCTTGCCGTAGCTGCCGAAGATCGGCCGGTGCACGTGGCCGAAGAAGATGTGACGGATGCGCGACCGATAGGGTGCGATCACCTCGGCGAATTCCGCGCTTTGCGCCAGCGCGATCTCGTCCATCGCGTGCACGCCGACCAGGAAAGGCGGATGGTGCATGAACACGACGAGTGGCGTGTCGGCCGGTGCAGCAGCCAGCGTGCTCGCGAGCCAGCCAAGGCGCTTGGCGCACATCTCGCCGGCGTGGCTGGTCTCGTCCAACGTGTCGAGGAACACGAACAGGCCATGCTCGGTGGTCCGCGTGCCCTGCACGAAGCCATTGGGATCGCGCGGCGCCGCCTTCAGGCCGTCGAGGCAGGCAACGCGGCGGTCGTGATTGCCGACCATGGCGATATAGGGCATTTTCAGCGCGGCCATCGCGTCGGCGAAATTGGCGTAGGATTCAGGCTCGCCCCAATGGGTGAGGTCGCCGGTCACGACCGCGAAGGCGGCATCAAGCTGGTGGATGTTGATATCGGCGATGGCGGCATCGAGGCGGGCACGCGGATCGAGGCCGTAGAGCTTTTGTCCCGGACCCGCAAGATGCGTGTCGGTGAGGTGGATGAATTTGAAGGGCATGGCGCGCTTGTCGTTGGAGGACGGTCGCCTCCGGCAAGACGGCCCGCCAGCCGGTTAGAGTGCGAGTGTTTCAGTTTGATGACAGTGGTTGCCGATGCGGCAAATTGTTGGACAGAACGGCAGATGCGGTCAACCGGGTCGTCTCGCGGTGCGGTATCGAGCCCGTCAACCAAGCAAGTGGGTACCGAGCTCCTGCCTCACGTCCCGCAGAATGTCTGAAGCACCCGCTGATCCGGCAACGGCGGATCCTGGTAGGCCGCATAGTCCTGCTGATCTTCGTACGGCTTGGCCAGCACCTTCACCAATTCCTCGAACGGCGCGTAGTCGTCGTTGTTGACCGCCGCCTGGATCACGGCTTCGACGCGGTGGTTGCGCGCGATGAACATCGGATTGACGACGCGCATGGCGGCCTGCCGCTCGGCTGCGGTCTGCGGCTCCAAAGCGATACGCTCGCGCCAGCGCTTGGCCCACTCATCGAAGGCTGCAGGGTCCATGAACTCTGCGCGCGCGTCGTCAGCAGCCGGATCGCCTGCGGCATCGCCCAGCCCGCGGAAGGTGAGGGTGAAGTCGGCCTGGTTCTTCGCCATGGCGTCGAGCAGGTCCTGGATCAGCGCCTCGTCGCCGTCGCGCTCGGTGAACAGCCCGACCTTTTTGCGCAGGCCGGCCTGATAGGCCGTGCTGAACGTCTCGGGGAATGCGCCCAGAATCTCCTGTGCCTGTTCGACCGCCTTCTCCTGCTCTTCTCCGAACAGCGGCAGCAGGCATTCGGCGAGCCGTGTCAGATTCCACAGCGCGATGCGCGGCTGGTTGGCATAGGCATAGCGGCCCATCTCGTCGATCGAGGAGAACACCTGCGCGGGATTGTAGGCATCCATGAAGGCGCAGGGGCCGTAATCGATGGTCTCGCCGGATATCGAGCTGTTGTCGGTGTTCATCACGCCGTGGATGAAGCCGACCAGCAGCCAGCGCGCGACGAGATCGGCCTGGCGCGCGACGACGCCGGCGAGCAGCGCATGATAGGGGCGCTCGGTGCCAAGCAGTTCCGGGTAGTGGCGGGCGATCACATGGTCGGCGAGCTGGCGGATGGCGTCGGTGTCACGGCGGACGGCAAAAAACTGGAAGGTGCCGACGCGGATGTGGCTCGAGGCGACGCGCGTCAGCACCGCGCCGGGCAGCACGGTCTCACGGATGACGGGCTCGCCGGTGACGACGGCGGCAAGGGAGCGCGTGGTCGGAATGCCGAGCGCGAACATCGCTTCGCTGACGATGTATTCGCGCAGCACCGGCCCGAGCGCGGCACGGCCGTCGCCGCGGCGGGAGAACGGGGTGGGGCCGCTTCCCTTCAACTGGATGTCGCGGCGGACGCCACTTGTATCGATGACCTCGCCGAGCAGGATCGCTCGGCCGTCGCCGAGCTGGGGCACGAACTGTCCGAACTGGTGGCCGGCATAGGCCATCGCGATGGGATCGGCGCCGGGTGGAACCGTCTTGCCGGCCAGAATTTCGGCGCCTTCGGGCGTGTCCAGCAGGTCGGGATCGAGCCCAAGCTGGACCGCCAGCGGCCGGTTCAGCTTGATCAGCCGGGGGGCTGCGACCGGGGTCGGCGCGACGCGGGCAAAGAAGCTGTCCGGCAGCGCCGAATAGGAGTTCTGGAAGGGGAAATGGACCGTCATGGCCTAAAGATAGGCGTAGAACGCCTGATGGCAAAGGCTTGGGCCCCAACGGGCCAAAAATGGGCCGTTCGCGCCCAAAACAAGCCGTTCCCTTGGTTGCCGCACCCGGCCTCGTCGGGTAAACCCTGCCGCAACTTCGGACCGGTCGTTTCGGCGGTTCGATTCGACCCCTCCGACATTGAATTTGGGACGACCATGCATCGCTACCGGTCACATAAATGCGGCGATCTCCGCGAGAGCAACATCGGCGAGACAGTTCGCCTCTCGGGCTGGGTCCATCGCGTTCGCGACCACGGCGGCGTGCTGTTCATTGACCTGCGCGACCATTACGGCCTGACCCAGTGCGTGGTCGACCCGGACTCGCCGGCGTTCTCCCAGGCCGAAAAGCTGCGCTCGGAATTCGTGGTGCGGATGGACGGCAAGGCCCGCCGCCGCCCCGAAGGCACCGACAATGACGATTTGCCGACCGGCAAGGTCGAAGTTTACGTCAGCGAGATCGAGGTGCTCGGACCGGCCGGTGACCTGCCGCTGCCCGTGTTCGGCGACCAGGAATATCCTGAAGACATCCGCCTGAAGTACCGCTTTCTCGATCTGCGTCGCGAAAAGCTGCACCAGAACATCATGACGCGCGTCGAAATTATCAAGTCGATGCGCCGGCGCATGGAGGGGCAGGGCTTCTTCGAGTTCAACACCCCGATCCTGACCGCGTCATCGCCGGAAGGCGCGCGCGACTTCCTGGTGCCGTCGCGCATTCATCCGGGAAAATTCTACGCGCTGCCGCAGGCCCCGCAGCAGTACAAGCAGCTCTTGATGATGTCGGGCTTCGACCGCTACTTCCAGATCGCGCCCTGTTTCCGCGACGAGGACCCGCGCGCCGATCGTCTGCCGGGCGAGTTCTATCAGCTCGATGTCGAGATGAGCTTTGTCACGCAGGAAGACGTTTTCGCGGCGATGGAGCCTGTCATCACAGGCGTGTTCGAGGAGTTTGCCAAGGGCAAGCCGGTGAGCAAGAACTGGCGTCGGATTCCGTTCGCCGAGGCGCTGCGAAAGTACGGCAGCGACAAGCCGGACCTGCGCAACCCTATCGAGATGCAGGATGTCTCCGAGCACTTCCGCGGCTCCGGCTTCAAGGTGTTCGCGCGCATGCTCGAAGACCCCAAGAACCAGGTCTGGGCAATTCCGGCCCCGGGCGGCGGCAGCCGCGCCTTCTGCGACCGCATGAACTCCTGGGCGCAAGGCGAAGGCCAGCCCGGCCTCGGCTACATCATGTGGCGCGAGGGAGGCGAGGGTGCAGGTCCGCTTGCGAACAACATCGGGCCGGAGCGCACCGCTGCGATCCGCGCGCAGATCGGCGTCAAGGAAGGCGATGCCGCCTTCTTCGTCGCCGGCGATCCCGACAAGTTCTGGAAGTTTTCAGGTTTGGCCCGCAACAAGGTCGGCGAGGAGTTGAACCTCACCGACAAGGAGCGGTTCGAGCTCGCCTGGATCGTCGACTTCCCGATGTACGAGTACAACGAGGACGACAAGAAGGTCGACTTCTCGCACAACCCGTTCTCGATGCCGCAGGGCGGCCTGGACGCGTTGAAGGGCCAGGATCCGCTGACCATCAAGGCGTTCCAGTACGACATCACTTGCAACGGCTACGAGATCGCCTCGGGCGGCATCCGCAACCACGTGCCGGAGGCAATGGTCAAGGCGTTCGAGATTGCCGGTTACGGTGAGCAGGAAGTGGTCGAGCGTTTTGGCGGCATGTACCGCGCCTTCCAGTACGGCGCCCCGCCGCATGGCGGCATGGCCGCGGGCGTCGACCGCATTGTGATGCTTTTGTGCGGGACCAACAATCTGCGCGAGATCTCGCTGTTCCCGATGAACCAGCAGGCCATGGACCTTCTGATGGGCGCGCCCTCGGACGCCACAACCAAGCAGCTTCGTGAGCTGCACGTCCGGGTGAACCTGCCGCAGAAGTGAGCTGATCTCTTCGCCTCTCTTCGTAAGCGGGAGAAATCGCTTTACAAATTCGTCATGCCCCGGGCTTGTCCCGGGCATCCACGTTTTTGGGGTGCTGCGTAGAAGAACGTGGATGGCCGGGACAAGTGTTTAGCCCGGCCATGACGCCAGAAGGGAGCTCAGCGCCGTTCCGGCCCTACAGCCCCGTCGACGTCTCGATCCGGAATTGCGCGAGCGCGACGATCGGTTCGCTGTTCAGGACCTTCATCAGCTGAAGCACCGGCACCTTGCCGAGCGGTGTCAGCTTGATCGTCAGCGTCTGGCCCGAGGTCGCGACGAAGCTGGCGATCGCATCCACCGCCTCCTTGGCATCGAGATTGGCGGCTGCGACCTTCTCGCCCTGCGCGCGGATCATCTCGACGATGGCGGTGCGGGCGGCGTCGCGGCCGACATTCTGCATGCGCGAGAACTGCGCCACGACGAGATCGACCACGCCGCTGTCGCGCAGGGAGAGTTCGATCGCGCCAGTCTCGACCTGCGCCGCCTGACCCATGGCCTGCGCCGGATCGGTCGTGAACAGGCCGCGAGGCACGTTGGCGAGCGCGAAGCGGGCCTGCGCCTTGGCGAGGTTGCCGAGATCGATCGTGGCCGGCGCAAGCGCAAACGTGCCCGACGCCTCCGTCCAGGCGGCGCCGAGATCGAGGTCGATCGCGAGCTTGTCGACGCCGGCCATCGTCAGCGCCCGTTGCGCCGGATTGGTCGGGTCGGTGGGGGTGACCATCTTCACGACCAGATTGGCCTTGCTCGGAATCGATCTGACCAGCTGACCCCAGTTCAGGCTGATCGTATCGATGGTGACGAGCTGGCGCGTGTTCTTGAAGGGTGAGACCACGCCCTTGATCTCGGCGCCTTCGAGCACCCGGAACAGGCCCAGCATCTGATCCGGCGAGGGGGGCTGTCCGGGATTGGTAAGGCTCGCCGCCCAGTGCATCAGGTTTGCGACACTGAAGGACTTGAGGGCGAAGCGCTCCATCTTGAATTGTCCCTGCGGGGACGGCGTATCGACACCTTCGATTGCGAATTCGCCCAGCTGATACCTGATCGCATTGACCTTGGCTGTCCCTTGCGGCGTACCTATCGACGTCTTGCCGACCTCGATCCTGCCGACGCGGACGCCTTCATAGAATCCGGCGAGCTCCTCTATCATCTCACGCGATTGCGCCGGTGTCGGAAGAGCCGATCGATCCGCCGGCATGAGCGCCAGAATCCCGGCCGGCCGGAATTTTGACGGCTGGACCGCGATGTCCTCGAAGGTGATCCCATCGATATCCATCCGCATGCCCTGGGCCGACTTGAGCACATAGGGGCCGACCGAGATTTGCCGGTAGACGCGGTGGTAGCTGTCGTCGTTGGTCTTCTGCGGGTCGAGCGCGGCGGCGATCGCGGTCGCATCGAAATCATTGACGATGAGGTTGGAAAGTTCGCCTGTCAGCTTGTCGGGCCTGCCCGGCTGCGGCACGTCGATCGTGAAGACGGCGCGGTCCGCCTTCATTGCATCGACCTTGCCATGTTTCAGATTCTGGATCGCGAGCCCGGAGTAGGAAATCTCGCCGCTACCGGCGGCGCCGCCGCCCGCATCAAAGGTCATCATCAGCGTCGGGGCCGTGAGCGACGATGCTGTGACGCTTGCGTACTGATCGAGCACATAGCGGTACATGTCGACCAGGGAGCCGCCCGCCGGCGCGTTCTCGGCGTGAACGGGACCGGTGCAGTCCCGCATGGTGATCTGCGGCACCTTGTAGGAGGCTTTCAGCTTCGCCGGACCGACCTCGTCCAGCGCCACTTCGAAACCTGTGATGTCGATGCTGTCCGCGGAAAAGCGCTTCTCATTGACCAGGCGCACGCCCGAGCCCTTGATGCCGGCAATCTTGATCTGCGCCTGCGGCTGATCGCCAGGAGCGATCGCGATGTCCTCGATCGTCAGCGTACGGCTCGTCAGGTCGAACGCCACCTTGCCGTGACTAGCCTTGCCGCCGCCGGCGCGGAGCCGGTCGAAGGCGGCCTCCACCTCGGCAGTGGCGCGATGCTGGACGTAGAGATTGAAGCCGAACCGTCCGCCCGCGGCCAGTGCGGCCACCGCGATCAGGCCGATCAGGATTCGCTTCATTCCTTTGGCTCCAGTTGCTCGTTGTGCGCCGCGCAAGCTGCCATATTCGCAAAGCCGTGTACGGTCCAGGGAAGGCTATGGTTTTCAAATATTTGACTACCCGCCCTGTTGATGGGATCGCAATCGGATGTTGCCACCGGGGCGCCGGCCGTGCTTCATCCCGTTTCCACGACCCGGAATACCGCGCGACTTGCGGCAGGCCGGTCAGGACATCGTATTGTGAGGCCGGTAACGCGCGAGGCAAGAGACCGCATGTCGTCCTATTCTGATGATCTCCACCAGGCGGCGCTGGCCTATCATCGTCTGCCGCGCCCCGGAAAGCTTGAGATCCAGGCGAGCAAGCCGCTTGCCAACCAGCGCGACCTCGCGCTTGCCTATTCTCCAGGCGTTGCCGCCGCCTGCACCGAGATTGCCAAGAACCCGGCGGAAGCCGCGACCCTGACGACCCGCGCCAATCTGGTCGCAGTGGTCTCGAACGGCACCGCCGTGCTCGGCCTCGGCAATATCGGCCCGCTGGCCTCCAAGCCGGTGATGGAGGGCAAGGCGGTCCTGTTCAAGAAGTTCGCAGGCATCGACGTGTTCGACATCGAGATCGCCGCCGACACCATCAGCCGCGTGGTCGAGACTGTGGCCGCGCTCGAGCCGACCTTCGGCGGCATCAATCTCGAGGACATCCGTGGACCGGAATGCTTCGAGATCGAGGCGCAGCTGAAGGAGCGCATGAAGATCCCGGTCTTCCATGACGACCAGCACGGCACCGCGATCATCGTCGCCGCCGCCATCACCAATGGCCTTAAGCTGAACGGCAAGAAGCTGTCGGACGTCAAGATCGTGGCGTCGGGGGCAGGGGCTGCCGCGATCGCGACGTTGAACCTGCTGGTGTCAATGGGCGCTCAGCGCAAGAACATCTGGGTTTGCGACATCGACGGTCTCGTGCATGAGGGGCGCAACACTTCGATGGACCGCTGGAAGGCGGTCTATGCGCAGAAGACCGACAAGCGCACACTTGCCGACGTGATCGGCGGCGCCGACATCTTCATCGGGCTCTCGGCACCCGGCGTGCTCAAGCCCGAGATGGCCAAGGCAATGGGTGACAAGCCGCTGATCATGGCGCTTGCCAATCCCACGCCGGAAATCATGCCGGAGGAGGCGCGCAAAGCCCGCCCGGACGCGATGATCTGCACGGGGCGCTCCGACTATCCGAACCAGGTCAACAACGTCCTCTGTTTTCCCTTCATCTTCCGCGGCGCGCTCGACGTCGGCGCCACCGCGATCAACGAGGAGATGAAGCACGCCGCGGTCGAGGCCATCGCACAGCTCGCGCGGGAGGCGCCGTCGGATGCGGTGGCGCAGGGCTTTGACACCGGCGAGACGCAGGGTTTTGGCCCGGGCTCGCTGATCCCTAGCCCGTTCGATCCGCGGCTGATCCTGCGCATCGCGCCGGCCGTCGCCAAGGCCGCGATGGAATCGGGCGTCGCGACGCGCCCCATCACCAATTTCGACGAATACACTGCGCTGCTCGAGCGCTTCGCTTTCCGCTCCGGCCTCGTCATGAAGCCGATGTTCGCGAAGGCCAAGACCCAGCCGGTGCGCGTGATCTACGCCGAAGGCGAGGACGAGCGTGTGCTGCGCGCCACCCAGGTGGTGCTGGAGGAGAAGCTGGCGCGGCCGATCCTGGTCGGCCGTCCTTCGGTGGTGGAGGCGCGCATCGAGCGCTTCGGCCTCTTGATCCAGCCCGGCAAGGATTTTGATCTCATCAATCCCGAGGACGATCCGCGCTACCGCTCCTACGTGCAGTCTTACGTCGAGGTCGCCGGCCGCCGCGGTGTCACACCCGATGCGGCACGCACGGTGGTGCGCACCAACAACACGGTGATTGCGGCGCTCGCGGTGACGCGCGGGGAGGCGGATGCCATGCTCTGCGGCGTCGAGGGCCGCTACATGCATCATCTGCGTCATGTCCGCGAGATCATCGGTTTTTCGCCCGGGATCAGCGACTATGCGGCGCTGGCGCTGCTGATCACCAGCAAGGGTGCCTTTTTCATCGCCGACACCCAGGTGCGGCCCAATCCGACCGCGGAAGAGCTCGCCGAGATCGCCTCGCTCGCCGCGGTCCATGTCCAGCGCTTCGCGCTCAAGCCCAGGATCGCCTTCGTCTCGCATTCGGATTTCGGCAGCTACGACACCGATTCCTCGCGCAAGATGCGGCGGGCGACCCAGCTTCTGAAGGAGAAGCATCCAGAGATCGAGGCCGACGGCGAGATGCAGGGCGATACCGCGCTCTCGGCTGCGGCGCGTAAAATGGTGTTGCCGCACTCCAAGCTCGAGGGCGAGGCCAACATCATGATCATGCCGACGCTGGACACCGCCAACGTCGCCTATCAGATGATCAAGTCGCTGGCGGACGCGCTTCCCGTTGGCCCGATCCTGATCGGGCCGGCGCACCCGGCGCACATCTTGACCCCCTCGGTGACCGCGCGCGGCATCCTCAATATGACCGCGGTCGCGGTGGTGGAAGCGCAGGAGCGTGCGGCGCGGCAACAGCCGACGTTGTTTACGTAAGGGACGAGTTCCTTCGCCTCTCCCCGGTTGCGGCCGCTTGCGGGGAGAGGGAGCGCACCTTCGGCGCGTCGGCACTTCAACCTTTTCAAAACAGTTTTCGCCATTTCCCCGTTTGTAAACCGGCGAATGACTCTTCATAATCGCTCGGTGCTCTCGTCAAAATTCCGATCTCAAAAAGCCTGAGCCAAGAGGCCGATCATGCCAGCGTTCGTGACTTTTGGGCGAATCCTGTTCGCCGTGTTGTTCATCTACACGGGCGCGACAAAGCTGTTCGCCATCCAGGCGACGGCCGATTTCATCGCCACCAAGGTCGTGGTGCCCGACATGATCGCGCCCTACGCCAAGCAGGTCGAGACGGCGACCGCCATGACCACGCCGCAACTGCTGGCGATCGCGGTCGGCGTGCTCGAGATCATCGCGGGGGTGATGATCGCGCTGAATTTCGGCGCGCGCTTCTTCGCGACGCTGCTGATCATCTACGTCGCGGTCTCGACCGTCCTGTTCTACGATTTCTGGAACCAGGTGCCGCCCGATAACGGCACGATGCTGGTGGACGCACTGAAGAATCTCTCGATCATCGGCGCGCTGTTCATGATCATCGGCTACGGCCGCGCCACGCGCCCGGTCGAGGCGGCCTACGGGGACGTGTAGGTTCTTGTTGGGTGGGTTAGCCAATCCATCCTACGCCACGGCGTGACGGTGACGGCATGTGCGGCATCGAGCACATACGGCGCACCCGGCTTCATCCCGTGTGAAGCCAGCACCTCGTGCGGTGTCCGTTCCGGTACGCCGACAAAACAGCCTTCGCCGCCGGGCAGGCGCAGATGCGGGGCTTCCGACAGCCAGAACGTGTCGTAGCGGTCCATGAACATGTCGAACACGACGGGGCCGCCAATGATCGCGACCGTGCCAGAGGCGACGTCTGCGAAGGCGCAGGCCTCCTCGAAGCTCGCATGATCCGGATTCCACAGTGTCGCGTTCGGCATCTCCGGATCGACGGTGAGGGCCTTGATCTTGCGCGTCATGATCAACCGCCTGCGCTTCGGCGAATTCGGCTGCTGCTCGTGCGAGTGACGGCCGTGCACGATCAGCGCAGCGCGATCGAGCGCCTGCTCGAAGAAGCGCTTGTCGCCCTCGAATTTCAGGCTGTCGGGCATGACATGACCCGCGTCGGCGAGCATGCCGTCCGCGGAGACGATGACGTAGCCTTCGATGCGGAACGGCAATGGCGCGGCTATTCGGAAACCGTCGTCACAACCGAATTGACCGGCCGCGTGCTCACCGTCGGCAGCTTGACGTCCTTGAGCAGCTCCTGGTCGTATTCGGGCAGCGTCGAGACCGGAGCCTTGGCGCGCATCGCCACCACCTTGAAGCCGCCGGCCTTGAGGCGGTTCAACAGCTCGGGCAGGGCTTCGGCGGTGTGCTTCTGGAAGTCGTGCATCAGGATGATGCCCTTGCCGAGCTTGTCGAGCTTCTTCATCACGGTGTCGATGACCTTCTCCGGCTTGGAGGCCTTGAAGTCGAAGGAGTCGAGGTCGCAGGAGAAGATCGCGATGTTGCGGTTGCCGAGATAGGTGACCATCTCGGGCGGATGCTGGAGCGCCGGGAAGCGGAAGAACGGCGAGGGCGAGATGCCGCCGAGCGCCCATTTCACCGCGGAAAAGCCCTTCTCGATCTCGTCCTTCCTCTGCTGCTCGGTGAGCTTCTTGTTGTTGAGATTGGCGTGCGACCAGGTGTGCGCGCCGATGGTGTGGCCGGCCGCGTAGACCTGCTTCAGGATTTCCGGCTCGTAGGTCGAATGCAGGCCGATCGGGAAGAAGATGCCGGTGGTGCACTGATCGGCCAGCGCCTTGAGCACGGCAGGCGTATTGCGCGGCCACGGGCCGTCGTCGAAGGTCAGGACCACCTCGTGGTCGCGCAGGAAGTCGAGCTCCTTGAAATGCTCGAAGCCGAAGCCCGGACCGCCTGTGGTGTCGATCTCGACGGTGCGGGCTACGCCAAGTGCGTTCGGATTGTTGCAGGCGGCGCGTGCTGGCTGCGGCGCTTGTTGCGGCGGAGGCGGATTGGCGACCGCAGCCCGCGGCGCCGGTGCCGGAGCGGCGGCTGGCGTTGCAGCCGGTGCGGCCTGCGTGGCAGCTGCGGGTTTCGCGGCCGGCGTCTGCGACCATGCTGCGCCTGCCATGGCCAGAGACATCGCGCTTGCCAAAATCAGTCCTGTCGCCACACGCATGGTGTTGTCCTCGAGATTGATCCCGTTGTTCTGCCGTGGCTTTTCGCCTCCGGCAAAACCATCCTGCCCCTGATCATCCTAGCCTAGATGGTGCCCCATCGCCATTGCAACGGCTGTTTGGCGCTTCGCCACAATTGTGCCCAAGCCTGTTGGGGCGCGAAGCGTCAACTGTCGGCGAGAGACCTCGCAATCGCAGTCTTGATCCGGGTGTCGGAAGGTTCGACGGCGGACGGAAAAACCTCGGCGATATAGCCGTCGCGGCCGATCAGGTATTTGTGGAAGTTCCACTTCGGAACCTCCTTCGGCCGCGCTTCGGCGGCCCATTTGTAGAACGGGTGTGCCTTCGCCCCGACCACGACGGCCTTGGCGGCGATCGGGAAGGTAACGCCGTATTGGTGCTGCGCGGTCTCCGAAATCTCGCTGGCGCCGCCGGGCTCCTGGCCGCCGAAATCGTTGGAAGGCACGCCGATGACAGTGAGCCCGCGCTGGCGAAACTCGCCCCAGAGCTCTTGCAGGCCTGCATATTGCGGAGTGTAGCCGCAGAGCGAAGCGGTGTTCACGATCAGCAGTGGTTTGCCGGTGAAGGCGGCAAGCCGAATGTCATCGCCGGACAGAGCTGGAAATGAGAAGGCATAGGCTGGGATGCGGCTCATGCCGCCGTCGGCCAGCGCGCGCGTCACCATTGTCGCCGTCGCAGCAAGCGCGGTCGCGAGCATGGTTCTGCGGTTCAGCATGGCGACGTCCCCCGACACGATCCGGGACGCACTCTACTCCGCCAATGCGATAGGCCTGCTCAACACCGCGTTATCTGACGCGGCGTAATTCAGTACAGGCGGACGATGAAATCGGTGCCTTCGCCGGTCTCGCCCTGGTTGATGCCCTGGTCGGAAACGATGACCGAGCCGCCGGTGGTCAGCATCTCGTTGATCTTCGCCATGGTGTCGGCGGGGATCGAGATGCGGTCCAGCGCCTCGGCCGGGCTGTCCGGCGTGATGACAGGCCTTGCGGCGACCGGGATCACGGCGGCGCCGCGCTGACGGCGCGTCATGCGGCCGCCGTCCTCACGTGCGGCGGAGCGGACCGCGACAGGCAGCGACAGCACCGACCAATGCAGCACGTTGGAGTCGGTCTTGTCGACCTCGGCGGTGAAGACGTGGGTGCCGAGCGGCCGTTCGCTTGCGGCGATCGTCACGGACACCTCGAACAGCGGCGCAAAGTTCTGCCGCACGTAGAGCTTGGAATCCTTGCGGCTGATGAACACCGCGATCTGGCCGGCGCGTTTCGGCAGGTCCGGCTTGGCGGCCGGCGCGGGATCAGCGACGTGGGTCTGGTCCTTCTTCGCGTCCGGCGAAGTGGTTTGCGCGGGTGCCGTTGCCGCCGCGTCGGGTTTTTTCTCGGTTTCTGCCGCCTCGGCCTTGGCGGGTTCGGATTTCGCCGGTTCGGACTTTGCCGCTTCCGTCTTCGGAGTATCGGCCGGCTCCGATTTGGCAGCCTCGACCTTCTCGGCGGGCTTCTCGTCCGTGGTCGCCTTGGGAGCTTCCGCGGCTTCGAAGGGTTTCGCTTCGGTGTTCGCGGCGTCGGCGGGCTTGGCGCCCTCATCCGTCTTCGCCGTCGCGTCGGGCTGCTTCGCCGGCTCGGAGGCCTCCGCGGTCTTTGCGGGCGCCGGTGCAGCGGCTTCGTCGCGGACCGTCGCATTGCCCGTCGTCACGTCGGACATCATGGTATGGCCGACCGTCGAGCGCAACTTGAACACGCCTTCCGCGCTGGCGGTCTTTGTTTCAAAAGACTTGGTTTCGACCGGCTTTGCTTCAGTGACCTTGGTTTCGGGCGCGGCCTTGTCAGCCTTGTCGCCAACTGTCGTCGCCGGTTCGAGGCTGGCCGCCGGCTGCGGTGGCACGCGCAGCGAGGCGAGCATCGGGTGGGAGAAGCTTTGCGGCGTCATCTGGCCGGGCGTGACGATCACGCGTGCGCCCATCTTGGTCCAGTTCCACATCTTCACCGCGAACGCCATCGGCATGCGGATGCAGCCATGCGAGGCCGGATAGCCCGGCAGCACGCCGGCATGCATGGCGATGCCGGACCAGGTGATCCGCTGCATGTACGGCATCGGCGCGCCGCTATAGATGTTGGAGTGGTGGAATTTGTGCTTCTGAATGACGCTGAACACGCCCATCGGCGTCGAATGGCCCTTCATGCCGGTCGAGACCGGAGCCTCGGCGAATACGCCGTTGGAGTCGAAGATCGTTACCTTCTGCCGGTCGATCGAGACGACGATGATGAGAGGGCCTCGAGGCTTCGCGCCGGTTTCCTTTTCGACAACGACGTCTTTCTTGCCGGCCGCGCCGTGCTTCTGCGGCTTCTGTCGCGGCTCCTCGGGACGTCGCTCTTGCCGGCCGTAGGACCCGTCGGAATAATCCGACCAATAATAAAACGCTGCTTCCGCCTGACTGGTCGCGCCGATCGCACCTGCCGCCGTCAAAATGGCGACCTGCCACAGGCGTGCCGGCGTGGCAGAAAAACGGGACTCGTTCACGCTATTCATTCCTCGAATCCACAATCCAAATCAGACGTTAGTCTCGCAGAGGGGATACGCGTTCACCAGCACGGCAGTTCTGCCATCAGCTACATTTGTCCAATCCGTAGCAAAAAAGCCTCACGGAGCGGTAAACGGCGGTCGCGGTTGGCTGTTCGTCGCCTTCCTGAGCGGCGTTCGCATACTTACATTGCGGGACTTGCTACCGGAGAACTTCATGTCATCTCGTTTCGCCGGTTTTTCCGGCATCCGCTTGAAAGACTTCGCTTTATTCCTCGTGTTACTGGTGGTTCCGGCGGCGTCCGCCTCAGCTGCCGACGAGCCGGATCTGATCTTCCGCCGCTCCACCGTGTTCAAATGGGTCAGCCCGAACGACAAGCTCGCGACCTACGGCCTCGACGATCCCGAGGTCGAGGGTGTGGCCTGTCATTTCACCGTGCCGGAGAAGGGCGGTTTCAAAGGCTGGCTGGGTCTTGCCGAGGAGGTCTCGGACGTCTCGCTGGCCTGCCGCCAGGTCGGGCCGATCAAGTTCAAGGACAAGATGGAGCAGGGCGACGACATGTTCCGCAAGCGCCGCTCGCTGTTCTTCAAGAAGATGCAGATCGTGCGTGGCTGCGACGCCAAGCGCAACGTGCTGGTCTACATGGTCTATTCGGACAAGCTGATCGAGGGATCGCCGAAGAACTCGACCTCGACCGTACCGATCATGCCGTGGGGTGCGACGGATAATATCCAGAAGTGCGGCGACTTCTTCACTCAGTGACGCGCTTGCGTTCACTCAGTGACGCGTTCGCGGCTGATGCGCGGTTTTGCAAGATGTGAGCCGGTCAGCCGCACGAACGCCTGCGGTGCGGCCTCGTAGCCGCGGCTCGATTGCAGCGCCATCGCACCAGACGAATCGGCGCGGCGGCGCATGGATTGTTGATCGGCGCGGTCGGTCGATTGGGCCGCGTCGCGCGCCGTTGCGCGATCTTGCGCCATCATGATGGCCATCCCTCACGTGAAAGCGCCCGGTGGTGATCCGGGCTTCTCGGTTTCGATGGCTTGGGTCGCAGCCGACGCGCCCCCGGTTCGACAGGGCCCAGCCTTCGCTTGGGCTTCTCTTCAGCAGGAAAACGTAAAATGCATGTGAAGCGGATGAGGCGCGCGCATGACAGTGCCCTGCACGCGGCACGCTTTTGAGCGCGAACGGAGCTTGCCAGGCTACTTTGAGCCGTGGTGCGACCAACCTGAAATGATTGGCGTTTTCCGCCGAATGTTTCGTCAGCACGGGCGCGACGAAACAATTCTCGCAAAGATGAAACCATTTTCGGCTTTTGGCGCATCACGGAAGAAACCGCGCATGGTTATCAGCGTCACAACGACGACGGCGCACCGCCTGCCACGGAAACCGGAGACAAGTCCATGCGCTCGCTCAGCTTCATCCTTGCTTTCGGGTTCGTGCTGGCTGGCTTCTCGCTTGCAGGGGCGCCCGACGGCAATCTGCCGGGTGTCGGCACCTTCCAGTACAGCGGCTCGCCGGTGACCATCGCGGCGCCGCAGCCGATCGTCGTCGCCGCGCGCTTCTGATCGCCAACAAGAAAATCAGCCGGCAAGGGCCATCATGATAGTTCGTCTCTGCGCCGCAGCGTTCATTTCCCTTCTGACGATCAGCTCCGCCCAGGCACAGGTGCGCTCTCCGCCCAGGCTGCCGGATCCCCGGACCGAGTTCGTGCGCCAATGTGCGCCGCGCATGCTTGGCCGCTGGGAACATCCGGAAGAGGTGTGTGGCTGCCTGCATGATCATGCCGCAGCGGTGGTCGAAGATCGTGATCTGCGCGAGGCGCTGTTGCGTGGCATCAGCGAGACCGGTGTGCCAACGATCGAGACCGAATGGGTGCCGGCCGCAAAACAGAACGAGATCGGCCCGACCTTCACCAAGATCGCCAAGCCGACCTTGCAGTGCATGTTCGACCCGGCGAAGCAGGGCTATTAGCTCAGCTCATTTCGATTTCGGACCGAACCGCTGCACGCAGGTGCTCGTCCGCAAGATACCTTTGTCGGTCATCTTCGCGCCGCGGACTTCCTTGACCTGTCCGGCCGGGCAAGTTCCATCATCCACCTGCACACGCTGGCCGAGCTTGAGATCGACGATGTCCTGCTCGCGCCCGACTGTGCCTGCGCGCGCCGTCGTGGCGAGCGCGATGGCGATCAGGAGCGAAAAGCAAGTCGCGCGGCGCAGCAGCATGATGTGAGATCCCGGCATCGATGCCGCAATGTAGGGAGCGGCGGGCGATTCTGATAGTGAACCTTCGTCACGCGCGTCGCATCGACTTGCCTTTTGCGCGCAAGGCAGCGTGCGCTTCGCGTGCGAGCCTTTCGGCAGATGTGACGAGCTGCGGAACCGCGTGCCCGGAAAATCCCAGCACGAAGCCCGGCAGGGGACGTGTTCGCGCATAGGTATCGGCCAACAGCCAGCCTTCCGCGCCGGCCGCCTGTTTCGCCTCGGCCGCGACCGCAGGGGCAACCGACGGATCGAACTGCGCGACCAGGTGCAGGCCCTGCGACGGCACCGGCACCGACAGCGCGCCATCTGAAGCCGCTTCCAGCGTCTCGGCCAGCGCATCGCGCGCTTCACGGTAGAGCTTTCGCACCCGCTTCAGGTTGGCGGCGAAGGCACCGGAATTGAGCATGTCGGCCACAGCACCTTCCATCAGCGTTCCGGGAAAGCGGTCGAGCGCGGCGCGGGCGGCGGTCACGTCGGCGATCAACCGCTCGGGCAGGGCGCAATAACCGATACGCAGGCCCGGAAACAGCGTCTTGGCGAAGGTACCCATGTAGATCACGCGCTGGAGGTGATCGATGCCGGCGAGCGACATCAGCGGTGCGCCGTCATAGCGGAACTCGCTGTCGTAATCGTCCTCGAACACGAAGGCGCCGGCCCGCTTGGCCCAGTCCAGCAGCTCGAGCCGCCGCGGCATCGACATCTGCACGCCCAGCGGAAACTGATGCGACGGCGTCACGTAAGCCGCGCGCGCGGACGGCGCAGCGGCGCGGCCCTTGGCGACGTGCAGGCCATTTGCGTCGACGGGGACGGGCACGGTGCGATAGCCGCATTGCGCAATGGTCCTGCGCGCGATCGGATAGCCGGGATCCTCGCACCAGACCTGATCGTTCGGCTTCAGGATCGAGCCGAGCACGATGCGGAGCGTGTGCAGCGTGCCGGAGGTGAGCATGATCTGGTCGGGGTCGCAGCGTAGCCCCCGCGCCGACAACAGGTGATCGGCGATCGCGACGCGCAGCTCGCGGCTGCCGCGGGGATCGCCGTAGTGGAGATGCTCGGCGCCGAAGGCACGCAGGCGCCGGCCGACGAAGGCGCGAAAACGCTGCACCGCGCGCTCGTCGATATGGGTGCAGCCGAGCGAGAGCGCGCCCTGTCGCGGCGCCTCGATCACGGCCTTCGGCTTTTTGGACGCGGTGGCGCGCGCCGGGATGCGTGCGGCGACGAAGGTGCCGGAGCCCACGGTGGCTTGCGCAAACCCGTCGGCGATCAGGCGTTCATAGGCGGTGACGACGGCATTGCGTCGAAAGCCGGTTTGCTTCGCCATGATGCGCGACGGCGGCAGCGGCTCGCCCGGCTTCACCAGACCGCCGACGATCATCTCGCACAGCGCCTGGTAAAGCCGGTGCGCCGCCGACGCCCCGGCTGTGACGTGCGGGCCGGTCAGGTCGAGCGGCAGCTCGGCCTTGGCTGGCGAGGGGACAGAATTGGTCGGAATTTTTTGCATGGAATTGGCACTATCGCAGACCAAATCCGCCGCTACAACTGGTCTTGGAATTCTTCCAATCCCGACAGGAGCGGCCGTGAGCCAAGCTGAGACTTCAAATTCCTATCCGACGACGGCGCGCAACCAGGTGAAGCGCCGCCACGATCGCGGCTTCTATGACCACGACACCGTTCATCGCATCCTGGATTCCTCGATGCTCTGCCACGTCTCCTATGTGATCGACGGCCAGCCCTATTGCACGCCGACCTTCTTCTGGCGCGAGGGGACGAAACTCTACTGGCATGGTTCGAGCGCCAGCCGCATGCTGCGCAGCCAGACCAAGGGCGAGCGGGTGTGCCTGACGGTCGCCCATCTCGATAGCCTCGTGCTGGCGCGCTGCGGCTTCAATCACTCCGCCGACTACCGCGCAGTGATGGCGTTCGGCACCGCCTATCTCGTCACCGATTCCGAGGAGAAGGAGCGCGCGGTGATCGCGATGGTCGACCGCTTCTTCCCGGATCGTACCGCAGGCCTGCGCCAGAGGAACACGCAGGAGATCAAGGCGACCTCCTTCATTGCGATGGAGATCGAGCAAGCGTCGGCAAAAGTCCGCGCCAAGGGTGTTGCCGATGATGACGAAGACTATGAGTTGCCGATTTATGCCGAGCGCATCCCCGTGCGCACCGTGCTCGGCGCGCCCGAGCCGTGCCCGCGCCTGCTCGATGGCGTGACGCGGCCTGCGACATTGGATGGCTATTCGGAAGGCCGACTGCTCGAAGATGCATTGCGGGAAGCTTATTTTGTGGAGTACCCGAATGGCTGAAATCGGCTAGCTTGCGCTCCATCGATGATCTGAACGTCCCGATTGGAGTAGCCTGATGAATGCCGACACGCAGCAGAGGATTCTTGACGCCGTCGATGCCGGCTTCGAAGCCCAGCTGGCGACCACAATTGATTTCGTCGCGATCCCCTCGACCCGCGGGGCGGAGGGGCCGTGCCAGGACATGATCGGCGACCTCCTGCGCGAACGCGGCTACGAGGTCGACGACTGGCACATCAATGTCGAAGATCTCAAGGATCTGCGTGGCTTCGGCCCGATCGAGCACGATTTCTCCAGGGCGCGCTCGGTGGTGGGGACCTATCGTCCGCAGACCAATGCCGGCAAATCGCTGATCCTTCAGGGTCACTGCGACGTCGTGCCGGCGGGACCGCTGGAATTGTGGGACACGCCGCCGTTCTCGCCTGTCATCAAGGGGGGCAAGATGTTCGGCCGCGGCGCCTGCGACATGAAGTCCGGTACCATCGGCGCGCTCTCGGCGCTGGATGCGATCAAGGCCGCCGGCCTCAAGCCGACGGCGCGAATCCACTTCCAGTCCGTCATCGAGGAGGAGAGCACCGGCGTCGGTGCGCTCTCGACGTTGCAGCGCGGCTATCGCGCCGACGCCTGTTTCATTCCCGAGCCGACCGCCGGCAAAATGGTGCGCTCGCAGGTCGGCGTGATCTGGTTTCGCCTGCGCGTGAAGGGACACCCGACCCACGTCGCCTTCGCCGGCTCAGGCTCCAATGCGATCATGGCGGCCTATCATCTCGTCCATGCCCTGCAAAAACTCGAGATCGAGTGGAACGAGCGCGCGAAAGCCGATCGTCATTTCAAGACACTCAACCATCCCATCAACTTCAATCCCGGCATCATCAAGGGCGGCGACTGGGCCTCAAGCGTTCCGGCGTGGTGCGACGTCGATTGCCGCATCGCGGTCCTGCCGGGCTGGTCGGTGGCTGATCACCAGAAGGAAATTCTGGCCTGCGTCGCGGCCGCCTCACGCAACCACCGCTTCCTCGCCAACAATCCGCCGGAGATCGAATGGTCGGGCTTCTTGTCGGAAGGCTACGAGCTGACCGACTCCGCCGCGCCAGAAGCCGCGTTCGGCAAGGCCTTCACCAACGTCTATGGCGGCGCGGTCGAAGACCTCGTATTCACCGCGCTCACGGACACCCGCTTCTACGGCCTCAACTACGGCATCCCCAGCCTCTGCTTCGGCGCAAGTGGCGGCGAGATGCACGGCTTCAACGAATTCGTCGAACTGGAGTCGCTGAAGAAGACGACGAAGGCGATGGCGCTGTTCATCGCGGAGTGGTGCGGAGTGGAGAGGGTGTAGGTTGCTTGCGTCCCGGACGCGGCGCAGCGCGAAGCGGTGCACCGCAGAGCCGGGACCCATGTCGCCGCATTTGCTGGACCCCGGTTCAGCAGCGCATCGTTGCACGCTGCGCTGCGCCCGGGGAACGCAACATGGATCGTCCCGTTGCCCAATCCACCGGCTCTCCCAGATACTTTAAGCTTAAAATAAAGACTAGGATGCCGGCCGCGCCGGTGGCAGACTAGCGCCCGACCTGTCCGCCGTAGCTCGAAGGGCGAAGGCGGATCGCGGGGCGAGTCCGTCAGGGAGGAACGATGCGCGATTGGGATGACGCTTACGCCAATTCGGCCCATATCCCGGGCTCGGACAAGATGCCGGCGCTGTGGGCGGAGCGGGCGGCGGCGTACCGCGCCGCGCTGAAGGATTTTCGTCCCGACATCGCCTATGGCTCCAGCGAGCGTCAGCGCCTCGACCTGATCCTGCCCGACGGCGACAGCAAGGGCCTCGTCGTGTTCGTCCATGGCGGCTACTGGATGCGCTTCGACAGGTCGACCTGGACCGATCTTGCCGAAGGCGCGCGGCAGCACGGCTGGACGGTGGCGCTGCCGAGCTACACGCTGACGCCGGCCGCGCGCATCTCCGACATCACCACTGAGATCACGGCCGCGACCGCCAAGGCGGCCTCGCTCGTCGCAGGGCCGATCCGGCTTGCCGGCCACTCCGCCGGCGGCCATCTCGTCACGCGCATGCTGTGCGACGACAGCCGGCTCGAGCCCGCCGTCTTCAACCGTATCGCCGGCACCCTCTCGATCAGCGGCCTGCACGATCTGCGTCCGCTGCTGAAGACCAAGATGAACGAGACGCTGCGGATGACAATGGAGGAGGCGACGCTCGAGAGCGCGGCGTTGCATCTGCCGCGCGGCCATTCGCCGGTCACGGCCTGGGTCGGCGGCAGCGAGCGGCCCGAGTTCATCCGACAATCCGACCTGATGGCCAATGTCTGGACCGGTTTTGATGTGCCGACGCGCCTCGTCGTCGATCCCGGGCTCAACCACTTTACGGTCATCGACGCGCTGAAGGATCCGTCGTCGCAGATCACCGCGCGACTGATCGGCCTCGACTGAACGAAGCCAGGGATGATCGATCGAAAGGGCCTGCCATGACGTCCAGCGATTACGATCCCACCAAAGAAGGCGCCGAGACCGATTTCGCCCGGCAGATGTCCTACGGCGACTATCTGGCGCTGGACGCGATCCTCGGCGCGCAGCATCCGCTGTCCGAAGCGCATGACGAGATGCTGTTTATCATCCAGCATCAGACCACCGAACTGTGGATGCGGCTTGCCATCCACGAGCTCAGCGCGGCGCGCCGCGCGATCGCCAAGGACGAGGTGGCCCCGGCCATGAAGATGCTGGCGCGGATGTCGCGCATCTTCGAGCAGCTCAACAGTGCCTGGGACGTGCTGCGCACCATGACCCCGAGCGAATATACGCGCTTCCGCTCAAAGCTCGGCCAGTCCTCCGGCTTCCAGTCGCGCCAGTACCGGTTGATCGAATATCTGCTCGGCAACCGCAATCACACCATGCTGAAGCCGCATGCGCACGATTCCGAGGTGACGAAGCTGTTGGAGGCCGAGCTTGCGACGCCCAGCCTCTATGACGAAGTGTTGCGGCTCGCCGATCGCAACGGGCTCAAGATGCCGGCCGCGGTACTGGCGCGCGACGTCCGTGAGACGCACAGTTTCAACGAGGGCGTGTTGCAGGCCTGGCGCGAAGTATACGAGGCGCCGGAGACGCATTGGATGCTCTACGAACTCGCCGAGAAACTGGTCGACTTCGAGGATTATTTCCGCCGCTGGCGCTTCAACCATGTCACGACGGTCGAGCGCGTCATCGGCTTCAAGCGCGGCACCGGCGGCACCGGCGGCGTCAGCTATCTCAAGCGGATGCTCGAGGTCGAGCTGTTCCCCGAGCTCTGGCGCGTGCGCACGATTCTATAGAGATGGTCATGACCAAGCTTCGCGTCTATGACGACACCAAGGCCTTGTTTCATCTGCCTGAGGGCGTGATCTATCTCGACGGCAATTCGCTCGGTGCACTGCCGTTTGGTGTTGCCGAGCGCGTCAACGGCGTCATCGAGACCGAATGGGGCAATGAGCTGATACGCGCCTGGAACACCGCGGGATGGTACGTGCAACCCCGTCACGTCGGCGACCGCATCGCGCGGCTGATCGGCGCGGAAGCCGGCTCGGTGATGATAGGCGATACGCTGTCGCTAAAGGTCTATCAGGCGCTTGCGGCTGCGCTCGACATGAACGGGACGCGTAAGGTCATCCTGTCGGACACCGGCAATTTCCCGACCGACCTCTACATGGCCGAGGGCCTGATCGCGACGCTCGGGCGCGGCCATCAATTGCGTCTGGTGGCGCCGGAGGAGATCGAGACCGCATTGTCGGAGGAGGTTGCCGTCCTCTACATCACCGAGGTCGATTACCGCACCGGCCGCCGCCATGACATGGCGAAGCTGACGGCGAAAGCGCATGCGCTCGGCATCGTCGCCGTCTGGGATCTCGCCCATTCCGCCGGCGCGCTGCCGGTCGATCTCGCAGGCTGCGGCGTCGATTTCGCCGCCGGCTGCACCTACAAATATCTCAATGCCGGCCCCGGCGCGCCGGCGTTTCTCTACGTCGCACCGCGCCACGCTGACAGTGCGCGCGCCGCATTGTCGGGATGGATGGGTCACGCAAAGCCGTTCACGTTCGATCTCGGCTATCAGCCGGCCGGCGGTATCGAACGCATGCGCGTCGGCACGCCCCCTGTGTTGGCGATGGCCGCACTGGAAGCCTCGCTCGACATCTGGGACCGCGTCGATATGACCGAAGTCCGCGTACGCTCGCTGGCGCTCGGGGATCTCCTAATTGCAGAGGTCGAGCGCCGCTGCTCATCCCTGAAGCTGGTGACACCACGCGCGCACCAACGCCGCGGCTCGCAAGTTTCCTTTGCCTTCGACGGCGGTTACGCCGCCATGCAGGCGCTGATCGCCCGCGGCGTCATCGGCGATTTCCGCGCACCCGACATCATGCGGTTCGGCATCACGCCGCTGTATATCGGCGAAGGCGAGATCGTGCGAGCGGCCGAGATCATCGAAGACGTGATCGCAGGAGAAGTGTGGCGGCGACCGGAATATCAGGTCGTCAATGCGGTGACGTGAGAAGCTGTCACCGTCACCCTGAGGTGCGAGCTCAGCGGTGCAATCGCGCCAGTGGGTGAGCCTCGAAGGGCGACGGCCCGGCTGCATCGGGGCCGTTCATCCTTCGAGGCTCCCTGCACGGTGCTTTGCACCACGCAGCTCGCACCTCAGGATGACGGGGCTAGGAAGACGATGTCTGCTGCAAGTTCAAGCGTGCTCGCCCCACAATGCCGTCACGATCGCATCCAGCCCATCCGTCAGCGCCGCAGGTCCAGGCTGCAGGATGATCGGTGACTTGATCTCGACGATGCGGTTGTCGCGCACGGCGGGAATCTCGCTCCAGCCGTCACGCTCCCTGATGCGGGCGGACACAACCTTCTTGCCGCACCATGACGCGAGGATCACGTCCGGTGCTGCCTTGCGCACCGCGTCCGCCGACACGATGCGATCCTTTGCCGCCTGCCGGTGTCGCAGCTCCGGAAACACGTCCTCGCCGCCGGCAATCTCGATGAGCTCGGACACCCAGCCGATGCCCGAGATGAGCGGATCGTCCCATTCCTCGAAATAGACTTTTGGCCGCAGCGAGGGACGGGGTGTTGCCGCAATCGCCGCGAGCCGCTGCTCGAAACCATGCGCGAGTTCCTCCGAACGCTCAGCCGCGCCGACCAGTGCGCCGAGTGTGCGGATCATCGCCAAAATCCCGGCGACGTCGCGCTGGTTGAAGACGTGGACATCGATGCCTGCGCGGACGAGGTCGGCAACAATCCCGGCCTGGAGATCGGAGAAGGCCAGCACCAGGTCCGGTTCCAGCGCCAGGATCTTTGGGATGTCTGCCGAAACGAAGGCTGACACCCGCGGCTTCTCGCGGCGGACCTGAGGTGGGCGCACCGCATAACCGGAGACGCCGACGACGCGGTCCTGCTCGCCGAGCAGATAGAGCGTCTCGACCGTCTCCTCGGTCAGGCAGACGATACGGCGGGGCGGGAAGTGGCGCATGACACGAGCATATGCGCAAATATCGGCGCGAATGTCAGCAGCGCCATGACCTTGGACGTCATTGCTTTGCCGCACGGGGCAATTCACCTTGAGAACAGAACTAATTGGGAGGAAATCCGATGACGCCGCTTGAGAAACTTAAAGCGATGAAGATGCCGTTCGCCGAGCTCAAGGGCGTCGAGTTCGTCGAAGCCGAGAAGGATCGCGTGGTGGCGCGGATGACGGTCAGGCCCGATCTCTGCACGCTTCATCACACCATCCATGGCGGTGCGCTGATGGCATTGGCTGATTCCGTTGGCGCAGCGGCGACCGTGATCAACCTGCCCGAGGACGCCAAGGGCACGACCACACTGGAGAGCAAGACCAATTTCATCGGTGGGGCCAAGGAGGGAACAACGGTCGTCGCCACCGCCACCCCGGTCCATCGGGGCCGCCGGACCCAGGTCTGGACCACCCGGCTGGAAACCGAGGATGGCAAGCTGGTCGCCGTGGTAACCCAGACCCAGCTCGTCCTCGTATGACTACGGTGCTTTGATTTTGTTAACGAATTAGTCGCCTCCGGTGCCCGAAACTTGGGCAGGTTCCCGTCTTGAAAAGTATGGTGCGATGCACAATATAGGAGGCCTAGGGATTCGAACGCCTCCTCGAGGGAGACCAAGAGGAGTTTTGACTTGTCACGCGAAGTAGACTTGGCACTTGCAGACACCACCCGCACGAGGTCCGTTCCAGGCTATGTGCGGACCTTGAGCCAGCAGGAAGAATTGCCGCTTCTGCGCGATCACCTGCTCAGGCTCGATGCCGAAAGCCGGCATGACCGCTTTAACGGTTTTCTCGACGACAGTTTTATCGAGCGTTACGCCGCCCGCTGTGCCGAGGACGGCACCGTGATCGTCGCCTATATCGTCGATGGCGTGGTCCGCGGTGCGGCCGAGCTGCATCCGCCGGAAGACGATTCGCTGCCTGAGGTGGCCTTCAGTGTGGAGGCCTCAGCGCGCCGCCAGAACGTCGGTACCGTGCTGTTTAGCCGTCTGATCGCGGAGGCGCGTTGGAAGGGCTTCAAGCGCCTGCGCATCACCACAGGCGCTGAGAATTACGCGATGCGTGCGCTCGCCAAGAAGTTCGGCGCGAATCTGCAATTCCGTCACGGCGAATCGACCGGCACGATCGACCTCGGCAAGACGCCCGAAGCCGAGCTTGCCGATCTGGCGGCGGCGCCATTCACGGCGGGCCGCGCCTTGCTCAGCTTCAACTCGACCTGTTGGAAGCTGATCTCAAGCATGTACGGCAACCGCGCCGCCTGACTGGAATCAAAAAGCGGACAGGCGAAGCCGGTCCGCTTTGATATCAGCGTTAAATAGAGCGCTCAGGTGCCGGTGCGCTTGTCGTTGCCGAAGCGCCGGACGACACGGCGTTCGACCACGATTGAGCGCTGCGCGCCCTGCTCGCCGGCGATCACGCGGGTGGCGGTGATACGGCTGTTGGTGCGCGCCTGCTTCTTGACCTCGGCCTGAACGACATCAAGCGGCATCCCCATCAGCGAGGCGGCGATCTCGGCCTGCTGCTCCTGATCGTCAGTGATACCGACGGCCGCGAAGATCGCCTCGTCCAGGGTGGGCGGATCGTGGCGCACGCGCCGCGTGCCGTACTTGGTATTCCAATCTGCGCTCATAATGGCCTCGTTTCGATCCGGGATACCTAGTGCCGGTTATGCTGCATTGCAATATGAAATTGGTGTGGCATCTCAGCTATGCACCGGTTGGGTGTCAGGGAGGTGACGCGGCACCGGCATCGACCTCAACCCGTTGTTGCGGCCAGCGTTTCAGTGCCGCATGGCCGGCCGCTGTGAGCCCGTAGATTCCCCGCTCGGCGCGTTCGAACCAGCCATAGACATTGTGCAGCAGAATCTTGCCGGCATCAGGACAGCGTTCGCGCAGCTTGCTGACACGCTGCGGACCCTGGGCGAGCGCCGAGGCGCAGGCCAGCGCCTGCTGCCGATAGGCCGTCATGATCGGCGCGCGCGTGCTGCCGCCCAGCACGGGATCGCCCTGGCGGCGCTGATGTTCCGCAACGAGCCGCGAGCGCGTCTTGGGTTCACGGCGCGGCGCCGCCGTGGGCGGTTTCACCAGCACCTCGACCTGGCCGCGGTCGGTGACTCCAAGCATGCCGAAGCCGAGGCGACGGCAGAGATTGCGATAGCGCGCATCGCTCTCGCGTCCCTTGCCGCGCACCGACATCTTTGCCGCGATCCAGACCTCGTCGCCCGCCGGCGCGCGGTCGACCGCCTGCAAGATCAGTTCGAGATTGAAGGTAAGCTTGAGTTCGCCAATCACCACGACTGGCGGATCGCCGGCGCTGAGGCCGACGAGATCGCAGCCGCCGATCTCGCCCTTCACGGTGAAGCCGAGCTGTTCGAGAAAGCGTTTGACGGGGAGATAGAGCGCGGTTTCCACAGGCGTTCCGATCGGAGAATCAGTTGCGGCCAGTTTAGCCCGGATCGCACTATGGCTCCGCGGCATTTGATCGGGAACGGATGGTGCGGTTTCAGGGGCAATCTGCGGCTGTTGGTGCCGGATTGGTCAAACTCGTCCGCTCACCGGAATCAGCGCACCGGTGACGCCGCTCGCGGCATCGCTCGTGAGGAACAGGATCACCTCGGCGAGCTCCTGCGGCGTGACCCATTTGGAGAAGTCCGCTTTCGGCATGTCGGCGCGATTGGCCTTGGTGTCGATGGTCGAGGGTAGCACCGCGTTCACGGTGACCTTGCCCTTCCATTCACTGGCCAACGCTTCGGTGAGCCGGTGTACGCCTGCTTTCGATGCCGCGTAGGGACCCAGGCCGGAGCCTGCCTGGAGCGCGCCCATTGCGCCGACATTGACGATGCGGCCGGCCTTGGAGGCGGCGAGATGCGGCAGCGCCGCGCGCGAGGCGTTGAGTGCGGTCAGCACGTTGAGCGCATACATGCGCTGCCACGTCTTGATGTCGCCGTCGCCAACGGTCTCGAAGGCAAACCCGCCGGCGATGTTGACCAATGTGTCCAGCCTGCCGAAATGTCTTTCCGCAGCCTCGACGGCCGTCTTCGCCTGCGTTGCGTCGGACAGGTCGATGCCACCGATCTCGATGCGCTCGGCCGTCGCGGGCATTTGAGAGGGCGCGTGATCGATGCCGGCGACCCGCGCGCCGCGTGACTGCGCGACCTCCGCGACTACCTTGCCGAGCGCGCCGAGCGCGCCGGTCACGACAATGACTTTTCCCTGCATGAAACTCTCCGTCGTATCAATTCGCGTCGACTATTGCGCGGAGCGAATTGGACTTGCAATGGCGGCGGCTTCAAGGCTGGGTTATAGATGCAACTTTAGATCGTGGAGAAGGTTGTTTCATGTCCGATAATTTGCCGACTATCGAAGTTCCCGCTGCGATCGTCGACCTGAAATTCCCGCTGATGCGTCTCCGGCAAGCGCTGGACGGAAAGGGCCCGGTGCGTATCGTCGCGATGGGGTCGTCCTCGACGGCCGGGCGAGCCGACGTCGTTCCCTATCCTTACAGGCTCGAGATGTATCTGCGGCAGCACTACAGGGATGAGGATCCTCGCCCGAACATCCGGATTGACGTCCTCAACCGGGGCAAGGGCAACGAGGAAGCCGACGACGAGCTCAAGCGCTTCGAGACGGATATCTTTCAGGATGATCCCGCGCTGGTCATCTGGCAGGTCGGGACCAACGCGGTCTTTCACAACGACCGATACGACGTCGATGTGGTTGCCGAGAATATCAGGAAGGGGCTCGCCCAATTGCGCGCCCGCGGCTTCGAGGTTCTGCTGATCGATCCGCAATATGTGACGAAGATGCTGTGGGATGACCGCGCCGAACTCTCGGACAAGATGGTCCGGCTGATCCGCGATGCCGCCGGGGATGCCGAGGTCAATCTGTTCCAGCGCTGGGCGCTGATGCGGCATTGGCACATCCAGAACAACGTGTCGTTCGCGCAATTGCTGGATACGAGCGATCCGGACCAGCTGCATCAGAGCGACTGGAGCACCATGGAGGTATCGCTCGCCCTGACGAATTCAATCATCAAGGCTGCCGCGCCAACAGCGACCGTAGCGGATCACGATTGCAGGTAGCGCGCCTTCAGTGCGGTCCGCTCTGCTGGGCCAAGCTTGAGCCCGTCGCGCAGATAGGTTTCGAGATCGCCATATTCGCCGCCCACGGCTTCGAAAGCCGCAGCGAGATAGGAGGCCTCGACCGAGCCGATCGCGTCGAGAACATCGGCAGGAAGATCCGAGACGGTCGATACGTCGCGCCGGTAGAACTGGTTGGTCAGGAGATAGTCCTCCGCAATGACGTCGTCGGCGACCCCGAGCGCATGCAGGATCAGCGCGCTGGCGAAGCCGGTGCGGTCCTTGCCGGCAGTGCAGTGGATGACGAGTGGCGCGCGGTCTTCGAGGAGGTGGCTGAACAGCATGCGAAAGCTGTGCGTGTTGTGGCGGACATAATTGCGATAGGATTCGCGCATGATCTCCAGCGCAACCGGCGCGGTCAGCGTGCCACTGGCGAGTTCGGCGCGCAGTGACGCCACCACCGTCGGCTCGATCGGCAGCGAATGCACGGTGATCTCGTTGACCACGCAGACGCCGGCCGCGCGCTCCTCGACGCCGCGGAAATCGAACGCGCTTCGCACCCCGAGCGCACGGACGATCTCGATGTCGGCGGCTGTAAGCTGGCCGAGATGGTTGGAGCGGAAGATGTGTCGCCAGCGCGTGGTGCGGCCGTCGGCGGTTGGATAGCCGCCGAGATCACGAAAATTGCTGGCGCCTTGGAGGCTGAGGTGGCGGGCGGGGGAGTCTTGCACGGAGGAGTCTTGCATCGGATCAGCTTTTGTTATGTTGCCGGCGGGCTATTGCAGGGGGCGATTATGGACCGGCACAAGGCCATTGTTTTGGCCATCGCCATGCTGGCGGGCGGAATTTTCGGCGCGCGGCGGGCCGATGCGCAGACTTTTCAGACCTATCGCTGCGCCGATAGTACCCAGTTCATCGTTGGATTTTATGACGAGGACAAGCGCGCCTTCCTCCAGATCGACGGCGAATCTGTCACGCTCGCCAAGCGGCTGACGGTCTCGGGCGCACGCTATTCAGGGGCGGGGATCACGCTGACGATTGGCAAGACCGGAACCACCACGGTCAGGCATTTGAGGCGGTCGGTCACCGCCTGCGCGGTGATCTGATCCTGCAATCAGGTTCGGAATCAAAAAGGGCCGAAACTTCGTTGTTTCGACCCTTTTTCAAACTGCCGCCGGGCGCTTGTGAGAGCGCGGCGGTATCGAACCAAACGCAGACATCAGCGGTCCCATTTCGGCTTTGCTTCCTCGATCGCCTCCTGGTGGTACCAGCTGCCGCTGCAAATCGTCTCGTTCACTGGGAGCGAAACGTGATCGGCCGGCAGACGGGCCTCACCATAACGGCGCCCCCCGAGAGCCGAACGGCCCCCGACGGGGAATTGGTAGATCGTTGCCGATCCATGACTCAAACCATTATCCATCATTGCGGTATCTCCTGAGATCGCAGCGCTTGGCCTCCATGGTGCGCCCGACTCGTTGGCTTGTGGTTACTGGACTCCCCATATCGGCCGTGCATTCCGAAATGCAAAGTGCTGAAAAGAAAATCAGTATTGGCCTATTTTGTGAGCAATCGCTCGTTTGCCTTCTCCAAGGCAGCGGTTGGGTGACTAACGCTTGGGCCATTGCGAAGGTTGCGAGCGGCGACCAGAGACTTCGCGAATATTGCTGGACAGTGATGCGCGTTTAGACGGCAGCGCCGGTTACCACCTTGGGTGCACCAGAATCGGGCGTTTTCCGCGGGATTTTTGCGATGCGGCGTCACGAAAAGGTGCGCTGCTATGACGCACGTGGCTGTGAATAGCCGGTGCGGTCCCGGACCCGCCGGCGGCGGTGGAAGACCTCCCGCGCTGCGGCTTTTTGGCACGTTAAATGCTTGTAAGCGGTCGGCCGATGGTGGCCGGGTACAAACGTGCGGGGACTAGCCGTCCCCACCTTTCGCATCATCTACAGAGAGGCTCAATGACCAAGTACAAGCTCGAGTACATCTGGCTCGACGGATATACGCCGACTCCGAACTTGCGCGGCAAAACTCAGATCAAGGAATTCGCGTCGTTCCCGACGCTCGAGCAGCTCCCGCTCTGGGGCTTCGATGGCTCCTCCACCCAGCAGGCCGAAGGCCACAGCTCCGATTGCGTGCTGAAGCCGGTCGCGGTGTTCCCGGACGGCGCTCGCACCAACGGCGTGCTCGTGATGTGCGAAGTCATGATGCCCGACGGCAAGACGCCGCACTCGACCAACAAGCGCGCCACCATCCTCGACGACGAGGGCGCGTGGTTCGGCTTCGAGCAGGAGTACTTCTTCTACAAGGACGGCCGTCCGCTCGGCTTCCCGGCCTCCGGCTATCCGGCGCCGCAGGGCCCGTACTACACCGGCGTCGGCTACTCGAACGTGGGCGACATCGCCCGCAAGATGGTCGAAGAGCATCTCGACCTCTGCCTCGCAGCCGGCATCAATCACGAAGGCATCAACGCGGAAGTCGCGAAGGGCCAGTGGGAATTCCAGATCTTCGGCAAGGGCTCCAAGAAGGCCGCTGACGAAATGTGGATGGCCCGCTACCTGATGCTGCGCCTGACCGAGAAGTACGGCGTCGACATCGAGTTCCACTGCAAGCCGCTTGGCGACACCGACTGGAACGGCTCCGGCATGCACGCCAACTTCTCGACCGAGTACATGCGCACGGTCGGCGGCAAGGAGTATTTCGAGGCGCTGATGGCGGCCTTCGACAAGAACCTGATGGACCACATTGCCGTCTACGGCCCGGACAACGACAAGCGTCTGACCGGCAAGCACGAGACCGCGCCATGGAACAAGTTCAGCTACGGCATTGCCGACCGTGGCGCTTCGATCCGCGTTCCGCACTCCTTCGCCAATAACGGCTACAAGGGCTATCTGGAAGACCGCCGTCCGAACTCGCAGGGCGACCCATACCAGATCGCTTCGCAGATCCTGAAGACGATCGCGTCCGTGCCGGCCGACAAGAAGGCGGCCGCCTAAGATCCTCCCGGCCCGGGCTGGGGGCTGGCCCGGGTTGGCTTTCAATCCGCCGGAGCTGAAGGCTCCGGCGGATTTTTCATTTTGATGACAGCCGTTGTTGTGGGTCTGCCGGCCATGCCGGCTTGAAGTCTGTCCATCGCTGCCGAAAGCGGAGTAGAGTGTCCGTGAATGCGCGCAGGGCCCGGGACGGCTGGTGTTTGAGGGCTTTTACAAGGTACGATTTCAGCTCGGCGACGGTGTTGGCCGGAGCGTGATGCATGCCGGCAACGGCAAGATGCTTGGCGGCAATTCCGCCTTCGCCCATATCGGCACCTACGAGAAGACCGCTGACGGTATCGACATCGTCATCAAGACCGTCCGCCACAATCCCGATCCGAGCTATCGCGCCATGGCCGGCACCGATGACGCGACGCTGATCGCCAAGGGCCGGGCGGACGGTGACCTCTATCGATTCAAAGGTGAACTGAAAGAGCTGCCCGGCGTGCCCTTCCAGTCGGTGATGACGCCGATCACGGAGGGCGAGGTGCCGATCGCCGGTGGCGTCGGCGAGGCCGGCATCGCCGATGGCCTCTATTCGGTTCACCTGCGGATGCTGGACGGCATTGACGGCGGCCTCACCGGCGTGATGCTGCTGAACCAGGGCCGCATCCTCGGCGGCGATGCCTCGTTCTATTACCTCGGCAGCTACACCGCCGCGAACGGCCGCTGGAAGGGCCAGATCCTCAACCAGGAGCACACGCCCGCCAAGGACGACCCGATCTTCGGCGGCCACGAGGTCGGCATTGGCTTCTCCGGCAGCTATGACGCAGAGCGGGCGGTGCTGGAGGCAACGGCGCTGGCCGGCAAACGCAGCCTGCGCCTGACCGCCGCGCTCAAGCTGATGCACCGCGCCTGACCGTTACAGGAATTGCACATGGAAAACGTCGTTCGCATGCTCTCGACGCTCGGCTTGATGGGCGCGATGCGCAGCCTGTCCTCGGCTTACGAGGCCGCTAGCGGCGTCCATATCGACGCTGATTTTGCGCCGACCCAGGCGCTGCTCAAGCGGCTGCGCGACGGCGAGGCCGCCGATCTCGTGATCCTCACGCGCGAGGGGCTCGACGAGGTGATCGGCGAGGGGCGCGTGCTCGCAGAGAGCGCGGCCGATCTGGCGCGCTCCTATGTCGGCATAGCGGTCAAGGCAGGCCACGCGCATCCCGACATCGCAAGCGAAGCCGCGCTGCGCAACACGGTGCTGGCGGCGCGGTCCGTGGCCTATTCACGGCTGGGTGCAAGCGGGATCTACTTTGCGCAGCTGATCGCGCGGATGGGCATCGCGGCCGAGATCAACGCCAGGGCCACCATCGTGCAGCAGGGATTTACCGCGGAGCGGCTCGTCAGCGGCGAGGCCGACCTCGCCGTGCAGCAGATCAGCGAGCTGAAGCAGGTCGACGGCATCGAAGTGGTCGGCCCGATCCCGCTCGATCTGCAGACGCCGGCCGTGTTCTCCGCCGGCCGCATGGCGAGCGCGAAACATGCGGCCGCCGCCGACGGACTGCTGCGCTACCTGGCGTCGCCCGAGATCGCGCCGGTCCTGCGCAAGTCCGGACTCGAGCCTTGAATTCGCCGGGACGCGGACGCAACGTGACGCCCATGCGGACCTACCTCTGTGCCATCCTCTTCATGCTTGCCGCGCCCTTGGCGGCGCACGCGCAATCGGCCGACCTCGTCCTGTGCGACCGCGTGGCGGCCGATCCCAGCGATCCCGACAAGCCGGCCGATGTGAAGGGCGTGCCGGAAGTTGCAGCCTCCGATGTTGCGACTGCCATCAAGTTCTGCAAGCAGGCCGCACCGTCATCGCGGCGCGCGATGTTCGCGCTTGGACGTGCCTACGCGGCCAACCGGCAGACGGCGGACGCGATCGCCGCCTGGCGCAAGGCGGCCGACAAGGGTTCGAGCGCGGCCATGGTCGAGCTCGGCGTGCTCTATGGCACCGGCTCCGGCGTTGCCAAAGACGAGGCGCAGGCGCGAAAACTATTCGAGAAGGCGGCGCAGGCCGGCAATCCCCGCGGCGTCTCCAACCTTGCAGCCCTCGGCAGCGCAGGCGGTGCCGCGCCCGCGGACCCTGCGCAGGCGCGGGCGCTGCTGGGCAGGGCCGCCGAAACCAACGCGGAGGCGCAGTACCAGCTCGGCCTGATGCTCTCCAACGGCAACGGCGGCGAGAAGGACGATGTTGCCGCACGCACGCTGTTCGAGAAGGCGGCGGCGCAAAACCATCCCGGCGCGCTGGAACGCATGGGATCCTTCGCGCAGGACGGCCGTGGCGGGCCGAAGGACAAGGACGCCGCCAAGGCCTATTACGAGCGCGCTGCCGCGCTCGGCGACGAGGATGCCAAGAAGGCACTGGAGCGGATACGCTGCCCCTACGCAATCAAGGACAAGCAGGGCAAGCTCGTCACCACGCTATGCTTCTAGTTCACTTCATGTAGTAGGCGAGGTTGTTGCGGGCGTCGCGATAGGTCGTGTCGAGAAAGTCCGGATATTGCCTCGCCGCCTGCGCCACCGCGCGCACGACGCAGTCCCGGAAATCGCCATTCCAGTTGAAGTGCGTGAAGGTGGCGTCCTCGAATTTGACGGCGACGATAACCGCCTGTCTGATCGCCTCATCATCGGCGTGCGGATGCGCGCGCTTGAGATATCCGAACATCGGTCCTTCAGAGGCGTGGTCGCGATCGCTGCGGTATTTCGCGCTGATCTGCTCCGGCGTCAGGGTGCGATAGACGCGGACCTCTTCGGTGCTCGAACGCCGCTCGATCGTGTCCATCCGGGTTCGAAGGAGCCTTCCTCGGGAAGGAACCGGCCCCGGCACAGGCCGTTGAGATCACAACAAGCAGGAGGCGCAATCATGATCCGCAAACTCGCATCCGGCGAATACCGGCTCTATTCGCGCAAGGTGAATCCCAAGACCGGCAAGCGCCGTAACCTCGGCACTTTCAAGAGCCGCGCGGCGGCCGAGAAGCACGAGCGCGAGGTGCAGTATTTCAAGCGTCATTGACGCATGACGAGGGCCGTCCGGGACCGCACAAACCAAAAAAGTCAAAAACAACCCCATGCACAGTAGCCAAGTCGTTGAAATTACTTGTTTCGTATTTTACGAAATATGGATTGACCCGTCAGGCAAAACAGGGGCATGATGGCATCATGCAGCGATAGCTCGGCGAGTGGCTCCTGCGCGGAAAAGCCGGATGGCGTCAGTGCGGCAGCGGTGCTAGGTAGTCCGCAATTCTTTTCCGATTTTGCGGGTCAATTGCATTGCTGGACGGGCTCTACAAAGTTGAATACGGCATCAACAATGCGTTCGGCCGCAGCATCATGTGCCTGCATGACGGCAAGATGCTCGGCGGCAACTCGGCCTTCGCGCATCTTGGAACTTATCAGGAGCGCGACGGCGAGATCATCGCCGAGGTGATCACCGAACGGCATAATGAAGATCCTCACTACAAACCGCTGATGGGCGCTGATGTCGCCTCGATCAATGCACGCGGCCGGCTGAACGGCAACCAGATCCGTCTCGAGGGCAGCGCGGACACAATGCCGGGCGGCAACTTCTGGGCCAGCCTCTCGCGACTCGATGGTGGGGCGCTGCCACCACGCGGCACGATCGGGGAGGGCGGCATCGCCAACGGGCTCTATGGGATGAGTCTGAGCGCGCTTGATGGGGTCGATGCCGGGCTCTCCGGCGTGATGCTGCTGATGGACGGCCGCATCCTCGGCGGCGATGCGTTTTTCTACTATCTCGGCTCCTATTCGTCGGCGGATGGCCGCTGGAAGGGTGAGATGCTCAACCAGGAGCACACGCCGGCGAAAGGCGAGAATCCCATGTTCGGCGGTTACGAGGTCGGCATCGGCTTCTCCGGGACCTGCACGGCGGATAGTGGCGAGTTGGAAGGCATCGCGCTTGCGGGCAAACGCAGCTTGCGTCTTGCGGCCTCGCTCAAGCTGATGCGGCGGGCCTAGGGCGTGTATCGGCAGCTGATCAAAGGCGGCATCAGCGAGACCAAAATTGGCGGTAGGTGGACATCCAGTTTCACCCGTGAACACTCGCACGCGGACATTCCGTCGGCCCTCCAGTGGCGTCAGTCATGCCGGGCTGGGGAGCCGCTTCCGCCAGGCGAACCAGCCGACGATTATCGATAGTGTCGCCGCGACAAGCGGCGCCACCCCGTGTCCGTATTCGCCGTGGAGTGTGACGGTTGCGAGCGCCGCCAACATCACAGCGCAGCCGAGCGCCGAGCCCCACAGCCGCGTCCGTGCCCGCGCCAGCAGAACGGCGGTCGTGAGTTCCAGCGATCCGGTCACGAAATGGAACCAGTGCGGGTATCCCCACCGCAGATACTCCTCGTAGATCGACCCAGGGGCGAAGATGTTGCTGAGCGATCCCACGATGAAGAAAGCTGCAAGCGCCAGGGCCGAGACCTGGTGCCAGGAAATCTTTGACATTTGTCCATCCTTTTCTGATGAGGGCGCCGCGGCGAACCTGTGTGACTTCTGATGGGGGCTCCGCCGAGAAACCTGTGGCCGCCTGGTCGACGAGCCGGCCGATGTCCGCGATTGCTGCGGCTCGAAAAGGTGATCTACGAGATCACCCTTCACCATGGGATGACGGGTGTCCGCCGCGACGCATTCATTCCGAAGGAGATGCGGATTTCCGGAGCAGTCCGAAAGTCGCATCTCATCGCTGATCCGCGGACCTACGCCGTGGCGGCGTTCCGGGCCGCCGCGAAGACATCGCGGGGAAGCGTTGTGCCTGCGACGTGCTCCGTGCCCGCTACGCCGAGGTCCATCCAGCCCGCGTTGACGGCCTCGAACATCGCTTCAGCCGGTCCGGTCTGGCCCTTCGGGATGCCGAACTGCTCGAACGCTGCCGGCCACTCGGCCCGCGGGACAGCGAAAGCCTTGACGTCGCGCTGCATGGCATCGCCCAGTTGCGCTGCGACTTCATCCGCGCTGACCATCGAACCAAGTTCGATGACGCGATGCCCCGACCACGCCGGCCCGGTCAGCAGCGTCGCCACCTCGGCACCGATGTCGTTCGTCGCGACCATCGTCGATTTCCGGTTGGTCGGGTTGTAGTAGACGGGGAGCATGCCGCCCTGGCCGACGTGCAGGCCGTAAAGGAAATTTTCGAAGAACCCGCCGGCGCGCACGAAGGCAGTCGGCGATGTCAGTTTGCGAAAGCCTTGCTCCAGCAACGACAGGGCCGTGATCATCCCCAGCCCGCTGGTTCTGTTCGCCCCCATCGACGAGAGCCCGACGACTCGCGGCGGCGCGGCCTTGGTCAGCGCCTCGACATAGTTCGCGATGATGCCCTTGGCTTCCTTGAAGTCCGGCGAGGGGGCCCAGACGGCCGGCAACATGACAAACGCGCCGTCGACGCCCTTGAGCGCCCGCTCGATGCCGGCCGCATTGTTCCAGTCGCCGTCGACCAGTTCGACGCCCTGGTCCGTCCAGCTTGCCGCCTTCGCTCGGTCGCGAACCAGCGCGCGTACTTTCTGACCTTGCGCCAACAGATGCCTGGCCGTTGCGCCGCCGACTTTTCCCGTAATTCCCATGACTAGAAACATGCATATTCTCCCGGTGCTGGATGGTCTATGTTTTAGGGTAGGTCTCACATAGAGACTTTAGAGCTGCACCGTAAGGAGGCAGTTTTTTGTAACCAGGAGAGCAAAAGGGAGCCCGTATGAGCGACGCATCGAGCGCGATCGAGCGATTCAGCCGATATCAATCGGACGACGCCCAGTCAGTAGAACCCGTACATTGCCCGGTCCGCGACGTGCTCGACTGCATCGGCGACAAATGGAGCATACTCATGATCATGACCCTCGCGACGCGACCGCGGCGCTTCAGCGAGCTTCACCGAGCCATCCGCGACATCTCGAAGCGCATGCTCACCCAGACGCTGCGCGACTTGGAGCGCGACGGACTGATCACCCGCCATGTCTTTCCGACCAAGCCGCCGAGCGTTGAATATTGCCTTTCCCCGCTAGGCCAATCCTTGCTGGACCCGATGGCGAGCCTCATCGATTGGGCCGACCGTCGTTATTCCGATATCCATGCCGCGCGCGTCCGCTTTGACCGAGCACCCTGTGATGTCCCGCGCCAGTGATCTGAAACAGAAGTTCGCATCATCGCATGTGTAGTCGCGCGCCTCCGGCGGGCGGGTGAATAAGTGCGCGGTCATCAGGCGTATCGATGTTGACGACGCTCCACACCGGGCCTCCGTCGCTTAAAGTCATCGCAACATAGACGCCACACCGCCGGCAGATGATTTGATCGGAAGGTTTTTAGACCGAATAAGTATCGTTGAAGGTGCTGACGTCGCGGCGATCAAGGTGCGCGGCAGGATGGAGGGATCGACGATCCTGCTCGAAGGTAAGGCGGACGCGATGCCCGACGGCGTGTTCCGGGCAAACCTCGCGCCGCTCGACGACGAGGCGCTCGCGCCGCGTGGCACGATCGGGCCGGGTAGAATCGCCAACGGGCTCTATGCGATCCATCTGCGCGCGCTCGATGGAGTCGATGCCGGGCTCTCCGGCGTGATGCTGCTGATCGACGGCCGCATCCTCGGCGGCGATGCGTTTTTCTACTATCTCGGCTCATATTCGTTGGCGGACGGCCGCTGGAAGGGCGAGATGCTCAACCAGGAGCACACGCCGGCGAAAGGTGAAAATCCCGTCTTCGGCGGCTATGAGGTCGGGATCGGCTTTTCCGGGAGTTGCACGGAAGACAGCGGCGAGCTCGAAGGCATCGCGCTCGCCGGCCAGCGCAGCTTGCGGCTTGCAGCCTCGCTCAAGCTGATGCGAAGGGCTTAGGGCGTCTACTCGTAGATTCGTCGCGCAGGCTTGGCTGTTACGAGGCGACGTTGAAGCCAATACGTCTGCATGTCGGCCTTGGGGCCAACATCAGCGAATGGAGAGGCCTCCAACTGAGGGCGGCCATTGTTTCCAGGTCTGAGAAAAATTGAACATTCAGGATTGCCGAAGCGATCCATTCTTGGGTTATGGCATCAGAAACAGAACTACTAACCCCTGAAGAGTTCGCATCGCTGCTTTTGGTCAGCAACGTGCCCGTGAATGGCCCAGCGCCCCTTATCCCCACCGCACACAGCGACCGGTTGATCGCACTGGGCCACGTGGTCCACCTATCGGGAGGCTGCGAATGACCACGCAGGGTCGCGTTCGGACTTATGCGGGCCAACCCGCAACCACCTGAAGGCCCGCACTCTGAAGATTCTGTTCAGGCGGCTGAATGCCTTGGCGCAAAGAAGGTGCCGGTGGAGGGCGACCCGGACAAGGCACATATCAGCTGTCTTGAGCGTGCGCATTCAGGGGCGTTCAGCGCGCCGCTCCCGTGGTTTCGTCCGACGGACCGGCGGCTGGCGGTGGGGTCCGGTTTAATTCCGTCGATCCCGGTGTTCCGCTCGGTCCGGGATTAGGCGCAACATGCTCAGTGCTCCGCGGTCCCCATGTGAGGATAGCAACCGCCAGCATGACTACAGCGATTACGGCCAACCTTCGAAAGTGCATGCGGTTCTCCAAGCTAGTTTAAGCTGTCTTGGTGAACAACGTCAGGACACCGTCGGCAATGTTGATAGCAACGACTTGTGCCGAACTCAGGCCCTTGGCCTTAAGCGCGGATGCCGCCGCCGGTGTCGCGTCAATGGACTTCCGAAGTGACTGTATATCATCCTCGCTTGTCTGCGCGACGATTTCATCGACCTTAGCGCGCACCGCCGGTTGCAACTGCTTAATGTCGACGACCTGTATGCTCTTTATGACCGCGCTGGACTGAGCAGGCGGTTCCTCTGCGTTGGGCCGCGGGGATGTCCCTTGTGCCTGCACGAAAGCCGGCGTCCCAAGGGAGAGTGCTGCAATAATGATGGATGCCGTAAAAATGCGCATGGTCGTTCCTTTCCAGCCTTTCCAGCTTGGACAAACTACCAAAACTCCTATGCGCCAAATTTGGTTAGCGTCTGATTTTCATGTGGCCGTTCAGTGAAACGAATGCGGCTGCAATGGGCACACTCTACCGAACCGTCAGTGGGAAACCAAAGATCAACAGGCGTGACCATCGCGCGAGGGGCAATCCCGTTCGCGGATAGACCACGCCAAGGGACCGCCTTGTCCGGTTTGGGGCCGAAAGCGAAATTGTCTTCGGCAGCACGATACCCACGACTGTGTGCGTTCAGTCAACAGCTCAACAGGAGTCATGACCTACGCAGGTGTCTTGGCACACTGGACCGGCGGTACACGCTGATGGCTTCATTGGAGTTCGAAATCACCTGGTTTCCAAGTTTTGTCGAACCAAGGCTGGAGTGGCGCGTAGAGACGTAGCAGCGAGTTCCAACCCTTCCCCGGCGTGGTCTGGACCCAATTGGCTTCGTGTCCGGCAGGTGCCTTGGGTGCGAACCATACTGTCACAGACCCGTCGGCATTTTTCTCGATACCGGACTGGTTGCTGTCAAGGCCCGCCAACTTCTGATCCGTTTCCAGCATCGAGCGCGTCTGGTTGTCATAGACCGTGAACGACCAGAACTGACCAGCCGGGATCGGGGCCGGAAGTGTAATCTTGTATGTCTTGCTGCCGTCGAGATAGGTCCCTGTCGCATCGCGCACGGCGAAAGCATAGGCCGACCCGGTGCCGGGTTTCGCGTCGGCCATCGCGGGCGTTATGCCTGTTGCAGCGTAATGAAACATCGTACGCGCATCGAGCATTCGCTCGCCGTTGTTCAGGAACTGATAGCTGTTGCCGATGAAGCCGTTGTTCCACTGGCGATCAGGATAGAACTTCGCTCGCTCATCCCTTGGAGCGAACACCATAGCTCGCGCCGTCGCGTTCCCGACTGCGACTGCTTCAGTAAGGATCGCCTTCATCCGTGCGTTCGGCGCGAACGGCTTGCCCTTCTTGATACCAATCGAAGCGAACAATCCGACCGTTTCAGGATCAAATGCGTCGGCGGGTTCGGATTGGATCACTTCATTCAGTTCCTCGTAGAAATGAAAGTCGTTCGCGTGGATTGTATTGAACTGCTTTCCGGAGGAGTCAACAAACGTGGTTGTGGGAGGACTTTCCGCCGCCGAGAGAGGATAAACACGCGCGTTGCTCCTCACATTGTTCACCGCAGCCGCGATGTCGCCGTCTTTAACGAAAGCGCGATAAAGAATGAGGTTGCTGTAGGTCGGAGTTTTGGTGACAAAGTAGCCGTCCGTTGGAAGGCTGCCGGAATATCCAGGCGGCACGAAAAGATATTTGCCACCTTTGCCTTTGTCGGGACCTATCAGTCCAACGTCTGTCACATAGCGAAAGTAAGCGTCGTCGACCGGCCCCAGCACGCCCGGCGGGACTTCTGCGATCACTGGCCCGTCTGTCAGATCGATGCAGAAGAACACATAGATCGTTGTGGAGTTGGCCGTAAGAAACAGTGAGCGAGCATCCATCAACTCTTGGGTGATGGCCATTCCCTGATTTCGCTTCGCGCCAACTTGGTCGACCCCCTCGCACATCGCGTAGACCGAGGCGGCTGGCATTCCGGCCATGAATGCTTCGGTGCCACGGGCGAAGTCGATGTTGTCGTAAACCTTCTGTACCGTTTCCTGATCGGGGAGTCCGTCAAAGAATTTCAGCGTTCCCATCCGGGTCTCAACCTTATCGGGCGTCTGAATGTAGTTTGGGACTTTGGCAGAATACTTCGGAGCTGACTGGCTTTGTGCGTAAGCCGGCATCTGGGTCGCGGCAGTTAGCAGCGTAAGGGCACCCATCAGTAACTTACGCATGTCGCATCCTCATGGTTGATAAAGTTCGGATAGCTAGGTTACCATTATCGAGTATAGTTGTGATGCTGCCACCTTGAGAAGAATAAAAGGTACGATGCGAAATGAAAGTCAAATCCGTTTTCTCCGCTGTGGTCTTGTCGTTAGCCGTCGGTGTGGGTCGTGCACAATCTGTCGAGCAGTCGCCCGTGGGCGAGATGCCGGTCACCGTCGATAACTTCATCCGCGCTGAAACTGACCTATACATGGGCAATATCGTCAAGGATGGTGGCTTCGGGAAGCTCATTCACCGCCGCGAACCCGCCTCGATAGACAACCAAACTGTCATTCGCCTCAATCGCGATACCTTGTATTCGTCAGGGGTTTTTGATCTCGACGCCGGTCCCGTGAGCATTACGCTTCCCGATGCGGGCAAGCGCTTCATGTCCTTGCTGGTCATCAATGAAGATCATTATGCGCCGTCCGTGTTCTACGGAGGAGGCTCTCATATTCTCACCAAGGAAAAAATTGGCACACGCTATGTCGTGTTCGCCATTCGCACCTTGGTAAACCCCGCTGATCCGAAGGATGTTGAACAGGTTCACGCGCTGCAGGACGCGATCCAGGTAAACCAGAAGAGTATCGGCAGGTTCGAGACCCCGAAGTGGGATGCCGCAAACCAGAAGAAAGTTCGCGACGCGCTTCTGGTGCTCAGTTCGACGATACCTGACTTCAAGAGGGCTTTCGGAACGAAGGAGCAGGTTGATCCGGTACGACACCTGGTTGCGACGGCTGCGGCATGGGGTGGCAATCCGGACAAGGACGCGACGTATCTCAACATCACGCCCACCAAGAACGACGGGACCACAGTTTACACGCTCCGGGTAAAGGACGTACCTGTCGATGCCTTTTGGTCTGTCAGCGTCTACAACGCGGACGGCTACTTCGAGAAAAACACGTACAATGCGTACGCGCTCAATAACCTCACGGCCCAAAAGGGTAGTGATGGCTCCATTGCGATCCAGTTCGGTGGATGCGACGGCAAAGTGTCTAACTGCCTGCCAATCACTAAGGGATGGAACTATACGGTAAGGCTCTATCGCCCTCGCGCCGAAATCCTAAGCGGAAAATGGAAATTCCCGGAGCCGCGACCGGCAAGCTAGTCGAATGCGCGACAAGTCCCACTTCTGCTGATGGGTCATAAGTCGTCGATGACGACCAAGCGGGGTGACTTTCGTTTTTCGCCTGGAAGCCGAAGGTTATGAGTACTCCCCCTGGCGCCTCATCACGGTGCAGGGCACGCCGCCCCCGTCTTCACCCAGGCCTCGACCAGCGCGCCGGCCTGCGCTTGCGTGCCCGGCGCGGGCAAGCGGCCGAAGCCGGGATGCCAGGCCCAGCCGACCAGGGTGTCCTTGCCGATGTGGTCGATCAGCTCTTCCACCGTGCGCCCGCCATTGCGCGCGGGGTCCCTGATCTGTTCGCAGATCTCGCCGACGGTCTTGCCCTCCCAGGCCATCTCGCGCGGGGCGAGATGCCATTCGGGATGGCCGGGCACGCGGCCGGGCTCGAAATTGGCCTTCTGGTGGCAGGTGTTGCAGCGCATCGCCGCCAAGCCGTGGCCATCGGCGCCGCGGGCGACCGGCGGCTGATGGAGGTGGGGATTGTCACCCTGGCGCGGACTGTCGCCGGCCGGATGGCAATTGGTGCAGCGTGGATGCGTCAAAACCCTTCCGAGCTCGGTGAAGATCGCCGCCGAGCGCTTCTCGGTGTCAGTGATGCTGGCAAAACTCTCGGGCGAGGCCAACCCATGGCTCTTCGTGTCCGACGCCGCGTAGCCCGCGCAAAGGCTGCTCGTCAGCGCCGCAATCACGGCAATGATCTTGAAGCGCGCGTCGGAGATCATGGCCTGCGCGCTCACTTCGTGGCGACGAGATAACGGTGCGCATCGGCCAAGATCACGTCGCGCACCGCCTCGTGATATTTGATGTAGCCGGTGCAGCGGCAGAGATGGCCGTCGAGGGCGTCCGCGATCGTCTGCTCCAGCGCCTCGCGCGGGACCGGCGTGTGCGCGAGTCGTTCGAGCAGCACCTGGCCCTCGTTGAGAAAGCCGGCGGTGCAATAGCCGCACTGAAAAGCGAAGTGATCGATGAAGGCTTTTTGCAGGGCCGAGAGCTGGCCGTCCCTGGCGTGGCCCTCGACGGTGCGGATCGACTTGCCGTCAAAGTTCACGGCGGGCGCGATGCAGGTCGGGCTGGTGTAGCTCGTGCCATCGGGCGCGTCGACGATGATGGCGCAGCTCAGGCATTGCGCGGCGCCGCAGCCGAACTTGGTCCCGGTCATGCCGAGCATTTCGCGCAGGAGATCGTTCATCGAGAGATCGTCGCGGACCTCCATCGGGCCGTGCTTCTGGCCGTTGATGGTGAGGCTGAGGGTCGTCACGCGAGCACTCCCTTCAACAGGCTTGCGGTGACCGGCAGGGCGCGGAAGCGATGGCCGGTGGCGTCGTGGATGCCGTTGATGAGCGCCGGCACGATCGGGATCATCACGACCTCCGCCATGCCCTTCGGGGCTTCGTCCGCGGTCTGCGGCTTCAGCATCTCGATATCGAGATCGCGCAAGGGCAGGTCGGAGCCGCGCGCGACCAGATAGCGGCCGAGATTCCACTCGCCGTTGCCGGGGCCGCCCTCGAACGGCGGCAGCGTCTCCAGCAGCGCGTAGCCGACGCCCATGGCAAAACCGCCCTGGGATTGGCCCATCACGACCTCCGGCACCAGCGCCGTGCCGCATTCGAACACGCTGTAGGCCTTGGCGATGCGCAGGTTTCCGGTCGCGCGCTCGATCTCGACGCGGACGACCGTGCCGCACATCGAGGTGTAGGCGGTGCCGATGCGGTTGTTGTCGGTCGGCGGAAACTTGACGCTGACGCGGTTGATCCGCTCGAACTTGCCGTTGCCGCGGCGGATCGCCAGCGCGTCGATGTCGGCGCGGTACTGCTCGCCGAACAGGGGAAACCGCGCGCGCGACCACGCCCAGCGCGAAAAGCTGTGCGCGACCGCGCCGGTGACGAAGCCGCGCGCATGGGCGGTCGCCGCGAGAGCGGGGAGAGCCAGCGGTTCGAGGCCGGGCATCGTGAGCTGGCCGTTCTGCCAGCTCGCGTCCGCCCATTGCCGCGCGCGCGCGTCAGTCTTCGGGATGCGCCACAGCTCCAGAGCGGCGGGCCACAGGCCGAAACGGAAGATGACGCGGCCGGCCTCGGAGGAGGAATGCGTGCCGACGTGAGCGCCGATCGAGGCTGAGGTCGCCGAGCTGATCGAGGGTACCCAGCGCGGATTTTTCTCCGCGGCGTCCTGGGTCTTCTGGTCCATCGTGTAGGGATCGCCCGAGCTGACGAGGCCGAGCACGTCGTAGCTGTCGACCCGGGCGACCGAGACTTCGTCGGCGATGGCGCCGAGATGGCCGGCGACGCGGTTGGCCAGCGCGGTGCCGATGCCGTTGCCCATCTCGACATGGTCGCAGAAGATCGCGATCTTGCCGTCCGGGCCGAGCTCGACGCGGCCGAGCGAACAGTCCGCGCCGGAGCCGTAGTCCTTGGTCACGCAGGCAACGCCGGTGCCGACCAGCCGATCCGTTGATGCCTGCTTGAATTGCGCGCGCTGCTGCCAGATCGGGTGCTTTTCCAGCTTGTCCAGAATTTCCGGCGTGCGGACCGAGACGATGTAGGGATTGCCGGTCATGGTCCGGCCGTTCTGCTTGAGCGCATTGCGGCGACGGAATTCGATCGGATCGAGCTTGAGCTCGCCCGCCGCCTCGTCGATCAGTGCTTCGAGCGCGGTCATGGTTTGCAGCGTGCCGTAGCCGCGCATCGAGCCCGCGGTCACGCCGCGTGAATGCAGCACGATGGTGGTGACGTCGACCTTGGGGATGTCGTAGATGCCGATTGCGCCGGTGGCGGCGACCACCGCGACGTTGACGGAGAAGTTGGCGAGCCCACCGCCGTCGAGCACATGATCGGCGGCGAAAGCCTTGATCAGGCCTGTCGTGCGGTCGATGCCGATGCGCGAGCGCATCTTGATCGGGTGGCGCTTGATGCCGGCTTGGAACTGCTGGTAGCGGTCGTGCGCCAGCCGCACCGGCTTGCCGGGAAAGCAGATCGCGGCCAGCGTGACATAGAGAATGAACGGGGTGTGGTCGCGGCCGCCGAAACCGCCGCCGACATGGGCGAATTGCGCATTGATATGCGCGGGCTTGTAGGGCGAGCGGGCCTTGGCGAGCAGATGTGCGATTGACTCCACCGTCTCGTAGGGTGACTGCACGCCGAGCACCAGCTCGAGATTGCCGCCCTTGCCGGCGTACCAGCCGAGCCCGCATTCGGGCTCCAGGAACATCGGGTCGACCGATTGCGTCTCGAACTCGCGATCGAGCACCAGAAGCGAAGCGTCCTCCGCGGCAAGCTCGGCGCGGATCCGCTCGCCATACCCGGCGGCCTTGGCGTAATCGGCCGGCATCTCCTTGGCGAGCGGCGACCACACCGGAAGTGCTGCGTTCTGCACCTTCCTGGGCGAGACCCAGCCGGCCTGGATCGGCGAATAGATGTCCGGCTTCTCGGGCGAGGGACCTGCGACACGCGTGAAGCGAAAGGCGCCGTAATCAGGCGCAATCACCGGTCCGGTTTCCTCGCCGAATTGGACGAAGGTGCCGTCGCGCAAGACGAGGCGGGCCTGATCGAAGGCATCGAACTTTTCGAAGATCAGCAGCGCGACCGGTTGCCCCAGATAGAGCGGCGTCTTGCCGAGCGGGCAGAACAGGTCGCCGGCATAAAAATCCGGCACCTGGGTGCCGATGCGATCGAGGTCCGCAGCGGTGACGATGACGGACGGTTTCAGCGCGCCCTCGAGGCGGGCGAGATCCATGCCGGTGTAGACATGCGTGGCGTCATTGGCGCGCACCAGCATCGCGTGCGAGGTGGTCTGCGGCCAGCCGGGAAGATCATTGGCGCGGAAGTCGGAGGCGTAGAGCTTTGCGCCGGTGACCTTGGCGACGCCGTCGACACGGCCGGCGCCCTTTGTTGCGGGATTGAAATTGCTTCGTCCGGGAAGCGTCTCGTGGGCCGCAAAGGGCGCGTTTGCCGCCGAAGCGAGGTGGGACAGGCTGACCGAAATGCCTCCTGCCGACAACCACTTCACGAACTCACGTCGCGAAGGCCGCATGGTCTGATCCTTCATCAAGGCTTTGAAGGCATCGCCGTGCTGACGGCACCGATGCCTGGAAGACTACGCGCCAACGCTAGCCTGAAGCTGTCATGATTCGTCATGCGACGATAGAACAGCGCGGGCCGTTACCAACCCATGAAGACGGCCGCGGTGATGCCGCCGCGGTCTTCGTCGGGCTATTTGAGGTCGGCGATGGTGGCTGGGCCCGGACCCGGCGTGATCAGGGCCGGCCACTGCTTGGAACCGAACGGAACCAGCGGCGGAAGGAACGGCGTCATGCCGCGCTTTGCCGTCTCCGCGATGATCGCCGCGCGCGCGTCGCCTCCCATGAGCTCGTAGTCCATCAGGTGATAATTGCCGAAGAACAGCGAGCCGACCGAGCGATCGGCGATGATCCGCGTCAGCGATTCCAGCATGTCCGCCGGCGTCGTGGTGAACGACACCGTTTCGATCAACATCAGGCGCGAGTTGATGGCGTCGGGGCCGAAGAATTGTGCGAGCACGCTGAAAATGACGTTGTTCTGCCGTGCCACGTAGATGGTGTTGCTGGCGGCATAGGTCTTGTCCCAGTCCGGGCCGAGCTGCGTCTTCCAGTCCGCGAGCACGCCCATCCAGTGGGCGACCTGGGTCTGGGCGGCCCAGGCGACGTTCTTGGCGAGGAACGGCGCCTGCGTCTTCCCGAACGCTTCGAGCCTGGCGAAGGGAATGACGCCACTCGCGATGCACTCGTCCATGAAGGCCAGGTTGTTTTTCAGGATGGTGCGGTTGTTGTCGCGCCAGTCGGCCTGCATCGGCGCCGTATCGAGCGCGTCGAGCGCCGATTGCATCCGGCTGCGGTAGGCCATCATCGAGCCCCGCCACGATCTGTTGTCGGGATTGTCGACATAGGGGCCTACGACCTCGGCCAGCGCCATGGTGCTGTGGCCGACCGACTTCAGCAGCTGATAGACGATCGGGACCTGCGGCGCATCGAGCGGCGGCTGGTCCGGCCGGTAGAGGATCAGGCGTCCGCCGGCGCCGGAAAACAGGCCGAGGATCACCGGGTGCTTGTCGAGGATGTTCTTCTGGAACACCTTGGCGGCGTCGCCATAGAGCTCGAACATGCCGGTGTTGAGCGCGAGCACGTCCTTGGTCGCGACGTCGGCGGGCGCGGCCGTGCTCGTGCCGGAGATCGGCGCCATGTAGTCGGGCAGGGTTTGGGCGGCTGCGGCGCCGCCGCCAAGTATCAGCGTGGCAGCCATGGTAAGTCGAAAGGACATGGCTAGTCGAAAGGAAGATTTCATCGGCGTTCCCCGGGGGATTTCCAGAAGGCGTTAGGTCAGCACGCGCCCGTTAAATCTCCGGAGGGCGCAAGCGCGGTTTTGGCGCAAAATTGCTAAGGATTTGTCAGGGAGGCGCGAACCCGGGCGCGGCCGGGCTTCCCCTGGCGGCCCGCATGGACTATTACGCCGCAACGCAAAAATTCCCCCAAAAAAGACCTCATGATCCGCCTCGACAACGTCAGCAAGCAAGCCGGCCACCAGATCCTGTTCATCGAAGCTTCAGCCGCCCTCAACAAGGGCGAGAAGATCGGGCTCGTTGGCCCGAACGGCGCCGGCAAAACCACACTGTTCCGGATGATCGCCGGCGAGGAGCTGCCCGACGAAGGGCAGGTCTCGACCGATCGCGGCATCACCATCGGCTATTTCAACCAGGACGTCGGCGAGATGGCCGGCCGCAGCGCCGTGGCCGAGGTCATGGACGGGGCAGGACCGGTGAGCGCGGTGGCAGCCGAACTGCGCGAGCTCGAGACCGCGATGGCCGCTCCCGATCGTGCCGACGAGATGGACGAGATCATCGCGCGCTATGGCGAGGTGCAGCACGCTTTCGAGGAGCTCGACGGCTATGCGCTGGACGGCCGGGCCCGCGAGGCGCTTTCAGGCCTTGGCTTCAGCCAGGAGATGATGGACGGCGATGTCGGCGCGCTCTCCGGCGGCTGGAAGATGCGCGTGGCGCTGGCGCGCATCCTCTTGATGCGCCCCGACGTCATGCTGCTCGACGAGCCGAGCAACCATCTTGATCTGGAAAGCCTGATCTGGCTGGAAAAATTCCTGCATGACTACGAAGGCACGCTGTTGATGACCTCGCATGACCGCGAGTTCATCAACCGCGTGATCTCCAAGGTGGTCGAAATCGACTCCGGCTCGCTCACCACCTACACCGGCAATTACGAATTCTACGAGCAGCAGCGTGCGCTGAATGAGAAGCAGCAGCAGGCGCAGTTCGAGCGCCAGCAGGCGATGCTCGCCAAGGAGATCAAGTTCATCGAGCGCTTCAAGGCACGCGCTTCTCATGCCGCGCAGGTGCAGAGCCGGGTCAAGAAGCTCGACAAGATCGAGCGGGTCGAGCCGCCGCGCCGCCGCCAGACAGTAGCGTTCGACTTTCCGCCGGCGCCGCGCTCGGGCGAGGACGTCGTCGCCCTGAAGAAGGTGTTCAAGGGCTATGGAGCTAAGCGGATCTATGACGGGCTGGATTTCATGATCCGCCGCCGCGAGCGCTGGTGCGTGATGGGCGTCAACGGCGCCGGCAAGTCGACGCTGCTCAAGCTCGTCGCGGGCGCGAGCGAGCCGGACGAAGGCACCGTGGCGCTCGGCGGCAGCGTCAAGATGGGCTATTTCGCCCAGCATGCGATGGATTTGCTCGACGGCGAGCAGACGGTGTTTGAATCACTCGAATACGCGTTTCCGACCGCAGGGCAGGGCTCGTTGCGCGCGCTCGCCGGCTGCTTCGGCTTCTCCGGCGACGACGTCGAGAAACGCTGCCGCGTGTTGTCGGGTGGCGAGAAGGCGCGGCTCGTGATGGCCAAGATGCTGTTCGATCCGCCGAACTTCCTGGTGCTGGACGAGCCGACCAACCATCTCGACCTCGCCACCAAGGAGATGCTGATCACGGCGCTGTCGGATTTCGAGGGCACCATGCTGTTCGTCTCGCATGACCGGCATTTTCTCAGCGTCCTGTCGAACCGCGTGCTGGAACTGACGCCCGATGGCATCCACCAGTTTGGTGGCGGCTACACCGAATATGTCGCGCGTACGGGTCAGGAAGCGCCGGGGTTGCGGAGCTAGCATTCCGTTCCACGCCTTGACGCGTTGATGCCTCTCGCTACGCTCCCTCCAAAATGGGAGCGAAACGACGATGAAGCAGCTCAGGATCGGCGACATCACCATCGATGCGGTGATCGAGCGGGAAGGGCCGTGGCGGCGGCCGCAGGACTTTTTCCCGGCCTATGACGAGGGCGTGTTCGCGCGCCATCTGCCGACGATGGAGCCGGAAGTGTTCGATGCCGCGCGCGGCATGATGGTGATCACCTACCAGACATTTGTGGTGCGCACGCCGCGCCACACCATCCTGGTCGATACCTGCACCGGCGAGGACAAGGGCCATCCGCCGCCGTTCGACTTTCCCGGCAAGGAGCGCTGGCGCAACGAGCTGTTCGCGCTCGGCGTCAGTTTCGAGCAGATCGACTATGTCTTCTGCACGCATCTGCACATCGATCACACCGGCTGGAACACGACGCTGCGCGACGGCCGCTGGGTGCCGACGTTTCCGAATGCGAAATACGTCTTCCACAAGGGCGAGTACGCGGCCTGGGAGGCTGAGAACGCCAGGGGTAACAACCCGCCCGGTACTGTCTTCCGCGACAACTGCCTGCCGATCGTCGAGGCTGGCCAGGCGCTGCTCGTCGACGACGATTACGCGCTCGATGACACGGTCACGCTGACGCCGACGCCGGGGCATTCGCCCTGCCATTGCTGCGTGAACATCTTCTCGAAAGGCCAGCGCGCCGTGGTCGCCGGTGACCTCATGCATCACCAGATCCAGTGCCGCGAGCCGGACTGGTCGGCGAAGCCGGATTGGGACCCAAAACAATCAGCGGTCTCGCGGCGAAAGTTTTTCGCCGCCGTTGCCGAGACCGACACGCTGATCCTGCCGATCCATTTCCCGGCGCCGACGGCAGGATGGATCAAGCCGCTGGGCGGCGCGTTCGATTACCGCTTCAAGCGAGATTGAAAGGGGGATGGATTAGCGTGGAGCTGAGCATCGGGTCTCGTGTCCCGGACGCGGTGCGGCACAAAGTGACGCGCCGCTGAGCCGGGACCCATCTCTCGGACTGTGTGCGGTCGCATGGGCCCCGGCTCTGCAGCGCACCGCTGAAGAGCGCTGCGCTGCGTCCGGGGCACTAGAATTCTCGGAATCGTGCCCGCCTTACGCGCCCATCTCGCACTTCTTCAGGAAGCTGTTCTTGGCGGCACCGGCGAGCGCCTTGCCGTCGGAGCCGACGGCCTTGGGCATGCAGGCGTCTTCCTTGCACTTCTTCATGAACGAGGTCTTGGCGGCGCCCGCCAGGGCCTTGCCGTCCTTGCCGACCGCCTTGCTCTCGCAGGTGTCGTCCGCGAGGGCCGAGCCCGCCGCGAAGGTGGCAACGATTGCCGCGAGGAAAATCCGCTTCATCATGGGTGTCTCCCTAAACCAAAAAGATGGCGGACGAATTGGAGCCCGGAATCATGGCGCAATCAAGCAGGATGAATGCCGGCCGTCGGGTCCGCTGCAGATTTTTGATTGCCCGGTCGACAAAAGTCGCTCCGCTTGCTGCACCGCGCGCTGACCCGGCTTCGCGATCCTGCTAGCGTGGGTCCCAGTCCTGCAGGAAACGGAGCATCGTGATGGACGCTGTTCTCCCGTTCGCGCCCGGCGCGGTGCCTCCCGATCATGAGCATGTCAACATCGAGCAGAGCTATGTGCTGGAGGGCACGCTGCTCGACAAGGAGGGCCCGGTCCAAAGCATTGCCTGCAAGGCCGGCGAGTTCATCTGGCGCGAGGCGGGCAGCCGCCACACCGCATGCGGTCCGGACGGCGCGCTGATCCTCGCGACGTTCCAAGTCCCCAACAAGTTCTTCGAGGCCGACCGCCGCGCGGTTGACGCCTCCGTCCAGGATTGGGACGAGCGGGCGCCGAGCGGCATTAGCTGGTGAGCGATCTCAGCTCTCGCCGCCGATGCTTCTGACCAGTGTGGCAACATGGACTGCGATCAGGCGTCGCATGTCCTTGCCGTTTCGGGCAGTCTCGCGCAGTCCGCGCATGCCAAAGACCAGGCATCGCGCCAGCGCTTCCGGCTCGTCGGCAATGCCCGCGGATCGTACTTGATCGCGGATCAGATCGGCCACCAGCGACTGAAATTCTTCGTAGACCTTCCGGACGGCGGCAAAGCGCAGATCGAACAGATCCGCTGCGTCAGGATGCGCCTCGGCGAGGTCGAACCCGTGGGTTCCCCAGGATATGCAGGCGTGCAGGAGTTTCGCGTGAAGTCCATCGAGCCGCGCGATTTTGGCCTGTATCTCGCGGCGCTTCTGCTCGTCCATTCTCCGGATCACCGCCGCGAAGACGGCATCCTTGTCGGGAAACAACACATACAACGCCGGCCTCGACATCCCCACCTGCGCGGCGATGTCACCCATCGTCGTGCGGGCATAGCCGTAGCGTAAAAAGACGTCCGTCGCGGCTTCAAGCGCCAGCTGCTCTTTCGAAACCTTCGGATGGGACATGATGCTCCAGGTCGCATGGCGGCACGGAGGCAAATCTTGACAAAAGATCAAGGAGTGTCAATATGTCATAACATGCCGCTCAGTTGGAAATTTACAAGATGACTGACGAAGCCCGCCTGAATACCTGGAACACTTATCAGGCCGCGTGGGGTCCTGTTGAAGATGCCGAACGCCGTCGCCTGCTTGAGCAAAGCGTGGCCATGGATTGCGTGTACACCGATCCCGCGTCACAGATTCATGGGCGAGACGCGCTGATGGTCCGTATCAGCCAAACCCAGCTCAAGTTTCCCGGGGCGCATTTCAGGAATGACAGCTTCGTCGTGCACCATGAGCAGGGCCTCTTTCGCTGGACGATGTACGACGGTCTCGGCCAGGTGTTCGTGAAAGGCGAGAGCTTTGGTCGCTTTGGCGAAGATGGCCGCTTGATTCAGGCGACCGGATTCTTTGAGGTCCCGCCTGGAGAGCCCTGATCGCTCGCCTTCATCTGGGAGCAGCGCAGGATCGAGCCGACCGCTGCGCTCGGACGATCTACGTCAGACCCCGCGCGCCAGCAGCGCCTTGAAGTCGGCCCGGGCACGCTGCGCCTCGGTTCGCGCAACCTCGGAGGCTTCGCCGAGGCCGAAATAGCCGTGGATCAGGCCGGCGCCCTCATGGTGCTTCACCTGCACGCCGGCGGCCTCCAGCGCCCGCGCATAGGCGGCACCCTCGTCGCGCAGCGGATCGAACCAGGCGGTTGTCACGATCGCGGGTGCTAGGCTGGAGAGCGAAGCCGCGCGCAGCGGCGAGACCCGCCAATCCGCGGCGTGGCGGGGATCGGCGAGATAATGGTCGGCAAACCACACCATCACCGCGCGCGACAGGAAGTAACCCTCTGCATTCTCTGCGCGTGACGGATAGTGCGCGTTCGCCGCGGCATCCGCGTAGCGGCCGACGACGTCGGTCACGGGATAGACCAGCAATTGTGCGGCGAGCTTGATGGCGGCATCGCGGCAGGCGATTGCGGTCGCTGCGGCGAGATTGCCGCCGGCGCTATCGCCGGCAACGCCAAGGCGTTTGGCGTCGCCGCCAAATTCCGCGACGCGGTTGAACACATCGCTGGCAGCAGCGAAGGCGTCCTCGAACGCGCCGGGAAAGCGCGTTTCCGGCGGACGCCGATAGTCGACGGAGACGACGACGGCGCCGGTCTCGATCGCGAGCCAGCGTGCCTGCCGATCATGGGTTTCGAGATCGCCGGCGACCCAGCCGCCGCCGTGGAAGAATACGACGGTCGGCGCGGGCGTCGTGCCGATCCGGTAGACCCGCGCAGCGAGCGGGCCGGCGCCGCCTTTGACCTTGATGTCCTGCACGGTATCGACGGGCGGCGGAGGCACGGCAGCGCGCGCCGCAGCCAGTGCGCGCAAGGAATCGCGGGCGCTCTGTGGCGTCATCGTCGCGGGATCGCGAAGTGGCAGCAGCGGAATGATCTGTGCGATGACGGGATCGAGCGGCGCTGCCATTGGAGGGTCCTCACAGGGTGTGGCGGGTCCACACGGGGTTCTTGGTCTTGCTTGCGGGTTAGCATAGATTTCGCGCGCCGCATCGGCAACCGCCGGACCGGTATGCGCCAGGGAGGTAACGAGGTGGAATTCGAGACGCTGGTCCAGTCGCGCCGCAGTGTGCGCGGGTTCAAGAACGAGCCGGTGCCGCGCGCGGTGATCGAGGCGATCATCGAGAGTGCCAAGCGTGCGCCGTCCTCGATGAACACGCAGCCCTGGCACGTCCATGTGCTCACCGGCGAACCGCTGGAACAGGTGCGCCGCCGCAACATGGAGGAGATGGTTGGCGGCGCCAAGGTCAAGCGCGACATCGTTAGTCACGGCGAATACCAGGGCATTCACCGCAACCGGCAGGTCGATATCGCCAAGAAACTGTTCGGCGCGATGGGGATCGCGCGCGACGACAAGCCGATGCGGCAGGACTGGGTGTTGCGCGGCTTCCGCCAGTTCGACGCGCCGGTCTCGCTGGTATTGACCTATGATCGGGTGCTTGATCCCGGCGCGGTCTGTCATTTCGACCTCGGTGCGCTCTGCTACGGCGTCGTCCTCGCGGCCTGGGACCGCGGTCTTGGGTCCGTGGTCAACGGGCAGGGCATCATGCGTTCCGACATCGTGCGCGAGGTTGCCCGAATCCCGGACGACGAGGTCATCATGACCTGCGTCGCGATGGGCTATCCCGACGAGACGTTTGCCGCGAATGCCGTTCGCTCTGATCGCGAGCACATTGAGGAATTCGTGCGGTTCGTCGGTTTCGCCGACTGACGCGACCGGGAGGAGATTATTCCCTCACGAAATTTTTGGTGCGGACTCCTCGCCGGCTCTTGCAATATCGAAGGCGCGGGAGGAACAATATGCGGATTGAAAGGTTTGTTGCTGGCGCGAGGGAATTGACATGCGGCGGCTGGCTAGCCTGGTTCGACGGTTCTTCGGTCCGCGAGTGCGGCGCCCGATTGATGATGATCCAAGTCTTCCCTTCACTCCCGAAGAGTTCAGCAGGCTGGTCCGCAGCGGCAAACGCGAGGACATGAAGTTGCTCGCCGAAGGGTTGGCCTGCAGGTCTATTCCGCACCGCGTCAAATACCGCGCCACCCACTAGGCGGGGTTGGTGACGTCGTTTTCGTCCGCGGATTTGCCGCGCGCATTCACCGTGTGAGCGCGACCTGCTTGAACGAGGTCACGAGCGCCTTCTCCAGCTTTCCGGGTATCCCGCAGAGAATGTTGTAGGCCTCCGTGCGCGGCATCGTCGGCTTGTAGTGCCGGTGCTCGATCAGCGCGGCGAAGATGTCCGAGATCGTGAGAATTCGCACGACGTCGTTGATGCTCTCGCCGCACAGCGCATCCGGATACCCGCTGCCGTCGAGATATTCGTGGTGATGCCGGACGGCATCGAGAATTTCGGGCGAGATATTCTCGTGATCCTTGAGAAACTCGTAACCCGCCGCCGGATGCGTCTCGATCATGGCGCGTTCCTCGGCATCGAGGCGGCCGGGCTTGTCGAGGATCGCAAGCGGGATCTGCGCCTTGCCGATGTCGTGGAACATGGCGGCCGAGTAGAGGCGCTCAAGATCGGTCCTGCCGACGCCGAGGCTCAGACCGAAATCGATCGCGATGCCGGTCACGAGCAGGCAATGCTGGTAGGTTCCCTCGTGGTGACGCCGCACCGTGGTAAGCCATTCGGACAGGCCGTGCTCGGTGATGCGATCGGCGATCTTGCGACCGGCTTCCTTGGTGCCGTCGACGTCGAGCGGTTCGCCCAGCGTGACGGCCGTGAACATCGACGCGATGGCGGTCGCCGCGGTTTCGACGGCATTGTCCGGCTGCGGCGCCGCACTTGACGAAGCCGATGCCGGCTCGGCCGGGTCAGCCAGCGCCGCCAGCAGCTTGATCTTGTTGATCGGGCCGGGAAGGACGAGCGTCGCCCCGAGCGCATAGGCCTGCGAGACGCCTGCGTGAGAGGGGTGATCGACGAGGAAGATGCGCTTGGTGGCCTTTGCCAGCTTGGCGGCCCGCTTCTTGATGGCCGCGATGTTGTCGACGTCGCGCAGCTCCGCACGGATCACGATGGCAAACGGCACTTGCGACAGCTTGGCTTCCGCGTCGAGCCGTTCGCCCGCGATGGCAAACTGCTGTTCGAGGATCGAGCAGATGCCCGCCAATTTGTCGGAGGAATCGGCCAGCACATGCACGAATGGGCGTGCCGCGTCCCTCGCTCCGCTGCCGCCGTCGCCTTTGACGGGGTTGGTTATGGTTCGCGCGTTCTCCACGGTTGACCTGGACTGTACTTACTTGCTCTGGGTGGCATTCTGCGCGGCGGCCCGTCCGCTCGCCGGCTTCTTCTTGGTGTCTCCGTTGATGAAGTGCACGCCGGCCATGGTGCCGTCGATCCAGACCAGTTCGCAGCGCCGGTAGGCGAGGCCGGTCGACGACAGCAGCATGAAAAATTCCTTGGCTTGCAGCACGTCGAGGGTGCCCTCGACCTCGATCTTGGCGCCACTCTGCGATACGTCGAGCAGGACGCAACTGCGTCGCCAGGTGCCGTCCGAGCCCATCAGATTGACAGCCTGCTTGTGATCCATCCGTACGCGAAGCGCCTTGCGACCGTCGAACTTCATCGGTTAACCCCCATTTTTACGCCGCGATTTCCCGCGTCGCTTGTGTTGGCGTTTGCTGCGATTTCCCCCCAGCGCACGGTCCATTGGCTGGTCGACAAAAGAAGCGTTTCGAAAATGTGTTGTGCGCGTTCGCGCTCCGCGAAGGAAAGACGTGCGCCGCTGCGGTTGCTCAGGATTGCGAGCGTGGTCGCCCAGTTCAGGCGCGAAGCCCGGCAGGCCATCACCAGGCCCTCGCAGTCGTCGTCGGTCATGACGTGCTCGACGATCTCGATCGGGGCTCCCGAAAGCACCGAGAGCGCCGTGAACAGGTTGGCGGTCTCGCCGCGGATCACGAAACGGTTCACCGTGGAGTCGTTGAGCTTGCCGACGCGGCTGAGCGCAACGATCTCCGGCCTTGCGCTCGCATAGTCAGCCGAGCAAGGCCGCTTTGGTGCAACGGGAGCCGGCGCTGGGCTCGCGGCCGCGCCTTGTGCCGATGGTACGGCGGAGCCGTTGGGCTTGGCCGCTGCCTTCTGCCCTGGTGGAGCGGAGAGCAGCTTGCGCACGACCATGTCGGGCGTGCCAGGCCGGAGCGCCAGCGCCTTCGTGATTGCGTCATCCGCTGCGCTTTTTTCAACGAGCCCGGCATAGGCGGCATCGGAGAATTGCGCACCGGGGTTCTCAATCAGCGCAAGGCAGACCGCGTGCCCGCCGCGTTTGACCAGCGCCTCGACCACAGCCGGTTCGATCCGGTCTCGGGCAGCGATTGCGATTTGATGGTGTTCGCCGCAGGACGCTGCGATTGCCGCGAGGTCGGCCGCAGATAGTGCCTGCGATTTGAGCAAGAGCGGACACGCGACGTCCTGATGTTCGTGCGAAGCCAGCTGGCGCAATGTGTCTTGCGGCGCAACATTCAGCTCGGCAAGCGCCTGGCTGAGCTGCACCAGAGCGCTCGGAGCGACCCGCCCCAGCAGGCGCAGCAATACGCCATCGACCACGTTGACGAGCAATTCCTGAGGTCGGGCGCTGCCGCCCGCGAGCAGATGGACGATGCCTGAAAGGATACGGGCGCAGCGCTCCGGCGGGCACGCCGCGACCGCTTCTTCCAACTCAATCAAAATATCAGCAGGCGAATTTGCCATCATGGCAGGGCCTGAATGTAAAAAACTTCGGCGAAATGAACGGGCTCTATTTCGCCTCAGAGTTGTTAATTTGGATTTTAGACTGTGATCGGTCGGGTATCAGTGCACCGTCCGTCTGAGTTGAAACGCTATCGAAATTTGGCAGGACGGGACCGGCGACCTTGTCCTTCGGGTTGAGGGCTCGCCAAATGCTCGGAACCGCTTAGGATGAGTCTTTCGGTCTAACGGGGCAACCGAAAGGGGGGAAATCAGACCGGTACTGTCGCCGGACGCGCGTCGTTTCACGACGTTGCTTTTCATTTGTCATGACCAACATTGATGATGCGCCCGGTTTGGCGCCAAAGATATTTCGGTTTGCAGACGTCGATGAGTTTCGCAACGCGATACGCGGCCTGAACTTCGAATTCACGCCGCTTGTGCGAAGGATTGCGTCCGAGCAGATCATTCTGCAATTGCCCGGTTGCGACGTGAACGTGACGCGGGCGTTTCCGCGCGTGGTGGATGCGCAGCTGGTTGCGGATTGCACGGCCGTCGGTTTCGTGATGGACGACCTTGAAGTTCCCATTCGCTTCAATGGCGCGCAACGCGACCGCGCTGTCATTGTCATCGGCAACAGCGGGGCTGCGTACAACACCATCGAAGAGGTGCAGCGGCATATCGCCTCAGTCGTGTTCCGGCCGGAGGTGAAGGATCGCGGCTGGCCCGAGACGAGATCCAGCTTCAAGATATTCGAGACCAGTCTGTTGGCGCTGCATTGGTTGCGGAAGGTTGTCAGGGAGGTGGTGGCTGCCGCGTCCGAGCCCATCGATCCCGCCGAGGTGCCGCTGAAGGCGGCGGCGATGAAGGAGTCGCTTTTCGTTGCGGTCGATGCAGCGTTCGCCAACGTCGTGCCTGCGCGCTGGACCCTGCGGCCGAACGACGAGCGGCAGTTCAAGATGTTCCAGGATATCCGCGCGCTTTTATCCGACGATCTCGCCCAGCCGATCTACAGCGAGGAGATCGCCCGCAAGCTCGGCATTTCCGTCCGCACCATGCACGACGTCGTCCGCCGCTATCGCGGCATGAGCCTGCACCGTTACCTGCGCCTGCGGCGCCTGTGGTTGGTCCGCCAGCAGCTCTTGGCAGGCGCCGAGAGCGTGAAGGCCGTCGCGCTGGCCTTCGGCTTCTGGCATCTCAGCGATTTCTCCAGAAGCTATCGCGACCAGTTCGGCGAGACGCCGTCGGAAACACTGGAGCGCGGACGGAGGCGATAGCGTGGCAAATGGATTGGGACCGGACTCCGTGCTAGCCTGCCAGCCATGAGCAATCGCATCCTTGTCCTCTACGGCTCCTACCGTTCCGATCGCATGGGCATCCGCCTTGCGAATTTCGTTATCGATCGCCTGCGCGGGCGCGGCGAGGAGGTCGAGTTCATCGACGCCAAGGCGATTGGCCTGCCGATGCTCGACCGCATGTACAAGGAATATCCCAATGGCACAGCGCCGGAGACGCTCGAGAAGCTGGCCGGGCAGATCCGTGGCGCCGACGGCTTTGTCTTCGTCACCGGTGAATACAATTGGGGCATTCAGCCCGGTCTGAAGAATCTCACCGACCACTTCCTGGAGGAGTGGTTCTGGCGCCCGGCCGCGATCGTGAGCTATTCCGCCGGCCGGCTGTCCGGTGCGCGCGCCTCCACTGCCTGGCACGGTACGCTGTCGGAGATGGGCATGGTGGTGGTGTCGAGCACCATTGGCGTCGGCCCGATCGCGCAAACGCTGTCGGCCGAGAGCGAGCCGATCGGCGAGGGCGGCAAGGCGCTGGAGCGCTCGTTCCCGCGCTTTGCCGACGATCTGCTGTGGTGGATCGAGGCGGCGAAAGCGCAGCGCGCGCGGAAGGCGCCGCCTTACTGAGCCGCTTGGAGCCATTTCCGTTCGGATGGAATCGGAACGGGGCTCCAGATTCTTGCTTTGACGCGTTTTCTTTAGGCGAACCGGTATCCACTTCGCTCGAAAACGCTCTAGGCGGCTCTGACCTCACTCAGGAAGCGGTCGAACTGTCCGGCGAGGTCGCGTGACTGCGTCGAGAGCTGTTCGGCGGCGCCCAGCACCTCTGAGGCGGCCGCACCGGTGTCGTCGGCGGCGCGTTGCACGCCGGTGATGTTGGTGTTGACCTCCTGGGTGCCGCGGGCGGCCTCCTGGACGCTGCGGGAGATCTCCTTGGTCGCGGAGCCCTGTTCCTCGATCGCAGCCGCGATCGCCGTGCCGATCTGGTCGATCTCGGCGATGACGTCGGCGACGTTGCGGATCGCGGTCACGGTCTCGTCGCTCGCGGCCTGGATCGCTGAAATCTGTTCGGATATCTCGGTCGTCGCCTTCGCGGTCTGCCCCGCCAGCGATTTCACTTCGGACGCGACCACGGCGAATCCGCGGCCGGCATCACCAGCACGGGCGGCCTCGATGGTGGCGTTCAGCGCGAGCAGGTTGGTCTGCTCCGCGATGCTCTGGATCAGCGTGACGACGTCGCCGATCTTCTGCGCGCCTTCGGCGAGCGCGCGCGCGGTGTCGCCGGTGCGGCGGGCGTTGTCGACGGCGCGGGTGGCGATCTCGGTGCTTTGTGCGACCTGACGGCCGATCTCCGCGATCGAGGAGGTCAGCTCTTCGGTCGCGCTCGCGACCGTCTGGACGTTGGTCGAAGTCTGCTCGGAGGCGGCCGCGACAACCGCGGCCTGGCTGTTGGTCTGGGCCGCCGTCGAGGTCATCGATTGCGCCGTGCTCTCCATCGTCGACGACGCCCGGGACAGGCCACCGACGAGCTCGGTGACCTTGGCCTCGAACCCGCGGGTGAGCTCGTCGAGCGCCTGCGCGCGGCGCATCTTGCCGTCGCTCTCGGCCTGCTTCTCGGCTGCGAGCCGGTCGGCCCGGATCACGTTGTCCTTGAAGACCCGTACGGCGGCGGCCATCGCGCCGATCTCATCGGAGCGCTCGGCGCCCGGGATCGCTTCAGCGACATCGCCATCGGCAAGCCGCGACATCCGCGTCGTCAGGTTGACGATTGGGGCGCAGACGCGCCGGCGAACCATCACGATGAGGCCGACGCTGGCAATCAGCACGGCGACGAGGCCCGCGAGAGCAATCGTGAAGCTGGTGTGGGCGGCGGAGGAGGCGCCGGCGAGGATCTGCTCGGCATTGTCGTAAAAGGCGTCGCGGACGCCGATGATCGCGCCGAGGCCGCGCTGCGATTCCGCGTAATAGGTGTCGACGTCATGCTCGTACTTGCCGCTGACCGCGCCGTCCTTGACGAGTTTCTGTTCGCGGCCAAAAGCCTCGACATAGACCGAGTTCATCGTCTCGAGCGCAGCCGCGACATTGGCAGGCGTCGCCGGATTGCCGCGCAGCTCCTGGAGCGACATCACGAGTTGATCGTTGCGCCCTTGCGACCGGGCGATGTCGGCCTTCTCGGCGTCGGTCGCCACCTTCTTCGAGCCGACGAGGTTCTTGTGCAGGCTGGCGTTGAGGCCGCCGATGTCGCGCAGCGTCATCGCGATGTTGGCGTAGCTGGCCTGCCGGTAGGCATCGCCGTTGAGGATCGCCATGCGGCGGACCTGCTCGTTGAGCAGCGCGGTCACGCCGCCGTTGAGCACGGCGTTGTCGGCGACGATCTTCTTGGCCGCCTCCTTGCGCGCATCGGCCGGTCCCGCGATCGCCTTGTCGATGGCCTCGCGCAGTGCGGTGAATTTCGAATTGATGCCGTCGATGTTGCTGCCGATGGTGTTGCCGTCGTCGAACGGGCCGGGCAGGTCCTTGCGCAGGGCGTTCATCTTGTCGCGCGCGCCGTCGGTCTGCCTGCGGAGCTTATCGTGCTCGGTGAGCTGTGCCGGGTCGACGGTCGGCGGCCCATAAAGGATGTTGGTCGCAAAGCCGCGCTCGGGGTTGAGATAGCGCGGTATGTCGCTGACGGCCCGGACGATCGCGAGCCGCCCTTGCGCCTCGGCTATCCTGTCCATCGTCTGGTATTTGGTCACGGCGACATAGACGGCGAGGCCGCCGCCGACGGTCGAGAGCGAGACGATCGCGGTGGTCAGGAGCGTACCGATTTTCATGACTGGTCCGGCAATTGGCGCGGGGAGAAAGATATTCTCCGGACGATAAGGGGACCGTGTTAATCGCGGGTTTACGCTGCTGGGCCGCAATAGCCGCAGTCACTCGGCCTTTCGATCAAGAGCGGCGAGGATCTCAAGCGTCGCACCATCGCGTTCGCCCGCGAAATATCTGGCGATCGCCTGACCAAAAACGGGCTCAGCGGAGACGGCGCCGAACAGCGTCATCGACGAGCGGAATTTTGCATCGTCGGGCGTGCCGAGGATCGCGTTGATGGTTCGCCCCTCGACGGCAAGTACGAGGCCGGTGCATTCGACGAGGCGGGGGCCGAGAACGGGGTGGGCGAGGTAGGCCTTCGCCTCCCCGCGCGAGCCGATGGCATAGCGCTGCGACATGGCGCTGAGGCCGAGGCCAGCCACCTGCGGGAAGACGAACCACATCCAGTGAGTCTGCTTCCGGCCCCGGGACAGTTCCGCCTGAACGTCGTGATAAACCGGATTTTGGGCCTGGACGAACCGATTTAGGTCAAAAGGATCGATCATTAGCTACCTTGGGATGCCTCGCCGGCCGCGATTATGCCTAACTTTTGGCTCCCAATGTGGTAGCTGGTATAGAGTCTCCGGGTGGGGGTGGGTCCCCCCGGGGGTCGATTTGGGGATCTGATGGTTTCCGACACCGCAAGAGCCGAGAGGCTGTTGTCGCGCCGCCGTATCGGGCGGGCCGAGACAATTTTGCTGTCTCTGGCTGCCATTGCGCTGTCGGTGGGCGCCGCCGCCTGGGTCGCGGACATGGGCGATTCGACTCCGCTGGTCTCCGCCGCGCTGCCGCCGGCCAATAGCTCTTCGTTTAATAGCCCTTCGTTTGAAGAGCGTTTCACCCCGCTGTCGGAGAGCCAGCCCGTTCGTGACGCCGGCTTCCGGTCGCTCGAGCGCTCCGCCCTGAATGCGGTCCAGCTCAAGCTGCGCGACGCCAAGGCGATGCTCACCCAACAACTCCAGGGCGACGAATGGCGCTCGACCCTGACGGAAGACGACCGGCAGCCGATCGATGAGACGAGGCCTTCGCAGCGTGCCGATTCCGTCCCGATGCCGCGCTCGCGCCCGGTCCAGGCGGATCTCGCCTCCCAGATCGCCTCCAGCCAGGCCTTCGCTGAGACCAACCCGAGGGTCGACAACCGCAACTTCCTCGAGAAGTTCACCGATAAGATCAAGCTGGCCTCGCTGACCCCCGACAGCGGCCTGTTCCGCAAAGCGCCGAACCTCGCCGCGCTCGGCTACGATTCCCAGACGGCGGTCTATGACATCTCGGCCAAGGCGCTTTACCTGCCGAGCGGCGTGGCGCTGGAAGCGCATTCGGGCATGGGCCCGCTGATGGACGACCCCGACCATGTCGACCAGCGCATGGTGGGCGCGACCCCGCCGGCGACCTACGATTTGAAGCCGCGCGAAAAACTGTTCCACGGCATCCGGGCGCTGCGCTTGACGCCCACTGAGGGCACCAGCACGCTCGGCCGTGTCGGTCTTCTCACTCACAGCTTCATGCTTGGGCCGCGCGGCGATTCCAACGGCTGCGTCTCGATCAAGGATTACGACCGCTTCCTGAAGGCCTACGACAATGGTGAGTTCAACCGCCTGGTCGTCGTGCCGAGACTGAGCGGATCGGCGACCGCCTCGCAACGGGCGAGCACCGACTCCTGATATTTGCCTGCCACGGCGGGGCTGCCGTTTCCCCTTCGTTAAGCCGTCCTCGTCCAGAAGCAGCCCATGAGTGATCCCCAGAGTTCCGAGACCCCGCTGCGTACGACGTTCAAGATCAAGCTGAACGGGGATACGCTTGCGATTGCGACCGTCGGCCAAGCCTATCAGTTCCTCACCAACTTCAAATCGGTCGAGTGGATGGAATACCGCTCGCTGCATGAGGATGCCGTCGCTGCGCTGGAAGGCGCAGCCGGCAATGCCATGCTCGCGGTGCAGGCGACCAACGCCGTGCGGGCGCTGTTCGTCAGCGCGAAGCTGCTCTGAGCGGACGTTCTTCTCCTACTGTATCGAACCGGCTTTGGCGCGGCCCGACGAAGGCTGGGTGCGTGTTCGCGCCGAGGAGAGAATCGATCTGCATGACGATCGACAAGGCGCACTTTGGCAAAATCTGGTTCGTCGATCACGAAGTCGCCGAATATGACAGGCCCTGGACGCTTGCCGAGGCGATCTCGGACAAATGGGGCTACGTCCTGCCGCTCGCATCCACGTTCAGCGATTTCGTCGCCGGACTGTATGAGGAAATTCGTAGCCTGGATGGAGCGTATCGAAATCCGGGAAACACGTGCGGCCGATAAATCTCTCCCGGATTACGCTGCGCTCGATCCGGGCTACGGGACTGATCGCGCAAGTGCGGGCGCAGCGCTTCACGCGGCGCCCAGGCCGAGCTTGCCATAGATGCGGCGCGCATAGGCGCCGAACGCATCGGTCGTCTTGAGCGGCAGGTCGCGGGGGAAGGGCAGGTCGATCGCTAAGTAATCGGCCATCTTTGCCGGGCCCGCCGTCAGCACCGCGCAGTGCGAGGACAGGAACACGGCCTCCTGGATCGAGTGCGTGACGAAGACGATGGTCTTGCCGCTCTCGCGCCAGATCCGCAGCATCTCCAGATTCATCTGCTCGCGTGTCAGCGCGTCCAGCGCGCCGAACGGCTCGTCCATCAGAATCAGTTTTGGATCGTGAATGAAGGCGCGTGCGATCGCGGTACGCTGCTGCATGCCGCCGGACAGTTGCTGCGGATATTTTTGCTCGTACCCGGCAAGCCCGACTAGGTTGAGCAGGTCGCGCGCCCGCTCGCGCGCCGCCTTCATCGGCAGGCCGACGATCTCGGCCGGCAGCAGCACGTTGTCCAGAATGGTTCGCCACTTCAGCAGCAGCGCCTGCTGGAACACCATGCCGATGTCACGGGTGGGGTCGAACGGGCTCTTGGCGTTGCCGATCGTCACCGTGCCGCCGTCGGCGCCGTGCAGGCCGGCCAGGATCTTCATCACCGTGGTCTTGCCGCAGCCGGACGGGCCGACCAGCGAGACGAGTTCGCCTTCCTGCACGTCCATGGTGACGTCGGAGACCGCGAGAAACTCGGCGCCGCCGCTGCGATAGACTTTCCGGACGCCTTGCAGGCTGATGAAGGGCTCTGAGCTCATGCCAGCCATTTGTCTAGGTTGGCCGCGACGAACGCATCGTCGCTGAGGTCGGCGTGCTCGCGATAGATGCGATCAATCTCGTCCTTCTGACCGGGGCTCAGGCCCTCGTTCCGATCGAGGCACCACAGGCCCTGCATCAGGCCCTGACGGCGCAGCACTTCGTGGCAGCCGGCGATGCAGCCGTGAAAATTGTTGGCGACGTCGAAGAAGGCGCTGTTGCAGTCGGTGACCCGGGCATCGAGCGCGAGCAGATCGGCCGGCACGCTGTCCTTGTGCCGCGCCGCCTTGCAGCGCTCGAACTGCTTGATCGCGCTCGCGGTCCAGATCGACCAGTGGCCGAGCAGGCCGCCTTTGAAATACGTCCGCGTGGTAACGCCATTGTCGCGCAGGTCGAACGGCAGGGTGAGATCGAGCAGGATGTGATCGTCATTGCCGGTGTAGAGCGCGACGCGGTCGAGCGCGCCGGCCGCGGCGACACCGCGCAGCACGTCGAGCGTGCGGTAGCGGTTGAACGGCGCGATCTTGATCGCGATGACATTGTCGATCGAGGCAAAGCGCTGCCAGAAGCGGCTGGACAGAATGACGCCGCCGACGGCCGGCTGGAGATAGAAGCCGACCAGCGGGATTTCGGCGGCAATTGCCGTGCAATGGGCGATGATCTCGTCTTCGGAGGCATTCTTCATCGCGGCCAAGCTGAGCAGCCCCGCGTGGTAGCCGATGTCGCGCGCGGTGCGCGCCTCGCTCGTTGCCTGTCGGGTCGGCCCGGCGAGACCCGCCACCATCGCCAGCGGCCGCTTGGTCCAGCTCGCGGCGGTCTCGGCGGCAAGCTCGAGCACGGGACGGTAGAGGCCGACATCACGGATCGCGAACTGCGTCGTGTGCACGCCGACTGCGAGGCCGCCTGAGCCTGCGTCGATGTAATAACGTGTCAGCGCGCGCTGATGCTGCTTGTCGAGCTGGCGCGCGGCCGTGAGTGCGAGCGGATGCGCCGGCAGCACGGTGCCCTCGGCGATCAGCTTGCGGATTTCGCTGTTGATCTGGCTGTGATGCATGATGTCCTATCCGAATTCTGGGCCGGCGACGGCGAATGGCAATTCCTCACCCGCTGCGGTAGCGGGGCCGAACCGCATCCGCTGGAACGGCCGCTCGATGGTCCAGCCCGATGCGGTCAATCCTTCCAGGAACGCGCTTTGCGAGGCGACGGTGTCGATCAGCAGCGGTCCGGTCTCGGATCGCGCGATCGCATCGACCAAGGCCAGCGCTTCGGCGGCATTATCGGCAAACAGCGGGCCGATATGTCGCGCGGTTCTGCCGTCCCGGACCAGCGCGATGCATCCATGCGCTGCGACGATGCGGGAGCCGGCGCGTTGCGCGAAGGCGGAGAGGAGGGCAGTCCGGTCGAAACCGGCGGCCCGCCGGTCCCGTGCGCGAAGCGCGTCGAGCGTCGCAACTGAAGGTGCCGGCCCGGATGCGTGGCCGGATCTGACCAGCTTCAGTCGGCGCAGTTGCAGGGTCGGCGTGAATCCCAGCGGACCGTAAACATTGGCGCCGGCCGGCGTTGCGTCGAGCCAGCAGGTCAGGCCGTTCTTGCGCGCCGTTTCCAGGCAGGCATCGACGAGAAGCGTCGCGAGGCCGCGTCGTCGGTGGCTCGTCGTTACCAGCACCATGCTGATCCAGGCGTTGTTGCCGGAGTAGGGCAGGAGCGCAGCCGTTGCGACCAGCAGTGGCCCGTTGCGGACGCCGAACACGACGCCCTCGCGCAGGAAGACGCGCCAGTCCTCTTCGGTCTGGTTCCAGTGCGCTTCCGTCGACAGCACCAGCCCGGCGATCGCATCATCGACGCCGAGCTTGATGACGGGCGGACCGTCAGTAGCGGCCATCGCGCACCTCGTATTTGGTGGGCTTGCCAAGGCTCGGCATGGCGCGCGACACCCAGTCGGCCGTCCACGCGATCAGCTGCTCGGTGTCGACCACAGGCAGGCCGAACAGCTCGACGGCTTGCGAGGTGTCGGTCAGCCACGCCGTCGGCTCCTCCTTGCCGACCAGCACCGGCGCGCGGCCGAACCTTGCGCCGAACTTTGCGGCGAGATCGCGCACCGCGAGGATCTCATGGCCGCTGACATTGATCGGCGAGGTCGGCGCGGTGCAATGCGCGAGACAACGCAACGCCTGCGACGACGCATCGCCCTGCCAGATGAAATTGACATGACTGATGCTGACGTCGATCGGCGTGCCCGTGAGCACCTTTGTCGCGATGTCGTGCAGCACGCCATAGCGCATGTCGATCGCGTAATTGAGCCGAAACAGGCGACCCGGTGTTCCGAATTTGCGCGAGAAATACTCGAACATGCGCTCGCGGCCGACGCAGGACTGGGCGTATTCGCCGGGCGGGTTCGGCGCCATGTCCTCGGTCGAGCCCTTGCCCTCGACCGGCACGAACGGGTAGACGCAGCCGGTCGAGAACGCCACGATCCGCGACGACGGGAAGGCCCGCGCGACCAGCGCCGGCGCATGCGCGTTCATCGCCCAGGTCAGCGACAGATCGCCCTCCGCGCCGAACTTGCGGCCGGCCATGAAGACGATGTTCGGCGCCTTCGGCAGCGCGTTGATTGCGGCCTCGTCCAGCAGGTCGCAATTGATGGTCTCGACGCCGCGCGCGTGCAGCCAATCCTTGACGCCGGCATCGCTGAACCGGGCGACGCCGATGACGCGGCGGTCGGGCGCAGCTGCTTTCGCAAGCCCCGCCAGCGTCGGCCCCATCTTGCCGGCGACGCCGAGGATCATGATGTCGCCGTCGACCTTGTTGAGGTCGTCGATCAGCGCCTGGCTCGGCCGGCACAGGAGATCATCGAGCGCAGCGATGTCCGGGATCGTCTTCGGCAGCGTCTGGCGGGTGAGCGGCATCGATCGGTCCTTATCTTTAAGTCTGCCGTTTTCAGGTCTGTCTTGCGTCGCCGACCACGAACATCCGTTCGAGGGCGAGGACCAGGCCATAGAGGGCGACGCCGAGCAGCGTCAGCAGCACGACGGCCATCACCATCGCGGGCGTGTCGAGCGACGATTGCACCTGGATCATGAGGTAGCCGAGCCCGCGCTCGGAGGCGATGAACTCGCCGACGATGGCGCCGGCGACCGCCAGGATGGCGCCGACCTTCATGCCGGAGAAGATATAAGGTAGCGACCCCGGCAGCTGGATCTTGCGGAACAGCGTCCAGCGCGAGCCGCGCAGCGATTTGACGAGGTCGAGCAGGTCCGGCTCGACCTCGCGCAGGCCCCGCGCCGTGGTGAGCAGGATCGGAAAGAAGCAGATGCTGAACGCGATCAGAATGTTCGGCACGATGCCGTAGGAGAACCAGACGATCAGGAGCGGGCCGAGCGCAACCTTCGGGATCATGTTCAGCGTCACGAACAGCGGCAGCAGTACGAGACTGACCAGCGGTACCCAGCTGAAGATCACGGCGAACGCCACCCCGACGACCGCGCCAAGCGCAAAACCGCCGAGGATCTCGACGGCTGTGACCAGCGTATTGGCGCCCCAGGCGTAGCTTGCGGTTCCCAGCGTCTGCACCGTCGCGAGTGGAGAGGGCAGGATGAACTTCGGGACGTGGAAGGCGTCGACCAGCACCTGCCAGAGCACGAGCACGGCGAGGTGCACGATCAGGATGATCGCAAAGCTGCGCGCCGGGCTTGCTCCGTCTGCTGCCACCGATTGCTCCCTGTTGTTGCGGCCTCGCTGCTACGACGACTAGCCTAACCGGCCTTGGGGCAAGTTTCAACCAGTTGGTTGATTAGGGCCGGAGCGACTGGAGTACGAGGTCGGCGACGTGCCTGCGGCGGGCGCGCCGCGCGGTGCGGCTCGACAGGTCCTTGCCGAAGATCGCAGACAGCGTCGGCGTGTTGGAGAAGAAGAAATAGCTTAAGCCCGCAATGGAGATATAGAGTTGGACGGGGTCGATCCCCTTGCGGAACGTGCCCGAGCGCACTCCCTCGTTGAGGATGTGCGAGACGCTTTTGACCAGCGGCGAATGCATCGCTTCCAGCCGGGTCGAGCCGCGGACGTGGCGGGCGCCCCCGCGGTTCTCGTCATTCAAAAGCACGATGAAATCAGGGTTTTCCGCAAGGTGGTCGAACGAGGCCTCGATCAGTTTGCGGATTGCCTTGACCGGCGGCAGGCCTTCGAGATTGAGCCTGCGCTCCTGCTCGCGGATATCCTCATAGACCCATTCGAGCACGGCGAGGTAGAGCGCATCCTTGTCGCCAAAGTAGTGATAGACGAGCTGCTTGTTGACGCCCGCGCGCTCCGCGATCTCGTCGACGCGGGCGCCTGCAAAGCCGTGCCGGGCGAATTCCAGGCGCGCCGCGGTGAGCAGCTTTTTGCGGGTGGCGACGGGGTCGCGCCGCTGCGGCACGGTGTCGCCAGATCGTTTTGCGGGCATTTCCAACCAAACAGTTGACAAGTTGAGGGTGGGCTTGTTGCATTGGTATCCTCACACGGGGAGAGCGACAAGCCGGGTCGCGGCAATGAGGAGAGATGCGATGAAGCGTTTGCAGGCGGCGGGCTCGGCTCTGGTCTTGGCCCTGATGCTCGGTCTTCCGGCGGCGCCGGCAAATGCCGGCGAGGCGGTCAATCTCATCCTGAACTGGACGCCGACCGCGGACCACTCGCCATATTACTATGCCAAGGCGCAAGGCTGGTACGAGAAGGCCGGGATCGACCTCACGATTGAAACCGGCAAGGGCTCTGGCGTCTCCGCAGCCAAGGTCGGGTCCGGCGGCGCGCCGTTCGGCGTCGCCGATCTCGCCACGATGCTGGTGGCGAAGAGCAAGGGCGCCGACACAGTTGCCGTGATGAGTGTCTACGCCAACACCGGCCAGACCTTCTACTGGCTGAAGAGCTACGGCGTGAATGGGGTGAAGGATTTTGCCGGCCACAAGATCGGCAATCCGCCCGGCGATGCCTCCCGCGTGATGTGGCCGGCCTTCGCCAAGGCCGCGGGCCTTGCACCGGACTCCGTCAGCTTCGTCAATATCGGGCCGACCGCGAAGATCGCAGGCTTGAAGAGCCACACCGTCGACATCATCAGCGACTTCTACAACGAGCATGATCTGAAGGTGATCGAGTTCGGCGCCGACCTCGGCTACGTCAATTGGAAGGACATCGGCCTCAACCCCTACGGCAATTCGCTGATCGTCAACGGCGCCTATCTCCAGAAGAATCCGAAGCTGGTCGAGGAGTTCGTGCGTGTCACGCAAAGGGCCTTTGCGGCCTGCGTCGCCGACGTCACGCCGTGCCTGAAGGCGCTGCTCGATCAGGTCTCCGGTCTCGACAAGGAGAACCAGGAGCGTCAGTGGGAGCGCATCAAATATTTGATGACGGACGAGTTCACGACGACGAATGCGCTCGGCTGGATCGACGGCGAGCGGATGAAGAAGGACTACGAGCTGGTCCAGACCTATCTCGGTATGGAAAAGCCGTTCGACGTGACAACGGCGTTCACGACCAAGATGCTCGATCCCGCCATCAAGATGGATGCGAGCAAGGTGAAGAAGTAGGGGGCGTGCAGGCGCAAGCGCTCGCTCCACATGCCGCTGTCATGCCCCGGCTTGACCGGGGCATGGACCGCCTCCCGAATCGACCAATCCAGCCCAGTTTGATGTGTCAGCTATGTCTCCGAACACCTGTCAGTGATCTGTCCGGGCTAAACACTTCGCGGGCGATGACAGCAGGGGGGCTGCCCGCTCCACCCCACGTAACCTCACTGAGAAATTAACCGGCCGTTAACCATATCCGCCGCATCGTTAACCATTCAATAATAGGGAACGAGTCGGCCGCTATGGAGGCTGCAGCAAAACCTCAACGCCAAATGGTGCGCCTGCGCGGGCGCTCCTATGTGGCCTTCGTGTTCGTGCCGACGGTTCCGATCCAGGACTGGCTCCAGGAGATCGACGCCACCATCGCGCGCTCGCCGGGCTTCTTTGCCGGCCGTCCCGTGGTGATCGACCTGTCCTCGGTCGATCTCAGCCAGTCCGGCATCAATCATCTGCTCATCAGCCTCCAGGACCGCAACATCCGCGTGCTCGGAATCGAGGGCGTGGAGGAGGCGCGGCTGATGCCGTCGATGCCGCCGCTGCTCTCGGGCGGTCGCAGTTGCGTCGTGGAGCCGAGTGCGCCGAAGAAGGTTGAGACCAAGCAGCCGACCTCGCTGCTGCTCGAAAGCCCCGTGCGGTCTGGCCAGACCATCATCTTCCCGGAAGGCGACGTCACCATTCTCGGTTCGGTCGGCTCCGGGGCCGAGGTCGTCGCCGGCGGCTCCATCCACATCTACGGCGCGCTGCGCGGCCGCGCGATGGCCGGCGTGAACGGTCACGCGAGCGCACGCATCTACTGTCAGAAGATCGAAGCCGAACTGCTTGCAATTGATGGGTTTTATCAGACTGCGGACGATATCGACGAAGCCTTGCGCGGCCGGCCGGCCCAAGCCTGGCTGCAGGGTAATACCATGCGAATTACAGCGCTGAACTGACCAGAAGGAGATTTTAGAGATGGCCAAGGTACTGGTCGTGACATCAGGGAAGGGCGGCGTCGGCAAGACGACGACGACCGCTGCATTGGGAGCCGCGCTGGCGCAGCGCGGCGACAAGGTCGTTGTCGTCGACTTCGACGTCGGCCTGCGCAACCTCGACCTCGTCATGGGCGCCGAACGCCGCGTCGTGTTCGATCTCATCAACGTGGTGCAGGGGGTGGCGAAGCTGCCGCAGGCGCTGATCCGCGACAAGCGGCTCGAAAACCTCTGGCTGCTGCCGGCTTCCCAAACCCGCGACAAGGACGCGCTGACGGAGGAGGGCGTCGGCAAGGTCATCGCCGACCTGCGCAGCCGTTTCGACTGGGTGATCTGCGACAGCCCCGCCGGCATCGAGCGCGGCGCCTCCATGGCGATGCGCTTCGCGGATGAGGCCGTCATCGTCACCAATCCGGAAGTCTCCTCGGTGCGCGATTCCGACCGCATCATCGGCATGCTCGATTCCAAGACGGTGCGGGCCGAGAAGGGCGAGCGCGTCGAGAAGCACATCCTCATCACCCGCTACGATCCCTCCCGCGCCGCGCGCGGCGAGATGCTAACCATTGACGACATCCTCGAAATTCTCGCGACGCCCTTGCTTGGCATCATTCCGGAGAGCCAGGACGTGTTGAAGGCCTCCAATGTTGGCACACCGGTGACGCTGTCGAACGCGGACGGCGCGCCTGCGCGGGCCTATATCGACGCGGCGCGGCGGCTGTGCGGCGACACCGTGCCGATGCAGGTGCCGACCGAGCGCAAGGGATTCATGGACCGCCTGCTGCGACGGAGGGCCGCATGAGCATGGGTCTGCTCCGGCTTCTCCGCGGCAAAAAGGCGTCTGCTCCGGTCGCACGCGAGCGGCTGCAGATCCTGCTTGCCCATGAACGCGGACTGCGCGGCCAGCCCGATCTGCTCGGTGTGCTGCGTGAGGAAATTCTCGCCGTCGTGTCCAGGCACGTCACGCTGGATCCGACAAAAGTCATCGTTCGGCTCGAGCGCGGCGACGAGGTATCGACCCTTGAGGTCGATATCGAGGTGCCCAACGACTTTGAGCGCAAGCGTGCGGCGGTCGGGTAAGGGGACCCGGCCGAAGACGTCCCACTTGGGGTGGGTGAGAAGGCGGTCCGCTGGGCATAGCGGGCCGCCTTTGTCGTCTGTGCCCGATCTCGGCCGATGTGATCGGCAGCGGGCGGAACGGGACTTGCGGCGAAATCGTTGTTAACGACCCGCGGAACAGCCGGAGCGATGCACCGCGGCTTCGTCAAACGGGAGAGCGCCCATGATGTCCGAGGTCCAGGTCCACACCGTCGCGCGGCAGATGCTGGAACGACACGGTTTCGCTGCGATTGCGAAGGCCGCCGAACAGGCGCAGGCCTGCGACGGCCGCGGCGAGGCGGATGAGGCGAAGGAGTGGCGTCACATCGCCGACGCGATGAAGATCATGCGTGGCCCGCATCAGAGCTGACCGTCGTCAGCTTCGCCCGGTTCCATCCTCGATCATGTCCAGCACGCGGCTCGCCAGCGCCTCGCCCACAAAGGGCTTTGTCCGGAACCGCAGCACCCCGCTCAACCCCGGCCGGAACCGTCGGGCTCCTGAGCAATCGGGCGGATTAACGCTCGCTCTGATCGGCGCCGGGCGCGGCCGGCTTGTGCTGGGTCTGTGGCTGTTCGCGGTCGCCGGTCTCCTTGCAGGGAAGCTGCTCCCACGATCCGTCCGGCGCCTGCTGATAGGCGCTACAGGATGACGCGGTCGACTTGTCCCCGCCGTTCTGGGCGTCGGAATTCTTTGCTAACGCCGGCCCAGCCAGCATCGTGCTGGCCGCGAGCGCTCCGGCGAAAACGACTTGACCTATCCGCATGGGGTTCTCCGATTTGAAGACGCCCGTATGCTGGCGAGGAATGTGACGATTATTGGCCGGAGCGGGGGTTCCGTTACGGTGTGATTAGTGCCGCGAATAACCGGCTAACCGCCCTTGCTGCGGATCATGCCGGCGAGGTTGGTCTTCTGCATGTCGCACCAGCCTGGCATGCCGAGACGGCGCTGGTCCAGGTCGGTCGCTTGCGTCGCCACCGCGACCTCGGCCATGAGGTCGTCGTCCTGCTTCTCGCCCATTTTGCCGCCGGTATGCATGAAGGCGATCGCCTTGCGCACTTTCTCTGTGGTACCGTCGGGCAGCTGCATCTGTTGCGCCTTCTGCACCAGATCCTGATAGGCCACGTCCGTGTTCGGGCATTCGACCTTGGCGGCGAACGCCTGCAAGACCAGTGTCACATAGATCGACCGTGAATGATCGGCGGCTTGGGCTGGCGCGGCGATCAGCAACAGCCCTGCCATCAGGAAACCGTAGCGCATCCTTGGTGCCTCCTCCGTTTTTTTGGGAGGCTAGCGTCCGGAGCGCCCCTCCGCAATGGTGTCGGGATGCAATTGTCGCTCGTCGGTGCAGTGCGCTATCGTGGCCGTCATTGCTGCCCCCGGAGAGCGAGATGAGCTTGTTCAGCACGCCGTTCGATCCCTCCAACGACACGGCGCTTGTCACCGGCGCGGGCAATGGCATCGGCCGCGCGATCGCGCAGGCCCTGGTCGGCGAGGGCGTGCGGACCGTCTTCGCTGATGTGAGTGCGGAGCGCGTGAGCGCTGCGATCGGCGCCAGCAGCAGGCCTGAACTGGCGGTGCCGTGGGTCGGCGATCTCGCCCAAATCGAAGCCTGCGATGCACTGCTCGCCGCCGCGCATGAAGCGCTGGGCGAGGTGACGCATTTCGTGCACAGCGCGTCTCCGCCGCGGCGCGAAGCCGATCATGCTTTCGCCGTCGACCGCAAGACCTGGCGCGAGATGCATGCGGTCAATCTCGATGCCGGCTTTCATCTGGCGCGCGAGCTCGCGAAGCGGCTGATCGCAGCGAAGCGGCCCGGCTCGTTCCTGTTTTTGACCTCTCTGCACGCAGGCACGCCGCGCAACCTGCCGCATTATTCGACGGCGAAGGCGGGCATGGCGATGCTGGTGAGGGAGCTTGCGAAGAGCTGGGGACGCTACGGCATCCGAGTCAACGCGCTGGTGCCCGGCGCGATCGCGGCCGGTGGCTTCGTTGCGGACGCTTCGCTAGCGCAACACATCCCGCTCGGGCGTCTCGGCGCGGCCAACGACCTCGCACCGATGGCGCTCGCGGTGCTCTCGAACAAGCTCTCCGGTTATGTCACCGGCGCAGCCTTCGTCGTCGACGGCGGATTGTCGCTGACGAACTGGTTCGAGGCGCCAGAGCTCGACGACTAGAGCCATTTCCATTCCGATGGAATCGGAACGGGGCTCTAGAGTCCTATTTCGACGCGTTTTCTTTACGCGAACCGGTGTCCACTTCGCTCGAAAACGCTCTCTCTCAGCGTTGCCAGGCCGGCACCGGATCGAGCGGCGTCCTGTAGACCTCGTTGTGATCGCGATCGGTGACGCGCACCGCGCAACCCTTCTGCTGCAGCTCCGGCTTTACCTGCGACAGCTCGTTGGCCAATTGGTGAGCGCGATCGGAAGCGACCTCGATGTCTTCGAGGATGATTCCGCCCTGGTTCTTGAACTCTTCACCAACCACAAGATCGAAAGAGTAGTAAGGCATCCGAATTCCCCGGTGTGACGACCCAAATCTTCAGCGCGAGTCTTCAGCAGAAATCTTCAACACATGTCGGATGGTACCACTGAGTCGATTATTACTGAATGAAGCGGTCGCGCAAACTCTGTGCTTATGACGCAAAAATCGTGTGCAGCAGATGGGTGCGTTAAGATTTTATTAAATATGTGAGCGTGATCATTAGGCATGGAATTGCAACAGAACCGGGCTCCGGGAACCGGCAGTTGCAAGAGAAGGCCGGCGGCATAGATCCCGACGGCCTTTTCTCTTGGCGAATCTTGGCGGAAGGCATCCAAAGCATCGCTCTCCGTGGTCGCCCGGACTCAACGCATCACATCGACTCGGACAGCCTGCACAGCGTCTGCGACGCGTCGCTGCCGCGTGATGTTCGTCTAGTGCACCGGCATTGGCGGACGCACGACCGGTCCATCGTCATCAGCAACGGCTTGCGTCGTGGCCACAGGCGGCGGGACGGCGACAGCCTGCGGGGGCGGAGGTGCAGGCGGTGCGAGCACATAGGCTTGCGTCGCGACAGGCTTCGGCTTGCGAACCGGCTGCCGTGGCGGGAGCGCGGAAACGCGCGCGCGCGGATCGATCGGTTTCACCTCGGCCACCGGTTTAGGTGCCGGCGGCTTTGCCATCTCGTGCGATATCTGCTCCTGTCCGGCCTTCAGTTCGGCAATGTTGGCTTTGAGTTGCTCGATCTGCTGCGCCATCACGGCGAGATCGCGCGTCATCGCCTGTACCGATTGCGTTGGATCGGGTTGCGTTGGATCGGGTTGCGTTGCAGCGGGTTGCGTTGCAGCGGGTTGTGTCACAGCGGGCGCGGGTGCAGCATCCTGCGTAGCGGGCGGCGTTGCAGATTGATCGGGGGTATCATCTGCTTGCGCGGCGGCGACCGGTGTTGTCTGCGACGTCGAAGGCATCAGTGTCGAAGGAATCAGTGTCAAAGGCATCAGCGACGTCAACGCCGGTGACCATTGGGCGAACATCTGCTTGGCTGTGTCGCCGTGTTTCTCCCACGCGACTGTGGCTGCCGCACTTCCCCCAGCAAACAGCATCGTGACGAACGCGCCGCGCAGCCACTTGGCGGCAGACGATCGCTTCTGCCGGCTGTGAAGATCGCCGGCGGCCGCCCGCACGGCCGTGTCGACCGTGTGCATCGCCATGGGGGCCTCGGAAACACCACTGATTTTGGGCTCCGGACTGGTCTTGGGCACCGAACGGCTCGCGATCTCCGACGCCAGGCTCGGAAGAACGCTGCTGGCGCGCGCGGCCAGCACCATTTCGGGCGAAATCTGAACCGCATCGTGCGGATCGTTGTCCTTGACCGTGTCCTTCACGATCTCATCGACGATTTGCCTGCTGTTCAGCGTCGCGAGCATCGCAGCTCCTTTGAAGCCTTGGTCGTCCGCATTGGCGCGAGCCGATCGATTGCGTGAGCCCATCCCAAGCCCGATGACGCACGAGTCCAGCCGGGTTTGACCAAAGCAAGGCGAGGGGATGGAGACTATGCGACAGTCTTTCGCCGTTTGTGGTGATGGAACCCGGTCTCGGGAACACGGCCACGTGTTCCGCACTGCCTTGTTTTCAGCACGATTAGGGCAGCATCTGATGCCGCTGGGGGTGCTGCTTATCCGCTATGGGGGGCCCGGCGGTGCCAAGATCATTTATTGCTTGTTTCGTTGTTGCCTTGCTTCCGCTCGGCGGATGCATGCAGGCAACGCTCTCGCCGTCGACCGACGCGAGCATGACGCCGCGCGACCGGCAGTTGCTGGCGCATACGCCTTACGCTCAGGCGAACGTGCCCGAGCAATATCTCCGCCACGTCGTCGATTATCCGCGCAAGGAACAACCCGGTACGATCCTGGTCGATACCGATGCGCGCTATCTCTATTACGTGCTGCCGGACGGCAAGGCGATCCGCTATGGCGTCGCGGTTGGCGAGGAAGCCATGGCGTTCTCCGGTGTGGCCCGCGTCGGCCGCCTGGCGGAGTGGCCCGACTGGGTTCCGACAGCAGAAATACAGGCGCGGCTCGGACCGTATCCAGCTCGCGTCGCCGGTGGCCCCGCCAATCCGCTGGGCGCGCGCGGCATCTATCTCTATGTCGGCAACAAGGACACGCTCTACCGTATCCACGGCACCAACCAGCCGGAATATATCGGGCAGGCGATCTCGTCAGGCTGCATCCGGATGCGCAATGAGGACGTGATTGATCTGTTCGATCGGGTGAAGCTCAATTCGACCGTCGTGGTGCTGCCGCCCGGGCAGAGCGCGCGGGCCGAGACGGGGACAGGCTGGCGCGGGTAGGAGAACGTCCCGAAATATTGGCGCGTTCACCGAAGCTTGAATGCTGCGTCCGCGGTCATCGGCGACCTGGACCCTCCAAGGGTGAATTGCTTCACACGCGGTTTTCTCAGGCTGCGCTATGTCTCAATGGCTCGTTGCCATTGGAGGCATCATGCAGAAATTTCTTTATCAATTGAACGAGACGGACCGCCCGATTGCCCGGAAATGGCGGTTGGTGACGCTCGGCTTCTACGGGTCGATCCTGGCGGGAATGATCGTGTACACGGCGCTGCACTGGAATCCGGAGGTCAATTATGCCTCGGTCGATTCCACGGCACACGCAAAGCTCGTGGGCACGTCAGGCACTGACGGACGTGCGCCGTTCTCGCCTTAGTCTTCAGGTCGGGCGACGCGCCACTGCAACGTCGTGGCGTTGCCGTTGGTATCGCCCGGCGACTTGTCGGCGACTGACGTGTAGAGCGGGCGATAGCGGAACGCCCACATCTTGCTGCCGTCGTTGCGGGTGATCGGCGTGAAATCGCCGATTGCCTTGGCATCCACGGGAGCGGCCAGCGGAATCCAGGCCTCGGCGCATTTGCCGTCACAGCTCGATGTTTTTCCACTGGTGTCACGCTCGTAGAAATAGAGCGTCATGCCTTTGAGATCGACGAGCTTGGGACCCTGCTTGGTCAGAACGGAGCGCGCCGGCGAGGTCGTTGCGTCGGGCTTCGGCGGTGGGGGAGCATCGCCGCCACCATGTCCGTTCGCATGCGCATGACCGGCCGAGAGCGCGACCGCTGCGGCAACAATGACGAACCTGAACATTCAAAACTCCCGAACGGCAAAGTTAATCGCGCGTTAAGCGCCGAATAGGCCGGACGGTAGCAACCGAAGGTTAGTTCCAGGTTTCGCGCTCCTGCGACAATTACGGATAGAAGTACGGGGTTATGCCTGCGCTTCACGCAGCGGGGCGCGGCTGAGCTCATTGCCGGCGGCGATGGCCTTGTGCATCAGCCGCATCAGCTCCTCGCCTTCCTTGGCGCTGAGCCCGCGCAGCATGATGCGCTGGGCGGATTCGACGGCCGGCGTGATCTTGCGCAGCGTGCGCCGGCCTTCGTCGGTGATCTCGAGTTCGCGGGCGCGGCGATCGCGGCTGGAGGCGCGGCGCTCCGCAAGCCCCTTCTGCACGAGGCGGTCGATGACGCCGGTGATGGTGGTGCGGTCATAGGCGATCAGTCCGGCCAACGTCACCTGGTCAAGCCCCGGATTGGCCTGGATGCTAGCGAGCGCTGCGTACTGCACTGGCGTGAGATCGAAGCCGGCGTCTCCGACCTCGGCCAGGAACACCGCCACCGCGATCTGCTGGAACCGGCGCGCCAAGTGGCCGGGCATGTCGTTGTTGTCTTTCACCAAATTCTCCTCAGCGAGCGGGAAGGGTACGGGATCGTTGACAAGTATACTGATAGTCAGCATACTGAGCAATATCCAAATAAACTTCGCCGGGAGAGGTGCTCATGCAATTCCACCTGAATGGATTTCAGCCGGGTGACCCTGAGATCGCGGATTCCGCCGAGCGCATTCAGCCGTCCGGCGCAATGGGTGCGGTGCCTGACGAGGTCGACGTCCTCATCGTCGGCTGCGGCCCCGCGGGCCTGACGCTTGCCGCCCAGCTAGCGCAATTCGGTGACATCAAGACCTGCATCGTCGAGCAGAAGCCGGGGCGGCTCACCGTCGGCCAGGCGGATGGTGTTGCATGCCGTACCATGGAGATGTTCCACGCTTATGGTTTTAGCGAGCGCGTGCTGAAGGAAGCCTATTGGGTCAATGAGACGACGTTTTGGAAGCCGGATGCCGGCGCGCCGGAGAAGATCGTTCGCAGCGGCTGGGTGCAGGACGTCGAGGACGGTCTATCGGAATTCCCGCACGTCATCCTCAACCAGGCGCGCATCCATGACGGGTTTCTCGATGTGATGCGCAAGTCTCCAGCAAAGCTCGAACCTTATTACGGCCGGCGTCTGCTCGACCTCCAGGTCGATCCAACTGCGGGCTCTGCCGATCATGCGGTGACCATCCGCCTTGAACGGGTCGATGCTGCGAACGAGGGCCAGGTCGAAACGATCAAGGCGCGCTATGTCGTCGGCTGCGACGGCGCGCGCAGCACGGTGCGCAAATCGATCGGCCGCGAGCTCCACGGCGATTCCGCCAACCACGCCTGGGGCGTGATGGACGTGCTGGCGGTGACCGATTTTCCCGACATCCGCTTCAAGACCCTGATCCAGTCGGCCAAGGACGGCAGCCTGCTGATCATTCCCCGCGAAGGCGGCTACATGGTCCGCCTCTATGTCGAGCTCGCCAAGCTCGATGCCGGCGAGCGCGTTGCCAACCGCAACATCACGGCCGCTGACGTGATCGCCAAGGCACAGCGGATCCTGAGGCCGCATACGCTCGAGGTGAAGGAGATCGCCTGGTGGTCGGTCTACGAGATCGGCCAGCGCCTGACCGACAAGTTCGACGATGTGCCCGAGGCCGAGATCGATACGCGGCTGCCGCGCATCTTCATTGCCGGCGATGCCTGCCACACCCACAGCCCAAAGGCGGGGCAGGGCATGAACGTCTCGATGCAGGACGCTTTCAATCTCGGCTGGAAGCTTGCTGCCGTCATCCGCAAGCAATGTGCGCCGAGCTTGCTGCATTCCTATTCGGCCGAACGTCAGGCGGTTGCGAAAGAGCTGATCGATTTCGATCGCGAATGGGCCGGGATATTGGCCTCTGCCGCCAAGGCCGGCGGCGCCGATGCGGCCAGGACGCAGGACTATTTCGTCAGGCATGGCCGTTACACGGCGGGCACGGCGACGCATTATCGCGCGTCGACCGTGACTGGCGCTGCGTCCCATCGGCATCTCGCGCAAGGTCTTGCCGTCGGCAAGCGCTTTCACTCCGCGCTGGTGATCCGGCTTGCGGACGCAAAGCCCGTCCATCTCGGCCACGCTGCAAAGGCAGACGGCCGTTTCCGCATCTACGCCTTTTCGCGCGCGGAAGATCCCACGGAAGCGGGCTCGGCCATTCGTACGTTGTGCAACTTCCTCACTGAAGCCAGGGAATCGCCGATCCGGCGGTATACACCAGCGGGCGCCGACGTCGACAGCGTGATCGATCTGCGCGCGGTGTTTCAGCAGGATCATCGCGAGCTCGCGGTCGAGGAGATGCCCCCGCTGCTTCTGCCGGGCAAGGGCCGCTATGGCCTGATCGACTACGAGAAGATGTACTGTCCTGATCTCAAGAGCGGCCACGACATCTTCGCCATGCGTGGCATCGATCGGAAGGCTGGCTGCATGGTGGTTGTGCGACCGGACCAATATGTCGCGCAAGTGCTGCCGCTCGACGGCTTCGCCGAGCTTGCGTCCTACTTCGACGGGTTCATGTTGCACGCGAGTTGAGGGCCGCTCTCGCGCTTGCTCGCTTCGCCGATGAATGGCAGATGAATATCGAACTCGGCGCGCATGCCGCGTACCTCAGTTTTTCGACGGATATGGCGACGGCGCGCGGAACGCTTCGTTCCGCTTGCGCGTTCCGACCCACAGAGGAGGAACACGCCATGAAACTCAGAAGCATTTTGGTTGCAGCATTGCTGCTTGCTCCGTCGGCTGCGCTGGCCGCACCGGGCATCGTCACCGCCTCGACCGGCTTGCGTGCCGGTCCGGGTTCGGGTTTTCCCCTGGTCGATCGCGTTCCCGAGGGGGCTCGTGTCAACATCCATGGTTGCCTGCGCGGCAATGCCTGGTGCGACGTGAGCTTCTCCGATGATCGCGGTTGGGTGTCGTCGCAATATCTCGAATACCTCTACCGCAATCACTACGTCTATCTCCCCGACTATGTCGACGAGATCGACGTGCCCGTCGTTCCCTTCGTGCTGAGTTCGTACTGGTCGAACTATTACGAGGCGCGGCCCTGGTATCGCCGCCACGCCTACTGGAACAACTACTGGACTTCGCACGAACGTTTCGCGACACGGATGATCCTCGATCCGCGCGCCGCCCGGATCGGCCGCGCGGCGACGCGCGACGCTACGATCGCACTGGGGCGCAACGGTGCGAACACCAGGGGCAGTGCTGCGGTCTCCGGGCGCGATGCTGCGACGGTACGGCACGACGCCGCTATCGCAAAGCACGACGCTGCGGCTGCGGTCGATCGGACCCACGCTGGACGAAGCGAGCGTTTCGCGCACGAGCGGACCAACGTCCAGAACCACAATATCCGCGATGCCCAAGCGCGCATGATGCGTGATCATGCCGGGAGCCACACCGCCACCGCCGCGCGCGTGCAACCGATGGCGCGTCCGCACGAGGCGCCGCGTGTGTCGGCAGCGCCTGCGGCCAGGCCGTCGATGCCGCATGTTGCACAGCCGAACGTCAGCCATGGTTCGCCGATGAATGCCCATGCGCAGATGCCGGCGCCGCGCGCCGCCGCGCCTGCCATGCCGCATGCAGGTGGCGGTGCACCACACATCAATGCTGCTCCGCATGGCGGCGGCGCGCCCGCCGGCGGTCCCGGTGGCCACCAGAAACACTAGCTAGCTGTTTCGAGAAGCCCGGCCCTCGTGCCGGGCTTTTCTGAACCGGGCGCAATGCATCTACAATTTGAGCCAGTTTTTCGCGAGCAGATTTCATCGATCGTAATATCTCTACCAAAAGCTGTAAGCATCCACTCGGGGCAGGCGGGGCACGGGAGGATGACGATGAGACAAAGCCAGGCGGAGTCGCGCCGCCAACAAAATGTCGCGAAACGGTCGATGACCAAAGAGGCCAAGCAACTGACCGGCCTGATCGCCGCGTTGCGCAAATCCCTCGATGGCATCCACAAGCAGCGGGCGAGTACAAAGCTCTCCGGCGCCGAGATGGGCCTGCTCGACGAGCGCCGCAACAATCTGTTGCTCACCATCGCCGCCCTGGACGACCGTCTGTCGGCGGTCCAGGGGTTGATCAATCTCGGCCGGCCACACATCATCCGCGTCCACTGAGCGGATCGCAGGCGCTATCGGTTCCGTCGCGGCGGCGATGGGCCCGGGGCCGGCTGGCGGCCCTGCATGACATAGGGGTTGGCGTAGCATTGGGCGGCCTGCCCGGAGGCGGTCGCGGCACACTGCACTATCGATGTAAACGCGCAGTCGATGGTGCTGCCGTCGATGGTGTAGACCTCGATGCAGACCGGATAGCGCGGATCATAGGTCTGCGCGGCCGCAGCCGAGGCAGCGAACAGGCCCCCGACCAGCAGAATCGCGTTCATAATGGTGCGCATGATCAACCTCCTCCGCTGGGCTGGACCCGGTGTCGGCGCACAATGCTGCCGTGGACGGCACCAAATTGCCACGCTCCCGGCGAATTGCCGCCAAAGCCCGCTGCGACGAGGAGAACGGGTGCAGGGCAACGCAAGGGGATGCGCATTGGCCTATAAAATGATCGCAGAACGCGACAATGCGAAGTACAGTTTTGCCCGGGAGAGCCGGTTGCTCATCGTGGCAAAAGCGAAGGTTTGGGCGAGCGAAGGGTGGCGGGTCGTCATCACCGATCAGGACGGCAAGGCCTACGCGCCGCCCGAGTTCGATCAATTGCTGGCGGCGTGATCGCAAGACGGGGCTAGGGGACGACATTGACATCGCTGTTTCGGCGGGGGCGTGAGGTTATCGCGCCTCTGATAATGCTTGTGGCCGCAGCCGCGCTGACGGCGACGGTCGCGTCTGCGCAAAATCTCGACGCCGGCAAATCGGCCGAAAAGCTCTTTGCTGACGGCTGCGCGACCTGCCATCGCAGCCCGCGAGGGCTTGCGAAGGGGCGCTTCAGCCTCACGCTCACCTGGTTCCTGAACGACCATTACGCGGCCAGTTCCGACTCCGCCAAGGCGCTCGCCGCCTATCTGGAATCGGTCGACGGGCCGCCCCCACGTGCCGCGGCGAAGCCGGGCGGAAAATCGTCCAGATTCTCGCCACATCCGCCCAAGCCGGTGCAAGGCCACTAGCCAGCGGGCCGCTAGCCGCGCCGATGGGACTGTGCGATCAGCCGCGCGTGCACGGCGCGGAGGTCTGCGCTCATCCGGATCTGTCCTGTCGTGACATAGGACAGCCAAGCGCCGTCGGCGGCGAGACGAACGACGTGAAGTTCGGGCGCCCCGTCGGTTGCGCGATGCTGCCTCAGGCGCGCTTTCATCCAGTCGTTCCAGACTCGGCGCAACGACGGATCGGTGACGACGACCATGCTCAGTGCCGCCCAGGGCGTGGCGAAGCCGAAGGCCTTGCCGGTGAACACCGCGTTCACGTAAGCGCGCGTAAAACTGCCGCGCGGCTTCGGATCGGCCTCGATGGTGGCGTCGATCTCGGCATCGACGCGGGCGAGCAGATCGGCGAACAGGCCCTCGATCAGGGCCTGCTTGCTGCCGAAATGATAAAATAGCCCGCCCTTGGTGACGCCGGCCGCCGCCGCCACCGCCTGTACGGTGACGCCGGACACGCCGTGGTCCATGGCGATCGCCGCCGCGCAGTCGAGCAGGGCGCGCCGCACCTGCTCCGGCTGCTTGGCGCGGGTGTAGGCGCTTGCCGGCATCAGTGCACCGTGGTCTCCGAAAACAGGTTGATGACCACGACCCCGGATACGATCAGCGCGATGCCGACGAAGGCGGCGGCGTCCAGCATCTGGCGGAACAACACGAAGGAGGCGGTAGCGGTCAGGATGATGCCGACCCCGCCCCAGATCGCGTAGGCGATGCTCAGGGGGATGACCCGGATCGCGACCGACAGCGCGTAGAACGAGGCGACATAGAACAGCACCATTGCCAGCGTCGGCCAGGGCCGCGAGAACTGCGCGGACTGCTGCAGGAAGGCGGACGCCGTCACCTCGAAGACGATGGCGATGGCGAGCGCAGCATAGGCATTGAAGGCGGTGGTCATGGTCGACTCGGGGTTTGGCGCGCAAAAGATACCGCGCGGTAGGTATGTTTAGCAGGCGGATCATGGCTTTTCAGTGGGCTGGCCATGCCCCCGAGGCATACCACTCAGGCGTGACGAACCCGCGACAAATAGCTAGCCTTACCTTTCCTTCCGTCCGAGAGATCGAGCGCCACGCCATGCATGTCCTTCGTCCCCAGTTTCACATCGAGGAACAGCGCGCGCTGGAGTTCGCGGGCCGACGCGGCTTCGGTGTGATCGTCGCGGAGGATGTGCAGGGACCACGCGCCTCGCACGTGCCGTTCGTGCTGAATCAGCGCGATGGCAGCACGATCGTGCAAATCCATTTCACGGCCAGGAACCCGCTGGTCGAGCTCGCGGACGGCACGCGTCGCTTCCTGCTGATCGTCACCGGCGACGATGCCTATATCTCCAACGACTGGTATGCCTCGCGGGACAACGTCTCGACCTGGCTCTATGAGGCGGTGCACCTGTCGGGTGTGGCGTATCTGCGCGCACACGGCGAGAACCGCGGCCATGGCGATGCGCTGCTTGTGGTGGCCGAGGCGCGGCTGCGGAAAGCACCTTGGGATCTTGCGCAGATGGAGCCCGGCAAGCGCGAGACCATGTTGGCTGCGATCCGCGTCATCGATCTCGTGGTCGACCAGGTCGAGGGGCAGGCCAAGCTCAACCAGCACAAGAGCGATGCGGACCATGTCGCGGTTGCCGATCGACTGGCGCAGTCGGAGGAGACGGGACACCGGCGGCTGGCGCGGACAATGCGGGCGCTACGACCGGGACTAGGGTATGATTTTTCGTGATCGGGGCTCCGCTTGCCTTGCAGCGCGATTGATCCTACGGACCTCTCCATGCTCGTCATCTCCATTCAAAGCCAGGTGGTCCACGGCCATGTCGGCAACAGCGCGGCCGTCCATGCCATGCAGGCGGAGGGCGTGAACGTCGCCGCGGTGCCGACGACGCTGCTGTCGAACCATCCACGCTATCCGACCTTGCGCGGACGCGTGCTGGAGGCCGAGCTCGTCGCCGATCTTCTCAAGGGCGTCGAGGAGCGCGACCTCGTCGATGAGGCGGCCGTGCTCGTCACCGGCTATCTGGGCTCGCCCGGCAACGCCGCCGTCGTCGCCGATTTCGTCGAGCGCGCGCTCTCGCGGAATTCGAAGCTCGTCTATCTCTGCGATCCCGTGATCGGCGACGACGGCCGCATCTATGTGGCCGACGGCATTTTGGACGTGGTCCGGCACCGGCTGTTGCCGGCGGCAAGCCTGATCGCGCCGAACCAGTTCGAGCTCGAGCTGCTCTCCGGTGTCACGATCGCGGATGCAGACGGCTTGCGTGCTGCAGCGGCTGCGATTTCAGGGAAGGGCCGGATCGACATTGTCGCCACCGGCTGCACGCTCACCGATACGCCGGAAGGGCAGGTGGAGACGATTTTGTGCGCGGACGGACAATTGTCGCGCTTTGCGACGCCGCGCCTGCCGATCCGCCCCTATGGCACCGGCGATCTCCTGACCGGCCTGATCGCGGCGTATCTCGCCAGGGGCATGGCGATCGAGGCGGGGGTGCGGCTTGCGGTCGAGACCATCTTTGCCGTGCTAGTCCGCACGCAGGAAGCAGGATCGGCCGAGATGCGCCTCGTGCCGTTGCCGGCGTCTGGGACTTAGGCTCTCAATTAAGTCGCCCGCTTCGCGGCGGATTGCGCCGACTTCTGCGGCTTTGCCGGGCTCTTCGCGCGCGCGACTTGAGCCTTTGACGGCTTTGCGCTGGCCACAGCCCGCGCCTTCTTCGGCTTGATGTTGTTGGCGGCCACCTTGCGGTCGGTCGCGACGCCACGCTTCGAGATGTACTCCTGGCCGTCGATCGGGCCGACATGCGGCGGATCGCGGCCGAGATAGGGCCGGCCGATGCCGAGCGCCTTGCCGTTGGCATCGACCCATTTCCACAGCACTTCCGTCGAGACCCAGCGCTGCGCGCGGTTGTCGCCCTTGGTGCTGACGATGTCGGCCGCAAGCCCGTGGCCGTAGCCGCCACGCGTGCTGCCGCCGTGATAGGAGCGGTCGGATGCTGCCTTCAACCCGCTGGCGATCGACTGACGATAGTCGTCGCGGAACGCGCTGGTGATGCCGGGCGAGAGGCCTGCGGCTTCCGCCGCCAGCAGCGTGCGAAACAGTTTTTGCTTGAAGCTGCGGTCCATGCCGCCGATGACGTAATCCATCAGCGGCATCTTGGCGTGCTCGGCTGCCTTCGGATCCTTCCAGCCAAAGTCCTCGTCGACGAGCTTTGTGAAGCTGCGCATCACCGTGACCATCTTGCCCTTGCGCTTGATGGTGACGGCGTGCCGGTCCTCGACCTTGATCGAGTCTTCCTTCGGCGTGCGCTGATAGAGCGCCCAGAGATAGCGGTCGATGCAGGCATCCATGACGAAGCATTCGTCGAGCACGGCGACGGTGTCGGCGGACGGCGATGCCTTGCTCTCGGCAACAGGTCCGCTCGCGATCGCCGCAGGCGAGAGCGTCTCGGACGGGACGACGTCGCCGGGATCGGCGGATGCGAGTTTGATGGCGGGCTCCGGCGCGGGCGCAGCCTCGCTGGCGATGGGAGCGGGTTCGGGCGACATCTGAGGAGCGGGCGAGGCCGCTGGCAGCATCTCCGTCGGATCGGCCGAGGCGAGCTTGATGGCGGGGGCGGGCGTCTCGGGCGTTGCCGCTTCAACCGTCGCCAGGCTCGGCGTCGCAGCTGCCGCGGCCGCGATGTCGGCGGTCAGGGCGATGCCGTCATCGATGGTCGCTGCACGCGGGATGTCGGCGAGCTCCAGGTGGGTGAGATCTTTCGCGCGAGAGACGGCGGCTGCATTGGCGCCGCTGTTTTCGATCAGGGCCGGCGCATAGGCGGAGAGGGAGAGCGCCAGCCAGCCGACCATCACGGCCGAGGGGCACGAGACCGCTACGATAAGAGACCGCCGATCATTCATGATCCCTGCCTCCAAAAGGTTCTGACCGAACCAGTTTGCACAGCCAAGCACACAGCCAAGCACGCGGCACATCGATTGTTCGGAGGACGATGTGGCGGTGCAATGGCGCAAATCCCCGAAAAAGGGCTTTTCAGACGAGTGTTGCCCGGGTGCAACGCGGGTTCCCCAGTGGTTCCAGTGGCCGGCAGGCGGAAAAGCAGGCAAAAAACAGCCTTCGATTGTCATCAAATTGGATGATCCGGATTTACTCAATCTTGGATTGTAGTGATGCATTGCTCGCGCGCCGGCAACGTCCGGTAGACCTTGGGAAGGACACGAGTGTGAATTTGAAATGCATGCTGGCTGATTTTGCCGCCGATGAATCCGGCGCCACCGCGATCGAGTACGGCCTGATCGCAGCGGGCATCGCGCTCGCGATTATTGAAGTGATTTACGCGCTGGGCACCAATCTCGTCGCAAAACTGCAATCGCTTGCGACTGCGTTGAAGTAGGTCATTCCCTCTCGTGTCCCGGACGCGCTGCAACGCTCCTTTGGCGTTGCTGCGCAGAGCCGGGACCCATGCCGCAGCGATTGCTCGCGGCAACGTGGGCCCCGGCTCTGCAGCGCACTGTCGAAGGGACGCTGCGCTGCGTCCGGGGCACAAGAGAGGGGGCAACTACCGCCTCCTCGCGGTTTATTCCGCCCGAGTCGGGACCGGGTGTCTTGCCCGGCGGCTCCCTGCGCAAGTCTTTGTGAAAGTTAACCATTGCGCCCATGCGCGCCGTGCGATGTTGCGATGCGACAATGCATGTCGCAATGCAGCAAATCACCCTTAGATGTGCTCCGAATCCTCACTCAGGAGCATCACAGTGAAGAAACTGAAATTCTCGATCGCCGCCGCCCTTGCCATGACAGCCTCGACGGCGAGCTTCGCCGCCGAACTGCCGGCTTATGAAGCCAATGGCTTCCCGGTCTCGCCCGTGCAGGTTCGCATAGTCGGTGCCGCACATGTGCAGCAGGAGCAGACGACGCCGGCCACGACCGTCACGGTTCACCAGGCGAGCGTTCTGACGCCGCGCAAGCTGAAGACCGCGACGGTGACGACGGGCAGCGCCCGCTAACTGATATCGCGTGAGAGCAGTGGGCTCGCGAGGCGAGGCCCGCTGCCTCATGCGACAGCACGCACGCGAGGCGTTGCATGCTCATCACGCGAGGGTGACCGATGGCATCTCTCGCGCGTTCGCTCGATGCGCTGACTGAGAAGCTTGCGGCGGAAAAGATCGCTGCAAACGTCCGATCATGTACAGCCGTTCAAAACGAGTGTGATCTTCTTAATAGTTGTTTTGCAGATCGCGGTGCTTGATGCGCCAGCCGCATCGTGAGCGGCCAATAATTGATTTCATATATTGGAGGCCATCATGCCTGTTGCCCAGAAAGCCGTCATTGCGACCGCCGCGCCGCGCGCATTCATTTTCAGGCATGCTGCGCTGTTCGCCGCGGCCGCGTTGTTCGTGTTCGTGCTGAGCCTGACCTATGGGCTCGATCTCAGCCCGGGTTTTTTCTGAGCAGTTTCTTTTAGCCCGGATGGAGCGAAGCGCAATTCGGGCTATGCGCACTTCAATAGGCAAAGGCGAGCGGCGTAACGAACGCTACGCTCTCCGCTTCCGTACCGCGCGCAGGCTCGATGGCGAACGGCCGTAGAGTTCGGCGAATGCGGCATTGAAGCGGCGCAGGCTACCGAAGCCGGCCTGGAATGCGATGTCCGTCATGGTGTGATCGCCGCTGTCGAGCAGGCGTTTGGCGCGCTGGACGCGAAGCGTCCTGGCGAGCTGCTGCGGCGTGGCGCCGACATGCCGCTCGAACAACCGCGCCAGATGGCGCGAGGAGATGCCGAGCCGCTCGGCAAGCGTCACCACCGAGTTGTCGTCGAGCGCGCCCTCATTGATGAGCTTCACCGCGCGTGCGACCGTCGCGCGCGTGCCGTTCCAGGCCGGGCAGAACGGCGCGGTCTCGGGACGGCAGCGCAGGCAGGGCCGGAACCCGGCGGCCTCGGCCGCGGCCGCCGTCGGATAATAGGCGACGTTGCGCATCAGCGGGTGCTTGGCCGGACAGACCGGGCGGCAATAGATGCCCGTGGTCTTCACTGCCGTGAAGAAGCGGCCGTCATAGCGGGGGTCGCGGCGCAGGCGCGCGGCGTTGCAGATCTCGAAGCTCAGCATGGCCTCATGATAGCGCATGCATGTGCGCGGGGAAGTGCCGCGGGATGACCGAGTCCGATTGTGGCGAGCCGCAATGCGTATCCCGGCCTAGAAAGGCGATCCTCACGCCAACGCAAGCAGGGGAGCCTGTCGTGACCAGCCCTAGGGATATCGTACTCAACGCCTGGAAGAACTTTTCATCGCGCGACGCCGAGCGCATCGCGGCGCTGTTCACCGAGGATGCCGAATGGATCGCGCCGAAAGGCAACGCCACCGCGGTCGCGCTCGATCACACCGACCACATGGTCGGAGCGCAAGCGATCGCGCGCTTCATCGCCCAAGAGATGCACCGGATGTTTTCGGAGATCGATATCGCCTTTCGCGGCGTCTATGCCGACGGCGATGTGGTGATCGTGGAGGAGCGGATGCGCGCCACCCTTGCCGGCGGCAAGCCTTACGAAAACGACTATTGCTTCGTGTTCACGGTGGCCGGCGACCGCATCCGCGAGGTCAGGGAATACATGGATACGCGCAAGGGATGGCGGATGGTGTTTGGCGCGGGAGCGTGATGGCCCACATTCTTCGCTGCGTGCCAGCCCTGCAGCCGCGTGGGTTGAGTCGGTGCACGCGCTGACATAAGGCTTGCCCATGGATCAGCGAACGAGCGGCGCTGACGCTCTCACTCAAAAGAACGATGCGGCACCGGCGCTTCTCGGCGTCGTCTGCGGCCTGTCGGCTGCGCTGTTCTGGGCGCTGGGCTTTGCCGGCACGCGGCATGGCCTCAAGGTCGGCTTCACGCCGGTCGATCTGCTGGTGCATCGCTATGTCTGGTCGGGCATCGCCTTCCTGCCGCTGGTGCTGCGCGCCGGCATCAGCGATCTCTGCGGCATCGGCTGGGGCAGGGGCCTCGCGCTGATGGTGCTGGGCGGCCCGGTGATGTCGCTGATCTCCTACACCGGATTCCAGTTCGTGCCGCTCGGCCATGGCAGCGTGATCCAGCCGTCCTGCGCGACGCTGGGCGGGCTGCTGCTCGCGGCATTGTTCCTGAAAGAACACGTATCCGCCTCGCGCCTGGCCGGTGCCGTCGTCATCGTCGGCGGTCTCGGCGTGATCGGCGCGGAATCGATCGGCCATATCGGGGCCGATGGTGTGCAGGGCGATCTGATTTTCGTGCTTACCGGATTCATGTTCGCGGGCTTTGGCGCGCTGCTGCGCCACTGGCGTGTCTCCGCATTTTCGGCCGCGCTCGTCATCAACGTGCTGTCGCTGCTGCTGCTGCCGCTGTATTTCCTGACCGGCGGGCTCGCCCGCATCGCGGCGATCGGCGTGAGCGAGAATGCGATCCAGGCGCTGGCGCAGGGCGTGCTCGCAGGCCCCGCCGCGCTTTATCTGTTCGCCGTCTCGGTCCAGCGCCTGGGCGTCGCCCGCGCTGCGGTGTTTCCTGCATGCGTGCCGGCGCTGACGCTGCTCACCGGCTGGTTCCTGCTCGGCGAGCCGCCGACGGCGTTGCAGGCGGCGGGGCTCGTCACGGTGCTGTGCGGGTTTTATCTGGCGCAGCGGCAGCGATAGGCCGCTGTTTGCTAACTGCAGACCTCCTCGTTGTAGATGCCGATATGTTCGAGATCGCATCCCTTTCGAACCGGCCGACATCCCGTGAACAGGCAAACGATCTGGCCGGCGCCTTGCGGATGGCGGACAAGTCCATCCGCCCATGCTTTGAGGGTTCAGGCCTTCTTCACGAACTCCGACTTCAGGTTCATCGCGCCGATGCCGTCGATCTTGCAGGCGATGTTGTGGCCATCGGCCGCATCCTGAAGCCGGATGTTGCGAACCTTGGTGCCACCCTTGACGACCGATGACGAGCCCTTGACCTTGAGGTCCTTCATCACGATGACGCTGTCGCCGTCGGCCAGCACATTGCCGTGGGCATCGCGCACGCCCGCCTCCTGCGGCGCCAGCGCGGCGGCGTCAGCCGCAGGGCTCCATTCATGGCCGCAGTCCGGGCAAACCCAGAGATCGCGATCCTGGTAGGCATGCTCCGAGTTGCATGTCGGGCATTTCATGGCATCGCTCATGGCTGGTCTCGATCTTCCGTTGGCGCGGCGCACCGTAGGGGCGGAGAAGAGGAATGCAAGGGAAAGCTGCCGGGCCGCTACGCAGACGTGATCGGGAAAACGGATTTTCGCTGACACAACTTTCGGGTAACATCGTCGCATGAGCGAAATCGAAACCTTGTTCGGTGTCCTGCGGCAGTCGGCCGACGAGGGCATCGTCGACATGCTCGAGCGCATGGTGCGGGAGGCGCCGGACCATGCCCTGAGCAAGATCAATGCGCTGGATCTCGCGGGGGCTTCCGGCTTCGGCGAGGAGCAGGTGATCGCGGGGCTGCTGCATGCGGTCGGGCTCGGCATTCTCGAGATGACCTGGAGCGTGATGTGCCCGAGCTGCGCCGGCGTGCTCTCTGCTAACAAGAGCCTGAAGACGGTGACCAGCCCGCAATATCACTGCGCGTTCTGTGCCGCCGGCTATGAGACCACGCTCGACAATCTGGTCGAGGTGACCTTCATGGTCAGCCCGCGCGTGCGCAAGATCGCGGCCCACAGTGCCGACGAATTGCCGCTCGCCGAATATTATCGCCAGGTGTTCTGGAGCTCGACCATCGATCTTCCGCCCGACCTCGACGGTCTATTACGCGAGCTGACGCTGGAAGCGGTCGACCTGCCGGCGGGGGAGCGCGCCATCCTCTCCCTCCAGGTGCCGGCGGGCATGCTGATCGTGTTCGATCCGGTGACCCATACGGCGCAGTTCATCGAGGTCAAGGGCGAGGAGACGAGCGAGCGCCAGAACCTCTCTTTGATCTTCAACAAGGCCGACGTCCCCGCCGATGCCGTGACCTTGCGCCCGGGATCGCTGCGCCTCGCGCTCGAAAACCGCACCGACGCCCGCGTGCTGCCCGCGGTCTGGGTCGCGAGCCAGCGGCTCGACGATCTCCTGACCCGGCGCAAGCCGAGCCTCACCGCAAAACGCCTGCTCACCAACCAGACCTTTCGCGACCTCTATCGCACCGAGACGCTGGCGATCGGCCAGCGGCTGAAGATCCTGAGCCTGACCTTCCTGTTCTCGGACCTGAAGGACTCCACCGGGCTCTATGAGCATGTCGGCGACCTCGTCGCCTTCGATCTCGTCAACGAGCATTTCCGGCTGTTGCAGGAGATCATCGCGGCCGAACAGGGCGCCGTGGTCAAGACCATCGGCGACGCCGTGATGGCGACGTTCGAGACCCCGGATCGCGCCATCGCTGCCGCGATCCGCATGCGCGAGGCCATGAGCGAGCTAGGGGCCCAGCGCCAGCATCAGGGCCTGCTCCTGAAGATGGGCATCCACGAAGGCTCCTGCCTCGCGGTGACGCTGAACGGCCAGCAGGACTATTTCGGCCAGACGGTGAACATCGCCTCGCGCGTCCAGGGCCTTGCCGCCTCGCGCGCGATCGTGGTGACGGAAGCGGTGGTGGACAACGCCGAGACAAGGACGCTGCTCGAGGCCAGCGGCCTCAACCCGACCCGGCGCAGCGTGGCGCTGAGCGGGATCGCGGACAAGGTGTCGGTGTATGAGATTCCGTGAACGCACGCAGGTCGCGGGCAGCGTGGCGCTTCAGAGCCAGTCTTTTATCTTCGGGACGCACGCCCGTTGGCGCGAGCTCCAAATGTAATCGGAGCCGCCACAGGGCGGCCGCGGACGTGTAGTGGCGGGACATTCATTCCAGACACGCGCGCCCGTGCCCCAGCCATCGACCACACACGCGCCCGCGGCGGTGTTGTGGCAACCAGGACCGCAGCCGTCTGCCGCGTTGGCTGTGCAGATCGCAAGCAGAAGCACGAGAGGGGCTGCACTGGCTGACAAGAGGCGTGGAAAGTGCCTACTCATACGCTCGCTCCTTTACCGATGCCCGTCTCGATGTCGCACAAGCCTGGCCGCGGGCCTGCCGGCCGGATTGCCCTGAAGCATAGCACCAAAGGCTGTGCCCGAGAACGCCGACGCCAAGGATCTCGTGCGCGGCTGCGCCGGCGCTGTTGAGCCCCGCGCGACGGCGGCGATGCTGCCAGCAAAACGGTCGCCAAATGGGCGACCGTTTGAGTCTCAAAGCGCTGACGCAATCGAACAGGTGTCCACAAAAACCAGCCCCGGGTTAAAGAAATCGCTACGAGCTACAAATGTCTGCCCCGGCTGGCCAAAGCTTACACGGATTTGCTGCATGTGTATGACGAATTGTGTGTTCCGGAACAGGAACTCGGGGGCGTGAGGCAGGCGAGCCGAGTATGGGGAGAGCGCTCGTGAGACACTCCACCGTCGCGGCTTGATTGGATCGCGCCGACGCTCCACCGTGCTCAATCTTGAAGAGGTCCGCCCCATGACCTTCCTCCTCAACATCGACGTCCCCGATGTCGAAACCGCCACGAATTTCTACACCGCCGCGTTCGGCCTGACCGTCGGCCGCCGCTTCGGCACCGACTTCGTCGAGCTTCTGGGCTGGCCCGCGCCGGTCTATCTCCTGACCAAGCAGGCCGGCACGTTAGGCGCCGGCCGTGACCGCCGCCGCTACGAGCGGCACTGGACGCCGCTGCATATCGACGTCGTCGTCGACGATGTCGACGCTGCAGTCGAGCGCGCGGTGCGCGCCGGCGCCGTGCTCGAAGCCCCCGCGCGCGATGCGCCGTATGGACGGATCGCGATGCTGGCCGATCCGTTCGGGCATGGGTTCTGTTTGTTGGCGTTCAGTCACGAGGGGTATGGGGCATTGGTCCGATGAAAAATATCGAAAACAACCCCATGCAAAGTAGAAATCGCTCAGGATTTTTGATTTCGGCGATACCGAATAGGATTTGACCCGTCGGGCAAAACAGGGGCATTATGGCATGGTGCCCGTAGCCGTGCGGGCGGCCGCCGAAATCCGTGAGAGCCAACAGCGGTCATTCAAGCAAATCGAGAACGAATTAAGCTTGCGTTGCTTGGCTTCCTTTAGCACTCTTGCGGGAAGGAGACCAACGCATGAAGATCATGACCGTCGCGTGTGCGCTCGGAGCGGCCCTGGTGCTCTGTAGCCTCGGGATATCAGGTGCTGAAGCCCGGCCGCGGAAGAGCCAGGTCGTTCGTGAACCACAGCAGAGGCTTGTCGTCACGGCGCCTGTTCTCAGGCCAACGCCGTGGGATTATAATGTTGTTCCACGATATCGTTATCGCCCTGAAGACGACCGGGTCGATCCCTACGGCCCGCCGCTTGTGCCGTCGTTCGTCCGCTATGAGGGGTGGCGGTGGCCGTACTGGTGGTGAAGGCCACCGAGGCACAGGGAGGCGAATAGTGCGTAGGGTGGGCAAAGGCGCAAAGCGCCGTGCCCACCATTCCTGGCACAGCATTCAGATGGCGGGCACGCTTCGCTTTGCCCACCCTACAACTGAAATTGCCGCTTCACCGCGTTAACCCCCGAGATAGTTTGCGGCGAGGTGATCGCCGCACCGCGCTTGCCGCGGCTTGCTCAAAATAACTGGCGTCTGTACCCTGCGTTGCAGAAGAGTTGATTTTCCATCAACGGATCGGCTGAAATGACTGTAATCGAGGGCGTGGCGTCGGAGGCAGGTGCGGACCTCAAAATGCCACCGGGCGTGCTTGTCGATGGCCCGGTGGTCGACGCCAAGTTTCGCGATTCCTACATCTCGTTCGCCATCATGATCCTGGGCTCGATCGCGGCGCTGGTCTGGGCCTTCACGCAAGGCATCGGCAGGGTGGAGATTTCGGTCTTCGCCGGCATGTTTGTGATGTCCACGGTCGGCATCGGGTTCATGCATCGCTACTTCGTCCACCGCAGCTTCCGCTGCGGTCCGGTGATGCGGACGGTCTTCGCCGCGATCGCCACGCTGGCGGTGCAGGGCTCGATCCTGAAGTGGGTGAGCAACCACCGGCGGCACCATCTTCACTCCGACAAGCCCGGCGACGTCCACAGCCCCTACTATGACGGCTTCGGTAACCGCATTGCCAGCTTCGCCAAGGGCATGTCGCATGCCCAAGGCGGCTGGGTGTGGGACCTCGCCACCACCGATGCCGAATACTACGCCAGGGATATTCTGGCCGACCCGATCGCCATGTTCTTCACCAGGACGCGCTGGTACTGGTACGCGCTGTCGGCGATCATCATTCCGGGCGCCCTCGGCTACGCGTTTGGCGGCGTGCACGCGATGATCGGCTGCGTCTTGTTCTCCGGCCTGTTCCGCAGCTACCTCATGACCATGGCCACCTCGCTGGTCAACTCGGTCTGCCACAGCGATGGTCGCTACGGCTACCGTCGCTTCAACCTCAATGACGGTACGACCAACGAGTTGGTGACCACGATCCTCACCTTCGGTGAAGGGCTGCACAACAACCATCATCGGTTTCCGCGGGACGCCTATCTTTCGCACGCCTGGTACGAAATCGACATCAATGGCCTGATCATTCTGGGGCTCGGGAAACTCGGGCTGGTGCACGACATTTTCGCGGCCGGAAGCCGGACCCGTCTCTCCCAAGATCCTGGCTCCCGAGATTCGGACGGCGGAAAACATTCAATACCAGATCCGGAAGCTATGGTCTGAACCACGAAGCGGAGACATCCGCCCGCGGACACCTGGCCAACGGCGTCGCCGCTCGACGTCGTCGTTGACGATGTCGACGCCGCGGTCAAGCGCGCGCTGTGCTTCAATGCGCCTTCGGCTCATGCGCCGATGAGGCTCACCAATCCGGATCGCCGTAAGGGTCGACCATATAGGGCGGGGGCATCCAGGGTCTTCGTGGCGGCGTGGGCCGCCGAGGTGCGGCTGCTTGTATATGCTGGCGCGCAGCCGCATCGCTCTCCCTCACGACGCTGCGCGGCGCGGATTTCGCGGATGCGGATAGCGCAGTGAGTTGCGTCTGGAGCGCCTGGACCTGCGCCGCGAGGCGCGCACTGTCCGCCGTGTCCGTCTCCCGCGCCGTCTTGAGTTGTTGAATGGCGTCGGCCTGCTCGTGAAGCGTCTGCTCATTGCGGCTCTTCAGTTGCTCGAGCTTGTCGCTGATGCTTGCAAGTTGGTCCGTGATGGTCTTGAGCGATTGCGCCAACTCGGCGGATTTCTGATCGGGCGGCGTGGCGGCGGTCGACGGACTAGTTTCCGCGTCCTTCTGGGCCGCCGGTGCCGGCACGGACACCGATCCATCGGCGGCGGCCAGCAGGACTGTTGGTGGATTCACCGGAGCGCGAACCTCTGACGCTTCCGGCGGCGGGTTCGAGACCGGCGGCGCCCATCGCGCCATGATCGCTCTCGCCTCATCGCGATATTGCGAAGCGAACGCGGCACCAAGGATGCCTGTCGTCAGCAACAGGCCAACGAAACCTCGCAGCCAGGGCCGATTCCCCTTCGGGTTTTGGTCGCGAACCTTGCTTTGCGGCGATGACGTCGTTTCCGAGGGATTGACGCCTGGCGCCGCACTGGCCCTGGCCTGCGAGGTTGACGGGCCATCGCTGCCGCGTTCCATTCCCGAAACCAGCCGGTCCAGGCGCGCAAGGTCTTCTTCGGCGCCCTTGATCTGTTCATACGCCCGCGTCAGATCGCCATCGGCGCGCTGCGGGCCTTGCGGATCGTCCGGCTTCGGGTCGTTCGTCTGAGGCACCGATGCGCTCTCCATACAGCCTTGCGTCAACGGAATGAGTGCGGCAGTCCGAGATCATCGTGAGGTTAGTTCCTGCCGCCCGCCAAGACAACGCGCGCGCGAGGGAGAAATTATGGCGACCTTGGTCGGCCGGAGCGGGGCCCCGGTAAGTCAAGCCGGCCCATCTCGCTCGCAAGCCTGTTCAGGAACAGGGCCGGATCGCAGTTGCCCGTCACGGCGGGGCTGCAATGCTAATTGCCGTCATCCGCCGCAAGGTGCTGAAACTGCCGCTTCATCGCATTGACCCGGGAGATATAGCTTGCAACGAGGTGATCGCCGCAGCGCTCACTGGGCATCATCTGAAAGTGACGGCGCGCGTAGGCCGTGGCGGGACCGGCGCCGCAGAGATGGATGAAGGCGGCCAGATCCTGCTTCTGCTGCGCGCTTGCTTTCACATCGCCCGCGCGGGCGAGAATGTCGGCCACATTGCGGTCCAGATACACCGACGCCAGCTCGATGGCGTGGCTCGGGATCGCGCGGCTATAGAGGAAGGTCGACCCGCAACCGGTCTCCGTGACCGCGTTGCCGCGGATACAGAACCGCGCGGCCTCGCTGAGGGCCGGATCGGTCATCTGGTAGAGGCCGACGGCGCTGGAGGCGGGCCGGTAGATCGCGAAGGGATTGAGACTCCATCGCCAGCGCCAGTAGGTGCGCGCCACCGGATTGCCCGAACTCTCGACCTGCGCCAGCGCGGCCAGCAATTCGGGCGTGATCGTAGCAGTGGAGTAGGTGCGGAACAGCGGCCCGTATTGCCGCCAGTTCTCTGATGGATCCTTGTCGAGGGCGTTGCCGACGAAGACGAACAGCTCGGTCGGTTTGCGGATCGTTTGATAGACGATGTTCAGGAGTGCGGCGACCGCAAGCAGGATTGCCACGCTGCACGCGATCCGAACGAACCGCGGTGCGCGCGCGAACGTCTTTCGCACCCACCGAGCGCCCCGCCGGACGCTGCGAAGGCGAGGGAGGAGGCGCTTGCTTTTTCTTGGCATGGGTGTTGTGGGAGCGAACAGGAGGTCCTACGGGTCTATATTTAGCTCCGCAGCTTGAGCCGTATATGTTCCAAGTGATGCTCCTGCGTCATCTACAAACTCGACCTCGTATGCTGGCGGGTCGGCCGAATGCACGATCAGAATAGTCCCTCGGCTACCCGGCGGCAGTGGAATCGCTGGCGTCATTTGCTTCAAGGTGACTACGTCAAATTCTTTCGGCATCGACTTATATTCCCAATCCCTTAGAGTTGAGTGCGTCGCCGTGGTTCCCGCTGATGCCTATGCAGGTAAGCGTGACAGTTTCACTGTCCCGTCAGGAACTCGGCAACCAGATCTCAAGGGCCCGCATTGTTCTAAATCAACAAACCCGCTCATTGGCGAACTACGCTGACGAACCGTTCCAGTCCTGGAAGGAGAGTGGTCATGTCGCGCCGAACCATCGTTTCACTTACCGCATCCGTCATCATTGGCATCGCCTGCATCGTGACTGTCTCGACTGACGCCTTCGCGTATCGAAGAGGCGTTGGGGTTGGTCGCGCTGGTGTTTATCACGGCGGTGTCTATCGCGGTGGCGTCTATCGTGGTGCAGCCGTGCGCCGTGGAGTTGCCGTGGGCGTCGGAGCTGCTGCGGTTGGTGCTGCTGCTTACGGGGCTTACGGAGCCTACGGAGGCTATCGCCGCTGCGGCTACGAACCTTACCCGCCTTGCTACTAGCCGGTCTTGTAGCCGGTCTTGGCGCAGCGGCCACCGAGTAACCGGTTGAGCCGGGTCTGGTGGCCGCCTGTCCGACGCGCAACGATCACCGGACGACATTCCCATTGCCGCCAACGCGACGTGGGGGTGGGTGATGCCGGTAATACCGGTTGGCCACAGCAGCTCGTAGCGAAGCATAACCCACCACTTGCGTCGCCGCGCAAGACAAGAGAAGAGCGTGCGGGACAGGTTAGCAATAGCGTAACCCTCCGATCCTCTGGAGAATGAATGGCGGATTGCGCCTCCGGCTAGTCCGCCCTATCGCGCGCTGCTCCCCGAGGCATCCCTGAGATGTGCTATGTTTATGGGGGGAGGAATCGGCATGAGAGTCCTTACCGCGATACTCGCCCTGCTTCTTTCAAGCCCGGCCGCAGCCGAGGACTGCCAGACATGCTCAATGGCCGACGCCTGCATGAAGGAGTACGTTAAGGCAACATCGGAGGCCCAAAGGGCCACGAAGCAAGCAATCCGGGATTGGAGGCAGAATCTGGACCGAAAGGCCTCCGCCGAATTGTCCAGCAGAGGCACGCTCGCTTTGCAGGACGCCATGGAGGCGCAGGTTCGTTCGGAGCTGGAGCGGCTGAAGGAGTGCTTGGCGAAGATCAGGTAGGGCGTAAGCACCCGGCGGAAAGCACGCTCAGACAAGGATGGGTTGAGCCTTTGCGAAACGCATCATCTTTGCGGCCGGCAATTAATGGTATCGCTTCCGCCTTCGCTCTTCGAGCTACGGCGGACAGTCGCGCCATCCATCCTACGATCTAATTGCCGTCATCCGCCGCAAAGCGCGGAAATTGCCGCTTCATCGCGTTGACCCAGATATAGGCCCCAACGAGGTGATCGCCGCACCGCTCGCTGGCTCATATGTTTTCCGGCCCCGCCGCGTCGGAATACGCAGTTGTCGTTAGTGACGTGTCGCGCGGATTTCGAGCGTCGTCTGGGTGAGCCTGGCCACGAACCCCTCAAAATGCATGACCCTTTGTCTGGTCAATTGTCCATGCAACTCGGCGATCTTCTGGGATTCGGCGATCAACGATTCGCACACCTGCTTCGCGTACTCCATCTGAAGCTCAAAGGCCTCGACGGGTGAGCGGGCCGTCGCGAGCTTTCCCAGGAAGGTCCAGGCGTGCTCAAGCGACGTCCTCGTGTAGTCGCTATAGGCATCGGCAATCGCCTGCGTGCTGGCCTGGGAGGGGTCCACCGGTGCGACGGGCGCGCTTGCAGCGATCTCCATCCCGGAAGCCTCGCCCGGCAAGGCTGCAGCCGAGGGTACCTGCGCACTGATCTCTCGGCTCGTCTCCTGCCTTATCTCTTGCCTGTTCTCTTGGCTGATCTCCGCCGAGGCATCCGGCAATCGATGGGCTGCAGTTGCGTGTTGCTCGCCGGCCCCGGTCCGTTGCCCGCCCTTCTTCTTCCCGCCGCGCCGGCCGGATTTTCCCGTTGGCTTATTTTCGACTGCACTCAACATTGCAAATGGCTCCTAAAATATCGCTGAAACCGCAAGCCTCCGTCGTGTTTGCGCTGAAATCGCGATTGCGGGTTGTCGCTTGCGTGGCGGCCATGTGGTGAGATTTTGCCGGGCATCGGCACGGCCATCCTGCCGGGTCTTGACCGTCCTGCGTCTGAGACCACGCTCGCCCCATCCGCGTCATCGATCTCAGATTACGGTGACAGGATTACGGTGACAGTGCTGGACTGCACCCCTCAAGTGAGACACGATAATCTCGGTGACAGGGCATTTCCGAGGATGACCTGTGGCAGCAAGAGGGAAGAA
>NZ_JBEPRN010000016.1:0-145135 GCF_040548375.1 Bradyrhizobium sp. F1.4.3
AAGGCGACCATGGCCCAGCCCGTCATTGTCGACCTCCGCAATATCTACCGTCCCGAAGAAATGGCCGCCGCCGGCTTCGTCTATGAGAGCGTCGGGCGGCCGCGGGCGTAAGGCTGATAGCGGCACATTGTTATCGACGCTATTGACCGATCACCGTCATGGCCGGCTTGCCCCGGCCATCTTGTTCACTCTCAAGTGAAAGAACCTCGATGCCGGGCACAAGGCCGGGCCTGAAGAACGGACGGTCCGGCCTTGAGCAGTCTCTTTGAACCAGGGTCTCTCTGAGCCAACCAGCAGACGAATCGTCACCGATGCGGAGTAAAATCCGCTACGACGTCGGGGGTGGCCTGACCATTGAGGAGCACAGCATAAGGCGGCGCCACCGGACAGCCGGGCCGTCACCGGCTGGTACCTCGGCATCATCGCCGCGGCGACGCGATCGTACGGGGCGCCCTGACCGTTGCTGAATGGTTGATCGGTTAGGCGCGCCTAGAGCAGCGCTTGGCTGCACTTGATCGCAGCGCAGATAATCATGACCCAAAGCGCAACGGTAATCTGCAGTGTCGTGGCCAATGTCCCACCGGTGACTGTGCAGCCCGCGCTCATCCTTACGCGATTCTCTGCCGGGTTCCGAGCCCCGGAACTCTACGAACTGATTCCTTTACTTCGCTTTAATCTCGACGGTTCGCCTCGGTAGTGATGATGCGGTTCTGGAGGCGCTGCGGCGGTGCGACCCCAAAACAGGATGGACGGAAGCTCGGCCGAACTCCCGGCCTTGGCGCCTAGAGATAGGTGCGGTTCCGAGTGCGCGCTTTGAGGGGATAAACGTTAGCGCTGCTTGGTGCTGCATTGTCGTTGTCTGGCACGAGGCGGGCCTTCTCTTCGGCGGCCGCCACGGCTGATCGCAGAGCCTGAAGCTCGGCCATCGCGGTACGGATTTCTTGATCTGACAACCTGCTTAGTTTCGCACGAAATGGAAGTTTCATAGTGCACCGTTGGAAGTGTTGGGCAGGAATGACTTTCGCGCAAAGTCATCGGACGGCGCAACTGAACTTCGAAATTAAGCTTGAGTGGTATCGTTAAGGTGTCGGAAGCGATGCCGGCTCCAAATGGGCGGACATTTGGTGTTTTTTTCGCCGGCTGAGGGGCGCTCAGAAGTTCTAGTCGATCAATTCGTAGAGCAAACCGGCGATTGAACCCATCGTGCAGTGATCTGGCGTACTCTCTGCAACGGGGCCGAGAAGACCGCTTTCCCTTTTCTTCGCTGCACACATCAGCCTCTTGCGGAAGCTCTCATGCATAGTCACGGTGCGGCCTCGGAGAACCGCTCAATTCTATATCGAACCCACGGCTAAGATCGAATGCTCGGAGAAACCTCATCTCCGATTACCAAAACTTCATGGTTCCCTAGTGGAACACTTTGTTGGGTCTTCACAAAGTGTTGCTGAAACATAATAATGCATAAGTTCGACCTACTGATCGAGAGATAAATGCTCTCGTTGGCTCTCTCCGACCAACTTGTTCTTGCCCATTAGGAGGCTCGTGGCTGAATTGAGTGCACACGAAGTTTCAATGAATAAGCTCACTGCAGGGCGCAGGCGCAGCCTCATATACCTGTTGGCAGCGTCAATCGCTACCTTGGGTTGGGTATCTGCCATAGCTTATGGGTTTATCGAGCTCTTGCGCTTTTTCCTCGCACTAGAATAGCTGACTGAACAGATCGCTGAACTTGACAGCGGCACAGAATATCACGCCCCAAAGCGCCAAGCTTATTTGCACCACGGTTGCGATTGCATCGCTCGCTGGTTGTTCTGCTACATTTACTGTCAAATAACGACGCGCGATGACCCAGCCCGGGGGTACACCGCAATCTGGGCGCCCGGGTCTGAACCCATTAATTTCCAACCGCGTAGGTCGATCGACCTGGGCGCGCCCGCGACGCCCGGCGTCGACTTGTTTGCGCAGCGAGATCCGATCGCCGCCAATGCCGAGCACGCGCCAGCGAAAGTGGTTTCAGAGATCGCCCCGCGATCGCTCGAGATTGTGCGACTTGCGCTCAGTTGCTTCTATCCTGGCGCGGGCGATGCCAGTGACGACCATCGCCAACAAGCAGATGTAGGCGAGCGCAGTGAAAAGAATGGAGAATGATTTTCGCATTCAATGGGCCCTGTGCTTTCCGAAGCGGAAGCCGGCGGCCGAGTATGATGACGCGCCGACTTCGCCATGTGGTCCCGGACGGAGCAATGTCTGGTACGTGCAACCTAGCCTTCGCTAGGCTGTCGGCAACAAAGCTCGCGAATTAAGATTGATACCGCGGGCAAGCGTCACTCGCGAAGCCAGATCACGATTGGCATTCCAATTGCTCGCGTACTCGATAGACGGTCTCCAATGTGGGACTTTGTTTTGAATCGAGGCAAACGATGCAAGAAGTGTCCCGTTCCGGGATCTCCGGAGAGCTTCAGCTCAGTGCGCTCATCGCGGATCTATGGTGGCGCGTTGATCTCATGAACTCTGACATCCTCGAAGAAGAGGCCAAAGCTGAGGCATTCGACATTCGACAGCCGGCATACCCGATGCTCGCGCTGAATCTCCGAGCGCGGCGCGATAACCTCATTTCGACGATCAGCGTTCTGGAAGAGCGTGCGAGGTCGGCGCTAGAAACAGCTTGAGATGAACTCCGCTTCTTTTGTGAGCCTGCCGACTATTTTTTGCTGTCGTCAAGCAGACGCACGCACAATGCCCGTGGGGAAGTAATCCGCGAGAGATCTGGCCTTAGGCTCGTTCAGGTTAATGAACTGGCCCGCGGCCAAATTTCCGGGCTCGTTTCGCCTCGGCCTTCACGTCGAGATTGCCGTAGACCGGAGCGTGGTCGCAAGGCCGATAGGCGGCTCAGCGACAACCATGATGCGCCGGGTGTCCCGTTCATCGTCAAGGAGCGCTCATGGTAGCTGAGTGCAGTCTTGCCATGCTGGCTACGATAGCGGAGTTTTCCTTTGCCTTGCCTTCCATCGTATGAGTGCTGCTTCAGGGTATAAGGTGCCCGTTCAATCTTGAGGATCATTCCTCTTTGGGTGTTGTAAGAACTTCGGCATGTGAACACGCCGCTGGCGGTCGCGCGGTACGGGGCGTTCGGACGGGGCGCGCCCGAGCTTGGATTGCAGCTCGACGAGGTCGGTGAAGACGTCGGCCTGGCGGCGCAGCTCATCGGCGATCATCGGCGGCTGGCTGGCGATCGTGGAGATCACCGTGACGCGCACGCCGCGGCGCTGCACGGCCTCGACCAGGGAGCGGAAGTCGCCGTCGCCCGAGAACAGCACCATCTGGTCGATGTGCTCGGCAAGCTCCATGGCGTCGACCGCAAGTTCGATGTCCATGTTGCCCTTGACCTTGCGACGGCCGGAGGCATCGATGAACTCCTTGGGCGCCTTGGTGACGACGGTGTAGCCGTTGTAGTCCAGCCAGTCGATCAGCGGGCGGATCGAGGAGGATTCCTGATCCCCGACGATCGCGGTGTAGTAGAACGCCCGCAGCAGTGTCCCGCCGCTCTGAAACTCTTCCAAAAGGCGCTTGTAATCGATATCAAGGCCCAGAACTTTTGCACTCGCATAGAGATTGGCCCCATCGATGAAGAGCGCGATCTTGATGGTAGGAGAAGCGGACATCTAATTCGGGCCTTCGGAAGTCAGGCTTGGGGCGGGTCAAACGAATGGTTGCAAATTTGGCGGCTCCGAAACCCTGGTGCATTTTTGGGCTAACGGCCTGAGGTGATCGCCAAGTGCACTTTGCGTTCCAAAAATGTGGATCCTTTAGTGACCGCCGGCGATTTCGCCTTTTGATAGCGAAATGTCCGGGCGCGGCCGCCCGGCGGAGGTCTGTTTTCCGACGAACCAAGAATGCTTCTTCCGGTCGGTACAGAGCGCAGCAAGCGTGGCTGTATGCTTGAGGCGATGGCTTGCAAGATGCCTTGGCTGCCGATGATCAGGAGAGCCCAGTCATAAACCTCGACGGTCTCGGTGATCGATCGGATTCATGCCAGCTTCGATCTTTTGGGCCGCGGTGGCGGCCGCCATATTGCCGAGCTCGGACGGAATCGAGAGCAGTGCCCCGTTTTCGGGTTGATGAAGGGCGACTAGGAATGCCAGTCGATCGGTTTCCAAAACAGCCCACGACGGTCGAGCTCAACTCGCAGAGTCTCAGCGCGTTCTTTTGCAGCAGCACCAGGAAGACCGCTGTGGCTCTTTGCATCCACCCTAACCTCTTTGCGAATGCTCTCGTACATCGTCATTATGTAGTGATCAGAAAGCTGCTCTAGCTCCATATGAATGCCTCGAAATAGATCAACAATATCCAACCGCGAGCCGCCAGATCTGGGCACATCGCCGGCGGCCCTTACCCGACGATCGAAATCGTCATCTTGTCGTGTGGAGGTGGGATAAGACCAGCTCCGTTTGGGAGTAAATCGATATCGCCGCGCTTTAGGTGGCTCAATTCAATCTTCGGATTAACCTGACTTCTCAAGGTTAAGCGCTTCCGTAGGCCGGGAATTATGAGCATCGGAGGCATTGGTATCGCGAGCCGCCTCGGTACCGCCAGCCGCAGGCGCTGCATCAGCGTTGGCGCCGGCGGCCTACGCCGTTGGGCCGGTCGAATTGGCGAGTGGTCGCGACCAAACTTGCCTCGTTGATAATTCCAGAGACTATCTCAGCTAGGGTCATTCCCTGATGCCAGTCTTGGCGAGCGCATATGCGTCATTGATCTCGGTAACGAACGCCGTTGCGAGTGCCTTGAAGCACACGCCAACTGCCCTTGATTATGTGCTGTCGCTCGTCGAGGTGCCAGCCTGGTTCACTCAGGTCCTGTCGTCCTCGCATCATCTCGCCGCAACCCTCGCAAATCCGAAGTTTCATGGTGATGTTCCAGCTCGGAAAGACGGCTCAACTCACAGGGAGTCGGGGGACCGCCGGGCCGGCCCGTCAGCGGGGCCGGCAAGCCGGTGTTGCTTTAACTCTCTGGAAAATAATCGGTTCCTGTTCAGGCGCCCTGAAGACATAGTCCCCTCTGTTATGACGACATCTTTTCAATGGGAGCATTGCTATGTCGAAGGCCGTTGAAGATCTGCAGATGTTGCGGTTGATCAAGGCATTTCAGCGCGTCAGAGACGGCGACGCGCGTCGGAAGATTGTGCTCTATGTCGAGGAGGAGGCGCAGCGGGAAGCGCAGCTGAAAACGAGGGAGCCGGCACCGGCCCGCTCCTGAAAACAGTCAGAGCGCGAGCATCAGCGGAAATTTGCGAACTAGCTCAATGTCGACATAGCCGACGCTATTGATCCACTCGTGTGGGCAAAAGGCGAGTGAGGCGGTGTCGATCTCAAACCCGTCGCGTCTTATCGCCTCGCGCGTGCCCAAGCGACCGGTCCATTCCTGCCGCCCGTTGTTCGGATCAAGGCATACGGCGTCGAACACGGCTATGTCGTTTGTCATCGGAAAACCCTAGGTACTGCAATCAATCGGAGCAATGGACGAAGAGTAGCCGGCAAAACGATGCGCGCAAGCGGGATCGATGCTGCGGCTGCTCAGTCGGCTGACGAGGCTGCGCGACGTGAGAAGCCGCTCACGTCAGCGGCAACAGATGCTCCGGAATCGGCACCGGTGCAGCTGGAACGAGCGAGGCGACGGAGACGTGTGGCCAGGTCAGGCCGGCGAAATCCAGCATGACCTTCTGCGAATACTGGATCTGCGTCGTCGCCACCCTGACGCGACCGCCGGCAAATCCCTTGTTGGGCACGAACGGAAGCGCTGCGACGAAGCTCGGAACCAGCGGCACCGTGCCCCTCTGCAACGGCTGGAGGATGATCGGCGGCTCCCCGGACGGGATGTGTGGCACGTCGATGTCGTAGATCACCGTCTCGATCCAGAACACGGCATCCATCTGGAACGCGTTGGCGTTGGCGCCATTGCCGCCCGGCGGCGGAGCGGGCACGCCCTGGAGGAACGCGACGTTCGAGGTGCCGCCGGCGAAGTTCGGCGCCTGCGGATGCGGCCCCGCCGAAGGGACGGCCGGCAAAGGGCCGCCGGACAGCGGCGTGCCGGGCTTGGTCGACGTCTCGATGATGATGGTCTGGCTGATGGTCTGATGCGCGATCTGGTTGCGCAGCACGGTGTTGGGGTCGGTGATCATGGCCTGGCTCAGCCTGCCGGAGGCGATCAGCGCCGTCAGGTCCTGCGGCAGCCTGCGCGTCGTCTTGTTGGCGGCGGTCTGATTCTGGAATGTGTGCTTGTTGTTCGGATTGCCGCCGAAGAACGGGGTGATGTCGACGGCCGCGATGGTCGGCTTGCCGGCGACGGCCGGCAGCGCAGTGCCTTGCGCGGTGATCGTCGTGCCGTGTGGGATCGAGGCCATGCGCGCGACGGTGAACGGTTCGTGCGGATTGGTGCTGGCCGGCACCGCCAGCCAGATGCCGGGCTCGAAGTGAATGCCGACCGGCGTTCCTGTAGTCACGTCGTTGATGGTCTGGAGATACGGCACGCCGTTCAGGAAGGTATCCGCCTGCGGCCCTGAGCCGCGATTGGGGATCGAGCCGAGATTGTTCGAGAACGACATCGTCTCGTCGGTGAGATTCAGCTCCAGCACGTTGTCGGGCGGATCGGTGGTGTTGATCGGACCCGGCATCTGCGTCGGCGTCGTCGCGCTGTCGGGCCGGAAGATCGTATTGAATCCCCGTCCCGTGAATGTGCCCGTGAAGGCGGTCAGCGGCCCGAGCGTGGGCGGGAGGGTGACGGGCGCCGCAGCGGGGACGGTGGCGGCATGCGCGGCAGCCCTGAATACAGTATCGACCTGGTGGATGGAGAAGTTCGCAGTCCTGGAGAATGCGCTGGTCAGCGGCTTGGGTTCGTCCATGGGGCGGTCCTTTCGATGCTGCAAGCGGCCGATGTCAGCGCTCTCCCGGGGCCGGCGCTCCAGGCTGTCACGTCGTTGAGTTCATCGCGGCGTCAGGCGGAATTTTTCGAAGCCGATTGCGATCTCCGCCGTCGTCCGTCTCGCCCGCGCCGGGGGACGCTTTCAAGGGGCAGTGGATGGGATGCGGAGCAAATTTGCGACCGAGCCGCGCCGGCAATTGATTGAGCGAAGCATTGCCTACTCCAACTCCGTGTTCGAGAATGACATGATCGAAAAATGGATAAGGGGGCATACGCCCGTGCGCCTTGGTTACATCTTAATAATGATACAACCTTAGCGATGCTTCAAGTGTGTTCCATTTCACAGGTGGCGCGCTGAAATCGAAGCATCCGAAGACGAGAAAGCTGCCCATGAGCATATCCGTCATCGAACAGGCCAGGATCCAGGCACAAGTCCTGGTGCCCCTGGTCAAGGCGCTCCAGGCCGAGCTCGGCGAGGCGCGCGCGAATGCGCTGGTGCGCAAGACGCTCGGCGATCTCTATCGCGGCTTCGGCGAGGAATTCTGGAAGGCGAAGAACGAGGCCAATCTCGGCCTGGCTGTCGCCTCCGCCTTCAAGGCCTATGCCCGCGACGACGCGCTCGCCTACGATGTGATCGAGCAGACGCAGGATGCGTTCGCCTTCGACGTGACGCGCTGCGCCTATGCCGAGTTCTACAAGGCGCTGGGCGAGCCGGAGCTCGGCTTTCTCCTGGTCTGTACCGCCGACTTTTCGACAGCGGACGGGTTCGGCCCCGACATCAAGCTCGCGCGCACGCAGACCATCATGCAAGGTGCCGATCGTTGCGATTTTCGCTACCGACGCGATGCGGGGGGATCACAGTGAAGGGAATGAGGAAGATGCGAGCGAGCACTCTTACCGTAGCGATGCTGTTGCTGGTCGCGTCGCGCGCTGACGCCGCGATGATCGACTGGCAGGCCGAGCTCCAACGCTGCCGCGCGTTGCGCGAGAACATGGCGCCGCTGCTCCAGGCCGGCGAAGGCATCTCCGCCGTCGGCCGCTCCAATGCGGCCGTCCGTCGTTGCATCTGGATCCAGCGCATGGCGGTGCGCAAGAAGATCCCCGGCGCTGAGGCGCGGTAGAGGCATCTGTATAACCGTCACCCTGAGGTGGCCGCTTCTTCAGCGGCCCTCGAAGGGCGACGGCCCCGCCGCATCCGGGCCGCCCATCCTTCGAGGCTCCCAGCGCAGTGCAGATGCACTGCGCTGCTCGCACCTCAGGATGACGGGGCTAAGACTGCGGTCGTCTCCCGCCAGAACGCCGTTTGCAGCGGAAGCTGGTGGCGGATCATCGCGACGCCGTCGACGACCTTCAGGCCGCGCGCGGCGCAGGCCTCCATGAATCCGGTGCGACGGGCGGCGATGATGTCAAACACCGCGCAATCCTTCGGCAGTTTTGTCGGGTCCATCGGCAGCGCGTCGGTCGCGTGCAAGCCGAGAGAAGTCGCATTCACACATAATCCGGCATCGTCGAAGCGCACCTCGAGGCAGATGTCGAGCTCCGGAAATTGCCCGCGCAGTTTTGCCCCGAGCGCCTCGACCGGGCCGGGCACCTCGTTGAGGATACGCAGCTGCTTCAACCCCGCCGCTGCCAGCGCATGGCAAATCGCGCGGCCGGCGCCGCCTGCGCCGATCACGACGCAACGCCGCTCGGGATTGAATACGCCGGCTTCACGCGCGGCATTCAAAAATCCGCCGCCGTCAAAGGATTCGCCGACGAGCTTTCCGCCGGCCTCGATCCGGATGGTGTTGACCACGCCTTCGAACTTTGCGGCAGGTCCGACCTCGTCGCAAAGCTCGAACGCGGCCGGCTTGTGCGGCATGGTCAGGTTGAAGCCGGCCGTGCTTGACGATTTTGCCAGCGCGCGGATCGTCCCGGCGAGATCGTCTGGGTGCACATCCATCGGCACCATGTGCCAGTCGAGGCCCTGCGCTTCGAAATAGGGTGTGTAGTATCTGGGCGCACCGACATGGCCGGCGGGATGGGCGAAGATGAAGACAATGCGCGAGGCGCCGGTCGGAAGCTTCATGACCTCACCCCTTGACCGCGCCGGCGGTAAGCCCGGAGACCAGATAGCGGCGCACTGCGAGCGAGAAGATCAGCACCGGCGCCATCACCAGTGAACCGCCGGCGGCGATCTTGCCCCATTCCCAGCCTTCGTAGTTCATGAAGTTGACGACAGCGACCGGTGCTGTGCGCGCATTGGTGCGGGTCAGGATCAGTGCGAAGAAGAAATCGTTCCAGGCGTAGAGGAAGCACAGGATCGCGGTCGCCGCGATGCCGGGCGTCACCATCGGCAGCACGATTTTTGTGAACACCGTGCGCGTGCGCGCGCCGTCGACCAGCGCGGCCTCTTCCAGCGAGACCGGTATGGTGTCGAAGAACGGCTGCATCATCCAGATCACCAGCGGCAGGTTGAAGCTGGTGTAGACCAGCACGAGGCCGGTGATGGTGTCGAGCAGCCCGATCCAGCGGTAGAACAGGAAGAAGGGGATCGTGAACGCGATCGGCGGCGCCATGCGCGTCACCAGGATCGCGAACGAGAGCGCATGCTTGCCGCGCCCGGCCCAGCGCGACAGCGCATAGGCCGCAGGCACGCCGAGCAGTAACGCGAGCGCGGTCGAGAACGACGCGCTCAAGAGGCTGTTGACGAAGGATGCCGAGAACGCGCTGTGCCAGAGCGAGATGTAGTTTTCCAGTGTCGGCGTGAAGATCAGCGGCGGCGGGAATTGCAGGATCTGGTCGTTGGACTTGAAGCTCATCTGCAACAGCCACAGGAACGGCGAGAGCAGGACGAGCAGCGTCATCGAGATCGCGGCCAGCCGGCGCGGCGTGGCCTTTCGTACGGACGATTCGCTCATGCCAACGCCTCCCGGCGCCAGCCCATCCAGACCAGGCCAAGGCTGATGCCGCAGACCAGCAGCAGCATCACCACCGTCACCGCGCTGGAATAGCCGATCTCGTTGGTGTCGAAGGCAAGCAGATACGCATAATAGTTGGTGACTTCAGTGATCGTGCCCGGCCCGCCGCTGGTCAGCAGGAAGATCAGCGGAAACGCCTTCACGCTGTCGATCAGGCGGAACATGCCGGAGATGACGAGGATCGGCATGATGAAGGGCAGGGTGACGTACCAGAAGATCTGCAATTTGGTGGCGCCGTCGACGAGGGCTGCTTCCGAATATTCATCTGGAATCGTCTGGAGCGCCGCCAGCACCATCAGGAAGGTGAAGGGCAGCCACTCCCAGGTGTCGGCGATGACGATCGCGGTCAACGCGAAATCGACGCTCGAGGTCAGCGCCGGCATGGTGAAGTGCAAGGCTTGCGCGGCGTAATAGAGCGGGCTGATGTCGGGCGTATAGATCAGCTTCCAGATCACCGCGACCACGATCGGCGGCAGCACCATCGGGATCAGGAAGAAGGTGCGGGCGAACTCGACGAAGTGCGACGGCACGTTCAGGAGCAGCGCCAGCCCCATGCCGATCAGCACCTGGAACAGCACGCCCCAGAACGACAGTTTCGCCTGCACGACGAGCGAATTGACGAAGCGGGGATCACCGGGCAACAGGCCATAATTGCGCAACGGCGCGCTGAAATCGGTGGCCGAGCCGGGCGTTGTCAGCTGGAACGGCGTGAGACTGGTCACGACGAGATAGACCGCCGGCAACACGGCGATCGCAAACAGCACGATCAGGCTCGGCGTGAGCGCCCAGGCAATGAAGCTGCGGCGCTCTTCTTCGATTCCACCCTGGCTCAAAGCTGGGTTCCGGACCTGCGAAGTGCGGCGATGGCCTGGTCCTGGGCCGCGTTCATCGCGTCCTTGGCAGGGAGCTGGCCGGTTGCGACCTGCTCGAACGCCTTGTTGAGGACGTCGCCGACGATCGGGAATTCCTTCACGGTGCGATAGGCCATGTAGTTCTCGCCCTTGGCCGGCAGCTCCAGCACTTCGAGATAGAGCGCGCCGAGGTCCTGGCCGTTCACCGTGTTGAGCTTGCGATAGGCCTCGCTGGTGATGATCGAGCGCCGGCAGATCGACGAATGACCATGCTCCTTGACGAGCCGCATCGAGATGTCGGGCGAGAGCGCCCATTTGATGAATTCCCACGCCGCCTTCTTGTTCTTGGCGTTCTTGGGAATGCCGAGCCCCTGGCTGTTCGACGCCGGATAGTCGTGCACGGGACCGGCGGGCGAGCGCACCACGCGCGAGGTCTCCTTCACCTTGCTCTCGTCGGAGAGCAGGATCGGCGTCACCCAGGAACTGGAGTGGATGAAGATGTTGGAGCGTCCCGTGAGCAGCGACTGCCGCGCCTGGTCCTCGGTGTAGGTCAAGACACCCTTCGGCGCGCTCTTCAGGAGCTTGGCATAGAATTCAATGCCCTGAATCGTCTCAGGCGTGTTCAGCGCCGGCATGATGTCGCCCGGCGGCTTGCGGAAGATGTTGCCGCCAAAGCCCTGGATGTAGGGCGGCAGGTTCCAGTGGTGGAGCTGGAACGAGGTGATACCGCTGACGCCATCAGTGCCGTTGATCTCGGCGCAGACCTGCTGGAGCTCGGCGAAGGTTCTGGGGATCTTCAACCCCTTCTTCTCCATCAGGTCCATGCGCGACAGCCCCATCAGCATCGCGCCGCCTTCCCAGGAATAGCCGTAGGTCGCCCCCTTGGCATCGCGATAGGGCACCTGCGCGCCTTCGACGAAGTCCTTTGGATTCCATTCGGCCGGCGTCAGGTTCGCATCGCCGGTGTACTCGTCCAGGTTGGCGAGCAGGCCGGCCGCGACCCAGCGCGCGGCGAGGATGAAGGTGACGTTGACGAAATCATAGGCCGAGCCGCCCGAGGACAGTTCGAGATTGGCCTGCTGGTTGTAGACCGGGAAGGCCGAGAGCTGGAGGTCGACCTTGATGCCGGTCTGCTCCTCGAACTCGGGGATGTATTTTTGCAGCAGCGTGAAGAAGCGGTGCTGGAACGAGGCGCCGTGCAGCGTCACGCCCGCGAACGGTTTTGTCTGCGCGATCAGCGGCGCAGGAAATGCCGCAAGCGCCGCGCCCGCGGCGCTGGCTTTCAGCAATTTGCGGCGCGTGATCGATGTGCGCGACGCGCGCGCGGTGTGGTCCGCCTGATTCTTCATGTTGTCCTCCCTCAAAACTGCTTGCCGGCTTCAACGCGCCCGTCTGGTGCGGGCGTTCTCGTCCTCGGCGTCCTTCTTCCGCTGGCGCGACATGGCCGAGACGATGTTCTGTTCGGTGAGATCCATCAGCTTGTGCATGGCCTGGCGCGCGCCGTCGGGGTTGCGCGCCCAGATTTCGTCGAGCACCGCGCGATGGTAGGGCAGGCTCTTGCGCGGCGCGCCCGGATTGGTGCTCGACAGGTTGAACGACATCCGCAGCGCCGCGGCGACCGTCGCGCCAAAGGCGATCAGAAAGTCGTTGCCCGTGGCGATGAGAATGCCGCGGTGAAACTGCAGGTCCGGCTCGGCATAGGCGACGCGGTCCATGCCGGCCGCGTCCATGCCGCGATAGGCGCGTTCGATCCTGGCAAAGTCCTCGTCCGTGCCGCGCACGGCACAGATCGCGCAGGCCTCCGGCTCGACGATCCTGCGGACCTCCATGATCTGCTTGGCGAACTCCTGGGTCGGCAGCGCAAGCAGTGTCCAGTTCAACAGCTCCTCGTCGAGCATGTTCCAGTCGAAGCGCGCCCGCACATGCGTGCCGGCCTTCTGCTTCGAGGCGATCAGCCCTTTGGCCTTCAGGAGCGAGAGCGATTCACGGATCGACGCGCGGCTGACGCTGAAGCGCGAGGCAAGCTCGATCTCGCGCGGCAGGGTCGTGCCTTCGCGCCACACGCCGGTCAGGATCAGCCGCGCCACCTCGCGGGCGACGTGACCGCTCGACTGCTGGCTGTCTTTGCTGTCGGCCTTTGCCAATTTGATCCTGTTCCGCGAAGTTAAATGTCTGATTTATTGCGCGTGCGAAGAAATGACTGCGCAAATTCGGCCATATGGAAAGGATAATCCGATCGAGCGCGGTTTGACAAGAATTATTATGTCAGACATATTTTCTCCTTCGCCAATGCCGCGCAGGACAAAACAACCGTGACAGAGCCCCACATCGTCCTGGTCATGACCGACCAGCAACGCTTCGACACGATCGCGGCGACGGGCCACCCCTATATGAAGACGCCGAATCTCGATCGGCTGGTGCGCGAGGGCGTCTATTTCGACAATTGCTTCATCAATGCGCCGAGCTGCGTGCCCTCGCGCGCGGCGCTATTCTCCGGCCTCTATCCGCACGCCTCGGGCGTGCTGAAGAACGGGCAACACTGGCAGAAGACGTGGGTCAGCAATCTGGCCGAGGCCGGCTATCACTGCGTCAATGTCGGCAAGATGCACACGATCCCCTATGACGCGAAGGCCGGCTTCCACGAACGCTTTGTTGTGGAGAACAAGGATCGTTTCTTCGAGGGACGTTGGTTCGCCGACGAGCTGGACAAGGCCTTTGCCACGCACAAGCTGACTAAGCCGTCGCGCGCCGGCTATCGCAGCCTGCCGGATTATGGCGACCGCATGGGCGCCTTCACCTGGGAGATGCCGAAGTCGCTGCATCCCGACGTCTTCGTCGCTGAAACGGCGATGTGGTGGCTGGAGACGCGGCCCAAGCCGGACGCGCTGTTCATGCAGATCGGCTTGCCCGGGCCGCATCCGCCCTATGATCCCTTGCCCGAATATCTCGAGCATTACCTCGCCCGCAACGACCTTCCGGTGCCGCAGCCGACCGAAGCCGAGATCGAGGGGCTGCCGGCGTACCTCAAGGAGAAGCGCCGCCACGACGCCGAGGTCGACCACGATGCGGTGTCCTGGAAGCTTAAGCCGACGCATGAGGAGATGCGGCGCCTGCGCGCGCATTATTGTGCCAACGTCACCATGATCGACGAGCAGATCGGCCGCCTGCTGCAAACGCTGGACGACAAGGGCTATCTCGACAATTGCGTCGTCATCTTCATGTCGGATCACGGCGACAATCTCGGCGAACACGGTCTCAGCCAGAAATGGTCGATGTACGAGCCCGTCACCCGCATCCCGCTGCTGTTCTGGTCACCCGGACGTTTTTCCGGCGGCCGCCGGATCCGCGAAAAGTGCCAGCTGTTCGATCTCGGCCCGACCATCCTGGATCTCGCCGGCGCGCAGCATCCAAAGCCGTTTCAGGCCCGCAGCCTGCTTCCGGCGCTGGAGGGCGAGAGCTGGGCCGGCCGCGACTTCGTGTTCAGCGAGCAGGCCGGCGACGTCGCCATGACCGGCGCCAGGCTGATCACCATGGTGCGTGATAACAGGTGGAAGGTCGTGTTCATTCACGGCGCCGAGGATGGGCAATTGTTCGATCTCGCGAGCGACCCGCTCGAGCAGCACAATCTCTGGGGCGTGCCCGAGCACGCCGGAATCATCAGCCGTCTCAAGGACGCCTTCATCGACTGGCGCCAGAACAGCCTGCTGGAGACGATGGATCTGAACGCCGCCGCGCGCTAAGTGCGCTTGCCGCGCACGTGAACATTCACAAGAGGTCGTCATGCCCGGGCCTGTCCCGGGCATCCACGTTCTTTGTACCTCGGCGCAAGGCGTGGATGGCCAGGACAAGCCCGGCCATGACGGCGTGGAATCCTCGGCGCTCGAGGGAGCGCACCTACCCGACCAGATACTTCCTCACCGCCGCCTCGTCCCACGCAATGCCGTTGCCGGGCTCCTCGCTCGGCAGCGCAAAGCCATCCTTGATCGTCAACCGCGTCGCCAGCACCGCATCGGCCCAATCGACATATTCCAGCCAATGCGCGGTCGGCGTCACGCACAGCAGATGCGCGCTGACCTCCGAGAACAGATGCGTCGACATTTCGATGCCGGCGGCGTGCGCCAGTGATGCCGCGCGCAGCCAGCCGGTGACGCCGCCGATGCGCTGCACATCAGGCATCACGTAATCGCAGGCCTCCGCCGCGAGGGCGGATTGCATCGCAAAGGCGCTGTCAAAATTTTCGCCGATCTGGACCGGCGTGCGCAGCGCGTCCGCGATACGGGCGCAGCCGGCATAGTCGTCGTGGCGGATCGGCTCCTCGATCCAGGTCAGCCCCTCGTCGTCGAGCATCTCGCCGCGGCGGATGGCTTCGGTCACTGTCAGCGCCTGGTTGTAGTCGCACATCAGCGTCACCTGGTCGCCGACGGCTCTTCTCACCGCGCGCACGACCGCCAGATCCTCCCGCGCATCGGGCCGGCCGACGCGGATCTTTGCAGCCTGAAAGCCCTCGGCCAGCAGCCTGTGGGCTTCGTCGACCGCGGCGCCCGCCGGCATGATGCCGAGCCCCTTCGAATTGTAGGCCTTGACCGGCTTCGGTGCGCCGCCGAGCAGGCGTGCCAGCGGCAGGCCGCGAGCCCGCGCCAGTGCGTCCCACGCCGCCATGTCGATGCCGGATTGCGCCAGCCGTTGCAGGCCGGCGAGCCCGAGCAGCGTGAAGCGCTGGGTCAGCTTGCGCTCGATCTCGAACGGCAGCAGCTCGTCGCCGGCAAGCAGTTCTGACATTTCCGCGACCATTGCGGTCAGCGGCTTCAAGGCCGAGGGGGTGATCGAGAACAGATAGGCATGGCCCCGCACGCCCTGGTCGGTCTCGCAGTCGATCAGCACCAGGGGCGCCTTGGCGACCTCGCCGGTGGAGGTTTTGAGCGGCAGATTCATCGGTACGATCACGGGGCGGGCAACGAAGCGCTTGATGCGGATGGTCTCGGTCATTCCAAGGTCTCCCGGCGGAGTGAATGCAGGTTAATGTCGATCTTAAACAGTCGTCATGAAACCAAAAGCCGGTTGCTGCGACCACCATAGAATGGGGTTGCGCTGGCCCGCGTTTATTGGCTCTGTACCGCAGCAGGTTTTGCCGCAAATCCCCAATTTTTCCCCAAAATCGTAAACAACGGAGCCACAGAGTGAAACAAGAGATCTCCGAGGAGCAGCGCAAGAGCGGCATCCTGATCGGTGCCGTGGTCGCCTTCCTGCTACTCGCTCTGCCGCTCGCGGTGTGGCTGGACCTGACCGAGCTGAGCAAGACGGCGCTGCGACGGCAGGCCACCGATCTCAATTCGGTGATATCAAGCGTGCGCGGCTATTACGCATCCAATGTGGTCGGGCGGGTGCTGGCCAATCCGAACGGCACGACCAAGGTCGTTCACAACTACGAATCCGTGCCCGGCGCGATCCCGATCCCGGCGACGCTGTCGCTGGAGCTCGGCCGGGTGATCGGCGCACAGCAGGAGAACATCACCTACCGCTTCGTCTCGGACTTCCCGTTCCAGAATCGCGCGCCGCACCAGCTCGACTCCTTCGAGAAGGACGCGCTCGCCGCACTGCGTGCCGATCCCGAGCAGAAGATCGTCGACACCGAGACCTCGCTGTTCTCTGACAAGGTCCGCCTGGTCGCGCCGGTCATCATGGGCCCGGCTTGCGTGAGCTGTCACAACAGCCACCCCGAAAGCCCGAAGAAGGACTGGAAGGTGGGAGACGTCCGCGGCATCCAGGAGGTGATCATCGCCCAGCCGATCGCGGCCAACATTTTCTCGTTCAAGTTCCTGCTGGCCTATTTCCTGATCGCGGCCGGCAGCGGCCTGTCGTTCCTCTCGCTCCAGCGCCGTCAGGCGAGCCGCATCAAGGGCATGAACAAGGAGCTCGAATCCGCCAACGACTTCCTCGCCTCGCTCTCGATGAAGATCTCGCGCTACATCCCGCCCCAAGTCTACAAGAGCATCTTCTCCGGCCAGAAGGACGTTACCATCCACACCGAGCGCAAGAAGCTCACCATCTTCTTCTCCGACATCCAGAATTTCACCGCGACCGCCGAGCGGCTTCAACCCGAATTGTTGACCCAGCTCCTCAACGAATATTTCACCGAAATGTCGGCGATCGCCCATGAATATGGCGGCACCATCGACAAGTTCATCGGCGACGCCATGCTGATCTTCTTCGGCGACCCCGAGACCAGGGGCGACCGCGCCGACGCGCAGGCCTGTCTTCAGATGGCCTGGCGCATGCAGCATCGCCTCACCGAGCTCAATGCGAAATGGCGCGCCTCCGGCATCGAGCTGCCGTTCAAGGCCCGCATCGGCATCAACTCCGGCTATTGCAATGTCGGCAATTTCGGCAGCAGCGACCGCATGGACTACACCATCATCGGAGCGGAAGCGAACCTCGCCGCGCGCCTGCAATCGATCGCCGAGCCCGGCGGCATCGTGCTGAGCTACGAAACCTTCGCGCTCGTCAGCGACGTCGTCCGCGCCCACGCACTGCCCGCAATCACGATGAAGGGCATCAGCCGCGAGGTCATTCCCTATACGGTCGATGCGCTGAACGATGGCTCGACTGAGAAGAGCGGAATCATCACCGAGCGCGCGCCCGGCCTCGAGCTCTATCTCGACCCGGCCGTGGTGAAATCCGGCGATGCGGCGCGGGTGCGTTCGCTGCTGGAAAGCGCGCTGGCATCGCTCAAGCCGGCGTGAGGCGCGCGCAAACTGTCGTTTCGATTGAGGCAAACTGTCGTTTCGATTGAGAGAGTGTGCCGTGTGGCTCCCCCTCCCTAACCCTCCCCTGCAAGGGGGAGGGAACGCACCTTTGTTGTGGCGGCGCCCTTTCGAAGGCTTTGGCGACGTTGATGTGAACGCAAGCGTCGCGGCGCGCTCCGTTCTGCTCCCTCCCCCCTTGCGGGGGAGGGCAGGGGAGGGGGTAGCTCAGCAAAAGGTCCGCGTGAGTCAGCTTACCTCGCCGCGCCTTCCATGAATGCGGTTTCGATCACCTCTCCGAATGGTTGCCACGAGCGGCCGTCAAACTGGACAAGCCGCATCTGCTTGATCGGCAGATAGCTGTCCGGCGAGGTATTCATCCTGATGCTGGGCAGCGCAACGGTGGGGTGATAATCCCGGAGCGCAGCGGCCTGACGCATGACGTTCTCCCGCGACAGGTCGTCGCCGCATTGCTTCAGCACCTGCGTCAGCGCCTCGGCCGCGGCATAGCCGTAGAGCGCGGCACTGTTGTTCGTGCTTTCGACGTGATGATACTTGTCCATGAAGGCGAACCAGTCCTTCATGGCAGGATCGTCTTTCCAGGCGGGATCGCTCGGATCCTTCAGAAAAGCCGTCGAGATCACGCCGGCCGAATTCTGCAGGCCGGCAGGCGCCATCGCATTGGCGATCGAGGCGGAGGCATCGTTCACGATGAAGACCGGGTGCCAGTTGAGCGATGCCGCCAGCTTGATCACCTTGGACGCCGTCGACGGCACGCCGAGAAAGACGAAAATATCGGCGCCCGCGCGCTTGAGGATCGAGACGTGCCCTTCGAGATGCTCATCGGCAATGTCGAAGGCGATGTCGACGAGGACAAGACGGTTCAGGTTGCCAAGACCTTCCTCGATGCCCTTGAGGAGCGCGCGTCCGAACTGGTCATTCTGCCACAGCACCACGATCTTGCGATGCGGATAATAGGCCTGGATGTAGTTGGCGTAGATGCGCCCCTCGGACCGGAACGCCGGCTGCCAGCCCATGGTCCAGGGAAACGCCTTGGCCTGGCTCAGCTCCTCGTCGCCGGAGGCGACGAAAAGCTGCGGCACTTTCCTCTCATTCAGATACCAGCGTGCGGCGAGATTGCCGGGCGTGCCGAACGATCCGAACATCAGCTGCACGTCGTCCTTCTCGACCAGATTGCGAGTCAGCTCCAGCGCAGTCGTCGGGTCGGAATTGTCGTCGCGCGTGATGAAGCGGACCTTGCGGCCGTTGATGCCGCCACGATCGTTGATCATGTCGAAATAGGCGGCCTCCGCCTGGCCGATCGCGCCGAATTCGGAAAGCGGTCCCGAATACGGCATGACATTGCCGATGCGGATTTCGTTGTCGGTGGTGGATTGTTCGGCGCGCTCCTGGGACATCGCCCCCAGCGATGCGAGGGCGACCATCAAAACGAACAGCATCCTGCCGGAGACGTGCATGTTCGACCCCTTGATGTTGGCCCCTCATGGAGGTCGGCTCAGTCCGCACCAAGGCGCTTGATCTAGGTCAAGCGTTTGTCATTCCTGTGGCTTGGTTGTCCGTTTTGAGGTTTCGTTCTCTTGGGGCGAAACGGCAGGCGTGTTGACGCGGCGCGAGTGAACTCGCTGCTCAGAAGCGGGTTAGCCTCGCCAAGGCTGGCATGAAGACGCATGGCGGATATTCTGATCGAGAGAGTCCCCGTGTGGCACCCCCCTCCCTAACCCTCCCCCGCAAGGGGGGAGGGAACGCACCTTTGGTGTTGCGCTGCCGTCTACCTATCACGCAGCGTCGATAGGCCCACAGCGTCGCCGCGCGCTCCGCTCTGCTCCCTCCCCCTTGCGGGGGAGGGCTGGGGAGGGGGTAGCCCAGCAAATGGTGTGTGTAATCGAGACGCTGCCCGCAACAATCCGCTACGGTAGTCCGCGCGCCTCGAGCTGATGCACGAGCAGCAGCGTCGGCTCGGCGAGGCTGTTGCCGGAGCCGTCGAGGCCGAACGCGGCGGCGATGCCGTCGCGGCTGCGCAGGAGCGCGGTGCGCGGGCAGTGGCCGGCGCCGCAGAGCGTCTTCCTCAGGGTCTCGCCCTGTGACACGAGGCTCGCGGGATCGTCCGCAGCCCAGGCCAGCACAATCGGCTCCTCGACGTTGAGAATGCCGGGGAAGACCGACCGCTTGTCATACTGGCTGGCATCGCTGCCGAGATAGGCCTTCACGCTGTCGCTGGCGTCCTTGCCGGCGCGATAGATGCCGGACACCAGCACGACGGCAGCGACATCGGCGCGGTCGGTCTGAAGCTCGGGATGCGCCAGCAGGCTCGCGACATGGAAGGCGCCGGCGCCGTAGCCGACGGCGACGATCTCGCGGGCATCGCCGTTGAACAGGTCGATATTCCCGTGGATCCAGGACAACGCCGCCGCGACGTCGGTCGCACCGGTGGGCCAGGCCGCCGCAGGTGCCAGGCGGTAGCTCACGCGCACCCCGATCATGCCGTTGCGCGCGGCGAAGCACATCGCCTGGTCCTGGACCTCGCGCGACAGGTCCGGCGCCACACGGTCGCCGGTGAAGGTGTCGCCGCCCACGAACAGCAGCACCGGCCGCGGCGTGTCCGCCTTGGTCTCGCCGCTGGTGGCGACATCGAGCACATTGGCCTCGCTCTCGCCATAGCGCAGGCCCCGCGAGAACGTGACCTGCTCGCACAGCCGCGCGGTGCCCCCGGCGGTCGTGTCGGAATCGGTGAGGCCGACCGGCACGAGATCGGACAGCCCCGTCAGCCGCGCCGGCAGCGGGCCGTGCGCGGAGGCCGTCGTCACGCTCAGAAGCAGTAAAAATGCGAGATAATTCTTCATCTTGGTGCCGGCCTTGCGCGCCTGATATGGGCTCGCTCGTTTTGGCCTGTCTTTTCAATTCGCCTTATTAGTTCGCCTTGAGGCGATTTCACGGCACCTTTGGCTCATCGTCCAGGTTCGGTTCAATTTCCCGGCTGGAACGTGCAATCCGCCCCGCTGCCGTCCTTTTGCCGGATGGCGTTGGGGTCGATCGTGCAGCTCAGCCTGGTCAGGCTCTCAAAATTCGATCCCGCCGCGCCATCGGGCGGAATGCCGGCCAGCGCCTCGGTCGCGAAGATCTCGTTGGCCGTGGAGCCGTTCACGGTCCTGACCTTCTTGCCGAAGGTCACCTCGCAGCTGCGCAAGGTGATGTCGACATTGCTGGTGCGGCAGACAATTCGATCAGCGGTCACCACGATCGGCTTCTTGTAGGGAATGTCGCTGTTGGCGGCGAACAGCATCGCCACCGCCTTCTTCTCGGCGCCGGACAGCTCCGGCGACAGCGGCGCGATCACGCCCGCGAGCGCCAGCGCCGTCGAGCCTGAGACCTTTGCAGGTGTGCCGCCGGAGGCACCGGCAGCATGGGATGCGCCGGCGACAAGGATTCCACAGGCGAGGCAAGCCGACATCGTGAGTTTCATTCGTGTCTCTCCAGCCCGCTCAGGGCTTCGCCGCCACAAGGCCCGCTGAGCCTATGACAGATTTCCCATCTCGGGGAGGGCTCCATGTTTGCCGATGGCGCGGACGATCGCGCCCGCGGCCGCCCTGCCGGACTCGAGCGCGCCTTCCATGTAGCCGAAATAGGCAAAGCAGGTGTGCTCGCCTGCGAAGAACAAGCGATCCCCGAATCCCTTGTACAGCAGCGGCCCGGCACGGCAGACCTCGCCCGGTGCGGGGCAGGAATAGCCCGCGGCGGTCCACTCATCGCGCGGCCAGGCCATGAATTCCGGCTCACTGTCGAGATGCTCGGCATAGCCGTTGTAGAGCTCGCCGATACGTTTCGCGTAGAAGGCATCGACGTCCTTCTGGTCGCCGGGCTTGTAATGCGCGAGTGCCTCCTTCGCGACGTCGGCGCCGGCAAACACGCTGAGTTCGACCGGGCGATCGGCCGGCGCAATCTGGTTGTCCGTGCCTTCCCAGGTGACGCCGAACCGGGTCGACATCGACGTCGGCGCCAGGCCTTCACCGATCCAGAACCGCTTCTTCATCGGGCTGAGATATTTCACCGCCGTTCCCATCGTGATGTAGTAGTCCTGCGGCAGCTCCGGCGTGATCGCGATCTTGGCGAAGCGCGAGGCCGGCCACAGGCTCGGCGGGATGGCGAGGACGACGTAGTCCGCCGCGAAGGACGGGCGCGGTGGTGCGTCCCCGACGGCCGCAAAGTCCAGCGTCACGCCTTCGTCCTCGATGCGAATGGCGCTGACCGGCGTCGACAGCAAGGCACTGCTGCCCTCCCTGCCGTTGACCTCCTCGGCGAGACGAATGGCGAGCTCCTGATTGCCTTGCGAGCAGCGCAATGTCTCGGTCTGGGTGAAGAAGGCGTCGACCTGGTCTTTCATGCGTCCGCCGGAAATGACGGCGAGGTTGGCGAGAAAACTCTGCTCATGGGTCGGCAAGCCCTGATCGTTGGAAAGTTGCTCGTCGATGGCGAGCCTGGTCAGCTTCGAGCAGTCGAGGCCGTGGATCCAGTCCGCAACTGTCCTGGCGTCGAGCTCCTTGGCGCCCTCGGCATGCCAGGGCTTGCGGGGATCGACCTTGGCTGCCTGCTGGCTGATCCTGCGGAAAGCATCGTCCATCTCATGGTAAATACGTTCCATCTCGCTGTCGGACGGCCTGTGGCCGTCGAGAAACAGCGGCATAACGAGATCGAGCGCGTCGAAATTCGTGTCCGAGGTGATGACGGACAGGCCGAGCTCGAAGCGCTTGGCGAGGCTCAGCCAGATCGGATGGTTGTAGCCGATCAGTTCGCCGCCGGCCTCGACGATCCCGCTTGCCTTCCGCTTGCTCCAGACCCGGCCGCCGAAACGGTCGCGTGCTTCGAACAGCGTGACGTCGCAATGTCCGACGAGCTCGGAGGCCGCCATCAGGCCGGCGAAGCCGCCGCCGATGATGGCCACTTTCGGACGCCGTTGTGCCAGCGCAATGTGCGCGGCCAGCAGGCGAAGCGAGGGCAGGGTGGGCTGACTGTCGAGCTTGTCCTTGACCCGGCGTTGACGCTCCGCACCCGAAATCTTGGGCCCGTAACGCCGGTGCAATTGCGCAAACAGCGAGCGCATTGAAAATGCCTTTCGAGAAATGTCGTTTGGCGGGCAGCGCTGCGGCCGCCCTCAATCCAGCAACGCCCACCGGAACTGGCAGATTAATAGAACCGAGACTAGCTTACAATCTTAGGAAGAGTCGAGCGGCGGCGTTCCTTAACCGCCGGCCGTCAATCGGTGCGCCAGGCGTGGCCGCCGCGTCATCCTGCTTGTCTCAGGCCGCCGTCTTGCGCCTGGCCGATTTCTTCACGGTTTTCTTGACGGTCTTCTTGGCCGCCTTCCTCTTTGCCGCCTTCTGGGCGCTCAGATACGCCTCGACCTTTTTGGCGGAATGGCCGGCGGCGGCGACGGCGGCGTTCAGCCTGGCCGGCGTGATCTTGAATTTCTTCGACCAGTAGCGGACCTCATAGGCCTCGCTCAGCGCGATCCGGCTCTTGTCGGCGGCGCGGTGTTTCTGGAGCTTGATGTATTCCTCGACCTTCCGTGCGGAATGGCCGACCTTCTTGACGGCGTATTTCAGCTTGGCCGGGGTCACCTTGAACTTCTTCGACCAGTAGGCGACTTCGTATTTCTCCGTGAGCGCAATCAGGGCGCGATCGGCGCCGCCCCGCTTTGCCTTGTCGTCGGCCATGCTTCCCTCCTGCCGCAGATGCGTGCATCCAGTCTAGCATGCAATCGGATTTGGAAGGCAAGCCTGCACCCCGCGCGGCGATTGCGCGGTGCGGCTGTTTTGTCACGGCGTGTCAAACGGTTGTCACGCGCGACCGGGCCTCATGCCGGAAACGGCTTTCTACTGTGCATGGGGTTGTTTTCGCATTTTTTGTGTCGCTCGCATTTCCGTGATGGAACCTTATGGCGGCTGATGCGACTTACCTATAACGCGGGAAAAACGCGCGCGAGGCTGTCATGTCAGAGCAGTGGAAGCATACCGCCGATCCGGCCGAGATCATGCGGGCGACTGGTCACCCTGAACTGGAATATGCCGCAGGCTGGACCATCGCGGGCCTGGTCACCATCGGCACCATCGTCGCCGCCTGGGTGTTTGCGATCTAGGCCGTCGGAAACTGGAGCTCGAAGGCGGCGCCGTCGTCGGTCGGCATCGCCCATGACGGTGCGCAGTTCTATCGCATCTTTGCCTGCGCGCTGGAGGGATCACGGCAAGGCAGGCTCGTTGCGGCAATGCTGCGCGCGAGCGAGGCGCGGCTGGAACGAAGCTTTCCGACCGAGCAGGCGCGAGCGACCTCACGCGCCATCAGCGTCGCCGGTCAAAATTAGCCTTTCGCGAATTGGCGATAGTCCGGCTCGCGGTGAAACCAGAACTCGTAGCCGGTGACGCCCTTCTGCATGGCGACGTCGTGAATCGGCTGGTTGAGCGGAATAACGGGTACGTCGCGCATGCAGAGCGCGATGAAATCCTTTACGGCCTTGTCGTACTCTGTCGCGTCCGTGGTGAACCGCGCCTTGTCGATCAGGGCATCCATCTCCTTGTTCTGGTACGACGAGATGTTGAAGATCGAGTTGTTGCTGTGGAAATTCCAGTAGAAATAATATTCGGGATAATCGAGCCAGCCGCTGAAGCGGTTGAGTGCCAGCGGCAGCTCCTTCTTGTTCAGCGTCGTGCGCCAGTTCGCGCCGGGAATCTTCTCGATCGACGCCTTGATCCCGATCTTGGCGAGGCTCTCCTGGATCAAGATCGCGGTCGGTTCGCCGACCGTGGCCGTGCCCGTGTCGAGCGACAGTGTCGTCTCCAGTCCGGACTCGAAGCCTGCCTTCTTCATCAGGGCCTTGGCTTTGTCGAGATCGGTGACATAGGGAGATGCTTGCGGCCACACCGGCTTTGAAACGTCCGAGGCTCCGCCGTACATGGGAACGGCACGCCCGAAGAAGGCGCTGCTCTGGATCTGCTCGTAGGGCATCGCCCAGGCGATGGCCTGGCGAAGCTTGATGTTATCGAACGGCGGTTTGGCTGTGTTCAGCGCGACGTACCAGAGCGCGTTGGGGATCGGCACGCCCGACACCTTGACCTTGCCCTCTTTGATGATCTGCTCGAAATCGCGCGGCGCAAAGCCGCTCGAGAGGTCGGCATCGCCCCGCTCGAGCATCGCGCGGCGGGTGCCGGCGGAAGGAACATCGCGCGCGATCACGCGCCGGATCTTCGGCAGCGGCCCGCTCTTCCAGTCGTCAAACCGCGCCAGCACGGTCTCGCTGCCCGGCTTCCAGCTCTCGATCCTGTAGGCGCCGCCCCCGGCCTCGTTGTTCTTCAGCCACGCCAGCGCCCAGGGGTCTTCAGCCGTCGCGTTCTTTCTGGCGAGTTCGGAATTGATGATGAAGGGAACGACAACCGCAACGTTGAACAGCAGCATCTTGTCCTTGCGAACATAGTCGATGCGGAAGGTGTGGTCGTCGACGACCACGAACTGTTCGGGCTTTTCGAGCGATCCCGCCGACATCTGAAAGGTCGGAAAGCCGCCAACCTTTACGGCGCGGTCAAATGACCATTTGACGTCCTTGGCGGTGACCGGGGTGCCGTCGTGGAATTTTGCGTCCTGTCGCAGCTTGAAGGTGCAGGACATACCGTCGGCGGCCACCTCCCAGCTCCCCGCAAGTTCAGGCGCGAGTGTCGCGCGATCATAGGACAGCGTGCCGTCCGGAAGTGTCTTCGACGCATACGTCAGCAGCCGATCATAGCAGTTCCAGGACAGGCCGTTTACGGTCTGGTTCGAGCCGACGCCCTGCATGTCGAGCGAGTTCGGCCCCAGCTCCTGCACCACCAGCAGCGTCTCCGCCCGCCCCTGCGCCAAGGCGAAGCGGGGCGCGATGGCCGTCATTCCGGTGACACCGAGGCCGCCGAGCACCACTTGGCGGCGGCTCATATAGAAAGATGAAGCTCTCATCGCTGCCCCCGAACGAGAATCGTCCGGGATCGAGAGGCAAGGCGTATGCCATCAGCAAGCTTCAAGGTGTCGCATCCCTTGCGCACGGCCTATCTCAGCTCCTCAGCCAGAAAGTCGACGAGGGCTCGGACCTTGGTCGAGGGACGCCGGCCACCCGGGAAGACGGCATGCACGTCGACGGGAGAGAGCTTGTAGCTCTTCAACAACGGCAACAGCGCACCGGTCTTGATCTCGGGCCCGGCCATGATAGGCGACGTAACTGCGATGCCGAGCCCCGCCAGCACACATGCAAACACGCCGGGGCCGGAGTCGGCACAGATGCGCCCGCGGACGTCGACGGACGTCTCAGCGCCATTGCGGCTGAAGGACCAGGTGTTGCGGCCGAACAGGCCGGGGCCGAAGATGCAATCATGCGACGCGAGATCGGCCGGCGTCTTCGGCATCCCGCGCGTGGCAAGATAGGACGGCGCGGCCACCAGCAGCCGCGGGAGCGTCGCCAGTTTCCGCGCGCCAAAGCTGGAGTCGTTGAGCGGGCCGAGGCGAATGGCAACATCGGTGCCCTCGGCAACGAGATCCTGCCGCTCGTCGACCACGGACAGCTCGACGCGCAGCAGGGGATGTGTCGCAAGGAATCTTGGCAGGCGCGGGATGATGTTGCGGGCGCCGTACATGATGGGCATCGTGACGCGGAGAGTCCCGCGCAAGGAGTCGACGCCGCGCGCGGCATCTTCGGCGTCCTCGATGTCGGCGAGAACTTCGCGCGCGCGGGTGAGGAACAGAGCGCCCGCGTCTGTCACGGTGATGCGGCGCGTAGTCCGCAGCAGCAGCTTGATACCGAGCCGCGCCTCCAATTCGCCGATGATGCGCGACACCGAGGGCTGCGACAGGCCGAGCTCGCGCGCGGCCTTCGAAAAGCTGCCGCTCTCCGCTGCCCGGACGAACACGGCCAATTCCTGAAGTCGGTCACTCATCTGAAGTACGAATAAATGTTCTCCATCTTCGCCATATACCCCTTCATTTCCAAATGATCCAGATAAAGCGGGCCAACAGCAACCGATGGAGCTTCACATGGCCCTGCAAGACAAACTCGATGCCTTCAAAGCCGATTTCGAAGGCGGCCGCTTTCCGCTCAAGCCCAGCAAGGAGGCGCTCGACACCATGCACCGCGCCACCACTGAGCTGATCGCAAGCGGTCAGGCCCAGCGCGCGAAAAAGGCCGGCGACGTCGCGCCGGGATTTTCGCTGAAAGACCCCGACGGCAGGCCAGTGTCCTCGCGCGATCTGCTCGCGAAGGGGCCGCTGGTCGTGTCGTTCTATCGCGGCGTCTGGTGTCCGTACTGTAACCTCGAGCTCCAGGCGCTCCAGGAGGTTCTGCCGGAGATCGCTGCGCGCGGCGCTAGCCTCATTGCGATCTCGCCGCAGACCGCGCCGAACAGCCGCAAGTCGCAGCGCGACAACAAACTCGCCTTCCCGATCCTGAGCGACGTCAGGAGCGAGGTCGCCGACGCCTTCGGCATCCGCTTCGCCCTGCCGGACGATCTCGTTGGGCTCTACAAGTCGTTCAAGAACGATCTGCCGACATTCAATGACGATCCGTCCTGGGTGCTGCCGATGCCCGCGCGCTACGTCATCGGCCGCGACGGCATCATCGCCTATGCGGAAGTGAATCCGGACTACACGCATCGCCCCGACCCGTCCGAACTGCTGCCGGTGCTGGACCGGTTGCAGGCGGGCAAGGCGGCCTGATCCTTACGGCGTCACCGCTCCGCGGCTTACGGCTCGCGGGGCGGTCAGCTCTTTCCAGGTGGAATTGGCGACATGCACCGGCGAAAACGCGGGCCGTTCGATGTAGCGGCCGTCGCCGGCTTCGGCGCGCAAGCTCCCGTCCTTCCAGACGATGCGGCCGCGCGCGAGCGTCGCGGCGGGGCCGCCGGTGCAGGAAAAGCCCTCGAACACGTTGTAATCGATCCGGCTCATCTGCCGTTTCGCGCTTATGGTCTTGGTCGCCCTGGGATCCCACACCACGATGTCGGCATCCGAGCCGACGGCGACCGCGCCCTTGCGCGGATAGATGTTGAGGATGCGGGCGATGTTCGCCGAGGTCACCGCGACGAACTCTTCCTTCGTCAGCCGTCCCGTGGCGACGCCCGCGGTCCACAACAGCGCCAGGCGATCTTCGAGGCCGCCGGTGCCGTTCGGGATCTTCCTGAAATCGCCGAGCCCGAACCGCTTCTGCTCCGTGGTGAAGGCGCAATGGTCCGTCGCGACCACCTGGAGCGAACCGGACTGCAAGCCGGCCCATAGGCTGTCCTGATGTGACTTGTCACGGAACGGCGGCGACATCACGCGCTGCGCGGAATGATTCCAGTCCTTGTTCTGATATTCACTCTCATCGAGCAGCAAGTGCTGGATCAGCGGCTCGCCATAGACGCGTTTTCCCGCGGCGCGCGCCCGCGCGATCGCCTCATGCGCCTCGCGGCAGCTTGTATGCACGATGTAGACCGGTGTACCCGTCATGTCCGCGATCATGATGGCGCGGTTGGTGGCTTCGCCCTCGACTTCCGGCGGCCGTGAATAAGCGTGGCCCTCGGGGCCGGTGACGCCGCGCGCGACCAACGCTTCCTGCATCAGGGCGACCACGTCGCCATTCTCCGCATGGACCACCGGCATTGCGCCAAGATGAGCGCAGCGCGCGAACGAATTGTAGAGCTCGTCATCATTCACCATCAGCGCGCCCTTGTAGGCCATGAAGTGCTTGAAGGTGTTGATGCCGTAGGTTTTGACCACGGTCTCCATCTCGTCATGGATCTGTTTCGACCATGACGTCACCGCCATGTGGAAACCGTAGTCGGCCGCCGCCTTCTCGGATTTGTGCCGCCACTCCTGATAGGCCGCGAGCATCGACTGGCCGGGATCGGGCAGGCAGAAATCCACCACCATGGTGGTGCCGCCGGTCAGCGCCGCCTTGGTTCCCGACTCGAAATCGTCGGCGGTGACGGTGCCCATGAACGGCATTTCGAGATGGGTGTGTGGATCGATGCCGCCCGGGATGACGTAGGCGCCGCCGGCATCGATGATCTCGCTACCGGTGGGCGCCTCGATCGATGCGCTGACCGCGACGATAGTGTCATCCTCGATCAGCACGTCCGCACGGCGCGAATGATCATGATTGACGACGGTGCCGCCGCGGATGAGGAGGGGCATGGGAACTCCGGGGGAGAGTGCTGAGGACAGAACGCCGCAAAGGCTAAGCGCGCCGGCCGTGATACGACAGGCGAAATTTTAGTCAGTCGCTGTGCTCTTGAGCGTAACGTTCCGAGGAGTCAGTGCTGCATGTGCGAAGACGCATCCGAGGCATGACTTTCGGGCGTACGTCGTGGCCTTGCGCTTCATGTCTCAGCGGAGCACTCTGCGCCTGCGGTGCGCAAAGAACGCCGCCAATAAGGACGGCGCGAGGAAGCATCCATGGCGGTGACGCGGATCGACTGCGACATCCACCCGGCGGTTGGTGGCACGCGCACCACGCTGCTTCCTTATCTCAGCGATCACTGGAAAGAACAGGTCGTCAGCCGCGCGATCGACGGGCTCGATCTCACTTCCTATCCGCCGAGCATGCCGCTTGCGGGCCGCGCCGACTGGCGGCCGGCCAATGGCGCCAAGCCGGGCTCGGATCTGGCGATGGTGCAGAAGGGCGCCTTCGACCGGTTGGGCGCGAGCCACGCGATCCTCAACGTGCTTTATGGCGCGCAGGCCGTGTTCGACGCCTATATGGCGGCCGATTTCTGCAAGGCTATCAACGACTGGATCGCCGCCGAGTGGCTGTCGCGCGATCCCCGCCTGCGGGCCTCCATCGTGGTGCCGATGCAGGACCCCGATCTTGCCATCGAGGAGATCGAGCGTCGCGCCGGCGACAATCGCTTCGTTTCCATTTTGGTGCTGGCGCAGGGCGAGACCCTGCTGGGCCGACGGCATTTCTGGCCGGTCTATCAGCGCGCGGAGAAATACAAGCTGCCACTCGCGATCCATGCCGGCACGCAATATCGCCAGGCGCCGAGTTCGGCCGGCTGGCCGTCTCATCGCTATGAATATTACTTCGTCGAGGCACAGGCGTTTCAGGCGCAGATTTTGAGCCTGATCTATGAAGGTGTGTTCGGCAAGTATCCGGACCTCAAGGTCGTGCTGATGGAATCCGGCGTGAGCTGGCTGCCGGCCTTCATGTGGCGCGCCAACAAGACCTGGCGCGGTGTCCGCGTCGAGGTGCCCTGGGTTGAGCGCGAGCCGGCCGCGATCATCCGCGACAATTTTCGCGTCACCATGCAGCCGTTCGATGCACCGGGCGATGCCAAGAGCGTCGAGGAGATCATCGACCAGATCGGCTCCGACAAGATGTTTCTGTTCGCGTCCGACTACCCGCATTGGCAGTTCGACGGCGACGATCCGATCCCGCCGAACCTGCCGAAGAGCATCATCTCGAAGATGTGCGTCGATAATCCGCTGGAGACGTTTCCGCGGTTGTCGCTGAATTAAATTTTGGAGGATCGCATGAGTGACGTCATCGACCGCCCGCTGCTTGACGAGGAAAAGCCTGCTGCTAGCCGGCTCCGCATCGTCGATTGCGACGTGCATCCGAGCCTGCATTCGCTCGATGATCTCAACGAGTTTGTGCCAAAACGCTGGCAGCAGCATCTGAAGGAATATGGCAGTCATCTGCGCACGCCCTATCTCTTCACCACGCCCTATCCGCGCTCTTCGCCGCTGATCGCACGGCGCGACGCTTGGCCGCCGACCGGCGGGCCGCCCGGCTCCGATCTCGGCTTCATGCAGAAGCAGCATCTCGATCCGCTCGACGTCGAGTTTGGCATTTTGCAGGTGCTCGACCTCTTCATCTTCTCGCAGCAGAATCTTGAATTCGGCGCCGCGATCCAGCGCGCCATCAACGACTGGCAGTTGGCGTTCTGGTCGTACAGGGATCCGCGCCTGAAGGCCTCGATCCTGGTTGGCCAGGACGGCACCGATCTCGCCATTGCCGAGATCGAGCGCTGCGCCAAAATCGGCGAGTACATCCAGATCAACGTCTCGCCACGCGCCAACGAGCCGCTCGGCCGCCGCCGCTACTGGCCGATCTACGAGCGCGCGCAGGCACTGGACCTGCCGCTCGGCATCCATGTTGGGGGTTATGGCGGCCATGCGCCGACCGGTGGCGGCTGGCCGTCCTACTATGTCGAGGAGCACCAATCCAACGCTCACACCATCGCGGCGCAGCTTGCGAGCCTGGTGATCGAAGGCGTGCTGGAGCGCTTTCCCAAATTGAAGATCGTCTTCATCGAGGGCGGCTTCGGCTGGATCCCGTCGGCGGTGTGGCGGATGGACCAGCACTTTGAACGCTTCCGTAGCGAGGTGCCGCATCTCAAGCGCAAGCCGTCGGAATATGTCCGCGAGCATTTCTGGTTCACGACACAGCCGATCGACGAGCCGGATGAGGCGCGGCATCTGCGCTCGCTGATCGAATGGGTCGGCATCGACCGGTTGCTGTTCTCGTCGGACTATCCGCACTGGGACTTCGACGATCCACGCTTCGCCTTCAAGACGCCGCTGAGCGAAGCCGAGCGGAAGAAGATCTTCAGCACCAACGCCCGCGCGGTCTACAAGTTCTGAAACCAACATGGCCCGTCACATCGTCGCCCGCACATCCGACATCCCGCCCGGCGGCAACAAGGTCGTCGATATCGAGGGCCGCGATATCGTCGTGTTTCATGTCAACGGCGAGTTCTTTGCGCTGTTGAATCGCTGCCCGCACGAAGGCGCCCCGCTCGAAAAGGCGGCCTGCGTGGCCCGGCTGACCTCGCCCGAGCCTGGGATCTATGAGCGCTCACGTGTCGGAGAAATGCTGCGCTGTCCCTGGCATGGCTGGGAATTCGACATGCGCAACGGCCAGTCCTGGTTCGACCCGAAACGGGTCAAGATTCGGTCATATCCGGTTGCCGTCGAGCGCGGCGAGGAACTCCAGAAAGGCCCGTATGTCGCCGAGACCTTCCCAGTGCATGTCGAGGACAGCTACGTGATTGTCGAGGTCTGAGCAGCCGTTTCGGATTGTGATTTCATCGCAGGTGCGATAAGCCTCGCCCGCATTCATGGCGGAGATGAGCTTTGTCGAAACAATCCCTGCGAGAGGAGGCCGAACGCCTGATCCGCGAATCGATGGAAAAGAAGACCATCGTCGTGAAGCAGGGCTCGACCCGCATCGAGGCAGTCTGCGGCAAGTGCGGCGCGCCGAACCGGGTGCAGGCGGAAAAGGGCCAGAGCCGCGTCAAGTTCGCCTGCAAGCAGTGCGGGCACCAGCAAGAAACGCTGTAGCTCCGTTGCCTGATTCTCTTGCGTCGTAGGCGTTCCAACCCCTCATCCTGAGGAGCCCGCAAGAAGCGGGCGTCTCGAAGGATCGAAGCCCAACCGGGCCTTCATGGTTCGAAACGCGCGTTCCGCGCTCCTCACCACGAGGGTCTGATCCTTAGCCCCCCTTCACGAATTTCGCGAACGCATCCGCATAGTCCGGGTGCCAGCGCGAGAGGGGCGGGCGGTTCTCGACGATATCGCCGGCCGCCCAGACCATGCGCTTCTCGTCGAGCGCGCGCGGCACGTCGTTGTCCGGGCACAGGATGTAGAAGTCGCCAGCCTCCAGTCGCACGATCATGAAGTCGACGGTCTGCTCCGGCGTCCAGGCCCCGGCCGGTTTCTCGGTGCGGCCCTTCGCCGTCAACCCGGTGAAGACGAAGCCGGGGATCAGCAGATGCGCCGTGATGTGGCAGTCTTTCGTATTGCGCAGCTCGTGCTGGAGCGCCTCGGTGAACGCCTTCACACCGGCCTTCGACACGTTGTAGGCGGGATCGCCCGGCGGCGTGGTGATGCCCTGCTTCGAGCCGGTGTTGATGATCAGGCCGGCCTTGCCGCGCGCGATCATGTTCGGTGCGAAGATGCGCGAACCGTTGATGATGCCCCACATGTTGACGCCGATGACGCGCTGCCAATTGTCGGGCTCGCCGAACAGCGTGCTGCCCGGCTGGATGCCGGCATTGTTCATGAGCAGGTCGGTGCCGCCGAAATGCGCGCCCACGGCGCGTTCCAGTTCCGTCACGCTTTCGGCGCGGCTGACATCGACCACGGACGTCATCACATTTGTGGAAGTCGTAACAGATGACAATTTTGTTGCAGCCTCCGCCAGTCGGCCCTGGTCTACGTCAGCAATGCACACCTTCATCCCGGCGCGCGCAAACGCCATGGCGGCGGCAAGGCCGATGCCAGACGCACCCCCGGTGATCACGGCGACATTGTCTTTGACGATGGCGGGGTGTGACATGGCAATTCTCCGGGAGGGCGCGCTTGATCGAGCTATAACATGGCGCGCGCGCGACCCTGCACAAGTCGGCATGGGAGGTCTTCGTTCCATGCCGACTTTACGCCCTTCCGCCGTCGCTGTATTCTATTCGACGTAACGATCCCGCCCAGATCGAACCAAACAATCACCTCACCAGGGAGTGCAGCCATGGCTGTGTCGCAGGCTATTCCGATCACGCGCCATCCGTTCGCCAACGGGTCCTACAAGCAGATGCTGATCGACGGGAAGTGGGTCGACGCGGCGTCCGGAAAGCGCTTCGAGACCCATAATCCCGCGACCGGCGAGCTGCTCGCAACCGTTGCCGAGGGCGACAAGGAAGACATCGATCGGGCGGTCGCCGCCGCCCGCCGCGCCTTCGAAGGGCCCTGGAGCAAGGTCAAACCGTTCGAGCGGCAGAACCTGCTGCTCAAGCTCGCCGACCTCGTCGAGAAGAATTTCGACGAATTGTCGCAGCTCGACACACTCGACATGGGCGCACCGGTCAGCCGTACCCGTGCCTATCGTCTCCGTGCCGTCGGCATGCTGCGCTACTATGCCGGCCAGACCACCGCGATCCATGGCGAGACCGTCGAGAACTCGCTGCCCGGCGAGATATTTTCCTACACGCTGAAGGAGCCGGTCGGCGTTGTCGGTGCCATCATCCCGTGGAACGGCCCGCTGACCGCAACGATCTGGAAGATCGGCCCAGCGATCGCGACCGGCTGCACCGTGGTGCTGAAGCCTGCCGAAGAAGCACCGCTCACTTCGCTGCGCATCGCCGAGCTTGCGATGGAAGCAGGCGTGCCGCCCGGCGTCATCAATGTCGTGCCGGGCTATGGCGAGACCGCGGGCGCGGCGCTCGCCTCTCATCATGACGTCGACAAAGTCGCCTTCACCGGCTCGCATGTCACGGGCCAGTCGATCATCCGTGCGTCGGCAGGCAATCTCAAGCGCGTCTCGCTCGAGCTCGGCGGCAAGTCGCCGGACATCGTGTTTGCGGATGCCGATCTCGATGCCGCCGTGCCGGGTGCGGCAATGGCCGTGTTCGCCAATTCGGGCCAGATCTGTAGCGCTGGCACCCGGCTGTTCGTCGAACAATCGATCTACGAGGAGTTCGTCGGCCGCGTCGCCGAGTTCGGCAAGAAGCTGCAAGTCGGCAACGGTCTCGATCCCAACACCCAGATCGGTCCGCTGGTGTCCGAGCAGCAACTCGAGCGTGTCACCAGCTATCTCGATATCGGCCAGAAGGAAGGCGCCAAGGCGCTTGCCGGTGGCGGCCGCGTCACCGAAGGCGCGCTATCGAAGGGTTTCTTCGTCTCGCCGACGGTGTTCGCGGGCGTCCAGGACAACATGCGGATCGCGCAGGAGGAGATCTTTGGTCCCGTCATCTCCGCGATCGCCTTCAAGGACATGGATGAACTGATCAAGCGCGCCAATGCCACCACCTTCGGTCTCGGCTCAGGCCTGTGGACGCGCGACGTCAGCAAGGCGCATGCGGTTGCGAAGTCGCTGCGCGCCGGCTCGGTGTGGGTGAACTGCTACCAGGCCATGGATCCGGCCATGCCCTTCGGCGGCTACAAGATGAGCGGCTACGGCCGCGAGTCCGGCAAGCAGCATGTCGAGGAGTATCTCAACGTGAAGGCCGTCTGGATCAAGACGGCGTAATGTTCATTCTCTCCCGCGTCCCGCGGGAAGGAATATTTGCTTTTGCAGGGGCGGCGCCTTTTCCGGTGGCCGCCCCTCGCTATATGATCCGCATCCTTTCATAGACATCCGGGGCTCACATGAAATTCGAGGCGTTGTTCAAACCGTTGCAGGTCGGTCCGTACAAGCTCGCACATCGCGTCGCGATGGCGCCGCTCACCCGGATGCGGGCCGAGCGCGACAGCTTTGCGCCGCGTCCGCTCAACGCCGAATATTACGGACAGCGCGCGACGCCGGGCGGCCTGCTCATCGCCGAGGCTTCGCCCGTGCTCTCGCACGGCCGCGGTAACCCGGCGACGCCCGGTATCTATTCTGAGGCGCAGATTGCCGGCTGGCGCGAGGTGGTCGATGCGGTGCATGCGAAGGGCGGCATCATCTTTCTCCAGCTCTGGCATGTCGGCCGGGTCTCGCATTCGTCGTACCATGGCGGCACGCTGCCGGTCTCGGCCTCGGCGATCCCGATCAAGGCCGAGGGTATGAAGGCGATGATGGCCGACGGCAAGATCGGCGACTACGAAACGCCGCGCGCGCTGGAGACCGAGGAGGTCAAGGGCATCGTCGAGGCATTCCGGCAGGGCGCCAAGAACGCGCTCGCCGCCGGCTTCGACGGCGTCGAGATCCACGGCGCCAATGGCTATCTGCTCGAGCAGTTCCTGCAGTCGCGCAGCAACCAGCGCACCGATCAATATGGCGGTTCGATCGAGAACCGCGCGCGCCTGCTGCTGGAGGTCACGCAGGCCGCGATCGATGTCTGGGGCGCCAACCGTGTCGCCGTGCGGCTGTCACCCCACGGCATCGCCAATGATTCCGGTGAGCCGGATCCGATGCCGCTCTATACCCATGTGGTGAAGGCGCTCGACAAGCTCGGCCTTGCCTATCTGCATTTCATCGAACCGCGCTCCAGCGGCGCCGGCCGCGCCGACGTCAATTGGCAGAACGTGCCGTCGGCGATGGTGCTGTTCCGCCCGCTCTACAGCGGCGTGCTGATGACCGCCGGCGGCTTTACCGGCGAGACCGCGAATGCCGCGATCGCTGATGGCTATGCCGACATCATTGCCTTCGGCCGCATCTTCATCTCCAACCCGGATCTGCCGCGGCGGCTGGAGCAGGATTACCCAGTCACGCCCTATAACCGCGCGACGTTCTACGGTGGCGAGGAGAAGGGGTACACGGACTATCCAGGGTATGACGAGCTGACGCCGGCGTAAGTGTCTTCCGTCATTCCGGGGCGATGCGAAGCATCGAGCCCGGAATCCATTTCACTTCTGAATATGTGGCTAGATGGATTCCGGGCTCGCGACTTCGTCGCGCCCCGGAATGACAATCATGTAGTGTCGTCCCTCGTAATGAGGACGGAGAAGCGCACATGGCCAAAGCCGCAGCTGCTGCAGGAATCGCCACCGGCCAATGCCTGTGCGGCAAGGTCACCTTCGAGATCGACGTTCCCGCGCGCTGGGCCTGGCATGATCATTCCGCGGCCAGCCGCCGCGCTCACGGTGCGGCCTACGCGACCTATGTCGGAAGCTGGAAGAAGCGGTTTCGCATCATTTCGGGCAAGACCGCGCTCACCCGCTACGAGGACAAGGCGACCAGGACCGCACGCAGCTTCTGTGCGCATTGCGGTACGCCGATCGCCTATGAGCGCCCGCGCGGGCCGCACATGGTCAACATTCCCCGCGCGCTGTTCAACGAGCGTACCGGCCGCCAGCCGCTCTATCACATCGCGATCGAAGAGCTTCAGGAATGGACCTATACCGGCGAACCCCTGGTGCCGCTGAAGGGCTTTCCCGGCGTGGTCTGGCAGCGCTCGAAAAGGAAGAAGCGCACTAGCGGCGAGGACCCATTCGAGCTTGGCCGCGAGGAGGCGCTTTAGCCTTCGCGTTGGCCGACGCCGCCGTGCGCGGCGCAGCCTTCTTCGCTGGCGGCTTGGCCGGCACCGTCGCCACGAAATCGAGCGCGCGCTTCACCCAGAGCTTGAGTCCGGCATCGGCTCGCGTGCCCTCATCAGAGACCCGCACGAACCCGGTCATGATGCGCCCGCGCATTTCCATCGGACTCGTGTGTGGCTCCTTCAGCATCCGCGCGTGCGCCTCGGGGCCGACGCGAAACAGCATGCCGCCGCGGCCGCTGATGGTGCAGCACATGACGTTGTCCACCATGAAGCAAAGCCCGCCCATCATCTTCTTTTCCGCGACGTGGCGTTGGCCCGCCAGCAACCTGCGAACCCGTGCGGCGGTGCCTTCGTCGTAGGCCATGACTGTTCCTCCGGCTTCAGCCTATCTTTCCAGCTTCTCCTCGCGCGCGCAAGGCAGCCATGACTGCGCTTCCTTGCGCGCATCCTCCGACTTCGGCCATCATGCGGCTCCCCTCGCGGCAACGCCTGCGAGGCCTGGAGGAAACATGAAGAACAAGATCACCGGCCGCTCCGCCTTTCTCGCGCTGCTCAAGGACGAGGGCATCACCCATCTGTTCGGCAATCCCGGCACCACCGAGCTGCCGATCATGCATGCACTGAAGGATCATCCCGATCTCACCTATGTGATGGCGATGCAGGAGAGCCTGGTGGTGGCGATCGCCGATGGCTATAGCCGCGCCTCCGGAAAACTCGTCGCATGCAATGTCCATGTCGCTCCCGGCCTCGGCAACGCGATGGGCTCGCTCTACAACGCCCAGTTCACGGGCACCCCGATGATTTTGACCGCGGGCCAGCAGGAGCAGGGCCACGGCTTGATGGAGCCGGTGCTGTATGGCCCGCTGGTGCGGATGGCCGAGCCGCTGGTGAAATGGGCGGTCGAGGTGACGCGGCTGGAGGACCTGCCGCGCATCGTGCGCCGCGCCGCCAAGGTCGCGATGACGCCGCCGACCGGGCCGGTGTTCATCTCGCTGCCCGGCGACATCCTGAACAGCGAGGCCGGCATCGATCTCGGCCGTTCCACCCGCATCGACGCGCGGACAAAACCGTCGGACGAGGCGCTGAAGGCTTTTGCCGCGCGGCTGCTGAAGGCCGAACGTCCCGTGATCGTCACCATGGACGAGGTCGTCAAGAGCGACGCGCTGAAGGAGGCCGCTGAACTCGCCGAGCTGCTCGGCGCGGCTGCCTATCAGTCCTCGACGCCTTATGGCTCGCACTTCCTCTCCGAGAGCCCGAGCTTTGTCGGCACGCTGGCGCGGGTGCAGAAGGTCGCGCGCGATACGCTCGCGCCCTACGACCTCCTGATCGCGCTCGGCGGCGATCCCTTGCGGATGTCGGTTTATAGCGAGGTCGACCCGCTGCCGGATGGATTGCCGATCGTGCAGGTCGGCCTGGTCGATTGGGAGATCGCCAAGAATTTTGGCTCCGAGATCGCGCTGAAGGCGGACGTGAGGGAAACCCTGCGCGCGCTGATCCCGGTGCTGAGGGAAATGGGCGGCGCGGCACTGGCCCAACGTGCCAAGCAGCGTCTCGCCGAGCTCGCGCCGAAGAACTGGAGCGCGCGGCGTGCCGCGTTGATCGAGCAGATCGGCAAGAGCGGCGGCCGCACGCCGATCGATCCGGACTGGATGGTGCTGCAAATGGTCGAGGCCATGCCTGATAACGCCATTCTCGTCGACGAAGGCCTCACCTCCAGTCGCCAGATCACGGCGTTGCGCGCGCATCGTGATCGCTTCGGCTATCACGGGCTTGCCTCCGGCGGCATCGGCTGGGGCCTGCCGGCTTCCGTTGGCGTCAGCATCGCCAATCCGGATCGTCCGGTGGTGTGCTTCTCCGGCGACGGTAGCGCGATGTATTCGATCCAGTCGCTATGGACGGCGGCGCATCACAAGTTGCCGCTCAACGTCGTCATCGCCAACAATGGCGGCTACCGCATCATCAAGCAGCGCCTGCTCGCGTTCCACGGCGACGACAATTATGTCGGCATGGATTTTGTGGATCCGCCGGTGGATTTCACCGGGATCGCGAAGGCGCTGGGCTGCGAGGCGATCAAGGTGAGTGATCCCCGGGAGCTGAAGGCGACGCTGTCGTCGGCGTTCAACCGGCCGGGCACGAAGCTGATCGAGGTGATGGTGGACGGGAAGGTGTAGGGGCGCCCGTCATTGCGAGCGCAGCGAAGCAATCCAGACTGTCTCAGCGGAAAGACTCTGGATTGCTTCGCTGCGCTCGCAATGACGATGTGGCGGCAGTGTGCGCAATGTCTCCCTGAGGATGAGTAGCGAGTCTACCCCGTCTTCTCCACCCGATATCCCGCCGCCGGATGCGGCGCGTCGAGCCTGGCGCGCCCTCCGCCGAACAGCTTCTCCCGCAGCGTGCCCTTCGCATATTCCGGCTTGTACCGTCCGCGCCGCGTCAGCTCGGGCACCAGCATGTCGGCGATGTCCTCGAAATCGCCGGGCGAGATCGCAAACGCGACGTTGAGGCCGTCGACGTCAGTCGCCTCGAACCAGTCCTCGATCTTGTCGGCGACCATCTCCGGCGTGCCGACCACGACGGGACCGGCGCCACCGATGCCGACGTGCTCGATGACGTCGCGGACGGTCCAGACGCGATCGGGATCGGCGCGGGTGACGTTGTCCATCGCGCTGCGGCCGGCGTCGTTCTGGACGTGACGCACCTGCTGGTCGAGGTCGTAGCCGGAGAAATCGACGCCGGTCCAACCGGACATCAGCGCCAGCGCGCCTTCGGGGCTGATGTGGCGCCGGTAGTCGGCATACTTTTCCTTTGCCTCGGCCTCCGTCCGTCCCAGGATGATCGTCATCATCGAGAACATCAGAATTTCCGCCGGATTGCGGCCGAACGCGGCAGCTTCCTGGCGGATTGCGGAGACGCGCGGGGCGATCACCTTGGCTGACGGCCCGGACATGAACACGCATTCGGCATGCTTGGCCGCGAACTGCCGGCCGCGCGGCGAGGTGCCGGCCTGGTACAGCACGGGCGTGCGCTGCGGTGACGGCTCGCTGAGGTGAATGGTGTTGTTGATGCGGTAGTTCGCGCCCTCATGATTGACGCGATGAACTCTGGTGGGATCGGTGAAGATGCCGCGCTTGCGGTCGCGCAGCACCGCGTCGTCTTCCCAGCTTCCCTCCCAGAGCTTGTAGACGACCTCCATATATTCGTCGGCGATGTCGTAGCGGTCGTCATGCCCGGTCTGCTTCGCCTTGCCGGCGCCGCGCGCGGCGCTGTCGAGATAGCCGGTGACGACGTTCCAGCCGATTCGACCCTCGGTGAGATGGTCGAGTGTCGACATCCGCCGCGCGAACGGGTAGGGCGGTTCGTAGGATAAATTGCTGGTGACGCCGAAACCGAGATTCTGCGTCACTGCGGCCATCGCCGAGAGCAGCAGCAGCGGCTCGTTTGATGGCGTCTGTGCTGCATTGCGCAAGGCTGCGTCAGGGCCGTTGCCATAGACGTCGTAGACGCCGAGCACGTCGGCCAGGAACAGGCCGTCGAAGCGGCCGCGCTCCAGCGTCTTGGCAAGATCGATCCAGTAGGGCAGGCGGTTATATTCGGCGGTGCGGTCGCGCGGATGGGTCCACAGCCCCGGTGATTGGTGCGCGACGCAATTCATCGCAAATGCGTTGAGCCTGATCTGCTTGGCCATGCTGGTCCCCCGGCGCCCTGTACTGAGCGCTCTTCGAATGATAGATGTGCGCCCCAACTTGGCGAAGTTCTTGCATATAACTGGCCCTTGGCAAGGGCCAAAAACAGAAAGGCTTTGGTATTGGCAAGGCCAAAATCAGGTAGCGCTTCTGCCCTTGGCAAGCCAATCTCAAGAGAGCAAGAACGAAATCCCAAGAACTATCTAAATCCCAAGAACTATCTAAAGAACTATCCAAGTCCCTGCCACTTTCGACGGCCAGTATGGACCGCCTCGAAACTCGAAACCTAGAAAAAGCAAGTCATGACCAGAGCCGACGCCATCGCCCGCGCCCGGGACGACTTCAAATCCGGTGCGTTCCTCGCTGAGCTCGACCGCCGCGTCGCCTATCGGACCGAGAGCCAGAACCCGTCGCGTGGTGCCGAGCTGCGCGGCTATCTGGAACAGGAGATGGTGCCCGCCTTCGCCGCGCTCGATTTTACCAGCCGTCTGGTCGAATCCCCGAGCGGCAAGGCGCCGTTCCTGTTCGCCGAGCATCAGGAGAATGCGTCACTGCCGACTGTGCTGATCTACGGCCATGGCGACGTCGTCGATGGCATGGAGGGGGAGTGGCGCGAGGGCCGCGATCCCTGGCGCACGACGACAGCAGGCATTCGCCTCTATGGCCGCGGCACCGCGGACAACAAGGGCCAGCACAGCATCAACATGGCTGCACTCCGCGCGGTGCGCGAGGCCCGCGGCGGCAAGCTCGGCTTCAACGCCAAATTCATCGTCGAGATGGGCGAGGAGATCGGTTCGCCCGATCTCGGCAAGGTCTGCGATCTCAATCGCGATGCGCTCAAGGCCGATCTGTTCATGGCCTCCGACGGGCCGCGTCTGTCCGCGGATCGTCCGACGCTGTTCCTCGGCTGCCGTGGTGGCATCCGCATCCATCTCGACGTGAACTTGCGCGACGGCGGCCACCACTCCGGCAATTGGGGCGGCGTGCTCGCCAACCCCGCGACCATTCTGGTCAATGCGATTTCGACGCTGGTCGACGGCCACGGTCGGATTCAACTCGAGGCCTTGAAGCCGCCGCGGCTCACCAACCAGATCCGCAGCTATCTTGCGGATGTGCAGGTGGTGCCGACCGAGGACGAGCCCGCGCTCGCGGAGAACTGGGGCGAGGATGGATTGTCGGCGGCCGAGCGGCTTTATGCCTGGAACACGCTGGAAGTGCTGGCGATGTCATCCGGCAATATCGAGAAGCCGGCCAACGCCATTCCCGGCCACGCCAATGCCGTGCTGCAACTGCGCTTCGTGGTCGGTACCAAGGTCGACGGCCTGATCGAAGCCCTCCGTGCGCATCTGGTCGAGAGGGGCTTTCCGATGGTCGAGGTGCGGGCGGCGCAGAGCTTTGCCGCTTCGCGGACCGATTTCGACAGCCCCTGGATCAAATGGGCGGCGGATTCGGTGCGAGAGACCACCGGCAAGGTGCCGGCCGTGCTCCCGAACTTCGGCGGCTCGCTGCCGAACGACGTGTTTTCCGAGATTTTGGGCCTGCCGACGATCTGGGTCCCGCACTCCTATCCCGGCTGCTCCCAGCATGCGCCCAATGAGCACATCCTGCTGCCCTTGACCGAAGAGGCCTTGACGGTGATGGCCGGCCTGTTCTGGGATCTCGGGGAATTGCCCAGGCCACTGACCTGAGCCGTTAACCTGAGCCGCGATCCAGCCGAAAGTCACATTCTATTCCGGCCTGATTTGTGCTTGCATCCGGCCGCATCATCCTGAAAGGGGAAGAAAAAAGTGAAACATTTCCGTCACATCGGCCTCGCGCTCGTCGCGACCTTTGCCATGAGCCAGGCTGGGGCCGAAGAGCTCACCGGCACGCTGAAGAACATCAAGGACACCGGCGCCATCACGCTCGGCTTTCGTGATTCCTCGATCCCGTTCTCCTATCTCGACGACAACCAGAAGCCCGTCGGGTTCGCGATGGACATCTGCTACAAGATCGTCGACGCCGTGAAGAAGGAGCTCAAGCTCGACAAGCTCGAGGTGAAGCTCAACCCGGTGACCTCGGCGACCCGCATCCCGCTGATGGCGAACGGCACCATCGACCTCGAATGCGGCTCGACCACCAACAATGCCGAGCGCCAGAAGCAGGTCGCCTTCACCAACACCCACTACCTGACCGCGAGCCGCTACGTGTTCAAGAAGTCGAGCGGCCTGAAGTCGATCGACGACCTCAAGGGCAAGACGGTGGTCTCCACCGCCGGCACCACCAACATCAAGCAGCTCACCGAGGCCAACGTTGCGAAAAGCCTCGGCGCCAACATCATTCCGGCCAAGGACCACGCCGAAGCCTTCCTGATGGTCGAAACCGACCGTGCAGTGGCCTTCGTGATGGATGACGTTCTGCTCGCGAGCCTGGTTGCCGGCTCGAAGTCGCCGGATGACTACGTCATCTCCAAGGATGCGTTCTCCAAGCCAGAGCCCTACGGCATCATGCTGCGCAAGGACGACGCGCCGTTCAAGAAGGTGGTCGATGCGGCGACCGCTGCGGTCTACACCTCCGGCGAAGGCCAGAAGATCTACGACAAGTGGTTCACGGCCAAGATTCCGCCGAAGGGGCTCAAGCTCAACACACCGATCTCGGCTGAGCTGAAGAACGAGTTCGCAAAGCCTTCGGACTCGCCGAACCCGGACGACTACAAGTAAGCTAGACTCTGATCCTTCGGGATCAGGATCATGTCCGGCCACTCTTGACACCAGAGTGGCCGGACATTTGCATAGGCGCCCGGGACATCTGTGATTGGCGCGTTCGCGCGGGGGACACGTGAACTACCACTGGAACTGGGGAATCTTCTTCGAACCGAACCCGATGGGGACCGGCACCTATCTCGACATGCTGCTGTCGGGACTGGCGTTGACCCTCAAGACGGCGGTACTCGCCTGGATCATTGCGCTGGTCTTCGGCTCGCTGATCGGTGTCATGCGGACGCTGCCGTCCAAGGGCGCCTACTGGTTCGGTTTCTGCTGGGTCGAGTTCTTCCGCAACATGCCGCTTCTGGTGCAGCTATTCCTGTGGTTCTTCGTGCTGCCGGAATTGCTGCCGAGGTCCGCCGGGCTGTGGCTGAAGCAATTGCCGAACGCGCCGTTCTGGACGGCGGCGATCGGCATCGGCTTCTTCATGTCGGCGCGCGTCGCGGTACAATTGCAGGCCGGCATCGGCTCGCTGCCGCGCGGCCAGAAGATGGCGGCAACTGCGCTCGGTCTGACCACCGTGCAGGCCTATCGTTACATTTTGCTGCCGATGGCGTTTCGCATCATCCTGCCGCCGCTGACCTCCGAGTTTCTCAACACCATCAAGAACACGGCGGTCGCCATCACCATCGGCCTGCTCGAGCTCACCGGACAGGCGCGCTCGATGCAGGAATTCTCGTTCCAGGTGTTCGAGGCCTTTACCGCAGCAACGCTCCTCTACCTCCTCGTCAACGCCGTCGTTGTGACCGCGATGCGCTTCCTCGAGCGCTACGTCGCGATCCCCGGCTACATCACGGGGAAATAGCGCCATGTTCAGCAATTTCGATTTCGGGGTCATCATCCGTGCGTTGCCCTATCTGTTCTACGAGGGCATGAGCTTTACGGTGATGTTGACGGCGCTCGCAGCGCTCGGCGGCCTGATCTTCGGCACGGCGATCGCGCTGATGCGGCTGTCCGGCTACAAGACGCTCGGACGTATTGCCGGCTTCTATGTCGACTTCATGCGTTCGTTGCCGCTGGTGCTGGTGATCTTCTGGTTCTACTTCCTGGTGCCCTATATCGGGCAGTGGGTGACCGGCGCATCGCGGCCGATCAGCGTCGGCGCGTTCGCGTCCTCGCTCATCACCTTCATCATGTTCGAGGCCGCGTACTTCTCCGAAATCATGCGCGCCGGCATCCAGTCGATCTCGCGGGGCCAGCCGGCCGCCGCCAACGCACTCGGCCTGACCTACGCCCAGACGATGCGTTACGTTGTTCTGCCGCAGGCCTTCCGCAACATGCTGCCGGTGCTGATCACGCAGACCATCGTCCTGTTCCAGGACACCTCGCTGGTCTACGTGCTGTCGATCACGGATTTCCTCGGCGCGGCCAGCAAGATCGCGCAGCGCGACGGCCGCCTGGTCGAGATGTATCTGTTCGCTGCCGTCGTCTACTTCACCATTTCCTGTATCGCGTCCTTCGGCGTCCGCCGCCTCCAGGCGCGCATCGCCATCATCCGCTAGGGCAAGTCGGTCATGATCGAAATCAGCCACGTCAACAAATGGTACAGCCCGACCTTCCAGGTGCTGACCGACTGCACCACCAGCGTCACCAAGGGCGAGGTGGTGGTGGTCTGCGGGCCCTCGGGCTCGGGCAAGTCGACGCTGATCAAATGCGTCAACGCGCTGGAGCCGTTCCAGGAGGGCGATATCAGCGTTGACGGTACCAAGGTCAACGATCCCAAGACCAATTTGCCGAAACTCCGCTCGCGCGTCGGCATGGTTTTCCAGCATTTCGAGCTGTTCCCGCATCTGAAGATCATCGACAATCTCTGCCTCGCCCAGCAGAAGGTGCTGGGCCGGTCGTCTGACAAGGCGGTGGCGAAGGGCATGCAACTCCTGGATCGCGTCGGCCTGAAGGAACAGGCGCAGAAGTTCCCGGCGCAGCTTTCCGGTGGCCAGCAGCAGCGCGTGGCGATTGCGCGCGCGCTCGCCATGGACCCGATCGTGATGCTGTTCGACGAGCCGACCTCGGCGCTCGACCCCGAGATGGTCAGCGAGGTGCTGGACGTCATGGTCGATCTCGCCCATGAGGGCATGACGATGATGGTGGTCACGCACGAGATGGGCTTTGCCCGCAAGGTCGCCAACCGCGTGATCTTCATGGACCGCGGCGAGATAGTCGAGGACGCTCCGAAAGAGGACTTTTTCGGCAAGCCGCGCAGCGACCGCGCGCAGAAGTTCTTGTCGAAAATTCTGTCGCATTAACCGGGTTGTCATTCCGGGATGGCCCAAAGGGCCAGGCCCGGAATCTATAACCCTGGCTGGTGATTATGGATTCCGGGCTCATTCGCTTTGCGAATGCCCCGGAATGACGGGTTGAGGGTTTCATGGCATCAACAAATCCCGTATACGGACAGCCAAATCCCCCTTCCCCCGCCAGGAGACCTGCCTTGGACTCGATCGCCTACGTCAACGGCTCATTCGTCCCGCTCTCGGACGCCAAAGTCTCGGTCCTCGACCGCGGCTTCCTGTTCGCCGACGGCATCTACGAGGTCTCGGCCGTGCTCGACGGCAAGCTGATCGACAACGCCTCGCACCTGGCGCGGCTGGAGCGTTCGGTCGGCGAGATCAAGCTGAAGCTGCCGGCGACGGTCGAGCGCATCACCGAGATCCAGAAGGAGCTGATCACGCGCAACAAGGTCGAGAACGGCCTCGTCTACCTCCAGGTGACGCGCGGCGCCGACAAGGGGCGCGACTTCGCGTTCCCCAAGGGCGACGTCAAGTCGAGCCTGGTGATGTTCACCTCCGAGAAGGACATCATCAACGCGGCATCGGCCAAGGCCGGCATCAACGTCATCACCGTGCCCGACATCCGCTGGGAGCGGCGCGACATCAAGAGCGTCGCGCTGCTGGCCCAGGTGCTGGCGAAGCAGGCCGCGGCTGAAGCCGGTGCGGGCGAAGCCTGGATGCTGGAGGACGGCTATGTCACCGAGGGCGGCTCGTCGTCGGCGTTCATCCTCACCAAGGACGACGTCATCGTGACGCGGAAAAACTCCAACGCGATCCTGTCGGGCTGTACCCGCAAGGCCGTGGTGGCACTGGCCGAAGAGCGCCAGCTGCGCGTTGAAGAGCGTTCCTTCACCGTCGCCGAGGCGCTGGCCGCCAAGGAAGCCTTCGCCACCTCGGCCTCGCTGTTCGTGCAGCCGGTGGTCGCGATCGACGGCAAGAAGGTCGGCGACGGCAAGCCCGGCCCGATGGCAACGCGGCTGCGCGAGATCTATGTGGAGTTCGCCAAGGCGACTGCGGTTTAGGCCGTTTTGCGTGCCGGATGGACTTTTCGTCTGGCCGCGTATTGCCTTGCCCCTCACCCGGATCGCTGCGCGATCCGACCTCTCGCCGCGGAAGGGCGGGGAGAGGTTAAACGCACCTCGATAGACCTTCCAAGTGGTTTCCACCGTAAGGGACGCGCCACCCTCGCACTCCCTCGCCCCGTTCTTACGGGGAGAGGGTGGGGTGAGGGGCTGCCGCCGTGGAGACGCGCGCGTCGGGTTAGATCACCTCACGCCACCGACGCCTTGACCTTCACCGGGTGCACCGCGCGGAACGCGATCGCGATTCTGTTCCAGGTGTTGATGGCTCCGATCAGTGTGGTCAGGTTCACCGTCTCCTCCTCGGAGAACTGCGCGCGGACCTCGGCGTAGACGTCGTCGGGAGCGTGCGTTTCCGCGATCAGCGTCACTGATTCGGTCCAGGCCAGCGCGGCGCGCTCGCGGTCGGTATAGAGCGGGGATTCGCGCCAGGCATTCAGCAGATAGATGCGCTGCTCGGTCTCCCCGCGTTTGCGCGCGTCTTCGGTGTGCATGTTGATGCAGAAGGCGCAGCCGTTGATTTGCGAAGCCCGGATCTTGACGAGCTCGATCAGCGATTTCTCCAGCCCCGTCGACTGGATGTGGGTCTCCAGCGCAGTCAGCGCTTTCATCGTGTCGGGTGCGGCCTGGTAGAAGTTCATGCGGGGTTTCATAGTCGTTCTCCTTGCTTGGGGTTGAGGTCAGTGGGCTCCGCCGGCCGAGACATGGCCGGGCTTCTTGAGGAAGAGGGAGGCGACGAAGGCGACGATCAGCGCCACGCCGAGCAGATAGAAGGTGTCGCTGAAGGCGAAGATGTAAGCCTGCTTCTGCACGACATGGCCGATCGCGACATAAGCGCGATGCGCGGCATCGGCGCGGTCGAGGACACCGTGATTGATGAAATACTGCGTGAGCTGCTCCAGCCGCGTGCGGGTGGCCTGCTCGAACACCGAGACCGACTGCATCAGCACGTTGGAGTGATACTGCTCGCGCTTGGTCAGCACGGTCTGGAGCAGCGCGATACCGACGGCGCCGCCGAGGTTGCGCATCATGTTGAACAGACCCGAGGCCGAGCCGGCATTCTCCGCCTCGATGCCGGCGGTCGCGACCGCCGACAGCGGCGCCATCACCAGAGCCTGGCCGATCGCACGGACCACGTTGGGCCACAGCAGCTGGTCGGCGGCGTAGTCGGCGGTCATGTAGATGTTCATGAAGTTGGAACCCGCGAACAGGACGAAGCCGACACCGATGATGATCCGCGCGTCGAACTTCTGCATCAGGCGCGGCACCAGCGGGATCAGCAGAAGCTGCGGCAATCCGGTCCAGGCCAGCACCATGCCGATCTGCTCGGAATTGTAGCCCTGGATGCGCGACAGATATTGCGGCATGATGAACACCGAACCGTACAGCGCGACACCGAGCAGGAAGTTGGCGAGCATGCCGAAGCCGAAATTGCGGCGGACCAGCAGGCGCAGGTTCAACAGCGGCTTCTTCACCGTGAGCTCGATGATCAGGAAGGCGGTCAGCGCGACGGCCGCGATCACGGACAGCTTGACGATGAAGGGTGAGCCGAACCAGTCGTCCTTGTTGCCTTCCTCCAACACGGTCTGAAGCGCGGAGAGCCCGATCGCCATGGTGATGATGCCGGCCCAGTCACCCTCCGCGAGTTGCGACAGCTTCATCGGCTTGGCGTCGAGCGCGTACCAGAGCATGCCGACCATGATCGCGCCGGGCGCGAGGTTGACATAGAAGATGTACTGCCAGCCAAAATTCTCGGTGAGATAGCCGCCGATGGTCGGGCCGATTGCGGGCGCAAACGTCGCCGACAGTGCGAACAGCGCGAGGCCGACCGGCTGTTTTGCGCGCGGGAGCAGCGTGATGATCAGCGTGAAGGCCATCGGGATCAGCACGCCGCCGGTAAAACCTTGCACGGCGCGCAGCACGATCATCTGCGGCAGGTCCTGCGCCAGCGCGCAGGCCGCCGAGAGCACCAGGAACAGGATCGCGTTGGTGAGCAGATAGATCCGGATCGAGAACACCTGGGCGAGCCAGCCGGACAGCGGGATCACCACGATCTCGGCGATGAGATAGGAGGTCGAGATCCAGCCACCGTCGTCGATGCCGGCACCGATCGCGCCCTGGATATCGGCGAGCGAGGCGTTGACGATCTGGATGTTCAGCACCGCCATGAAGGCGCCGAGGGTGGCGCCGATCACCGCGATCCAGGTTTTGGCGGAAACGGCCGGCGTTGTGGGAGCCGCAGCCGGAGCGGGGAGATTGGCAGCGGAAGCGGCGTTGAGGGTCGGTTGAAGCGTGCTCATGGAAGCCTCGTCTCGGTTACGGAGACAGGATGCATTAGGCGGTTGGTTTCGATAATCGACGAAGTTCTGGAAGGATCATCAGGCAAGACTTGATAATCTTGCCGGGATCCTCTCGGAGTTAGCCGCCGTTCGGCTGCACAGCGTTGTCGGCCACGTGCCTGGCCGTCTCGCGCTCGGCCACCACGGTTGCCTTGGTGTCGACGGTCGGCACCGCCGACATACCGGGCCGCAGCAGGCCCGTGAGGCTGTGATCGTCGAGCACGATCTTCACCGGTACGCGCTGCACGATCTTGGTGAAATTGCCGGTGGCGTTGTCCGGCGGCAGCAGTGCGAATTCGAGCCCGCTTGCCGGCGACAGGCTGTCGACATGGCCGTGCAGGGTCTGATTGCGAAAACTGTCGACGATCAGCTCGACCGGCTGGCCGGCGCGCACATGCGTGAGCTGGGTCTCCTTGAAATTCGCGACCACATAGACGGCATCGAGCGGCACCACTGCCATCAATTGCGTGCCGGCCTGCACGTATTGGCCGACGCGCAAGCTGCGGGCGCCGACGGTGCCGTCGACCGGCGCGGTAATCTCGGTGTAGGACAGGTTCAGCTCAGCCTGGTCCGCGACCGCGCGAGCGTGATCGAGCTGCGCGGTGGCCTGCGCGCGCTGGGTGGTCAGCACGTCGACCTTGCGCTGCGCGGCGACCAGGCCCGACTTCGCGTGCTGCAATTGCGCGTTGCTGGCGCGCAGCGTCGCATCGGTCTGCTGCGCACGCTGGATCGTGCCGGAGCCCGACTTCATCAGATCGTCGTAGCGGGCGCGCTCTTCCTGCGCGAATTTCAGGTTGGCGTCGGCCGCCGCGACGTCGGACGTGCTTTGCTCGATGATCGGCTGTTGCAGCTCGAGCTGGGCATCGATGTTGCGCACCGAGGCTTCTGCGGCGGCAACGTCGGCGCGGACCTGGCCGAGCGCCGCCTTGAAGTCGCGGTCGTCGATCCTGGCCAGCATCTGGCCGGCCCGGACCTTCTCGTTGTCGCCGACCAGCACCTTTGCGATGTAGCCCGAAACCTTCGGCGCGATGATCGTGGAATCCGCCTTCACATAGGCATCATCGGTCGATTCCAGATAGCGGCCGGTGGTCAGGTAATTGTAGCCAAAGTCGCTGGCGGCAGCGACGCCAAGGGCGAGGGCCAGAGCGAGGGCTGCCCGCTTGATCGCCTGCCGGGACGGACGGAGGCTGATTTTATTATTAGTTTCAGTGACATAGGTTGCGTTCGACATGGCATCCTCCGGATTCGCAGACGTCCCGTTCCGAAGGGGCGCACTGTTGATACCCGGAAGATGCGCTGTCCCGGCGCTTGTGATAATCCGCCAAAAAGCAAAATGATTGTCCACCAATGCTGTATAATCCGAGGCGCTCATGGACCGCCTGACCAGTCTGACCGCCTTCGTCCGGGTCGTTGACACCGGAGGTTTCTCCGCCGCCGCCCGCAAGCTCAACATGTCCACCACCATGGTGAGCAATCACATCCAGGCACTGGAGGAGCGGCTGGGTGCAAGGCTGCTCAACCGCACCACCCGCAAGGTCAGCGTCACCGAAATCGGCAAGGCTTATTACGACCGCTGCATCCAGATCCTCTCCGACATCGAGCAGGCCGACGACATCGCGGGCGCTCTCCAGTCGGTGCCGCGGGGCACGCTGCGCATCCATTCCGCGACTCACATGGTACCGTTCATCGCCGGCATGGTCGCGAAACTGCTGTCGACGTATCCGGAGCTCAAGGTCGACCTACGCATGGGCGAAGCCAATGTCGACCTGATCGAGGAAGGATACGACATTGCCTTGCGCATGACAGCCCCGCCGGATTCGAGCCTGATCGTCCGTAACATTGCCACCTGGCGGCATGTGTTGTGCTGCTCGCACGACTATATCGAGGGACGAGGCCGTGTGCAGCAGCTCGCCGAGCTCACCGAGCACAATTGCGGCCGTCACCTGAACTATCCCTTTGGCGATGAGTGGCGCTTCCACGATCGCAAGGGCAAGCCGGCGTCGGTACGCATTTCCGGCAACCTCGTCACCAACAGCGGAGAGGCATTGCGGAACATGGTGCTGGAAGGCGGCGGCATCGGCCTGCTCGCCGGATTTCTGGTGCAGGACGACCTCGACGCCGGTCGGCTGGTGCGTCTCCTGCCTGAATACCGGCCGGTCGAAATGTCAATGAACGCGGTCTATCCGCATCGCCATCATCTGTCGGCAAAGGTCAGGACCTTCATCGACATGCTCGTGGAGCACAGCGCCGAGCAGCAGAAGCTGATCAACCCCTATTCATGAGTGGCGCGGCGGCGGCAGCCGGCCGAACAGCATTTCAAGCGCCATGCCGATCGCGAGCAAGCGGCGATCACTTCCTGCCGGGCCGTCCAGCTCAAGGCCAATCGGCAATTTGCTGGTGGCGCCGAGTGCGATGGGAATCTGGATGCCGGGAATGCCGGCATTGCTGCCGGGATCGGTGTTCTGGATGAACAGGCCGAAATTCTCCAGGCTGCTGGACTCCGGGTTGGAGGCAACGGCGACGCGCGGTGTTGTCGGGAAGGCGAGGGCGTCGAGCCTGTTGCCGGTAAACGTGTTGCTGTAATGCGCCCGAAGCGCGGGCCGCGCGGTTCTGATCGCGGCCTCATAGATCGGTTTGGCATCGACCAGCGTGTCGTCGGGGCCGGGCAGTTTTCGTGGGATCACCAATCCATCATAAGTGCCCTTCACGTCGGGGCTGGAGATTTCGTTTGCCATCGCCTCGATGGTGATGCCGGTGCCGGTGTGCTTGAGATAGGCGACCATGTCGTCATAGGCTTCGTACAGCGCGACGGGGAAACCGACCTGGCCGTTGAGCTCGGCCAGTTGCGGCATGTCGATCTCCACCACTGCAATACCCAGCGATGTCATCTGTGCGACCGCCACCTGGAAGGCAGCCTCGGTGTCGGCATCGAGATTGGCCAGCATCGTCTTGACGATGCCGATGCGAACTTGCTTCAGATCGGCCGGCTCGACGGCGTCGCCGCCAGCAATGACGCGATCGAGCAGTGCGACGTCCGCCATGGTCGCAGCCATCGGGCCTGCGGTGTCGCGGGTGTGCGAGATGGGGGCGATGCCCGCTTGCGGATAGCGGCCGACAGTCGGACGCAACGAGGCGCATCCGTTCAGCGCGGCGGGCACCCGGACCGATCCGCCCGTGTCGGTGCCGAGCCCGCCCGCGATGATCCGTGCGCCAATCGCGGCACCCGTTCCTGACGAGGAGCCGCCGGCGATCAGGGAGCGATCATAGGCGTTGCGCACGCCGTACTCGGGGCCGGTCTTGAACGCGGTATTGTAGCCGGAGATCCCGAAGGCAAGCTCGTGCATGCTGGTCTTGCCGATGATGATCGAACCCGCAGCCCGCAGTTTTGCAACAACCGGCGCATCGGTCTTTGGGACGTAATTCTTCAGCGCCGGCGTGCCGGCGCTACAGGGCAGCCCCGCGACCTCGATGTTGTCCTTGATCACGATGGGAACGCCGCCAAGCGGCTTGTCCCGCTCGTCCTTCGCGTCGAATGCCGCTGCGGCCTTCAAGGCGCCGGCTTCGTCGAGCGTGATGAAGGCATTCAGATCGGCATTGGCACCGGCGCTGGCGATGGCCGCTTCTGTCAACGATTGGCTGGTGACCTTGCCGGCGCGAATGTCGGCTGCGGCCTCGGTCAGGCTCGGCTGGTCGTGATCGGTCGACCCCACAATACACCTCCATCGCTACACCACGCGGCATGATCACATTTTCTGGCGTCGCACCGCAACAACGGAGAATGCCGCTATCAAGGCAACGATTTTGTTCCTACCTCGTTGGGAGAAGGGATCGTCGGCGCTTGCCGGCTGGAGCGCGGAGGACATGATGTGGATCCTGCTACTGCTGCCGTATATCGGCTTGCTGTGGGTTCCCTTCTACAATTTCGCCGAGCCGCCGCTGTTCGGTTTCCCCTTCTTCTACTGGTATCAGCTCGCCTGGGTCCCGATCTCCTCGCTGCTGATCTGGCTGGTCTATCGCAGCCGTACCCCTGACGAAACGCCGTGAGGGCGGCACCATGACCGATCAGATCGAATGGCTGCCGCTTTCGGTTTTCATCTTCTTCTTCGTCCTCGTCACTGTGATGGGCTTTTTCGCCGCCCGCTGGAAAACGGGCGAGGTCAGCGAGCATCTCGATGAATGGGGATTGGGCGGGCGGCAGTTCGGGACCTGGATCACCTGGTTCCTGGTCGGTGGCGATTTCTACACCGCCTATACCGTGATCGCGGTGCCGGCGCTGGTCTACGCGGTCGGCGCCTACGGCTTCTTCGCGCTGCCCTATACCATCATCGTCTACCCCTTCGTGTTCGCCGTCATGCCGGTGCTGTGGATGCGCGCGCATGCGGCAGGCCATGTCACGGCGGCCGACGTCGTTTATGCCGGCTATGACTCGCGGAGCCTCGAGCTCGTCGTCGCGCTGACCGGCATGGTGGCGACCATGCCCTACATTGCGTTGCAGCTGATCGGCATGGAGGTCGTGATCAAGGCGATGGGCCTGACCGGCGAACTGCCAATTGTAGCGGCCTTCGTGATCCTCGCGCTCTATACCTACAGCTCCGGTCTGCGCGCGCCGGCGCTGATCGCCTTCGTCAAGGACATCATGATCTACATCGTGGTGCTGGTTGCCGTCATCGTCGTGCCGGTCAAGCTTGGCGGCTATGGCGCGGTGTTCTCCGCGGCGAACGACGTCTTTACGGCGAAGGGTGGCAACACAGGGTTGCTGCTGAAGCCAGGACAGTTGCTGCCCTACGCGACGCTGGCGCTGGGGTCGGCGCTGGCGGCGTTCATGTATCCGCATACGCTCACCGGCATTTTCGCCGCGAAATCAGCCGATACGATCCGCAAGAATGCGATCCTGCTGCCGGCCTATACTCTGCTGCTCGGGTTGATTGCGCTGCTCGGCTACATGGCCCACGCCGCGAACATCAAGGTTGCTTCTCCCAATGATGTCGTGCCGATGCTGTTCAAGACGCTGTTTCCATCCTGGTTCGCGGGCTTTGCATTTTCCGCAATCGCGATCGGAGCGCTGGTGCCGGCGGCGGTGATGAGCATCGGCGCAGCCAATTTGTTCACGCGCAATGTCTGGAAGTCCTACGTCAACCCCGACATCACTCACGCGGGTGAAGCTGCGGTTGCGAAGATCACGTCGCTGGTCGTCAAGGTCGGCGCGCTCGCCTTCATCCTGTTCCTGCCGACGCAATATGCGCTCGATCTTCAGCTTCTTGGCGGCCTTTGGATCCTGCAAACCCTCCCGGCACTGGTGTTCGGGCTGTACACGCGCTGGTTCAGAGCCGAGGCTCTATTGCTCGGCTGGGCCGCGGGCATCGGCTGGGGTTCGTGGACGGCATGGAGCAATGGGTTGAAGCCGCTCGCCAGCGTCGCCGTGGGGGGTGCCAATTACACGTTCTATGTCGGCCTCGGCGCGCTGCTGTTGAACGTTGTCGTTGCGGCTATCGTCACGCTCGTCCTGAGCTGGATCTCACCGGGCGCCAAGCGCAGCGTGGCGGCGGGCTCCTGAATCGGTCGGCGACCGTGATGATCGGACGTGGGCGATCATACGATCGACGTCGGCGATGACCTTGCTAATAGCCTCGTCCTTCACCGGGCCATAGCCGCGAATGTCCATCGGAGCTTTCGCGATTGCGACGAGATCAAGCAGTTGCGTGGCGTCGAGTTCGCCCAGCATCCGATCGATCACGCCCTCATACCAGGTGATCAGCTCCCGCTCCGCACGCCGCTCGGCCGTGTACCCGAATGGATCGAGCGGCGTTCCGCGCAATCTCCTTAAGCGAGCCAGGATTGCGAGCGGCATCTGGATCCACTGGCCGAAAGCGCGCTTGCGCGGTCGGCCGCGCGCGTCGTGCCCGGATGGTAGGAAGGGTGGCGCGAGATGGTACTTGATGCTGAAGCCATCTTCGAATTCACGTTTCAGTTCGTCGCGGACGCCGCTCTGCATGTGCAGCCTCGCAACCTCGTACTCGTCCTTGTAGGCCATCAGCTTGAACAGGGAGCGCGCGACCGCCTCGGTCAGGGTCTCGCTGCTCAGCGCGGACTCGGCGCTGCGGACCTTTGCGACGAGCGCCCGATATCGCGCTGCATAGACTTTATCCTGATAGGCGGTGAGGAAATCGGCGCGGCGCTCGATGATCTGGTCGAGCGTCTCGGCCTCGGGCGCTTCATCCACCTTCGGCACAAAGTCCGGATTGGCGGCGGCGATCCGGCCCCACGCAAAGGCTTGCTTGTTGCGTTCGACCGCGACGCCATTGAGCTCGATCGCGCGCAACAGCGCTTGCAATGCAACCGGAATCAGGCCGCTTTGCCAGGCAAAGCCGAGCATGATGATATTGGCATAGACGGCGTCGCCGAGCAGGCGTTCGGCTAGCGCATTCGCGTTGATCGTGTCGAGATTATCGTTGCCGATGACCTGTCGGATCGCGCGTAAGCGGGCGGACGAGGCGAGGTTTGCGTCGCGAAAGCGAACGACGTCGCCGGTCGGCATTTCCGCGGTGTTGATGGCGGCGCGTGTGCTGCGGTGATAGGTGCCTGAGGCTTTTGGTGAGGAGCTGACGACGAGGTCGCAGCCGATCAACGCGTCGGCCGCGCCCTGGTCGATGCGCACCTGATGCAGCGCCTGGGGGGATGCGGCCAAGCGGATGTAGCTCAGCACGGGTCCGAACTTCTGCGCAAAGCCGGTAAAATCCAGCACCGAGGCGCCACGGCGTTCGAGATGTGCGGCCATGCCGATCAGCGCACCAACCGTGATTACGCCGGTGCCGCCGACGCCGGTCACGAGCAGGTCGTAGGGACGGTCGAGCGTGGCGGGTGCGGGCAGGGGAAGCGTGGCCGCGCGGCCGATCGCGTCGATCTGGCTTGCAGCCTTGGCGCGACGCGTGGCGCCTTCGACGGTGACAAAGCTGGGGCAAAAGCCGTTGAGGCAGGAAAAATCCTTGTTGCAAGCTGACTGGTTGATCTGGCGCTTGCGGCCGAACGGCGTCTCCTTCGGCTCGACGCTGAGGCAGTTGGACTCGACCGAGCAGTCGCCGCAGCCCTCGCAGACGAGGTCGTTGATGTAGGCAAAACGCTTGGGATCGGCCATCTGCCCGCGCTTGCGCCGGCGTCGCTTCTCGGTGGCGCAGGTCTGCTGATAGATCAGGACCGAGACGCCGGAAATTTCGCGCAGCTCTCGCTGCACGGCATCCATCTCCTCGCGCGGATGGATGGTGACGCCACTGGGCAGATCGGCGGGCGAGAACTGTGAGGGATCGTCCGACACCAGAGCGATCCGCGCCACGCCTTCGGCACGCACACTGTGCGCGATGGCGTGTACGCTGACGGGGCCGTCGACCGGTTGGCCGCCGGTCATCGCCACCGCATCGTTGAACAGGATCTTGTAGGTGATGTTGGCTCTCGCCGCGATCGCCTGGCGGATCGCCATCGAACCGGAATGGTAATAGGTGCCTTCGCCGAGATTCTGGAAGATGTGCTGGTGGCCGGTAAATCTTGACGAAGCTGCCCAGTTGACGCCTTCGCCGCCCATCTGGATCAGCGACGACGTTTCGCGGTCCATCCAGCTCGCCATGAAATGACAGCCGATGCCGGCCAGCGCCTTCGAGCCTTCCGGCACTTTCGTCGATGTGTTGTGCGGACACCCTGAGCAGAAATACGGCGTGCGCGTCGCGCCAGCGACGTTGATCGTGCGCTCGGCGTCCGGCGACAGCGCGGCCGCGCGGGCGGCGAGATTGAGGCCGGGAAACATCGGATCGAGCCGGCGCGCCAGCACGGCGGCCAGCGCGCGCGGCGACAATTCGCCGATCCAGGAGATCAGCCGCGCCCCTCGCTCGTCATGCTTGCCGACCATGCGCTCCGGCTTGGCGCCCGGATAATCGTAAAAATATTCCTTGAACTGGCTCTCGATGATGCCGCGCTTTTCCTCGACGACCAAAATTTCGCGCTTGCCCTTCACGAAGTCCATGGCGTCGTGCAGCGCCAGCGGCCAGACCATGCCGACCTTGTAGATGTCGATGCCGATGCTGCGGCATGCGGCTTCATCGAGGCCCATCAGCCGCAGCGCTTCCATCAGATCGAGATGCGCCTTGCCTGTGGTGACGATGCCGTAGGTCGCGTCGGGAATGTCGTAGAAGCGGCGATCGATCGGATTGGCTTTTGCGAAGGCGTAGACCGCGTGCTTCTTCGCCTCCAGCCGCTCCTCGATCTGCGGTCCCGGCAGATCCGGCCAGCGATAGTGCAGCCCGCCCGGCGGCGGTGTGAAGTCCGGTGTGAGGAAGGCGCGCGGTGGGCGCAGCGCGACGGAGGCGCCTGACTCCACGATCTCCGAGATCGCCTTGAAGCCGACCCACATGCCTGAGAAGCGGCTCAGCGCGTAGCCATATTCGCCGAACGCCAGATATTCGCCGACATCGGCCGGATGCAGCGTCGGCATGAACCAGCTCATGAAGGCGACGTCGGACTGGTGCGGCATCGAGGAGGAGACGCAGCCATGATCGTCGCCGGCGACCACCAGCACGCCGCCACGTGGCGAGGAGCCGTAGGCGTTGCCGTGCTTGAGCGCATCGCCCGAGCGGTCGACGCCCGGGCCCTTGCCGTACCAGAGCCCGAACACGCCATCGACCTCGCGGTCGGCTTGGGTCTCGACCTGCTGCGAACCGAGCACCGCGGTTGCGGCGAGGTCCTCGTTCACGGCCGGCAGGAATTCGATTGCGTCGCGCTTCAGCCGCTCCGCGATGCGCCAGAGCTCAAGATCGATACCGCCGAGCGGCGAGCCGCGATAGCCGGAGATAAAGCCGGCAGTGTTGAGCCCGCGCGCGCGGTCGCGCCGTGCCTGATCGAGCGCGATGCGGACGATCGCCTGCGTGCCCGTGAGGAAGACACGGCCCTCCTCGCGGTCGTAGCGGTCGGCGAGCTCATAGGTGTCGAGTGACGGAATGGCGTCCATGGCGGGCCTCGCACGGCTTTCTGCCGGATAGGCGAAGATTAAGCCTGCGAGGCTGGTAGGTCTTACCTATTCATCCCGTGTCGGGCGGGAATTCGGTAGAATTTTGCATTGGGTGGCCAGATTTGGTAGATTCAATCTAATTGAGGGGCTTTCATGATTGAAGACCAGGACGTGCGGATTCTCGCCCACCTCCAGAAGGAGGGCCGCGCCACCAATCAGCAGCTTGCCGATGAGGTCGGAATGTCGACCTCGGCCTGCTGGCGCCGGGTGCGTGCGCTGGAGGAGACCGGTGTCATCAAGGGCTATGCCGCGCTGGTCGCGCGCGAGCAGGCGGGCTTTGCGATGTCGGCCATCCTCCACGTCTCGCTGGAGCGGCACGACGCCAAATTCGTCGACGAGTTCGTTGCGCGGGTGACCAAACGTCGCGAAGTGCTGGAGTGCTTTGCGACCACGGGCGATGCTGATTATCACTTGCGCGTCGTCGTGCAGGACATGGCGGCCTACAACAGATTTCTCGACGAATTCATGTTCCGCATCCCCGGCATCCGGTACGTCCGCAGCAATGTGGTCCTGAAGGAAATCAAGACCAGCGTGACGTTGCCGTTTTGAGGCACCTTCATTCGCGTCCGGTTTGCGAGACGGCTAGCGACGACGCAATCCATGTTCCAGCGCACGCCGCCTCACGCAGCCGTGGCTTACACCGTCGCCGGCCGGCTGCGCCGGAACAGTTGGCGCAGTGACAGCGCGTGCAACAGGATCGAGCTTGGCACGACGAAGGCGGGGGTCAGCACATTCGGAAAGGTGTCCACGGCCATGCTCGGGCCGTTCGGAATGATCAGCTGGAACGGGCCGGGCGACATGATCATCCCCAAGGTGATCGCGACGGCGAGGTCTACGAGGCCGAAGATGTTCCAAAGGATCGCCCCCTTCCGCCCCTCAACCGTTCCGGTTGCGAGCGCAAGCGCCGCCGGCACGGCGAAAAGACCGGTCAGCACATCGCCAGTTCCTGCAGGCAACGCCCATAGGCCCGGTAGCACCCCACGCAGCCAGTAGACGAGCCATTGGCTGCCAAAGATGCGGTAAAGCTGAAGGGCGATGAGCCAGCTCGGCGGCATCGCATCGAGCAACTGCCCCACGCGCTTCGACAACAGCAGCACCGGAGCACCGACGATCACCGGCAACAGGATGGCCGCTGGAAGCAGCGGCAAGGAGGAGGCCCCCACGCGGAATGCGCCGTTGATGGCTGCCGTCCAGGTGACAGTGGCCCAAAGCGTGAAAGGCACCATGAAGACCAGCCAGGTCGCCTGGCGTTGTCCTGGCGTCAAGTCGGTGCTTTCGAGGCCGAGCCACAGGCCAAGCGCGATAAGCCCATGAGCCATCAGCCGAACGCCCAAGGCAGGAAAGCCGCTCTCCGCAAGTGCGGGTAGCGAGTGGATCAACCAAGTCCACAGCATCGTGAATGAAACGGACCATATCAGGCTGAGCCGGACGGGACGCGGAACAATTGCGGCAACGGAAACAGCATCGGTGTTCATTGGCGTTCCTTCTTGAGAGGTCGGTCGCGGTCGCGGACGGACACAAGCCATCTCGGCCGGCATGTCGCGGATTGCGATCCGCTCGCCGTGTCACGGTGTCTGTTCTTCCGATCCGGGCCTCAACAGAATCATGAAGACAAGAACGTGGCTGACCAGCAGCAGAGGCACATAAAGGGCCGGGATATAAATGCCGGCGCCGAACAGGCCGGGATTCTGGATCTTCGTCACGCCCATGTAGTACGCATTCAGAAGATCCAGCGTACCCCAGACGTTGAATATCCAGACCATCGGAACGGCGATCGACCATCGCCAGGAGAGTGCCGCCATTGAAATGAGCGCGAGAGTGGCGGCGACGAGATCCCCCCATCCGACTTCGTTGGCGAAATCCGGGCTCAACTCCGAAGACACGAACCCGGCAACCATGAAGTTCATCCCCAAGAACCTGAACGCATGGAAAGCCGCAAGAAGTCTCAGGGCGTCATGGCGCGGCATCGTGCGGGCCGCTGGCCAAACATAGACGATGGCCACCACCGAGCTTGTCAGGAAGGCGCCGGCGACGCTGAGGACGAACGGAAGGTTGAAGCTCGGTGGCACGTTCGGATGTCCTTATGATTGTCCGACAGGTCGGGTGGGGTTCGAAGCCGGTCGGTCCGGTTCGGCGCCGGCGGGCGCTCAGGGTTTGGTCATGAGCAGGCGGAGCGGCATGAGCGGACCGACTGCGATGTATTCGTGGTCTATGAGATCCTGCTTGGCGAGCGGCAGGCCGTCCATGATCGCGTGCCCTTCGGCGACATCCTTGACGTCCAGCAGGAAGACGGCTCCGCGCCCATCGGACCGCGAATACCATTCGCGAACTTTCCCGTTGAGATAGAGCTGCACGGTCTGCCTGATTTCATCGGGCATGACGGCGGTGACCTGTTCGCGTGTGACGCCCGCCTTGACGGTCAGGATGACCATCACTCCGGTGGTCGTGAGGGCCGGCACTTGTGCTTGGGCAAGGGACGGATCGGTCATGGAGGTAACACCTGTCAGGGTGAGGGTGAGCGCCAGGACGGCGTGACGGATGGCTTTCATCGGTTCTATTTCTCCGATCACGGCGGCCGCCGCGATGTCGCAAATGTCGGGCGCACACAGCGGGTACGGCTCATTTGCAGTTCGGATGTAGGGCCACTTTCCGCGAGCGACTATTCGCGATAATGTTGACGGGCCATGAAGCAGAACTTCACAGTTAGGCACGGTGCGCTCGACGGCGTGGAGGCGTTTCTGAGTGTCGCCCAGCACCGCAGTTTTCGCCGGGCGGCCGCTGAACTCGGGGTAACGCCGTCGGCCATCAGTCAGGCGGTACGAGCGCTCGAGGCGCGCGTCGGCGCAGCGCTCTTCATCCGCACGACCCGCAGCGTCGGTCTAACCGAAGCCGGCGAAAGATTCCTGGCTCGTGCAAGACCAGCCTTCGAAGAACTCATCGCGGCAAGCGGGGCGGCGCGTGAGCTCGGACAGCGACCGGCCGGTCTCTTGCGTCTCACCGTACCGCGCTCGGTCGTGCCGATCCTGCTCGAGCCGCTGGTTGCGTCGTTTTGCCAAGCGTTTCCGGAGATTGAGGTGGAGCTTGCCGCAAGCGAAGAAATGGTCGACCTCGCAGCCGGCGGTTTTGACGCCGGCATCAGGATGGGCCAGTTCATCACTCCTGACATGGTCGCGGTGCGGTTGACGAAGCCGCTGCCTCTCATCATCGTCGGCAGCCCGGCTTACCTCGGCCGCCGCGGCCGGCCCGAGCGCCCGGACGATCTGCGTGAGCACGCTTGCCTGAGATTGCGACGATCGAATGGTGCGCTGGCATCATGGTCGCTCAATGACAGCGGCCGTTCGATCGAGATTGCGGTTTCGGGACCTTTCATCGCCTACGACTTTCCCACAATGCTCGGAGCCGCGGTCGAAGGCGTGGGTCTTGCGCAAGTGCCCGCACCGCTGGCCACGGGCGCCGTGGCGGAGGGAAAGCTCGTCCGCGTGCTGGAGCAATTCGCGCCGATGACACCGGGTGTGTTCCTGTACTATCCCGGCCACCGACAAATCATGCCGAAGCTGCGAGCGTTTATCGACCATGTGAAGCGCCGGTCAGGCGCCAGAAGCTGATCTCAAGCCGAGTCGACGTTGGTTGCTCACGTCGATCCGGCTGCGATCGTCGAGGCGGCGGGCGCCGCAGACCCCCGGCGCCTACTGCCCCTCGCGGACAAACCGATTGCGCAACGTCCCGATGCCGGTGATGTCGATCTCCACGACGTCGCCGTGCTTGATGTCCGGCGAGGCGCCGTCGGTGCCCATCCAGATCACGTCGCCGGGCCACAGCGTGAAGTATTTCGTCAGTTCGATCAGGAACGGCACCACGCCAAAGATCATGTCGTTGGTGTGGAAGCGGTTGGTTTCCTTGCCGTTGACGCGGACGATCGTCTGCATCTTGGCGAGATCGGCCTCGGTCTCGATCCACGGTCCCATCGGCTTGAACGTATCCGCGTTCTTCGACCGCCACAGACTGCGATCGGCCTTCTGCCAGGTTCGCTCGCTAACATCGTTGCCGATGGTGTAGCCGAATACGCAATCCATCGCGTTGGCTTCGGTGAGGTGCTTCACCTTTTTGCCGATAACGACGGCGAGCTCGCCCTCATAGTGAATTTTCTCCGTCGCAAAGAAGGGGATCACGACGTCCTCGTCATGCGCGATCAGGGCGTTCTGGGCGCGATAGCCGATCTCGGGCCTTTCAGGGACGGCCGGTACCTCGCCACGCTTGTCGGCGGCTTCCTTCAAATGCTTCAGATAGTTCAAGCCGACGCAATAGAAGGTGCGCGGGATCAGCGGCAGCTCGATCTTGACTTGTGACAGCGCATGTGTGCGCGAAGTGCGCTGCCATTCGCCAAATGGATCGCCGTCGACCGCGATTACCTGGTCGCCTTTAATGATCCCCCAGGAAGTTTGGCCTGAGGCGGTGAATTTCAGCCAGCGCATGTCGCGTCCCCGTTGTTATTCCGCCGCGTCGCGCGGCTGCACCTTCCAGGCGCCTGCGGCCGGCCGTTTCAGCCCGAGATTGTCGCGCATGGTCTTGCCGCGGTAATCCTTGTGGAACAGGCCGCGGCGCTGCAACTCCGGCACCACATGACGGACGAAATCGGCATAGGAGCCGGGCACATAGGTTGCCGCGATGACAAAGCCGTCGCAGCCGCGCTCGACGAACATCTCTTCCAATTTGTCCGCGATCTCCTTGGGGCCGCCGACCATCGCGTCCTGGACCTGGCCGCGACCGGAGAAGGTGACGAAGTCGCGCGCGCTCGGATTGCTCTTGCCCGAATTCTTCAGCACGCCGTCGCGGATGCCCAAAATGCCCTGCATGCTCTTCAGCTCTTCCGTCGTCAGCGGCTCGTCGAGGTCCTTGGAGGCGAAATCGTAGTTGAGTGCTTCGGCGAGCAGCGACAGCGCGTCGATCTGGAGCGGCAGCTTGTTGATCAGCGCCATCTTGTCCTCGGCTTCCGCCTTGGTCGCGCCACAAACCGGCGTCGTCAGGTTGCAGAGAAACATCTGATCGGGATCGCGGCCGGCCTTGGCGGCCTCATTGCGCACGGCGGCATAGCCTTCCTTCGCGGCGGCAAGGTTGCGCGCGGCGGTAAAAATCACCTCGCCCCATCGCCCGGCGAAGCGCTGGCCACGGCCCGACGCACCGGCCTGGATGATGACGGGATGGCCCTGATCCGAGCGCGGTACAGTGAACGGCCCGCGCGACCTGAAGGCCGGCCCTTTGTGGTCGAGCCGCTTCACCTTGGACGGATCGGCGAAGCGGCCGCTCTTCTTGTCCATGATGAGCGCGCCGTCTTCCCAGGTGTCCCAATGACCGAGCACGACCTCCATGAATTCGTCGGCCTTGTCATAGCGGGAATCGTGTTCGGGATGGGAGTCGCGGCCCATGTTGAGGGCTTCACCGTCGTTGAGCGAGGTGACGACGTTCCAGCCCGCCCGTCCGCCCGACATCAGGTCGAGCGTCGCGAAGCGGCGGGCGACGTCGAAGGGCTCGTAATAGGTGGTCGAGCAGGTCGCCCCCAGTCCGAGCTTCTCGGTGACCAGGCCCATCGTGGTCAGCACGATCAGCGGATCCATCTTCACGCAGCGGATGCCGTATTCGACGGTGTGGGCGTGGTCGTTGCCGTAGCGGTCCGGCATCGCCAGGCGGTCGTCGAAGAAGGCCATCTGGAACTTGCCCGCCTCGAGGATTCTGGCGATCTCCTGATAGTAGTCCGCCGACATCGAATCGTCGCGCGAATCCGGATGCCGCCAGGAGCTCGGCAGATTGGTGCAGTTCTGCGCCTGGAGGAAGCCGACCAGTACCATCTGTCGCGTCATGCTGCTGTTCTCCAAAATCCGTCAGGCCAGATCGAGGACGGTGTCGAGCCTATATTCACGCGCCAGTGCGCGCAGTCTCTCCCAAGTCGCATCCTCGATCTCGATGCCGTCGCGCAGCCGCTGCTGTTCGCGCACGCCTTCGATCTCGCCGGGATAGTAGACGCCCTTGCTGCCCTCGGACGGCGGCGTCGATTTCAGATAGTGCGCGAACTCCGCGACCTCGCGCTTGAACTCCTTCAGCGGGCGGAACGCTGCGACGTTGAACACCGCCATGAAGCAGCCGTCATTGTGCCGGCCGGTCGGCTCGACGCCGAAGCCGAGCCCCGTGAGCAGGCCGCAGAGCACTTCGACCATCGCAGCCAAGCCGCTGCCCTTGTAGCCCTCGGTGCCGCCGAGCGGCAGCAGCGCGCCGCCCTTGCGGTATTGGGTCGGATCGGTGGTGTGCCGTCCCTCGGCATCGATGATCCATCCCGTGGGGATTTCTTCGCCGCGGGCGACCGCGAGCTGGATCTTGCCGGCCGCGACCGCCGAGGTCGCCATGTCCAGATAGAACGGCGCATCGAGATCGGACGGTACCGCGATCGAGATCGGATTAGTACCGAGCCGCGCCTCCTTGCCGCCGAACGGCGCAACGTGTTTCGGCGAGCGGCCGGAGTCGGCGGTGGCAATCCCGATCATGCCCTCGCGCATCGCCATCAGCGGGTAGGCGGCGAGCCGGCCCACATGGCTCTGCCGGAACACGGTGCAGGCAGCGACGTTCGCGGCCTTCGCCTTCTCGATCGTCAGCGCCATCGCCTTGGCGTTGACGTGGAAGCCGAACCCCCAATGGCCGTCGATCACAGTTGTGGTCGGCGTCTCCTGGACGATGGACCATTTGGCGCCGGGAACGATGTGTCCAGCCTTGATGCGGTCGATATAGGTGGGAACCGCAATCACGCCGTGGGAGTCGTGCCCGGCGAGATTGGCATTGACGCAGCCGATCGCGACCGCGTCGGCCTCTTCCTCGGAAGCTCCGGCGGCATGGAGCAGCGCGGCGCTGATGCGCGTGAGGCGGTCGGCCTTGACGATCGGCATGGCGTTCCCTCGGTCATCGCCCTTGGCAGGCGGTTGTTGGGCGCCATCGTCTCAAAGCCCCACGCCGATATCAATCTCCCGTAAACCAATACAGGGCTGCAAATTCGCAAAGAGAACGCGGCTTTCGTCGTAGGCCCGTGCATCCAGACATGCCGCGCGGCGGGATTCTCGACAGTTTTTGGTCCGTCGTTCGCAGCTCGTTCACTGTGATCCGCGGTTTCCGGCACGCAATAACGACCACTTAGGCGATCGCCGTTCATAACGGCATCCGGGATAAAACGGCAGAAATGCCCGGGAGTTGAGATCGTGCAGACGACCCTCGCGCGCACCTTTGCGGCGTTGAGTGCCATCAACGAAGCGATCCTCTACGCAAAATCGCCGGACGAGCTGTACCAGATGGTCTGCGACGCCGGGTTTGCGAGCGGGGATTTCATGGCCGTCGCGGTGTTCCTGGTGGAGCCGGACGGCCGCCGGTTGCGCTTTGCGGTCGGTTGCGGCGACGACGTTGCGCGGCTGCGCGCGATCGAGATCACCACGGAAGCCGAAACGCCGGAAGGATCGGGCGTCGGCGGAGAAGCCTTTCGCAATCAGAAGCTCTGCATCAGCAATGATTATCTGAACGACCCGCGCTCGCTGGCGTGGCGCGAAGGCGCGGCCAAGGCCCATGTCGGCGCGGCCGCGGCGCTGCCGCTGTTGTGCAATGGGCGCAGCGTCGGCGTGCTGTTCGTGACCCGCAGTGAGGCCGGCTCGTTGAGCGAGCAGATGGTGTCGCTGTTCGAGCGCATGTCGGCGAACATCTCCTATGCCCTGGAGAATTTCTCGCGCGAAACGGCGCGCCAGGCCGGCGAGCGGGCGACACGGCGGCTCAATCGCATGTTCGGCGCGCTGAGCGCAACCAACGAAGCCATTCTGCGCGCCAAGACCGAACAGGAGCTGTATCAGCTGGTGTGCGATGCGTCCGTCCATGGCGGCAAGTCGCTCGCAACCTTCGTTCTGCTCAAGGAGCCGGACTGCCATTGGCTGAAGCCCGTTGCCGGCACCGGTCAGAACGTGGAGATCGTCGCACAGACGCATTATTCAGTCGATCCCGACAATCCCTATGGTCGCGGCATTTCCGGTCAGGTCTTTCGTTCACAGAAGCCTCATGTCGAACGCGATCTCGCGCGCCGTACCAGGGGAACGCCGTGGGAACAGGCGAATCTCAACACAGGCGTTGCGGCCTGCGTCGCGGCGCCGCTGATCAAGCGTGGTGAAAGCGTCGGCGTCATCCTGTCCTTCCTCAGCCAGTCCTGGGCGAAGGACGAAGAGATCGTCGCGCTCATGCTGCGCATCGCCGAAAATGTCTGCTTTGCACTCGATAATTTCGACCGCGAAGCCGAGAAGGCGCGGATCGCCGCGGAGGAAGATCGCCTGGCGCGCATGTATGCCGCGCTCAGCGCTACCAATGAGGCGATTTTGCACGCGCACTCGCGCGCCGAGCTGTTTGACCTCGTTTGCGAGGCGACAGCGAAGGGTGCCAAGTTCACGTCGGCCAATATCGCGCTCGTCGACCATCATGCCGAGTTGCTCCGCGTCGTCTCCTGTTATGGACCGAATGCGGATACCGTGCGTAATTTCAAGTTCTCCACCTCCGAGCGGGTGCCCGAAGGCAGGGGGCTGACGGGAACCGCCTTTCGCACGCGCCAGCCTTGCATCAGCAATGACGTATTGTCGGACGATCGCATCAAGCCCTGGCAAGCCCACGCCCGCCGCAACGGGATCGGGTCCTCGGCGGCCCTGCCCCTGTTCAACGGCGAGCGGGTCGAAGGCGTATTCCTGTTCAACTCTCCGGAACGCGATGCATTCACGCCCGAATTCGTCGAGCTGCTCCAGCGGCTCCAAGCCAATGTGGCCTTCGCACTTGAAAATTTCGACCGTGCCCACGAAAAGGCGAGAGCGGAAATGCAGCGCAATCGCTTTCGGGGCATGCTCGAAGCGCTGAGTGCGACCAACGAAGCAATCATGCGCGTGAAGACGCGTGCCGAATTGTTCGAAGCAGTTTGCGAGGCGGCGGTGTTCGGCGGCACCTTCACGTCCGCAACCATCGCCATGGTGGATCCGACCGGTCGCTATCTCGACATCGCCGTCACCAAGGGTGAGTGCCGCCATCACGTCGAGAAATGGCAATTTGCGACCGCGGCCGACGAGCCGGAGGGGCGAGGGCTGGCCGGCACATCGTTCCGCACGAAGGCGCCTTGCGTCGCCAACGAGATTCTTGCGGACATTCGCACGACACATTGGCATCAGACCGCGCGCGATCAGGGCACGAGGTCTGGCGGTTGTTTTCCGCTGCTGAAGAACGGCACTGACGCGGTTGGCGTGCTTCTGTTCCTCTCTCCCGACGAAGGTACGTTCACGCCAGATCTCATTCAGCTGCTGGGACGCCTGGCGGAGAACGTGTCCTTTGCGCTCGACAATTTCGACCGTGCCGAGGAAAAGGCCCGGACCGAGGCGCAGAAGGAGCGCCTGACGCGCATGTTCGCGGCGCTGAGCGCTACCAACGAAGCGATCGTGCGGGCCAAGTCGCGTACCGAATTGTTTGACCTCGTGTGCCAGGCTGCGTCTACCGGCGGCAAGTTCACCTCGACGACCATTGCGCTTGCCAGGGACGACAACGATCAGCTCGAGATCGTTGCTACGGCAGGGCCATCCGCCGAGACCACAAGGAACGTCCGTCTCTCCATCGACGCCGACCGGCCCGAAGGACGCGGCATGAGTGGCACTGCGTTCCGCACCCGGCAGCCTTGCATCAGCAACGACTATGTCAACGACAACCGCGTAAGCGCCTTCCATTCCATACTCCAGAGCGATGGCGCCCGCTCCGGCGCGGCGTTCCCGCTGATCACACATGACAAGCCCGTCGGTGTCATGATCTACATGTCGACGGAGCAGGACACCTTCACCAGCGAGTTCGTCGAGCTGTTGAAGCGTCTTGCCGACAATGTCTCGTTCGCGATGGAGAATTTCGATCGTGCAGACGAGAAGAACAAGGCCGACGAGCGGATCGAATATCTCGCCTCGCATGACAGCCTGACAAGCCTGCCGAACCGCGAGACCTTCAACTGTCTATTGCGCGAGGCGATCGACACCGCGCAGCGCCACGACCACCGTTTTGCGGTGCTGTTCATCGACCTCGATCGCTTCAAGGTCATTAACGACTCGCTCGGCCACGAAGCCGGTGATTTGCTCCTGCTCGAAGTTGCGAACCGCTTACGCAATGCGCTGCGGTCGAGCGACGTGGTGGCGCGGCTCGGCGGCGACGAGTTTGTGGTCATCCTCGACCAGTGCGGCGAGATCGACGATGTTCAGCGTATCTCGACCGAACTGCTCGCCGCGCTCGGCAGGCCGATGGAGCTGGCCGGCCATGAGTGCCACACCACGGCCTCGATCGGCATTGCGATGTATCCGGCCAATGGCGCCGACGCGCAGACGCTGACCAAGAATGCCGACATGGCGATGTATCTCGCCAAGGAAGACGGCAAGAACGGCTATCGCTTCTTCTCCAAGGAAGTGAAGACGCAGTCGATCGAGCGGCTGTCGCTCGAAAGCGCGCTGCGCCGGGCGCTGGAGCGCGAGCAGTTCTCGCTGAACTACCAGCCCAAGGTGGACATGGAGACCGGCCAGATCACCGGCGTGGAAGCGCTATTGCGCTGGGCGCATCCCGATCTCGGCAACATCTCGCCGGCGCAGTTCATCCCGCTCGCCGAGGAAACCGGCCTGATCGTGCCGATCGGCCGCTGGGTGGTAAAGGAGGCCTGCGCGCAGGCTATGGCCTGGCAGCGCCGCGGACTGTTGCCGGTGTCGATGGCGGTGAACCTGTCGCCGCGGCAGTTTGTCGACGAGCATCTGTTGCAGGATGTCGACGAGGCGCTCGCCGCAAGCGGCATGTCGCCGGTGCTGCTCCAGCTCGAGGTCACGGAGAGCATGATGATGCGCAATGTCGGACGCGCGCTCAAGGTGCTGGACGCCATCCAGAGCCGCGGCATACGCCTCGCCATCGACGATTTCGGTACTGGCTATTCGTCGATGTCGCTGATGAAGCATTTCCCGATCGACACGATCAAGATCGACCGCTCCTTCGTGCGCGACCTGCCGCAGGATTCGGAGGATCAGGCGATCGCGCAGGCGATCATCAGCATGGGCAAGGCGCTCGGCATGACCGTCGTCGCCGAAGGCGTCGAGAACGCCGAACAGGAGGCGTTCCTGCGCACCCACGGCTGCGACGAGATGCAGGGCTTCCTCATTTCGAAGCCGCTGCCGGCACGGCAGATGGCGGAGCTGCTGCGGCCATTGGTGCTGCCCGTCGCGCCGCCGCTCCAGCCGGAGACGGATCCGGCCGTGAACGAAGCCGTGGCGCTACGGCTGAAACGCGCTGTCGTCTGACGGCTGCGGGTGCAATTCGCGCACCTCGTCTTCCTTGATCTCCGCCTTGCGCGGAAAATCATCCGGCCAGGGCACCGAGGTTTGATCCGCGAACAGCCTGAGAAGGGCTTGCGCACCTTCGGCAAAGCTTGAACCGTCGCCCAGTCCGAGCTCGCAACACCATGCGTGTCGCATCGGTTCGTGCGCATCACACACCGCTATCGCCGGTCCCCACCACCACGCCGGTGCCGGCGAGCGTTCGTCCTCGGGCACGGCGTGCCAGAGGACGAGCTCGTCCATCACGCGCTCGAATTGCAGGCTTGCGGCCTGATGCATTCGCTCCGTGCTCCCTTGGGCCGCGCCTGAAAGCAGGCCGATGCGCGGACTCGATCGTGGCCTTCGCTGTGAAGAATCGGCTCGCGCTATATTGGCTGAGCCATGCGTGCCGCTTCCGTCGGCGGCGATACGAGCAACATGCGGCGGCCGGGACATTCGCCGGCGCCGGCTGCGATAGTTTCTTTAGCCGCTCGGGGGCCCAACCGGCAAGGCTCAATACCGGCGTCTAACGCCGCCTTGGCGGATGCGCCTTCTGGTGCCAGGCCCAGGCAGTCCGGATCACGGTCGGCAGGTCCGAATGGCGCGGTACGAATTTCAGCACCTTTCGGGCGGCGGAGGGGTCGGCGACGAGATAAGTGGGGTCGCCGGCGCGGCGCGGCTTGACGGTGTGCGGAACCTCGCGCCCGGTCTCCTGCTTGATCGCGGTCAGGATCTCGCGCACCGAGAAGCCCGAGCCGGTGCCGAGATTGAAGCTGCCGCCGGCATGTCCCTCTTCCAGGAGTTTTAGCGCGGCGACATGTGCTGCGGCGAGGTCGGTGACATGAATGTAGTCGCGGATCGCGGTGCCGTCGGGGGTGTCGTAGTCGTCGCCGAACACGGCGAAGTCGACATGGCCCTGCAACGCCATCATGGCGCGCGGAATGAGATGCGTCTCGTTGTCACGCAATTCGCCGATGCCGCCGGCCGGATCGGCGCCGCTGGCATTGAAGTAGCGCAGGCAGAACGCGCCGAAGCCGTAGGCCGCGCGGTAATCGGCCAGCATGCGCTCGATCATCCACTTCGATGCGCCGTAGGGATTGATCGGCGCGCAGGGAAAATCCTCCGGTAGTTCCTTGGAATCCGCGTTGCCATAGACGGCGCCGGTCGAGGAGAACACGATGCGGTGGCAGCCGGCGTTGCGCATCGCCTGCAACAGCGACAACGTGCCCTGTACATTGTTGATGTAATATTTCTGCGGATCGGTCATGGACTCGCCGACGAGGCTCGCCGCCGCGAAATGCATCACCGCCGTGACCTTGTGGTCGGCAAAGGTACGGGCCAACGCCGCTCCGTCGAGCAGATCGCCCGTCACCAGCGGGCCGGCAACAAAATTGCGATGGCCTGTCGAGAGATTGTCATAAACGACGGGCTGGTAGCCGGCTGCGGTCAGGGCGCGGACGGCATGCGAACCAATATAGCCCGCGCCTCCTGTGACGAGGACAGTCGGTCGGTCGGTCATGTGGTCTGCTACTCTTCTCAGCGATTAAAGGGCTTGTCCCGGCTGAAGAGAAGATAGATCGCGCGGGGGTTGGTGGTCAAATAGCGCCAGAACAGGCGGCGCGGCTCCAGCCAGGTGCGCCAGGCCCATTCGAGTCCGATCTTCTGCATCCATTGCGGCGCGCGCGACCGGCTGCCCGACAGGAAGTTGAACAGGCCGCCGGATGTCTTGATGACGCCGACATTGGTCAGAAGCGGCGTGAATTCCTCGACGAAGGCCTGCTCGGAGGGAACGCCGAGCGCAACCCACAGATAGTCAGGCGCCAGCGCATTGATCTCCTCGACCTTGGCGCGCAGCGCGTCGCCACGGAGATAGCCGTGGCTGTATCCGACGATCTTGAGGTTCGGATACAGGTTCTGGACCTTCCTGACCGCCGTGGCGTTCTCGTCCTCACTGGCGCCGAGCATGTAGAAGGTACGGCCCGCCGCCTCGGCCTTGCGTGCGACGAGATGGAACAGGTCCGTGGTCGCAACGCGCTCCGGCAGCGGAAACCAGGATTGCAGTCTTGAGGCTGCCACCAGCGGCTGGCCATCGGCATTGATCAGGTCGGCGGCGCGGAACAGGCGCTCGGTCTGCGGCTCGGTCGAGCAGCGCGCCAGCACTTCGCCATTGGCCGAGGTCAGGAACAGCGGGCGGCCGATGCGATGACGCGGATCGGTGGCCTCGATCATGAAATCGGCGGTCGCTTCCAGGTCGAGCGCAGCCATGCGAAGGCCGCCGACGGTAATCCGTGGCACCTCGGCGGTTGCGGCCCGCCCTTCAGGATTGACGCGACGCTCAAGCATATTGTTTGCCTCGGTGGCGCGCATGGGTTGCGGGGGTGAGCTCGTCGAGCACGACGCCGACGAGCTTGCGCTCGGCGCCGCCGAGCGCGGCCAGGATCTCTTCCATGCTGTCGTTGATGTCGAGGCTGGTCGGCAGCACCGCGACCAGCGCGTCGGCGGCTTCGTGCAGCTTGCGGCCGGCGGCCGACAGCGGCATCGCCGGACCGTCGAGAATGACGAGGTCATAGCCACCGGCGGAGCGCACCTGCGCCACCGCCTTGCGGATGGCATCGGCGGCCTTGCCGGCATCGCTCTCGGCGGCTGGCAGCACCGAAATGCCGTTGACCGTCTTGATCTCGCGCGCAGCGTTGCTGCCGGTCGAGAGCCAGCCGAGCTTGCTCGGCTCGCTCTTGCCGGGGCGGTTGACCTTGTTCGAGAGCGTGCGCGCCTGATGATCGGCGTCGATCATCAGCACGCGGCTGCCGTCCCGCGCCGCCGCGAGCGCGAAATTCAGTGCGGTCACGCTGCGTCCAATGGTCTCGCCGGCGCCGACCAGCGCGATGACCGGCATTGCCTTGCCGCCGGCCCGCCGTGCCACCGCGGCGCGCATGTCGCGCAAGGCGTTGAGCAGCGTCGTCAGCGGAAATCCGGGGCGCAGCGTCGGCCAGCCCAGCCGGGTGAGATCGACGCCGCCGCCGGTGGCGAGAATGGCGCCCAGCGTGCGGATGACGTCGGCCTCCTGGAGGCGGGCGATCAGGGGCTTTTCGACCAGGGAAAGTGGTGGCGGAGGCGCCGCGGCGTTCGGCGGAGCCCTCGAAACCTCGGGCTCCGGTGTGCGCTCGCGGCGGGTCGGCTCGGGGGCGGTCGCGCCGATGAACAGATGCTCGGCCGCGACGAACCAGCAGGCGGCGGCAAGCCCACCGAAGATGAAGCCGATCATGGCGAACAGGCTCATCGCCGGCGGGAACGAGCGCCGCTGCGGTACGGTCGCTTCACCGATGATTCGGGCCGCCGAGGTATTGAGCGTCTCCTGCTCCTCGGTCTCGCGTGAGCGCTTGAGGAAGGACTGATAGACGTCGCGGCTGGCATCGGCCTCGCGCTCCAGCTCGCGCAGGCGCACGGCGGCCTGGCTGAGCTGCACGCTCTGCCGCTTCTGCGCTTCCAGCGCCCGGTTGAGCGAGGCTTCGTAATCGCGGGAGCGCGTCAGGTCGTTCTTGGCGGATTGAGCGAAGCGGTCAATCTCCTCGCTGATGGTACGCTTGAGATCCTCGACCTGCTTCTCGGTCTGGCGCAGCGCCGGATGGCGCGGGCCGAGCTCAGCGGTCTGCTCTGCATATTTCTTGCGGGCATCGGCATATTGCGCGCGCAGGTTTGCGATCGTCGGCGATTGCAGAGCTTCGGGGATCGCGCCCGCATCCGCAGCGGTCCGCTTGTTCGCCTCGATCTGGTCCAGTCGCGCCTGCGCGTCCATCGTTGCCGCGCGGGCCGCGGAAAGCCGCTGGTTGCTGCTGGAGAGCTGCTGGTCGCTGATCAGCGCGTCCTGGGTGCCGACGAAATTATTCTGGGCCTTGTAGGTCGCAAGCGCGGTCTCGGCGTTGCGCAGCCGCTCGCGCAACTCCTTCAGCCGGCCGGACAATTCGCTGGTGGCACGCCGCGCGGCGAGGGCCTGAGAGTTGCGTGAGTCCGTGAGGTAGGTGTTGGTCAGCGTGTTGGCGAGCATCGCCGCCTTCGCCGGATCGGTCGACCAGACCTCGATGTCGACGATGAAGCTCTTATCGGTCTTGCGGATCGTGATGTGCTTGTTCAGCGCGTCGAGCGCCGCGAGCTGTACGTCCTTGATGTCCGCCGCAGAGGGTACACGTGGCTGGAGGCCGATCAGGCCCAGCAGCGACGACATCAGGCTCCTGGCATCGCCGCCGCCACCGAATTCGGGATCCTTGTCGAGATTGGCCTGCTGGATCAGCTGCAACAGCACGCTGTTGGAGGTGATCAGGCGTGCCTGGCTTTCGACGACCATGGACATGCCGGAGACGTCCTGCGCGCGCGGCGTGAGCTCGCGATCGACGAGCTGGAGCTCGCGCGGATCGACATAGAGCTGGGCGGTCGCGGTGTAGCGGGGCGTCAGGCTCTTGCCGATCGTGACGGCAAGGCACGCGCCGATCAGGGCCGCGGAGCCAATCGCAAGCTTGCGCCGCCAAAGCAGGCTGACGAACTCCAGCACGTTGAAGCTGGCTTCGGACCTCCGCTGCGGGGCCACCGACGTGGTCGGATTTCTTGCCCGGTCTATCGGCTGGTTATAGTCAAGCATGATCCCCAGCTTCCATTCCAAGTGCCGTGGGCTGAGGGGTTACTCTTCGCTTTACGCCACGCACCCGGGATATAGGTGCCCAATCAACGCAACAGGGAAAATTAACCATACTCATTGAGGGACTATTCACCGAAATGGCAAACAAAGCGTTTAAGCGCATGCTGTTGTCGGCCGCGTCGTTGTGACGCTTGCGATGCGTCGGTCCCCCAGTGATTAACGGTTCGTTACCGTGCATGCAGTCAGGCGCGCGCGCGTCCGGCTTGGCTGTTTGACTGCCGGGCCGCGCGCGCATGACGATCAGCGCTTCTGCAGGATGACGTGATAGTCGCCGCGGCGGACGTCGGTGCCGCGCGGAAGCACGGCGTTCAGCACTGCGGTGCCGGCGTCGACGAAGGCGGCGAACAGCGGCTTGCGCTGGCGCATCTCGGGATAGCGCGGGCTCTCGACCTCGCGGCGATAGATCGTCTGGAGGCCATTGGCGGCCGCAAACGCCTCGAGCTTCGACAGTGTCACCAGCGGATGGAAGAAGGTCGGGAATGGCGCCTCGCCGGGCAGGCCGGCGGTCTTGATGCCGCGGATATTCCGGTAGAACCAGACATGGAACCAGTGCGGCGAGTATTTGGTGACGACGCCGGACAGCGAGCGCGGATTGGGCGCGCCGATCAGGATCATCCCGCCGCGCTTGAGCGCATCGCGGAAGTTCAGCAGTGCGGCCTCGACGTCGGGCAGGTGCTCGATCACGTTGTAGCAGATCACGACGTCGAAGGTGTCCGGCCCGAAGCGATAGGCCTGCACGTCGCCGAGGATTGCCTCCTGCGCGTAGGTGTTGTTGCGGATCTGGTCTTCGTCGATGTCGACGACGGTGACGTGGCTGCGCTTGAGCACATCCACGGGCAAGAAGCTGCTGGAGCCGCCGCCGGCCTCGTAGATGGCAAGCCGGCCTTGCGGCAGCTCGCGACGAAGCACCTCATGAACACCAAGCAGGCTGTCGCGGGCTTCGCCGGCGATCAGGTCGAGCAGCGCCTGGGTCTGTGCGGGGGCTTGAGTCTCGGTGGCTGTCGCGAAATCGATCGTGGCTGGCTTGTTCATGTTTTTTGACCGCGCTTGTTCGACTCGAATTACAGGAAAAATCTCACGTGCCCGAAGTGCAAATCTGATGCCGCGTCCCTTCACCGGTCGCGGTGCTTACGGCCGGGTTAATGCGCCCATGCGTTAACTACGGCATCGTCCATGTCGCGCCGTCGCCCGACGATGGACTGCAAATTGCAGTACCACGCGCACATGGATTCGCATGGGAAACACGCGAAAGCGGTTAAGCGTATGGTGGTACGTCTGCATTGCCAGGAGATCCGAGGCGTGGTGCCGTTTCGCGGTTCAAGTCGGTCGCCTGGTTTGGCACGCATCTGTCCCGCGGCACTGTGCCGTCGCGGGACGGCGCCGGTGCATGCGATCGGCGCAGGGCTTTTTCAACATATCTCGGGCATCTAGAACGCGATGACGCTGATCCCAACAGACCTGTCCGCCATTCGGATCTCGGATGCCGTGCGCGATCCCAACCGGGAGATCGCCGCGAGTTCGCGCGTCATCGACCTGTCGGTCGGCATCGTCGTTTGCATTCCCTGCTTCCGCCGCCCGCAGCATCTGCGCCTCACGCTGGACTCGCTCGCCAGCCAACGCACCCCGCGCTCCTTCGCGGTGGTCATGGTCGAGAACGACGCGGCGCGGCGCGAGAGCGCGCCGGTCGCCGCGGAGTTTTTGGCTGCCGGCAAGCTCCAGGGCATCTGCCTGGTCGAGAAGCGGCAGGGCAACTGCCAGGCGATCAACGCCGCGTTCGAGACGGCGCAGGCATTGTTTCCCGCCGCAACCCGGTTCCTGATGATCGACGACGACGAGATCGCCTCGCCCGACTGGCTCGAGCTGATGGTTCGCACCTCGGAGGCAACCGGCGCCGACATCGTCGGCGGGCCGGTGCTGCCGGTGTTCGACGACGACAGCCGGCCCTGGCTCGCGCGTCATCCTGCCTTCTGTCCCGCCTACGACTACACCGGTGCAGTGCCGATGATCTATGGCTGCGGCAACTGCCTGATCACGCGCGCCGCGTTCGAGCGGTTCGGCCGTCCCGCCTTCGATCTGCGCTACAATTTCCTTGGCGGCGGCGACTGCGATTTCTTCGTGCGGTGCCGCGATGCCGGCATGACATTCCACTGGACGGCGGAGGCCGTCATCACCGAGACCGTGCCGCGAAACCGCACCAGCCTCGGCTGGATCGCAAAGCGTGGCTTGCGCATCGGCGCGATCAATTATCGTGTGCAGCACAAGGCCGCGCAGGGCAAGGCGGCCCGGGCGCGGGTATTTGCGCAGATGCTGGGGCGGTTGCCGCTGTCGCTGGTGCGCGCGGCTCGCCTGATGACGACATCGAAGGCCGTCGTCGCGATACATCCCATGATGGTCGCGTTCGGTTCTGCGCTCGCTGCTTTCGGCTTCGATCCGAGACCTTACGAGGCCTCGAAGATCGCTTCCTGACGCGCTTGCATCGGGCGGCTAGATTCCGAAATGAGCTAGAGCGATCTTGATCGCGGAGCGCGGCACCGCTTTGAGCGATCGCCGCCCAACCATGCCGAGATAGGCGATGGCGTCGCGATACCTGCCGAAGCGGACCGCTTGCGTCGCCGAATAAGTCACGAGATGAATCTCGGCCGCCCGGCGCAGCCGGGGTGCGGCACCCGCGGGCAGCTTGAACAGGATCAAGGGATCATCGAACACGCGCGCGACCGCCGGGAAAAAATCCTGCGGCGCCCGCACGGCCGCGTTCATGGTGTTGGCGGTGTGCAGGCGATAGTCGAGCAGAAGTTCCGGCACATACGCGAACTCGCCAATCGCAGCAAGACGACACCAGCAATGCCAATCCTCGCAATATCTCAGCGAGACGTCGAAGCCGCCCGCCGCGCCGAAGGCGTCGGCGCGGACCAGCATGATGCCGCCATTGACGATGAAGTTGCCGCGAGTGAGCCGCTCCAGCACGTTGCCGGATGGCTTGCGGCGGCCCTTCAGCAGGTCGCGGCGGCCGATCGGCCGGCCCTCGCTGTCGATCGTGTTGTAGTCGCCATAGACCAGGATCGCGCGGGGGGTGGCTTTGGTTGCCGCCAGCAGCGTCATCACCGCGTCGGGGCGCAGGCGGTCGTCGGCATCGAGGAAGATCAACCAGTCGCCGCCGGCGTTTCGCGCCCCGAGGTTTCGCGCGGCCGAGACGCCGGAGGAGTCATTCGCGATCAGGCGCAGGCGAGGATCACGGATGGCACGGACGATCGCCATGGTGTCGTCGGCGGAGCCATCGTCCACGACGATGATCTCGGTGATGTCGCCTTGCGCCAGCGCGCTTGCGATGGTCTCGCCGATATAGGCCGCAGCATTCTTGGCGGGAATGACGACGGATACCGACGTTGGGCGCGCGTTCGTCGCCGAGAGCGCGGCGGTCGGTGCATCGAGCATGGCGTCGGCGGCGGTCAAGCGGTGGCTCGTCTTTAATGATCTGTTAACCAGGCGATATCGCGGAGCCGCGATCGCAGCCTCGGTCGTTGCGGATGATACTCACATAGCGCTCAAATCGTTGCTGCGAAGGCCGGCGCGAGACCGGTTTCGTAGATTAGCGTTAAACCTGTGGCGTTAAGTCTGTCGCAGGTTTGAAGAGGTGCGACAGCCGGTCCCATGCGAGAATGCGGCCCTGACTGCCGCGGATGGACCCAGTGCCCGCAAAGACATTCGACTACGATCCCGACGACATGGTCCTCAATCTGTTCTACGAGGACAAGGATGATCGCTGGTTTCCCGGCGACCGGCATCTGCGCCGGATGGCGCGCCGCATGCTGTTCGGCGAGCCGCGCATGAGCGGGCAGCTTCGCGTGTTCCTCAATCTCTGCGCGGGGCTCGACCGGCTCGGCATTCGCTACCGCATCAACGACTACGGCTACATCGCGCAGCATCCCGATGACGTCGCCTGCATCATCGGCCGCACCTTCCTGCTCGACAAGTTCGCGTGGAAGAACCCGATCCTGCTCGGGGTTGCCGCCCATAATCATCCGCTCGACGATCCAGACCTGTTGAAGCGCCTGCCGGTGAAGAAGGTCGTGGTGCCCGGCCCATGGTACGCCGACATGTACCGGCCGTATTGGCCCGACACCGAGGCCTGGCCGACCGGCATCGATACGGATCTCTGGGCGCCGTCGCGTCCGCGCGACAAGACCGTCGACGTCCTCATCTACGACAAGGTCCACTGGGACCGCGAGCGCTACATGCCGGAACTGGTCGAGCCGGTCCGCGCTCGGCTTCTCAAGGAGGGCCGTTCGTTCACGGAGCTGCGCTACGGCAGCTACAAGGAGGAAGACTATCAGGCCGCGCTGGCGCGTTCGCGCGCGATGATCTTCCTGTGCCAGAACGAGAGCCAGGGCATCGCCTATCAGCAGGCCCTGTCCTGCGGCGTTCCGGTATTCGCCTGGGATCCCGGCGGCCCTTGGCGGGACCCCGATTATTATCCGCACCGTGTCCAGTTCGCGCCGGTGTCCTCGGTGCCCTATTGGGACGACCGCTGCGGCACCAAGTTCGTCGACCCCGCCGGCTTCGAGGCGCGCTGGGACGATTTCTGGGCCGGCTGCGTCGCGGGCCAATTCGATCCGCGCGGCTATGTGCTGGACAATCTCACGCTGGAAGAGCGGGCGCTGCAATATTACGAGATCGCGCGCAGCGTGGCGCGGCAGCAGCAGGTGCCTGCGGCGTCCGGCATGCTGGTTGACGGATGGTTAACGGGGATGGGCTAGACCCGGGCGGTCCCGATCGTCCCATATCGGCCTTGAGGCATGAATCGCAGCGCCGCAGACATGACTGACGTCGAGGGCCGATCGCTTGGCCACGCCCTGCGCGATGAGCTTGCGGGGCTGAACGTCGTGCAGACGGCGCGCTGCCTCGTAGCGGTGGCAGCCCTGCTGCTCGTGCTGGTGACGCTCGATCCGTTCCCGGACTTGCGCAATCCCGACGTTGCCAATGTCGTCGGCGGACGTATGGCGCTGAACTACATCTCCTTCGGATTGCTCGCTGCGGTCGCGGTGCTGTTCGCCATCGCCACTGACGCGCCATCGCTCCGGACTCTCGTCACTCCGCTGCATCTCTGCTTCGTCGGCTGGATGCTGATCAATGTCATCTTCTCCGAGAGCCGCGAGGTCTCGATCCAGCGCTTCGTCCTCGCCGCCAGCGTGACCTCGCTCGCGGTGCTGCTGCCGCTGCTGCCGCCGACGCAGCGGAGCTTCAATCTGTGTCTCGGCGGCGCCGCACTCGTGCTGCTGGTGCTGTGCTATCTCGGCGTCCTCCTCGCCCCGCAATATTCGATCCACACCGCGCTCGACATCACCGAGCCGCAACTCGCCGGCGATTGGCGCGGCAGCTTTGGCCACAAGAACGTCGCATCGCCCGTGATGACCATTTTGGTCTATGTCGGCATTTACCTCAGCGCGGTCGGGTCGTTCGTGATGGGTCCCGCGGTCGCGGCACTTGCCGGCATCTTCCTGATCTTCACCGGCGGCAAGACGTCGTCGGTGCTCTGCCTTGCCATCTACGCCCTTGCCTCGCTCGTCTATGTCACACGGAGCCTGTGGCTGAAGCGGATCATCTGCTTCGCGCCGCTGATCGTGATGAACCTGCTGACGGTCGGCAGCGTCGCAAGCCCCGCTCTATCGGCCATCACCCGGCTGCTGCCGGTCGACCCCACCTTCACCGGCCGCTCCGACATCTGGGAGTTCGCGCTCTCGGCCGTCGCGGAAAAGCCGGTCATCGGCCACGGCTATGCGGCGTTCTGGGACGACGTCACCGAGCGCCAGACCGCCAAGGGCGCCGAATGGGCGGTCACCGCGGCGCATAGCCACAACAGCTATCTCGATCTCGCCATCACCATCGGCCTGCCAGGACTGCTGCTCGTCATTCTGATCTTGGTGCTTGCGCCGCTCCGCAATTTCCAGGCGACCCAGGCGCATAACCGCAGCAACGCGCTGGGCAAGCTGTTCCTGACGATATGGCTGTTCGGCTTGTACTACGGGACGACCGAGACTTTCTTGCTCGAACGGCAGAATCCGATCTGGTTCATGTTCGCGCTCGCGGTCGCTGGGCTGCATTTCCTGGCCAGGTTCCAGTGCGTCGAGCAAATGGAACCCGATCGCTGACAGCTCGTCGCAGTCGCTCGTTCCATATCGGGACACGAGGGACATTGCGCGCGCGATAACGGTATCGGCTTAACGATAAGCAGCGACGTAACTTGTGGTCTGCGACAAAACATAATCTATCTGGAAATGTTCAGTAACTGTATGCCCCGCGAATGGCGTTTGTCAGCCTCGAGCAACTAGACGATCGGGTGTCCTCCAGCACGTCGGGAATCTCAGTCGATTTCATGCGTGACTGGCGACGGGCCGCGTTGCGCCTGAACGCAGGCCATCGCACCGCTTTCCAGCATGGTTACTGGCTCGGCGCCTGGTACGAGGCGTTTCACGGCGTCGCGCCGCTGATCGCCGTGATCTCCGATGCCGCCACCGGCAAGGACATCGCGATGGTGCCGATGATCAGCCGCGCGAGGCGCGGCATTCGCGTCGTCGAGTTTGCCGATCTCGGGGTCTCTGACAACAACGCGCCGATCCTCGCTTGCGACGCCGCAATGGACGCGGCCGGTGCGCACGCGATCAGCGCGGCGCTGCTCGACGCCTTGCGCGCCTTGCCTGACCGCCTCGATCTGCTGCGCCTGAAGAAGATGCCGGCCCATGTCGGCGGCAAGCCGAACCCGCTGGTGGCGCTCGGCCGTCTCGGATCCTGCTCGCTCAACGGCAATCTGGTGTTGACGAGCGACGACTATGCGGACTATCAGGCGTCGATCAAGCGCATGCAGATGCCGCGCTGCTGGCGCGTGTTCAGCCGCCATGCCGGCGCGCGGTTCGAGGTCGCCACGGATGTTGCTCGCGCGCGCGAGCTTCTCGACGTGATGGATGTCCAGCAGCAGGAGCGCATGCAGAAGCTCGGCTCGCGGTTCGTCCTCAACGACCAGGCCCACGCCAGGTTCTATCGCGAAGTAGCGCGCGAGGGCGTCGCGGAAGGCTACGCCGTCGTCTCGGCGCTCGTCTGCGATGAAGGCACCGTCGCCACTACGCTCGGCGTCAGATACGGCGCGACCTATTACCTCTTGCGGATCGGTCATGCCGGCCAGCCGTGGGCGAGTTGTTCGCCGGGGCTGCTGGTGACCGAGCGCACCATGGCGGCGCTGCATGCGCAGGGCGTGCGGCGCTTCGATCTCAGCATCGGCAATCACGACTACAAGCGCCGCTTCGGCGCCGAGCCGGTCCCGCTGACCGATGTCAGCGTCGCGCTGTCCTGGCGCGGGATGCCCTATGTGCTGCGCGATCATGCCGCGCAGGGGCTCCGGCGCCACCCAAAACTTGCGGCCCTTGCGGCGCGCGCGATGGGCAAGGCTGCGCGTTGAAGCGCGCGACGTCCCTGGTTGCAGCGGTCACTCGAATATCGCAATCGTTGTGCTATCGTTGCCTCCGCAGCCCGGAGGCGACATGCAAGACCGTTCGGACAAATTTCGTGCGTTCTATGCGCAGTTGATCTGCGCCGCGGCCAAGACCACGGATCCCCGTATCGAGCGAGCTTTTCGGACGGTCGGCCGCGAGCGCTTCGCCGGCCCCGGGCCGTGGTCGATCTCGTTCGGCGGTCACCCCTATGTCGTGACGCCCGACGATGATCCCGCCTTCCTCTATCAGAATGCGCTTGTGGCGCTGGACCCGGCGCGCGGCATCAACATCGGCATGCCCGGCGCGCACGCCTATTGGCTCAGCGGCTGCGGGGTGAGGGAAGGCGAGACTGTGCTCCAGATCGGCGCCGGCACCGGCTACTACACCGCGATTCTCGCCGAGCTCGTCGGTCCCGGCGGCCGCGTCTATGCCTATGAGATCGACGAACGCCTGGCGGCGCTGGCGCGCGAGAATTTGAATGACTTCGCCGAAGTCGAGCTGCGCGAGCGCTCGGGCATTGCGTCCGATTTGCCGAGCGTGGATGTGATTTATGTCTGTGCGGGCGCAGCGCAGCCGGCCATGGAATGGCTCGATGCACTGCGGCCCGGCGGGCGGCTGGTGTTTCCATTGGCGCCCGAGGGCGTGCTCGGCGGCATGTTGATGATCACACGCCCCGATCAGGGCGTGGTCTGGCCTGCCAAATTCCTGGGCCGGGCCCAGTTCATCGGCTGCGCGGGACTACAGGATGCAGATGCCGGCCGGCGGTTGGCCGAGGCGTTCGCAAAGGGGTGGGAGAGCGTGCAATCGTTCCGGAGAGGGGACGCGCCTGACGAGACGTGCTGGTTTGCCGGCGATGGGTGGTGGCTTTCGACTGCGCCTGCGGCTGTGCCGACCGCCAGCATCCTGCGGCACGCGGACCTCACGCAGGCCTGACGTTCGGCTAGCGCGTCACGATCTCGTGCACCCGGCGCAGTGCAACCGGCCGCGCGAGGCGCGGAACAGGCTGCGGCAATACCAGCGCCGCGCCAGCGCCTGGGCGGGCTTGCGGATCATCTGCGCCATCAAGAGAATTTCGAAAGCCATACCTATCGTTGGTCCCTGTCACTTCCAGCCAAATAGATGGGGCGGCATTCCCACAAGAGAATGCCGCCCCAATCGCATCAGCCATGCGATTGATCGCGAAGTTTAACTGTGAAGCTTAGCCGTGCAGTTTTTTCGCGGTCTCCGCGATCGCGCGCCCTTGATAGCGCGCACCCGCAAGCTCGTTGGCGCTGGGCTGGCGGCTGCCGTCACCGCCGGTGATCGTGGTGGCGCCATAGGGCGCTCCGCCCGTGACTTCGTCGAGCTTCATCTGGCCGGCAAAGCCGTAGTTCAGGCCGACCACGACCATGCCGAAATGCAGCAAGTTGGTGATGATCGAGAACAACGTCGTCTCCTGGCCGCCATGCTGGGTCGCGCTCGCGGTGAAGGCGCCCCCGACCTTGCCGTGCAGCGCGCCCTTGGCCCAGAGGCCACCGGCCTGATCGAGGAAGTTGGCCATCTGCGAGGCCATGCGGCCGAAACGGGTGCCGGTGCCGACGATGATCGCGTCGTAATTGGCGAGGTCCTCGATCTTGGCGATCGTCGCGGCCTGGTCGACCTTGTAGTACGAGGCCTTGGCGACCTCGGCCGGCACCAGCTCAGGCACGCGCTTGATGTCGACGGTCGCGCCGGTTTCGCGGGCGCCTTCGGCGACGGCATTCGCCATCGCTTCGATGTGGCCATAGGCGGAATAATAGAGGACGAGAACTTTGGTCATGGTGGTCTCCGTTGGGTAGATCTGATGCACTGGTTGTTGGGGACGTCATGCCCGGGCATAGCCGTCCGAAGGACGGCGTCGCTTCCGCTCGCCTATGCCCGGGCATCCACGTTCTTGCTTGCTGGTAGAGAGGCGTGGATGGTCGGGACAAGCCCGGCCATCCACGGCAATCGTCGTTACGCCGCGTCGACGAGCACGAGCTCGGAATCTTCCAGAGCCGTGATCTTCAGATTGGCCTCGTCGCGGATCGCGGCGCCATCGCGGGCGTTGACGCGCACGCCGTTGATCTCCACTGCACCTGCCGCCGGTACCAGATAGAGCTTCCGCGACTTCTGCGGCTCGTACTCCGCGCTCTCGCCGGCCTTCAGCGTGGTCGCGAGCACCCGCGCATCGGCGCGGATCGGCAGAGCGTCGGTGTCAGTCTCGAAACCGCTGGCGATGGTGACGAGCTTGCCCGAGCGGTCCGCCTTCGGGAACGGCTTTGAACCCCAGGTCGGCTGACCGCCGCGTGCGGTCGGCTCGATCCAGATCTGGAAGATCCGGGTCTTGGTCGGCTCGAGATTATACTCGGAGTGGCGGATGCCGCTGCCGGCGCTCATCACCTGCACGTCGCCCGCTTCAGTACGCCCCTCGTTGCCGAGGCTGTCCTGGTGGGTGATCGCGCCCTCGCGCACATAGGTGATGATTTCCATGTTGGCGTGGGGATGGGCGGGAAACCCGCTGTTCGGTGCGATCTCATCGTCGTTCCACACCCGCAAGGCGCCATGGCCCATGTTGTTCGGGTCATAGTGGCTGGCGAAGGAGAAATGATGCTTGGCCTTGAGCCAACCGTGATCGCCGCCGCCGAGCTTGTCGAAAGGTCTGAGTTCGATCATTTGCGTAATCCTTTGCTTGAGCTGGAGGTCTCAGGCGCCAAAACCGCCGTCGACATTGAGCACGGTGCCGGTGACGAAGGAGGCTTCCGGGCTCGCCAGGAAGACCACGCCGGCGGCGACTTCCTCGGGCCGGCCGAAGCGCTGGAGCGCGTGCTGCTTGCGCTGCGTCTCGGCGAACTCGCCGCCGTCCTTCGGATTCATGTCGGTGTCGATCGAGCCGGGCTGCACAACGTTCACAGTGATGCCGCGCGGGCCGAGGTCGCGCGCCGCGCCCTTGGTGTAGCCGACCACGGCCGCCTTGGTGGCGACGTAGTCGGCAAGGCCCGGGAACGAGGCGCGGTCGGCGAGCATCGAGCCGACGGTGACGATGCGGCCGCCTTCACCCATCAATTGCGCGGCGGCGCGGATCGCGGCGATCACGCCGTGCACGTTGACTGAGTCCTGACGGGCGAGGGCTTCGGTGTCGGCCTTGGGATCGTCGATGGCGCCGCCGTTTGCCACGCCGGCGTTGTTGACGAGGATGTCGAGATGGCCGAATTCCTTGGCGACGTCCTTGACGAGCTGCGTGACGTCCTTGGCGGAAGCCTGGTCCGCCCTGAAGGCGCGGGCCTTGACGCCCCTGGCCTTCAATTCGGTGACGACGGCTTCGGCCTTTTCGGGCGAGGCGACGTAGCTGATGGCGACATCCGCGCCTTCATCGGCGAGGGCGCGGGCAGAGGCCGCGCCGATGCCGCGAGAACCGCCGGTGACGAGGGCGACCTTGCCTGAGAGCTTCTTGGTCATTGGATTTCTCCAGTCCTGAATTTCTGATGGCCCTTGGATATGCCTCCGCCGGTGGTATAGAAATAGAAACTGTCGAAACACATTGTTTCCTGAAATAGACCTTTGGGCCGACTGCCATGGCAAAACTCCCCGATTTCGAGGCGCTCGCAATTTTCGCAAAAGTCGTGGAATTACGGTCGTTTGCGGCCGCCGCCAGCGAGCTCGCGATGTCCAAGGCGACGGTGTCCAAGGCGGTCACCCGGCTCGAAGAGCGGCTCGGCGCCCGGCTGTTCAACCGCACCTCGCGCCGGCTTGCGCTGACGGACGCCGGGCACAAGCTCGCCGAGCGGGCGACGCGTCTGCTCGTCGACGGCGAGGCGGCTGAGAACGAGGCGCTGGCGCAATCGGTGGCGCCGCGCGGTCTGGTGCGGCTCGCCGTGCCCATGACGTTCGGGATCAAGGCCGTGGCGCCGCTGCTGCCGGAGTTTTTCGAAACCTATCCCGAAGTCTCGGTCGATCTGCATTTGAGCGACGCGACCATCGACCTGATCGGCGAGGGTTTCGACATGGCGGTGCGGATCGCGCGGCTGCCGGATTCTTCGCTGATCGCGCGGCGGCTCTTCACGATGCCGCGCTTCACGGTGGCTGCCCCGTCCTATCTCAAGCGCCACGGCCGGCCGACACATCCGATGCACCTCGCCGAGCACAAATGCTTCAGCTACGCCTACCTCTCCACGCCCAACGTCTGGCACTACACCAATGCGGCCGGCGAGCAGGCCAGCGTGCGTCCGGGCGGACAGCTTCGCGTCAACAATGGTGAGGCGGTGATGCCGGCGTTGATCGCCGGCCTTGGCATCGCCGAGCTTCCCGAATTCATCGTCGGTGAAGCCATTTCCTCCGGCGAAGTCGAAGTGATCCTGAAGGACTGGAAACAGGCCGAAGGCGCCGTGCATCTGGTGACGCCGCCCGGCGGCCCGCGTCCCGCGCGCGTCGAGGCGCTCGGCGATTTTCTGGCGGCGAAACTGCCGGGCACATGCAAGCGGCGGCCGAACAAGGGCGGGCGGGCTGGGTAGAGAAACCGTAGGGTGGGCAAAGCGAAGCGTGCCCACCAATCCATGCGAGGGAAACGTAGGTGTCTCAGTATCGCCGAGTCCAAAGCAACATGTTCTTCTTCACCGTCGTGCTCGCCGATCGGTCAAATACGCTGCTCGTCGACCAGGTCGATCGCCTGCGACGAATCTCCGAACAGTCTTGCAGCGCCGGGCGTTCGAGACGATTGCCATCTGTATTTTGCCTGACCATCTCCACGCGATCTGGGCGCTGCCAGACGATGACGCCGATTTTCGTCGCGATGGAATCTGATCAAAGGTGGTTTTTCGCGAGGGTTGGAGGCGCAGGCGCGTTCGACGAGCAAGTTGAAGAAGCGCGAGAAGGGCATTTGGCAGCGCCGTTATTGGGAGCATGCCATTCGCGGGGACGCGGATTTGGAGCGTCACGTGGATTACATCCACTTTAACCCGGTCAAGCACGGCCTCGTTGCGCGTGTATTCGACTGGCGTCACAGCAGCTTCCATCGCTACGTCGAGCAAGGCGTCCTTCCCGCTGATTGGGGTGGGGATGTGCGGGAGATGGCTGGGAATTTTGGCCAGTGAAGGTGGGCACGGCGCAAGAGCGCCTTTGCCCACCCTACGAGATCTCGCTTCACAAGCTGCTTTGCGCACCCGGCTAGAGCCGCTACTCTCCCCCCGAACAAAAAACAAAATCATATTCGGGGAGCCGCCGATGAACCGCCGTGACCTGCTGCGCGCCGCAGCCTTGCCGCTCACACAAATCGTCATCCCGCGCACGGCTTTCGCGCAAACCTATCCCGTCCGCAACATTACCATGATCGTGCCGTTTCCCGCAGGCGGCCAGGCGGATCTCGCCGCGCGCCCGGTGGCGCAGGCGCTGGAGCGGATTCTCGGCAAGCCCGTCATCGTCGACAACCGCGCCGGCGGGGCCGGCGGATCGGTCGGCAATGCCGCGGCGGCCCGCGCGGAGCCCGATGGTTACACGCTGCTGATGACCCTGTCCTCGCTCGCGGTGCTGCCGGAGGCCGACCGGCTGTTCGACCGTCCCGTTGCCTATGAAGTGTCGCAGTTCATGCCGATCGCGCGCGTGCTGGCCGATCCCACGCTGCTGGCGGTGCCGGCTTCGGCGCCATGGAAGACGGCGCAGGATTTTGTCGAGGATGCGAAGAAGCGCCCGGGCCAGATCACCTACGGCTCGTCCGGCCCCTACGGCACACTGCATGTGGCGATGGAGATGTTCGCCAACAGCGCCGGCATCAAGTTGCTGCACGTGCCGTTCCGTGGCGCGGGTCCCGCGCTGACCGCGCTCCTCAGCGGGACCGTGCAGGGGATCGCGGCGGCACCGGGCACGCTGAAGCCGCAGGTCGACGACGGCAAGCTGCGCGTGCTCGGCAATTGCGGCGCACAGCGCATCGCCAGCTTTCCTGATGTGCCGACCTTCCAGGAACTCGGCTACAAGGAGGTCGAGATGTACATCTGGGCCGGGCTCTTTGCTCAGAGTTCTCTTCCTGCGCCGGTCGCGACCCGCCTGCGCGAAGCGATGGCGCAGGTGATGACGAGTCCCGACGTCCTCAAAGCCTTCGACACCTCGGGCAGCCTCGTCGCCTATCAGGATGCGCCGGCATTCTCGGAGTTCGTGGCAGTCGACAGCGCGCGGTTGATCGCGGCGGTGAAGAAGATTGGCAGGGTCGAGTAGGTTCCAAACGCACTTTTCACATTTTTTTGTTGGGCCAGAACCTGACCGCGTCTCATTGATTGAGGACAAATCGAGGGATTCGAGAAGGAAAAGGGACCATGCGAACAGAGCGAATTGCGCTGGGTGTGGCGCTTGCGATCAGCGGCATCGTCGCGCAGAGCGCCGCGTCCGCCGAAGAATATCGCGGAACCATGGAGCAGCAGATGGCCTGCACGCCGGATGTCTGGCGTCTGTGCAGCGATCAGATTCCTGATGTGAGCCGCATCACCGCCTGCCTGCGGCAGAACACCCCACAGCTCTCCAGCGGCTGCCGCGCGGTGTTCCAGTCCAACAACCAGATGCCGCCACAGCAGCCGGTTCCGCGCAATCGGGCTGCAGCGCCGCCGCGCTATAACAATGTGCCGCCGCCACCTCCGCAGCCGCGGCCTTATGACGATGACGACGATTAACGCTACCTGGAGCATGATCCGGAAGCGTGCGCAGCGGCAGGCGCGAAGATGCTATCGTGCCGCTTCGTTCAGCGTTCCTTCTTGCTGTCCGACTCAGGTCGATGTCCCAGCGCTGTCCGCATGAGGACACCGAAGAGTATTGCTGCGACTGGCCAATGGAACCAGATCCTGTGCATGCCGGTGAAAACATTGATCAGAATCAGAAAGGCCGACACCGTGAGGGCCGCTGCGACCGGTCGGGGCAGCTTCGCTAGCCCATCTGAAACGAAGCGCATCCACGTGGATTGCTCGTATCTGTCGCGGCGTACGGCGTCATTTTCCGAGCCCGCAACTGCGCCCCGAGACGTCAGACGTTCGCCAGGCGGAAAGCTCCGTGCTTGAGCGGTTTGACCGCTCATGGTCACACGATAGCTGGTCATGGGAGCAATGTTTTTCATTGGACGCTGGCCGAGACAGTCAAAGCCGACGGATAATTTGTTGTGCACCTGATCGTAGACGGAACTCGAGATCACGACGCCGCCGGGTTCGGCAAGCTCTTGCAGCCGCGACGCGATATTGACCCCGTCGCCATAGATGTCGGAACCGTCCACCATCACGTCTCCGAGGTTGATGCCGATGCGAAACCGCATCGGGTGCGCGTGCGGTGGGTCCGAATCCTGGTTGGAAATTTCCTGCTGAATCTCGACCGCACATTGCACGGCCTCGACGACGCTGGCGAACTCGGCGATCACCGCATCGCCCCAGGTATTCACGATGCGGCCGTCATGACGCTCCACCAATCTCGCAATGGCAGTGCGGTAGCGGCGGAGCGTCTCCAGCGTTCCCGTCTCGTCTGCTTCCATGAGGCGAGAATAGCCGTGCACATCAGCGCACAGGACGGTGGTTAGTCGTCGTTTCACCTTGTCGTCGGGCATGGTCCAGACATTAGCCTCCCTGACCGGCAAATGCATCAGACATCGCGGTCTATGAGTGCTCGCCGTTGCCGCCTTAGGGCCTGATCTCGCAGACATCGACCCATTCGGCGGCGGTCAATTCGGCCATGCGGTCGGGCGTGATGCGCACGGCGCTGTGGGTCGAGCCTGCCGCCGGCACCACGATGTCGAACGCCTTCAGCGACACGTCGCAATAGATCGGCAGCGGCGATTTCAGTCCGAACGGACAGACGCCGCCGACTTCGTGGCCGGTGATCTCGGCGACCTCTTCCAGCCCCAGCATCTTCGGCTTGCCGCCGAATGCAGCCTTGACCTTCTTGTTGTCCATGCGCGAGGTGCCGGCCGCGACGATCAGGATGACGCGCTCGCCGATCCGCAACGACAGCGTCTTGGCGATCCGCCCGGGCTCGACGCCATAGGCCCCTGCGGCCAGCGTCACGGTCGCGGAGCTGATCGTGGATTCGATGACTGAGATGTCGGGGGCTTTCTCGGCGAAGAAGGCGCGAACGGATTCCAGGCTCATTCCAGTCGGCTCATTCCAGTCTCACGGGCGGGCGGCGATCCCGGGCAGCTCGGAGAGCGAACGGACGCGGTGGTCCGGCGCGAATCCAAGCTCGTCCATCTGGGTGCGGATCGCCTTGAACAGGGTGAGCGGTGCCACGAGTTCGTTCTCGACGCAAGCCAGCGCCATCGCCTCGGGCGTCACCCGTTCGATCCAGGCGACGTTCAGTCCGAACGACTTTGCGCCTGCGACATCCCAGGGATTTGAGGAGACGAACAGAACCTCCTTCGGTGCGGTGCCGAGCATCTCGCCGATCAGCTCATAGGCTTCCGGAGATGGCTTGAAGATCTTCTTCGCATCGACGCTGATGGTGGCATCGAGCAGGTGGTCGAGGCCGGTGTTGCGCACGAGCGCATTCAGCATGTCCGGACTGCCATTGGAGAGGATGGCGAGTTTTCGCGGCTTCAGCGCGGCAAGAGCTGCCGTCGCGTCCGGATAAAGTTCGAGATGCAGATATTTTTCGATGACGCGCTCGAAGGCCTCGTTCTCGTAGGCAAGCCCGAGCACGCGCAGCGTATAGGCAAGCGAGTCGCGCGTGACGGCAGCAAAATCCTGGTAGCGCCGCATCAGCGAGCGCAACCAGGTGTATTCGAGCTGCTTGATGCGCCAGACCTGCGTGATGATCTCGCCGTAGCCCGGGAACGCGTCTTCGGTAATCTCCGCGACCGACTGGATGTCGTAGAGCGTTCCGTAGGCGTCGAAGACGACGGCTTTGATTATCACGCTGACCTCTTCGTTAGATCCCCAACAGCTTGCGCGCGTTGGCCTTGAGCACCTTCGGCCGGATCTCGTCGCGGATGTCGATCTTGGCAAAATCCGACAGCCAGCGGTCCGGCGTGATCACCGGCCAGTCCGAGCCGAACAGCATCTTATCCTGAAGGATCGAGTTGATATAGCGCACCAGGATCGGCGGGAAATATTTCGGCGACCAGCCGGACAGGTCGATATAGACGTTCGGCTTGTGGGTCGCGACCGACAGTGCCTCTTCCTGCCAGGGGAAGGAGGGGTGGGCGAGGATGATCTTGAGGTCGGGGAAATCTGCCGCGACGTCGTCCATGTACATCGGGTTGGAATATTTCAGCCGCATGCCCATGCCGCCGGGCATGCCCGAGCCGACGCCGGTCTGGCCGGTGTGGAACAGCGCGATCGCGCCGCCATTGTTGATCTCTTCGTAGAGCGGATAGGCCATGCGGTCGTTGGCGTAGAAGCCCTGCATGGTCGGATGGAATTTGAAGCCGCGGACGCCGTATTCCTCGATCAGCTTGCGCGCCTCGCGCACGCCAAGCTTGCCCTTGTGCGGGTCGATCGAGACGAACGGGATGAGGACGTCGAGATGGTCGGAGGCGACCTCCAGCATCTCGTAATTGTTGTAGCGGCGGAAGCCGGTCTCGCGCTCGGCGTCGACCGGGAAGATCACCGCGGCGATGTTCTTGGAGCGGTAGTAGGCCGCGGTCTCCGGCACTGTCGGCGGATGCTTGTGCGGCGACTTGAAGTAGTCGGCCATCTGCGCCTGGAAGTCGTCATAGCCGTCGTCGGGATGGGTGCCGCAGGGCTCCTCGGCATGAGTATGGATGTCGATGGCCACGACATCGTCGATATTGGGCAGCTTCAGCTTCGGCATTGGTTTCCTCCCGACGGGTTGTCAAATTGATTATATGATATAACGAATTTGGCAAGTGCCTCGCGAAGGCAGCGTTGGTCGGCGGAAATACCTGCGCTAGTGTTTTCGGAACAATGAAGCAGTAGGGGAGGCTGAAAATGGCAGAGGCGCAAGCCTTCGAGACCGATTTCTGGAAGGATGCCCAGGCACGCAAGATGTGGGACGAGATCGTCCCGGGCGAGCCGCGCAAGACTGTCCCCTACACGCTGACGCGCGCGGCAATCGAGCTCTATTGCAAGTCGGTCGGCGAGACCCATCCGCTTTATTTCGACGAGGCCTATGCGAGGGGCACCCGCTATGGCGGGCTGATCGCGCCGCCCTCGATCCATATCATGCTGATGTTCGCCTGCACGCCAGCGGACGACTGGATGCGCTCGCCGGGCACGGTCAATGCCGGGCAGTCCTGGAGCTACAGCATCCCGGCCCGCCCGGGCGACGTTATCCGGCTTGAAGCCCGCGCGCTCGACAAGTTCATCAAGCGCGAGCGGCTGTTCGTGGTGCATGATAACGTCTTCTTCAACCAGGCGGACGAGGTGATCTGCTCCGGCCGCGGCTGGACCATCCGGCCAATGTAAGGGAACACCGCGATGACCGTCACGTTCGAAAGCCTCAACGCGGGTGACCTGATCGAAGGACCGGCCTTCGACGTCTCGCGCGACTCCATCCGCCTGTTCTGTGACGCCTCGCTCGACTACAATCCGCTGCATCTCGACGACGACTACATGACGGGCAGCTTCGGCAAGACCCAGTTCGGCGGCGTGATCATGCACGGCATGAACAATTTCGGCCTGATCACGCGCATGATCACCGACTGGGCCTATCCGGCCGGCGCGATCCATCGCCGGCTCGAGACCCGATGGGTCAAGCCGGTCCGCCCGGGCGACACCATCCAACCCTCCGGGATCATCAAGGCGAAGCAGGTGACCGCCAGGTCGCGCTGGGTCGTGATCGACGTCGTCGTGCGGAATCAGAACGAGCAGCGGGTTGCGACGGGCGAGGCAACGGTCGAATTTCCGGCGTGAAAGGGCCGTTTCAGTCCTATCCAGAGGTTAATTCGGGGTGGAATCGCCCGTTTGCATTGACATCCAGTCCCGCCATGCCTTAGAAACCGCCCCGTCCCGGGCGGTCGTCCGCCAGCGGGAAAAATCTCATTTTGCCACATTCGCGCGTGCCGAAACGGTAGTGCCGAACACGGCCTTTCGAACGTTCAGGATTCCGCCATGAAGGTCCGTAACTCGCTGAAATCGCTGCGCGGTCGCCATCGCGCCAACCGCCTGGTCCGCCGCAAGGGCCGGGTCTATGTGATCAACAAGGTGCAGCGCCGCTTCAAGGCTCGCCAGGGCTGATTTTGCCCTGCCGGTGGCCCAGACGCGCCCCGCAAGACCACGGTCTCACACGAGTTTGACGCCGCTCCTGCTTTGCAAGGGCGGCTTTGCGCGTCTAGACTTCGATCATGGCAGTGAGATTCCTTTTCGCGCGCACCCTGTGTCTGGCCCTTGTTCTGGCAACCGCCGGCCTCGCTCCGGCCCTAGGGCAGGATGATCCGCCGGTTCCGCCCGGCAAGCAGAAGAAGCTGCCGGAGGCACCGGCCAAACTGCCCAAGGTCGACCGCACCAAGAATCTCGATTTCCTGTTCGGCGCGCTGAAGGCCGCCCCTGACGACGTCAGCGCCAAGCATGTCGAGGCGCGGATCTGGGCGATCTGGCTCCAGACCCCGAGCGACACCGCGGCGCTTTTGATGGCGCGGGCCAAGGTGGCGGTCGATGCGCAGAAGATTGACATCGGGATCAAGCTGCTGGATTCGGTTATCAAGCTCAGGCCCGATTACATCGAAGCCTGGAACCGGCGCGCCACGCTCTACTACATGCAGAACGATTATGGCCGTTCGCTCGCCGACATCCGCGAGGTGCTGATCCGGGAGCCCCGTCATTTCGGCGCGCTCGCAGGCCTCGGCATGATCATGCAGGAGGTCGGCGACGAGAAGCGAGCGCTGGAGGCGTACCGCAAGGCGCTCGCCGTCAATCCGCACCTCGACAAGATCCCCGACCAGGTCAAGGCGCTGACCGAGAAGGTCGAAGGCCGCGACATCTAGCCTACAACTCGATCATTTTTCGAGCGGTTGCGGCACGTGGGGATTAACCACGATCGCATGCGTCGCGCTGCGAGGGGTATTGTCGGCGCGCCAGCAGGCCTACCTGCATGGCAGGAGCACAGCCATGAAGCGTTTGATCTTTGCGGGTAGCTTGCTGTTGGCGTCGGGGACGATGAGCCTCGCCGACGGACTGTTCTGGGTGGTCGGCAATCGCGCCACCGGCAAATGCAACATTGTCACCAGCAATCCGGTGATCGATGGCGACATCTGGTTCGGCGACGGTCCCTACAAGTCGAAGGACGATGCCAAGCTTGCCCGGACAACCATCCGTGCCTGTCCCGCGGTCACCCCCGACGAGGAAAAGGCCGGCGACAGCGCGAACTAGGCCGCCTGCGCGCTAGTGCAGGACGCTGCCGCCGCGCTCAGTGAGGCCATGATCGACCGCTGCGGCGTAAGCCTTTGCAAGCTCCGCCTCGAGATGCTCGTTGATCAGGAGCAGCGCCCGGACGGCACCGCGCAGGTCGCCGTTGCAGCTCGCGACTATCTCGTCGATCGCAGTGTCGTTCGATCTCATGCTCATCGAAAAATCCTCCGGTTCAAACCAGGACAATCTTGCCGGTCTTTCCCGCATCCCGTGGGACTGCGAGGAGGGATCGGCGCCCACCCGTGTCTAGATGGGGGAACCGACCGTGGCGATTATAAGGAAGCTGCTATGACGGCTGCATGAAGCTGGTCCGAGGCTTGTGTGTCACCAGGAAGATCGTTGATTTCATTGCATTTTTGTAGATCCGGATTATGCACATATCCACAGCCTCGGCATTTCCAGTGGAAGCGCCGAGGCCCACGGGGCGAAACTGCCGCGTGCCAAGACCCGTAGCTGCCATGTGCCCTGGATTGCCCGGACTCTCTCCATGATCGTGATATCAGTCGTGACAGCGCTGGTTCTGCTCGCGCTGGTCACGCAGGCCGGCGTCGTCGCCGTGCAACGTGCTTTTCCGCCCGCGGGCCGGATGATCGAGGTCGATGGTGCGACACTTCACGTCGTCGATATCGGTCCGCGTGACGCAGGCCTGCCGGTCGTGATGCTGCATGGCGCGAGCTCCAATCTCGAAGTGATGCGGCATCCGCTCGGCGATCTCCTCGCCAGGGAGCATCGCGTCATCCTGATTGACCGTCCCGGACATGGCTGGAGCACGCGCGCGCGGCAGCAGGACTCGACGCCGGAGATCCAGGCGCGGATGATCGACGAGGCGCTGATAAAGCTCCGGATCGATCGCGCGATCTTTGTCGTGCATTCCTGGAGCGGCGCGCTCGGCGCGCGGCTGGCGCTCGATCATCCCCGCCGCGTTGCAGGCCTCGTGATGCTGGCGCCTGTCACCCATCCCTGGCGTGGCGGCGTCGGCCGCTACAACGAGATCATCGCAACGCCGGCGATCGGTCCGCTGCTCGCCTATACCATCACGCTGCCGCTGGGGTATTTCGTCGCCGAGTCCGGTGCGCGCGACGTGTTCCTGCCACAAATGATGCCGGACGGCTTTGTGAAGGACTCCGCGACGCCGCTGCTGCTGCGCCCGCGCGAGTTCATCGCCAATGCCTATGATCTGGTGACGCTGAAGGCGTCGGTCGCCGCGCAAGTCGCGCGCTACGGCGAGATCAAGGCGCCGGTCACGATCATCGCCGGCGAGCCCGACAAGACCGTGTCGACCGACATCCACGCGCGCCCGTTCGCAGCATTGGTGCCGAATGCCAAGCTGATCGTGCTGCCCGATCTCGGCCACATGGTGCAGAACGCCGTGCCGGATCTCGTGAAGACTGAGATCGAGACGATGATCGGTAGGATCGTTGCCGTAAAGGTGGTGAGCGGCTAGGCGGCCTTCGTTGCGATGGGCCTGGCGCGCTCGATCCGTTTGCGGTCGCTCGGCGAGTTCATGGCCTCCCAAAGGTCGGTGCGGCGCTGGACGTTCAGCCAAAAATCCGGACTGTTGCCAAAGACGCGTGCGAGAATGAGAGCGGTTGCAGCGGTCACGCTCCGGCGATCGTTGCAAAGCTCGTTGACGTGCTTGCGCTGCACGCCCATGGCCGCGGCGAGGGCTCCCTGGGTCAGTCCAAGGGGGGCCATGAATTCTTCGGTCAGAATCTGCCCGACCGTTGCAGGCCTGCGCTTGGTCATCAGCATGCGGTTTGCCTATCTATAGCGATGATTGTCCAAATAGACGTTTTCCGCCTCACCCTGGCCACTTGACCATCGAAAGACCAATCGCCACTGTTTGTTCACCCGGATCGAGTGTAACCCCGCTAGATTGCCACGCAGCTTCTCGAAATGATCGCTTGGGGGCACCCGCAGGTCCTGGTCCGACGTCGCGTCGTCGAGCATCTGAAGCTTGCGAAAAAGTCTGTCCTCAAGGTCCGAGGGAATCTGCTTTGATCTGACGTTGTCGACGAAGAAGGCGCGCAGCCACTCGTCACGGAAACTCGAGATCATCAGCAAGCCCCGCCGGTTGAGGCATTGTACCACATGGTGGTACATGCGGGCAACGTCTCAAAGCCGGCGAGAGCTCATTTCGAAAATGACCCGGAGATGCGGTCGGAAGGACGGCCAGCCCTTATCCGCCTACTGCTTGATCTTCCCGTCCTTGTCGAACTGCGACACATAGGCCCAGAGGTTGTTGATCTCCGTCTCGTTCTTGACGCCGGCGAACGCCATCTTGGTGCCGGGGATCTTGGCCTTGGGATCCTTGATGTAGTCCTTGAACTGCGCCTCGCCCCAGGTGATGCCGGAATTCTTGTTCGCGTCCGAATAATTGTAGTCCGGCGCGGTGCCGGAATGACGGCCGTCCAGGCCATTGAGCTCCGGTCCGACCTTGTTCTTGGCGCCTTCGCCGATCGCGTGGCAGGCCAGGCATTTGTTGAACGACGATTTGCCGGCCGCGACATCCTGCGCCATCGCGGTGGAGGCCGTGGCAGTGACGGTGAAGATCATCAGCGCGCCAAAAGTCAGTTTTTTCATAGGGTGCTCTTCGTCTCTTTCCCGGTGGGACTCTTATCTGGTCGGCGATCGTCGGACCCGCCGGTTTTGGCACGGCCCGCTCGGCTTGGACAAGCCACGAAACCATGACAGGTTTCATGATTTCCTACTTGTCCCAGAGCGAACTCGCGGAAGATCCCTGATCCGACTTTCGGATGGCCTACCCAAACCACCGCAGACGTGGTTGATTTGGTGCGATAAAATCGATCCTGGGCTGCGCGCCGGAAGGATATGCCATGAAGGATGTGATATGGCCATCATGATGCCTGCGAGCGACCCGGCCGTGCTCGCGCGCCGCGCTGAGATCGTGGCCGCGCTGCGCGCCATCGTGCCCGGCGAAGGCGTGATCGATAGCGCCGCCGAGATGCGGGCCTATGAATCCGACGGGCTGACCGCCTATCGGCAGCCGCCAATGGTCGTGGTGCTGCCGGATACGACCGAGCAGGTCTCGCTCGTTCTGAAATATTGCGCAGAGCACGGTATCAAGGTGGTGCCGCGCGGCTCTGGCACCTCGCTGTCCGGCGGCGCACTGCCGCTCGAAGACGGCGTGCTGCTGGGGCTCGGCAAGTTCAAGCGCATCCGCGAGATCGATTTCGACAACCGCGCTGTCGTCACCGAGCCCGGCGTTACCAATCTCGCGATCAGCCAGGCGGTCGCGCATGCCGGCTTCTATTATGCGCCCGATCCGTCGTCGCAGATTGCCTGCTCGATCGGCGGCAATGTCGCGGAAAATTCCGGCGGCGTGCACTGCCTGAAATACGGCATGACCACCAACAACGTGCTCGGTTGCGAGATTGTCCTGATGAGCGGCGAGATCCTGCGCATCGGCGGCAAGTCGGCGGAAAATTCCGGCTACGACTTGATGGGCGTCATCACCGGCTCGGAGGGCCTGCTCGGCGTCATCACCGAGATCACGGTGCGTATCCTGCAAAAGCCGGAGACGGCGCGCGCGCTGATGGTTGGCTTCGCGCAAGTCGAGGCCGCCGGCGAATGCGTCGCACGCATTATCGGCGCCGGCATCATTCCCGGCGGCATGGAGATGATGGACAAGCCGGCGATCCACGCCGCGGAGGCCTTCGTCCATGCCGGCTATCCGCTCGATGTCGAGGCGCTCCTCATCATCGAGCTCGACGGCCCCAAGATCGAGGTCGACGAGCTGATCACGCGCGTCGAGACGATCGCGAATGGCTGCGGCTCGACCACCTGCCAGATCTCGACGTCAGAAGCCGAGCGCAATTTGTTCTGGGCGGGCCGCAAGGCGGCGTTTCCCGCCGTGGGGCGCATCTCGCCCGATTATCTCTGCATGGACGGCACCATCCCGCGCGGCGCGCTGCCGAAGGCGCTGGCGCGCATCCGCGAGCTGTCGGAAAAATACCAGCTTGGCTGCGCCAACGTGTTCCACGCCGGCGACGGCAATCTGCACCCGCTGATCCTCTACGATGCCAACAAGCCCGGCGAGATCGAGCGCGCCGAGGCCTTCGGCGCCGACATCCTGCGCGCCTGTGTCGAGTTCGGCGGCGTGCTCACCGGCGAGCACGGCGTCGGCATCGAGAAGCGCGACCTGATGCCTGAAATGTTCAGCGAGATCGACCTCAACCAGCAGCAGCGGCTGAAATGCGCCTTCGACGCGCAGGGCCTGCTCAACCCGGGCAAGGTGTTTCCGACGCTGCACCGCTGCGCCGAGCTTGGCCGCATGCATGTCCATGCGGGCAAGCTGGCGTTTCCGGACATCCCGCGATTCTGACGGCCGGATATCCGGCATGGTGGCGACATGGCGGGCGTTGCGATAGCTGCCACGGACGTCCCGCCGGCCGAGCCGCGAACGAAGTCGCGGCTCCTGTTCATCGACAACATCCGCTGGTCGATGATCATTCTCGTGCTGAGCATGCACGCCTGCGATACCTATAGCCCGTTCGGCAATTGGTACTACGTGGACCGGCAGGCGACGGGCTTCGGCACAGCGCTCGCGTTGGGCATCTACCAGAGCTTTCTCCAGGCCTTTTTCATGGCCGTGCTGTTCTTCATCGCCGGTTATTTCGCTGCCGCCGCGTTCGACAGGAAGGGGTTTTCGAGATTTGCCCGTGACCGTCTGGTCAGGCTCGGCGTGCCGACTTTGCTCTACATGTTCGTGATCGGCCCGCTCACGCAGTATTTTCTCTCCTGGACCTGGGGCAAAGGCGGTTTCGGCCATCAATGGCTGACCCATCTCAGGGACGGAGAGTGGCTGTCCGAGACCGGGCCGATGTGGTTCTGCGCGGTGCTACTCCTGTTTTCGATCGTCTATGGCCTCGCTCGTCTGTCAGGATGGCGAGAACGGAACGTCACGCTGCACGGGACTGCGATCGCCCTTTTCATCGTTGCCATGACCGCCGCGACATTTGCCGTTCGCATCGCCGTGCATGCCGATGCCTCGGTGCTCAACGTCCATCCAGGCGACTTCCCGCAATATGTTCTGATGTTCACGGCCGGCGCGTTTGGCTATCGCGGCAACTGGATGGCGGAGCTTGCCGAGCGTTCCTGCATCCGCTGGGGACTGCTTGCGCTGGCGCTCTCGGTGCCGCTGTTCGCCGCGCTGGTAGCGTTCGGTGGTGGCTTGAGCGGCGATACGACGCTCTATGCCGGCGGCATCAATCTCGTCAGCGCCGGAAAGTGCCTGTGGGAGGCGCTGGTCTGCGTCGGCATGGGGCTGGTGATGCTCGCCGTCTATCGCCGCCATTTCGACGCGCAGGGACGGGTCGCCAAATGGCTCTCCGACAATGCGTTCGGCGTCTATCTGATCCATCCGCCGATCCTGATCGGCTTTGCGCTGCTCCTGCACACGCTGCCGATGGGTGCGATCGCAAAGGTGTTGCTATTGACGTTGCTTGCGGCCGCCGGCAGTTTCGCAGTGTCGGCGTGGATTTTGCGCAAATCGCCATTGCGGGCGATCATCTAGCACGAAGCACCGCGGCGCAAGCCGCGGCGCCTCGACCGATAAGGCTTACATCAACGCGTATTGTGTGCGCTCGCGCCGTGCCAGCAACGGCAGGGCCTGACCGGCGATGTAGGTCTTGAAATGTGCGCTCTCCTGGTGCGCCTTGAACGCTGCCTCGTCGCGGAACAGTTCGTAGAACAGGAACTGCGCCGAATTGTCCTTGGCGCGCGAGATCAGGAATAGCTTGACGCCGTTCTCGCGCTGCGCCTCGGGCAGGAAGTGGTCGAGGATCGCGGCGACCTTGTCGGCCTCGCCGGGCTTCGCCTCCCATTGCGCGACGACGAGAAGGCCGCCGCCGTCAACTGCGTCGCTGATCGATTTCTGCGTTGCGTAATGGTTCATTGTCGTTGCTCCTTGCTGCTGGGCTTGGGATGACGTCGTCGTCCATGGCAAGAGATGGATCGCCAGGACGGTCCCGAAGGCAGGGATCACCGACCTGCGGGTGAACGCTTCGTGGACGCGCGGCGCCGGCCGCGCATGTGTCGATCGCTCCATGTCTGTTTCCATCGGTTGGTCGCGACCATGATCGGCGCAACCTTGTAGCAATGGTCTGCCGGGTTTGGTTCGCCGCAGGTCGAAGTGTCGATGTCGTGAACGCTTCGGCTGTGATCGAACTGTCGCGGTACGGTCCTGCGCACCGAGCACGATGAATTTTCATCAAACGCCGGAGCCGCCCATGTCCTGATCCTGCAGCGGCTGAAGGAGGAGGGCGGGCGCAGGCGGCGAGCCGGACAGTGCTGTTCGCCGGCTCCACGCCGCATTTGATTTTGGTGCCGAATTTCGTTACCCGCTACAGGCGTGGATACGCTCAAGGTCAGAGACGCCAAAGACGTCGAAGAGGTGGTGCGCGCGGCGATTGCCAATGAGCAGCCGCTCGAGATCATCGGTCATGGCAGCAAGCGCAGCATCGGTCACGCCATGGCGACCAACGCCGTGCTCGACGTCTCCGCGCTGAATGCCGTCACCTCCTACGAACCCAACGAGCTGATCGTCACGCTCCAGGCCGGTGCGCCGCTAGCCGACGTGCTGTCGCTGATCGATTCCAAGAACCAGCAATTCGCCTTCGAGCCGATGAACACGGCACCGCTGCTCGGCACGCCGGCGCTCGGAACCATCGGCGGCATGATCGCGGCCGGGCTCGCCGGTCCGCGGCGCATCAAGGCGGGCGGGGCGCGCGACCATCTCTTGGGGGCGCACGCCGTCTCCGGCTTCGGCGACAGCTTCAAGACAGGCGGCAAGGTGGTGAAGAATGTCACCGGCTACGACCTCTGCAAGCTGCTGGCGGGGTCCTGGGGCACGCTCTCAGTGATGACCGAGGTCACGCTGAAGGTGATGCCGAAGCCCGAAGCCGAGCGGACGCTGCTGCTGCGCGGCCTCGACGATGCCGCCGCCAACAAGGCGATGACCGCGGCGCTCGGTTCGCCCTTCGACGTCTCCGGCGCCGCGCATCTGGCGAAATCGGCATTCCGGGCCAGGGCCGACGGGGCCGGAGATATCGCAGGCCAGGGCGAGGCGCTGACCATGCTGCGGCTCGAGGGCATCACGGCCTCCGCTGCCCACCGCGCCGGCTCGCTGCGCGAATTGCTGGCGCCGTTTGGAACCGCGACCCTCATCGAGGATGTGGCGTCGTCCGCGCTGTGGGCCACCGTCCGCGATGTCCTGCCGTTCGCGGCAAACGGCGCGCTAGGCGCCTGGCCAATCTGGCGGATCGTCTGTCCGCCGGCCTCAGGGGCGTTACTCGGCGCGCAATTGGCGCGCGAGACCGGCGGCGACGTCATCTACGATTGGGGCGGCGGACTGATCTGGGCGGCGCTGCCGCCGAAGGGCGACGCGCACGCGCCGGCCGTGCGCCAGCGCGCAAATGCCGTCGGCGGCCACGCCACGCTGATCCGGGCGGCCGAGGACGTCAGGCGCGGTGTCGATGTGTTCCATCCGCAACCGGCCGGCGTTGCCGCCCTGGGCGAGCGCGTCCGCGCCAGTTTCGATCCGAACACCATTTTGAACCGGGGACGGCTGACGCGGGGCGCTGCGGCATGAAGACCGAATTCTCACTCGCGCAGCTCGCCGACCCCGACATCGCGGAAGCCGACAAGATTTTACGCGCTTGCGTCCATTGCGGCTTCTGCACCGCGACCTGCCCGACCTATGTGCTGCTCGGCGACGAGCTCGATAGCCCGCGCGGCCGCATCTACCTGATCAAGGAGATGCTGGAGAAGGACCAGGCGCCGACAGCGGAGGTGGTGAAGCATGTCGACCGCTGCCTGTCGTGCCTGGCCTGCATGACGACCTGCCCCTCGGGGGTGAACTACATGCATCTCGTCGACCAGGCCCGGGTCAGGATCGAAGAGCGCTATCGGCGGCCGCTGACTGAGCGGCTGTTGCGCCAGGTCCTCGCCTTTGTCCTGCCGGACCCGCAGCGCTTCCGCATGAGCATGCGGCTGGCGAGCCTGGCCCGGCCCTTCGCTGTCTTCCTGCCCACCCCGCGGCCGTCGGCCACGCCCGGCCTCCTTCAACGGATCAAGGCGATGCTGGCGCTGGCCCCGGGCCGTCTGCCGTCGCCCGGCCCCGCCGCCGGCAGCGTGTTCGCAGCACTCGGCAAGAAGCGCGGCCGGGTCGCGCTGCTCCAGGGCTGCGCCCAGCAGGTGCTGGCGCCGCGCATCAACCAGGCGGCCATCAGTCTCCTGACCCGCCACGGGGTCGAGGTCGTGCTGGTCAGGGACGAGCAATGCTGCGGCGCGTTGACCCATCACCTCGGGCACGATGATGATGCGCTGGCACGGGCTCGCGCCAATGTCGCGGCGTGGCAGAAGGAGGCGGCAGGCGAGGGGCTCGACGCCATCCTGGTGACGGCCTCGGGCTGCGGCACCGTGATCAAGGACTACGGCTATCTGCTGCGCGAGGATCGCGCGCTTGCCGCCGATGCCGCGCGGGTCTCCGCGCTCGCAAAGGACATCACCGAATACGTCGCCGGTCTTGGACTTGCGCCGACGACGCGACAGGACGACATCGTCGTCGCCTATCACTCCGCGTGTTCGTTGCAGCACGGGCAGAAAATCACGGGCCTTCCGAAAGAATTGCTTTCCAAGAATGGATTCGTGGTGAAAGATGTGCCGGAGAGCCATTTGTGTTGCGGTTCGGCGGGGACCTACAACATTCTCCAGCCCGACCTTGCGGGCAGGTTGCGCGATCGCAAGGTCGCCAACATCGCGAGTGTCAAGCCGGACATGATTGCCGCGGGCAATATCGGCTGCATGGTGCAGATTGCCAGTGGCACGTCAGTTCCGGTCGTACACACGATTGAGCTTCTCGATTGGGCTACGGGCGGGGCGCGGCCGGCATTGAATTCGTCGAGCTGAGCATTCGTTCCGAGGTGACGGCCGAAGACGCCCGATCGACCATTGTTCGGCGGCAACAGGAGGACCACGATGGCGAAAGCGAAGAAGAAAAAAAGCAAGAAGGCCAAAAAGGCCAAGAAGGTTGTAGCGGCGAAGAAGGCGACGAAGAAGAAGGCCGGCAAGAAGAAGTCGGCGAAGAAGACCGCGAAAAAGTCCGCCAAGAAGTCTGCGAAGAAATCGGCCAAGAAGGCCGCACCGAAGAAGGCTGCCAAGAAGGCTGCAAAGAAGGCTGTGAAGAAGGCTGTGAAGAAGACCGCGAAGAAAGCGGCACCGAAGAAGGCGAAGGCAGCTCCTGCTCCGAAGCCGTCAGCGCCGGTCGCGGCGCCGGCTCCCGAGCCCGCCGCCGAGACAAGCTGGGCGATGCCTTCGTCTTCTGCGGAACCGACGCCGGCCGAGGGTCAGAGCTAGGCCAGCGCCGGGTTAGGTCAGTCTCCACCACGACCGAAAGTCAGGAAGGCCGCAGCGGTGACGCTGCGGCCTTTTTGCATCGTCGCCATGGCTTGCCGGAGACTGCCGCTTTTCGAGTCAGCCTGATTCGTGGCGCGCACGCCACGGAATGCGGGCCTACGTAGTATCCCGGTCCCCTCTGTGCCCTTTGGGGTGAAAATAATGTGATCTAGAAGCAACACCGGCCGACAACCTTTCGTGGAATCGTCAGAACGCCTAAAAAGTCGGCAGATGCCCGCGATTTTTGCTTCACGGTTCACGTCCCTCAATCCAGATTGCGGCAGTTATGAAATTTGCAATCAGGTCGGGTAGGCCCGGGGGGCTTCCGGAACTCGACTGGGGTTTAGAACTGGTGATGGGGATCGAAATGAAAAAAGTGGCTTTGTTGGCAACGGCGCTGGCAATGGTGACGGGTTCGGCTTTCGCGGCGGACATGCCCTTGAAGGCAGTGAAGGCTCCGCCGCCGGTCGCGTTTGACCCCTGGGATGTCGCCTTCGGCGGCGCAATCATGAGCGACTACATCTTCCGCGGTGTGACCCAGTCGAACCACCAGCCCTCGGTCGCCGCCTATTTCGAACCGCGCTACAACATCACCAAGGACCTCCAGCTGTATGCCGGCGTGTCCGCGGAGAGCATCTCCTTCGCCAACCGCGCTGCTGCTGAAGTCGACGTCTACGGCGGTATCCGCCCGACCTTCGGCGCATTTGCCTTCGACATCGGCGTCTGGGGTTACCTGTATCCGGGTGGAAGCTGCGCCGACAACGTGACGACCGGCGGCATTCCCGGCGGCAACGTCTGCGCCATCAGCACGACCACGATCTTCCTCGGCGACGGCAACGTCATGAAGAAGGACGTCAGCTTCTTCGAAGTTTACGGCAAGCTGAACTACACCATCAACGACAATTGGTCGGTTGGTGTGAACGAGTACTACTCGCCGAACTTCCTGAACTCGGGCGCCTGGGGCAACTACGCTTCGGTGACCGCCAAGTATATCGCGCCGAGCACGGTGTTCGGTGCTTCCGGCGTCGGCATGTACGTGTCGGGTGAATTCGGCCGTCAGTGGTTCGGCACCTCGGATGCCTTCTACGGCACCGGCGTCGGCACCGTTTTCGCCAACGGTATCCCCTACAAGGACTACGACACCTGGAACATCGGCATCGGCTTCACCTACAAGGTGTTCACGCTGGATCTGCGTTACTCCGACACCGATCTGAGCAAGGGTGATTGCAACGCCTTTACCAGCGCGTTCAACGCCTCTGGCACCACCAGCGTCACCCCGATCAACCCCGGCGGCGCTGGCTCGAACTGGTGCGGCGCGGCGGGCATCGCCAAGCTGTCCTTCGACCTGACGGCGATGAGCAACCTGAAGTAAGTTTCTTCCCGAGCGATTTGACGAGGGCGGCAGAGCAATCTGCCGCCCTTTTGCTTTGGGGGCGCGAGCGGGCTCGGCCTGCATGATTCGAGACGCGCCGCAAGGCGGCGCTCCTCACCATGAGGGTCTGCGATCCTGCCGCCAAACAAGACCTCATCCTGAGGAGCCCGCCTGCGTCGGACGTCTCGAAGGATGGGCCGCGAGGAAACCGCCTGCCGGGGTCCAATAGCCCCCGGGGCTTAACCGCGCCTTCGCGCCTCAGCGCGCCGCGCTCGGTTCGGGCTGGGCCGGCTTGCCGGCATCGCCGAGGACATGGATCTCGCCGTCCTCCACCATGGTCACCTTGCGGGTGTGGAAGGCGTCCAGCGTCGAGCGGTGCCCGATCGAGACGATGGTGGCCTGCGGCAGCTTCTCGGCCAGCAGCCGGTACAGCCGGGCCTCGGACGGCTCGTCGAGCGAGGCAGTGGCCTCGTCCAGGAACAGATAGTCCGGCGCATGCAGCAGCGCGCGGGCGAGCCCCAGGCGCTGCTGCTCACCGAGCGACAGCATCCGGTTCCAATGGCCGTCCTCATTGAGCCGTTTTGCCAGACGCGGCAGGCCGACTGCTATCAGCGCGTCCGCCACCTTTTCAGGTGCAATCGTTCCTTTTTCAGCGGGGTAAGTCACGGCGTCGGCCAGCGCACCGATCGGAAAATACGGCCGCTGCGGCAGCATCATCAGCCTGGCCGTCTGGGGAATGGCGATCGTCCCGTGGCCGAACGGCCAGATGCCGGCGATGGCCCGGAACAGCGTCGACTTGCCCGAGCCGGACGGCCCCGTCACCAGCACCCGTTCAGCCGGCTGGACCGTCAAGGCATCGACGCTAACCAGCGGCTCGCCATTCGGCAGGTTCACCAGCAACTGTTGAAGTGTGATCGCCTTGCCGCTCGATGGTGGAATGCCAATTGTCGGCTCGTGAGCCGCGATATCGACTGCCGAGCTGACCGACATTTCGAAGCCGTCGAGACGCGCGACGATCGAGCGCCATTCGGCGATCGAGCGGTAGGCCGAGACGAAGAAAGACAGCGCGTCCTGCACGCTGCCGAACGCCGAGCCCGTCTGCATCATGTCGCCGAGCTGGATGCTCTTGGTGACGAAGTAAGCTGGCGCCACCACTACATAAGGAAAGATCACTGCAGCCTGATTGTAGCTTGCCGTGAAAGCGGTAAGGCGCTTGGTCCGGCTCATGATCGCGTACCAGTTGCCGATGACGAAACCGAAGCGCTGCAACAGATGCCCTCGCTCCGCGCTCTCACCCTTCAAGAGGGCGATCTGCTCGGAATTTTCGCGGACGCGGATCAGGTTGAAGCGGAAGTCGGCCTCAAAGCGCTGCTGCTCGAAATTGAGGTTGATGAGCGGAGCGCCGATCCAGTGCGTCAGCGCAGTACCCAGCATTGCGTAAAGCAGCGCACACCAAACCAGAAAACCAGGGATAACGATATCGGTGCCGTAAAGGTGCAGTGGGGCCTTGTTGGACAGACCCCAGAGGATGACGACGAACGAGACCAGCGTCACGATCGACGACAGTAGGCCCAGGCCGATGACCAGCGTTTGCTCGACGAAATTCTTGACGTCCTCGGTGATACGCTGATCCGGGTTGTCGGCGGCGTCGTCCTTGAGTTGCATGCGATAGTGGGTGGCGTCATCGAGCCATTCGCCGAGGTAGTGTCCGGTCAGCCATTGCCGCCAGCGGATCTGGAGCCACTGGTTGAGGTAGAGTTTGTAGACGGCGAGCGTGATGAAGACGGAAGCGAGCCCGAGGAATACCCAGATCTCGCTGACGAACCGATTCAGATCGTATTCCTGGATTGCAGTGAAAAACCGGTTCTGCCACTGACTGACGAGGACGTTGATCGCGACCAGCGCCAGCTCGATCGTGATGACGGCGGCGAGCAGGCCACGGCCAGCCCATTTGTCCTCCGATCGGAAATAGGGACCGGCGATTCGCCAGACGATCGCGAGCGTGGCGCTGATGTTCTTCACAGAGCTTGGTCTCCTGCGGGGATGTGCGCAAATGCCTGGAGCCAATTGGCTGAGGCAATAGCGGGACTAAGCGCGCTTAGACTAAAGTCGCAAGTTGCGCAATTTGCGTTGGCTTGTCGCGGCTTGCAACCCTAGCATGGGCTTTAACGGCGCGGGGTGGGGGCCTCCGGGACTTCGCGAGCTTGTGAGCGGGCGGGAACCGCTGGATTCGCAAGCCATTCGCTTCAGGTTCAAAGGCACACTTCACCACTGCGCCAGGCAGGCTCGCCGTCCACGCTGGCCGGCCTGCCACATAAGCGCGTGGGGGAGGAAGACCATGTGGAATCAAATATACGACCCGCTGCACAGCCCCGTGCTGTCGACGATCGCAGCGGCGGTGCCCGTCGTCACGCTGCTCGTCCTGATCGCGAGCGGGCGCGTCCAGGCCCATATCGCAGCCGTCATCGCCGTGATCGTGACCAACCTGATCACGATTTTCGTCTTCACCATGCCGGTGAACATGTCGATCCGCGCCTCGATCCTTGGCATCGTGACCGGCTTCTTCCCGATCGGCTGGATCGTCCTCAACGTCATCTTCCTCTATCAGGTGACGGTGACGACCGGGCGCTTCGAGCTCTTGAAGCGTGCGGTCGGCGGCGTCACCGAGGACCGGCGGCTGCAACTCCTCCTGATCGCCTTCTCCTTCGGTGCCTTCTTCGAGGGTGCCTCGGGCTTCGGCACGCCGGTCGCGATCACCGGTGCCGTGCTGATCGGGCTAGGCTTCTCGCCGCTCGCGGCCTCCGGCCTGTCGCTGATCGCCAACACCGCGCCGGTTGCCTTTGGTGCGCTGGGTACGCCGATCCAGGGCCTCGCCTCCGTCACCGGGCTTGATCCCTACATCCTCGGTGCGATGGTCGGACGGCAATTGCCGGTCTTTTCGCTGATCGTGCCGTTCTGGGTGGTGTGGGCGTTCGCGGGCTGGAAGGGCATGAAGGACGTCTGGCCGGCGATTCTCATCACCGGAGTGTCGTTCGCGGTCCCGCAATTCGTGATCTCGAACTACGTCAATCCCTGGATCGTCGACATCGGGGCATCGCTGATCTCGATGGGTGCGCTGATCCTGTTCCTGAAGGTTTGGCAGCCCAGGCAGCTCTGGCTCTCGCCTGCGCTACGCGGTCACGACGAATCGGCCTCCACCATGGCCGCCGCAAAACCGCTGGACAAAACCCCGCTCACGCAAGGAGAGCTGTTCAGCGCGTTGCTGCCGTGGATCATCGTCTGCGTCGTGATGCTGATCTGGGGCAACGGCGCCTTCAAGACCTGGGCGAACGGCATCTTCACCTGGAACTATGCCGTTCCCGAGCTGCACCAGATGATCAACAAGATGCCGCCGGTCGCCCCAGGGCCGACCAAGGAAAGTGCGGTGTTCAGCTTCACCTACCTGTCCTTCACGGGTACGGGCATGCTGATCGCGGCGATCATCTCCGGCTTCCTGATGGGCGTCGGTCCCGGACGGTTGGTCACCGAGTATGGCCGCACCATCCGGCTCTGCGCGATCTCGCTGATCACGATCTCGGCGATGCTCGCGATCGGCACGCTGACGCGGCTCTCCGGCGTCGACGCGACGCTGGGTCTCGCGTTTGCCGCAACCGGCGTGCTCTATCCCTTCTTCGGCACGCTGCTCGGCTGGTTGGGCGTGGCGTTGACGGGATCGGACACGTCCTCGAACATCCTGTTCGGCAACCTCCAGAAGATCACTTCCCAGCAGCTCGGCCTGTCGCCGATCCTGATGGCGGCCGCCAACTCGTCTGGCGGCGTGATGGGCAAGATGATCGACGCGCAATCGATCGTGGTCGCTTCCACCGCGACCAATTGGTACGGCCACGAAGGCACGATCCTGCGTTTCGTGTTCTGGCACTCGATCGTGCTGGCCTCCCTCGTTGGCGTGTTCGTGACGTTGCAGGCCTATGTCTGGCCGTTCACGGCGATGGTCCTGAAATAACTGGAACACCGAGTTGCAACGAAATCCCCGCGGGTCTCGTCCCGCGGGGATTTTTGTGTCTTGAATCGACGATCCTTCTCAAAGGCTTCGCCGTCTTATAGAAGACCGGGCAAATCGGGTCGGTCGAGAGGTCTCATGGTTTCGTTCAGGTGGATGGTATGTGCGGCGGCCGCGGTGCTTGCGATGTCTGCGCTCGCACGCGCGGAAGAGGGCTTCCCCTTCGGCACCGAGATGACATTGGAGGCAGTGCCGCAGCCCGGCTCGAAGCGGATTCCGAACATCGAGATCGGCGACGATGGCGAGGTCGTGCTGGAGCTCTGGTGCAAGGGCGGCAAGGGCCAGTTTTCCGTCGCCGGCAACACCGTGATCTTCGTCCCTGGCCAGATCCAGGACCGCTCCTGTCCGCCGGCCAGGGCCCAGGCCGACGACGACCTCGTCGCGGCGCTCAGCAGCGTCGAGACCTGGAAGCGCCAGGGCGACGTACTCACGCTGGTCGGCCCGAAGCCGCTGCGTTTTCGCGCCAACGGGAATTAGCTCTCTCGTGTCCCGGACAAGGCGCAGCGCCAAGCGCTGCGACGCGGAGCCGGGACCCAGCTTCTACCCCGACTTCGGCGTGTGGCTCTGGGCCCCGGCTCGGCAGCGCATCACTGACGTGCTGCGCTGCGTCCGGGGCACGAGAACTCAGCCTATTTCCACACCGATTTGTCGGCGTCCCAGCGCTGGCCCTTCAGCTCCCTGGCGAGCGCCTCGACCGCGCCGTTGTCGTCGGGCTGGTCGCTTTCCTCGTCGGCAGCCGCGTCGTCCGACACGCTGAGCTTCGCGCCGATGCTCTCGTCGGCCGTGGTGGTTGAGGGGCTGCCGATCCACAGCATCAGCCGGTCGGTCGCCCCCGGCTTGTCTGATGAGACGAGGCCCGCGACCTCGATCGTGTCGGTGAGTTCGAGCGCCGGGAAATCCTGGTTCGGACGTTTCAAGACGAGCTTGAGCTTGCCGGTGGCTGGGCTGAAGCTCTGGGACACCGGCTTTGCCGCGAGCGTTTTGCCCAGCACGCCCGCAACTGCGGTAGCGAGCTTGTCGCGGTTGATCTTGTCGCCGTCGCGCCAGTCGGCGGCGGGGATGCGGATGGTGCGGTCCATCTCGGTTATCCCTGCGGTCCAGCCCGCTGCGGTGACGCCCGGCATCGCCTTGAACTTCGCGAGCAGCGCAGCTGCGCGCTCCGGATCGACCGACATGTTGATGGTCTGCTCGCCAGCACGCAGCGCGTCGCAGCCGACGTTAAGGCTCGCCAGCGTCACCTCGATGTCCTGGCCTTTGAGGCTCTTCAGGAAGTCGGTCGCAGTATCCAGCTTGACCTTCACCGCGATCGCCTCCGGCGAGACGTCGGTAAAATCCTTGGGCTGCGGCGTGATGCCGTCGTCGGTGGTCTGGTTGTCCAGAAATTCCTTCTCGCTGAGATCGGCATTGTCGGGCGAGGTCACCTCGGTCACGGCCTGGCCGATGCCGATCTGGCCGCGGAATTCGAAGGTGTCTCCGGTCGGCTTGCGCGCGAGCTTGACGGTGACCGGCGCCTTCTCGCCGAGGCTCTGCGTCGTACCGGTCAGCGTCTGCCCCGAGACCTGGAGGTTGACGACGAAGCGATCCTTGCGGTCGGAATTCTTTGAAACAGGGTAGCAGACGTCGAGCACGGCCGCCGTCACAATCTTGCCGCTCCGCGTCTCCTTGAGGATCACGTCGGCATTGCCGTCCATCAGCCCGTCGATCGAGGTGAAATAGCGCGTCTCCACGCCGCCGGGGGCCGTGGCTTTCGGCGACAGCTTCATCTGGGCGGATGCGACTTCGGGCGAGACGGCAAGCAGAGCCGCCAAAAGAATTGTCGGGCAAACCAGAAGCGCGCGCATCGACGAAATCCTCGAGAAAACAGAATCGGCCGCCACCGTAGTTGGTTTTGACCACCGGTTGAATTGGAAAGCACAAACCATGGTCGGCAAAAAAGAAGGCCGCCCGGAGGCGGCCTTCGCAACATTGCAATGGAACGGACGGCTTAGAAGCCGCCCATGCCGCCGCCGGCCGGCATTGCAGGCGGGGCTTCCTTCTTCGGTGTTTCGGCGACCATGGCCTCGGTGGTCACCAGCAGGCCGGCGATCGAGGAGGCGTCCTGGAGCGCGGTACGGACCACCTTGGCCGGATCGATGATGCCCTTCTCGACCATGTCGACATAGTTCTCGTTCTGGGCGTCGAAGCCGAAGGTCTCGGACTTGTTCTCCAGGATCTTGCCGACGACGATGGAGCCTTCGAGGCCCGCGTTCTCGGAGATCTGGCGCACCGGGGCTTCCAGCGCCTTCAGCACGATGTTGATGCCGGCCTGGACGTCGGCATTGGCGTTGGTGAGACGGCCGACCGCCCTCTTGGCGCGGAGCAGCGCAACGCCGCCGCCGGGGACGATGCCTTCCTGCACCGCGGCGCGGGTGGCGTTGAGCGCGTCCTCGACGCGGTCCTTCTTCTCCTTGACCTCGATCTCGGTCGCGCCGCCGACGCGGATCACCGCGACGCCGCCGGCGAGCTTGGCGAGGCGCTCCTGGAGCTTCTCGCGGTCGTAGTCCGAGGTGGTCTCCTCGATCTGCGCCTTGATCTGGCCGACGCGGGCCTCGATGTCGGGCTTCTTGCCGGCGCCCTTGACGATCGTGGTGTTCTCCTTGTCGATCACCACCTTGCCCGCGCGTCCCAGCATCTTCACCGTGACGTTCTCGAGCTTGATGCCGAGCTCTTCCGAGATCAGCTGGCCGCCGGTGAGGATCGCGAGGTCCTCCAGCATGGCCTTGCGGCGATCACCGAAGCCCGGCGCCTTGACGGCGGCGACCTTGAGGCCGCCACGGAGACGGTTGACGACCAGGGTGGCCAGCGCCTCGCCCTCGACGTCCTCGGCGATGATGACGAGCGGCTTGCCCGACTGCACCACGGCTTCCAGCACCGGCAGCATGGCCTGAAGGCCGGAGAGCTTCTTCTCGTGCAGGAGGACGTAGGCGTCCTCGAGCTCGGCGGTCATCTTCTCGGCGTTGGTGACGAAGTAGGGCGACAGATAGCCGCGGTCGAACTTCATGCCCTCGACGATGTCGACCTCGGTGTCGAGCGACTTGTTCTCCTCGACGGTGATGACGCCCTCGTTGCCAACCTTCTGCATCGCCTGCGCGATCATCTTGCCGATGGCGGTGTCGCCGTTGGCCGAGATGGTGCCGACCTGGGCGACCTCGGAGGAGGACGCGACCGGCTTGGCGCGCTTCTCGATGTCCTTGACGACTGCTGCAACGGCGATGTCGATGCCGCGCTTGAGGTCCATCGGATTCATGCCGGCCGCAACCGCCTTGGCGCCTTCGCGCACGATGGCCTGGGCCAGCACGGTCGCGGTGGTGGTGCCGTCGCCGGCGAGGTCGTTGGTCTTGGAGGCGACCTCACGCACCATCTGGGCGCCCATGTTCTCGAACTTGTCCTCGAGCTCGATCTCCTTGGCGACGGTGACGCCGTCCTTGGTGATGCGGGGCGCGCCGAACGACTTCTCGATGAGGACGTTACGGCCCTTCGGGCCGAGCGTCACCTTGACCGCGTTGGCGAGAATGTCGACGCCGCGCAGCATGCGTTCGCGCGCGTCTCCGGAAAACTTGACGTCCTTGGCAGCCATGTTCAGCAATCCCTCGTGTTTCGTGATGTGTCTTGTTTGGTTTGATCGTCGCATCAAGTCCGGGATCCGTGGGTCGAACCCGGCGGAATGATGGATGCCCGGATCTGATGATCCGGGCATGGCATTCAGCGGCCGTTCAGGCGTCTGGCCTTAGGCCATCACGCCCATGATGTCCGACTCCTTCATGATCAGGAGCTCGTCGTTGTCGATCTTGACTTCGGTGCCCGACCATTTGCCGAACAGCACGCGGTCGCCGACCTTGAGGTCGATCGGGATCAGCTTGCCTGCCTCGTCGCGGCCGCCGGGGCCGACGGCGACGACTTCGCCCTGGGACGGCTTTTCCTTGGCGGTGTCGGGAATGATGATGCCGCCCTTGGTCTTTGCCTCGGCATCGATACGTTTGACCACGACACGGTCATGCAGCGGACGAAATTTGGACTTAGCCATGACGTTTCCCTTTGGAGGCTCGGTTTTCCGAAAGCAGCGGAAGTAGGTGAGGGCGGCGCTCCCGTCCATCCTCGTCCTGAGGATCGAACGGCGCGCTTAGCAATCGGTCTTTCCGAGTGCTAATAGTGCGCCGGGAATATGGCTTGGCCGCGATCCTGTCAAGCAAAGGTGGTTAAGCGATTGGTGAGGCGGATATAGGATGGTGGCATTGGAAACTCGTTCGGGGTACCGGCGTATATTAGGACGTCATTGCTCCGGCAGCGGTTTTGCGCTTGGCTGCGGCAGGGATGCGGCCATGGTCTTGTTCGGGGGAATGCCATGATCAGTTCAGCTCACACGCGCACGGTCGCCAATCTGGCGGCCGTCTCTTGCCTGGCGCTGCTGTTGGGTGCCTGCGGCGGTGGCATGAGCCTGCCGTCTTTCTCGTCATCCTCGCCGCCGCCCGAGGCCCAGCCCGGTGCCGGGCCGGAAATGCCGGCGAGCATCCGCGCCGACGAGATCGTCGGCCGCTGGGGTCTCGCCTCGTTCCAGAACCCGGCCGACCGCGCCCGCACCGAAGCCGCCGCACGGGCTCAGTGCAAGAATCCCTACGTGATCGGCGCCGGCACCGCCGGCGGCGTGGTCATGCATCTCGCCGACCAGGCGACGCCGCAGGAGCTGCGGCTGAAGGGCGCGCCAGGCGGCAAGAACTATATCGGCCCGGCTGGTCCGACGCCCGGCGAGCAGGACCGCGAGGTCGTCTCCTTCGACGGCCGCGTCATGATCACCCGCTTCGTCGATAAGGACGCCGCCACCCGTTACGGCAACATGGTCTACGTCCGCTGCGCGCCGCGGGCGTGATTTTCTCTCTTCCGTCATGCCCCGCGAAAGCGGGGTATCCAGCACGCCGCGGCTTCTCGGCTCAATTACTGCCGTCTCTGGAATACTGGATCGTCCGCTTTCGCGGACGATGACAAGGAGGGGATGGCCCCCAAAAACAAAAACGCCGGCTTGCGCCGGCGGTTTGCTTTTCCGTCTGCCCGTTCGCTCAGTCGAACAGGGCGTCGATGTCGTCCTGCGAGGCGTGGCCGACGTCGCCGGCGAGCTTCGGACCGTTGAGGAGTTTTTCGTCCTCGCCGCGGGTGTCGACCTGCGCCGGCACGTGGGCCTTGATCGCGTCGACGCCGCCCCAGATCTCCATCATCGCGTTGATGTGCTGCTCGATGAATTTCATCGTGCCCATGACCTTGCTGATGCGCTGGCCGGTCAGGTCCTGGAAGTTGCAGGCCTCGAAGATCGAGATGACGCGTTCCTGGATGTCGTCGGCGAGCCGTTTCTGCTGGTCGGCCGACTGCACCTTGGACATCGCGCTGGCCGCCTGGTCGATCGATTCGGCGGCTTCGAGAATCTGCTGGGTCGCCTGCTCGGTACCGCCAACCACAGCGCCGAGCTCGCCATTGACCTTGGCCATTTCGCCGCCGTCAAAGCTCTTGCCGTGCAGCGTCGCGATCTCGCGCTTGGTGCGGTCGATGGCGTCATGGATGAGGTCGAGCTCGACCTTCAGCTTCTCGCACTGCTCGATCTGCGCCCGATACGTCTCGAGCATGGTGCGTGCGTCGGAAAGCTCCTGGGCGGTGGAAGCGTCGATCGCCGCCATGGCTGCGCTGCCGGACAAGGGCGCCGGCGCAATGCCCTTCGCCATCTGTGCGCGGATCGCGCGCAGCTCCGCCATGATCTCGCTATGCATCGGCGCAGCCTCTTCAATCATTTCGGGGCTGGGCGTCTCGCCGACAATAGCCTCTTCGACACGAAAACGTTTGCGGTGAATAGCCATCAGGAACTCCCCCCACCTCACTCACGCGTCTTTTTAGGCAGAAGCGATTTAACACGAAGTTCACAGCAGGAACTGTTGTGCGGCAGCGCGGGACGGCGGTGAAAACCGGCGGTTAACCATGCGTTTGCGTTGTTCACCGAAAATAAACGCTGATCGCCAAATTGCCCCTCGCTTGACGACGTGGTGAATCCAAACGCCGTTTCCGTTTACCAAACGAAACGGCTTTTGCTCTTTATTGACCACGTCGAGGGCGCGGATCAGCCAGACGCGTTCGACGGCGAATGTAACTAGACGAAACAGTACAGAGTACGTCGATGTTCAAGAAAATGTCTGTCGCGCTGCTTGGCAGCGCTTGCACCTTCATTGCCGGCGCTAACAGCGCGAGCGCCTTCGACAATACCGTGCCGAACGATCCGCCCGCGGTGCTCTACCAGCCGCAGGTGCCACCGGCACCGGTGCGGGTCGCCTCGAATGCGAACATGGGCGGCGGTTTCATCGAGTTCCTGTTCGGCGATGGGCCCGGCCGTGGCCCGGCCTATGCGCGGCAGCAGCCGATGTATCAGCAGCAGCCGGCCTATAACGATCCCCGCCGCCTGCCGCCGATGGGCGAGCCGCAGATGCAGGGCGCAGGTCTCCAGCAGGAGGCGGTCGACCCGCGGCAGCGTCCGTTCGATCCGAAATTCGAGAAACAACTTGTTGATTATAGCGGCAAGGAAAGTGCCGGCACGATCGTGGTCGATTCCTCGAACAAGTTTCTCTATCTCGTCGAGGGTAACGGCCGGGCGATGCGTTATGGCATCGGCGTCGGACGCGACGGCTTCACCTGGTCCGGTGTCAAGTCGATCACGGCCAAGCGCGAATGGCCGGATTGGACGCCGCCCGCGGAAATGATCGCGCGCCGTCCCGATTTGCCACGGCACATGGAAGGCGGCCCGGAAAACCCGCTCGGCGCGCGCGCGATGTACCTGGGCTCGACGCTCTATCGCATCCACGGCTCCAACGAGCCCTGGACCATCGGCACCAACGTCTCTTCGGGCTGCATCCGCATGCGCAACGAGGACGTCATCGACCTCTATGGCCGCGTCAATGTCGGCACCAAGGTCGTGGTGATGTGATCCGGCTCGTCACTCGCAATAGGTCTTGCCGCTGAACGAGAAACACTTGCCGCCGCCGGCGCGCGGCGCCGGCGCGCTGCGTGGCGCGGCCGGCTCCTGCCGCGTCACGGTCTTCGGCTTCGGTGCGGGCTCCGGCCGTTTCCCGCAGGCACCGCTCGCATTGAGGACATAGCCGCTCGCGCAACCGATCTGGACGCAGCGATCGCCCTCAGTGCGCTGCCCCCTGGGGCAGACCAGCGGACAGATCCGATCGGTCTTGCTGCGCACGGAATCCAGTGCGTCGAGGCTCGCCAGTTTCACGTCGAAATGGGTGTCGGCGTTCTTGTTGAACAGCTCCAGCGCGTTGCGGGAGCCGTCATCCCATTTGCCGTCGACATTGCCGGGATTGCAGCCCACGCGCTTCAAATGAGCCTGGAGCAGGCGCGCGATATCGGCCGGGTCCATCATCGGCGCTGCGGCGGGAGCCGGCTCCAGAGCGGCCGGCTGGTTGGGCGTGAGTGCCGCCAGCTTCTCCGCCTTGTCCTTGGCCCGGGCTTTGGCATCGCGCTTGGCCTGTTCGACCTGAACCTGGGCATCGGCCGCCGCCTGGCGCCTGGCCGTGTCGACCTGGATCCGGGCCGCATCGGCCTGCTGCCGCGCCTGTTCGACCTGACGCCTGGCCTCGTCCAGCTCCTTCTTGGCCTGCTCCGCGATCTGTGCTCGCGCCTCGTCGAGATCGTGCTTGGCCTGTTCGGAGAGCTTCTGCTTGGCTTCCGCGGTCTGGCGCGCGCTCTGCTCCTCCAATTGCCTGCGGAAGTCGGCGGCTTTCTGCGCCGCCAGCTCCTCGGCCTGCCGCTTGGCGTCGTCCGCTTTGGCGCGGCTCTGCTGGGCCGCTTCGAGCTTGCTGGTCTGTCCGCGGGCGAGGTTGGCGAAGAAGCCAGCCTGGTGCTTGGCCATGAAGGAATCCCAGGCTTCCTTGGTCCCGACCTGCGCCGCCAGCTCATAGTCCACGCGCGCTTCGGCCTCGGGATCGGCGACGCGCGGTACCAGCGCCACCGTATCGCCGCCGAGCGATCCGTAGACGAACGGCTCCTGGCGGTTGCCGGTGGCCTTGAGCACCTCGTCGCGGACGCGGCCGAAGGCGATGCGCAGGTCCAGCCCGGGCTCGGCGATGTTGCGGACCAGCGCCGTGGCGAACGGGCTGTTCTGCCCATCGCCGTCGCTCGCCACCGCGCCGGCCTTGGCGGCGAATGCGATCAGCGTATCGGACATCGAGGGCTCGACCTTGGCAAGGCCGCGTCCGATCGCGCGGCTGGCGACGGTGCGCTTCATGGTGATGGCGAAAGGATTGTCGCGGCAGGCATCGAGGATGACGAGCTTGAGCCGCTTGGCGCCATCGAGCGCGCGCATCACGCGATCGAGCGAGATGGCTTCGTCCTCGATGTCGAAATCGCTTGCGAGCCTGGCATCGGCCGGCACCAGATAGTTGACGCCGTCGACTTCCATGCCGTGGCCGGCATAATAGACCACCGCGACGTCGGCATCCTGCGAGGTCGCGGAGAATTCCCGGATCGCGCGGCGCAGCTCGGTGATGCCGAGATCGCGACGGCTGTCGACGGTGTCGAAGCCGGCGTTCTTGAACAGGGCCGTCATCGCGTCGGCGTCGCGCACGGGATTGGCGAGCCGCGGCACCTGCCGATACTCGGAGACGCCGATGATGAGCGCGACGCGCTTGCCGGCCCAGGCGGCATCGGCCGACATCGAAAAGATCAGCGCGAGCAGAAGCAGAAAGGCGGATCGCACGGACGATCTCCGCAGGTGCAATATGGCTCCTGAAAGGGCCATCATAGCAATGACGCCCGGTGTCTCCAAGATCGGCCCGCTTGGCAGACCGGTTCTGTGTGACCGTGCGCACGCACGGGCGGACCTGGACGGCATCGCCAAAACGGCGACGGCCGCCTTTCGGCGGCCGTTTCCTTTGAGCTTGCGAGAGGCTCGCCGCGATCAGGCGTAATCGCTGCCGCCGTCGTCGCCGCCACCGCCGAAATCACTGTCGTCGGCCACGTCCACGCTGCCGTTGTCGTGATCGTCGTCATAGTTCTGATCGTTGTCGGTCCGGTCGTTGTTCGAGGCCTGATCGAACAAGCCCTGGCGCGAGTCGTCGCGGTCGCGGTTGGAGCCGATGTCGTTGAGGCCGGCGTCGCGGGCGAGCGAGCCGCCGGACTGGTCGCTGCCGCCCCAGGGGCTGCCGCCGCGATCACCGAATGCGCTGCTGTCACCGAAGGCCTGCTGATGCGGTCCGCCCATCATGCCGCGGATGCTGGAGAGCAGCAGCGAGCCGCCGACCACGCCGGCCGCAGCCGCCGCTGCCGTACCGAGGAAGGAGCCGCCGCCACCGCCGACCGGCGGAGGGCCGTAGCCTTGCCCAGGTCCTTGGCCGTAAGCCTGTCCGTAGGGCGGCTGGCCGTAACCTGGCTGGGCCTGGTGCATTGCCTGGCCGCTGTTCCACACCGGCCTTGCGTCACGCGGCGGCACGTTCGGAACCGAGCCGCGTGACGGGCTCGAACCAAACAGCGTGTCGCGCATGGTATCCAGGAAGCCGCCGGACTGGGCCTGCTCCGGCGCATGCCCGGCCTCCAGCTCCTGGATTCGGGCATGGGCGCGCTTCAGCGCCTCGTCCTGCAACAGCACGGTCTGCACCAGCGCATAGATCGCGCCGGGCGCCTTGCGCAGTCCGTCCGAGATCGCGGTAATCGCATCGGGATCGCGCGGTGCATTCTCGAGTTTTGAAAGCCGGTCGAAAAGCTCGTCAACGAGTTGGCGTTCCTGCGGCGTCATGATCTGTCTCCCTTGCGCGAAACAAGCGCGAGCCAGATGTAGGGTTCCATTGTGGCCTCAACAGTGCCGGCCGGATTAAATTTCGGTATGCGACAAGCTGCCTCGCAGGTCAGATGTCGCCGGTTTCATCCCAATGTCACGTTGCTGGCCGTGAGCAGCTGCGGGAACGCATCGCCGGCAAGGTAAGCATGCTCGCGCTCGCGGACGTCGGTCATCGGGTCGAGGCCGGTGAGGATGTCGTCGACGAAGCCGGGGTGGCACATCACGAGGCCGCCGTCGGGCAGGCCTTCCAGGAATTGCCGCATCAACGCGCCGAAATCGGCCGCCCGCGTGAAGTCATAGGCGCCGGCAAAGCCGGGATTGAAGCTGAGGCCGGCGTCGCCGGCGCGGCGGCGGAATTGCGCGCTGAGAATATCGAGCACCATTGCTTTTGGCGAGGCCAGCCGCTGCGCCAGCGGCAGGTCGCGGCCGCCCTGGCGCACCCAGGCCTTTGGCGCGGCTTCGCTGACCGCATCGACAAAGCCGTCGCGCACCTGCGGAAACAGCTGCACATGCTGGTGGCCGTCGACAAAGTCGGGCGTGCGGCCGAAGGCTTCCGCGAAGGCCGCCAACTGCGCCTTCACCTCATTGCGAAAGAACTCGCGGTCGAGCCGCCGCGCCAGGCCGGCGCGCAGCAGTTTCGGAAATGGCAGGAACATGTCGCCGTCGAGCGGACGGAAATGCATGGTCAGCGGCCGGAACGGTGCCGACAGCGTCACGTGCAATCCGATCGCGCAGCGCGGGCTCGCCTTTGCTGCGGCCTGAAGTGCATCGATCTCGCCGCGCTCGACCGCGGGGCCAACCATCATCACCGACGTGGCGTTGAGGCGGCCGCGCTCGATCAGGTCGCGGATGGCGCGGTTGACGCCCGGGCTGATGCCGTAATCGTCGGCGCAGAGCCAGATCCGCCGCGGCGCCGCCGCCGCGCTCATTCGGCCGCCGTCCTCTTCGAGGCGTCGTCGGCCTTGTCGGCCTCGAATTGCTTTTCACTGTGCTCGGCGACGAAGTAGATCGGGCGCGCTTTCAGCTCGGACAGGATCTTGCCGATATATTCGCCGACAATGCCGATCATGATGAGCTGCACGCCGCCGATCGTCATCAGGCCGATCACGAGCGAGGGATAGCCGGGCACCTGCTTGCCGGTGGTCCAGACCTCCCACAGGATCGAGAGGCCGAACAGGAAGGCGCCGCCGGCCAGGATCACGCCGAGCAGGCTGGCAAAGCGCAGCGGCGCCACCGAGAACGAGGTCACCCCTTCGATCGAAAGACCAAGCAGACGCGCGGCGCTGAAGGTTGTCACGCCATGGGTGCGCGGCGCGGGCTCGTAGTCGACGCGGATCTGGCGGAAGCCGATCCAGCTTGCCAGACCCTTAAAGAAGCGATTGCGCTCCGGCAGCTGCCTGAGCGCCGCAACCGCGCGCGGCGACAGCAGGCGGAAATCGCCGGCATCCTCCGGGATCTTCTGGCGGGCGCCCCAATTGATCAGCGCGTAGAAGCCGTGCACGGCAAGCCGCCGCAGGAAGGGCTCGTTGTCGCGATGCGCCTTGGCGGTATAGACGACGTCATAGCCGTCTTCGATCCAGTGCCGCACCAGCTGTTCGATCAGCGCCGGTGGATGCTGGCCGTCGCCGTCCATGAACATCACGGCGCCGAGCCGGGCATGGTCGAGCCCGGCCATCAGCGCGGCCTCCTTGCCGAAATTGCGCGACAGAGAGACCACCTGGACGTCGATCGTATCGGCCGGCAGGCTGCGTGCGATCGACAACGTCGCATCCGCACTGCCGTCGTCGACATAGACGACTTCGCAGGCGAGGCGATAGCGTTGCCGCAGGGTCTTGGCGAGGTCGCAGACGCGCTGATGCAGGGACGCCAAGCCCGCCGCCTCGTTGTAGACGGGGACGACAATCGACAGTCCCTTCGCCGCGGCGCCTGCCGCGGTGGTCGTCAGGCCGGAAACGTCAGAGCCCAGCGTCATTGATCAAGGTTCCAGAGGTGTCCAAGTCTTCGTGCAAGTTATCGTCTTCTTGCAAGTTATCTCAACTTCATATGGTAGCTGCCGCTTGCTGTCGCCATGCTGAACGGATCTAGGGCTCACTGCCGCAGGAACGCCTCGAGCTTGGCGAACAGCGGGTTCTCCCGGTCGAACACATAGTCGAGCGAAACCACCGAGACGGTCTCGGCGCCATGCTCGCGCAGGAAGCTCGCGAGGGCATAGAGTTGTCCCGGTGGGCAGTGCAGCGTGAGCATGCCCGACGAGGTCGGCCCGCCGAACGGGGTTTCGACCCCAAAGTTCCTGTGGGCTTCTTCCAGCATGGCGGCGTCGCATTGCCGGAATCGGGTCCGGACCTCGCGATATTTGTTGGCCCGCGCCCGTGCCGCGATGTGATCGAGGATGACGCGTGCGGTCTCGCGGGCGTGCGGTGTCCAGTCGGCCTCCTTCGAGGCGACCAGATTGGCCTGGCTGCGCAGCATCACGCCGTCGTCGAGCACCCGGAGTCCATTGGCGGCAAGCGTCGCGCCGGTTGTGGTGATGTCGACGATCAGCTCGGCGGCGCCGGCCGCCGGCGCGCCCTCGGTCGCACCGGTGCTTTCGACGATGCGGTAGTCGACGATGCCGTGGCTCTGGAAGAAGGCGCGGGTGAGGTTGATGAACTTGGTAGCGACCCGCATCCGCATGTGATGCTGCTCGCGGAAGCCGGTGGTGACGTCGTCGAGATCGGCCATGGTGCGGACGTCGATCCAGGCCTGCGGCACGGCGACGACGACGTCGGCGTAGCCGAAGCCCAATCCCTCGATCAGCGATACGCGCTTGTCGGCGTCCGCAATGTTCTCGCGCACCAGGTCTTCCCCGGTGACACCGAGATGCGCGAAGCCGCGGGCCAGTTGCGCGGCGATCTCGCTCGCCGAGAGATAGGCGACCTCGACATTGTCGAGGCCCGCAATCGTGCCGCGATAGTCGCGTGCGCCGCCGGCCTTCGACAGCTTGAGCCCTGCACGGGCGAAAAAGGCCTCGGCGTTTTCCTGAAGGCGCCCCTTGGAGGGAACGGCCAGGACGAATTGCGCGCTCATGGCTTAAGCTCCCACCTTGCGGCCGATCCTGGTCAGCGCGTCCACCCAGACCGAGAAGCCGACGGCAGCAATCGGATCCGGCGATCCGAGCTGGGTCATCAGCCCGTCATAGCGGCCGCCAGCGACCAGCGGCTCAGCGCCGTTGCCCCGGTGATGCAGCTCGAACTCGAAGCCGGTGTAGTAGTCGAGGCCGCGCCCGAACGCGGTCGAGAAGCGCGTCGCCTTCACGTCGATGCCACGTGCCGCCATGAAGCCGACCCGGCTTTCGAACTGGTCGATCGCAGCGGCAAGGTCGAGCTTTGCATCATTGGTGAGCGCGCGCAGCGCCGCGATGGCATCGTCCGGATTGCCCGATATCGACAGGAAGCGCTTCAGCACGGCGATCGCCTCGCGCGGCAGTGCGCCGCCCTTGAGTGTCGATTGCTCGAGGAAGCGGTCGGCGATCTCGGCCGTGGTGCGGCCGCCGACATTGGTGGTGCCGGCGATCGACATCAAATCGGTGACGAAGGCGAGCGCCGCCTTGCGGTCGGAGCCCGCGAGCGCGGCCAGCACGCCCTCATATTCGCTGCGGGTGGTGGCGGTCGTGCGCGCCAGCCGCTCCAGATCCTGCTCCAGGCTGATCTTGCGGTTGAAATCCTTGACCAGGCGGCGGCGCCAGACCGGATAGAGGTCGAGCGCATCGAGCAGGGCGTTGAACAGCGCCACGTCACCGGTTCGGATCTCGACGTCGCGGACGCCGAAGGCGGCGGTCGCTTCCAGAGCCAGCGCCAGCATCTCGGCATCCGCGGCGGCGCTGTCCTGGCGGCCGAACGACTCGATGCCGGCTTGAAGGAATTCACTGGCCTGTCCGCTGCGGTAGCGGAACACCGGGCCGAGATAGCTGAATCCGGCCGGCTGGCCGGCGCGGCCGGACGCGAGGTAATCGCGCGCCACGGGGATCGTCAGGTCCGGGCGCAGGCAGAGCTCCTCGCCGGACAGGTCCGTCGTCAGATACAGGCTCTTGCGGATGTCCTCGCCGGAAAGGTCCAGGAACGGCTCGGCCGGTTGCAGGATGGCGGGCTCGGCCCTGACATAGCCCGCCTGCGCGAACGACAACAGCAGCGTATCCGCCCAGGCGGGGGAGCCGGCAGCATTTGAAGTGACAGTCGCGGTCATGACGGGGTCCATGGTCCCGGGTGGAACCGGGCAGGGAAGGGAGATGGCGCAGCCCTTAGCATGGCCGGAAATCGGTTTCGACCTCCAAAGGATCAATCGCTTAACGGTCGGCTGCCGTGCCTTGGCCTCGATCTGAACGATGGATTGCGGCGTGGCTGCGCCGATCGGCTCTGGAGAGATCGGGAATGGCCCAAGCCGGCGGCCGCTGATGGCCACCCCTCAGCCGAGATCATGCAGATCCTTGCCGAGCGGCGGTGTTAGCCGGAACGCCGGGAAAACGACCTTCAATCCGGCCCGCTCGGGCGTGCAGGCCATCGGCCCCACAAGGTACGAGTTTGCCTTGGCGAATGGCGCCAATCGCACAAGCGGCCAGAGCTTGCCATCGGCCGAAACCTGCAAGCGAAGGACACCATTCGTCACGGTTGCGCGCATCCAGAAGTCGCCGGCGTCGTGTTCATAGGGGGCTGTCGCCCAATCCGATCGCCCGTCGGTCAGAACGCTGCCAAGCATGGCGCGGCCGTCGGAGAACTCGATTCCGGCCTTGACCCAACGTTGCTCGTCGATACGGACCATGATGCCCGCCTGGTCGTAGAGCGCCCGAAAGTCGCCTTGGACGCGCAATTCGGCGGTGAATGCCTCGGCGGTGCGGAAGCCCAGGAAATGCCCGCTGTCCCGGCTGAAACCGTAATGGGTTTCGCGCCAGAAATCGGTGGCTTGATCAGTGACCATCTCAAGACTGTCGCCGCGCGCGGTCCATCGTTCCGGTTCATTCAGCCACACACCGTCGCTTCTGCGGAAGATCGAATCGCTCATGTCAAACCTCGATTAGCATTGGCAGCCGGTCCAACGCCTTCCCACAAGCAGAGGGACAACCCAAACGAATGCAGAATCTGGTTCGACCAGGTCGAACCAGATTCTGTCAGCTCCCGCGTCGGCCTGAAGATCCAGAGGTCAAAGCAGCCCGTTCTTCTTCAGGATCTCCGATGCATTGTCCCGCGTAATCAGCATCGTGGGCAAGGTGATGACCGGCTCCAGCTTCTCGCCCTTCAAGAGTTTGACAGCTTGCCGTAGCCCTTCAGCCCCGGGGGTTGCATAAAGGAATGTCGCCGTGAGCTGCCCCTTGTTGACCCAGGTCACGCCTTCATCCGGCAGGCCATCGATGCCAAGAATGAACTTGATATCCTTGTCGCGGCCGGCGTCCTTGGCCGCGAGATAGGCGCCATAGGCCATCGGATCGTTATGGCCATAGACCAGGTCGATCTTCTCGTTATTGCGCAGCGCGGTCGTCATGATGTTGTAGGCCTTGTCCTGCTTCCAGTCGCCCGACTGATTGTTGAGCAGGTTCTTGATGCCCGGTTCCTTGTCGGTGAAAGCATGGAAGCCGTCGTGCCGGTCGTGTGCGGGCTGCGTGCCCATGCCGCCCCAGATTTCGACGACGTTGCCGGCCGCCTTGCCGGGACCGCCGAGCAGCTTCACAGCATATTCGCCGGCGGCCTTGCCGATCGCGACATTGTCGCCGCCGATGAACTGTGTGATCCGCTTGGTGTCGACGTTGCGGTCCAGCACGATGACTGGAATCTTGGCGTCGATCGCCTTCTCGACGACGCCGGTCAGGCCCGCCGATTCCTTGGGTGAGATCAACAGGACGTTGACCTGCTGGACAACGAGGTTTTCGCAATCGGCGACCTGCTTCTCGGTCTTGTCCTGGCCGTCGGTGATGACGAGCTCGACATCGGGCTGCTTCTTGGCCTCGGCCTGGATGTCCTTGTTGAACTGCACGCGCCACGGCTCGAGCGTGGTGCATTGGCTGAAGCCGACCTTCCACTTCGCGGCGGCCTTGGCGGGACTCCAGCCGGCCGGCACGTAGATCGTCATTGCGGCGCCGGCCATGGTGGTCGACAGTTTTAGGAATTCACGACGCTTCATCGAGATCCTCCCTTGCAAATTGCGCTTTGGCGGCGCTTGGCAGCCGATAGGACTCGGCTGTTTTCGGATCGGCGCTGGCTTCCGGCGATCGGCTGAACCGCCACCGCGCGATGAGCTGGCCGAGATTCTGCTCCTGCACCAACACGGTGCAGACGATGATCAACCCCTTCATCAGCAGTTGGACGTTGGAGTCGATGTTCTGAAGCTGGAGGATGTCCGACAGCAAACCGAAGATCAGGACGCCGACGAAGGTGCCGGCGAGACCGCCTCGGCCGCCCATCAGGCTGGTGCCGCCGATCACGACCGCGGCGATGGCGTCGAGCTCGAGCCCGGCGCCGGCATCGGGCTTGCCTTGGCGGTACTGCGCGACGAACAGGACCCCTGCAATTCCTGCCAAGAATCCGGACAGCAGATAGGCCGTGAGCTGGACCTGGGCGACGTTAATGCCCGAAAGCTTGGCGGCCTCGATGTTGCCGCCGATAGCGTAGGCGTAGCGGCCGAAGGTCGTGAAGCGCAGGATCGCGCCGAACAGGATGATCGCCGCGAGGAAGAAAACACTTGGCATCGGCAGCACGCCCCACAGCATCGAGCGGAGCAACTCAAATGCTTCGGTGGCATTGGTACCGGTGTAGACCGGTACGACGGCATTGTCCTGGCCCGCGGTGAGACGGGCGATGCCGAGTGCGCTGACCATCATGGCCAGCGTCGCTATGAAGGGTTGCAAGCGCCCGGCGACGACCAAGAGCCCGTTGATGGCGCCAAGCAGCAGCGCGAGGCACGGCGCCACGAGGAGAACGCCGAGAACGCCGAACTTGGCCGTCGCCTGGCTTGCCGTCCACCACGCAACGGCGGCGGCGCCGAGAAGGCCGAGCAGCGCGGGAATCCACAGGCTGCGCCAGGGCGACACTGCGAATTCGCGGCGTCGCCCCGCGCCGACGTCACGGCCCCGCGCCAGGCCGCGGACAATGAAGCGCACAACGAGCGCAATGGCTGCGCCACTCACGAGCGTCGCCGCCGGAACGCCCATCACAGCGGCCGCGGTCCAGCCGGGCTTGGTGAGCAGCATCGCGCAGATCACCGTCGCGAAGCCCATGACCGAGCCGACCGACAAATCGATGCCGCCGAGCAGAATGACCATCGTCATGCCGGTGGCGACCAGGCCCGTAATCGAGACCTGCCGCAGGACATCGGTCAGATTACCGTAGGACAGGAAGATATTGTTACCGGATGACGTATGCGGCGAGGTGAGGGCACCGACCAGGCAGATGAGCAGCAACCCCCAGTAAAGCTTGGTCCGGGACAAGAGCCGAAGAAACGCCTTCATGACGATGTTTCCTGCGACCACGCTGCCATGCCTGGCGCTGCAAGACGCATCACCGTCTCCTGCGTCGCGCTCTCGCGCCGCAGGACTCCGGTCTGCCGTCCCTCAGACATCACCAGGATGCGGTCGGACAACAGAAGAAGCTCCGGCATCTCGGAGGTGACCACGACGATGCCGAGGCCTTGAGCGGCGAGATCGAAGATCAGCCGGTAGATGTCCTGCTTGGCGCCGATATCGATGCCGCGGGTCGGCTCGTCGAGCAGAAGAATCCGCGGTTCGGTGGCGAGCCACTTGCCGATCACGACCTTCTGCTGATTGCCGCCGGAGAGCGCTGCTGCCGTCTGATCGATGCCGGTGCAGCGGACCGACAGCCGGCCGACCATGTCGGCCGCCAGGGCGCGTTCAAGCGCGACAGCGCGCAGGCCGAAGCGCGACAGCGCGCCGATCGAGGGCAGGGCGATATTGTCGCAGATCGAGGCCGCAAGGTGCAGGCCGCGCTCTTTGCGATCCTCGCTCACGAGCGCGACACCGAGGCGGTAGGCCTCCGCTGGCGAGCTGATATCGACGGTCGCGCCATCGATCGCGATGGCGCCGCCCCGCCAACCGTTCGCGACACCAAAGATAGACTCCAGGATCTCCGTCCTGCCGGAACCGAGCAGGCCGCCGATGCCCAGGATCTCGCCGCGTCCGAGCTGAAAGCTGACGCCGTGCAACATCCGGCGCCAGCCGTGCGGACCAAGCGTGTCCAGCGTCAGGTCATCCACCGAGAGGACGTTCGCACCGTCTTGCGCAGCCGCACCGCGATCGCTTGTGACCATGTCGCGGCCGACCATCGCCGAGATGATCGCGCCCCGCGACAGGTCACCGATCGGAGCCGTGACAACGCGCCTGCCGTCGCGCAGCACCGTCACCCGGTCGGCGAGATCGAGCACCTCCTCGATACGATGCGAGGTGTAGATGATCGCGACACCTTCGCTCGCGAGTTGTCGCACGATTTTGAACAGCGTCTCGCATTCCGACGACGACAATGCAGAGGTCGGCTCGTCCATGATAAGGATGCGTGCGTCGAGCGACAGCGCCTTGGCGATTTCCACCAATTGCTGCTCGCCGACGCGCAAGTCGGCGAGTCGACTTTCCGGAGCGATCGAGACGCCGAGGCGGCGCAGCAGGCGCTCCGCCGCCTTGACCATGCGGCGGCGATTGATCAGCACGCCGCCGATCAGCGGCTCGCGACCAAGAAAGATATTGTCGGCGATGCTCAGCTCGGGAACGAGATTGAGCTCCTGATGGATGATCGCGACGCCGGCCTCTTCAGCATCGCGCACACCGGCAAATGCGCCGGCCCGGCCACCGACCTGAATCGTCCCCTGATAATTCGTATGCACGCCCGCGAGAATTTTCATCAAGGTGCTTTTGCCGGCACCGTTCTCGCCCATCAGTGCGTGCACCTCGCCGCAGCGCAGATCGAAGTCGACGTTGTTGAGGGCCTTTACGCCAGCAAAAGACTTCGAGACGCGCTCCGCAGAGAGCACAGTTTGCCCGGTCGGCGCGCAGGCCCGGCTGCCGGGCTCGACGATACGGGCGGGGCGGTCCGCGGCCCGATCATCCTCTCCTCCGAGGGCGCCGAAGCGTGTCTCCATCGGGCTGCTCTCCTCCCGGCGCGCCCAAAGTCTCTGGAGACGTCGAGCGGCAGGTATTCGTTGGTTATTTTTCTGATATGCTAGTTATATCAGTTGCCGCTCGTCAAGCTTCTTGGTGTCCACAATTGGCTCCCGCGCCACTGGAAATGTGAACATCAGCCACAGGACCACAGCATGCATTCAGTCGGCGGATTCAGCGGAGGAACGGCCGCCGCACGTCGGGCGGGCGGGTCGAAAGTCGACCAGGCCTATTTGGCGCTCAAGCGTGCCATCGTTTCGGGTGCGCTCGCGCCGGACGCCCCAATCGACAAGAACGAGTGGTGTGCGATTTTCGAAGTGTCTCGACTCTCCATAACGACCGCGATCAATCGGCTCGCTTTTGAGGGGCTTGTAGTGGTTGAGCCGCAGCGCGGCTCTTACGTGGCCAAGATCCACCTTGAGGATGTGCGGCAATGGATGTTGATGAGGCGTGCACTGGAGATAGAGGTTGTCGGGGTCTGCGCGGCCGACATGCCGGACGATGCGATTGCTGCGCTTGGTCAGAACCTCGCCTACCAAATGGCCGCCATCACCAGCGGTGATCTCCAAGGTTTCCACGAACTCGACACCCGATTTCATCGCCAGCTGACTGAGGGTTTGCGTCTGGGGCGGGTTGGCGAGGTCCTCGATCCGATCCGAACTCATCTTGAGCGAGTTCGCCGGACGCTTCTGCCGGAGCCGGGACGGCCCGAGGGAACCTTCCGCGAGCACGAAGCGATATTTCGCGCGATTGCTGCGCATGAGCCTGATCAGGCAAAAAGCGAAATGGCGAACCATCTCGATCGCGTATCGCGCGAGCTGCAGTCTTTTGTCGCGAAACATCCCGGCTTCTTTGAAGACTAGCACCCGGAATCAGAGCTGAGTGATACGGCTGTGATACGGCGGCCTTTGCGGATGTTGATTCACGACTACCCTCCGGGAAGGAGGGACTAGTCGCCGCCCCAATCGCCCAGCACCGCCTGCACCAGCGCCAGCGCCGCCACCGCGGCCGTATCGGCCCGCAGGATCCGCGGACCAAGCGCCAGCCGCAGGATTTTTGGCTGCCGCAAGAGCAGTGCCCGCTCTTCCTCGGCGAAACCGCCTTCGGGACCGATCAAGACGTCGATGCCATGCCCGGCCTCGCGCGCGCTCTGCAGGCCCTGGATGGGGTTTTCGACCTCGGCCGCCTCATCGCAGAACACCAGCAGCCTGTCGGCCGCGCGCTGGTTCAGGAAGCGCTCCAGCGGCGCGGGTTCGGCCACGGCGGCGAGGCTCAAAATCCCGCATTGCTCGGCCGCCTCGACCACATTGGCGCGCATGCGCTCGGTGTTGACGCGGGACGCCTGGGTGAACCGGGTCTGGACCGGTTGCAGCGTGGCAGCGCCCATCTCCACGGCCTTCTGCACCATGTAATCCAGCCGGGCATGTTTGAGCGGGGCGAAGACATAGGTGAGATCAGGGAGCCGGTCTTGGGGGCGGGCCTGCTGGAGGATGACGAGGTTGTCGGGCCGCTTGCGGCCTTCGATCGCGGCCTGCCATTCGCCGTCGCGGCCGTTGAACGCCAGGACCGGGGCCCCGGCGGCGAGCCGCAGCACGTTGCCGAGATAGTTGCTCTGGTCGCGGTCGAGTTCGACCCTGGCGTCCTGGGCGAGGGCCGCGTCGACGAACAGGCGGGGGGCGCGAAAATCGTGGGATGGCATCGTTCAAAAGTCCGTTTTGCCGCCGTTCTTAACCGAAAGCAGCCATTTCGGGGGTAAATATTGCCAAACTGGTGCGTCCCCGCGCCGCGCTCTTGCCCTATTCGACGGGTTGTTAAGGGCCGGCGGGAATCGTAAAATCGCGAGCACCCTGGTTGCGCTTCAATTGGGAAGACGCCGAACCCCGTAGGCTCCTGCCGGAGAGACTGCCTTGATAATCCGTCGTTTGATGGTTCCGATCACTGCCGCCATGGTCACCATGGGCGCCGCGGGAGCTTTTGCCCAGGGATTCCCGGCGCCGCTGCCGGGCCAGTCAGCGCCCGACCCCGCGTTTCCGCCCGTCAACGGCTCGGCGCCGGTCGCCTCCGTCGGCGGCGCGCCGCAAGCTTCGTTCCCGGTCAACGGCGCGGCTCCCGTCGGTGGCGGCGGCTTCAGCGCGGCACCGCCGACGCAGGGCGGTCCCGGCGAGGATTGCATGAAGGCGTTCGTCCCCCTGCGCGAGGAAGCCGAAAAGCGCGGCAAGCTGATCAAGGCCGCGAGCGACCGCCATGCTCCGCCGGAGGAGGCCTGCAAGCTGATCGGCAACTTCAGCCAAGCTGAATCCAAGATGATCGACTACGTCAAGTCCCACGCCGCCAAATGCGGAATTCCGCCGCAGATCGGCGAGCAGATGAAGGCCGGGCACAAGAACACCGAGGCCATGCAGAAGAAAGTCTGCATGGTCGCGCAGCAGATGCAGAACCAGCCGCGCGGTCCAGCCGGCCCGTCGCTGAGCGAGGTGCTGGGTTCGGGCTCGGCGCCGGAAGCCAATGCCGGCAAGAAGGGCGGCAGCACCTTCGACACGCTCAACGGCAACGTCCTGACCCGATGAGTGATACATCCGCCCGCGTTGCCGATTCCACCGGCAACTGGGTCGATACGCTCGCGCCGCAATGGGCGCGGCCTTATCTGCGATTGTCGCGCTTCGATCGTCCGATCGGCTCCTGGCTTCTGCTGATGCCGTGCTGGTGGTCGGCGGCGCTGGCCGCCGGCATGGCACACGACGTCAGCCGGCTGCCGCTCACCATCATCCTGTTCTTCATCGGCGCCTTCGTGATGCGCGGTGCGGGCTGCACCTGGAACGACATCACCGACCGCGACCTCGATGCCAAGGTCGAGCGCACACGGTCGCGGCCGCTGCCGTCGGGGCAGGTGAGCGCGAAGCAGGCGCTGGTCTTCCTGGTCGTGCAGGCGCTGATCGGGCTCGTGGTGCTGCTGCAATTCAACCGCTTCGCGATTGCGACCGGCATCGCCTCGCTGCTGATCGTCGCGATCTATCCCTTCATGAAGCGCATCACCTGGTGGCCGCAGATCGTGCTCGGCCTCGCCTTCTCCTGGGGCGCCTTGATGGGATTTGCCGTCACCTTCGGGCGGATCGATGTGACGGCGCTCGTGCTCTATGCCGGCGCGATCTCCTGGGTGATCGGCTATGACACGATCTATGCGCATCAGGACGCCGAGGACGACGCGCTGATCGGCGTCAAGTCGACTGCGCGCCTGTTCGGCGCCCATACGCATCAGGCGCTGATCCTGTTCTATGGGCTCGCGGTGATGCTGATCTGTGTTGCGCTCGCGTCAGGCGATGCGCGCTGGCCGGCGTGGCTCGGGCTTGCGGCCTTCGCCGTGCATCTGGCGTGGCAGATCGCGCGGCTCCGGATCGATGATCCCGAGCTCTGCAAGCGCGTGTTCTATTCGAACCGTGATGCCGGGCTGCTGCTGTTTGCGGGATTGCTCGCCGACGCGATGATGCGGGCGGTGTAACCTCGCTCAGTTCCGTGCGATGATCTCGCGCTCGGCGCGATGAACCGGCAGCTCGCGCTTGAAGCCTGTACGCCGGCGCATCAAGAATTTCGGACGGCGGGCGCGGATCGCGTTGCAGCGGCGACGGCGCGGCGCCGGCTTGCGGGCGCCTTCGTCGAGTTGCGGAAGTGCAAAGATCTCGCTCCAGGTCGCCCACGCTTCAGTGAGCTCGTCGCCATCGGCGCTGATCAGCAGCGGAACGGAAAGCGAAGGGTCGCGATGGACCAGGACGAGGGTCTGCGCCTCGTCATTGCCGCGCAGCGCGACGCCGGTGAAGTCGCTGACGCGGACATTGATTGCCATCCGCATGCCGCGGACGGCACGGTGCAGCACGACGCGTTCGCGATGAAGCTCGATCTGCCGGACATACCCGTCGGCGCGCGGATCATGCGCATCGAAGCGGACCGGAAGGGAAAGAGGGTCGAGCCGCAGGCTGCGGCTCGACCCGGCGGGAGCGGTCCCGCTTATTGCTGTTTGACGCCTCACGGCTTTAGTCTCCCCGCCAGGATTATGTTCCCGGTCGATGCGAGGACCTTAGCGCGCCGCTTTCGGAAACCGCTTAAAAAGGCTGGTTAATCCAAAGTCACCGCTGCGCATGATTGACAAGACCTTGGCGCGCATGATTGACGAGACGTTGCGCGAGAGCTGCGAATCTGAGCTTTTTGCCGGCTGAAAACGCTTGAAGTCCGCACCAATTGGGCACATCTGGTGTTCAGGGCCCATATCGCCCCGAAACCTCCCACGCAACAGGATTTCGTTTGTGAACCCTTCACCATCCGCAAGCTCGACGCTTTCGCCCCAGGATTTGTCCAAGGACTCGTCAAAGGCCAATCGCGACCTGTTCGATCAATCCGCGCTGTCCGATCTCGCGCAGCGGCTGGTCGAGGCGGCGAAGCGCGCCGGCGCGGATGCGGCCGATGCGGTCGCGGTGCGCGGCATCTCGCAAGGCGTCGAGGTGCGTGACGGCCGCGTCGAGGAATCCGAGCGTTCCGAGGGTGACGATGTCGGCCTGCGCGTGCTGGTCGGCCGGCGCCAGGCCGTGGTCTCGACCAATGATGCGAGCGGCGATGCCGTCACCAAGCTTGCGGAGCGCGCGGTGGCGATGGCGCGCGTGGCGCCCGACGACAAATATGTTGGGCTCGCCGATCCCGCGCTGCTCGCGCGCGATTTCCCCGATCTCGATCTGCTCGATCCCGACGTGCCGGCGACCTCGGAGCTCGAGCGCCGCGCGCTCGAGGCCGAGGCCGCAGCACTCGCCGTGAAAGGTGTGACCAAATCCGGCGGTGCCTCGGCCTCCGCCGGCATGGGCGGCATGGTGCTGGTCACCAGCACCGGCTTCCACGGTTCTTATCTGCGCTCGAGCCAGGGCATCTCGGCGACCGCGATCGTCGGCGAAGGCACCGGCATGGAGCGCGACTACGACTTCACCTCGGCGCCGCATGGCGCCGACCTGCTGTCGCCGGAGATCGTCGGCCGCTCGGCCGGCGAGCGCACCGTGGCGCGCTTCAATCCGCGCAAGGTCGAGACCTGCAAGGTGCCGGTCGTGTTCGATCCGCGCGTCGCCGGCTCCCTGGTCGGCCATGTCGTCGGCGCCATCAACGGCGCCTCGATCGCGCGCAAGACCAGCTTCCTGAAGGACAAGCTCGGCCAGCAGCTCTTTGCCAAGAACATCCGCATCATCGACGATCCCCTGCGCAAGCGTGGCCTGCGCTCGCAGACGTTTGACGCCGAGGGCGTCGCGGTGAAGAAGATTGCGCTGGTCGACGAGGGCGTGCTGACGACCTGGCTGCTCGATTGCGCCACCGCGCGCGAGCTGGGCCTCACCACCACCGGCCACGCCCATCGTGGCGTCTCGTCCTCGCCCTCGCCCGGGCCGTACAATCTGCACCTCGAAGCTGGCACGCCGACGCCGGCCGAGCTGATCGCCGACATCAAGCAGGGCTTCTACGTCACCGATTTGATCGGCTCCGGCGTCAACGGCGTCACCGGCGATTACAGCCGCGGCGCCTCCGGCTTCTGGATCGAGAACGGCGAGCTCACCTATCCCGTCAGCGAGGTCACGATCGCGGGCCATCTGTTCGAGATCTTCAAGTCGATGCAGCCCGCGAACAATCTCGAATTCCGCTACGGCATCAATGCGCCGACGGTGCGCATCGAGGGTTTGACGCTTGGCGGACGCTGACGCGAACGAAACCATCCTGACGCGCGACGCAGCGCTGCTGAAAGACACGGTCCGGGACGCAGGCAGCCTCGCGCAGTCGATGTTCAAGACCGAGCTGAAGAAGTGGACCAAGGGCGCGTCCTCGCCGGTCTCGGAAGCCGACATCGCCGTTAACGACCTCCTGGAAGCGCGCCTGCGCGGCGCCACGCCGGACTATGGCTGGCTGTCGGAGGAGAGCGCCGACGATTCCACGCGGCTGTCGCGGCGGCTGACATGGGTGGTCGATCCCATCGACGGCACCCGCAACTATCTGGGCGGTCATGACGAATGGTGCGTCAGCGTGGCGCTGGTCGAGGATGCCTCGCCAGTCCTTGCCGCAGTGTTCGCGCCGACCAGCGGCGAGTTCTTTTTCGCGGCTCGCGGCCGGGGCACGACGCTCAACGACAAGCCGGTGCGGGCGACGCGAGGGGCCACGCTCGACTTCTCCCGGATCGCTGGCCCGAAGCCGATGGTCGAGCGGCTCAATACCGCAGGCGGCGACATCAAGCTGCATCCGCGAATCGGCTCGCTCGCGCTTCGCCTCTGCCGGGTCGCCGATGGCGCGCTGGATGCGGCTTTTGCGGGCGGCAACAGCCACGATTGGGACCTTGCGGCGGCCGATTTGATCGTGCAGGAAGCGGATGGTAGGATGAGCGACCTCTCCGGAGAACCCATCCTCTATAACCGCCGGGAAGTCACGCACGGGGTGCTGGTGGCAGCGGGGCGCGATCGTCATGCGAGCATTGTCGCGCATTTTCGAAATCGTCCCTTGCCGTGAAGCGCGTCCGTTGTGCTTGTCGAACACTGCTTTGCCGGGCAGTCCGTTAGGAAGAGAACCCATGCCAGATAGTGCCCCGCAACAACTGCTCCATCTCGTGATTGGTGGCGAATTGCTCGATCTCGAGCACAACACCTTCAAGAACCTGGACGACGTCGAGATCGTCGGCCTCTATCCGAATTATGCGACCGCCCACGCCGCCTGGCGGGCCAAGGCGCAGAGCACGGTCGACAACGCACAGATGCGCTATTTCATCGTCCATCTCCACCGGCTGCTCGACCCGAATCAAGAATCGAAGGCGCGTTGAAAAAACTGCTTCGCAATACGCTGCGAAGCAGCTGGCTTCAGCGTGCCGTCGGGGTTCTGGCGGCCGAATATCTGCGTCTGGTCTGGCGGACCAACAAGTTCACGTTCGATCCGCCGGACGTCTATGAGATCGTCGAGCCGCAGATCCCGGCGATCTTCGCCTTCTGGCACGGCCAGCATTTCCTTACCCCATTCATCAGGAACAAGGACTCCTACCGGGCCAAGGTCCTGATCTCCCGGCATCGCGATGGCGAGTTCAATGCGATCGCCGTCGAGCGGCTCGGCATCGGCACCATCCGCGGCTCCGGCGATCACGGCGGGGCCTTTCACCGTAAAGGTGGTGTCGGCGCCTTCAGGGAAATGGTGTACACGCTCCAGGACGGCTGTAATGTCGCGCTGACCGCCGACGTCCCGAAGCGCTCGCGCTTGGCCGGGCTCGGCATTATCATGCTGGCACGGGAATCGGGGCGGCCGATCATGCCTTTCGCGATGGCGACCAGCCGCTTCATCCGGCTCAAGAACTGGGACCGCACCACCATCAATTTGCCGTTCGGGCGGGGCGCATTGGTCGGCATCAAGGAAATCAGCGTGCCGCCGGATGCCGACGCCGCCACCATGGAAGCGCTCCGGCAGGAGCTCGAAGACACGCTGAACGAAGCGACCCGCCGCGCCTACGCGCAGCTCGGCCGCCCGGGACCTGAAGATGGCTAATTCGCTGCCGATCACGCTGCGGATGTATCAGCGCCTGGCTTCAGGCCTGGTGCCGCTCGCGCCTGCGCTGATCAAGCGGCGGCTGAGGCAGGGCAAGGAGGATCCCGCGCGCGTCGGCGAGCGGCGGGGCCTCTCCCGGGACGTGCGCCCGCACGGCCCACTGGTCTGGATCCACGGCGCGAGCGTCGGCGAGGTTTTGGCGGCGGCTGCGCTGATCGAGCGGCTGCGCGACCTGAACCTGCGCATTCTCCTGACCTCCGGCACCGTCACCTCGGCCACCGTGGTGGCAAAACGCTTTCCGCCCGACGTCATCCATCAATACGTGCCGTACGATTCCCCGCGCTATGTCGCGCGCTTCCTCGATCACTGGAAGCCGTCGCTGGCGCTGTTCATCGAATCTGATTTGTGGCCGAATCTGATCCTGGCCGGCGCGGCGCGGCGCGTGCCGATGGTGCTGATCAACGGGCGGATGTCGCCGCGCTCGTTCCCGCGCTGGCGGCGCATGCACGGCACCATCTCGGCGCTGCTGTCGCGGTTCGACATCTGCCTCGCCCAGTCGAAGACCGACGCCGAGCGCTTCTCGACGCTCGGCGGCCGCGACGTCGTCACCACGGGAAATCTCAAGCTCGATGTACCGGCGCCGCCCGCCGATCCGGCAAAGCTCGAACGGCTGATGGCGATGACGCGGGGGCGGCCGATCATCGTCGCGGCCTCGACCCATCCCGGCGAAGACGAGATGCTGGTCGCGGCGCATCGCAGCCTTGCCGGCTTCTTCCCGCAGCTTTTGACCGTGATCGTGCCGCGGCATCCGGATCGCGGCTCGTCGATCGCGGGACTGATCACCGCGTCCGGCCTGAAGCCGGCCTTGCGTTCGCGCGAGGAGCTGCCGACGGCCGCCGCCGATGTCTATGTCGCCGACACCATGGGCGAGCTCGGCCTGTTCTACCGCCTCTCGGGAATCGTGTTCATGGGTGGATCGCTGATTCGCCATGGCGGGCAGAATCCGATCGAGGCGATCAAGCTCGGCGCGGCCATCGTCCATGGTCCGAACGTCTTCAACTTTGCCGATGTCTACGAGGCGCTCGATCAAAGCGGCGGGGCGCGCCTCGCCGAGACGCAGGAGATCCTGGTCAAGCAGCTCGGGGCGTTGCTGGCCGATCCCGCCGGGCGCGACAAGATGCAGCAGGCAGGTCATCGCGTGGTGGAGCAGCTCGGCGGCGCGCTGAATCGCACGATGACCGCGCTCGAACCGTACCTGATGCAGTTGCGGATCGAGATGGGAGCCGCCAATGCGTGAGCCGGCCTTCTGGTACCGGCCACGTTCCCCGAAGTCGCATGTCCTCCGTCCCTTGGGCGCGCTCTATGGCGCGATCGCGGCGCGCCGCATGGCGCGCCAGGGCGTCGATGCCGGCATCCCCGTGATCTGTGTCGGCAATTACCATGTCGGCGGCGCCGGCAAGACGCCGACCGTGCTCGCGTTGACGAAACTGCTGCGCGAGCTCGGCGAGACCCCGGTCGTGCTCAGTCGCGGCTATGGCGGACGCCTGAAGGGTCCGGTGATGGTCGACCGCGAGCGTCATCGCGCGGCCGACGTCGGCGACGAACCCCTGATGATGGTGCGCGACGTCCCGGTCGCGGTCGCGCACGATCGGCTCGAAGGTGTGCCGCTCGCGAAGTCGCAAGGCGCGACCGTGATCCTGATGGATGACGGTTTTCAGAATCCCCGCATCATGAAGGATGCCTCCCTGATCGTGATCGACGGCGCGCGCGGCCTCGGCAACGGCAAGGTGTTTCCCGCCGGCCCCCTGCGCGCGCCGCTGAAAGCGCAGCTCGCGCGCACCGACGCGCTGCTGCTGATCGGCGACGGTCATGCCGCCAACGATGTCGCGGCGGAGATTGTGAGGCGCGGCAAGCCGGTGCTGCGCGCACGCCTGAAGCCGGATGCGTCGTCCATCGCGCAGCTCTTCGGCAAGCAGGTATTTGCCTTCGCCGGCATCGGCGATCCCGAGCGCTTCTTTCGCAGCTTGCGCGCGAGCGGCATCGAGGTCGCACGCACGCGTCCCTTCCCCGATCACCACATGTTTTCGCAGCCCGAGCTCGCCGCGCTTGCAGCCGACGCCCAGCGCGAGCAGCTCATACTGGTGACGACGGAAAAGGATCTCGCGCGCCTGCGCGGCCGCGACGGCGTGCCTGACGGTGTCGTGCCGTTCGCCGTGCAGCTCGAGTTTGACGACTCCGCAGCTCTGCGCCGCCTGATCAGCGATCATCTCTACAAGGCTCGCGAGCGCAGATTCGGCAGGCGATGATCGGTAAGGGCCTCCGATGTAGGGCCCTGCGATCGCGGTTCAGTCAATCATGCTCACCACGCCCCGACGGCCATTGGTCCGATGATGGTCAGGCATGAGGCGCGGGCCACCATGACAGTATAGCAATTCAGATGTATTCATTGCTGCCTCCCAAACTGTTGCCAATTGCTTGGTCACTGCTATGCGGGAGAGATCGCCGGTGTTGGGCCGCTTCAAGTCGGCGCGTTGCGGCAGGTCTTGCGGTATGCGTCCGCCCTCTCATCGCCACCCTGATCCGCAGGATGATGATCCGCTTCGAGAGCCTCAGAGCGTTCAGCTGCGATCAGAAGCTGTTTCCGCATTTCAGCCAGGCGGGCGCGGCAATATTCACGATAGAGCAGGTCTAATATGGCGGGCATGATCACCCCCATCGTTTGACTCTCGATTTAAAGATATTCCACCGCAAATTTCGAGATGATCGTAGCCCGCCAGATGGCTCTTCGATATGAGCCCGTTCACAGACTGCGCCAAGTTCAAAGTTCAATGGCCATTTTTGTCTGTGCGATAAAAAGAACAGGGCTAATTACCTAAGCGGAGCATAGCAGACCTCTGTTTCAGCAAAACTTCGTCAAACAACTTAAGGGCGCTGTCCCGCAACAAAGAATCCAACCACAGCGCGAAATGACTCATCACTGAGTGCAAGCACGTAACCCGCCTTACTCTCTTCATTCTTCATTAGAGAAAGAAGCGGTGCGTGACGCCCGGCGAACTGCGCTTCGCGCAGTCGCAAGGCTGACCCATCCTACGGCAGCCCGCCATTCACGCGACATTCATCGCGAGGCTTTTATCGGTCCTGGGCCGATCGGGAGAATTCGATGAAACTGCCCTTCGCGGCCGTCGCCGCCAGCCTTGTGTGTCTGATCACTGCGCTGGCGTTTGCACAGACGACGCCGGCGCCCGTGCTTGCACAAACGACGCCGTCCGCTGCTCCCAGCACGGTACCGGTTCCCGCGACCAAGCGCGTCACCTGCCTTGCGACGACTCAAAACGTGAAGGGACAGGACAAGCGCGACCAGATCCAGCTCTGCATGGCGCAGGCGCGGCTCGATTGCTTGAGGCAGGCGATCGATCAGAAGATCGTCGGCGAGCCCCGGAAGACCTTCATCAAGACCTGCGTGGGCGCGGATGGCGCGGAGCAACAATAGGCCCGCGGCCTCACGGCTGCGGCTTCAGCGCAGCGGGGAAATGCCGCTGCAACACGGCGGTCGGCGTGGCGTAGGCCTCTTGCAGGTCCACGCTCCAGTATTTCAATTCGTCGAGCGGGATCCGCGTCTCGCTGATGGCACAGCACACATAGGTCCCCGGCGAGATCACGCGGAAGTCGCCGTCGAGATATTGCACCTGCGCTTCGCCATGGCCCGAGGGGCCGAACTTGTTCAGCACGGTTGGAAGTCTCCGTCGAAAGCCCGTGAGGGCACGAAATGATGAACTGAATGTAGCATAGATAGGGCGGCTTGTCCGCCCGTCAAACCCACCGACTTGTGATGTTTTGCTGCTGTTTTCGCATGATAGTGCTGCGGCGAAGGATCGCTGGTTCTGGAGCATGATCCGGAAAAGTGTGCAGCGGTTTTCCGAAAAGATCATGCTCAAACAATGGTTCCGCTTGCGACCGGCACCTCCTACGGCAGAGTCCGATGCGCCTTCGACTGACCGCCCTGTTCTTGAGTCTCCTGATGTCGGCCGCGCATGCGGCCTCAGTGCCAGCGCCGCAGCAGGTCGACATTCCCCTGTCGGCCGGCGTCCTGCATGCGCAGCTTTACAAGCCCGAGGGCGAGGGGCCGTTTCCGACCGTGGTCGCGCTGCACGGCTGCGGCGGGCTCGGTGGACACGCCGATCCCGTATTGCCGCGCTATCGCGACTGGGCTGAGGATCTGCTGAAGGCCGGCAACGCGGTGCTGCTGCCCGACAGCTACGGCTCGCGCGAGCTCGGCCCGCAATGCCGGGTCAAGGAGGGGCACGTCAAGGCTCGGCGCGAGCGCGTCGCCGACATCGCCGCGGCGCGCGCCTGGCTGATGAAGCAGGCCTGGGTCGCGCGCGGCCGCGTCAGCCTGATCGGCTGGGCCAATGGCGCGAGCGCGCTGCTCTGGGCGGTGCGCCCGCAGAACGCGGCGCGCGACGCGGCCCCGGATTTTCGCGCGGCCATCGCCTTCTATCCGGACTGCCGCATTTCCGCCGGCCTCGGCTGGAGCGCGCGGGTGCCGACGCTGGTGCTGATCGGCGGCAAGGACGACGTCTCGTCGCCGCCGGCCTGCCGTCAGATGGTGGACGGCGCGCTTGGCCGCAGCGCGCTCACACGCATCGTGGTCTATCCCGGCGCCTATCACGATTTCGACCGCGCCAACACGCCACTGCACGCGCTTGCCGGCAGCACCGATGCCGCCGCACCCGAGCACGGCCATCTCGGCACCGATGCGGAGGCGCGCGCGGATTCGCAGAAGCAGGTCGCGGAGTGGTTGGCGCGGTAAGTGGGGCCGTGGCCAAGATGAGCGGACTTGTCCCGCCGTAGCTCGGTAGAAGCGAAGGCGGAAGCGGGGCCGCCCGAGGAACAATGTGAGGCGGACAGCCCCGCGTCGACCACCGCCCTGCACGGACTTTGATGGCCGACCGGGAATCTACGGATCATGCGTCCGATCGGTTTCAACAGGTGTCGGCGCCATAGTTCGACCATGATGTCGACTAAACGCATCTGACATGCGCAACCGCTTCGCTCTGTTCTCCTCCGCACTGGTCATCTTCACCGTCGTGATCTTCCTGTTCGAAGCCCACGCCGGCGCCCCGCAGCTCGCACCGGAACATTGCGGCTTCTGGACCACGATAGATGCGGGATTGTCCTGCCGATAGGTCGCGAACCGCTGTCGCCTCGCACGGCGATCGATGCGTGAGGCGCGCTCTCTCCCGGAGTCGTCCTGGCGAAAGCCAGGACCCATTACCCCAGGGAGTGGTTTGGCGAAGACTGGCCGTTCGGGACTGATACCAGGCGTCCCCGATAGACCTCGCGGTATGGGTCCTGGCTTTCGCCAGGACGACAGCGAGAATGTTGCGCCGCCGTCGCCTCTAAAACAAACTGCCCTGATCCACCGGTTTGCCCACGCGCTTCGGCGCGGGTTTGGCGTCGTGCGCGGCTGGTTTCGATTGCGATGGCGCGCGCTTTGTGGTCGGGGCCGGCAAATCCGCATCCGCGGTCGCGCCCACGCGGCCGTCGCCAAACTCGATCTCGATCCGCGCATTCGGTCCGACGCTGTCTGCCGAATGCAGGGGATGGCCGGCTTCGTCGCGCACCAGCGCAAAGCCGCGGGCGAGCACGCCGCGATAGGACAGGGCCGAGAGCAGCTTGCCGCTGTTCTCGACGCGGGCGTCGAGCCGCTGCAACAGCGTCGCCAGCGCGCGTTGCGCGCGCTCGCCAAGACGATGCGTGCGCTCGCGCTGGCGGGCAATCGCATTGCGTTGCGCCTGCGCGTTGGAAAGTTTTGAGGCACGTAAGCGAACGTCAAGTCCGGCAAAGCGGTCGCGCCGCTGCCGCAACAGCGAGCGCGCGGACAGGCCGAGCCGCTCGCCAGACACGGTGAGCCGGTGATCGGCCTGCGCGATCTGGCCGTGCAGCACGCGCAGCGTCAGCTTGGCGCCGGCGGCAGTAAACCTGCGGAAATGCGCGTGCGTGTTGGCCTTCAGGCCGCGGGGCAGGGCGGAGCCTGCCGAATCCAGACGCTGCCGCGGGATTGCCAGCAGATCGCCTGCCGCCGGCAGCGCGCGTGCTGCGGCACGCAGCTCGTTGCGGCGGCTTTCGTGGGCACGCTGCCAATAGGCGCGGGTGCGGCGGGCGAGGTCGGCGACCTCGACGAACAGATCGCTGCGCACCGGCACCGCCATCTCGGCGGCGGCCGTCGGCGTCGGCGCGCGCTTGTCGGCGACGAAGTCGATCAGCGTGATGTCGGTCTCGTGGCCGACCGCCGAGATCAGCGGGATCATGCTCTCGGCTGCGGCGCGCACCACGATCTCCTCGTTGAACGACCAGAGGTCCTCCAGCGAGCCGCCGCCGCGCGCGACGATCAGCACGTCGGGGCGCGGAATCTTGCCGCCCTCCGGCAGCGCGTTGAAGCCGCGGATCGCAGCCGCAACCTGCTCGGCCGAGCCTTCGCCCTGCACCTTGACCGGCCACACCAGCACATGACGCGGAAAGCGATCCTCGAGCCGGTGCAGGATGTCGCGGATCACGGCGCCGGTCGGTGAGGTCACGACGCCGATCACCTCGGGCAGCCAGGGCAGCAGCTGTTTGCGCGCCTCGTCGAACAGGCCCTCGGCGGCGAGCTTCTTCTTGCGCTCCTCCATCAGCGCCATCAGCGCGCCGATGCCCGCCGGCTCCAGCGCCTCGATCACGATCTGGTATTTTGAGGAGCCCGGATAGGTCGTGAGCTTGCCGGTGGCGATGACCTCGAGCCCTTCCTGGGGCTTGAAGCGCATCCGCCCGTGCACGCCCTTCCAGATCACGGCCTCGATCTTGGCGCTCTCGTCCTTGAGCGCGAAATAGCAGTGGCCGGACGAATGGGCGCCGCGGAACCCGGAGATTTCTCCGCGGACCCGGACATGGCCATAGGTGTCCTCCACCGTCCGCTTCAGGGACTGCGAGAGCTCGGAAACGGTGAATTCGGGCGTATTGGGCAGAGGTTCCGCAGACGGCATCGGCACACGATTCGGCATTTTGGGATTCTCACCCGACGTTAAGGATTTTCGCCGCGCGGCGCCAATCCGGGGATTGATATCTAGAGTACTCTGTTTTATAGAGTTATCTGCTGATCCTCAGTTTGATGGAGTTGGGCCATGGCGATGCAATTGCTGCGAGGTGCAATGGGCTTGCTGAAATGGGGCCTGTGCGCGGTCGGCGCCGTCGCGCTGCTGCTGACCACCCTGATCGCGACTCCGCTGGAGCGGCCCGCCGAGCTGCGCTCGGCCTCGGACTCCCGCAAGGGCGTCGACATGTCGACCCTGCCGGCGCTCGAGCGCTTCCAGGCCCGCGACGGCACCTGGCTCGGCTACCGGCACTACGCGGCCAGCGGACCGGCGACGGGACGCGGCGCGATCTTCATTCATGGGTCTTCCGGATCCTCAGGCACCACCAATCACGCGCTGACGGCGGCGCTGGCGACGCGAGGCTTAGAGACCTGGGCGCTCGACATCCGCGGCCACGGCGCTTCGGGTACGCGCGGCGACATCTTCTATGTTGGCCAGCTCGAGGACGATCTGGTCGACTTCGTCGCTCTCGTCCGCCAGAGCGCGCCGGACCTGCCGCTCACCCTGATCGGTCATTCCGCCGGCGGCGGCTTTTCCCTGCGCGTCGCGGCTACCCCGATCATCCAGGACATGTTCGTGCGCACCGTGCTGGTCGCGCCCTATCTCGGCTACGACGCGCCGACCAACAAGCCGCATTCCGGCGGCTGGGCCAATGCCGACATTCCGCGCTTCCTTGGCCTTGCCGCGCTGCGCAAGCTGGGCATCGACTGCTGCGCGCAGCTTCCGGTGCTCGCCTTCGCTGTGCCGCCGAACTCGGAGCGGATTTTGGTGCCGGCCTATTCCGACCGCCTGATGCGCAACTTCGCGACGCGCGGCTACCGTCTCGATCTGCCGGCGGTGACGCATCCGCTGACGATCTTCGGCGGCGCCGAGGACGAGATGATGATCTCGGACAAGTACGAAGAAACCGTCCAGGCGATAAAGCCGTCCGTGGACGTCAAGGTGATCCAGGGCGTCAACCACATGGGCATCGTTACCAACCCGAAGGCGGTCTCTGCGATTGCGGAGGACGTAGCAACGCGCGGAAGCGGCCAGTCATGATCGACAGCAAAGAGGCCTCCGAAGCGCTGGCCGATATCGACGATATCGTCCAGCGCTTGAGGCAATCGCAACTCTACGAACTGGCGAGCCTTGCGGCGCTCTGGTGGGGTGTTCTGGTCTTCGCTGGCAATGTCGTGACCTGGCTTTGGCCGATCTACGCGGTTCATGCGTGGATCGCCGTCGACATTCTGGGCGTCGGCGGGTTGGTTGCGATCCGCCTGCTCAATCCGCCGCAGGTCCACGCTGCGTCCTTCGACATCAGGTTGCTGCTGGTGTTCGCGTTGTTCTTCGCATTCGGCTACGTCTGCACCAGCGTTCTCGGTCATTTCGGTCCGCGCCAACTTGGGGCGTTCTGGCCGATCTATTTCATGCTGTTCTACACGCTGGCGGGTCTGTGGTTCGGCTATGCGTTCGTGGCGATCGGTCTCGGCATCACCGCGCTGACGCTGATTGGCTATTTCTGTATCGGCGAGGCGTTTCCGCTCTGGATGGCTTTCGTCAATGGCGGCGGCCTCATTCTCGGCGGTCTCTGGATGCGGCGGATCTGATGGCCGAGCTCGACGACATCATCCATCAGCCACTGCGGCTGAAGATCATGGCGGCGCTCAACGCACTGCCCGTGTCCGCCGGCCTGGAGTTTTCCCGGCTGAAGAAGCTCACCGGTGCGACCGACGGCAATCTCGGCGCGCATATCGAGACCTTGGCCAAGGCTGGTTACGTTTCGGTGGACAAGGCGTTTGTCGGCAAGAAGCCGCAGACCACGGTCACCGCGACCGCTGCGGGGCGCGGGGCGTTTGCGCGGCATGTGGCGACGTTGCAGGAAATCATCGCGGGGAGGCAGGTTTGATCTCCTGCGATGCCGACGGCTGCGCCCTCTCGCGGTGCGGGAGAGGTCATTACCGCTGACCGCCCCGCGCTCACTTTGGTGGGGTCTGTGGGCGGAGGTCATGATTGGCGCACGCGTCGATAAACCGGCTATCTGCGGAAGTTGCTTTCGTGGCTGCAGCAGGTCGCGGCCAAAACGGGGCTGGGGGCTAATTTACGCCTAATCCGGGCACTCTCCTTCTAACTCGGCGGCGCTCCGACTGTTGTCTAAATAACTCGTTCGAATGGTTAGCCTGTTTGTGAGCGGCCTTGAGCTGCGGGCCGAAAGTCATGACGATAGAGTCGAGCACGCCGAATACGGCGCGCTCGACAATGGAGGAGAAACATTGGGTTGGCAGGTTATCGAAGCTGCACTGTGGGGCGTCGCTATTGCGATTGGCGCGTTCTGGTGGAGATCAACGCCCGCCACGACGCGCTTTATCGACCTTGCCAGCTATTTCCTAGGCTTTCTGACCGTGATCGTGGGGCTGTTCACATTCTATAACTCTCACCATGAGAAGCTACGGATCATTGATCGCATGCAAATCAAATCGAACATCGTTGATGTTCAATTTGATACCACCGTGGAGGCGTGGAAGCTCTGCCTTCGAGTGCCGCACTCGCCGTATCGTCCTACGCTCATTAGGCTAGCTGAATGCGATAAGCTCAACAAATATGTTGGTGCGCTGAAATTCAATCCAGACTTGTTCCTACCCGAACTGACGCGGCTACCCGAGCTGAACCTCACTGACTACAGCGATCCAGATGTCTCCACGCTTGCGCAGCGCGTTCAGCGGCGCGTCATCGAGACGAACAAGCTGATCGATAGCTATGGAACCGACCTTAAGTCCCACTGGCAAATGGAGGCACTAGAGGAGATTTTCAAGGAGTTGGCATTGCCGGTGTTCGCGTTCGCGTTTGGCCTTGGGCTGGCGCGTCGAGCCATTGACCTTGTCCGCGAGCTGCCCCAGCGTTTCCGAGCGCCGTTCCAGCGCATCGACCGCATTGTGCGGCGCAAGCTTCGACGGAGCCGTCGATGCACAGGCGTTCTTCGTAACCGCTGGCTTGGCGGTCGCCGTCAATACTTAGCGTAGACCCTTGCGATCAACTCGTGGATGTGAGCGCCAACTTCCTCGAAAGATGCTGAATTGGGATGGCCAGCGGTATTTCGCCGATCGAGCAATTACCAATTACGGTGACAGTGCTGGACTGCACCCCTCAAGTGAGACACGATAATCTCGGTGACAGGGCGGTTGCCACGACGGGTTATCGTGCCTTGTTGTGCGCGAACACGGCTTCGA
>NZ_JBEPRN010000017.1:0-141855 GCF_040548375.1 Bradyrhizobium sp. F1.4.3
AGCGTCGTGGTCTGGGGCACCGGCACGCCGCGGCGCGAGTTCCTCTATGTCGACGACATGGCGGACGCCTGCGTGCACCTGATGAAGACCTATTCACAAGCGGAGCTGATCAACATCGGCACCGGCGAGGACATCACCATCGCCGAATTCGCCCGGCTCGTCGCCGAAATCGTCGGCTACCGCGGCGAGATATCGTTCGACACTTCGCGGCCTGATGGGACGCCGCGCAAGCTGCTCGACGTCGGCCGCCTGGCAAAACTTGGCTGGCGCGCCACGACCTCGCTCGAGGATGGTTTGCGACGCGCTTATGAGGCGTATCGCCGCTCGGCCGAACAGTCCTGAGCGGCGGAATCCTACCGCTCGTCCGCGATCACCTTGCCGTCGTTCGGCAGCGTGCCGGGGCTGACCAGCTCGACTGCGCCGCCGAGTTTTGTCACCGTGCGCAGGCTGGCCGCGATCTCCTCGCGCAGTGCATCGCTCGCCGCCTCGGTTTCCACCTTCAGCGTCATCGCGTCGGTCTCGCCCTGGCGTGTGACGACGAGGCGCAGTCTCCCGAGCGTGGGATGGCGATTGCCGATCTCGGCAACCTGCTCGGGGCGGACGAACATGCCTTTGACCTTGGTGGTCTGGTCGGCGCGGCCCATCCAGCCCTTGATGCGCATGTTGGTGCGCCCGCAGGGACTCCTGTTCGGTAGCGCCGCGGTAAGGTCGCCGAGCGCGAGCCGGATCCAGGGATGATGCGGATCGAGCGAGGTCACCACGATCTCGCCGACGTCGCCGGGTGCGACGGGATCGCCGGTGCCGGGCTTGACGATCTCCATGATCAGATCCTCGTTCACGACCATGCCGTCGCGTGCTGGGGTCTCGAAGGCGATCAGGCCGAGATCGGCGGTGCCGAAGGCCTGGTAGGCGTCGATGCCGCGGGCCTTGATCTCGGCCTGGAGCGAGGGCGGGAAGGCGGCGCCCGAGACCAGCGCGCGCTTGATCGAGGAGACGTCGCGGCCCGCGCTTGCGGCGGCATCGAGCAATATCTTCAAAAAGTCCGGCGTACCGCTGTAGCCGACCGGCCGGTAGGCCTCGATCAGCTCGAACTGCTGCTCGGTATTGCCGGGGCCGGCCGGGATCACCGCGCAGCCGAGCGCGCGCGCCGAGGAATCAAAGATGAAGCCCCCGGGGGTGAGATGGTAGCTGAAAGTGTTGAGCAAGACGTCGCCTTCACGGAACCCGGCCGCGAACAGCGCCCGCGCCCCTCGCCAGGGATCGGCCTGCCGCCCCTCTGGCTCGAAGATCGGACCCGGGGAGGTGAAGAGACGGGCGAACGACCCCGGGGCCGCCGCCACGAAGCCGCCGAAGGGCGTGGAGGCCTTGTGCAGGGCCGGCAGTTCCGATTTGCGCAGCACCGGCAGGCCTGCCAGGGCCGTTCTCGAGGTCACGGCGGCCGGATCGACGCCCTTGAGCCGCGCAGCATAGGCGGGCGCGGCCATCGCGCTGCGCAGCACGCCCGGCAGGCGGGAAAACAGTTCGGCCTCGCGCGCGGCTTGCTCGCGCGTCTCGAGGGCGTCGTAATGGGCGGTCATGGCTGGTCTTTCCGGGTTGGCATCCGTTGCGCGCCGCCGCTGGCATGGGTATCAGACGGCCATTGTCGGGGCGCGGAGAGAACGCGATGGCGGACGAAGGCAACATTGCGGCGGACGAGACGGTTGATGTCGTCGCGCGCCTGAAGCGCCGCATGATCGACGAGGCGCTGCCGCTGTGGTCGACGGTCGGCTGGGACCACGCCGCGGGCGGCTTCATCGACCGGCTGCATCGCGACGGCACGCCGGATGCGGCCGCGCCGCGGCGCGTGTTCGTGCAGGCCCGCCAGATCTGGTGCTACGCCAAGGCGGCGCAGATGGGCTGGTATCCGGACGGCCGCGCCGTGGCGCTGAAGGGGTTGGAGCACCTCCTGGCCAAAGCGAAGGCGCCCGACGGGCGGCCTGGCTACGTGCACCGGCTGATGCCGGACGGCGCGGTCCTCGACGCGCGGCGCGACGCCTACGACCACGCCTTCATCCTGTTTGCACTTGCGACCGTCTACGCGCTCGACAAGGACGCGCAGATTCGCTCCGAGATCGACGCGCTGCTCGCTTTCCTCGATGGCCATCTGCGCTCGCCGCATGGCGGCGTCCACGAAGGCCTGCCGATCTCGCTGCCGCGCCGGCAGAACCCGCACATGCATCTGTTCGAGGCGATGATCGCCTGCTTCGACGCGACCCACGATTTGTCCTTCCAGAACCGCGCCGGCGAGTTCTTCGCGCTTTTCCTCGCCCATCTCTACGACAAGCAGAAGCGCGCGCTCGGCGAATATTTCGAGGAGGATTGGTCGAAGATCGCGCCAGTCAGCGTCGAGCCGGGCCATCAGGCGGAATGGGTCTGGCTGCTGAAGGGGTTCGAGCGCATCACGGGCTGCCCGACCGGACAGCGGCGCACCGAACTGCTGGCGACCGCGCTGCGCTATCGCGACGAGGCGACGGGCTGCCTCATCGACGAGGGCGACGACACCGGCAACATCCGCCGCGGCACGCGACGGCTGTGGCCGCAGACCGAGATGGCGAAGGCGTGGATTGCGCAGGCCGAGTCCGGCGAAGCGGGCGCGGCAGACGAAGCGCTTGCGGCGTTGGTGCGGCTCGAACGGCATTATCTCAGCCATCCAGTGCGGGGCGGCTGGTACGATCAGTTCGATCGCAACGGCAAATCGCTGGTCGACACCATTCCTGCGTCGTCGTTCTATCATGTTCTCTGCGCAGTCACGGAAGCGGAGCAGGTGCTATGAGAATTAGAGCCAGCGCTTGCGCCGCTTGAAGCTCTTGAGGTTCTTGAAGCTCTTGCGCTGGTCGCCGGCGCCGCCGAGGTAGAATTCCTTGACGTCCTCGTTGTTGCGCAATTCGTCCGCGGTGCCGTCGAGCACGACCTTGCCCTGCTCCATGATGTAGCCGTGGCTCGCCACCGACAGTGCGGCGCGCGCGTTCTGCTCGACCAGCAGGATGGTGACGCCGAGATCGCGGTTGATCTTCTGGATGATAGCGAACACCTCCTTCACCAGCAGCGGCGACAGCCCCATCGACGGTTCGTCCATCAGGATCATCTTCGGGCGCGCCATCAGCGCGCGGCCGATCGCGAGCATCTGCTGCTCGCCGCCGGAGAGATAGCCGGCCAGACCCGTGCGCTCCTTCAGGCGCGGGAAATAGTTGAAGACCATGTCGAGATCGGCGCCGACCTCGCGGTCCCTGCGGGTGAAGGCGCCGAGCTTGAGGTTTTCCAGCGAGGTCATGTCGGCGACGATGCGCCGGCCCTCCATCACCTGGAAGATGCCGCGGCGGACGATCTTGTCGGGATCGATGCCATTGATACGCTCGCCCTCGAACAGGATCTCGCCGCGCGTGACCTCGCCGTCCTCGGTCTTGAGCAGCCCGGAGATCGCCTTCAGCGTCGTCGACTTGCCGGCGCCGTTGGCCCCTAACAACGCCACGATCGCGCCCTTGGGCACGTCGAGGCTGAGGCCGCGCAGCACCAGGATGACGTCGTCATAGACAACCTCGATGTTGCGCACGCCGAGGAGCGGCGGCGCGGGCACGATGCTGGGCGAGGGGCGAGCTGCTTCGTGAATTTCGGTCATTGGGTGTGCCGTCAATTTTGGTACTCCCGTCATGCCCGGGCTTGTCCCGGGCATCCACGTTCTTCGTGCCAAGTGGTCAGACGTGGATGGCCGGGACATCTGCGCGAAGACGCGCTTCGCGCTTTTGCCCGGCCATGACGTCAGAGATTGCCATCACCACCCCAGCAATTCCGGCTTGCGCGGCAGCTCGACGGTCTTGACCTTCTCGAGCTTGATCACGCCCTTGGCCATGAGGTCGTTGAGGTCGCCGTCGGTCGCCCCTGTGATCTTGGTGCGATAGAGGTCGACCTTCAGCGTGCCGCGATGGTCCTTGTCGGTCCAGGTCGAGGGATTGCAGACGCCTTCCATGCCGGCCGGCACCCAGTCCTTCTTCTGGTAGAAGCCCTTGGCGACGTTGTCGCCGGTGGCGCCACCGTTCTTGGCAGCCCAGTCGATCGCTTCCTTCATGTAGAGCGCCGAGCAGACGGCCGCGATGTAGTGCACGGGGCGATAGACCTTGCCGGTGGGATCGGACATCTTCGAGATCTCCATCACCGTCTTCATGCCGGGCGCATCGCCGCCCCAGCTCACCGCGGTACGCAGCGGGAAGATCACGCCGTTGGCGGCATCACCTGCGGTCTTGGCGGCGTTCTCGTCCATGCCCCAGACATTGCCGAGGAACTGCGCCTCGGCGCCGGCGGTTTTGCAGGCCTTCATCACCGAGATGTTGGAGGCCGCGGTGTTGCCGAGATAGGCGTAGTTGGCGCCTGATGACTTCAGGCTCAGGCACTGTGCGCTGTAGTCACCCGGCGCCAGCGCGAACACCAGCGGCGGCAGCACCTCGAAACCGAGCTCCTGCGCCATGGCTTCGCCGGCGGCCTTCGGTGCGTTCGGATAGGGGTGGTTGGCGCCCATATGCACGAATTTCGGCTTGCCCGGCTTGCCCTTGGCCTTCCAGTCCTCGGCCGCCCACATCAGCATCGCGCGGAGCGAGTCCGAATAGCTCGGGCCGTAGAAGAAATTGTAGGGCGCGGGCTTGGCCTTGCCGCTGGTGCCTTCGGGATCGGTCAGCGCGGCGGCGTAGGAGCCGGACATGTCGGGGATCTTGTCCTGGGCGAGGAAGCCGGTCAGCGCCTCGGTGTCCGCGGTGCCCCAGCCCATGATCGCGGCGACCTTGGAGTCCGGCGCCGACCACTTCTTGTAGAGCGCGATCGCGCGCGGCACCTGGTAGCCGTAATCGTTGGTGTCGACGCTAAGCTGCTTGCCGCCAACGCCGCCATTCTTGTTGACCCAGGCGAAGGTATCGGCGACAGCCTGGCCGTAGGGCGTGCCGACGTCGGAGGTGCCGCCGGAATAATCGGCGAGATGCCCGATCGCGATCTGTGCCTGCGCGCTCGCCGAGAATGCGGCGATTGCCAGCGCAAGCGATGCGGTGCTCAAAAGGGACTTTGTCTTCATTGGTTGCATCCTCCTGTTTATTGTTTAAGTGACGTTGCCGCGCTCAATGCGAGAACGGGTAGAGTTTCCAGTAGGCCTTGATCTGCCGCCAGCGATGCGCGAGCCCGTCCGGCTCGAACATCAAAAACGCGATGATGATCACCCCGATCGCGATCTCGCGCAGGAAGGTGATGTTGTTGTTGAGCGAGAGCGCCTTGTCGATCGCGCCGCCCTTCAGGGTCACGCTGAGGAATTCCATCGATTCCGGCAGCAGTACCACGAAGGCGGTGCCCATCAGCGTGCCCATGATCGAGCCGGTGCCGCCGATGATGATCATGGCCAGGAACAGGATCGAGCGCTCGATGCCAAAGCCTTCCTGGGAGACCACGAGCTGGTAGTGCGCATAGAGCGCGCCGGCAATGCCGGCGAAGAAGGCGGCGAGGCCGAACGACAGCGTGCGGTATTTCGTGAGGTTGATGCCCATGATCTCGGCGGAGAGATAATGGTCGCGGATCGCCACCAGCGCGCGGCCGTCTCGCGTGCGCATCAGATTGGTGACAAGGATGTAGCTTGCGAGCACATAGGCCAGCACGACGTAGAAATATTGCCGGTCGCCGCGCAGCGCGTAGCCGAAGATCGAGAAGGGCGCGGCGCTGGCCGGCACCGAGCCACCTGAAAACCATTCAGCGCGGGAGAAGAAGTCGAGCAGGATGTATTGCGCGGCGAGCGTCGCGATGACGAGGTAGAGCCCCTTCAGCCGCGCCGCGGGAATGCCGAAGACCAGCCCGACCAGTGCAGTGACGACACCCGCGAGCGGGATCGCGAAGAACACCGGGATCGGTGCATTGTTGGAGATGTAGGCCGAGGTGAAGGCGCCGAACAGGAAGAAGGCGGCGTGGCCGATCGAGATCTGGCCGGTGAAGCCGACCAGAATGTTCAGCCCCAACGCCGCGATCGAGAAGATGCCGATCTGGATCAGGATGCTGAGCCAGTATCCGCCAAGGAATTGCGGAACGAGGCAAAGCAGCAGCATCCCGGCGATCGCAAAGTTGCGGCTGGTCGTGGTCGGGAAGATGGTGGTGTCCGCGGCGTACGTCGTGCGGAAATCACCAGCAGGGATAAGGGCAGGGCCGGCCATGGGTCAGATCCGCTCGATGTCGTGGGTGCCGAACAGGCCGTAGGGCTTGATCATCAGCACGATGATGAGGACGTAGAACGGCGCGATCTCGTAGAGATTGCCCCAGTGCAGATACTCGCTGTCGACATATTGCGCGATGTTTTCGAGCAAGCCGATGATGATGCCGCCGAGCACGGCGCCGCCGACAGAATCGAGCCCGCCGAGGATCGCCGCCGGAAACACCTTGATGCCGTAGGCCGCGAGCCCCGAGGACACGCCGTTCACCACCGCGACAACGACGCCCGCGACCGCCGACACGGTCGCCGAGATCGCCCAGGCCATAGCGAACACGCTTTTGACGGAAATGCCGAGCGACTGCGCCACCTGCTGGTTGAACGCGGTGGCGCGCATCGCAAGGCCGTATTTTGACGCGCGGAAGAACCAGGCCATGCCGATCATCATCGCGACCGACACCACGAGGCTCATGACGTAGACGGTCTGGATCTGGAGCCCGAACAGGCTCACCGACTGGCTCTCGAACACGCGCGGGAACGGCTGCGGATTGACGCCGAACATCCATTTCAGCGTCGCCTGGAGCACGGTCGAGAGGCCGATCGTCACCATGATCACCGAGATGATGGGCTCGCCGATCATCGGTCGCAGGATCAAGACCTGGATCGCGATGCCGAACACGAACATGAACACCAGCGTCATCGGCATGCCGATCCAGAACGGCACCTGGTATTTTGCAAGCAGCGTCCAGCACACCCAGGCGCCGACCAGCAACAACTCGCCTTGCGCGAAATTAACGACCTGCGTCGCCTTGTAGATCAGCACGAACGACATCGCGACCACGCCATAGAGCGTGCCGACCACGAGGCCGTTGACCAGGAGCTGGATGAGGAAGGCGGTGTTCATGTCGGCTGACCCAGCTCGTCATTGCCGGGCTTGACCCGGCAATCCATCAATGTGGACGGAAGCTTGTTCGGAAGAGGATGGATGCGCGGGTCAAGCCCGCGCATGACGATCAGGTGTATCACTCCGCCGCCTCCGCCATGGGGCCGTGCCCGCCCAGATCCACCACCCGCAGCGTCGTTCGCACGCGCTGCGTGGTGCCGTCCTGGAAGCGGATCATGGTGTCGACGGGGATGTCGGCGTCGCCGCGGTAGATCGCGTCGATGATGCCGGCATATTTCTCGTTGATAACGCTGCGGCGGACCTTGCGGGTGCGGGTGAGCTCGCCGTCGTCGGCATCGAGCTCCTTGTAGAGCAGCAGGAAGCGCGAGATGCGCTGCGCCGGCGGCAGTGTGGCGTTGACGGTCTCGACCTCTTTCCGGAGCACCGCATAGACCTCCGGCCGCGAGGCGAGATCGCTGTAGGTCGTGAACGAGAGGCGGTTCTTCTCGGCCCATTTCGAGATGATCGAGTAGCGGATGCAGATCATCGCCGCGAGCGCGTCGCGCCCCGAGCCGAGCACCACGGCCTCGGCGATATAGGGCGAGAATTTCAGCTTGTTCTCGATGAACTGCGGCGAGAAGCGCTCGCCGCGCGAGGTCTCGGCGAGATCCTTGATGCGGTCGATCACGACGAGCTGCTGGTTGTCGTTGAAGTAGCCGGCATCGCCCGAGAGCATCCAGCCATCCCTGATGTCGGCAACGCTCGCCTCCGGGTTCTTGTAGTAGCCGAGGAACATGTTGGGATGCCGCACCACGATCTCGCCGACGCCGTGGACGTCGGCGTTGTCGATGCGGATCTCGACGCTCTCGGCCATCGGCACGCCGGTGGTGTCAGGATCGACCTTGCCTTCGGGATGCAGCGTGTAGGCACCTAACAATTCCGTCTGGCCGTAGAGCGTACGCAGCGGCACGCCCATCGCCTGGAAGAACTTGAAGGTGTCGGGACCGAGCGCCGCGCCGCCGGTTGCGGCCGAGCGCAGCCGGGTGAAGCCGAGGCGGTCGCGTAGCGCGCGGAACAGGATCGCATCGCCAAAGCCCGAACGCTTGCCTTGTTCGAGCGCGGCCAGCCCGCTCTTCATGCCGACATCGAACAGGCGCTGCTTGAACGGCGTTGCGTCCATCACTTTGGCGCGGACGTCGGCCGCGATCGATTCCCACACGCGTGGCGCAAACAGCACGAACGTCGGCGCGATCTCGCGCAGATCGTTCATCATCGTGTCCGGCTCTTCGACGAAGTTGATCTTCATCCGGCAGAGCAGGCCTTTGCCGAGGACATAGACCTGTTCCATGATCCACGGCAGCGGCAGCACCGAGACATATTCGTCGTCCGGCCCCTTGGGGTCGAACGTGAGATAGGTTGCGCAATGGCCAAGCACACGGCCGGCGGCGAGCATCGCAAGTTTCGGATGTGAGGTGGTGCCCGACGTGGTGCAGAGGATCGCGACATCCTCGCCTTTGGTGGCGTCTACCAGCTTGTCGTAGAGCTTCGGCTCCCGCACGGCCCGCGCGCGGCCAAGCTCGGCGAATTTTTCCGCCGACATCAGCCGTGGATCGTCATATTTCCGCATCCCGCGCGGGTCGGAATAGATGATGTGCTTGAGCCGCGGCACGCGTTCGGCCAGCACCAGCAGCTTGTCGACCTGCTCCTCGTCCTCGGCAAAGACGAGCTGCGCCTCGCCATAGTTGAGGAGATAGGAGGCCTCTTCATCGAGTACATCGCGATAGAGCCCGAGGCTCAATCCGCCGATCGCATGGGTGGCCACTTCCGCCGCGACCCAGTCCGGCCGGTTGTCGCCGATGATGCCGACGACATCCTCGCGCCCCAGGCCCAATTCGATGAGGCCAAGTGCAAAATCGCGCACGCGTGTCTGATAGTCGTTCCAGGTGAAGATGCGCCACAGCCCGAGATCCTTCTCGCGCAGCGCGATTTCGTTGCCGTGCTCCTTGGCATTGAGCCGGAGCATCTTTGGATAGGTATCGGCCCGGGCGACGCGGCCTGCGTAATCCATCATGCCGCGCTCTCCTGCGCCGGCGGAGCATCGTCGGGATCGACCAGCACCTCGTCTTCTTCGCCGAGATAGGCGCGCCTGACGTGGGGATCGGCAAGGACCGCAGCCGGATCGCCTTCGGCGATCTTGCGGCCGAAATCCAGCACCATGACGCGATGGGAGATGTCCATCACCACGCCCATGTCGTGCTCGATCATCACCACCGTCATGCCGAACTCCTCGTTGAGATCGACGATGTAGCGGGCCATGTCCTCCTTCTCCTCGAAATTCATGCCGGCCATCGGCTCGTCGAGGAGGATGAGGCGCGGCTCCAGCGCCATGGCGCGCGCGAGTTCCACGCGCTTGCGCAGGCCGTAGGAGAGGGTGCCGGCTGGCGCCTTTCGCACCGACTGGAGGTCAAGGAAGTCAATGATCTCCTCGACCTTGCGGCGATGCGCGAGCTCTTCCTTGCGTGCGCCGGTGAACCAGTACAGCGAGCCCGTGAGGAAATTGTTCTTCAGGAGGTGATGGCGGCCGACCATGATGTTGTCGAGCACGCTCATATGGTGGAACAGCGCCAGATTCTGGAAGGTGCGGCCGATGCCGAGCGAGGCGCGGGCGTTGGGCGTCAATCCGGTGATGTCGCGGCCCTGGTAGAACAGCTGGCCTTCGGTCGGCTTGTAGCGGCCGGAAATACAGTTCACGATCGAGGTCTTGCCGGCGCCGTTGGGGCCGATGATCGAGAACAGCTCGCCGTCCCTGATGGCGAAGCCGACATCGGTCAACGCACGGACGCCGCCGAACCGCAACGACACGCCGCGCACTTCAAGACTGGTGGCCACCAAACAAAATCCCTCCCCGGTGATGGCGCTTGATTGGCGCTCTTCGTCCGTTCCTGTCGGGCGATCCTAGTACGGTCGCGCCGGTGAGGCCATGCAGCAGATGGTCTCGACCGGGCCGCGCAGCTCTCATTCCCGATCGGGATCAAAAGCCGCATCGCCCGAGGTGGTCCTCAATAGGGGAAAGCGCTATTTTGAAATGTCTCCCGCCTGACAATTCTGCGACAAAGTTTTTCGGGCGGCAGCGGCCTTCATCTTTCGTCGGAGGGTGGCTGAACTGGTCATGTTGCGGTGCAGCACAAGGATGGAGTGACGAAACGGTGCGGCTGGCTTCGGGATCATGATTTCAGAGGATCAACTGAAGCGCGTCGCCGCCTGGTCGCGCGAGCTCACCGAGCGGGAGATCGAGGTCGCTCGTGCCGGAATCACCGAGCGGTCTTACGGCACCGGCGAGACCGTGTTCATGCGCGGCGACAAGTTCGACTATTGGGCCGGCATGGTGGGCGGCCTTGCCCGGATGGGCGGGGTCTCGCGCGACGGCAAGGAGACGAGCCTTGCCGGGCTGACGGCCGGCGCCTGGTTCGGGGAGGGCAGCGTGCTCAAGAACGAGCCGCGGCGCTACGATGTCGTCGCACTGCGCGACAGTCGCCTCGCGCTGATGGAGCGGACCGCCTTCATGTGGCTGTTCGAGAACAGCGTCGGCTTCAACCGCTTCCTGGTGCGCCAGCTCAACGAGCGGCTCGGCCAGTTCATCGGCATGCTCGAGGTCAACCGCACGCTGGACGCCACCGCGCGCCTCGCGCGCGGTATCGCCTCGCTGTTCAACCCGATCCTCTACCCGGAATCGACCGCGCATCTGGAGATCACCCAGGAGGAAATCGGCGCGCTCTCCGGCATGTCCCGGCAGAATGCCAATCGCGCGCTGAACCGGCTGGAGAAGGAGGGACTGCTGCGGCTCGAGTATGGCGGCGTCACTATTTTGGATATCGAGCGGCTAAGGCGATACGGGGAGGAGTGAAGCCGCGTTCGCGGCCGCAACTGCGAGCGCCCAACCACCGCTTGCTCTTCCGGCGCGACGAGCCCATCCTTGCCAGAGATCCTGGGCTCATCTAGCCGGGTCCAGCAGACCGCGCCATCGCGGCTCCCGCGGGGTCTCGACCCATGAACTGCTCTTGTTGCGGTTCCGAGGTTCAGAGCAGCTTTGCCTTCTGCCCGAAGTGCGGCACGAAGCAGCCGAACGCGTGCCCCAGCTGCGGCTATGTGTGCGCACCGGATTTCGCATACTGCCCGAAATGCGGCGCCCTCGTCAGTGAGGCCCCCAAAGCCGGCGGGCCGGCGACGATGCGGACGAGCCCGGTGACCTTCCCGATCAGGGCCTCCTCACCACAGCCGGTGCCGAACGCAACGGTCGACGCGCAACAAGCATTTCGATCGCAGCCGGACAAGATCGACAGCGAAGCAAACCGCCGCACCATCACCGTGCTGTTTGCCGACCTTAGCGGCTTCACCACGATGAGCGAGCGGCTCGATCCTGAAGTCATGCAGACGCTTCAGAACGAATTGTTCGAGGAACTGACGGCAGCGGTGCAAAGCTTTGGCGGCTTCGTGGACAAATTTATCGGCGATGCGCTGCTTGCGCTGTTCGGGGCGCCGGCCGCGCACGAAGACGACCCTGAGCGGGCCGTCCGCGCGGCGCTCGACATGATCGGCCGAACGGCGCACCTCAGCGAACGTGCGAAGGCGTATGCCGGTTCACCGCTCCTGCTCCATGTCGGCATCAACACCGGGCACGTGGTTGCGGGCGGACTGGGTGTTGGAGTTGCCAAATCCTATTCGGTCACGGGCGATACGGTGAATACCGCTCAACGATTGCAGTCGATGGCTTCCCCGGGCGAGGTGCTGGTCGGGCCGCTGACCTACCGTCTTACGCGGCATGCATTCTCATATGAATCGCTTGGCGAGGTCTCGCTCAAGGGCAAGATGGGCAGCGTCCTGGTCCACCGTCTGAACGGACCGCTCGACACACCGCGTGCGGCCCGCGGCCTCGATACGCTGGGCCTGAGTGCGCCGGTGATTGGGCGCGACGCCGAGCTTGCCCGTCTGGTCGACAGTCTTGATCTCGCGTGTGGCGGTGCGGCCCAACTGGTGCGGCTGGTCGGTGAAGCCGGCATCGGCAAAACGCGTCTGGTGAACGAATTCGTTGCCCGCGCCCGCGATGAAGACCGTTTCGCAGGCGTGGCGATCCGGCGCGCTGTCTGCTCGCCGCTGGGCGAACAATCCTACGGCACCCTTGCCGCTGTGCTGCGCAGCGCCTACGGCATCGCGCAGAAGGCGACCGTCGCAGAGGCCCAGGCCAAGCTGGCTGCAGCACTGTTGGAGCTTGGCCTTGCGGTCGAAGAGGCCGATCGCCTGATGCCCCTCTATTTCCACGTTTTCGGCCTCGGCGATCCGGGCGCCGCGTTGCAGCACGTCGAGCCCGAGCAGCTTCGGCGGCAGATCTTCTTTGCGATTCGCACCGTCTTCGAACGGCGCCTGGTCCTGTCGCCGCTTCTGATCATTGTCGAGGATCTGCACTGGGCCGATGCCGTGTCTCTTGAAGCGCTGCGGTTCCTGATGGACCGGCTGGAGCGTACGCGGCTGATGCTGTTGTTTACGCATCGACCCATGCTGGAACTGGATCAGTTCGGTTCGGGTCGGATCAGCCATACAACCCTTCGATTGCCTCCGCTTGGCGATGCTGACGGACAAAGGCTGCTCGCGGCCTACTTCAGCCACGGCTGGAGTGAACCGCCGGGAAATCTGTTCAGTCGAATCCTTGAGCGCGCGAGCGGCAATCCGCTCTTCTTTGAGGAAATCATCCGCGGTCTCATCGAAGCTGGCGCCTTGGAGCGTGACGGCTCACGGTGGCGGATCAAGTCAGATGAAGTCGCTGCCGATATCCCGGCAAGCATTCAGGCCCTGTTACTGGCGCGCCTGGACCGGCTGCCGCATGAGGTGCGCCGTTTAGCCCAGGGGGCCGCGGTGATCGGTCCGTGTTTCGATGCGGCTCTTCTCGGTGCGACGGCACCTGAGCGGACGAAGGTGGAAGCGGGGCTCGAACTGCTGTGCGATGCCGAGATTGTCGAGGAGGTCGCGGGCCCGAACTCGATCTCGCTGCGATCCTATCGCTTTACGCAAACCATGCTTCAGGACGTGATCTATCAGAACCTGCTCTTGCAGCGCCGGATCGAGCTCCATGGAAAAATTGGCGCCGCGCTGGAGCAGCTCTATGGCAACGAGCCCGAGCGGCTCGAAGACCTCATACTGCTCGGACATCATTTCAGTCTGAGCGCGAGCAAGCCGAAAGGTGCGCGCTATCTGCGCGCAGCCGGCGATCGCGCCCGCGCGACCTATGCCAATGACGATGCCATCCGCTTCTACCAGCAGGCGCTTGCCGTGTTGTTGACCGGCGGGGAACGGGAGCCCGAGCGCCTGGTCCTGTACGAGCGGATCGCGGAGCTGTGTGCCGCGGCCGGCCGGAGAGTCACGGCCGAGGAGCACTACCAGAGTGCACTGGAAGGTCATCGCAGTGCGGAGGACCGCATCGGCGAAGCGCGAATTCTCCGCAAGCTTGGCCGATTGTTGTGGGACGCCGGCAAGCGGATCAAGGCAGAGGCGCATTACGCCGAGGCGGCCGAGCTGCTTGGAGGGACCGACGCGCCCATCGAGTGGGCGCACCTCCTGCAAGAGCGCGGCCGTCTCGCGTTTCGCACGGGCGATCACGTGGCCGCCGCGAGATGGGCGGACGAGGCGCTTGGCTACGCCCGAAGCGTGCCGGCGGACGCCGACAGGCAAGCCGGACTCGAGGCGGCGCGCGCCATTGCGGAGGCGCTCAACACCAAGGGGGTTGCACTGGCACGGCTTGGACGACACCAGGAGGCGGTGCGCGAGGTGGAGCAAAGTGTCGCAGCAGCCGAGGCCGCCGGTCTCCTCAACGTGGCCTGCCGCGGCTACACCAATCTCGGTGTGCTCTACACGATCGTCGACCCGGCGAAATCCGTGGAGGTTTGCCGGCGCGGAATCGATGTCGCGCGTCGAATCGGCGATCTCGGGTTCCAGGCGCGCCTTCTTGCCAATTTTGCCGTTGCCTGTTGCACCTTCACGGACAAATGTACCGAGGAGGGGGTGCCGGCTGCCGAAAAGGCGATCGAAATCGACCGTGCGCTTGATCAGCGCGAGCATCTCTCCGTGCCCTTGATTGTGCTCGGGCAAATCCATCAATGCCATTTCAGGCCCGATCTGGCCGCTCGCTGCTACAATGAGGCAATCGAGGTGGCGAGCGAAACCGGCGAGCCGCAGCAGCTCTTTCCGTGCTATGATGGTCTTGCGACGCTGAACCTTGATCGAGGCGATATGCCCGAGGCCGAGCGATATTTCGCGCTGGCACAGGACGTCTGCACGCGGCACGGGCTTGATCCTGCAGGGCTGATCGTACTGCCGTTTCTTGACTAGGTCATGTGAAGGAGTTCAATCATGTCTGAACGTCACGTCGATGGACCGCTTCAACCGGGTGATCGTGCACCGAACATCGTGCTGGACGCGATCACACGCGACGGAAAGGTTGCGCTCGAAGACTTTCGCGGACAAAGCCCGATATTAATCGGCTTGTTTCGGGGGCTGCATTGCCCGTTCTGCCGCCGCCATATCGCGGCACAGGCGCAACTTGACGCCGCCCTGCTCGAGAAAGGCGTCGAAAGTCTCACGGTAGTCAACACGCCGATCGAGCGTGCGCGACTCTATTTCCGTTACCATCCGTTGCCCAACCTGCTCGCCGCGTCCGATCCCGAGCGGATCTCGCACCGCGCGTTCGGCCTGCCCACTCTCGAGTTCACGGAGAATGAGACCGAGTGGCCGCATAAGGTGGGTATGGACGTGGTGATGAGCATGCAAGTGGACATTCCCGGAGAATTGTCCGGGCCGATGAATCGATTGGCGGCTGCCGAGCAGCTCAACAAGAAGGATGGCTACGAGATGATGGACGCCGATCAGCGCATGGCGGCAACCGGAGAGGGCCAGCTGTTCGGCCAGTTCCTGCTCGATCGGGAAGGGATCGTGCGCTGGACCTTTACCGAGGTGCCCGAAGGCGGCCAGCGCATGTTCGGGATGCCGAGCCCGCAGGAGTTGATGTCGGCTGCCTCGCAGGTGGCAGGTTAGGCATCGTCGCTTGGTTGGCGTGCTGCCGTTGGCTGCAGAAAGCACGAGCCTGTGCGCTTGTAGTTTTGCCGCCATTTCCCGATCACGCCTGCATATGACCAACGTATGACCTGGGTGCACAATGACCGACATTCAGGAAAGGCTCCTCGAAAGCAAGATGACCGAGATAGAGCAGGCCCGATCCTGGAGCCCGCGCGTGATCTCAAAATTCGAAACGCTGATCAGGAGTGGTGACGATTTATCCCTCTACCGCGTCAATCCTCTGGCGTTCGCGCGCGACCGCGCCATAGCAGAGCCGGAAAGCATAGACCTGTTTCTCTATGCGACGAGAAGCGGGCTATTCGAGATGAGCTGGGACGTTGTTTGTCCCCAATCCGGCATGGTGCTCGATAGCTTCGGCGCCTTGCGTACGCTCAAAACTCACTACGTTTGCGGTTTGTGCGACGTCACTGGTGAAACCAATCTCGACGACTTCATAGAGGTCACGTTTACGGTATCGCCGCAACTCCGGCGACTTCCGTTTCATGATCCTGGCTCCCTCTCGGTCGAGGATTTCCATTGGAAGCTTCGATTTCTGAATGACGCGTGGATACCAGGCCAACGGATCCGATTTCTCGACTATTTGCATGGGTTCGTTCGCGGCCTTTCGTTCTTGCCGCCAGGCTCCGCCACGACCATTCGCTGCGAACTCGGTCCTGGTGCCCTGGCGGGGGTCAATATTCAAACCCAGGCTGCGTTCGTCGTTTCGGTGGCCGGCGAGCCGACAACCACCCCGACGGTCTTGCGAATTAGATACGATGGGCAGCGCTTTTCTTCTTCGCTGGCCGCCGTGCCGCCCGGCCCCGCCGTTATCGAGGCGGAGAACCCCGGAGCCGTGCGAGGCTCCTTGCTCCTGATCAATTGGCCACCTGAAGTATTGGCTCAAGCGATCAAGCCGCCCCTTGATTTCGAGCCCTACATGTCTGGCGGAGCCTTGCTTGCGAGACAGACGTTCCGCCGCCTGTTCCGGTCAGAACGCGTGGACGAAAGTGAGGGCCTCGGTATCCGGCAGGTGACCTTGCTGTTCACGGATCTCAAAGGTTCGACCGCCATGTACGAACGGCTCGGTGATCTCAATGCCTACGCGCTGGTCCGCGAGCATTTTGCCTTGCTCGGTGCAACCGTCCAGGAACATTGCGGGGCCATCGTTAAGACGATTGGCGACGCGGTCATGGCTGTCTTCTCCCGCCCAACGGACGCGGTTTCGGCGGCGCTACACATACTGGGGGAAATTGAACGCTACAATTCCGAGCATGGCGATCCGAGCATCATCCTGAAGATTGGAGCCCATTGCGGCCCTTCCATCGCCGTAACCCTGAACGACAACCTGGATTATTTCGGTCAGACCGTAAATGTTGCCGCACGTGTGCAGTCGCTGGCGGACGCGGGCGAGATCTGTATCTCGGAAGCGTTGTATTCAACGCCAGGAGTGAGCGATCTCCTTTCCGGGCATACAATCGCGGAGTTTGACGCTCCTCTGCGCGGCGTTGAAGGAAACGCCAGCGTGTATCGTGTTGTGCGCGCGTAGGACGCTTACGTTTCTTGCGAGGGCAGCTTCTCCGCGAGCGCTGCCGCCATCGCCGAGATCAGTGGCCGCATGAAATAGGCCTCGTCGGCCGGCGAGATGTCCGTACGCAAGCCGTGCGCGGCGAGTTCGCCCGACACCGCCGGCCCGACTGACGCGATCAGCGTGCGCTCGAATCCTGTACGCAACTTCGCCTCGCTGCCATGGGCCTTTGCCGCCTCGATCAGGCGGCGGACTTGCCCGAGATTGGTCAGCGCAATGGAATCGATCCGTCCCTCCGCCATGTCGTCGATGGCGGCGACGATGTTGGCATCCGCCGCCTTTGAATCATAGGCGTAGGGCAGCACGGTATCGGCCTCGGCGCCTTGCGCCGAGAGCGCGCCGATCAGCGCGCCGTGGTCCTTGTCCGGATAAAGCTGAAGGCCGAGGCGATGTCCCTTCAGGTCGAGCTTGCCCAGCATCTCGATCACACCCTCGGTGGTCGGCTTCTCCGTGGTCTGCTGTGCCTCAAGCGAAATCTCGCGCAGCGCCTTGCCCGGCTTCGGCCCGCGGGTGAATTTTCGCGATTTGGCGAGGGCTGCGACAAAAGCCTGGTCGAGCCCGCGTGCCCGCGCGAGCTTCATCATCCGCCGCAGGCCTTCGCCGGTCATCAGCACGAGATCGTCAAAGGGCCTGTCGATGGCGCGACGAATCCAGGCTTCGACCGGAGCCGAGTCCGGCGCATCGCAGATGGTGAACATTGGACATTGCACGACCTCGGCGCCCTGTTCGGCCAAGAGCTTCGAAAATTGCGCCTCCTCGCGCGTTTCCAGAATCAGGATGCGGTAGCCGTTCAAGCGGTCGGCCATGGGTGTGCTCCGGTCAGAGATGGCAATCGTCCGTTCATCCTGACTCCGCGGTCGGGATTGGCGCAAGGGTGGGTCGGTGATAGAGCAGGGCGCAAATCGCGGGTCGTTCCGCACCCCTTGCACAAACCTTCATCAAGAGCCAATGCCCGATCATCAATATGTTCTGACCCTGTCCTGTCCGGATCGTCCCGGCATCGTCTCGGCGGTGTCGACCTTTCTGGCCCACAACGGACAGAACATTCTCGATGCCCAGCAGTTCGACGACATCGAGACCAAGAAGTTCTTCATGCGAGTGGTGTTCACCGCGGCGGACCTCGCGGTGGAACTGGCGGCGCTCCAGACCGGCTTTGCCGCGATCGCGGAACGCTTCGGCATGGAGTGGCAGATGCGCGACCGCGCCGCGCATCTCAAGGTGATGCTGCTGGTATCGAAGTCGGACCACTGCCTGGTCGACATCCTCTATCGCTGGCGCACAGGTGAATTGCCGATGACCTTGGCTGCGATCGTCTCCAACCATCCGCGCGAGGTCTATGCCGGGCTCGATTTCGGCGGGATCCCGTTCCACTATCTGCCGGTCACCAGGGAGACCAAGCGCGAGCAGGAGGCGCAGATCCTGGATCTCGTTGCGAAGACCGGGACCGACCTCGTGGTGCTCGCCCGCTACATGCAAATCCTGTCGGATGATCTGTCGGCCAAGCTTTCCGGCCGCTGCATCAATATCCACCACTCGTTCCTGCCGGGCTTCAAGGGCGCAAAGCCCTATCACCAGGCCCATGAGCGCGGGGTGAAGCTGATCGGCGCCACCGCCCATTACGTCACGCGCGACCTCGACGAGGGCCCGATCATCGACCAGGACGTCGAGCGCATCAGCCACCGCGATACGCCGGAAGATCTCGTCCGCAAGGGCCGCGACATCGAGCGTCGCGTGCTGGCGCGTGCGATCCGCTACCACCTCGACGACCGCGTCATCCCCAACGGCCGCAAGACCGTGGTGTTCATGGATTAGCCAATGGCGAGGGGCGAATAGAAGGGGCCCTTATTCGCTACTCCCCATTCGCCATTCGCCATTCGCCTCTTCAGCGCACCGCGTCGCCTGACGTGGAGCCCGTGGTGCCCTTCTGCGCCTGCTCTTCCTTCTCGCGATCGGCCGCCGGCAACAGCCGCTTGCGCTCACGCTCCTTCAGATAGGCGTCGTATTGCGGCGTGCCCGGCCGCGGCGGGGCGTCCGCCGGCAGACCGCCGGCCCATTGCGGGACGTAGTCGCCCATGCCGGCCGAGAGCTTCTCGTTGACCGTGCCGCAGCCGGATAGTCCCGCGGCGAATGCGAGGAGGAGCAGGAGAGAACGGTAACGTATGGGCATCTGATGGGCGCCGGAATCGGAACGGGATGGTCGGACGCCGGGTAGCACCAGCGGCGAGGAACACTAGCCTTCAACAAGGTAAAATTGGCTTATTCGAGGTAGGTACATTGATACCAAAGACGGTTGCCTGCCTTTGCTGGCCGATGTTCAAATTCTGCAAATGAAAGACGAAATCCTCCATCCACCCGGCGGGGCGTAGTCTTGAGACTGCGGCCGTCGGCTCGCGACAAAGTGGCTTGGTCGGCGAGGGGGCTTTTTCGTTGACAGGTCCATTTTATTTGTACAATCGTACAAATAAAAGTTGTTGCGATCGCGGTGCTCGGGTTACTCCGACGTAACCGAGGCATCGCTCTCCACGTCGGCCACAGGAACGCTCGGCTTGCGCCGAATCGTCGCCAAACGTCCGATTGACAAGGAGGGCACGAAAGACGCCATGTGGCGCGCGATATCGCTCGCGCGTGAGCTAAAGTGAGGCAAGGACCGGGCACTCGGTCCGGCGCACAAGAGGTCAGGAATGAAGGGGAGGGACATCTGATGTTCGAACGCAAACAGTTTTCTTGGGCCGCGATGGCGGCGATCGCGGGCCTGGTGGCCGTCGCGCCGGCGAACGCCGAGGACACTGTCAAGGTCGGCCTGATCCTGCCGATGACCGGCGGCCAGGCCTCGACCGGCAAGCAGATCGAGAACGCGATCAAGCTCTATATGCAGCAGAAGGGCGACACCGTCGCCGGCAAGAAGGTCGAGATCATCCTCAAGGACGACGCTGCGATTCCGGACAAGACCAAGACCGCCGCACAGGAATTGATCGTCAATGACAAGGTCAATTTCATTGCCGGCTTCGGCGTGACGCCGGCCGCGCTCGCGGCCGCGCCGCTGGCAACCCAAGCCAAGATCCCGGAAGTCGTGATGGCGGCCGGCACCTCGATCATCACCGAGCGCTCGCCCTATATCGTGCGCACCAGCTTCACGCTGGCGCAATCCTCGACCATCATCGGCGACTGGGCGGTGAAGAACGGCATCAAGAAGGTGGCGACGCTGACCTCGGACTACGCGCCGGGCAATGACGCGCTCAACTTCTTCAAGGAGCATTTCACCGCGGGCGGCGGCGAGGTGGTCGAAGAGGTCAAGACGCCGCTCGCCAACCCCGATTTCGCGCCCTTCCTCCAGCGCATGAAGGATGCAAAGCCCGATGCGATCTTCGTATTCGTGCCGGCCGGCCAGGGCGGCAACTTCATGAAGCAGTATGCCGAGCGCGGCCTCGACAAGGCCGGCATCAAGGTGATCGGACCGGGCGACGTCACCGACGACGATCTCCTCAACAACATGGGCGATGCGGTGCTCGGCACGGTCACCGCACATCTTTATTCGGCAGCGCATCCTTCGCAGATGAACAAGGACTTCGTCGCGGCTTACAAGAAGGCCTATGGCAGCCGTCCGGGCTTCATGGCGGTGAGCGGCTATGACGGCATCCACCTGATCTACGAGGCGCTGAAGAAGACCAATGGCGACACCGACGGCACCAAGTTGATCGAGGCCATGAAGGGCCAGAAGTGGGAGAGCCCGCGCGGCCCGATCTCGATCGACCCCGAGACCCGCGACATCGTGCAGAACATCTACATCCGCAAGGTCGAGAAGGTCGACGGCGAGCTCTACAATGTCGAGTTCCAGACCTTCGAGGCCGTCAAGGATCTCGGCAAGACCAAGAAGTGACGCGCGCGAACGCGCGTCATCCCGGGGCTGCTAAACTGCTCCTCTGCGTCATGCCCGGGCTTGACCCGGGCATCCACGCGAGAGCCAACCAGGAACGTGGATGGCCGGGTCAAGCCCGGCCATGACGAGCAATCCTAAGCGGAGACGATGACCTCCATCCTCACCAACCTGTTCGATGGCGTTGCCTACGGCATGCTGCTGTTCGTGCTGGCCTGCGGGCTCGCGGTCACGCTCGGTCTGATGAACTTCGTCAATCTCGCCCATGGCGCCTTCGCCATGGCCGGCGGCTATGTCTGCATGGTGCTGGTCAACCGGATGGGCTGGCCGTTCTTTGCCGCGCTGCCACTCGCCTTCGTCTCCGCCGCCGCAATCGGCATCGTGCTCGAACGCCTGCTTTATCGCCACCTCTACGCCCGCAGTCATCTCGACCAGGTGCTGTTCACCATCGGTCTCACCTTCATGTCGGTCGCGGCCGTCGACTACATCCAGGGCTCGTCGCGGGTCTTCATCAATCTGCCGGCCGCGCTCCAGGGCCAGTTCGACCTGTTCGGCGTCGGCATCGGCCGCTACCGGCTGATGATCATCGTGATCTGCGGGCTGCTCACGATCGCGCTCCAGATGGTGCTGGCCAAGACCCGCTTCGGCAGCCGGCTGCGCGCCGCGGTCGATGATCCCCGCGCCGCGAGCGGCCTCGGCATCAACGTGCCGCAGGTGTTCGCCTTCACGTTTGCATTCGGTTGCGGGCTCGCCGGCCTCGGCGGCGCGCTGAGCGCCGAGATCCTCGGCCTCGATCCGTATTTCCCGCTGAAATTCATGATCTACTTCCTGATCGTGGTCACGGTCGGCGGCTCGTCCTCGATCACCGGGCCGTTCCTGGCCTCTCTCCTGCTCGGCATCGGTGACGTCGCCGGCAAATATTACGTGCCGAAGATGGGCCCCTTCGTGATCTACACCATGATGATCGTGATCCTGATCTGGCGCCCGAATGGCCTGTTCGGCCGCACGGCTGCGCGTTGAGTTCGCCGATGAACGCTTCTTCCGACGTCGGTTATCACGCCCAGCGCCAGGCGCGCTGGCACTACGGCGAGGTCGCCTTCTGGCTCGTCGTGCTGGCCTGCGGCTTCGCATTTCCCACGCGCTATCTGATCATGACCGACATCCTGCGGCTGGCGCTGTTTGCGATGTCGCTGGATCTCATCCTCGGCTACGCCGGCATCGTCTCGCTCGGCCACGCCGCCTTCTTCGGCGTCGGCGCCTACGCCGCGGGATTGCTTGCGCTGCACGGCATCATCAACGAGCCCGTGCTCGCACTGATCGTCGCAGGGTTGGCCGCGATGGTGCTCGGCTTCGCTACGAGCTTCCTGGTGATCCGCGGCGTCGACCTGACCCGGCTGATGGTGACGCTCGGCATCGCGTTGCTGCTCGAAGCGCTTGCTGAACGCTTCTCCAACATCACCGGCGGCACCGACGGCCTGCAAGGCATCGAGATGCCGCCGATCTTCGGCGAGATCCCGTTCGACATGTTCGGCAAGACCGGCTTCTTCTATTCGCTGGCGGTGCTGTTCCTGCTGTTCCTGTTCGCCCGCCGCGTCGTGCATTCGCCGTTCGGCCTGTCGCTGCGCGCGATCAAGAACAATCCGCTGCGCGCTGCCGCCATCGGTATTCCCGTCAACCGCCGGCTGATCGCGATCTACACGCTCGCGGCGTTCTATGCCGGCATCGCGGGAGCGCTGTTCACCCAGACCACCGCGATCGCGTCCCTCGACGTGTTCGCCTTCGATCGCTCCGCCGACCTGATGCTGGTGCTGGTCATCGGCGGCACCGGCTATCTCTATGGCGGGCTGATCGGCGCGGTGCTGTTCCGCTTGCTCCAGGAATTGTTCTCCACCATCACCCCGCAATATTGGCAGTTCTGGATCGGCCTCGTGCTGGTCGTGATCGTGCTGGTCGGCCGTCAGCGCCTGCATCGCTGGGTGCTGTACGTGCCGAACCTCGTGATCAAGCAGATTGCCGGGCGCAAGGCCGTCGTCGCGGTGCCGGAGAGCGACGCATGACCATCGCGCTCGAAACCCAGAATCTCGAAAAGCAGTTCGGCGGCCTGCGCGTCACCCGCGACCTCTCCCTGAAGATCGAGCAGGGCGCCCGCCACGCGCTGATCGGCCCGAACGGCGCTGGCAAGACTACGGTGATCAACCAGCTCACGGGCGTGCTCAAGCCGAACTCGGGCCGCATCCTGCTCGAAGGCCAGGACATCACTGATCTTCCGGTGCACAAGCGCGTGCTGCGCGGCCTGTCGCGCACCTTCCAGATCAACCAGCTCTATCCGGACCTGACGCCGCTCGAGACCATTGGCCTCGCCGTCTCCGAACGCCTCGGCCATGGTGGCGACTGGTGGCGGCGGATGGGAACGCGCAACGACGTCAACGACGAGATCGCCGGTCTCCTCGCGCGCTTCCATCTGCTCGACGTCATGAACGAACAGACCGTGACGCTGCCTTACGGCAAGCAGCGCCTGCTCGAGATCGCGGTCGCGATCGCCGCCAAGCCACGCGTGCTGCTGCTGGACGAGCCCGCGGCCGGCGTACCCGAGAGCGAGCGCCATGATATTCTCGCCGTCGTAGGCGGCCTGCCACGCGACGTCACCGTGCTGCTGATCGAGCACGACATGGACCTCGTGTTCTCCTTCGCCGACCGCATCTCGGTGCTGGTCTCGGGCGCGCTGCTCACCGAAGGGCCACCCGACCAGGTCGCGCGCGATCCGCAGGTCAAGGCGGTCTATCTCGGCGAGGAGGCGGTCAATGTCTGACCTGCTCGCAATTGACTCACTTCGCGCCGGCTATGGCGAGGCGGTCGTGCTGCCGAACATGTCCCTGCGCCTCGCCGAGGGCCAGGTGCTGGCGCTGCTGGGGCGCAACGGCACCGGCAAGACGACCTTGATCAATTCCGTCGTCGGGGTCACCCGCCGCTTCTCCGGCTCGGTCGCGCTTGCCGGCAGCGATGTCACGACCTTGCGGCCCGACCAGCGAGCCCGCGCCGGCATCGGTTGGGTGCCGCAGGAGCGCAACATCTTCCGCTCGCTGACTGTGGAAGAAAACATGACCGCGGTGGCGCAGCCCGGCCCCTGGACCGTCGAGCGGGTCTACGAGATGTTTCCGCGGCTGAAGGAACGGCGGAGCAACTTTGGCAACCAGCTCTCCGGCGGCGAGCAGCAGATGCTGGCGATCGGCCGCGCGCTCACCCTCAACCCGAAGGTCCTGCTGCTGGACGAGCCGACGGAGGGACTTGCCCCCATCATCGTCGAGGAGCTTCTGAAGGCGATCGGGACCATCACCCGGGCCGGCGGCATCTGCTCGATCATTGTCGAGCAGAATGCGCAAAAGATTCTGGGGCTCGCCGACCGTGTTGTGATATTGGAGCGCGGAACGATCGTCCACGACGCCCCGAGCGCCGCGCTGAAGGCCGACCCATCGGTCCTGGAGCGCCATCTCGGCGTCGCAGGGGCGGCGGCCCACTAGAATTTCGGGAGAGACAAGAAATGCAGCGAACCAAAGCCCCCTTCCGCGCCGACGAGGTCGGCAGCCTCCTGCGTCCCGCCAAGATCAAGGAAGCCCGCGCTAGGCTCGAGAAGGGCGAGATCTCGGCCGACGATCTGCGCAAGATCGAGGACATGGAGATCGAGAAGGTCGTGCACAAGCAGGCCTCGGTCGGCCTGAAGCTTGCGACCGACGGCGAGTTCCGTCGCTCCTGGTGGCATTTCGATTTCCTGGCGAAGCTGACCGGCTGCGAGCTGTTCCACCCCGACACCGGCATCCAGTTCGCGGGCGTGCAGACCCGTCACGACGCGGTCCGCGTGATCGGCAAGCTCGACTTCCCCGACAACCACCCGATGCTGGATCACTTCCGCTTCCTGAAGAAGTACACCGACCAGGCCCACGTCACCGCCAAGATGACCATCCCGTCGCCGGCGGTGCTGCACTTCCGCGGCGGGCGCCAGGCGATCTCCAAGGACATCTATCCCGATCTCGACGCCTTCTACGAGGATCTCGGCAAGACCTACCGCAAGGCCGTGAAGGCCTTCTACGATGCCGGCTGCCGCTATCTCCAGTTCGACGACACCGTGTGGGCCTATCTCTGCTCGCCGGACGAATTGCAGAAGGCGCGCGAGCGCGGCGACAATCCGGACGGCCTCCAGCAGATCTATGCGCGCATCATCAACTACGCGCTGGCCGAGAAGCCGGCTGATATGGTGGTGACGACCCATGTCTGCCGCGGCAATTTCCGCTCGACCTGGATCTCCTCGGGCGGCTACGAGCCGGTCGCCGAGACCATGCTCGCCGGCACCAATTACGACGGCTACTTCCTGGAATACGACAGCGACCGCGCCGGCGGCTTCGAGCCGCTGCGCTTCCTGCCCAAGGGCAACAAGGTCGTCGTGGTCGGCGTCATCACCTCGAAGTTCGGCGAGCTCGAGAAGAGGGACGACATCAAGCGTCGTCTGGAAGAAGCCGCCAAGTTCGTGCCGCTGGAGCAGCTCGCGCTGTCCCCGCAATGCGGCTTCGCCTCGACCGAGGAAGGCAACATCCTCTCCGAGGAAGAGCAGTGGGCCAAGCTCGGCCTCGCGGTCGAGATCGCCAAGGAAGTGTGGGGCAACTGACGCGCAGCTAGCCTCGCTTGTGTCCCGGACGCGCCGCAACGCTCTTGCGTTGCTGCGCAGAGCCGGGATCCATGCCGCTAGATTTGTTCGTCAATGATATGGGCCCCGGCTCTGCAGCGCACCGCTGAAGAAGCGCTGCGCCGCGTCCGGGGCACGAGACTATCTCACTTCTCCGCCAGATAGACCTCACCCAGCAGCGACGAGTTCGACCACGGCACCTGCTTGTTCTTCGTGGTCGAGACCACCTCGGCCCGCACCCGCGTCAGCATCTGCTGCACCTCCAGCCCCGGTGTGCCGAGGTGACGGGAGAGGGCCGCGGAGAACGGCGAGTTGGCGCCTTCGCCGTCGAGCGCGACCTGGCCCGGTGCTGTGGCGAACGCGATCAGCGTACCGGCGCTGAGCGTCGCGCCGGCGCCCAGGATCGTTGGCGCGGCGAGGCCCGAGGCGCCCTCGATGCCGCGATTGGTGCCGGCGGCGGCGACCTGTTGCGCCATCGGATTGTTGCGGCAGGCATCGAAGATCAAAATGTTGGTGCGGACCTGGTCATCGAGGCCGGCCATGATCGTCTCCATGTCGATCATCGCCTCCGTCATGCTCGCGCCCGGCTTGAGCTCGACGTCGACTGGAATGAGATAGTTGCGGCCGTCGACCTGCACGCCATGGCCGGCATAATAGACCAATGCGACTTGCGCCTCAGAGAAGAAGCGCTTGTTTGTTGCTCGGGGTTGCGCCGGGGTTCATCACCGCCGTCATCGCGAACGCAGCAGGGGAGGGAATTCAGTCCCCTATATCCCCAGTGGGCAGAATTTGCTAAGAGGCTGTCCCCAATTCCTCTGCCCACTCCTGTCCCACCGATGAAAAACGACGAAATCCTGAGCCAAATCACCGAGTTCTGCCGCAAGGCGGACATGGCGGAATCGACCTTTGGCCGGCGCGCGGTGAACGATGGGAAGCTGGTGCACCGCCTGCGCGAGGGCAAGCGCATCACCATCGACACGCTGGACCGGATCCAGGCCTATATGGCCGCATCGACCGGTGGCCTGCCGCAGCCGCGGGGACTTCAGGTGCCGCCGGAAAAGCGCGATCCGCGCGGCAATTTCCGTTTCTTCGAGAACCGGCAGAAATATCTGCTGTTCGTGCACACCTGCAGCGAGAAGCGCGTGGTCGCCGAGCGCGTGGCGCTCGAGCTCGCCAGCATCCATCCGCGCCCGCCGGCGCTGCGCGTGTTCGACGCCGGTGTCGGCGACGGCACGGTGCTGGCGCGCGTGCTGCGGTCGATGCATCAGCGCTTCCCGCACATGCCGTTCTATGTCGCCGGCAAGGAGCTGAGCCTCGAGGACGTTCGCCTGACGCTGGAGAAGGTACCGGACCGTCTGTTTGAGCACCCGGCCTCGGTGTTCGTCTTCACCAACATGCTCTACGCCGAGGCGCCCTGGCTCACGCCGGCGTCGCCTGCGGCCGCTGCCGCCACCGTCTGGCACGATGTGCCGCTAAGGGGCGCCTCGTCCGGCGACTTCGAGGCGCAGATTGCTGAGCTGAAGCCGTTCCTGGAGCAGAACTGGCGCGCGGCCATCAGTCCACGCACGGGCATGCCATTGTACGAGCGGCCGGTCGTGCTGGTGCTGTACCGCGAGGACCAAAGGTTCCTGCTGGATTCGACCATTCCCCGGCCGGGCCAGACCGAGGCCAATTTCGACCTCGTCATTGCATCCCAGCCATACCGCGCCCTGTCCTCAGTCAATTTCAGGGCAAAGCGGATCATTGCACCTCTGGCGCGGGCCTTGCGGCCAGGCGGCCGCCTGATCGGAATTCACTCCCACGGCCAGGATCCGGGCATGGAAATGATCCAGGCGATCTGGCCTGGAGAAAATCCTTTCGCCGTCAGCCGCCATGAGCTATTGCGCGCAGTTAAGTATGAGCTCGGATCGTTGGGACGCGATCTAAATTTTAATGTTTATGCGGATAACCGCTCGATCTTCAGGTATGATATGGAAGCTCTGCCCAACGAGGTGACCGGCACGATCGGAACCTCGACGGCCTTTGCAGCGTGGAATGCGGCGGTGTATGTCGCTCAGATTGAGGACGACCGGTTGGCGGATATGACTCAAAACGGCCGCACTCTGGATGCCGCCAGGGACGTGCTGCGAAAGTACAACGGGCTCTGGTTTCTTGACGAATCCTACGTCATCTCGCGCCGGCGCGATTGACATAATCCAAAGGTAAACATCGCAAACGACCGCTCAATGGGGCGGAACAAGGGGTTACTGATGCGCGCGTCCTATCTCTTCACCAGCGAGTCCGTGTCCGAGGGCCATCCCGACAAGGTTTGCGACCGGATCTCCGATGAGATCGTCGATCTGTTCTATCGCGAAGGGCCGAAAGCCGGCATCGATCCTTGGGCTATTCGCGCCGCGTGCGAGACGCTCGCGACCACCAACAAGGTGGTGATCGCGGGCGAGACCCGCGGTCCCGCATCCGTCACCAACGAGCAGATCGAAGGCGTTGTCCGCAACGCGATCAAAGACATCGGATACGAGCAGGACGGCTTCCACTGGAAGACCTGCGACATCGAGATCCTCCTGCATCCGCAGTCGGCCGACATCGCCCAGGGCGTCGATGCGCTTCAGCCGGGTGAGGTCAAGGAAGAAGGTGCGGGCGACCAGGGCATCATGTTCGGTTACGCCACCAACGAGACGCCCGACCTGATGCCGGCGCCGATCTTCTATGCCCACAAGATCCTGCGTCTCATTTCTGAGGCGCGCCACTCCGGCCGCGAGAAGGTCTTGGGTCCGGACTCCAAGAGCCAGGTCACCGTGCAGTACGAGAACGGCAAGCCGGTCGGCGTGCGCGAGATCGTGGTGTCGCACCAGCACCTCGTCGAGGACATCTCCTCCAGCCAGATCCGCGACATCGTCGAGCCCTATGTGCGCGAGGCGCTGCCGGAGGACTGGATCACGCCGAAGACCATCTGGCACATCAACCCGACCGGCAAGTTCTACATCGGCGGTCCCGATGGTGACTCCGGCCTGACCGGCCGCAAGATCATCGTCGACACCTATGGTGGCGCAGCCCCGCATGGCGGCGGCGCGTTCTCCGGCAAGGATCCGACCAAGGTCGACCGCTCGGCGGCTTACGCCGCGCGCTACGTCGCCAAGAACATCGTCGCGGCAGGCCTCGCCGACCGCTGCACGCTGCAGCTCGCCTACGCGATCGGCGTGGCGCGTCCGCTGTCGATCTACATCGATACCCACGGCACCGGTAAGGTGTCGGAGGATCAGCTCGAGAAGGCCGCCGCCAAGGCGATGGACCTCACCCCGCGCGGCATTCGCAGCCATCTCGATCTGAACCGCCCGATCTACGCGCGCACCTCCGCCTACGGCCATTTCGGCCGCACGCCCGACAACGAGGGCGGCTTCTCCTGGGAGAAGACCGACCTGGTTGAGCCGCTCAAGCGCGCGCTCTAGTTTTCTTGCGTCATTCTGGGGCGCCGCGACAGCGGCGAACCCGGAATCTCGAACCATCGGATTCCGGATTCGTTCGTTTCACGAGCGCTCCGGAATGACGAGTCAAACGAACAGGAACCTCCTATGAACGCGAAGCCCGGCTTCACCGATTACATCGTCAAGGACATGTCGCTCGCCGATTTCGGCCGCAAGGAGCTCTCGCTGGCCGAGACCGAGATGCCCGGCCTGATGGCCACCCGCGAAGAGTATGGCCCGAAGCAGCCGCTGAAGGGCGCGCGCATCGCGGGCTCGCTGCACATGACGATCCAGACCGGGGTGCTGATCGAGACGCTGGCAGCGCTCGGCGCTGACATTCGCTGGGTCTCCTGCAACATCTATTCGACGCAGGATCACGCCGCCGCCGCGATCGCCGCCGCCGGCATTCCGGTGTTCGCGGTCAAGGGTGAGAGCCTTACCGAATACTGGGACTACACCGCCAAGCTGTTCGACTGGCACGGCGGCGGTCACCCGAACATGATCCTCGATGATGGCGGTGACGCCACCATGTACGTCCATCTCGGTCTGCGCGCCGAGAACGGCGACACCAAGTTCCTGGACAAGCCGGGTTCGGAAGAAGAGGAAGTCTTCTTCGCGCTTCTGAAGAAGCAGCTCAAGGAAAAGCCGAAGGGCTACTTCGCCGAGATCGCCAGGAGCATCAAGGGCGTTTCCGAAGAGACCACCACGGGCGTGCACCGTCTCTATGACATGCAGAAGGCCGGCACGCTGCTGTGGCCGGCCATCAACGTCAACGACAGCGTCACCAAGTCGAAATTCGACAACCTCTATGGCTGCCGTGAATCGCTGGTCGACGGCATCCGCCGCGGCACCGACGTGATGATGTCCGGCAAGGTCGCGATGGTTGCGGGCTTCGGCGACGTCGGCAAGGGTTCGGCCGCCTCGCTGCGCCAGGCCGGCTGCCGCGTCATGGTGTCGGAAGTCGATCCGATCTGCGCGCTGCAGGCGGCGATGGAAGGCTACGAAGTCGTGACCATGGAAGACGCCGCGCCGCGCGCCGACATCTTCGTCACCGCGACCGGCAACAAGGACATCATCACCATCGAGCACATGCGCGCGATGAAGGACCGGGCCATCGTCTGCAACATCGGTCACTTCGACAACGAGATCCAGATCGCGGGTCTGCGTAACCTGAAGTGGACCAACATCAAGCCGCAGGTCGACGAGATCGAATTCCCCGACAAGCACCGCATCATCATGCTGTCGGAAGGCCGCCTCGTGAACCTCGGTAACGCGATGGGCCATCCCTCCTTCGTGATGTCGGCGTCCTTTACCAACCAGACGCTGGCGCAGATCGAGCTTTTCGCCAACAACAAGGACGGCAAGTACAAGAAGGAAGTCTACGTGCTGCCGAAGTCGCTCGACGAAAAGGTCGCGCGCCTGCACCTCGCCAAGATCGGCGTCAAGCTCACCGAGCTGCGCAAGGACCAGGCCGACTACATCGGCGTCAAGCAGGAAGGCCCGTACAAGTCGGACCATTACCGGTACTGATCCACTGATCTGACTGATCATCGACGCGAAGCCCCGGAGCGATCCGGGGCTTCGTTGTTTTGATGGCGGCGTGCGCGTCTCCTTGCGGTTGTATCAGGGGTCGATTGCCAGTTGACGGGCGGTCTTCCCAGTCGGACAATCCTCCTTGGCGGAGGAAACCATGCAACAAGAACATTTCGACGTGCTGATCGTCGGTGCCGGCCTGTCCGGCATCGGCGCGGGCTATCATTTGCAGCAGAAGTGCCCGACCAAGAGCTACGTCATTCTCGAGGGGCGCGACTGCATCGGCGGTACCTGGGATCTGTTCCGCTATCCCGGCATCCGCTCCGACAGCGACATGTTCACGCTCGGCTATTCCTTCAAGCCGTGGACTGATCCGAAGGCGATTGCCGACGGCGCGCAGATCCTCGACTATGTGCGCGAGACCGCGGCCGAGAACGGCATCGAGAAGCACATCCGTTTCCACCATCGCGTCAAGCGCGCGGCGTGGTCGACGTCTGAGGCGCGCTGGACCGTCGAGGCCGAGCGCATGACGGGCGAGGGTGCGACCGAGCTCGCGCGCTTCACCTGCAATTTCCTGTTCATGTGCGCCGGCTACTATAAATACGAGCAGGGCTATACGCCGGAGTTCAAGGGTGCGGCGGAGTTCGCAGGGCGCATCGTGCATCCGCAGAAATGGACCGAGGATATCGACTACGCGGGAAAGCGCGTCGTGGTGATCGGCTCGGGCGCGACCGCGGTGACGCTGGTGCCGGAGCTTGCGAAAAAGGCCTCGCAGGTCACCATGCTCCAGCGCTCGCCGACCTATGTGGTGTCGCGGCCGGCGCAGGATCCCGTCGCCAACAAATTGCGCCGCAACCTGCCGACCACGCTTGCCTATCACGTCATCCGCTGGCGCAACGTGATGTGGGGGATGTTTTTCTTCCAGCTCAGCCGGCGCAAGCCCGCCAAGGTCAAGGACCTGATCCTCAAGGGCGTACAGATGGCGCTCGGTCCGGACTACGACGTCGCCACCCATTTCACCCCGCGCTACAATCCCTGGGATCAGCGGCTGTGCCTCGTGCCTGACGGCGATCTGTTCAAGGCGATCCGTGAAAAGCGCGCCTCGGTCGTCACCAACGAGATCGATACGTTCACGCAAAACGGAATCCGCCTCAAGGACGGCAGCGCGCTGGAGGCGGATATCGTCGTCACGGCCACCGGTCTGGTGCTGCAAGTCGTTGGCGGACTCGAGGTCAGCGTCGATGGCCGCGCCGTCGATTTTTCAAAGACCCTGACCTACAAGGGCATGATGTATGCGGATGTGCCGAACATGGCTTCGGCCTTCGGCTACACCAACGCGTCCTGGACGCTGAAATGCGATCTGACCTGCGAATATGTTTGCCGGCTCATCAACTACATGGACCGGCACAATTTTCGCCAATGCGTGCCGCACAATGACGACGCGACGGTCACAGCGCAGCCCTCGCTCGATTTCACCTCGGGCTACGTGCAGCGCTCGGTCGCGAAAATGCCAAAGCAGGGCTCGAAACGGCCGTGGCGGCTGCACCAGAACTACGCCCTCGACATCGTCTCCCTGCGTTTCGGCAAGATCGACGACGGCGTGATGCAGTATTCCTGAACGCCGCCGCCGTCGCGACTATTGCTTGCGCATGGTGAGCGCGAAGGCGAGATCGATCGCGAGTGCCAGCACCACGGCGCCGCCGCCGAGGCCGAACAGGACGAGATAGTCGCCACCCGTGTGCGCGTAGATCCAGGAGAAGCCGTGAGCGGCCGCCGCCAGGAACAGCGCAAAGCTCGTGGTCGCGTGGCTCCAGGTGGCGCGCTGCTGCTCCGTGCCCCGGCTGAAGAAGCATTTCGCGCTCCTGAAGAGAAGAGCATCGGCGCGCGCTGAGCGTCGCGGGGGCATCGCCAATGCGTTGTTTTGCGTATTCGGCCACCGGAGTGAATCGGCCATGCTGCTCAGACGGTTAACGCCGAATTAACGGATGAGTCCTAGCCTGTCTCGGCCGGGGTTACTCGCAAGGCCGAGGTGAGCCCAATGGAAGCCCAGAAGATCGCGGTCGACGCTGTCGTCGCGCTGACCGATTGCGACCGCGACGCCGTCATCGCGTTCATCCGCAGGCTCTATCTCGCCGGCGTTACGGACCCCAAGCGCCTGACCTTCAAGGGTCTCCAGGCGCTGTCCCGGGCGTGATTCGGCTCGTTTCGGCCGGTTTCAGCCCAAGTTCCATCCCAGCGCTCTCCCCAGATTGGCCGCAACCCACCGGTGAATATCTTGCCGCTTGGGCCGGACGGGGGTAGATGACGTCCCCGGCTGGGTCACTCGGGAACCGGGGATATGCTGAAACAGCTTTTTGCGCCGCAACTTGTCATCCTTTATGTGCTTGCGGCATCGACGATTTACGTTCACTTCCGCGGCAAGCAGCGGCTGCGTTTCGCTCGCCAGCTCGGCGACCACTCGACCTATCTCGCGCCCTACAACGTGCTGATGTATGCGGGTTCGGCCGTGCCGAACAGGCCGGTCATCGCGGTCGAGAACTTCCCTGAGCTCAAGCCGCTCAGCGAAAATTGGGAAACAATCCGCGACGAAGCCGTGCGCCTGTTCGACGAAGGCTTCATTCGCGCCGCCACCAAGAACAACGATTGGGGTTTCTACTCGTTCTTCAAAAGCGGCTGGAAGCGCTTTTACCTGAAATGGTACGATGACTTCCTGCCGTCGGCGCGTACGCTGTGCCCGAAAACGGTGGAGCTATTGAACGCGATTCCGAACGTGCACGGCGCGATGTTCGCGATGCTGCCGCCGGGCGGCAAACTGGGAGCGCATCGCGATCCCTTCGCGGGCTCGCTGCGCTATCACCTCGGGCTCGTCACGCCGAACTCGAACAAGTGCCGGATCCTGGTCGACGGCGTCGAATGCGTCTGGCGCGACGGCGAGGCCTTTATGTTCGACGAGACCTTCATCCACAGCGCGGAGAATGCGACCGAAGTCAATCGCATCATCCTGTTCTGCGACGTCGAGCGCCCGATGAAGTTCGGCTTCATGACCGCGATCAACCGCTGGGTCAGCCATCACATCGTCAAGGCGTCGGCGACCCAGAACGTCGATGGCGAGAGCGTCGGCGTGCTCAACAAGGTGTTCGGCAAGCTCTACGAGATCCATCTCGCCAGCCGCAGGGTCAAGGCGTGGAACCGTAACGTCTACTACACGCTGAAATACTCGCTGACGGCGCTGATCCTCGGCCTGATCGTGATATCGGCGCTGAGGTGATCGTTCGGCTGCGTTGAAAATCAAAAGCCCCGGAGCGAACTCCGGGGCTTTGTTTTGCCGACCTGGCCGAGGCGTTACGCCGGCTTGGCACCGGTGTGGATGATCGACCCGACATGCTGACCGCGCAGCGCTGCGGTGATCCGGCCCGGAACGAGGCCGTTCACGACCTGCACGCGTGCGATGTGCCGCGCGTTGGCCATGACCTCGATCAGCGCGCGATCGATTGGCAGCGTGCCCTTCAGCTTCGAAAGCTCCGCAAGGCTGGCCTCTTTCAGCAGCTCCGCTCTCTTCCCATCGGCGCCGTTGGGATCGCTGGTGTAGACGCCGTCGACATCCTCCACGATCGTCAGTCCCGCGGCGCCCAGCGCGTCGGCGAGCAGGAAGGCGCCGGTGTCGGCCCGATGCAGCGGGATGCGCGAGGTCGGGAATTCATGATGGTGATAGGGCGGGAAGGCGCTGCCGACGACCGCGCGGGCTGCGGTCAGATGAATCGCAAGCTGGCTCGCGATGGTCGGGTGCTCGATGTAGGAGACGCCCTCCGGTGCGAGCAGGCTCGCGAGGATATGGCCGTTCTGGCCGGCCTCGCTTGCGGCAAGTGGGGCGAGCGATCCGACTGGAAGTCCGAGGTCGAGGCCAACGCTGTAGAGATGGCGCGCGCGGATCCCTGCGCCGGTCAGGATCAGCAGGCGATGCTCCGGCAGCAGCGAGCGCAGCTCGTCAACGAGCGGGAGGATCGCCTCGTGGCCGCGATCCATCAGGCGGCCGCCGATCTTGATGACTTGCACCCAGGGCAGCAGCTTGATCGGGCGGTTGCCGGCAACGGGGCGGGTGAGGTCGCCGTCGAGAAGCGTCTGGCGCGCGAGCGGCGAGGCGACGTGCTTGATCTGGTTGGTGTCAGCCATGGCGGTGCTCTCTTCAGCTCGCGGTGATGATGGTGCCGATATGCTCGCCCGCGAGCGCGCGGGTGAGATTGCCGGGGACGAGGCCGTTGACGATCTGCACCTCGCGCACGTAGCGCGCCGAGGTCAGGAGATCGAGCACCGGGAATTCCAGGATCGAGTCCTGGAGGCCCTTGGCCTTCATCTCGGCCACCGAGATCTTTGGAATGAAGGTCGCGCTCTTCGCCGTCTTCGGGTTTGCGGTGTAGAGGCCGTTCTCGTCCTTCACATAGATCATCGCCTTGCAGCCGAACTGCTCGGCGACGAGGAAGCATCCGGCATCGGTGCGGTAAGGCGGGATCACGCCTTCGGGCGCGGGGCGCATCCACAGGCTATAGGGCGGCATACCGCTGAAGATCACCGCGTTCACTTCGGCAAGGAAGAGCGGCACGGAGGAGAGCGCGGCGCCGCCCACGGCGGAGATGCCGTACTTGGCCAGCAGCTGTCCCAGCATCGCGGCGTTCTGGTCGGCGACGGAGGCGCCGAGCTGTGAGAGCACGCCGGCCGGCAAGCGCAGCCCCGCCGCGATCGAGTAGAGATGCCGGGCGCGGGTGCCGGCGCCGGTGCCGATCAGGAGCTTGTGGGTCTTGCGCGCGGAGACGATCTCATCGACCAGCGGATAGACCGCGGCGCGGCCGCGGTCTATCACGCTCTGGCCGCCGATCTTGATGACGGTGGCCTCCGGCAGGATCCGGAAATCCGAGGCTGCTTCTGCGGCGGCGAGAAGCTGTGGGTCGGTGAGCGAGCGCTGCATGAGCAGCCCCTCGAGCTCAGTGATGGTGTTCGACATCCGAGACATCCTCTCGTTTTCTGATGCAGTCGTGACGGGGATCCTCCGATCCTGACCGTGGCGCGAGTCTTGCTGGATAGTTCGGCCCATGGCAACAAGGTTGCCGCGATTTAGTGGCCTAACATGGAGCAGGCAATGGCCCCTTTGCCAATGGCGAACACCGAGATAGCGCAGTTCTTCCGCCGGTGGCTGGAAACCTTCGCAGGCTATGTCCGCGAGGTCGACTACGCCTCGGCAAGGCCGCTCTTTCACCCCGATGTGCTTGCCTTCGGCACGCATAACGACGTCATCCCCGGCCTCGACCAATGGGTCACGTCGCAATGGAATAACGTCTGGCCCAAGACGACCGACTTCCGATTCGTCCTCGATCAGACCGCCATTCTGGCGTCAGCCGATGGCGCGACAGCGACCGTGATCGCACCGTGGACGAGCACGGGTTATCATCCCGATGGTAGCTCGTTTCCGCGGCCGGGCCGGGCGACGATGGTGTTCTCCAAGAATGCCGATGGTTGGCTGTGTGTGCATTCCCACATGTCGCTCAATCGCGGGGTACCGCAGGTGAGCCACGCCAATCGGCCGGTGAAGGCCTGGTAGAGCGAACTCGCACGACAGCCTAGCCTTCTGCCCCTGCCGACCGACAAAAGTACTAGACGGCATTTGCGGTTTGCCGGGACCCTTGGGCGCGCAAGATAGTTTGTAGTCAAACGACCCAGTCAGGGTCCGGGGGGCGCGTCAGAAGGAGACGTTCCCATGACAACGCTCGGCCTCGACGTCAGCCAACTGTCCCCATCCGAACATCGGCTCCAGCTTCGTCGCGCCGTCATCGCCTCCACGGTGGGAACTGCGATCGAATGGTATGACTTCTTCCTCTACAGCACGGTTACGGGTCTGGTCTTCGCAAAGCTGTTCTTCCCGCATTCCGACCCCTGGGTTGGCACGCTCGAGGCGTTTGCCATCTATGCGGTCGGCTTCGTCGCGCGTCCGATCGGTGCCGCGATCTTCGGACATTACGGCGATCGCATCGGCCGTAAGTCGACGCTGATTGCGACGTTGCTGCTGATGGGACTGGCGACCGCGGCGGTGGCCGTTGTGCCGACCTATTCGAGCATCGGCATCTGGGGCGCGGTGATCCTGACCGTGCTGCGCTTCGTCCAGGGCATCGGCGTCGGCGGCGAATGGGGTGGCTCGGTGCTGATGTCGATGGAATGGGCGCGCAACGACCGGTCCCGCGGATTGATCGCGTCCTGGCCGCAATTCGGAGTGCCCTGCGGCCTGTTCCTTGCCAACCTCGCCGTGCTGGCATTCAGCCAGATGGCGGGCGATCGGTTCCTGGCTTGGGGCTGGCGCATACCGTTCGCGCTCAGCCTCATCCTGGTCGGCGTCGGTCTTTACATCCGGCTCGGCATCCTGGAAACGCCGGTATTCTCCAAGCTGCTGGCCGAGCGCCGGCTCGACCGCACGCCGATGCTGACGGTGATCAAGCAGCATCCGAAGGAAATCCTGCTCTCGGCCTTCGCGCGCATGGCCGAGCAGGCACCGTTCTACATCTTCACCGCGTTCGTCTTTTCCTACGGCATCGGCACGCTGCATCTCTCGCGTGACTTCCTGCTGACAGCGGTGCTGTCGGCCTCGGTGGTGTCGTTCGTGACGATTCCGGTTTGCGGTCATCTGTCCGACCAGATCGGCCGCAAGAACATGTATATGGCCGGCGCGCTCGTCACCGGCATCTTCGGCTTCATCTACTACGCGATGCTCGATACCGGATCGGAGGTGGTCGTCTTCCTCGCGATCGTCCTGTCGCTGATTCCGCACGACATGATGTACGGTCCGCAAGCCGCGTTGATCGCCGAGAGCTTCACCGGACGCCTTCGCTACAGCGGCGCGTCGCTTGGCTATCAGTTTGCATCCGTGATCGCGGGTGGCCCCGCGCCGTTGATCGCAGCCTGGCTGTTCGGCACGTTCCACTCGGCGACGGCCATTGCGGTCTATATTGCGGCCTGCTCCGTCATCACGCTGATCGCGACCGCGCTGATGACCGACTACACTGGTAAGGACATCAGCGCCGTGGGCGCGCACGGTTCGCACGCCTGAGAGCGAGAAGGCCCATCGTAAAAAAGCCCCGGACGCTACGTCCGAGGCTTTGGCAATGTCGCGAATTGCGAGGCCGGCCTATTCCGGCTGGCCGATCGATACCTTCAGCGTGCCGACGCCATCGACGCCGCATTCGAGCTTGTCGCCGGGCTGGAGCTGCGACACGCCGGCTGGCGTGCCCGTCATGATGATGTCGCCGGCGGCGAGCTTCACCTGCTGCGAGAGCTGCCAGATGATCTCGGGCACGTTCCAGATCAGCTCGGTGAGATCGCCCTTCTGGGCTTCCTTGCCGTTGACCGTGAGCCAGATCTTGCCCTTCGAGGGATGGCCGATCTTCGAGGCCGGCTGCACTGCGGAGCAGGGCGCGGAGCCGTCGAACGACTTGCCGATCTCCCACGGGCGCTCCTTCTTGCGCGAGGCGATCTGGAGGTCGCGGCGGGTGAGGTCGATGCCGACGGCATAGCCGTAGACATGGTCGAGCGCCTTGTCGGCGGGAATGTTCAGCCCGCCGCTCTTCATCGCGACGATCAGCTCGACCTCGTGATGCAGATCCTTGGTCAGCGGCGGATAGGGGATGGTGGCGCCATCGGGCACCAGCATGTCGGCGTGCTTGGCGAAGAAGAACGGCGGCGCGCGCTCGTCATTGCCCATCTCGCGGATGTGCTCGAGATAGTTGCGGCCGACGCACCAGATGCGGCGGACGGGATAGCGGCCGCTCTCACCGACGACGGGAAGCGACGCTTGGGGCGGAAGCGGAATGACGTAGGAGGCGGCGTTCATGAAGCGGTCTCGCTGCTCTTGAGGTGACCTTGGGGTGGAAACGATCCTAGGCGGTTGCACTGATCGGCGCCAGCGCCAGGGCGCCGGTGTCGTGGTTTTGAAGGCGGAAGAACGAGGCATAGCGGCCGGAGCGGCGCAGCAGCTCGTCGTGCCGGCCCTGCTCGACGATCTCGCCACCCTCGACCACCAGGATCGCGTCGGCGCGCATGATGGTGTGCAGGCGGTGCGCGATCACGATGGTGGTACGATTCTGGCAAAGATGCTCGATCGCCTCCTGCACCTGCTTCTCGGACTCGGAGTCGAGTGCGGCGGTGGCCTCGTCCAGCAAGATGATCGGCGCATTCTTGAGCAGCGCGCGCGCCACCGCGATGCGCTGGCGCTGGCCGCCCGACACTTGGGTGCCGTGCTCGCCAACCGGCGTGTCGTAGCCGAGCGGGAAGCCCATGATGAAATCATGCGCGCAGGCCGCTTTTGCCGCATCGATGATTTCGTCCTCGGTCGCGCCGGGCTTGCCGAAGGCGATGTTGTTGCGGATGGTGTCGCGGAACAGGTAGACGTCCTGGCCGACATAGGCGGTCTGCGCCCGCAGCGACTTTCGCGAGATCGCGCCGATCGACTGGCCGTCGATCACGATGTCGCCTTGCGTCACCTCGTAGAAGCGCAAGAGCAGCGCCAGCACCGTCGACTTGCCGCCGCCGGAGGGGCCGACCAGCGCGGTGACCTTGCCGGGCTCGGCAACAAAACTCATGCGGTTGAGGACGGTCTCGCCGGCCCGGTAGGAGAAGCTGACGTCGTGCAGCTCGATGCGCGCGTCGGTCAGTTTCAGTGCCGGCTTGTCGTCGTCGGAATGCTCGCTCGCGGGGCTGTCGACGACTTCGAGCAGCATGCGCGCGCCGACGAGCTGGCTGTTGAGGTCGATGTTGAGCCGCGCCAGCCGCTTGGCCGGCTCGGTCGCCATCAGGAACGCCGTCATGAAGGAGAAGAACGCGCCGGGCGTGGCGTTGAGCGCGACCACGCTGTAGCCGCCATAGAGCAGGCAGCCGGCGACGGCGAAGCCGCCGAGCATCTCCATCAGCGGATTGGAGCGGTTCGCGACGCGGGCCATCTTGTTGGCGTTGCGCTCGACGATCGCGATGTTCTCGTCGATGCGGTTCTGCATGGTCTCTTCAAGCGTGAACGCCTTGACCGTGCGGATGCCCTGCAGCGATTCCTGCATGGTCTCCATGATGTCGGCGGTGCCGGTGAACTGGTTGAAGGCGAGACCCTTGATGCGCTTGACCAGCTTGCGCAGCACCAGCATCGCCGGTGGCACCACGACGAGGCCGATGAACGACATCACCGGGTCCTGCCACACCATCACGCCGATCATGGCGAGCAGCATCATGAGGTCGCGCCCGATGGCGTTGACCAGCATGTTGAGGACGTCGGTGATCGATTTTGCGCCGGCCGTCAGCCGCGCCAGGAATTCAGACGAATGCCGCTCGGAGAAGAAGCCGACACTTTCGCGCATTAGCTTGGCGAACAGTTGCCGCTGGTTGGTGGCAAGGATCGCGTTCGAGATCTTGGTCAGGATCACCATGTGGCCGTAGGTCGCCACGCCTTTGATGAAGAGCAGGATCACTGTCAACCCTGAGAACATCGCGATGCCCGGGATGTTCTTGTCGACATAGGCCTGGTTGATGACCTGGCCGAGCACGTAGGTCGCGGCCGCGGTCGATCCGGCGGCAAGCGCCATCAGTGCGAACGCGACGAGGTAGCGCCGCCAGTAGATAAACCCCTGTTCCGTGACCAGACGGCGAATCAGGGCCGCTGCCGCATAGGGATCGTCGGTGATTTTCTTAGGAAACTGGGCCATCCGTAGTCCATTGACGGCGCAGGGAAAAGCCTGCCCACGCGTCAGGGATTGAAGGGCCTCTGTGCCCGCTAAAGCGGGGTTTTTCAAGCCCAATTAAGGGCTTGCGTCCGGATGGAATCTAGGCCGAGACGGCGTGGCGAAGTTCGCCATGGCGCTCGCGGAACAGCTTGTCCTCCCAGGCGAGCGCATGCGCCGCGATGGTCTCGAGGTCGTCGTATTGCGGTTTCCAGTCGAGCAGGCCGCGGATCCGGCTGGTGTCGGCGACCATGGTCATGATGTCGCCGGGCCGTCGCGGGGCGTATTGCACGGCGAAGCTTCGGCCCGAAACCCGGCGTACCGCGTCGATGGTCTCCAGCACCGAATAGCCGCGGCCATAGCCGCAATTGAGCGTGGTCGAGGCGCCGCCATTGCGCAAATAGGCCAGCGCCGAGCGATGGGCCTGGGAGAGGTCCGTGACATGGATGAAGTCGCGGATGCAGCTGCCGTCCTCGGTCGGATAGTCGGTGCCGAACACGTCGATCTTGGCGCGCTGGCCGGTCGCAGCCTCGACCGCGATCTTGAGCAGATGCGTGGCGCCGACGGTGGCAAGCCCGATGCGGGCCTGCGGATCGGCACCCGCGACATTGAAGTAACGCAAGGTCACATATTGCATGTCGTAGGCGGCGGCGACGTCGTGCAGCATGATCTCGGTCATCAGCTTCGACGAGCCGTAGGGCGACAGCGGCCGCGTCGGCGCGTGCTCGGGCACCGGCACCAGGTCCGGATTGCCGTAGACGGCCGCGGTCGAGGAGAAGATGAAGCGGTTGATGCCGCGCTTGACTGCGACATTGAGCAGGTTGCGCGCAGTCATGAAGTTGTTGCGGTAGTAGCCGAGCGGATCGCGCATTGAATCCGGTACGACCACCGAGCCCGCGAAATGGATGATGCTGTCGATGTTGTGCTGGGCGATCACGCCTTCGAGCAGGTTCTCGTCGCCGGCGTCGCCAATGAACAGCGGCACGCCTTCGGGCAGATAAGCCGAGAAACCGGTGGAGAGATCGTCGATCACGACGACGTCCTCGCCGGCTTCCGCCAGCGCCAGGACCGTGTGACTTCCGATATAGCCGGCGCCGCCGGTGACTAGCACAGTCATCATCTCACCCGTCTTCGATCAACGCGCCAAGTTAACGTTTGCGCGGTGAAGAGGGGGTTTCAGCGCGGCTGAACTGGCCACTATGCTTAATGTTGCGTATAGGGACCTTTCGAAACGGAGCATGACGTGGCGAATTCCCCGGGCGATCTGCAAGTGATCGTGCCAAATCTGCACAGGCGCTATTCCGGGGTCACCGCGACCAACCGGATGGTGGCGCCGCGGCTGGCAAAGCTGTTTCGCGCGGCGTGGTTCGGTTCGGACGCGCCGGAGGGGATCGCGCGCTTGAGCGGCGCCGATGTCCTGAAATTTTGGCGCCGCAAGGCGCCGTTGATCTGGCATGCGCGCCGCAACAACGAGATGATCGCAGGCGTCGTGCTGCGCGCGCTCGGCTGGCCGCTCAAACTGGTCTTCACCTCGGCAGCGCAGCGGCATCACAGCTGGATCACGCGCTGGCTGATCCGGCGCATGGACGCGATCATCGCGACCTCCGACATCTCGGCCTCGTTCCTGAAGGTGAAGCCGACAGTGATTCCGCATGGCGTCGACACCGACGTCTATGCGCCGCCGACAGATCGCGCCGCGGCCTTCGCGGAAGCCGCGCTGCCGGGCCGCTACGCGATCGGCTGTTTCGGCCGCGTGCGTGCGCAGAAGGGCACCGACGTTTTTGTCGATGCGATGTGCCGATTGTTGCCGCGCTATCCGGACTTCACCGCCGTTGTTGTCGGTCAGGTCACGACCGAGCAAACTCCCTTTGCGAACGATCTGAAAAAGCGGATCGAGGCTGCCGGCCTGCAATCGCGCATCGTCATCACCGGCGAGTTGCCGATCGAAGCGGTGCAGCGCTGGTATCAGCGGCTGACGATCTATGCCTTCACCTCGCGCAACGAGGGCTTTGGCCTGACGCTGATCGAAGCGATGGCAGCAGGCAGCGCGCTGGTCGCCGCGCGCGCCGGCGCGGCCGAGCTCGTGGTCGAGGATGGCGTGACGGGTGTGCTGACGCCGCCGGGCGATGCGGACGCACTGGTTGCGGCGCTCGAGCCGCTGATGCGGGATGTGGCTGCCGCGGCGGCGATGGGGGCGCGCGGGCGGGCACGGGTGCTTGAGAAGTTCAGCCTCGATGCCGAGGCGGCGCGGATCGGGGACGTCTATCGTCCGCTGCTCTGAACCTCGCTTTCGCGACGGCCAACAAAAAACTCGAAAACAACCCCATGCACAGTAGCCGGCGATAGCAGAATCAATGGCTTGCCGGCCCGGTGCGATGCCTTGCGGATTTTACAGATACGGTTTGCCTCGTCGGGCAAAACACTGGCACGATGTCATCATCGGCGCAGCCTCGACGGCCTCTACCCGGATCATCTGTCCACGTTCCTTCAAGCCGTTGCGGTCGACTTCACATTGGGCAGCGCACGTACATCATTTGCACTGGCACCGGCTCCTTGGAGCTGAGTGTGATATTATTCTCTCCGGAGAATGTCAGGTCGAATGCCACGTCCGAAATCGAGACGCCGTCCGAGCACGACGCGATCAGTCGCATATTCGGCCCGTCATCGTGCAACGATTTGACTGTGCATTTTTCAAATGTGCCGGTTATTTCCCTTCCCTGCACGATTAGACCGCCTGCATGAAGATCAGCATCTTTCTTGAGGGCAATCCTGTTGTTCTCTTTGGTGAATATTTGGCCACAGGCCGAGGCGTCAACGGTCCAAGCTCCGTTCAAATCCGCAGCCTGTATCGAGGCCGATTGCGTCACGAGAAGTGCCAACGTCACCAAGGGATTGAAGATCTTCATGAAACTCTCCGACTAAATGGTCAATACCGCCAAATCAGCCTCTTCGGCGCCCACGGGGTCGCAGCAAGACGTGGCCCTTCGTATCGGTTTTGAGCAGCATCTGGTGCGCGAACTGGCGAGCCCATCGTTGATCTAAGTCAATAGGCTCTGCAGAGCACTCGTCCGCTTGAGGCAAAATGTCGTCCTTTCTCGCCGAATGAACTGACAATGTCACTGATTAAAGCAGGTGGACGGAATCGAGGCCTGCTGTTGGATTTCGCTGACAGTTGCTGGTCCTGACGAGAACAGCACCGAAACCCGGGCAGGTCCGTTGATCTGGATCAACCCAGAGGTTGCCACTCCGCTTTCTGTGCTCATGGGCCTCCACGAAAGCCCGTTGTGCGCGAGGTGCCTTAAGGCGGCTGGCATCTTTGCTCTCCCGATCACAGCCGTCGCTATCGTCCGGGCGCGCGCAATGCCCGAACCGGTCGACACCACTGCAGGCCAAGTCGGCTTCAAGTGCGTGCCAGGAGGATCATGTCATGAGTCACGATAGGATTCCGGCAGAGTCTGAGACGAGCTCACGACCAACCGGCCCAGGATTGAAACGCCGCGATCTCTTGTTGAGCGGTAGTTCTCTCGTCGCGGCTTCGGCACTCTCCGCCGTCGGTGCGATCAGTCTTGCGCAAGCGCAGCAACCAACAGCGGTCCCGGTACCCGCTCCGGCCGGGCCGCGGCCCAATATCGTGGTGATCATGGGCGACGATATCGGCATCTGGAATATCGGTGCTTACCATCGCGGGATGATGGCCGGACGGACACCGAACCTCGATAAGATTGCGGCCGAGGGCATGCTGTTTACCGATTACTACGCCGAAGCGAGCTGCACCGCGGGTCGCGCCAACTTCATCACCGGCGAGCTCCCGATCCGCACCGGCATGACCACGGTCGGTCAGGCCGGCGCCCCCACGGGCTTGCCTGCGGAGGCTGTGACGATTGCCACCGCGCTGAAAGGCATGGGCTACGCCACCGGCCAATTCGGCAAGAACCACCTTGGCGACAAGAACGAGTTTCTGCCGACAGTGCATGGCTTCGACGAATTCTTCGGCTATTTGTATCATCTCGACGCGATGGAAGACCCGGCCCATCCGGCCTATCCGCAGGAGCTGTTGAATACAGTCGGTCCGCGCAACATGGTTCATTCGTGGGCGACCAATGTGGACGATGCCACCGTGGATCCGCGTTGGGGCAAGGTCGGAAAGCAGAGGATTGAGGACGCCGGAACGCTCTATCCCAAGCGGATGGAAACCGTGGACGATGAAATCCGGGACCTTGCCTTGGGCTTCATTGAAAGGGCGAAGGCCGAGAACAAGCCGTTCTTCCTGTGGCTCAATCCAACCCGCATGCACATCGTCACGCACTTGTCGCCGAAGTACCAGGCGATGCGCAATTCCAAGAACGGCTGGTCGATTCATGAAGCCGGCATGGCGCAGCTCGACGACGATATCGGCATCGTGATGCAAAAGCTCAAGGACATGGGCGTGGATGACAACACCATCGTCGTCTTCACCACCGACAACGGCACCGAGGTCTTCACCTGGCCGGACGGCGGGCAGACGCCGTTCGCGCAGAGCAAAGGCACGGTCATGGAAGGCGGCTTCCGCGCGCCGGCGATGATCCGCTGGCCGGGCAAGGTACCCGCCGGCAAGGTCGAAAACGGCATCATCTCCGGGCTGGACTGGTTCCCGACCTTGCTGGCCGCTGCCGGCAACCCGAACATTGCCAACGAATTGAAGAACGGCAAGGTCATCGGTGACCGCAGCTACAAGTGCTATCTCGACGGTTACAATCAGATGGACATGATCACCGGCAAGGGGCCGTCGAACCGGCACGAAATCTGGTACTTCGGCGAAAGCGAGCTGGGGGCCGTACGCATCGACGACTACAAGTATCGTTTCATCGACCAGCCCGGCGGATGGCTAGGCGAAAAAAGCAAGGTAGACGTGCCCTACCTGATCAACCTTCGCCTGGATCCGTTCGAGCGAACGGGCTGGCCCGATAGCGGGACCAAATACGGCGCGCAAGAATACTTCGACTGGTTCAAATATGAGTTCTGGCGATTCGTATTCGTCCAGCAGGAAGTCGAGAAACTGGCCATGACCGCCGTCGAGTTTCCACCAATGCAGAAGGGCGCGAGCTTCAACCTCGATGCTGTGAAGGCGAAAATCGAGGCCGCAAGGACGGCGATGGCAAAATAAGCTGTGTCCATGATCGTCATGATGGGACGGCCCCGCATCCGGGCCGCCCCGGCCGGCGCGACGGAATACGGATTTTACGAATCCGTATGACGCGTCGGGCAAAACACCGGCACCATGTTATCGTCTCTAAAATTCTTGGAGCGCCCGCCCCCATTGTTCCTAGCAGCGCATATCGCGGGGCCAATAACTCATCGTAGAGGACAAAAGTTCGGGATAAGTCGGCGCCTGCAGGCTTACTCCGACTTGCGGCGGCTCAAATCCACAACTAGCATTGTGCCCGTTGGTAACCGTTTCTTGCCTCAAACGACCTCCTAGACGGTGATTTGTCAGGAGCCGAGCGGGTCGCGCGATATCGCGCCAGCCGCAAAGCTCCAACTGCCAGAAGATCGGTCTGTGACCATCGGTTGGCGCCACAAATCAACGGAGGGTCCAATGCCTGCGGTGCATAAGAGACAGAGCCAGGCCAAGGACCTTTACAACGGAGCCGGCAGAGGCCGGGGGCGGCCCGCTAACAATGATCGTTCATGGTTTGTTCTCGCTGCTTTGGCGACCGTGAACATCACCGTCGGAGCTTCCCTTGAAATCCGAACGGCAACATGTCAGGTGCCGAGCGGGTCGCGCGATATCGCGCCAGCCGCAAAGCTCCAACTGCCAGAAGATCGGTCTGTGACCATCGGTTGGCGCCCGTTCAATCAGGCTTAGGTGCACCCGTGCTCGACCCTACGCCTGGGAGAACTGAATCTCATCGTTTCCCAAAGCCTGTTAGAATACTTTCTAAGTCTAATTTGTTTGCCGCATGGAAGAAGTCGCGCGACGCTACGTCCGATCCTGGGCGCCCTGGTATTGATGGGCTAACTGCCGAGCAGTTTGCCTTTCGGATAGATGAACGGCTTGTTGCGCTCGCTGCTGAACTTCGCGCTGGTGAATACCGCCCTGCAAGATTAAAGCCGGTTTTCATCCCAAAACCGAACTCTTCCAAAGACAGGCTTATCTGCATTCCGGTCATTCGTGACCGGATCGTTCAGAAAGCAATCTTGAATCATCTCGTTACAAAGCAAAGACTGCCTGTTGAAAATGAATTTTCGTTTGGTTTCCTAAAAGGAAGAGGGACAGCGAACGCATTGGACCGAGCTGTTGAATTGCGGCGCAGATATGATTGGTGTCTGAAAACAGATATCGAGGCGTTTTTCGATCGCATACCTCGTTCAGACGCTAAACAGCGTGTCAGCAAATCGCTTGGGAGAAGCAGCCTTGTTCCTCTAATTCACTCGTTCATTGATTGCGAAATAAAGCACACCAAGTTCACTCGTCCCAAACTTGATAAGCAAGGGATCAAAGCGGGACTAGGCGTGCGACAAGGCATGCCTCTTTCTCCATTGCTCGCCAATCTGGTCCTTTCTGATTTTGATGCTTCGTTTCGAGCGGCGAAAATCGAAATGATCCGCTATGCGGACGACCTGTTGGTATTCTTTCATTCTAAAGCTGCCGCACAGCAAGGCTTTGAATTTGTGAAGTCGCAGCTCGGTGCACAGGGGCTAACTATTCCTGAATTGGGCGGCGACACCTCGAAGACGCAAATCGTCGCTCCCAAACAGCCGGTAGATTTCTTGGGCCTTGAATTGGTCCATTCGGATAAGGCCGGTGACTATGTGAAGAGAGTGGGTCGAAAGCAGATTGCCAAGATAGAGAAGCGACTGGAGGAGGAATATAGCTACGAAAATCTTCGCAAAGAGCGTGTCACCTTTCAGCAAGCAACCGTCGATTTGTGGAGATCGATAGCGTCTTACTTAGGCATATACCGCAACACTTATGATTGGACGACGTTGGACAGCGAGCTTAGGCGCATCGGGCGCAAAGTGATGGAAGGAATCTTCGAGGATGTTTTCGGCTCCGGCGTTCTCAGACGCGTTACGCCTGAGGGAAGAGAGTTCTTAGGTTTAGGTACTTTAGACATTCCGGACGTTGCTAATGATGTCGGCGCAGTAGAGGATGCATGAGCCTCAAGTGGTGACGTAAGACCGAGGCCTCTCGGACCTTGCGGAGGGCTGCTAGTGCTCGGAGTAGACCCCTGCTTCACTCAGCACCCTCTCCGCAATCGCCACCACCTCCGACGCTGCAATATCCCGCATGCAGCGGTGGTCGTTCATCCGACAGATCGTGCTCTGGCAGGGCTGGCACGACAGCACGCTCTTGTCCTGGACCACGGTCGCGGCGAGGCCGTTGAGGGGGGCCCAGAGATAGGGGCTGGTCGGGCCGAAGATGCCCATGGTGGGCGTGCCCAGCGCGGCCGCGATATGCATCAGGCCGGAATCGTTGGAGATGGCGACGCCGGCCGCGGCCATGGCCAGCACACCGTTGCGCAGGTCCGTGCCGGTGAGGTCCCGCACGCCCGGTCCGCCCGCCGCGACGATTTCCTTGGCGAGCCCCTTTTCAGCGGGGCCGCCGACCACCCAGACCTCCAGGCCGCGTTCGGCCAGCAGCCGGGCGGCTTCCGGATAATAGGTCCAGCGTTTTGACACCCCGACCGAGCCGGGGGCGAGCGCGACGGCCGCTCCTCCGCTCAGGCCGTTGGCCTGCCGCCAGCGGACGATGTCCCCGGCCGGGACCCGCAATTGCGGCACCGGCCATTCCGGGGGCAGCGGCGCGCCGTCGGGCTGGGCAAGGGCGGCGTTCTTGTCGATGAACCGGGGCAGCCGCTTCTCGCCCCAGCGCCAGCGGTTGAGCAGGCCGAACCGGAACTCGCCGACGAAGCCGACCCGCTCGGGGATGCCGGCCAGCGCCGGCGCGATGGCCGCTTTCCAGGTCCGCGGCAGCACCAGGGCGGTGCCATAGCCCCGCTCGCGCAGGAGTTTTGCCAGGCCGAACTGGCGGCCCACGGCAAGCCGGCTGCGCGGCAGGTCCCAGACGATCCCCTCGCGCACGCCCGGCATGTAATCGACCAGCGGGGCGCACAGGGACGTGGTCAGGAGATCGACCGGTCGGTTGGGCCAGCGCTCGTTCAGCACTCGCACCACGGTGTGATTCCGGACGAAATCGCCGATCCACATATAGGGGACGATCAGGATCGGGCTGGTGTTGGCCCGGTCGTCATTCCCGCTAAGTTGCGAATCATTATTCATTCGTTATTAGGACCGAAGGTGCCTGATGTGGCGGTTCGGTTAGCCGCTCCGGGCCGGCAGGTAAAGCCGGTCGAGCACAGATCCCAAAACCGCTTACACTTTGGCAGATCATGCGCTAGGGCAGGACCGGGCTGTAAAAAATCGGGCAGGGATTTCGGAATGTTGCTGGTGACCGGCGGGGCCGGTTTTATCGGATCGAATGTCGTGGCTGCGTTGAACGACGCCGGCCGCAGCGACGTCGTGGTCTGTGATCTCCTCGGCACCGACGGCAAGTGGCGCAATCTCGCCAAGCGGCAGCTTGTGGATATCGTCCCCCCGGCTGAACTGCTCGACTGGATGAAGGGGCGCAAGCTCGACGCCATCATCCATCTCGGAGCGATTTCCGAGACCACGGCGACCGACGGCGATCTCGTGATCGAAACCAATTTCCGCCTGTCGATGCGCCTGCTCGACTGGTGCACGGCGAATGCGGTGCCGTTGATCTACGCGTCCTCGGCGGCGACCTATGGCGACGGCGCGGAAGGCTTTGACGATGACGCCTCGCTGCCCGCGCTGAAGAAGCTGCGGCCGATGAATCTCTACGGCTGGAGCAAGCACCTGTTCGATCTCGTCGTCGCCGAGCGCGCAGCGAACGGCGATCGGCTCCCGCCGCAATGGGCCGGGCTGAAATTCTTCAATGTGTTTGGCCCGAACGAATACCACAAGGGCTCGATGATGAGCGTGCTGGCGCGACGCTTCGACGACGTCAAGGCGGGTCGCGTCGTACAGCTGTTCAAGTCGCACCGCGACGGCATCGCTGACGGCGATCAGCGCCGCGATTTCATCTATGTCGACGACGTCGTGCGCGTCGTCATGTGGCTGCTGGCGACGCCCTCCGTCTCCGGCCTCTTCAATGTCGGCACCGGCAAGGCGCGCAGCTTCAGGGATCTGATGTTGGCTGCTTATGCGGCGCTCGGCACCAGGCCCAACATCGAATACATCGACATGCCCGAGACGATCCGCGGCAGCTACCAGTATTTCACCCAGAGCAAGGTCGAACGTCTCCACCGCGCCGGCTATAACGGCGGCTTCACGACGCTCGAGGACGCGGTGAAGGCCTATGTCGGGGATTATCTCGACCGGCCCGATCGCTTCCGCTAAGGCCTTTGATCATGGCGACGCCCATTCTCGATTTCGATGCCCTCGCGCAAGCCATCAGCGGCCGCACGGTGCTGTGCATCGGCGACATCATGCTGGACGAGTTCGTCTATGGCGAGGTGTCGCGGATCTCGCCGGAAGCGCCGGCGCCGGTGATCGCGGCCCAGCGCAGCGAGATCCATATCGGCGGTGCCGGCAACGTCGCGTGCAATGTCGCCTCCCTCGGCGCGCGCTGCATCTTCGTTGGTCTCGTCGGCGAGGATGACGCCGGTGCACGGCTCAAGGCCGCGCTGGGTGAGCAGGACGGTATCGAAAGCGTGCTGGTGTGCGATCCGTCGCGGCCGACCACGCGAAAAGTCCGATTCGTCTCCGAGCATTTCTCCACGCACATGCTGCGCGCGGACTGGGAGCAGGCTCAGCCTGCCTCCGATGCGGTCGAGACCAGGCTGATCGAGGCGATCCTGCCACAGATCTCGCGTGCCGACATCGTGCTGTTGTCCGACTACGCCAAGGGCGTGCTGACCGCGCGCGTGATCCGCCACACAATCGATGCCGCGCGAAAACTCGGCAAGCCCGTGATCGTCGATCCCAAGAGCCTGAACTGGGCGATCTATCGGGGCGCCACGTTGCTCACGCCCAACCGCAAGGAGTTTTCGGAGGCCACACGAGGTCGCGCCGACACCGTGCAAAGCATTGTCGATGCCAGCGAGGATGTGATGCGGCTCGCCGATTGCGAGGCGATCCTCGTGACCCAAGGCGAGCACGGCATGACGCTGGTGCCGCGCAATGGCGATGCCCTTCACGTTCCGGCTGTCCCTGTGAAAGTGCGTGACGTCTCCGGCGCCGGCGACACCGTCGCAGCCGCGCTCGCGGTCTCGCTTGCGACGGGCGCTGACTGGGACACGGCGTTGCGGATGGCGAATGCGGCAGCCGCCGTCGCCGTCGGCAAGCAGGGCACGGCCAGCGTGAGCGCGGCCGAGTTGCGGCGAAAGATCCTGCCACATGCTTATCTCGCGGCCGAGGAGAAGATCGTGCTCGAGCCGGCCGCACTCGATGCCCAGCTTGCCGAATGGCGCAGGCAGGGCCTGCGGGTCGGCTTCACCAATGGCTGTTTCGACATCCTGCATCCCGGTCACGTCAAGGTGCTGACCGCGGCGCGCGCCGCCTGCGACCGCCTGATCGTCGGCCTCAACAGCGACGCCTCGGTACGGCGCCTGAAGGGCGCCGACCGTCCGGTCCAGGACGAACGCGCGCGCGCCGAGGTGCTGGCGGCGCTCGAAGCCGTCGATCTCGTCGTTATCTTCGAGCAGGACACGCCGATCGACCTGATCACCCGGATCAAGCCGAGCGCGCTGGTGAAGGGCGGCGACTACACCCGTGAGCAGGTGGTCGGCCACGAGGTCGTCGAGGCCGCGGGCGGTACGGTCGTGCTGGTCGACATCCTCCAGGGCTTCAGCACGACCGCGCTGGTCCATCGCGCGCGGGGAGGGGGCAAGTGACGGCACTCGCGCGGGAGACGACCGCCCAGATGCTGTGGCGGCGCTTCCGCAGCCCGGCAGCCTGGGGCGAGACTGTCGACCTGTTCGCGATCCTGACCGTGGCCTCGCTGCCCTGGTCGACCTCGCTCGCGGCGATCTTCAACGCCGCGTTCCTGGTCTGCATGGTCCCGTTTCTCGACGTCCGCGCGTTCCTGCAATCGCTGACGCGTCCGATCGTTGCGGCGCCGATCGCGCTGGTCCTGCTCGCGCTGGTGGGAATGCTGTGGTCGGATGCGGCCTGGGGCGCGCGCCTCTATGCGCTCAGTCCGACCGTCAAGCTGCTGGTGCTGCCCGTCCTGCTGTATCATTTCGAGCGGTCCCCGCGCGGGCACTGGGTGTTCATCGCCTTCCTGGTGTCCTGCGCGCTGCTGTCAGTGATGTCGTGGCTGGTTGCATTCTACCCTGGCCTGTCGCTGAAACCCGGCGATCCTCTTGAGCGGGGCATCTTCGTCAAGAATTATATCGACCAGAGCCAGGAATTCACGCTGTGCGCGGTCGCGCTCGCTTATCCGATCGTGATGCTGTTGCGTGAGGGGCGGTACTGGCTCGTCGGTCTGTTGACGGCGCTCGCGCTGAGCTTTTTCGTCAACATGGCCTTCGTGGTAGTATCGCGCACCGCGCTGGTCACCGTGCCGATCTTGCTCGCGGTGTTCGCGTTACTTCACCTGAGGTGGCGCACCATCGCGATTATCTCCGCCGCACTGGTCGCAGCCGGAGTGCTTGCCTGGCAGGCCTCGCCGCAATTGCGCAAGACCGCCGACACCTTTTCTCGCGACTATCGCCTCTACACGCAGGAGAACGTCCCAACGTCGATCGGCGAGCGTCTCGAGTACTGGCGGAACGCAATTCAGTTTTTCGAACAAGCTCCGCTTGCGGGGCATGGCACGGGCTCCACTCAGGGATTGTTCGACAAGGTCGCCAAGAGCGGCGAGTGGGTCCCCGGTGTCAGGGTCTTTCCAAATCCCCACAACCAGACTCTCGCCGTCGCCGTGCAATGGGGTGTCATCGGTATCGTCGTTCTCTACGCGATGTGGATCCTGCATCTCCTGCTGTTCCGCCGCGATGGACTTGCCAATTGGGTGGGCCTCCTGGTCGTGGTGCAGAACATCTTCACTTCGTTGTTCAATTCCCATCTGTTCGACTTCCACGAGGGCTGGATGTACGTCATCGGCGTCGGCGTTGCCGGCGGCATGGTGATCCGAGCACAACAGGCCGAGCCGAGGGTTGGGGGAAGTCGGTTCCTGAATGGCCGCGCGGCTGGCAAGTCTTGACGAGATGGGCTATCAGCGCGGTCAGGTTGCACCTAACTGGATTTCATCGGTCGGCGGATGACGCGTCTTTCGCATCTCACCTTGCGCAATTTCATGATCGCGCTCCACGACCTGCTGGCAACCGCGGCGGCGCTGTTCGCCGCCTTCTATTTGCGCTTCGAGGGCGGTGACGGCTTCTATGACCGTCTGCCGCTGCTGTTCCAGATCCTGCCCTACTTCCTCGCCTTCAGCGTGGTCGTTTTCTTCATCTTCAATCTGACTACGACGAAATGGCGTTTCATTTCGTTGCCCGATGCGCTGAACATCATCCGCGTCGCAAGCGTGCTAACGGTTACGCTGCTCGTGCTCGACTACATCTTCGTCGCTCCCAACGTCCGTGGGGCCTTCTTCCTCGGCAAGGTGACGATCGTCCTCTACTGGTTCCTCGAGATCTCCTTCCTCAGCGCGCTGCGCATGACGTACCGCTATTTCCGCTATACGCGGGTGCGGCGTCACGCGAGGGGCGAGGACGCCGCGCCGACACTGCTGATCGGCCGCGCCGCGGATGCCGAGGTGCTGCTGCGCGGCGTCGAGAGCGGCGCCATCAAGCGCATCTGGCCGGTCGGCGTGCTGTCGCCGTCGAGATCCGATCGCGGCCAGCTCATCCGCAACGTGCCGGTGCTGGGCGACGTCGACGACATCGAGGACGTCATCGCCGACTTCGCCAAGCGCGAGAAGCCGATCGCGCGCCTGGTGATGACGCCGTCCGCGTTCGAGCCCGACGCTCATCCGGAATCAATCCTGATGCGCGCGCGCAAGCTCGGCGTGATCGTCAACCGCATGCCCTCACTCGAGAGCGGCGATACGCCGCGGCTGACCGCCGTCGCCGTCGAGGATCTGCTGCTGCGGCCGAGCGAGACGATCGACTATGCACGGCTCGAAGCCCTGATCAAGGACAAGGCGGTGATCGTCACCGGCGGCGGCGGCTCGATCGGCTCGGAGATCTGCGAGCGCGTCGTCGCGTTCGGCGCCGCCCGTCTCTTGATCCTGGAACATTCCGAGCCGGCGCTCTACGCGGTCACGGAAGCGCTAGCCGCGCTCGGCACTGGCGCTGCGATCGAGGGGCGGATCGCCGACATCCGCGACCGTGAGCGCATCATGCGCCTGATGGCCGAGTTCAAGCCGGACATCGTGTTCCATGCCGCAGCCCTCAAGCACGTGCCGATCCTCGAGCGCGACTGGAGCGAGGGGGTCAAGACCAACATCTTCGGCTCGATCAACGTTGCCGATGCCGCGCACAGCGCCGGCGCCGAAGCCATGGTGATGATCTCGACCGACAAGGCGATCGAGCCGGTGTCGATGCTCGGTCTGACCAAGCGTTTCGCCGAAATGTATTGCCAGGCGCTCGATCATGACCTTGCGGCCGGGGCCGGAAGCGCCAAGCCGCCGATGCGGCTGATCTCGGTTCGATTCGGCAACGTGCTGGCGTCGAACGGCTCGGTGGTGCCGAAGTTCAAGGCCCAGATCGAGGCCGGCGGCCCGGTGACGGTGACGCATCCCGACATGGTCCGCTACTTCATGACCATCCGCGAGGCCTGCGACCTCGTGATCACGGCGGCAACGCACGCGCTCGGCACAGCGCGCCCGGACGTTTCCGTCTATGTGCTCAACATGGGCCAGCCGGTGAAAATCGTCGATCTCGCCGAGCGCATGATCCGCCTCTCCGGCTTGCAACCCGGCTACGACATCGAGATCGTGTTCACAGGCATGCGGCCGGGTGAACGCCTGCACGAGATTCTGTTCGCCTCCGAGGAGCCGACCCGTGAGATCGGTGTCGCCGGCATCATGGCCGCGCAGCCCAACGAGCCGCCGATGCAGACCCTGCGCAAATGGATCACGGCGCTCGAGCAGGCGATCGCGCGCGACGATCGGGCCACAATCAGGACCATCCTGAAGGACGCGGTTCCGGAATTCGGGTCGACCGCGGCCTGATCATGCAGTCTCAAGGCAAGATCGTCGTCGCGAGTCAGCACTACCCGCCGGACCCGAGTACGACAGCGGCGATCATGGCCGAGATCGCTTGCCGCCTCGCCGCAGACCACGAGGTCGTCGTGCTCTCCGGCTCGCCCGGCGCGCTGCCGGCGTCGCAGACCGGTTCGGGCAAGCCGCGCGTCGTTGCCATCAAGAACCGGATGGCGGGAAAGGCAGCGCTGGTGCAGCGCGGTGTGTCCGAGCTGCTGTTCGTGGCGCGTACGTTCCTGGCGCTGATGAGGGAGCTTAATCCCGGCGACGTGGTGCTCACGGTCACCGCGCCGTTCATGCTCCCTTACGCGGTCGCAGCGGCGGCAAAACTCAGGGGCGCGCGCTCGGCGCTGATCCTGCACGACCTCTTTCCGGACGTGCTGGTGATGGCTGGCCTCCTGAAGCCCGGTTCGATCGTAGCGCGGGCAATGCGCGGTGCGAACGCGCTGATGTTCCGCGCGCTCAATGCCGTCATCACCATCGGCCGCGATGCCGAGCGATCACTGCTGAGCTATTCCGGCATGACGCGGAACAAGATCCGCTTCATCCCGAACTGGGCGACGCTCGAGCCCGCGCCACGGCCGGTGACGCCGGACAATCCGTTCCGCAAGACGCTCGCGGCCCGCTTCGTCGTCGGCCTGTCGGGCAATCTCGGCTTCACCCATGATCCGGAGATCGTGTTCGAGGCGGCGCGGCTTCTGAAGGACGAGCCGGATATCCATTTCCTGCTCTCCGGCTGGGGCATCGGCTTCGAGCGGCTGAAGCAGTTGCAGGCGGATGCGAGCCTGCCCAATGTGTCATTCGTGGTGCGCGTCGAGGATTCCGAGCTCGAGGCGTTTCTGGCTGCTGCCAATCTCTGGATCATTCCGTACCGGAAGGACGTGGCGGGGGTGTCGGTGCCGAGCCGTTTCTATAATTTGCTGGCGGTCGGCCGTCCGGTCGTGCTGGTCTCCGAGCCGGAGGCGGAGGCCGCGCTGACCGTGGTCGAAAACGGACTCGGGTGGGTCGTGACGCCGGGCCGTGCCGATCAACTGGCCGAGGCGATCCGTACGGCGTCTGGCCCCGACGATGGCGCCATGACGGAGCGAGCGGTGAAGGCGGCTTCGAAGTTCGATCGCGCCATCGCGATGAACGCCTATGCCGCCCTGATCGACGAATTGTTGCGCAATCCGGACCTGGCGGAGCAACGATGAGCGAGAACAAGCCGGTCGTGCTGGTGACGGGAGCGAGCGGCTTCGTCGGCCGTCATGTCGTGCCTGCGCTGGTGCGCGAGGGATGGTCGGTCCGCCGCGCGGTCCGCAGCCCGGAAGGCATTGCCGACGAGGTCGTCGTCGAGACGATCGGCCCCGATACCGACTGGACAGCCGCGCTCGAAGGCGTCGATGCTGTCGTCCATCTCGCCGCGCGGGTGCATCACAAGCATGAGGAGCACGCGGTTCAACTTTACCGCAACGTCAATATCGCCGGCACGCTGCACCTAGCGCGCTGCGCGGCGACGGCCGGCGTGCGCCAGTTCATCTTCGTCAGCACCGTTCTCGTGCATGGCCGCAGCAACGATGGCCGCGCCCCGTTCAGCGAGGACGACATCCTCACGCCACGCGGCCTCTACGGCATGTCCAAGGCTGCGGCCGAGGCGGGACTGCGGACGCTCGCGCGCGACAGCGACATGAAGATCTCGGTGATCAGGCCGCCGCTGGTCTATGGCGCGGGCGCCAAGGGCAATTTTGCGCTGCTGACGCGCGCGGTGAACCTGGGACTGCCGCTGCCCTTTGCCGCGATCCGCAACCACCGTGCCTTCCTGGCAGTGCAGAATCTCTCGTCGTTCATCCTGCGCCGGCTCGCCCATCCCGACCCCGCGAGCAATTTCGAGATCTTTCTGGTGGCCGACAGGGAGCAGGTCTCGACGCCCGATTTCATCGAGCGCCTGGCCAGGGCGTCCGGCAAGAGCCCGCGGCTATTCGGCATGTCGCCGGACCTGTTGAGCTCGCTTCTCGGCGTGATCGGCCGGCAGGATACGCATGACAGCCTGATCGGCTCGCTCGAGCTCAACGTCTCGAAGGCGATCGCGACCGGGTGGCAGCCGCAGGTCTCTCTCGACGAGGGGTTGCGGCTCGCGCTGGCGGCTCAGGACGCCTGAGGGCGGGAGAACCGCCGCAGCACGAAGCTGATCGCGATCGCGCCGGCGAGCAGCGCGAGCAGCGTGATCGTCATCGAGCCGGCGCGAACGGTGACGATGGCAAGCCCCGCGAGCACCAGATTGAGCGCCAACACCTCGCCGATCACGCGGTGGACGGTGAAGCTGTTGTCGGTGGCGCGCTGGTAGAAATGCGAACGGTGCGCCGACCAGAATTGTTCGCGCCTTGAGATGCGCCGGAACAGCGTGACAGTGGAATCCACGAGGTAGTAGGCCGGCAGCAGCAGCGCCGCGGCCGGCTGCTGATGCCAGGCAAGATCGAGCAGACACCAGCCGAGCAGAAGCCCGATCGGCAGGCTGCCGACGTCGCCCAGGAAAACCTTTGCGACCGGTTTGTTGAACGGTACAAAGCCGAGCATGGCGCCGCACAGCGCCGTGGCGATCAGCACCGCCGGCCAGGACAATTCACCGAGCAGTCCCAGCAGCAGCAACGCCGCGGTGACCGGCACGACCTCCGCCACCGTCATCAGGTCGAGCCCGTCCATGAAGTTGACAAGATTAACGAACCAGATGCCGGCGAGCAGGATGAGGCCGCGCTCGAGCGCAAGCGGCAAGGCCGGCACGATGCGCGCGGTCTCGGGCGAGGTGAACACGACGGCGCCGACCGCTGCGGCCTGCAGCACGAGCCGCACGAGCACCGGCAGCGACAAGACGTCGTCGGCAAACCCGACCAGCGCGATCAGGACCGTCGCGGTCACCAGCGCCGGCGGGATCGCGACATCAGCGAAAATACCCCAGGCCGATGCGACCACAAGCGTCGCTGATATCACCGCGATGCCCGCGCCCTGCGGGGTCGGGATGCGATGCGAGGAACGCGCGTTCGGCCGCGCCAGCGCGTAGCGCTGGAGCAGGGGGCGGCTGATCCAGGTGATGAGCGCCGAAACCAGCGCGGCGATCGCAACGGCAAGCAGCGATGGCACGACGGCGAGGGGGCTCACTCCGGCACTCCGAGCGGGGCCGACCCCTGCGCGGCTTTCTCCGCGCTGAGGATCCAGACCAGCCCACCGAACGCGCCGACGATGAAGGAGACCGCGCCAAACAAGAGCGAGACGTTGACGCCTTCGTTCGCAGCGAGCCCGGCGAAGCCGAAGGCCAGGCCCATGGTCGCCTCGCGCACGCCCCAGCCGGCGATCGAGATCGGCATCAGGGTGATCAGCATGACCGGCGGCACCAGCAGGAAGACCTCGCCGAAGCTGACCGGAGCGGCGATCGACTGCACCACGCACCAGGCGATGACGACGGCCAGGACGTGAATGAGCAGCGACAGGATCGCAACGATCGGTCCGCGCTTGGCGTTGAAGATCACGCGGTTCGCGATTACGGCGCAGGCGTGGAGATGATGGGTCGCCCACCAGGTCTTCAGCCACGACCATTTCAGCGCGCCGAAGATCAGGAAGCCGATGCCGCCTGCGAGCGCCGCGAGGTCGACCAGCAGCAGCGCCGAACGTCCATGCGGATCGGTGATGAGGGCGTAGCTCCAGGGCAGGCTCGCGACGATGACGATCGCGAGCGCGACGAGGCCGATCGCGCGATCGACGAAGATCGAATACGTCGCCGCGCGCCATCCCGCGCCGGCGCGCGCAACCAGCCAGAGCCGAACCGCGTCACCGCCGATCGCGGAGGGCAGGGTCTGGTTGAAGAATGCGCCGATCACGTTGTAGCGCATCGCGCGGCCGAGTTCGATCGGCGCTCCGCATTCGACGCTGATCTCGCGCCAGCGCAGCGCGCCGACGAAGATTTGCAGGAACGTGACCGCGATCGCCATGGCGATCCAGAACAGGCTGGTCGCGGTGAAGCGCGAAAACAGTTCGGACAGATCGACCTTGCGCAGCGCCAGGTACAGCAGCGCCGCGGAAATCAGGATCTTGGCCGTCGACAGCAGGATTCGGCGCATCTCGCCCGCATGAACAGGGTTTGCGAAGGTCACCCGACGCCAGGCGCCGAATTCGGCCGCTTTGGTATGGTTTTGGCGCCGATCTTGCAATAGCTGTCATCAGGAGGGTTCTCGCCGGGAGCGGCGAGGCTATTGCGGCCCCCTCGATGCGGCGGTTAAAGAGGCGGCCATCGCGGGCGGCGCGAACAATCCCTTGGGAACAGGATGACGGATCAGGCGATTTTGGTCACGGGTGCCGCCGGCTTCATCGGCTTTCACGTCGCCCGGCAGCTCCTGGCCGAGGGCCGGCCCGTTGTCGGGCTCGACAGTCTCAACAGCTATTACGATCCTGCGCTGAAACAGGCGCGCCTGGAGCTCCTGCGGACCGACCGCAGCTTCTCCTTCGTGCAGGCCGATCTTTCCGATCGCGAGACGACCGCGGCGCTGTTTGCGCGGTATCGATTTGGCGGCGTCGTGCATCTCGCAGCCCAGGCCGGCGTCCGCTACTCGATCGAGCAGCCGCAGACTTACGTCGATTCCAACCTCCAGGGCTTTCTCAACGTGCTCGAAGGCTGCCGGAACAATTGCTGTCGTCATCTCGTCTACGCCTCGTCATCCTCCGTTTATGGCGCCAACGCTAAACTGCCGTTTGCCGTGCAGGACCGGACTGATCATCCCGTGAGCTTCTATGCGGCGACCAAGAAGGCGAATGAGGTGATGGCGCAGTCCTACAGCCATCTTTATCGGCTGCCGGTCACCGCCTTGCGCTTTTTTACCATATACGGCCCGTGGGGACGGCCTGATATGGCCATGTTTCTGTTTGTAAACGCCATCATTGCGGGCAAGCCGATCCGGCTCTTTAACCATGGCAGGATGCGTCGCGACTTCACCTATATTGACGACGTGACCCGTGTAGTATCCAAGCTGATCGATCGGGTGCCTGCGGACAATCCGGCTGCCGCAAATGCGCCGTCTCGGGTCTACAATGTCGGCAACCACCGTCCCGAAGAGCTGATGCATGTCGTCGCCCTTCTGGAGCGGGAGCTGGGTCGGACTGCGATCAAAGAATTGCTGCCGATGCAGCCGGGAGACGTGGTGGAAACGTTCGCGGATGTCGAGGATCTGATGCGCGACACAGGCTTTGCACCGTCAACGCCGATCGAGCACGGGGTCCGCAATTTTGTCACCTGGTATCGGGACTACTTCAAGGTTTGAGATGACGATGGACAAACGCATTATTCCCCTGATCATGTGCGGCGGTGCCGGCACGCGCCTGTGGCCGGCTTCGCGCGAGGTCCGCCCGAAGCAGTTCCTGCCGCTGTTCGGCGCGCGCTCGACCTTCCAGGACACGCTGCTGCGCGTCTCGGATGGCGCGCTGTTCGATCGCCCGATCGTCATCACCAATGCGTCCTACCGCTTCATGGTGCTGGAGCAGCTGGCCGAGATCGGCATCGAGGCCGACGTGATCCTCGAGCCGATGCGGCGCGACTCAGGCCCCGCGATCGCCGCGGGCGCTGTGTTCGCGCAGAACCGCGCCAGCGACGCGATCGTGCTTGCGCTCGCCGCCGACCATGTGGTGCAGAACACTGCAGCCTTCGTCGCCGCGTGTCGCGAAGGCCTTACGGCTGCGAGCACGGGGCGCATCGTCACCTTCGGCGTCAAGCCGGAGCGGCCGGCGACCGAATACGGCTATATCAGCCCGGGCGAGGTGATCACCGGTGAGGTGCACGCGGTCACGCGTTTCGTCGAGAAGCCGGACGCGGTGAAGGCGGCCGACTACGTCAATTCGGGCTATCTCTGGAACAGCGGCAACTTCATGTTCCCGGCGACCCTGCTGCTCGATGAATATCGCAAGGTTGACACGGCGAGCGTGGAGGCGGTTTCCAACGCGGTGACCAATGCCGGCCGCGATCTCGGCTTCGTGACGCTGGAGCCTCAGGCATTCGGCGCGGCGAAAGCGATCTCGATCGACTATGCGGTGATGGAAAAAACATCGCTCGCCGCGGTGGTGCCGGTGTCCTGCGGCTGGTCCGACGTCGGCTCCTGGCACGCGGTGTGGGAATTGTCGGAGAAGGATGCGCAAGGCAATGCCGCGCACGGCAGTGCGGTGTTCGAAGACTCGCGCAATTGCAACGTCACGACCGATGCTGCGCTGGTCGCGCTCGAAGGCGTCGACGATCTCATCGTGGTGGCGACCGCGGATGCAGTTCTCGTCTCGCGCCAGAAGGATGCCAACGGCCTGAAGCGCCTGGTGACCAAGCTCAAGACGGTCGCGCCGAAGGTCACCGAGGAGCATCTCAAGGTGCACCGCCCCTGGGGCAGCTACCAGTCCGTCGACAATGGCGAACGCCACCAGGTCAAGCGCATCGTGGTCAAGCCGGGCGGGCGGCTGTCGCTGCAAAAGCACCATCACCGTGCCGAGCATTGGATCGTGGTCCGGGGCGCGGCCCGTGTCACCGTGAACGAGACCGTCAAGACGGTGCACGAGAACGAGTCGATCTACATCCCGATGGGCGCCGTCCACCGGATGGAGAACCCCGGTAAAATCGTGCTGGAACTGATCGAGGTCCAGACCGGCAGCTATCTCGGGGAAGACGACATCATCCGGATTGAAGACGACTATCAAAGGTCGTAACCAGCAAACTCCGAATCACGTGATCCGGGCCACAAGGCACTGTCCTTTGGCGCTAAGGCCCGGGGAACGTGTAATTTTTTGAATCAAATCGTGTCCGGTTAGTTCGGCCGGCATTCGCCACAAATGTGGCGACCGTGCTAGAAGCGGCCCGGGGATTTTGCGTTGAATCGGGGTTCGATCAGATGAGTTCCAAAGGGTCTCAACCGGCAAAGGCCGCCTTGCGCGTCGGCGTCATCGGCGCCGGCGTGATGGGCAGCAACCACGCACGCGTGCTCGCGGGGCTTCCCGGCGTCAGCCTGATCGGTGTGGTCGATCCTTCGCCGGCGCACCTCGCGCGCACCACCGAGCTTGCCCACTGCCAGGGTTTCGAGACGCTCGACCAGCTGTTCGCTGCGGGCGTCGATGCCGTCACCATCGCAGCTCCCACCCATCTGCATCACGAGATCGCGCTCGCCTGCATCGCCAAGAACATCCACGTGCTGGTCGAGAAGCCGATCGCCTCCACGGTGGCCGAGGGGCGCGAGATCGTCGCCGCCGCGCAAAAGGCCGGCGTCACGCTGATGGTCGGCCATGTCGAGCGCTTCAATCCGGCGGTCGCCGCGGTCAAGCAGGCGATCGCGGGCGAAGACATCCTGTCGATCGCGATCACCCGCGTCGGTCCATTCCCGCCGCGCATGTCCAATGTCGGCGTCGTCATCGATCTCGCCGTGCATGACATCGATCTGATCCGCTGGTTCACCGAATCCGACATCGTCGAGGTGCAGCCGCAACTGTCGAGCGCGATTGCCGAGCGTGAGGACATCGCGCTGTTGCAGTTCCGCACGGCTAGCGGCGTGCTCGCCCACATCAACACCAACTGGCTGACGCCGTTCAAGGCGCGCAGCGTCACGGTCGCAACCCGCGGCAAATACGTGATGGGCGATCTCCTCACGCGCCAGGTCACCGAGTGCTTCGGCTTCAAGCCGGACGGCAGCTATTCGATGCGGCACCTGCCGGTCGGCCACGACGAGCCGCTGCGCGCCGAGCTGATCGCGTTCCTCAAGGCCGTCCGCCATGGCGAGATCCCGGCGGTGACTGGCGACGAAGGCGTCGCCAGTCTCGAGATCGCGACGCAGTGCCTCGAAACGCCGTCGCGGCCTGCGGCTACATCGTCGCCAGCCCGCAAGGGCCCGCGCCGCATCGCTGGCTGATCCCTTTCCCGTGTCGACCGCATCAAACCCGCAAGGCGCCATGAACCAGCATCTGCGTTCCGATCCCATTCCCTTCATCGATGTCAGCTCGCAGCGCCGCCGGCTCGGCGCCTCGCTCGATGCGGCCGTCAAGCGCGTGCTCGATCATTGCCAGTTCGTCAATGGTCCGGAGGTCACCGAGCTCGAAAAGCAGCTCGCGGCCTATTGCGGCGCCAAGCATGTGGTGGGCTGCTCCAGCGGCACCGATGCGCTCCTGATGGTGCTGATGGCGAAGAATGTCGGGCCCGGCGATGCCGTGCTGTGTCCGTCGTTCACCTTCATCGCGACCGCGTCGCCGGCGGCGCGGACTGGCGCTACGCCAGTCTATGTCGATGTCGACGAAGCCACCTTCAACATGAGCCCCGAGTCCCTCAAGCGTGGCATTGCGACCGCCCGGAAGGCCGGCCTGAGGCCCGTCGCGGTCATCCCCGTCGACCTGTTCGGACAGCCTGCCGATCACGACGCCATCGCCGAGATCGCCAGGGCCGAGGGCCTGTTCGTGATCGATGACGCAGCCCAGGGCTTTGGCGCAAGCTACAAGGGCCGCAAGCTCGGCACGCTCGCGCTCGCCACCACGACCAGTTTCTTCCCGGCCAAGCCGCTCGGCTGCTTCGGCGACGGCGGCGCGATCTTCACCGACGATGACGAGCTCGCCGCCACGCTGCGCAGCATCCGCGTGCACGGGCAGGGCGTCGACAAATACGACAACGTCCGCCTCGGCCTGACCGGCCGGCTCGACACCATGCAGGCCGCGATCCTGATCGAGAAGCTGACAATTTTCGACGACGAGGTCGCCGCCCGCAACAGGGTCGCGGAGCGCTACGCGCGTGGGCTGTCCAATGTCGTCACCGTGCCGCGCCTTGCGCCCGGCTGCACCTCGGTCTGGGCGCAATACACCATCCGCCTGCCTGAGGGGACCGACCGCGACGGCTTTGCCGCCGCGCTGAGGGCCCAGGGTGTGCCGACCGCGATCTATTACGGCAAGTCGATGCATCAGCAGACCGCCTACAAGCAGTATCCGGTCGCCGACGGCGGCCTGCCGGGCTGCGAGAGCCTGTCGCAGGACGTCATCAGCCTGCCGATGCACGCCTACCTGACCGAAGCCGACCAGGAGCGAATCATCGCCGCTGTGCGCGGCGCGATTTCGGGCTGATCTGACCTGATTTTGCAGCGAGCCGTCTCTTCCTCTAGAAGAGACGCATGCTCGGACGTATCTTCACGGTTGGCGGATATACGCTGCTGTCGCGGCTGACGGGATTTGCCCGCGACATCATGCTCGCGGCGATCCTGGGCGCCGGCCCTGTAGCCGACGCCTTTTTTGTGGCGCTGCGGCTACCAAATCATTTCCGCGCAATCTTTGCCGAAGGCGCGTTCAACGCCGCCTGGGTGCCGGCCTACGCGCACGTCCACGGCGAGCGCGGGGAGGCGGCCGCACGACTGTTCGCCGACCGCATCTTCACGCTGCTCTTGGCCTCGCAGGTCGTGCTGCTGATCGTCGCCTGGCTGTTCATGCCGCAGGCCATGAGCATTCTGGCGCCCGGCTTCAGTGAGGACGCCGAGCAACGGCACCTCGCGATCGAGCTGACCCGAATCACCTTTCCCTATCTGCTGCTGATCACGCTGGTGACGCTCTATGGCGGCATGCTCAACGTGATGCAGCGCTTTGCCAGTGCCGCTGCCGCGTCGATCTTCCTCAACGTCGCGATGATGATGACGCTGGCGCTCGCCACCTGGTTTCCGACCGCGGGCCACGCCGCGGCCTGGGGCGTCCTGATCTCGGGCTTCCTGCAATACTTCCTGCTCGCGGGCGATCTCGCCCGTCATGGCGGCCTGCCGCGCTTTGCGCCGCTCAGGCTCGACGAGGATGTTCGCGCCTTCTTCAAGGCGCTCGGGCCGGCGACGCTGGGCTCGATGGGCACGCAGGTCGCATTGTTTGCCGACACCATCATCGCGACCTTCCTGCCCGCGGGCGCGCTGTCGGCGCTCTATTATGCTGACCGCCTCAACCAGCTGCCAATCGGCGTGATCGGCATCGCCATCGGCACGGTGCTGCTGCCGGAGATGTCGCGGCGGATCACGGCCAACGACCATGACGGCGCGATGAAGGCGCAGCGCCGCGCCTTTGACTTCACGCTGCTGTTCTCGGTGCCGTTCGTTGCGGCCTTCCTCACCGTACCCGACGCGATCATGCGCGCGCTGTTCGCCCGTGGCGCATTCTCGAAGGCCGATGCCGCAGCCGCTGGCGCCACGCTCGCGGCCTATGCCATCGGCCTGATCCCTTTCGTGCTGATCCGCAGCGCGGTCGCGACCTTCTATGCGCGCAAGGACACCGCGACGCCGGTTCGCGCGTCGCTGACGGGTATCGCGGTCAACGTCGCGCTGAAGCTTGCCTTGATGGGATCGCTCGCCCAGATCGGCCTGGCGCTCGCGACCGCCGTCGGCGTCTGGACCAATCTGCTGCTGGTGCTCTTCTTCGCGGTGCGGCGGGGCTTTCTCGCGCTGGACCGCGCCTGGCTGTTGTCGCTCGCCAAATTTTTGCTGACCGGACTGATCCTCGCCGCCGCCTTCTGGCTGATCGCGCGCTTTAGCGTTTCTTCACTGGGCTCAATGCACTTCCGGGATGAATTGACGCTGGCCCTGCTCACCGTCGGGGGCACGATCGTCTACGCGTTCGCGATCCTCATCCTGTTCGGCCGCAGCTGGCTGCTCTCGCTGGTGCGCGGTTAGGCAGGCTGCAGCAAACCATAGTGAATTTCAACTCCGGACCATAGGCGGACATCGCAAGCGCGGCGTGATATAGCCAATGCTCGCCAGAAGGTGCGAAAAAATGGCCCGCCCACTGCCCCCCAAAGAGCGTGACTTGGTTGTCTATATCCTAGGACTGTCTTCATCTTCGCATGGCTATTTTGACCTTGTAGAAGACATGAACGACGGTGGAATGGGTAGCCTTCGCTTTGTCGGCAGCGCAGACCGGAGTTTTGGTAAGTGCATCGGCGAAGCCGAATTTGATGATGCAGATGGAGTACTAGTCTCACTCGCGCTGAACGTCGATCAGCGCGGGGAATTGTTTGAACTCGATCTTTGGAAAGTTGATTTTTCGCCGCTACAACGGATCGCCACCCTGGATGAACTCCGTTCCCCCATGTTTGGTCGCCAAAGAATCTCAGAATAAGTCAGGCTCGAAGCGTTCGAACAGCTCGGCTCGGCCGGCGGCCGCGGGATCATCGCCTACACAGGGAAACGAGCCAACTTCGGCCTTTCTACGCAATTCCGATATGACGGGTAAGCGGTGCTTTTCCCGGCCTGCGATCAATGTCCACGCCTAAAGCCGTTTGCCTTGCCACTTTTTCCACGGCAATATGCCGGCAAAACAACCATGAGAACGGGAAGAGAAAAAATGGCGGCTCCCATCAAGTTCGGCGTCGGCCAAAGCGTGCTGCGCAAGGAGGACGACGCACTGATCCGCGGCAAGGGCCGCTATACCGACGACTATGCGCCGCAGGCCGCACTTCGCTGCCTGATGCTGCGTTCGCCGCACGCGCATGCCACATACACCATCGATGCGAGCCGCGCCCGCGGGCTGCCCGGCGTCGCGCTGATCCTGACTGCCGACGATGTCGGGGATCTCGGCAATCTGCCGTGCCTGTTCAATCTCGAGACCGATCCGTTCACCGGGCCGCCTTACCCGATCCTTGCCAAGGACGAGGTGCGCCATGTCGGCGATTGCATCGCCTTCGTCGTCGCCGAGACCATCGACCAGGCTCGCGACGCGATCGAGGCGATCGAGGTCAAATGGAGCCCGCTGCCGGCGGTGACCGGCGTCGTCAACGCCGTAAAGACCGGCGCGCCGCAGGTCTGGCCCGACAAGCCCGGCAATGTGCTGTTCGACGTCTCGATCGGTGACAAGAAAGCCACCGAAGCCGCGTTCGCCAAAGCGCATGCGGTCGCCGAAATCTCCATCGTCAATCCGCGCGTGGTTGCAAGCTTCCTGGAGACGCGCGCCGCCGTCTGCGAATATGACGCCAAGAACGATCATCTCACGCTCACCGTCGGCAGCCAGGGCAGCCACCGGCTGCGCGATATCCTGTGCCAGAACGTGCTCAATATCCCGACCGAGAAGATGCGGGTGATCTGTCCCGATGTTGGCGGCGGTTTTGGCACAAAGCTGTTTCCGTACCGCGAATACGCTCTGTTGGCGGTCGCTGCGCGACAGCTGAAGAAGGCCGTGAAATGGGCGGCCGACCGCTCCGAGCATTTCATGGGCGACGCGCAGGGCCGCGACAACGTCACCACCGCGAAGATGGCGCTGACTGAAGACGGCAAATTCCTCGCCATGGACTGCGACCTGATGGGCGACATGGGTGCGTATCTCTCGACCTTCGGGCCCTACATCCCGCATGGCGGCGCCGGCATGCTGCCGGGCCTCTACGACATCCAGGCCTTCCACTGCCGGGTGCGCACGATCTTCACCAACAGCGTTCCGGTCGACGCCTATCGCGGCGCGGGCCGGCCCGAGGCGGCCTATGTCATCGAGCGTCTGGTCGACGCCTGCGCCCGCAAGCTTGACATGACGCCTGACGCCATCCGCCGCAAGAATTTCATTCAACCGAAAGCGCTGCCCTACAAGACAGCGACCGGCAAGGTCTATGATTCCGGCGACTTCGCCGCGCATCTGAAGCGCGCGATGGAGATCGGCGACTGGAAGGAGTTTTCCAAGCGCGCAAAACTCGCCAAGAAGCACGGCCTGATCCGCGGCATTGGGCTGGCGAGCTATGTCGAGGTCTGCGGCACCATGGGCGAGGAGACCGCCAATGTGCGGATGGATCCCAATGGCGACGTCACCATCCTGATCGGCACGCAGTCGAGCGGGCAGGGCCACCAGACGGCCTATGCGCAGATCGTCGCCGAGCAGTTCGGCCTGCCGCCGGAGCGCGTGCATATCCACCAGGGCGACACCGCCGAGATCGCGACCGGTCTCGGCACCGGCGGCTCGGCCTCGATTCCCTCGGGCGGCGTCAGCGTCGAGCGGGCCACGCGCGAGCTCGGCCAGAGGTTGAAGGAAATCGCCGCGCAGGCACTGGAGGCCAGCGCCGGCGACCTCGAGATTTCCGAGGGCGTGGTGCGGATCGCCGGCACCGATCGCTCGATCTCGTTCGCCGATCTCGCCAAGCGGCCGAATGCCGACCCGTCGAAGCTGAACGCGAGCGCGACCTTCACCAGCGCCGACGGCACCTATCCCAACGGCACGCATTTGGCGGAAGTCGAGATCGATCCGGCGACCGGCATCATCAAAATCGTCAACTACGTGATCGTCGACGATTTCGGCAAGACGCTCAATCCGCTGCTGCTGGCTGGCCAGGTGCATGGCGGCGCCATGCAGGGCATCGGCCAGGCGCTGATGGAGCAGGTGGTCTATGGCGCGGGTGACGGCCAGCTCATCACCGCGACTTTCATGGACTACGCGCTGCCGCGCGCTGCCGACGGGCCGTCCTTCGTGTTCGAGACCAACAACATCCCCTGCACGACCAATCCGCTGGGCGTGAAGGGCGCGGGCGAGGCCGGCGCGATCGGCTCCTGTCCGGCCGTCGTCAACGCCATCGTCGAGGGGCTTTGGCGCGAATACAAGATCGACCACATCGACATGCCGGCGACACCAGAACGTGTTTGGATCGCGATCAACGAGCACCATCGCCGCCACAGCCTCTAAATGTCGATCTCCGGGGCGGGAATAATTGCCCGCCGCCGGGTTCTAACCATGAATGCCTTCCCCCAACCGACTTGCGAGCCGGAGTAACAAGCCGATGAAACGAATTTTGATTGTCGCGGGCACCCTGCTTCTGGGTGCGGGCGCCGTGATGGCCCAGCAGGAGGTTGCCGTCCAGCAGGACAATCTGATGCGCTCGCAGGCCAAGAGCATGTACGGCGTGATCCTCAAGATGACGAAGGGCGAAATCCCCTACGATCAGAAGGCCGTCGACGCGGCGATCGCCAGTCTCGAGGCCGACGTCGCCAAGATCGCAAAGACCTTCGAGGTCAATCCCAAGCAGGACGTGGTCAACGCGACTTATGGTTCCTCGCCCAAGGTTTGGCAGAACAAGGCCGATTTCGACTCCAAGATCCCGCCGGTGCAGAAGGCGGTCGCCGAGGTCAAGGGCAAGGTCACCGATCTGGCGAGCCTGAAGGCCGCGTACACGGCGATGAATGATCGCTGCACCGACTGCCACGAGACGTATCGGCTGAAGCTGAAGTAACGGCCCGACTTTTCGCGCCCAACTTCGTAGCTCGGATGGAGCGGAGCGAAATCCGGGGCAGATGACCCCGCATGTCGCTTCGCTCATGCGGGTTACTGGGCTCATGACGGACATGGCCGCCAGCCGCCCATGAAATTCTGTTCGCTAGGCCTGACGGATCGCTGTTAGAGCGGCTATCTTCGATTCCAGCCGCCGCCGCGTTGATTCGACCTGCTGGATGCCGGCGCATCTCGCTCCTGACCGCCTCACACTCCAAGGAGTTCCAACGCGCGGCGAGGATCTGAATCAACAGCGAGACAGGCCATGGTCAAACCGTTCCCGTCGAAAACCCATATCGGCAACCATATGCTGCATCCGGAAACGCTGATGCTGACTTATGGCTACGATCCGCAATTGTCGGAAGGTGCCATCAAGCCGCCGGTGTTCCTGACCTCGACCTTCGTGTTCAAGACGGCCGACGACGGGCAGGACTTCTTCGATTTCGTCTCCGGCCGGCGCGAGCCGCCGGAAGGCATGGGCGCCGGTCTGGTCTATTCGCGCTTCAACCATCCCAACAGCGAGATCGTCGAGGACAGGCTCGCCATCTATGAGCGCACCGAGAGCTGTGTCCTGTTCTCATCCGGCATGGCGGCGATCGCGACCACGATCCTGGCTTTCATCCGCCCTGGCGACGTCATCCTGCACTCCCAGCCGCTCTATGGCGGGACGGAAACCTTGTTGACGAACACGCTTTCGCGTCTTGCGATCGGCGCGGTCGGCTTTGCCGACGGCATCGATGAAGCGGCGGTCGGTCAGGCCGGGGAGGAGGCCATGCGCAAGGGCCGGGTCGCGATGATCCTGATCGAAACACCGGCCAATCCGACCAACGGCCTGGTCGACGTCGCGATGATGCGCCGCGTCGCCGAGACCATCGGAAAGACCCAGGGCCACACACCCATCATCGCCTGTGACAACACCCTGCTCGGCCCGGTGTTTCAGCGGCCGATCGAGCATGGCGCGGATATTTCGCTGTACTCGCTGACCAAATATGTCGGCGGTCATTCCGACCTGATCGCGGGCGCAGCGCTCGGTTCGAAGGCGATCATGAAGGGCATCAAGGCGCTGCGAGGCGCGATCGGCACCCAGCTCGATCCCCATTCCTGCTGGATGATCAACCGCTCGCTCGAGACCTTGAGCCTGCGTATGGAAAAGGCCGACAGCAACGCGCGCCTCGTCGCGGACTATCTGCGCGACCATGCCAAGGTGACCAAGGTCCACTATCTCGGTCATCACGAAGAGGCCTCAATGGCCGGACAAGTGTTTGCGCGGCAATGCCTCGGCGCGGGATCGACGTTCTCGTTCGACATCGTCGGCGGCAAGGCGGCGGCGGTGAAATTCCTCAACGCGCTGCAGATCTTCAAGCTCGCGGTGAGCCTTGGCGGAACGGAGTCGCTGGCGAGCCTGCCCGCGACGATGACCCATTCCGGCGTCCCGGCCGACATCCGCCAAAAAATCGGCGTTCTGGATTCCACGATCCGGCTGTCGATCGGCATCGAACACCCCTCGGACCTGATTGCGGACCTCGCTCAGGCATTGACCGCGGCGTAAGCGCAGTCGGGCGCGAGCAGGATCGTTCTTCAAGCCGAAGCGGGCTTCCGGCAGCCGCCTTGGTGCGATAACGTATCAGAGCAGGCGGGGGATAGTTCTCGTTGGGAGAGGTCGTGCGCGCGGATGCCCTGGTGGCAATCTATCGTGGGGTCAAAAGGCCGGATCGATAGCACGGTCATCGGCGCCGTCGTGCAGCTGAGGTCCGGGCTCTCATGAGCGACCCCTCCGGCCGGCTGGCGCAGCTTCGCGCGCGGGTTGTCGAGCTGGCGCGGGCCCAGGACCCCTACGCGCACATTTTTGCGGGCAAGGACTTTCGGCGCGACTATGTGGCCGCACGCACGGTCGCCTGGAGCTTGCTGTTCGAGGACATGCGCGATACGACCAGCCGAGTGCTCGAGATCGGCTCCAAGGAAGGGCGATCTGCGGTGTTCTGGCTCGAGTTCTTCGCCGGCGCACATCTCACCTGCGTCGATCTCTTCCGCGAGGACGATGCCGAGCGATTCGACCGCAACCTTGCCGCCTATGGCGCGCGCCTCCGCAAGATGGTGGGCAGCTCGATCCGGGCCCTCGGCATTCTGCGTGAAGAGAACGCGGTGTTCGATTTCATCTATGTCGACGGCAGCCATCAGCGCGACGACGTGATGATCGATTGCCTCGGTGCCTGGCGCCTGCTGCGCGATGGCGGCGTGATGTTGATGGACGACTACACCTGGATGCCGGACAATCCCGAGGCAGAGCGCGTCGCGCCGGCCGTCGACACCTTCCTCGCCTGGCACGCCGATGCCGAGGTGATCCTCAAAAGCCATCAGGTCGCCGTGCGCAAGCGTCCCGCCTGAGTCGTTTTAGGTCGGGCCAGAATCGGAAAGGCCGGGCGCCCCCTCCAGCGTCCGGCCTTTCCGCAGACGAAGCAGCTGTGTGGCTTACTTCGTCACCTGACCGCGGATCTCGCCGCCCGGATTGGCCGCGGTGTGAATGTTGACGTAGAGCTTGCCGGCGAGAAGGTCGGAGGCCTGCGCGTCGGTCAGCGTCGCCGCGCCCTCGACCGGGCTATTGGCGGCGCCGGGGATCGGGACCGCGACGCCGGCGTTCTTGCCAGTCTCGGCGGGGCCGTGGAAGTGGGCGGCAGTGGCGGGGCCGGAGAGGCCCGAATAGCTCAGCTTCCAGGAGAGCTTCTTGGTGGCGGCGTCGTAGTCGAGATCGGCGGTGCCGGTGCCGCTGCTGGTGTTGGCGGGGACTTCGGACTTGCCGTCCAGCACAGCCTTCAGCTTCTCCGCGCTGGCCGGGCCTGCGAATGCGACGGCTGCTCCGAGTGCCAGCGTGGCAAAAATGGCTTTGTTCATCGGTCTCTCCCTGTTGACATCTGATTGCGCTCGATCTGCAAACAGTGCGCTTCCGACTTTATTCCCGCAATCCAATCAAACCATCTAAATTATTCGTGGCTGGAGCGGGCATGGCGTGATGCCTAAGTTCGACGGATCTCAACGGAACACCGCAATGCTGCGACGAACAATTTTTGCCGGGCTGATCGCCGTCATCGCAGCCCTGTGTATCTATTGGTGGCTGACCGCGCCGACCGCGCTTGCACTGCCGGCACCAGCGCGCGGGCCCGATCTCGCCAACGGGCAGGAGCTGTTCAATGCCGGCGGCTGCTCGTCGTGCCATGCCGTGCCCAATCAGCCCGATCGTCTGCGGCTCGGCGGCGGCTTAGCGCTCGGTTCGCCGTTCGGGACGTTCTATGCCCCGAACATTTCCCCCGATCCCACCGACGGGATCGGCCGATGGAGCGAAGCCAATTTCGTCAACGCCGTGATGCGCGGCATTTCGCCTGAAGGCACGCATTATTTTCCGGCGTTCCCTTACACCTCCTACCATATTGCGAAGGTCGATGATGTCCGCGATCTCTTCGCCTATCTGAAGACGCTGCCACCCGTGTCCGGCAGGGTCCGCGACCACGATTTGCCGTTTCCCTTCAACATCCGCCGCAATGTCGGCATCTGGAAATTGCTGTTCATGGATGTCAGGCCGTTCATGCCGGTTGCGACGCGCCCGGCGCAGTGGAATCGCGGCGCCTATCTCGTGAACGGCTTTGGCCATTGCGCCGAATGCCACAGCCCACGCAATTTTCTCGGTGGCGTCATCACCACGCAGCGCTTCGCCGGCGGTCCCAATCCCGAAGGCGAGGGCTGGGTGCCGAACATCACGCAGAAGGGCATCGGTAGCTGGAGCGAGAAAGAGATCGCCGACTTCCTCGAAACCGGCGATATGCCGGAGGGCGACAGCGCATCAGGCTCGATGCGGCCGGTGATCAAGAACCTCGCGCAACTGACGCCCGAGGATCGCGCCGCGATGGCCAACTATCTGAAGTCGCTGCCGCCGATCGACGGGCCAACGCCGCCAAAGCGCAAGGAGGGCGGTGGCTGAAAGCGTTTCTTTCCCGATTGACACCTGCGGATCGCACCCGCATCCTTTGCTGCCGGTTGGGAATTGGAAGTGCGTCACGATGGGGCGTCGAGTTTTTGCGCGGTTGCGGCTGATCGTTTTGACACCTGATTTTGCTGGGCCAGACGAAGCAGGCCGCGCGGTTCAACCGTTCGGTTGAGATGGCACGCACATCGAAACTCCCGGCCGCGCTGAACCCGCGTTATCTGACGCTGTTCAGGGCCGCGCTTGGGCAGGGCCAGACGGCGATCGAGGCCTACCAGGCCTGGCGCGCCTCCGAGCCGCTCGATGCGGCCGACGAAGTCGTCTACCGCACCATGCCGCTTCTCGTGGCCACCGCCGACATGGCCGGAATCATCGATGCCGACACCAGGCGGATGCGCGGCGTCGTCAAGCATGTCTGGCTGTCGAACGCGACGCGGGTCCGCGATGTTGTGGAGGCCTGCGCGGCGTTGAAGGCCGCCGGCATCGGTTCACTGCTGATCAAGGGTGGGGCGTTGTTCGCGCGCGACGCGAGCTACATGGCGAAGCGCATGACCGGAGACTATGATCTTCTGGTCCGCCGCGGCGACGCGCCGCGCGCGATCGAGGTGCTGCGGCAGGCGTCGTTTCGCAGCCACGGCATGAAGGTCGAGCTGTTCTCGGAGTCCGATTTCGATCGCGACATCCATGCGGTTGCGATGTCGCGGGCCGGCCTCAGCCGCGCGATCGACCTGCACTGGCGCGCGCTGTTCTGGCTCGACGACGAGAATTTCACCGAGGAGCTGTTCAAGACCGCAGAGACCGGGACGCTGCTGATGCATGAGGTGCTGATCCCGGGCCTTGCCGAACATCTGGCGATTGCGGCGATGCGACCGGAGCCCGCCGATCAGAACGAGATGGTGTCCCGGGCGCTCGAGGTCGTCCATGTTCTTGAGAGCGCCAGCGCGAAGGTCGATTGGGATCGATTCCGTTGGATCGTGACCCGCTACAATGGCAGCCTGTTCGCGGCGCAATTGCTCGATGTCGTCGCCCGCGAGATGCCGGCTCTCGTGCCTGACGGTCTCGTGGAGCAGTTATGGGATTATGGCCCGCCGGGGAAATCCATCGAGATCTCCGTCCGCGCGGTGCCGCGCGCGCAACGCACGCAACGGCAGCAATTTTGGGTCGCCTTCTTCGCGTCGCTGCGCGCGCAGGTCAAGGCGCCGTTCCGGGGACGGGATTGGCCAAAACTGCCCGGGGCGGCCTTGGCGGCGTTCGATGCCAGCGTCGCGCATTTTCCTTTTTTCAGGGACGCGATCCTGAAGCGGATCTGGCAGCAGACGGCGGGCGCGGCGCATCCACTGCGGGGGAAGGGCGTCTGGTTCGGGCAGGGATTTTCCATTCCTGAGGACGAGGGACGGTGGACTGACCGTCAGTTCGCCATCATCGAAGTGCCGGTCGAGAAGCCGCGGCATGGCTTCGTCGTCGTGGAGCTCGCGGTGGTGCCGTTCCTGCCACCGGGCACCGACAGCGTTCGCTTCGTGGCCTATGCCGGCGCCGGAGCGGTGTCGCAGATGGCGGCAGGGCGCAACGATCCGATGCCGTTCAGGATCACGCTGACCGCAAAGATCGTCGGCGCCGGTCATCGCAAGATCGTCGTTGCGCTGCGGATGCTCGATGCCAGGCGTCCGATGGACATCGGCCATTCGATCGATCACCGCCTGCTCGGGCTGTTCGTGACGTCAGTGTCGATCGACGGCGCGCCGGTGTTCACTCCGGCGGGCGCCGTGCCTTGATGGCCTTGCGCAGCGCCAGCAGCGTCTCGTGGTTTTGCGCGTCCGTGTTGGTGCGGCCGCCATTGCCGAGGTGAAGCCGGCGCCGGACGACAATGTCGTCGACATGAGCGCTTCTCAGGCCGTTCTGCTTGGCGCGGCCGAGCCATGCGATGAAGAAGGTTGCGGGCAGGCTTTCGTCGAACGGGCCGGCCCGCTCAAGCGCGGGACGCCGGATCAGCATGCATTGCTTCAGCTCGCCCGGCATGATCGCGACGGCCGGTGTGAGGCGCTCACGCTGCTCCTCTGGCACGTCGGGGCTGACGAATTGCTGCACCTTGCCGAATACGGCCTCGACGTCATCGTGACGTTCGAGCAGCGCGAGTTGCAGCTCCAGTTTGCGCGCCGTCCAGAGATCGTCCGCATCGCAGAATCCGATCAACTCGCCACGCGCCATTGCGAGGCCCTGGTTGACGGCGATGGCCTGACCGCTGTTCGTCTGCGTGAGCGCAATGATGCGGCCGCCGAACCGGTCGAGAATGCCGCGCGTGCCGTCGGTCGATCCGTCATCGATCACGATCACTTCGTCGGGCGGAACGCTCTGGCCAAGCACGCTCTCGATCGCCTCGGCAATGTAGGCCTCGGCGTTGTAGGCGGCGATGACCACGGAGACGCGCATATCGGCGGAGCCTCAGAGCCGTTCCAGTTGGCGGGCGAAGGCGGAGGGAATCTCCATCGGCGTGGTGCCGGTGTCGGCGAAGAACACCGGCGTCAGGCCTGCGATACGCGCGATCTTGTCGGCGATCACGTTCGGCCATCCCGGCAGTTCGTAGGCCATGGTCGGCAGCAGCGCGCGAAATGCGTCCGATTGCCGCGCCGGGGTGAACTCGGGAGTCACAGCGCCGCGCCGTCGCGGAATGATGAGCGCGCGCAGCGTGCCGCCGCCAATGCGCTCACCGAGATCGGCAAGACTCAGCTCGTGGCGCGGCTCGCCGTTGAAATCCGAAACCGGCGTGGTTGCGCCAATGAAGTCTTGAAAAATATCGACCAGGGCAGGGCGCAGCCGCGCGGAGCAGAACAGCGGCTCGATCTGTCCGGTCTCGCTGTTGACGGCGACGAAATCATCGCCGGCATAGCGCCAGCCGGCCTTTGCGCAGGCCAGCGCCGCCGTGGTTTTCCCGCTGTGGCCTTCGCCCGCCAGCAGCGTGAAGCCCGCATCGGTTCCGACGGCTGCGCCGTGAACGGCGCACCAGAGCGTATCGTGCATCATGGCATGGATCAGCGAGATCGCCGGCCGGCTGCGGATCCAGGGCGGCGCCGCGCCCTTCGGCAGCCAGGCGATGCCGCGCCGGCTTTCGAGGTCAACCGCGAACAGCACGGGAATGACGGCCGGCTGCCACACCGAATAGATTCCGTCTTCGATCAAGAGCCGCGGGCGCTCGGCGGCCTCCGGCACCAGCGTCGAGAGGTCGTGATCGGCGGCGGTGATGAAGCGCAGGTCGAGATCGACAGCGCCCGGTACGCGCTGGATATAGGCCGGCAGGAACGTGCTGGCCAATTCCCGCGAGGCAAAACCGAGACGCAAGGAGAACGGGCCGCAGCGCGCATGCGCTTCGATCGGCTCCGATGCTTTGGCGAAGACCTTCGCGATCTCCTGCCGGATGAGGCCACTAGCTTTCATTGGTCTCGCGCAGCGGCCAGCCTTCCTCGCCGGCGTCGTGCACGGGATCCATCAGCAACAGCTCCCGCAGATTGTCGAAGCGCTGGAATTCCGGGGCGACAAATGCGCCTGGCAGCACCGGTGACCATGTCTCGCTGCGCGCATCGGCGGCGCCATTGGCGATGAGGCCTTCCGCCAACATGCTGTCGACGAAGGCTCCTACCTGTTGGGCGATGGAAGCCGCGTCGCCGCCGGTCGTGACAGTGAGGGCACCAGCGATCTCCTCAACCGTTCGGCCGGCCTTGAGACCGAGCCAGACCTGGGCGGCGCTGCCGTCGAGGTTGTAGTAGACGCCATTCTGATAGTTGGCCAACACCACTTCACTATCAAATTGCTGGCTGATCAGCAGCGGCACCGACGTAGTGAGGGCCATGATTTGCTCAGTACTCACTTCAATTCCAAAGACCAAACGCTAGCATAGGCGTCCGGCTACGCAACCGGGCGCCTTGCGTCAATTCCGGGCAAACTAGCTCGCGCCGAACGCCTTGAAGGTGATGATGGTGAGGGTGTCCTGGATGCCCGGCAGCACCTGCACCTTCTCGTTGATGAAGTGGCCGATATCGGTGTCGTTGTCGACGTAGAACTTCACCAGCAGGTCGTAGTGGCCAGCCGTGGAATAGATCTCGGAGGCGATCTCGGCTTCGGCGAGCGCGTTGGCGACCGTGTAGGACTGGCCGAGCTTGCATTTGATCTGGACGAAAAAGGGAACCATTGCAGTCACTCCGAAGGCGTATCTGGCGGCTAGAGCCATTTCCGTTCCGATGGAATCGAAACGGGACTCTAGCTTCTTGTTTTGACGCGTTTTCTTTACGCGAACCGGTATCCACTTCGCTCGAAAACGCTCTAATAGGCCAAAACCGGCCGGACTTGGCAAGCAGACTTGCCGGCTGCCGGCACGAGCCGCCTTACGCGCAGATACCAGTCCTACGCTACGAGGTCACCACCGCGGCTGCGAAAGCTTCCCTGAGCCGCTCCGCCAGTTCGGCCTTCCGGTAGGGCTTGGTCAGGACGACCGCCTGCGCCTGCGCACGGCCCTGCTCGACCAGGGTCTCCAATGCGTAGCCGGAGGTGAACAGGACCGGGAGACCCGGACGAACCCACCGGGCCTGGTCGGCGAGCTCCCAGCCGCTCATGCCGCCCGGCATGATGATGTCGGTGAACAGCATGTCGATGTAGGGATCGGTGCGCAGACGCTGCAAGGCCTCCTTGCCGTTGACGGCGGCGACAACGCGATATCCGAGAGCCTCGACCCTTTGGATGACCGAGGAGCGCACGAACGGATCGTCTTCCGCGATCAGGATCGTCTCGTGCCCGCGGGGGGCCGCCTCCTCGTTCTCCGGAATGTCAGCCGGCGATTCTCCGGCGCCGGCACGCGGCAGATAGATCCGGACCGTCGTCCCCAGGCCCTGCTCGCTGTAGATCGAGACATGGCCGTCGGATTGCTTGGCGAAGCCATAGACCATGCTCAGCCCGAGGCCCGAGCCCTTGCCGACTTCCTTGGTGGTGAAGAACGGCTCGAAAGCGTGCTCGATGACCTCAGGCGTCATGCCTTCGCCGTCATCGGTGACGGAGATCTGGACGTAGCTGCCCGACGCCACTTCCGGGTGCATGGCACGATAGTCCTCGTCGATCGCAGCCAATTCCGTGCTCAGGGTCAAATGGCCTCCGGCCGGCATGGCGTCCTGCGCGTTGAGCGCAAGGTTCAGCACGGCGGATTCGAGCTGCGCGCGGTCCGCAAAGGTCTGGATACTGCCGAGCCCGAAGGCGGTCTTGATCTCGATGTTTTCGCGCAAGGTGCGCTTGAACAGCTTGAGCATGGACTCCAATAGCTCGCGGCAGTCGATCGCCTGCGGCTGGAGCAGCTGGCGGCGGCTGAACGCCAGAAGTCGCTGCGTCAGCTCCGCGCCGCGTTCACCGGACTCGCAGATGTCGTCGGCAAACTGCCGCAAATCTGGCCGGGCCTTGAGCTGCTCGCTCAGATGCTCGGCGTTGCCGATGATAACGGTCAGGAGATTGTTGAAGTCATGGGCGATGCCGCCGGACAACTGGCCGACCGTCTCCATCTTCTGCGCCTGCTGGAGCTGCTGCTCGGTCAGCTTGCGCGCGGTCAAATCGTGGACGATGCCGACGTAGATCAGATCGCCGTCCTGCCACGCCTGGCCCACCGACAGATTCATCGGAAAGGTCGATCCGCCCTTGCGCAGGCCGACGGATTCCCCGGCTGCGAAGCGCCGCGCATGACCTGTGGATGAGGGCCTCTCCTCGTTGGACATCAGCATGCCGATGTCGAGATTCATGACCTCGTCGGCGCGATAGCCGAACAACCGTTCGCAGGCGGGGTTGAACAGCAGAATGCGGGCTTGCGCGTCGAACAGGATGACGCCGTCGACCGCGGTCTCGACGACGGCGGTGAGGCGCGTCATGCTCTCGCGCAGCGCGCGCTGGGCTTCACGGACCTGCCTGAGCAGCAGGGCTGCATCCCGGCTCTTGATCTCCTCCTCTTCGAGTGCGGCCTGAACTTTCTTGAGTTCGAATGGAGAGGGGATCGTCAGGATCTTTGGCAACAGCGGCCAGAGCGCGCCGGCGGTGAAGACCGACGCCACCGCCGTCACCGCCTTGACCATGCCCTCGATGCCATAGACCGGGACCCAGAGCGTGTAGATCGACAGCAGATGCGTCAGGCCGCACGCCGTGATGAAGACCGCGAACGCCCAATAGACCCACCCGAACTTGAGGTCACGCCGCTTGGTGACGAGAATCGCGAGGGCAAACGGGATGGAGAAATAGGCAGCCGCGATGCAGGCGTCCGAAACGACGTGGAGCCAGATCAGTTCAGGCTCCCACAACAGGCAGATGCCGTGCGGTGAAAGCATCGAGGAGTCGAGAAGACGTTCGAAGTAGGCCCACATGATTCCACCCCGATAGACTTGCGGGCCGGGGGCAGCCCGCAACATTGGTGTCGCTGGTCGGTTCCACCACCAACGTCTCACTCCTCGATGTGGACGCCAAGGGCCAAGGCGGTATCAAGGCTAAATTTTGCAGCCTGTGCACGATTGCGGGTCGATAGAGCCGCGTCGGCGCCCGTTCGCGGTGCCGCAAATCGCGGCTGCGGCTTGCTGGCGCGCCACCGTCGCGCTAGGACAGGCCATGGCGGTGTCCTTCTCAAGCGAATGTATCCCGCGATGACGACGCCCGTGGCGCTCACCATCGCCGGCTCCGATTCGAGCGGCGGCGCCGGCATTCAGGCGGACCTCAAGACCTTTGCCGCGCTCGGTGTCTACGGCGCCTCCGCCATCACGGCGCTGACGGCGCAGAACACCAGGGGCGTCACCGGCATTCACGCCGTGCCCGCCGAGTTCGTCACCGCGCAGATCGACGCCGTGTTCTCCGATCTCGATGTCGGCGCGGTGAAGATCGGCATGGTGGCGCAGACCGCGAGCATCGACGCGATCGCCGCCGCACTGTCGCGCTGGGCGCCCCGGCATGTGGTGCTCGATCCCGTGATGGTCGCAACCTCCGGCGACCGCCTGCTGGCGTCGGAAGCCGTCCAGGCCCTGCGCACAAAACTCATGCCGCTCGCCTCGGTGATCACACCGAATCTGCCGGAGGCCGCCGCTCTGCTCGATGAGCCGGTCGCTCTGCGCGAGGCCGATATCGAAAGCCAGGGGCGTCGCCTGCTCGCGCTCGGCTGCCGCGCAGTGCTGATCAAGGGCGGCCACGGCGAGGGCGCCGAGAGCATCGACTATCTCGTCGATGCCGAAAACACCATCGCACTCGCCGCGCCGCGCGTCGCCACCAAGAACACCCATGGCACCGGCTGCTCGCTGTCGTCGGCGGTCGCGGCGGGTCTCGCCAAGGGCGAGGATCTCGAACGCGCGGTGCGCAACGCCAAGGCCTGGATCAGTGCGGCGATTGAAGCTGCCGACCGCTTCAGCGTCGGCCACGGCCACGGGCCGATCCATCATTTCCACAAGTTCTACTGACGCCGGCTTCGCGCGGCGCGCCGGCCACCGCTGTTAACCAATATGGCCGTGGTGTCCGGGTTTTTGCGGGGAACCATTGCTCAACCATGTCGCCTGATTGTCGCATGCGACTGATATTCGCGGGGAGGGCGAGGCGAGGTTTGATTCGTATCTGAGGGTGCCTCAAAGGTTCAATCGGTCATCCCCCTGTCACGGGATATTGTTACAGGCTGTCGCATGGGAAGTTACGATGTGAGTGACGAGAGCCCTGAGCGGCGCTTTCGCACCTTGTTCATCTCGGACGTTCATCTCGGAGCCCGCGGCTCGCAAGCCGACCTTCTGCTGGACTTCCTGCGCTACCACGATGCCGATACCATCTATCTCGTCGGCGACATCGTCGATGGCTGGGCGCTGAAATCGAGCTGGCACTGGCCGCAATCGCATAACGACCTGGTCCAGAAGCTTTTGCGCAAGGCGCGCAAGGGCGCCAAGGTCATCTACATCCCCGGCAATCACGACGAGTTCCTGCGCAACTATTACGGCACGCATTTCGGCGGCATCGACGTCGTCGAGAACACCGTCCACACCGGCGTGGACGGCAAGCGCTTTCTCGTCATCCACGGCGACATCTTCGACCTCGTGGTGCAGAACGCGCGCTGGCTCGCCCATCTCGGCGACAAGGCCTACGATTTCGCGATCCAGATGAATCGCTTCGTCAACTTCTTCCGGCGCATGTTCGGCGTGCCCTATTGGTCGCTGTCGCAATGGGCCAAGCAGAAGGTCAAGAACGCCGTCAACTATATCGGCGCGTTCGAGCAGGCGCTCGCCGCCGAGGCGCGCCGCCACGACGCCGACGGCGTGATCTGCGGCCACATCCACTATGCCGTCATCCGCGACGAGGGCGGCATCCGCTACATGAACTGCGGCGACTGGGTGGAGAGCTGCACCGCGCTGGTCGAGCACGACGACGGCCATTTCGAGATCATCACCTGGGCCGATCCGGCGCGGAAGCCGGCGGAAGTTCCGCAGGTGGCAGCAAGGGCGGCTTGATGCGCATCCTGGTCGCGACCGACGCCTGGCACCCGCAAGTCAACGGTGTGGTTCGGACGCTGACCAAGCTTGCCGATGCCGCCGAGGGGCTTGACGTCGCGTTCACGTTCCTGACGCCGCAATCGTTCCGCACCTTCGCGATGCCGAGCTATCGTGACGTGCGGCTCGCGATGCCGCGCCCGGCCCGGATCGCCAGGCTGATCGAAGAGGCGCGCCCGGACAGCATCCATATTGCGACGGAGGGGCCGATCGGCCTGATGGTCCGCCGCTACTGCCGCCAGCGCAAGCTGCCGTTCACCACCAGCTTCCACACCCGCTTCCCCGAATACGTCCGCGCCAGGGTGCCGGTTCCGGAATCCCTGATCTGGCGGGCGCTGCGGCGCTTCCACAGCACCAGCCGGGCCGTGATGGCGGCGACGCCGGCGCTCGCCCGCGAACTGACCGAGCGCGGCTTTGCCAATGTCGTGCTGTGGCCGCGCGGCGTCGACACAAAACTTTTCCACCCTCGCGCCATCGATCTCTGCTTCCCGGCACCGGTGTTCCTCTCCGTCGGCCGGGTCTCGGTCGAGAAGAATCTCGAAGCCTTCCTCGACCTCGATTTGCCCGGCACCAAGGTGATCGTCGGTGACGGCCCGGCGCGTGCCGCGCTCGAAGAGGCCTATCCGGACGCGATCTTCCTGGGGGAAAAGCACGGCGAGGAACTGGCGGACATCTATGCTGCGGCCGATGTCTTTGTGTTTCCCAGCAAGACCGACACGTTTGGTCTGGTGCTCTTGGAGGCGCTCGCAAGTGGCCTGCCGGTCGCGGCCTTCCCGGTGAAGGGGCCCCGCGACGTCATCGGCGATGCGCCGGTCGGCGCGCTGGATCATGATTTGCGTAACGCCTGCTTCGCCGCGCTCGACATTTCCAGGCAGGCCTGCGTCGAATTTGCCTCCAATTACACCTGGGAGGCCTCGGCCCGGGCTTTTGTGGACAGCATTTTGGCGGTCGGCGCGGTGCTGCCCGGCCGAACCGGCTCGGAACAGCCGCGCTTCGTCGCCTGACGGGGCTAGAGCCCTTTCCGTTCCGATGGATCGGAACGGGGCTCTAGCTTCTTGTTTTGACGCGTTTTCTTTACGCGAACCGGTATCCACTTCGCTCGAAAACGCTTTCGAAATCCTCGCGCGGAGGTGTCTTCCCAGCCGTCATTGGCCGAGATACAAATTGCTGATGACAGAACAGCCCCTTCCGGTCAGCTCTGCTGACATCGATGCCGCAGCGCGCGTGATTGCGCCTTTTGCAATTCGCACTCCGCTGTTGTCCTTTCCCGTGCTCAACGAGCGCGTCGGCGCAAAGGTCTTTTTGAAGCCGGAGATGCTCCAGCGCACCGGCTCCTTCAAGTTCCGCGGCGCCTTCAACAAGGTCGCCTCGATCCCGCAGGACAAGCGCGCCGGCGGTGTGGTCGCATTCTCCTCCGGCAACCATGCCCAGGGTGTGGCGGCGGCGGCCAAGATCCTCGACATGCACGCGACTATCGTGATGCCTGCGGATGCGCCGCTGTCCAAGCGCGAGCGCACCAAATCCTATGGCGCCGAGGTCGTGCTGTATGATCGCGACCGCGACGACCGCGAGGCGATCTCGCGCGGCATCGCCGAGAAGCGCGGCGCGACGCTGGTCAGGCCCTATGACGATCCGTTCGTGATCGCAGGACAGGGCACTGCCGGCCGCGAAATTGCGGAGGACATGGCAACGCTTGGCCTTAGTCCCGACATCGTGGTGGCGCCGGCCTCCGGCGGCGGCCTGATCGCGGGCGTCGCGACCGCCGTGAAGGCACGCTATCCGCTGGCCGAAATCGTGGTGGCCGAGCCGGAGGCGTTCGACGATCACGGCCTGTCGCTGACCGCAGGCCATCGCGAGCCGCATGCGCCTGCGGGCCGCACCATCTGCGATGCGCTGATGGCGTTGATCCCCGGCGAGATGACGTTTGCGATCAACAGCAAGCTGCTGGCACGCGGCGTGACCGCGTCGGACAAGGAAGTCGGCGCGGCCGTTGCGTTCGCCTATCGCGAGCTAAAGCTCGTGGTCGAACCCGGCGGCGCCGTCGGCCTCGCCGCGCTGCTGGCCGGCCGTCTCGATGTCGCCGGCAAGAACGTGGTCATCGTGCTCTCCGGCGGCAATGTCGACGCCGATTTGTTCTCGGAACTGGTGGCCTGATTTTTCGGCCTGATCATCTCGCATGATGAAGGGGCAGAGCGTCGCCGCTCTGCCCCTTTGTCGTGTGCGCGATTGGCCGCGATCAGTGCATGAAGCTGCCGCGATGGTTGTTGCCGGCGTTCATCGAAGGCGACTGGTTCATCGACTGCCGGACATTGTTGCCGCCGCCATTGGGCATCGCATTCAACTGCGGGCGGTTGTTCTGCTGATTGTTTTGGACTTGCACCTTGTTCACCGGGTTGTTGTTGAGCTTCACATCGTTGTTGACGCGGATCGGATTGTTCTGCGTCTGGACGTTGGTGGACTTCACGTCGACATTCGAGCCACCCTTACCGACGGCCGTGACCGGCATGCTCACGATCTTGCCCGGGTTGCCGCTGGCATTGCCGGCATTTTGCGGGGTGTTGGTTACCGGCAACGTCACGATCTTGCCAACAGTGCCGTTGTTCGTCGTGGTGTTGGTCGGCGCGGGCAGGGTGACGATCTTGCCGATGACGTTGCCGTCGACCGGTTTCTGCACGGCCGGCGGGTTGCCGCTCATCTGCGAACCGCCGCCAGCCTGCTGGATCAGCGGCAGGTATTTGGGCTGGCCGAGATTGCCGATCTTCAAGGTCGGGGCAATGTTCTGCGGGGCCAAAAACCTGGTCGCCTGCATCAAGGGGATCAGCTTTGGTTGCGCTGCGAGCTTCAGCGCGGACAGGGCATAGGGGCTGTTGCGGTAGCTATCGTAGAAGGTCTGGTAGCCGATCGGCGAGTTCGCGAGCACCGTCTTGTGCCAGGCCTGCGAGATCAGGAGGTTCGACAGCAGCCAGCGGATGTGATCGCACAGCAGGTCGTGCGGATACATCGCGATGAACTCCTGATAGTACTCGGGCCGGCCTTCCGACAGCACGTAGTCATAGGCCTGACGGGTCGAGCGGCTCGGCAGGTTGGACGCCATCTGCACCACCGGCGCATTCACCGGCGCGCGGTTGGCGGCAATTGCGGTGTCGCCGAAGAAGGTGAAGTCAGACGTCAGCGACGAGCTCTCCCACGGAATCTGCGCACCGCTGGTGGTCTGGTTCACCTCGAGACGCACGCGCTTGAACAGCTGTTCGATCGGCACGTTGGGTTCGCGCGCGACGTTGAGGAAGGCCTGCGTATAGGGGCTGTGGCCGCCGGCACCATCGAGCGCTTCGGCACCCGGCGCGGTCGAATAGCCGACGATCGAGCCGTTCGGCGCATCGACGATTGCGAGGCCGCGGCTGGCGTCGCTGACGTTCGGGAACGGATTGTTGCGGCAGGCATCGAGGATGACGATGCGCATCCGGCTCGGGATCGTCTCCAGCGTCGACATCACGTCGACGAGACGCACCGAGTTGTTGACGAGCTCGGTCTGGCTCGACACCTTCGCGTCGACGGGAACGAGATAGTTCTCGCCGGCGAGCTGCACGCCGTGACCGGCGTAATAGACCATCGCCACCGTGTTGGGGCCGCGCGAAGCGACCTTGGCCGAGAAATCCTGCACCACGCGGAGCATGTCGTTCTGGGTCAGGTCGGTCGCCGAGATCACCTCGAAGCCGGCCGAATTCAGGAACTGCGCCATCGACTGCGCGTCGTTGTCGGGGTTCGCGAGCTGCGGCGCGTTCTGGTAGTTCGAATTGCCGATCACCAGCGCCACCCGCTGTTCGGGGCCTTGCAGCGCAACCGGGGCTGCCGGCTCGACAGGGGTGACTTGCGCGGAAACGGAGCCGCAGGCGAAGCCGAACAGGCTTCCCAGCAGACCCGCAGTCATCAGGGCGGATTTCAAGCGGAACATGGCGTGCTCCTTTGGCACTCATCTCGATGCGAGATTGGTTGCGGGGAGACTAGGTCGCGTTCGAGACCTGGGTCCGTGATTCCGATCACCGTGGTACCCTACGTGATCTGAATCACGCTGGAACCTGCCATCATGAGCATAGGGCATTGCAGGAGGGCGAGCAGCCTGCAGCCTCACGCTCCGTCATTGCGAGCGAAGCGGCGAAGCGAAGCAATCCAGAATCTTTCCGCGGCGGCAGTCTGGATCGCTTCGCTTCGCTCGCAATGACGAGGTGGAGAGAGTTTTAGCGTACTACGAGAAGAACGCGATCTTCTCGGCTTGCGTCATGCGGCGGATCGGCGCCAACGCATCATTCGCGGCGGCGCGGGGCCGTTGCAGCATGCCGCTGGCCAGAATGGTTGCGCCGAGCGAGGCTTCGGGCAGGGGCGAGGGCATCGGAAGTGTCGCGGTCGGCGCCGCGCCGAACGTTGCCGCCATGGCCGGGGCCGGTCGTTCCATCACCTCGGCGGCGGCTTCCGCTATGGCGTCGGTGAGGCGCGCGAGCGATTCCATCGCAATCGGCGCCTCAGCCACTGGCTCCTCTGCGCGCGGTGCGATGGCCGGCTCCGCTGCGACCGGCTCGGGAGCCTCGGCGGCAACTTGCGGCGCTAACTCCGCGGCTGCGGCCATCTCCATGGGCTCGACGATCTCGTCGAACTCCGGATCTGGCGCGGCCATCTCCATCGCGATCCGCGCGAGCACGGCGTCATCTTCGGCCTCGGCGGCGGCATCGAGCGAGAACTCGTCCGCGGTCTCTGCGACGGCGGCAGGCTCGGCGAGGCTCTCCTCAACGGCAGCGAAGCTCTCTTCGGCCGCGGCGCGACTTTCGGCAATCTCCGGCTCGATGGTGACGGCCATCGCTTCCTCGGCAACGGACATCGCGTCAGCAATGCCGATCGCTTCAACGGTCGCCTCGGGCTCGGGAGCAGCTGCGATCTCCTGCGGCGCCTCCGTAAAAGCCGCGGGTGCTTCGCTCGCCATCGCGGCCGTCTCGGCAGCCGGAGCTTCCGCCGACGCCGGCGCGTCCTGCACCGTAGCCGGCGAGGGAGGAGCCGACGCCTGCGGCGCGGCGGCGCCGTCTGCATCGGTCTGCTCGATCCGATCCTTCAAGAGATCGAAGGCAACCTTGAGATCGGCGCGCGGGTCGATGATCGACACCTGGGCGCAGGCGGCCTCGATGGAGGCGAGCTGCGAATCAATCAGGTCGCAGATGCGCCCGTCGGCACCGATCTCGCGCCAGCGCCAGGAGATCTCCTTGATGATGCGCACCCCGCGCGGGATCGGCGCGAGGCTGGCCTCGATCGCAGCAGTATCGAAGGCTGCGATCGCGATCGTCTCGGCTTCGCGGATCGCGCGGCGGATCTCGACCAGCGCTTCGGGCAGGCGGTCCTCGACGACGGGTTGTCGTTGTGCCGCAAGGGTTTCTTCGATTTTTGCGACCGCATCGAGCACCATGCTGGTGTCGGCGTTGCGGTTGCGCTTGGCATATTCGCCGAGGAACCAGCGGCCGCGCGCAGTCTCCATGAAGGCTTCGCGGATCGCGTCGTAATCCTGCTCGTTCGGCTCGGCCGCGCGGGCAGACATAGGCGAAAGGGCGAATGCTTCGTTGGCCATGTCAATCTCGTCGCGCAAATCACTGCGCGTTACAGTAACGATCACCACGATATCGACCGAATCGCAATTGGTTTGATGCCACCCGAATCACAAATCCCCACCACAGCCTCCGAGAAGCGGCGATTCGCCGTGCGTCTGGCGCTGTTCTATTCGGCCGTGTTCGCGGTGTCGGGCACCCATCTACCGTTCTTCCCGGTCTGGCTGAAGGCGGTCGGCGTCGATGCGGCATGGATCGGCATCATCAACGCGCTGCCGGGGATCACGCGCTTCACCACGCTGCCTTACGCAACCGCCTTTGCCGAAAAGCGTCATGCGATTCGCGCCGGCATGATGGTCTCGGTGTTCGCGACCGCGGTAGGCTTTGCGTTGGTCGGCTTGCAGCACCAGCCGCTGGCGCTGCTCGTGATCTACGCGCTGACCTGCATCATGTGGACGCCGGTGGTCCCGCTGACGGATGCGTACGCGTTACGCGGCGTCGTTCGCTACGGCTTCGACTACGGGCCGGTGCGGCTGTGGGGCTCGGCAGCTTTCGCCGTCGGCTCACTCGCTTGCGGCTATCTCGTGGATAGCATCGCCACGCGCGAGCTGATCTGGGTCATCGTCGCATGGGCTGGCGTTGCGGCGATCGCCGGCCTGTTGCTCCAGCCGCTCGACGTTGTCAGGCGAAAGACCGCGGAAACGCATGCCGGCAAGGCCCTGCTGCACGATGCCGGCTTCTGGTTGGTCATCGTTTCGGCCGCGCTGATCCAGGGCAGTCATGCCGCCTACTACTCGTTCTCGGCGATCAGCTGGCAGGTCCACGGTCTCGGTGGGCTCACGATCGCGGGGCTGTGGACGCTGGGTGTGATCGCCGAGATCATCGTCTTCGCGCTGTCGCCGCGCTTCTCGCTGCATCCGTCGTCATTGATGGCGATCGGCGGCGCGAGTGCCGTCGTGCGCTGGATCGTCACCGCCTACGATCCGCCGCTTGCGCTGCTTGCGATCGTGCAGCTGGGGCACGGCCTCACCTTCGGCCTCACAATCCTCGGCACGATGACCCTGCTGGTGCAGCGCGTGCCCTCGCATCAGATCGCGCGCGGGCAGGGCTACTATGCGGCGTGCAGCGGGCTGTTGGGCGCGACGACCTCGATCGCGTCAGGCGCGATCTACGCGCACATCGGCGAGGGCGTGTACTACGCTATGGCCGCGATGGCCGGCGCCGGCGCGCTCCTGATCTGGTCGGCGCGGCACCGGCTGAAAACTCATCCCCAGAGCGAAGAGTCCGGCGGATAGACCAGGCTGTCGTCGTAGCGAAGCCCGTGATCGCGGTCGCGCGCCAGCAACAGGGGGCCGTCGAGATCGACGAAGCGGGCCTGCGGCGTCACCAGCATCGCCGGTGCCATCGACAGCGAGGTCGCGACCATGCAGCCGATCATGATCTCGAAGCCGAGCGCCTGCGCTGCGTCGGCCATCGCCAGCGCCTCGGTGAGGCCGCCGGTCTTGTCGAGCTTGATGTTCACGGCGTCGTAGCGCTCGCGCAAGGGTGCGAGCGAGTTGCGGTCATGCACGCTCTCGTCGGCGCAGACCGCAAGCGGCCGCTTGATCCGCGCCAGCGCCTCGTCCTTCCCGGCCGGGAGCGGCTGCTCCACCAGGGTGACGCCGACGGCGTCGCAGGCCGCGAGATTGTGCTCCAGGTTGGCCTCGGTCCAGGCCTCGTTGGCATCGACGATCAGCTCGGATTCGGGGGCGGCCCTGCGCACCGCTGCGATCCGCTCCGCATCGCCCGCGCCGCCTAGCTTGATCTTGAGCAGCGGCCGGTGCGCCGCTTTGGCGGTCGCTGTCGCCATGGCCTCCGGGGTGCCCAGCGAGATGGTGTAGGCCGTGGTGCGCTCGCCCGGCACCGGCCGGTCGAGCAGGTTCCAGGCCCGCAGGCCTGCGGCCTTGGCCTCCAGGTCGATCAGGGCGCAATCCAGCGCATTACGGGCCGCGCCAGGCGGCATGGCACCTTGCAGGCCCTGCCGGGTGAGGCCGTTTGCTACGGCCGCCTGCATCGCCTGGATGGCCGCAAGGGTCGCCTCGGGCGTCTCGCCGTAGCGGGGATAGGGCACGCATTCGCCGCGGCCGGTCAGGCCGTTCCGGCTCAGTTCAGCCACGACGGTCACGGCCTCGGTCTTGGCGCCCCGGCTGATGGTGAAACTGCCGTCGATGGGAAAGCGCTCGATTCGCGCCGAAAGCGCCGGAACTTTGCTGGAAGTCATTTTGAACTCTGGCGAAATCTGAACCTGCTAGTTACCTGTTGCAACTAACTATGGCCAGTTGGGGATACCTTCTCTAGGTAAGGGCGCGTGCGCAACCATCTGATTTCATCCGTTTCTTGCGCCCCGGCACGGGAGCGGACATCTTGAGTGGCGATCCGAAGCTGGAACGGATTGCCAAAGGCAACGCGCTGGCCCTCTGCGCCACCGGCACCTGGACCGCGAGCTTCGCGCCGGTCCTGGAGCGGATGGTCGCCGACGCGGAGAAGCTTGCCGGTAGCCCGCAAAGCATCTTCATCGACGTCTCCGAGGTCGCCAAGCTCGACACCTTCGGCGCGTGGCTGATCGAGCGGCTGCGCCGCAGCCTGACGCAAGGGCCTGTCGAAGCGCAGATCGCAGGCCTCTCCGCCAATTATTCGAGCCTCGTCGACGAGGTGCGCCGGGTCCGGGCGACGCCCGTGATCGACACCAGTGCGATCACCATCACCGGCATGCTGGAGCAGATCGGCCGCACCGTCGCCGGTGTTGCCGGCACGGTTGCGGGCCTGATCGACATGCTCGGCGCTGTGCTCGCGGCGGTCGCGCGTACGCTGATTCATCCGCGCTCGTTCCGCCTGACCTCGACCGTGCATCATCTCGAGCAGGTCTGCTGGCGCGCGGTGCCGATCGTGGTGCTGATCACCTTCCTGATCGGCTGCATCATCGCCCAACAGGGCATCTTCCATTTCCGCAGGTTCGGCGCCGACATCTTCGTCGTCGACATGCTCGGCGTGCTGGTGCTGCGCGAGATCGGCGTGCTGCTGGTCGCGATCATGGTCGCGGGCCGTTCGGGCAGCGCCTACACCGCCGAGCTCGGCTCGATGAAGATGCGCGAGGAGATCGACGCGCTGCGCACCATGGGTTTCGACCCGATCGAGGTGCTGGTGCTGCCGCGCATGCTCGCCTTGGTGCTGGCGCTGCCGATCCTCGCCTTCCTCGGCGCCATGGCCGCGCTCTATGGCGGCGGGCTGGTCGCCTGGCTCTATGGCGGCGTCGATCCCGAAGCCTTCCTGCTGCGCCTGCGCGATGCCATCTCGATCGACCATTTCATCGTCGGCATGGTGAAGGCGCCGGTGATGGCGGCCGTGATCGGCATCGTCGCCTGCGTCGAGGGACTGGCGGTGCAGGGCAGCGCGGAGTCGCTCGGCCAGCACACCACCGCCTCGGTGGTGAAGGGCATCTTCTTCGTCATCGTCATGGACGGCGTGTTCGCCATCTTCTTCGCATCGATCGGAATGTGATGATGGCGCAAGAAGTTCAAAACGCGATCCAAAATCCCATCATCCGCGTCCGCGACATCACCGTGCAGTTCGGCGCGACCCGCGTGCTCGACGGCCTCGACCTTGACGTCAAGCGCGGCGAGATTCTTGGCTTCGTCGGCCCTTCCGGTGCGGGCAAGTCGGTGCTGACGCGCACCATCATCGGTCTGGTGCCGAAGGTCGCCGGCCATATCGAGGTGTTCGGCGTCGATCTCGATGCCTCCAATACATCGCAGCGCCGCAACGTCGAGCGGCGCTGGGGCGTGCTGTTCCAGCAGGGCGCGCTGTTCTCCTCGCTGACGGTGCGGCAGAACATCCAGTTTCCGATGCGCGAATATCTCAGGGTGTCGCAGCGGCTGATGGACGAGATCACCATCGCCAAGCTCACCATGGTCGGCCTCAAACCCGAAGTGGCCGAGCGCTTTCCGTCAGAACTGTCCGGCGGCATGATCAAGCGCGTGGCGCTCGCACGCGCGCTGTCGCTCGATCCGGATCTCGTCTTCCTCGACGAGCCCACCTCCGGCCTCGATCCGATCGGCGCCGGCGACTTCGACGAGCTGGTCAGGACGCTCCAGCGTACTTTGGGCCTGACCGTTTTCATGGTAACCCACGACCTCGACAGCCTTTACACAGCTTGCGACCGCATCGCCGTTTTAGGGAACGGTAAGATCATTGCGGCAGGGTCGATGGCCGACATGCAGGCCTCGCAGCATCCCTGGCTGAGGCAATATTTCCATGGCAAGCGCGCTCGCGCGGTGATGGGCTGAGGTGCCGGAGTAGCTGATGGAAACGCGGGCGAATTACGTACTGATCGGATCCTTCACGCTGGCCGTGATCGCCGCGGCGATCGGCTTCGTGCTGTGGTTCCAGTCGCTGCACACCACCAAGCAGCGCAGCCCCTTGCGCGTCGTGTTCGAGGGCCCGGCGGCGGGCTTGCGCAACGGCGGCAGCGTCAATTTCAACGGTATCCGGGTGGGCGAGGTGGTCTCGGTGAAGCTCGACAACCCGCGGCGGGTTGTCGCACTCGTCATGGTCGAGAACAACGCCCCGATCCGCAAGGACACCCTGGTCGGCCTCGAATTCCAGGGTCTGACCGGCGTCGCCGCGATCTCGCTCAAGGGCGGCGAGGAGGCAGCACCTCCGCCCGCGCTCGATGAGGATGGCATCCCGACGCTGATGGCCGATCCGAACAAGCTCCAGGACGTCACCGAGGCGATCCGCGGTACGCTCCAGAACATCAACAAGATCGTCGCCGACAATCAGGAGTCGGTGAAGAACTCGCTGAAGAATCTCGAGACCTTCACCAGCTCGCTCGCCCGCAACTCCGAGAAGATCGACGTCGTGATGGCCAAGGTCGACGGCGTGATGCTCAAGGCCGACAACCTGATGCTCGGCCTCAACACGCTGGCCGGCGGCAAGGACGGCGGCGAACTGTTCCAGGCGGTGAAGTCGATCCGCGAACTGGCCGACGATTTCGACAAGCGCTCCGGCGCCTTGATGACCGACGGCCGCCGCACCCTCGGCGACATCAGCCGCGCCGTGAACAATTTTGACCGCAACCCGACCCGTGTCCTGTTCGGCGCCAGCAACAGCGCGCCACCGGCGGCGGTGCCGCCGGCCGAGGTGCCGAAGCCCGCGCCCGCAAACGAGCGCAAGCGGCAGTAGCGGGCGGCACGTTTCTCACCTTCGTCATTATAACGCCGGTTCTCGTGTCCCGGACGCGCTGCAACGCCCTTAGCGTTGCTGCGCAGAGCCGGGACCCAGAGCACGATACGACGTGGCGCGATGGGCCCCGGCTCTGCAGCGCACCGCCGAAGTGGCGCTGCGCCGCGTCCGGGCACGAGAGCAACCGTGATGCGCAGGCTTTCTCAACACCATTATTGCAATCACGGACCCAAACAAAAAACGGAGGCCGTGAGGCCTCCGTTTTCATTCGCTACTCGCCGCTCGCCATTCGCGAGCTTCGTCTCACCCCAGCCGGCCCGCCGCGTGCGCGAGCAGGGTGTAGACCAGGCCCGTCTCCGACGTGAGGTGGCTGCGCAGTTCCTGCGGGCCGCGGCCGTCGCGCGCGACTTCGTCGAGCAGGCGTTCGAACTCGCCGATATAGCGGTCGACCGTGCCCTTGAAGTTGCGGTCGGCGCGGTACTTGCGGGCGACCTCGTCAAAGGCCTTCTGGCCGGCGGGCGTGTAAAGGCGCTTGGTGAAGGCCTTGTTCTCGCCGCGCTGGTAGCGGTCCCACATCTCGGATGCGAGGTTGCGGTCCATCAACCGGCCGATGTCGAGCGACAGCGATTCCAGCGGATTGCCGCCACCCTGCGGAGCCTGCGGCTGCGGAGCGGGTGCAGACTGGCGGCCGCGCGGGGCCTCACGTCCGGTCGGAGCACCCTGGTTGGCGTCCGTACGGTTCAACAGGTCCGACAGCCAGCCGTCGCGGCCCTGGTCATTGCTGCCAGGTGCAACCGGCGGTGCCTCGGTGCGGCGCGAGGCGGGCACGCCGAGATCCGGCGGCGGCAGGGTCGCGGCGCTGGAGCTCTCGCGGACGCGCGTTTCGGTACTGCGGCCGCCGACGGTTGCCAGCATCGGCTCTTCCTGGCGCTGCACGGTGGCGCGGCCCGTCGTGGTGACGTCGAGGCCGCGGCCATGCTGGGCCACGATGCGGTTGAGCTCGGCGAGCGCCTCGATCTGGTCGACGATCACCTTGCGCATCTGCGCGGTGCTCTCGGCGGCCTCCTGCGGCATCTCGAGCACGCCGCGGCGCAGCTCGTTGCGGGTGGCTTCGAGCTCGTTGTGCATCTCGAACGCCATCTGCTTCATGCTGGAGACGAGGTTGCCGAACTTCTCGGCCGATTGCTTGAACATCGCATCCGCCTCGTCGGTGGTCTGGCGGTAGATGTCGTGCATGGCATCGATGGTCTGCCGATGCTCCTCCTCGGACGCCGACCGCACCGCTTCGAACTGGCGGGTGATCGCGGCCGAGCCGGCGCCGGCGGTTTCCGCCACCACGCGGGCGATGTCGCGGGCACGCTCTTCGGCGGCTGCAAGCGATTCATCGAGCAAGCCGGTGAAGCGCGACAGGCGCTGGTCGAGGTCGGTCGTGCGCAGGTCGATGGTGGTGACGAGCGATTCCAGCGCCTGCTTGCGTTCGGCGAGCGAAGCGGTGGTGTTCTTGTTGCTCTGCTCCACGACCTGGGCGGCATCGACCAGCGCCTTGCCGTGCGCGTCGAACTGGGTCGACAGCTCGCCAAGATCCTGGAGCGCCCGCGTGGTCTTCGTATTGAAGACGTTGAGTTGGTCTTCCAGGTTCTGCGTCGCAGCCCCGTTGCGCGAGGTGACGTCGTTCATCGCCGAGACGAAATCGGCGACGCGCGTCACCAGCGCTCGCTCGAGCGAGTTGAGGTTGTCGTGGGCGCCGGTCAACACCTCCTGGAGGAGGATGTTGCCTTCGCGCAGCCGCTCGAACAGGGCCACCGTATCGGTGCGCAAGATCTTGCTGGTCTCCTGCATCTCGGTGACGGCCGCGATCGAAACCTGGCGCGACTGGTCGATCGCCGCGCGCGAGGCCTGCTCGAGATCCTTGAGCGACTTGCCGACGGCACCGGTCGCCATCTCGCTCGCCGAGTTGATGGTCCGGGCCACTTCGGAGCCGTTGCCCATCATGGTCTGCGAGAACGCGTAGCCGCGGGTTTCGATCGACTTCAGCGCGTCGGAGGTGACGCGGTCGATGTCGAGCGTGAGCTGGCTGGCCTTCGAGCCGATAGCATCGACCAGCGAGCCACGCTTGGCGTCGATCATGTTCGAGAGACGGTCGGCCTGCTGCTGCACATAGGTGACGATCTCGTCGGTCTTGCCGGTCATGGCCTGGCCGAAGCTGCTGCTGGCGGCGAGCACCGAGCGCTCGACGTCGACCGAGCTCGACTTGACCCGCGAGCTCGCCTCGCTGGAGGCGTTGATCAGCGCGTTCTGGGCGTTGAGCGCGCTGGTCTGGATGTCGTTGGTCGCGTTCGCAGTCGCCGTGCTGAGCACGCGCTCGATCTCGGTCGAGATCGTGCGGATCTGGCTGGCGGCGTCGGCCGACGTCGAGGTCAGCGACGTCTGCGCCTCACGCGCGCTGCTGAGGATCGTCGAGGCGGTGTCGGCGCCGACCGAGGTCAGCGTGCGCTCGATGTCCGTGGTCAGCGACTTGATCTGGCTCGCCGCGTCCGTCGATGCGGAGATCAGCGTGCCCTGGGCCTCGCGCACGCCGCTGGTGAGCGCCTCGATGGTGGCGCCGCCGGCGGTCGCCAGCGCGCGCTGCATCTCGGCCGCCAGCGAGCGGACCTGGCCGGTCTGTTCGGCCGAGACCGCGAGCAGGGTGCTCTGCGCGTCGCGGGCGCTGGCCGTGATCGTCTCGGCGGTGGTCTGACCTGCCTGCGAGAGCGAGCGATGCATTTCCGCCGCGAGCGACTTGACCTGGGTTGCTGCATCCGAGGACGCGTTGACCAGCGTGCTCTGGGCTTCGCGGGCCCCGGCCGTGATGGTCTCGGCCGTCGAGGTGCCCGCCATCGAGAGCGAACGCTGCACGTCGGACGACAGCGCCTTGATCTGGTTTGCGGTCTCGGTCGAGGTCGCGATCAGCGTGCTCTGCGCATCGCGGGCGCCGGCGGTGATCGACTCCGCCGTGGTGGAGCCGGCCATCGAGAGCGAGCGCTGCACGTCGGCGGTGAGAGTCTTGACGTGGTTGGCCGCATCCGAGGAGGCGGTGACGAGCGTGGTCTGCACCTCGCGGGCGCCGGCCAGGATCGAGGCTGCGGTGGCCGAGCCCGCCGCCGACAGCGTGCGTTCGACGTCGGCCGACAGAGACTTGATCTGGTTGGAAGCATCGCCCGATGCCGAGACCAGGGTCGACTGCGCCTCGCGGGCGCTGCTCAAAATCGAGTTCGCGGCACCCGTGCCGACCGCGGTCAGCGCGCGCTCGACCTCGGCGGAGGTCATCTTGAGCTGGGCGTTGACGTCGGAGGAGACCGTCATCAGCGACTGCTGGGCAGTGCGCGCGCCGGTCTGGATCGTCTCGCTGGTGTTGACCACGAGGTTGGTGAGCGAGCGCTCGGCGTCCTCGACATGCGAGCGGATGGTGGTCGAGATCATCTCGGCGCGAGACATCATGTCCTCGCTGGCCTGGCGTCCGCTGCTCTCGATGCGGCCGGCGACGGCCTCGACGCGCGAGCCGAGCAGGTCCTCGAACTGCGCCACGCGCACGTCGATGTCGCTGGCGACGGAACCGACCTTGGTCTCGATGGCCTGGTGGATGTCCTGGAAGCGCGCCGTGACCGTGTCGGTCAGGTGCATGCTGCGGCCGTCGATGATCTCGGTGACGCCGGTGATGCGGCGGTCCACCGCCTCGATCGCCTGCGCGGTACCGTCCGTGAGCGTCGACGTCAGCAGGGTGAGGCGGGTGTCGATCGACTGCACGGCCTGCGAAGCGCCGTTCGTCAGCGCACCGGTCAGGTAAGTCAGGCGTGAGTCGATGGATTCGAGCGCCTGCGTCGCGCCGCCGGTGAGCGTCGTCGTGAGATGGGTCAGCCGCGTGTCGATGGTCTGGATCGTCTGCGAGGCGCCGTCGGTCAGCGACGTCGTGAGATGGGTGAGGCGGGAGTCGATCGACTGGATCGCCTGCGTGGCACCGTCGGTCAGCGTCGTCGCGAGCGTGTTGAGACGTCCGTCGATGGTCTCGGTGACGGACTTCGCGCGCGCGTCGAACGATTGTTCGAGTGCGCCGACGCGGCCGCCGAGCTGCTCGTCGAAGGTCTTGATGTGGCCTTCGATCGTGCTGTCGAGGCCAGCGATCTTGCCGTTCAGCGAGGCGTCGAGGTTGGTGACGTGTTCGCCGATCGTGGTCTCGAATTGCACCAGGCGCTGGTCGAGCGCCCCGGTGATCTGGCCGCCGTGCGAGGTGAAGCGGGTGTCGAAATTGTCGACATAGGTCTTCAGTGTCTCGTGGATGTCCTGCGTGCGCTGGCCCATGCGGTCGACGATCTCGCCGCCGAAGGTCTTCACGGTGCGGTCGAACTCGGAGATGTGGCGCGTGATCAGCGCACCCAGCGTGCCGGAGTCGCGGGCGAACTTCTCGACCAGCTCGGAGCCCTGGTTCTTCACCAGCTCGTCGAACGCGCTCATCTGGAGCGACAGCGAGTCGTGCGCGGTCTCGGTCTGGCTCACAACCTTGGCGACCAGCGTGTTGACGGTGGCGTCGAGCGCCTCGCTCGCCTTGTCGCCGGAGGTCATGATCTGGCCGGCGAGGCGGTTGCCGGCGTCGTCGATCTTGGCGGAGAGATCGTTGGAGCGCAGCTCGAGCTCGAGCAGCAGCGAGTCCGACGAATTCTTCAGGCTATCGTGCACCTGTTCGGTGCGCTCCGAGATGCCGTCGACGATCGCGGCGGAACGCTGCTCGAACTCGCCGGTGATGCGGTCGATGCGCTCGTTCAGCATCTCGTGGACGCGGTCGGCGAGGTCGACGAACTCGTCGTGGACGTGGCCGGTCTTGAAGTTGAGGCTGGTGGTCAGCCGCTCGCTGGCGTCGAGCACCGCGCGCGTGGTCTCGGCGCTCGCCTCCTCGAGGCGGTCGAGCAGGTCGCCGCCGCGCTCGCCGAGCGCCAGGATCATGTTGTCGCCGGCGTTGCTCAGTGCGCCGGTGATGTGGGCGCCGCGCTCTTCCAGCGCGCCGGTGATGGACTTGGCGACCTCGTCGACGCGTGAGGCGATCGCGTCCGAGATCAGCGCGATGTCGTGGCGCAGATCAATCTGCACGCCGGAGATGGCGCTGCGGACCTGCTCGGCCTGGCCGACCAGATTGTCGCGCTGGTGCGCGATGTCCTGGAGCAGGGCGCGGATGCGCACCTCGTTGTCGGAATAGGCGCGTTCGAGTGCCGCAACCTCGTTGGCGACCAGCGTCTCCAGTTCGCCGGCGCGCGCGATCGCGCGCTCGATGCCGTCGCCCATCGCCGCCACTTCGCGGCGGATGGCCTGACCGACGGTGACCATGGAATCGGAAGCGGAGCCTTCCGGCTCGGAGAAGCGGATCGCCACCTGCGCCATCGCCTGAGCGACCGAGCTCATTTGCTGGCCGCGCCAGACGAGGCTCGCCAGGAAGTAGAACAGCATGATCGGCGCGAAGAACATCGTGACCAGGCCGGCAATCGCCAGCATGCCGCCGCTCTGGCCCATGGCGGCCTGGATCGAGGGCAGGAAGCCGACCGTCAGCGCGGCGCAGGCGGCGAGCCAGATCACGGTAAAGATCGTTGCGCCCGTGTAGATGCTGCGGGCAGGGCGTCCCGTCTGCAACGACTGGAGCAGCTGGCCGATGGTCTCGCGGTCGTCATTGGCGGCGCGGCGCGAAGAGCGCGGTTCCTCGATCGGATCGAACACGTTGCGCTCGTTCGCGGCAGGGCGCGGGTCGAAGGCCGGCTCGTCGAACACGGGCGGCATCGGCGGCGCCACCGAGGGCGCCGTTTCGTTCCGCGCCGACGCGTTGCGGCTGGTATCCGCAGCTGTGTCGCTGATGTTCAGGGCTTCCTGGATCGCAGAAAGCGCATCTTCTGTCGGGTCTTTGACCTTTTTCGGAGTGTTCGCCATGTTCAGTCCGAGCCCTCGTTACTTGTACGCGTCCCCCCGCGAGCCCCGCGCGCTACGCAAGCCCACAGACCGGATCATGCCGCTTGCGCGGATCTCCGAGCCGTCCCCACCCGGACGGCTTGTCCGCTAATTTCCGCAACATCCTATTGGCAGAGCGTCGCGAATGAAATGCCTGCGATTAAGACATTCTTAATCATCGTTAACAGGATCGCCCCGTAACGCCTTAGCCCTAAATGAAATTCTCCACGGAACTTGGCGGATTGCGGCAACTTTTCGTCAATAAATCGGCAGAATTGCGTAGAGCAGCCCGAACACTTCGTTAACCATTCTTGTGCTTGGGTGAGGCGAAAGCTCACCGCCGGACCGGCGGAACGTCCGCGATGCCGGGGCCTGCGCCATGATGCCTGAACTGCAACGGATGGACTGGATGCCGTCGCCCCCGATTGCGCCCATCGACAGCCCCCTCGATCTCGACCACCTGTCGCGCATGACGCTCGGCGATGCCGAACTGGAACAGGAAGTCCTCGCGATGTTCGCCGAGCAGGCGGTCCGCCTGCTCGCGACGATGGCGGCGCTGCCGGCCGAGGCTGGCGCGCTCGCGCATAAGCTCAAGGGCTCGGCGCGCGGAATCGGCGCGTTTGCGGTGGCGGATGCCGCCGCAAGCCTTGAGACCGCACTCCGGACCGGCCACAATCGGCCGCATGCCCTCGCGGCTCTCAAAGAGGCTGTCGCCGAGGTCCGCGCCGCCATCGCGGTGATCCTGAAGCACTGAGGCGACGCCCCACTCGCTGCGGGTGGCTCCAGTCTTTTGTTTTGACGGGTTTTCTTCACGCGAACCGGGATCCACTTCGCTCGAAAACGCTATGGCGCGGGCCGGATCGACCCGTTATAGGACAGCCCGGACCCTCCTTTTTCCCAAGATCGCGGCAGCACGAGCACACATGGCCAAAATTCACTTTGTCGATCACAAGGGCGAAACCCGTACCGTGGACGTCGAGAACGGCGCGACCGTGATGGAAGCCGCCATTCGCAACAGCATTCCCGGCATCGAAGCCGAATGCGGCGGCGCCTGCGCCTGCGCGACCTGCCATGTCTATGTCGACGAAGCCTGGCGCGAGAAGGTCGGCAGCCCGACGCCGATGGAAGAGGACATGCTCGACTTCGGCTTCGATGTGCGCCCGAACTCGCGCCTGTCCTGTCAGATCAAGGTGAGCGACGAACTCGACGGGCTCGTGGTGGCAACGCCGGAACGTCAGGCCTAGCTTTAACTCTTTAAGAGTGCATGATCTCTCCGGAAAACCGCTACACACTTTTCCGGATCATGCGTTATGTGCTCGGCGGCGCGATCTCAATGCCGCGCTTGTGCCAGGGTCTCAACTTCTCGATCACTTCCGTGGTGAGCGGCGCAGGCCGCCGCGTCGCTTCGTCGAGCATCACGCCGACAGATGTCGCCGACGCGATACACTTGCCTTCCGAAAACACGACCTGCTCGAAGGTCACCGAGGTTCGTCCCAGCTTCACCACGCCGAGGCCAAGCTCGATCGTACCCGGCCAGCGCAGCTCGGCGCGGAAATGCATGTCGAGCCGCACCATGATCCAGGCGAGCCCCGGCGGCGTCAGCCCGTATTGTGGGCTCTTCATCAGCGTGACGCGGCCGGTCTCGAAATAGGTTGCGTAGACCGCGTTGTTGACGTGCTGGTTGGGGTCGAGATCGCCGAAGCGGACGTTGTCGCTGAGGCGAAAAGGGAAGTCCTCCAGGCGCGGCGTCGTATCGAGGCGGCTTGGTGCGTTCACCGGTTGATCTCCGTCATATCCATCCTCGTTACATCCCAGTTGGTTTGACCCGGCAAGTGGCCGCGGCTGCGGGGCGCTCCCGCTTTTATGCCTTCCCTGATCCATCCGCGTTGGCTAGACAGGCAGGGTCACCTCTGCCCGCCGGGCGCCGTCCAACCGATTACGACCGATAAAAGAGACGACATGAGCGACGCGATCAAAACCGATGTGCTGATTATTGGTGCCGGCCCCTGCGGTCTGTTCGCCGCCTTCGAGCTTGGCCTTCTCGACATGAAGACGCATTTCGTCGACATCCTTGACAAGGTCGGCGGCCAGTGCGCCGAGCTCTATCCGGAAAAGCCGATCTACGACATTCCCGGTATTCCGCAGGTCTCCGGCCAGGGCCTGACCGGCGCGCTGATGGAGCAGATCAAGCCGTTCCATCCGACCTTCCATCTCGGCGAGATGGTCGAGACCGTGGAGAAGATCGGTGACCCCTTGTTTCGCTGCACCACCGACACCGGCAAGGTGTTCGAATGCAAGGTGCTGGTGATCGCGGCCGGCGGCGGCTCGTTCCAGCCCAAGCGTCCGCCGGTGCCTGGGATCGAGGCCTATGAAGGCAGCTCGGTGCACTACGCCGTGCGCAAGATGGAAACGTTCCGCGACAAGAACGTGCTGGTTGTCGGCGGTGGCGATTCCGCGCTCGACTGGACGCTCAATCTGCATCCGATCGCCAAGCGCATCACGCTGCTGCACCGGCGCGACGATTTTCGCGCGGCGCCCCACAGCGTCGAGCAGATGCGCGCGCTGGTTGCGGCCGGCAAGATGGATCTCCGGCTCGGCCAGGTCACCGCGCTCGCCGGCACTGAGGGCAAGCTCACCGGCGCCACCGTCAAGGGCAACGACAACAGCGTCGCCGAAATTTCCTGCGACACGATGCTGCCGTTCTTCGGACTGACCATGAAGCTCGGCCCGGTCGCGAATTGGGGCATTGCGCTCGAGAACAATCTGGTGCCGGTCGAGACATCCGCGTTCGAGACCAGCGTCCCCGGCATCTTCGCAATCGGCGACATCAACACCTACCCCGGCAAGATCAAGCTGATCCTGTGCGGCTTCCACGAGGGCGCGCTGATGTCGCAAAAGGCCTACCACTACGTCTATCCGGACAAGCGGCTGGTGTTCCAGTACACGACCTCGTCCTCCAGCCTGCAAAAAAAACTCGGTGTCAACTGACGGCGGCCGAAGCGGGAAGGCGTGCCCCATGTTTCTGGCGCTGGAATCGTTCGCGAAATCGCCGTAGTCTGCGGCCATTGCAGTCTTGGCTAGCAAGGTCATTGGCTTAGCAAGGTGATCATAATGCGGAATCTCTTTCCCGGCTTTCGGCTGCTTTCGCTCCTCGCGCTCGCGCTGTCGCTTGGCGCGGTGAGCCCGGCTGCGGCGCAAGCCCAGCAGCCAACCGCCGCGGGTCTCTGGCAGAAGGTCGAAGACGGCAAGACGGTGGGCTGGTTCCTCTTCATCGACCACAACGGAGTGTTCGAAGGCGTGATCGCCAAGACCTTTCCGCGTCCCGGCGACGATCCGAACGAGGCCTGCACCAAATGCACCGACGATCGCAAGAACGCGCCGGTGCTCGGGCTCTCCTTCATCCGCGACATGAAGCGCGACGGATTGAAGTATGAGGGCGGCAACGTGGTCAATCCGCGCGACGGTAACATCTGGAAGGCCAAGATGACGGTCAGCCCGGACGGGCAGACGCTGACCATGCGCGGCTTTCTCGGCATTTCGCTGTTCGGCAAGGACGAGACCTGGACGCGCCTGCCGGATGCCAGCATCGCCGAGGTCGATCCCGCCATCGTCGCCAAATATCTCCCCGCGCAGGCCGTCGCGACCAAGCTGCCGCCCGCGCCCGCGACCAAGAAGGGCGGCGCGATGATGATGGCGCCGGCAGCGAAGAAGTAGGCTCGCCCGTCGCGGAGCAGTCAATAAGTCCGCGCCTTCTTGCAAGGCGCATAGAACGTCCCGTTGCCGGCAACGACCTTCTCCAGGCATTGCCGGGGATCGGTGATCTCGCCGTCGACCTGAAAATAGTAGGCCTGTGTCCCCAGGCTCAGGACGTAATGTCCCGGCGGAAGCTCGAGCTCTGAATCGCCCGCGTGAAGTTCGTACATCTCGGGTGTCCCCGGAATCGGTGACACCCGGAACGGATAGGAGAAATTGCGGATGACCCCGACGTCGTCTCCACCACTCAGCGTCTTGCCTGCGGCGTCGGTCGAAAACTCTCTGGCGATTTTCGCCACCACCCGAACCTCGACGCGCTCCGGGATAGAGTTTGCGGCGTCGCGGCGGAACACGATGAATTTGGGGTGGCCGTTTGGCAGATGGGGCCGATCGGGCTTCTTGAACTCCGGTGAAATCGCGATCCGCATGTCCGGCGCCGTCACGCCGGTCGCGTTCAGCTCCGCGAGTGAACGATCATCGACCAAAGCGTAGATGCCGTAGTCGGTCGGAAGGACGCGCGTCGGTTTCGCCGGCGCCGCGACGGCAGCTGCCATCTCAGGCTTTGTCACCGTGACCGTCGTCTCCGGTTTGGGCGGGACTTGCGCGATCTCGTGGGTCTGGGGCGAAACCAGCCGGCGCAGCCATGCGATATTGTCCCGCTGCGAGATGAGAAGAACGACGGCGCTGGCGGCAAGCAGGATCGCCGCTGTGCGCTTGATCACCGGCCAGAGCGGACCTGAGATCGCGGGCCGCTTGCTGCGGGATATCTCGATCCCTGATCGCAGAACCGGAGCGTCGGCGGCCACGAGATGTCCGCCTGTCTCGGCCGCTCTGGACGACGTGAGCTGTTGTTGCGGCAAACGCTCAAGGGGGGCCTGTTCAAGCGAGAACTTCTCGACCTCGTCAATTGCGACCTCGAGCGCCCGCTTCATCTGCTCGATGTTCTTCGCGTCCGCGTAGGTGAACTGCTCCAGAAGCTTGTAGCGGGCAAGGTCGTAGACGATCTGCCGCCTGAATTCCGCGTCGTCCGTCACCGTCTCGAGCATGCGCGAGATCACGAGCGCAAACTGCACCTCGTTTGCCGGCAGGTCGGTCGGCTCCTGCTGGCCGGGGAGCAAGTCTCTGGAACTCATAGCGCCGACAGCCCCGTGCGTGTCGCGCCGATACTCGACTTTTCCATTCGAAACAGTTGGTTAAACGATGTCATCGGGACCGCAGCAATGTCCCTCACGTCCTAGCGCAACAAGGGCGGTTCCGAAAGAGCCACGGCCAAATCGCCGCCGCCCCGCAAAGATCGGGCACAGGCTGGGCGTCGGCCGGCGTTGCGCCCCCAAAGCTACTCCTGCGCGATCTCTCGCCATGCAGGACACACACGCCGGTCGAGGATAACGCTGCTGCGCCAGTAGTTCCCCGGAATGCGTGCTGGCGCCGGATTTGCATAGCTGTCGCAAAGCTGCTGGGGGAACGAGTCGCCATGTCAGCGCCTGCCGCCGTCGGCAGGGGCGGGCGACGTTGTTTGTCCCTCGCGGCGCCGATTTCGATCCGCGGGAAGACGATATGAGACTTGCAAGACCGTGTGCGGCGACGCTGCTGGGGCTGATGACGCTGCTGGCGACATCGGCGCTTGCGCGTGACGACGGGCGCTACGCCAACTCGCCGCTCAAACCCTGGTTCGAGAGCCTGCGCAGCGAATACGGGCAGTGCTGCTCCGACGCTGATGGCTATGTCGTCGCCGATGTCGACTGGGAGTCCGATCAGGGGCACTACCGCGTGCATCTCGACGAGGAGTGGGTCGTCGTGCCAGACGGCGCGGTCATCAGCGAGCCGAACAAGATTGGCCGCACCATGGTGTGGAAGCACTATATTGATGGCCACCCGCGCGTCCGCTGCTTCATGCCGGGCAGCATGACGTGAGGCGCGCATCACGCCAATGTTTGCGGACGGCTTCGCGGGGATCCGTCGCGGCGTGACGCTGATCGTGCCTTATGCGCCGAGTTTGGACTCTCGCACCACTGCATCCGCGCGGCGACGCAAGTCCGGATTGAGGGCAAGCCCGAGACCGGGGGCAGTCGGTGCAGACACGATGCCGTTGCGCACGGCCGGAAGTGTCGTGACGAGGTCGCGATACCACGTCGACAGCGTCGCGCGCACGACCTCCTGGAAGATCGCGGTCGGCGCATGCAGCGCCAGATGCAGGCCCGCCATCAACGCTACCGGGCCGGTGCAATCGTGCGGGGCGAGCGGCTTGTTGTAGGCTTCCGCCAGCGCCGCGATCTTGCGTGCTTCGCTCAGGCCGCCGCACCAGGCGATGTCGAGCATCACCACGTCGATCGCGTCGGCCGCGAGCAGATTGCGGAAGCTCGCCGCGCCCGCCAAGGTCTCACTGCCACAGATCGGCGTTTTCACGCGCCGCCTGAGGTCGGCGAGACCCTGCACATCGTCCATCTTGTTGAGGGGATCCTCGACCCAGAACACGCTGTAGTGTTCGAGCGCGCGGCAGATCCGCTCGGCGGTGTGCGGGCCCCACAGGCTGTGCAGCTCGCACATGATCTCGATGCGATCGCCGACCGCGTCGCGGATTTTTCGGAACGGCTCCAGCCCGGTCTTCAGGTCGGTGAGCGAGATCGAATGGCCGCCGTTGGCGGCAAACGGATCGAATGGCCAGATCTTCATGGCGCCATAGCCTTCACTCAAGAGGCTCTCGGCAAGCGCACCGGCGTCACGCATGAAGGCGATCTGGTCGTCATAGGGGCCGAGCGCGGCATCATCAGTGCCGATCTCGCGGCGCCTGGCGCTCTTGGTATTATAGGCATACCCGGCGCAGGTGTTGTAGGCGCGGATCTCTAACCGGCTCGCGCCGCCGAGCGCCTCGTGCACGGGAATGCCGTGGCGCTGGCCCTTGATGTCCCATAGCGCGATGTCGATGGCGCTGGCCGCGCGCACCTCGGCGCTGACGCTGTGGAAGCCGAGATAGGGCGTCAGCAACTGGCGCGAGATCGCCTCGATGCGACGGGAGTCCTGGCCGAGCACCAGCGGTGCCGCAAGCTCATGCACTGCCGCCTCGACCGCCTGCGCACCACGAAAGCTTTCACCGAGGCCGGTCAGTCCTTCGTCGGTCTCGATCTCGACCCAGATCAAATTCGGTCGCTCGTCGATGCGGATCGTGCGCAGGGTCGTGATGCGGGACATTGAGGCCCTCTTGGTCTTGCGGTGTCGAGATCGGCGCTCAGGTCACCGGCGCCGGATTGAACAGCGTGAGATCGTTGTGGATGCCCCAGCGGTCCGACCACGGCTTGGTGCGGCCGCTGGCGACATCGAGGATCAGGCGGAACAGGTCCCAGCCGGTTTCCTCGATGGTCTTCTCGCCGGTGGCAATGCCGCCCGCATCGAAATCGATCAGGTCTTTCCAGCGTCGGGCAAGCTCGCTACGCGTTGCGACCTTGATGACCGGCGCGGCGGCAAGGCCGTAAGGCGTGCCGCGGCCGGTGGTGAACACTTGCAGGGTCATGCCGGAAGCGAGCTGGAGCGTGCCGCAGATGAAGTCGGAGGCGGGCGTCGCCGCAAACAGCATTCCCTTTTTCGTTGCCTTCTCGCCCGGCGAGAGCACGCCGGTGATCGCGCTCGAGCCGGACTTGACGATCGAGCCGAGCGATTTTTCGACGATATTGGCCAAGCCGCCCTTCTTGTTGCCGGGCGTGGTGTTGGCGCTGCGATCGGCGCCGCCGCGGGCGAGATAGGAATCGTACCAGGCCATCTCGCGCACCAGCGCGCGGCCGACGTCCTCGTTGATGGCGCGTCGGGTGAGGAGCTGGATTGCGTCGCGCACCTCCGTGACTTCCGAGAACATCACGGTGGCGCCGGCGCGCACCAGCAGGTCGGCGGCGAAGCCGAGGGCTGGGTTGGCGGTGACGCCAGAGAACGCGTCGCTGCCGCCGCATTGCAGGCCGATCACGAGATCGGCGGCCGGGCAGGTTTCGCGGGTACGCTTGTTGAGGACTTTCAGGCGCGCTTCCGCCTGGGTCATGATCGCATCGACAATGGCGCCAAAGCCGTCGAACGCCTCGTCCTGCATCCGCACGATGGCATCGCTGATGCCTTCCGGTACCAGCCGCTCAGGCGCCAGTTTCTCGCAGCCGAGGCTGATGACCAAAATCTCGCCGCCGAAATTCGGGTTGAGCGCAAGGTTTTGCAGCGTGCGGATCGGCACTACAGCGTCAGGCGCGTTGATGGCGACGCCGCAGCCATAGGCATGCGTCAGCGGCACGACGTCGTCGACGTTCGGATATTTGGGCAGCAGCTCGGCGCGGATGCGCTTGACCGCATATTCCATCGTGCCCTTGACGCATTGCACTGAGGAGGAGATGCCGAGGATGTTCTTGGTGCCGACCGAGCCATCGGTGTTGCGAAAGCCCTCGAAAGTAAAGCCTTCGAGTGGCGGCAACGGCGCGGGCACCGCGGTCGAGATCTCGAGCTTGTCCAGCGCAGGGGCCTCCGGCATGCGGATGCGCGCTTCATCGACCCATTCGCCGGCCAGGATCGGCGAGAGCGCATGGCCGATCACCTCGCCATAGCGGACGATCGGGGCGTCTTGCGCGATGTCGACCAGCGCGGTCTTGTGCCCCTGCGGCACGAAGGCGCGCAGCGTCAGCCCGCAGGCAAAGCGGGAGCCGGCGGGAAGCCCGAAATCATTGACCACGATCGCGACATTGTCGCGCTCGTTGAGCTTGATGTAGCGGGGCTGCTCTTTCGCTGCGATGTCCTGGTCCATGCGCTTTCCTCAACAACAGAAGAAGTTGTAGGATGGGCAAAGGCGCAAAGCGCCGTGCCCACCATGCTTCAACATCGATCGCGAGCGGTGGGCACGCTTCGCTTTGCCCACCCTACAAGGTCAGCCTATCAACCCGGATAGGTATAGGCAGTCTTCACCGTGGTGTAGAACTCGCGCGCATAGGAGCCCTGCTCGCGGGCGCCGTAGCTCGAACCCTTCCGGCCACCGAACGGCACGTGATAGTCGACGCCGGCGGTCGGCAGATTGACCATCACCATGCCGGACTCGCTGTTGCGCTTGTAGTGCGAGGCGTATTTCAGGCTCGAGGTGCAGATACCCGAGGCGAGACCGAACTCGGTGTCGTTGGAGATCGCGAGTGCCTCGTCGTAGTTCCTGGCGCGGATCACCGCGGCGACGGGGCCGAAGATCTCCTCGCGCGCGATGCGCATGTTGTTGTTGGCTTCGGTGAACAGCGCCGGCTGGAGGTAATGGCCGGGCGTCTCGCGCTTGAGCAGCTCGCCGCCCCAGGCCAGCTTGGCGCCTTCGTCCTGACCGATCTTGATATAGCGCAGGTCCTGATCGAGCTGGCTCTGATCGACGACAGGGCCGATATGGACGCCGGCCTTGAGCGCGTCGTCCACCGACAGGCCTTTCAGACGCTCGGCCATCGCCGCGACGAAGCGGTCGTGGATGCCTTCGGTGACGATCAGGCGGGAGGAGGCGGTGCAGCGCTGGCCGGTCGAGAAATAGGCGCCGTTGACGGCGACCTCGACGGCGGTCTTGAGGTCGGCGTCGTCGAGCACGACCAGCGGATTCTTGCCTCCCATCTCGAGCTGGAATTTCTTCATGGGATTGGAAAGCACGCAGGCCTGCGCGATCTTGCGTCCGGTCTGCACCGAGCCGGTGAAGGAGATCGCGGCGACATCCGGATGCTCAAGGAGCGTCTGGCCGACCACGGAGCCGGCGCCGACCACGAGATTGAACACGCCGGCCGGAAGGCCGGAGCGGGTGATGATCTCGGACAGTGCGTGCGCGGAGCCCGGCACCAGCTCGGCCGGCTTAAACACCACCGTGTTGCCGTAGCAGAGCGCGGGAGCGATCTTCCAGGCCGGGATCGCGATCGGAAAATTCCAGGGCGTGATCATGCCGACGACGCCGACCGGCTCGCGCGTGAGCTCGACGTCGAGGCCGGGACGCACCGAGGCGCCCTTCTCGCCGATCAGGCGCAGCGCCTCGCCGGCGAAGAACGCAAAGATCTGGCCCGCGCGCGCGACCTCGCCGATGCCCTCGGGAAGGGTCTTGCCTTCCTCGCGGGCGAGCAGGCGGCCGAGCTCTTCCTTGCGGGCGATGATTTCGAGAGAAATCTTGTTCAACGCGTCATAGCGCGCCTGCGGTGTCGACTGCGCCCAGGCGGGAAAGGCGGCCTTTGCAGCCGCAATCGCCTTCTCGGTCTGAGCCTTGTCGGCCCTGGCGTATTCGCCGACGAGATCGTTGGTGTTGGAGGGGTTGATATTCTTGGTGACGCCGGAGCCGTCGACCCATTCGCCGCCGATGAAGTTCTTCAGGATGGCAGTCATGTTGTCCTCCGAGAGTTTTTAACGCACGAGGCAGGGACGCTTGTCGTCAAAGGTCCAGCCGGGGATCAGGTCCTGCATGGCTGTAGCGTCATCGCGGGCGCCAAGTCCATGCTGCTTGTAGAGTTCATGCGCGGCCTCGATGGCCGCGCGGTCGATCTCGATGCCGAGGCCCGGCCGTTCGGGTACGGCGATCTTGCCGCCCTTGATCAGGAGCGGCTCCTTGGTCAGCGCCTGGCCGTCCTGCCAGATCCAGTGGGTGTCGATCGCGGTGACCTTGCCGGGGGCGGCGGCGCCGACATGGGTGAACATGGCGAGCGAAATGTCAAAGTGGTTGTTGGAGTGCGAGCCCCAGGTCAGGCCATTGTCACGGCAGGTCTGGGCGACGCGCACCGAGCCTTGCATGGTCCAGAAATGGGGATCGGCCAGCGGAATGTCTACCGCACCGAGGCGCAGCGCGTGTGAAAGCTGCCGCCAGTCGGTCGCGATCATGTTGGTGGCGGTCGGCAGCCCCGTGGCGCGGCGGAACTCGGCCATGATCTCGCGGCCAGAGAAGCCGGCCTCGGCGCCGCAGGGGTCCTCGGCATAGGCGAGGATGCGGTGCATGTCCTTGCAGAGCCGGATCGCCTCGTCGAGCGACCAGGCGCCGTTGGGGTCCAGCGTGACGCGGGCGTCGGGAAAGCGTTTTGCGATCGCGGTGACGGCCTCGATCTCCTGCTCGCCGCGAAGCACGCCGCCCTTGAGCTTGAAGTCGGCGAAGCCGTAGTGGTCGTGGGTGGCTTCAGCGAGCCGCACCACCGTCTCCGGCGTCATCGCCTCCTGGTGGCGGAGGTTGAACCATTCGGGCTTGCCGGTCTCGCCCGCGACATAGTCGAGCTTGCTCTTGCTGATGTCGCCGACGAAGAAGAGGTAGCCGAGCGTCTCGACGCTCTTGCGCTGCTGGCCCTCGCCGAGCAAGGCGGCGACGGGCAGATTGAGATGCTGGCCGAGCAGGTCGAGTAGCGCGGACTCCACCGCCGTAACGGCATGGATCATGACGCGGAGGTCAAACGTCTGCTTGCCGCGGCCGCCGGCGTCGCGATCGGCGAACGCGGTGCGGATGTCGGCGAGGATGTTGTTCAGCGCGCCGACAGTCTTGCCGATCACGAGATCGCGGGCGTCCTGGAGCGTCTGCCAGATCTTTTGCCCGCCCGGCACCTCGCCGACGCCGGTGTGACCGGCATTGTCGGTGAGGATGACGATGTTGCGGGTGAAGAACGGCGCGTGCGCGCCGCTCAGGTTGAGGAGCATGCTATCGCGGCCGGCGACCGGGATCACCTGCATCGCTGTGACGATCGGTGCGCCAGAAATATCAGTCTGGGCCATCGCACGCTCCTCCCTGTTGTCGTCTGTTATTCTGCAGCCTGTTGTGACGATCGGATGGCGGGCAGCTTTTGCACCAGCGCGGCCACTTCCGCGATCTCCTGTTCGGTGAGATCGGTCAGCGGCGGGCGGACCGGACCGGAGTCGCGGCCGATGACCTTCATGCCCGCCTTGATGATCGAGACCGCATAGCCCTTCTTGCGGTTGCGGATCGCGATCAGAGGCAGGATGAAATCCTTCAGCCCGGCATGGATCGTCGCATGGTCGCGCTTGCGAACTGCGGCGTAGAAATTGGTGGCGAATTCCGGAACGAAGTTGAACACGGCCGAGGAGTAGGTCGTCACGCCCATGTCGAGATAGGGCAGTGCGAAAGTCTCCGCCGTCGGCAGGCCGCCGATATAGGTCAGGCGGTCGCCGAGCCTGGTGTAGACGCGGGTCATCAGCTCGATGTCGCCGATGCCGTCCTTGTAGCCGACCAGGTTCGGGCAGCGCTCGGCGAGGCGAGCCAGCGTATCGGGCTGGAGGATGGCGTTGTCGCGGTTGTAAACGATGACGCCGATCTTCACGGAGGCGCAGACCGCCTCGACATGGGCGGCCAGGCCTTCCTGCTCGGAATGGGTCAGATAAGGCGGCAGCAGCAGCAGGCCGTCGGCGCCGGCCTTTTCCGCGCCGATCGCGATCTCGCGGGCGATCGCGGTGCCGTAGCCGGTGCCGGCGAGCACGGGCACGCGGCCCTTGGTCTCGTCGACCGCGATCTTGACGACGTGCGGAACCTCGGTCGGGGTCAGCGAGAAGAACTCGCCGGTGCCGCCGGCGGCGAACAGGCCGGCGACGTCATAGCCGCAGAGCCAGTCCATGTTGGCGCGATAGGTCGCCTCGTCGAAGGAATAGTCCGCCTTGAACGGCGTGACGGGGAAGGACAGGAGGCCGGATCCGATCTTCTGGGCCATTTCCTGCGGGGTCATCTTGCTCATGGGCGCTGCTCCCTTCTCTCGTGTTGTCGAGGACGCAACTCAAGCGCGCGTCCATGCGCTGCTGTTTAGGAGACCGTTCGATGCGCGTCCAAGCCAAAGCCTATATCGACCGATACGAATTCAGCATCAATCATCCATCGCCTCCGCCGAGGACAATTCGCCCGCGATCTTCACCAGGGCCGAGAGCAGGGGATTCTCGTCGTCACGGCGCCAGACCATGAACAGCTCAACGGGGACGCGCGTGCGCAGCTTCAAGGGGCGCAGGCGGACGTCGGAGATTTTCAGGCTTGCAGCCGCTGCCGGCACGATGGCGAGGCCAAGACCGGCGCGCACCATGGCGAGGATCGAATGGATCTGACTGAGGTGCTGGACATAGCGCGGCAGAATGTCGGCGCGGGTGAATAGCGCGACCAGCAGGTCGTGGAAGTAGCGGCTCTCATAGGGCGAATACATCACGAAGGGCTGGTCGTCGAAATCCTTGATGGTGATGTTTTCGGCATTCGCCAGCGGATGCTTCTTCGGGATTGCGGCGAGCAGGGGCTCGGCGACGACGCGGCGGCTCGTCAGTTCGGGCCGCGCGATCGGTGGCCGCAACAGGCCAGCGTCGATCTGACCCGAGGTCAACGCCTCGAACTGGTCGCCCGACACCATCTCCTTCAGCGAGAAATCGACCTCCGGCAGTTTGGCGCGGCAGGCGGCGACGAGCTCGGGGAGGAAGCCGTAGGCGGCCGCCGCGGTGAAGCCGATCTTCACCGAGCCGGTCTTGCCGAGCGCGATGCGCCGGGCGACCTGGGAAGCGCTTTCCGCAAGCTTCAGGATGCGGCGGGCCTCCGGCAGGAAGCTGCGCCCGGCCGGGGTCAGGCGTACCGAGCGGCTGGTGCGTTCGAGCAGGGGCGCGTCGATGATGTGCTCGAGCACCTGGATCTGCCGGGACAGCGGCGGCTGGGTCATGTTGAGCCGCGCGGCGGCGCGGCCGAAATGCAGCTCTTCTGCAACGGTGACGAAACAGCGGAGCTGGTTGAGGTCGAACATCGATACATGCCTTAGATGGATAAGGCGTTTCCCCGGCACTTCTAGCATCGATCATCCCCGAAACAAAGACGGCGGCTGTGAAGCCGCCGTAAGTTGCCTGGTCCCGCTCCGATCTCTCGGAGCGCTCAGGAGGAACGTTTGAGCACCACCCGCTCGATCTTGCCCACGATCACGAGATAGGCGAATGCGGCGACCAGCGCGTTGGCGCCGACGAACACCAGGGCACCGTTGAAGGAGCCGGTCGCCGCCAGGATGTAGCCGATCACGATCGGGGTGGTGATCGAGGAGATGTTGCCGAAGGTGTTGAACAGACCGCCGGAGACGCCGCCTGCTTCCTTGGGCGAGGTGTCGGAGACGACCGCCCAGCCGAGTGCGCCGATGCCCTTGCCGAAGAAGGCGAGCGCCATGAAGCCGACCACCAGCGCCTGGCCGTCGACATAGTTGCAGGCGATGATCGACATCGACAGCAGCATGCCGCCCACGATCGGGATCTTGCGCGCCATGGTCAGCGAGTTGGTCTTGCGCAGGATATAGTCGGAAATGACGCCACCGAGCACGCCGCCGAAGAAGCCGCACAACGCCGGCAGCGTCGCGACGAAGCCCGCTTGCAGGATCGACAGGCCGCGCTCCTTGACGAGGTAGACCGGGAACCAGGTCAGGAAGAAATAGGTCAGCGTGTTGATGCAGTACTGGCCGAGATAGACGCCGAGCATCATGCGGTTGGAGAGCAGCTGGCGGATGTGGTCCCATCTCGGGCCAGAGTCCGGCGCACGCCCGTCCTTCAGATCGTCTTTGGGCGCGTCGAGATCGACAAGTGCGCCGCCTTCCTTGATGTAGTCGAATTCGGCCTCGTTGACGCCGGGATGCTCCTTCGGGCCGTAGATGGTCTTGATCCAGACGAGGCCCATGATGACGCCGAGCGCGCCCATCACGAAGAACACGTAGCGCCAGCCGTAATCGTGGGCGATCCAGCCCATCAACGGCGCGAAGATCACGGTCGCGAAATATTGCCCGGAATTGAAGAAGGCGGACGCTGTGCCGCGCTCATTGCCGGGAAACCAGGCCGCAACGATGCGCGCGTTGGCCGGGAAGGAGGGCGCCTCCGCAATGCCGACCAGGAAGCGAAGTGCGAACAGCATGAGGATCGCGGTGCCGGCACCGAAGAAGCCGACCCAGCCTTGCATCGTCGTGAACAGCGACCAGACGATGATGGAGAAGGCATAGACGAGCCGCGAGCCGTAGCGGTCGAGCAGCCAGCCGCCCGGCACCTGCGCGATCACATAGGACCAGCCGAAGGCCGAGAAGATGTAGCCCATGGCGACGGGATCAAGGTGGAGTTCCTTGGAGAGCGCGGGACCCGCGATCGAGAGCGTGGCGCGGTCGGCGTAATTGACCGTCGTGACCAGGAACAACATGGTCACGATGAACAGCCTGACGCGAGACCTCTTCACGTCCGTTGCGGACACAATTGCGCTCATCAGGCGCCTCCTTGAACTCGAAATGTTTCCTCACGACGACTCCTAGAGGGGCGCGCAGGAAAGTGTCCAAGTTGAAGGGGGTATCGATTGATACCGTTTTTGGATTGATGGAACGGCAGGTGCTACGCACTCCACTGTCATTCCCCCGCGAAAGCGGGGAATCCAGTACGCCGCGGCGTCTCGATTCAATCACGTCTGGCACGGAGTACTGGACGCCCGCTTTCGCGGGCGATGACAGCGAGAGTGAGGAGAGTGCCTGCGTTACTGCTGCGCGTCCGGCAAGAGCGGAGCCAGGAGTCCGCGCGTGACGCCTGGCGGCGCCGCGTCGAGGCCGAGCACGGCGCTCGCGGCGGGCAGCGCAGCGTCCGCCATCGCGGCGTGGCCTTCGGCGGTGGGATGCACGGCGCCGCCATAGACGGCCGAGAGTACGCCCCAGGTTGCGTCGTGGATGTCGGTCGGCTGGCTCGCCTGCGGCAATCCTTGCGGATAGGTCATCGCGGCAAAATAGCTGTCATTGGCGTCGCGGATCCAGCGCGCGCGGGGCAAGTAGGCGCGGTATTCCGAGGCGCCGCGTCCGCACAGCATCGGCTGGCTCGCCGCGCTCACGATGTCCGGATTGAAGCTCTGGCCGTTTTCCGCAAAGCAGGTGCGGTCGAATTCGGGATCGCTGCCGGCATGGGCGCAGAAGCCGTGGTCGGCGAACGCAGCCTGATGCGTATCGACGAAGGTCATGCGGTCGGCTTCGGGATCGCGGCACAGCGCGCCGCGCGTGCAGGTGGCAAGCCCCTTCAGTTGCGGCAGGAACTCGGTGTCGACGTAGGTCGAGACCCGCGCGAGCCGCTGCGGATCGGCATTGAAGGCGGGGTGGATGTCGAAGCCGCCGCGGCCGCCGCGGCAGGGCACGCCGCCATCCGCCAGCGCCGGGTTGGCGTAGGAGACATAGACCACATGAGAAAGGTCGCCGCCCACCAGCGGCTTCAGCGCTTCGCGCAGCTTGACGAAATTCTGCGGCAGCTCGCGCGCCAGCGCGTCGCGGGAATCGTCGACGCTCGCCATCACGCCGGAGCGGCGGAACAGCGCCCGCTCGGTCGCGGTATCGACGATGACGTCGGCGACGAGGCCGGAGAAATAGACGTCGTTGGCGCCGATCGAGAGCAGCACCAGGTCAAGGTTGCGATCCGGCTGACGCTTCTTCGCCGCGGTGAGCGCTTCCCGCAGCTCGGAGACCTGCGGGCTGACGCTGGTCTGGCAGGTGCCGTTCTTGCTGGGCGGACATTCGCGGGCGCGCTGCGAACCGAGCAGGCCGTCGCTGATGCTGGCGCCGGTGCAGGCGAGCGGCAGATAGGTCACCGCGATGTGGGTGTAGCGCACCGCGAGCGCGAGCGCGGTGCGGGTCTGGTAGCTGTAGAGCGAGCGGTGACAGGGCGAGTTGAACCAGAGCGCGCCGTAGCGCTGCCAGTTGGCGAGCGTATCGGGCGCCTCGCAGGCGCGGCCGCCCTTGAAGCCGGCGCGGCTCGGCCGGTAATACTGCCCGCCGGCGGTGCCGAGATAGGAACGGAAGCAGAAACCCTCGTCGGACAGCGCCAGTGGCCGGTCCGGATTGCCTTCGCCGGAAGCGATGCTGTCGCCGAGGCCCGCAATGAAGATGTCGCGGACCTGGATCTCGGTCTGGACTCGCTGGGTCGGATCGGAGCCGGACGAGACGTCGACGCTTGCAACCGTCTGCTTGCCGTAGCGGACGCGCAGATTGATCGGCTCGGCACAGTCGAAGGTCGAGCTTTGCGGCCCGTCGCCATCGTCGAACGACCAGGCGCAGGTGGCGCCGACCGGCACCGCGCCGGTCAGGCGCACGGTGACGGGGTGGTCGATCGGGGTGATATAGTTCTCTTTGACGTTGTCGCGGGTGCAGGGCTGGTTGACCCGGCCCTGGAGGTCGATGCAGAGCCGATTGACCATGTTGCGGGCCCAGCCGCGACCCTCGCTCTGGAGCTCCAGCGACTGCTCCGCGGCGAGGATGCTGCGGTTACGCGCGTTCTCGACATGCAGCAGGAAGTCGCGCTCCTCGCGGAACAGCCGGAAGCGGTTGCGCACCTCCCAGGTGATCTGCATGGCGCCTGCGTCCTGCGCGGCGACGCGCTGAAACGGCAAAGCGGTGAGGAGCCCGGCGAACAGCATGGCGCCGGCGAGAAAATGGCGAAAGGAAACAGGGATCATGGCCCGCGTCTTCAACGGCAAAGTTGAGGCGGAAATAAGAGAGGACTGTTCCCCCACCTGCAACCTTTGTCTGGCGGGTTTGCGGGCCGCCGTCCAGCGCCTTACCGCTTGGCCTGCCGCAGCGACCGCTCGTGCTCCATCGCTGTCACCTGCTTGGGCAGGTTGGCCTGCGCGCAGGCCTCCGCCAGCCGCCGCCGCTCCTGCCAGGGCCGGACCACGTTCATCCAAAGCTCGCGCGCGCCCATGATGGAGATGGCAAGACCGAACGGGATCACGAAATAGAGCAAGCGGAAGACCAGCAGGGTGGCCAGCAGCTGCTCGCGGCCGAATTCGGGGAGCGCCACCAGCATGGCGGCGTCGAACACGCCGATCGAGCCGGGGGCGTGGCTGGCGAAGCCCAGCAGCGTCGCCAGGATGAACACCACGGCGAGCGACAGGAAGTCGATCGGCGGATTGGCCGGTATCAGGAGGTACATCGCCAGCGCGCAGAATCCGAGATCGACCACGCCGATCAGGATCTGCACCAGCGTCAGCGGCGCCGATGGCAGCACCACTTTCCAGCCCTTTTGGCCGAGCTCGCGGCGCTTCTCGCCCATGCACAGCCAGACCAGGTAGGCGGCGATCGAGGCAAGGCCGCCGAGTGCGATCAGCCGGTTGATCGACGAGGGCAGCTGATCCATGTAGGAGGCGGCATCCGGATGGATGGCCATGCCGATCGAGAGCACGAAGATGTTACCGAGCCAGAACGTCAGGCCGGAGAGGAAGCAGATCTTTGCGACGTCGATCGCGTTCAGCCCGTAGTCGGAATAGATCCGGAAGCGGATCGCGCCGCCCGTGAACACGGTGGCGCCGATGTTGTGGCCGATCGAATAGGACGTGAAGCTGGACAGCGCTGCAATGCGGTAGGGAACGTGCTTCTTGCCGATCGTTCGCAGTGCAAAAAAATCGTAGAAGGTCAGCGTACAGAACGCGAAGAACACGCAGATCGCGGCGAGCCCGATGTGCCCGCGCGGAATCTCGGTTAACGCGGTCAGGATGACTCCGGTATCGATGCCCTTGAGGGTCCGCAGCAGCGTGGTGACCGCGAAGGCGATGATCATCACGCTCGCGGCAATTCCGAGCCGTCGCCAGCCAATCCATCTCTTGAAGCCGCGTTTCAGCGCGGGCAGCAGTCCGTGCATTCATCCTCCCGGCGGGGGGCAAGACCAACCCGGTCAGGCATTGACGGGTCGGGCGCGATCGCTGCCAAAAAGTGGGCGTCGATCGCTGAGCATCATCTAGCTCATTAAGGCAAAAACAGCGACTTGTGCAGCCCTTGACAAGAATAGGTTCTGCACCGCACCGGTCGTTTTTGTCATACGTGGTTCACATGGGAGGCACGTTATGCATATGAGTCGTGGCACCGGCTCGGATCGCGCTTCCACATGTGTGTCGAACATGGTTTCAAATCCTGTCGCCGCAAGCAGTGTTCCGGCGCAAACGATGCGGACTTCTTTGGAACGACGGTGCCGCGCGCAGGTTAGCGTCCCATCAGCAATCGAACACGGTGAAAATGCGGCTTCTCGTGCAAGCCGGTATTGCCGTGTTCCCGAAACCGGCGAGGATCGGAACGACGGGACTGTTCACAAAAGACATCAAAACCATGAACGACCTGTTCGTGCATCAGCTACAGGACATCTACTACGCCGAGCAACAGCTCACCAAGGCGCTGCCGAAAATGGCAGATAAGGCTACCGATCCGCAGTTGAAGCAGGGCTTTTTGACGCACCTCGAAGAGACCAGGCAGCACGTCAAGCGCCTCGAGGAGGTGTTCAAGATGCACGGTGCGCAGGTGAAGGCGGTCGATTGCCCGGCCATCGACGGCATCATCGAGGAAGCCGACGAGACCGCCGGCGAAGTCGCCGACAAGGCGGTGCTCGACGCAGCCCTGATCAACGCGGCGCAGGCCGCCGAGCACTACGAGATCGTGCGCTACGGCAGCTTGATCGCCTGGGCCAAGCAGCTCGGCCGTACCGACTGCGCCGCCGTGCTTGCGAAAACGCTCGAAGAGGAGAAGGCGACCGACAAGAAGCTGACGTCGCTTGCCGAGAGCAAGGTCAATCTGCGCGCCGCGAGCTAACGCGTCTTGCAAACGAAACGCCGTGCGCTGGACGCACGGCGTTTCGTTATTAACGACATCCATCATTCGGTCATTGTCGAAGCATGATGGCGCGTTTCGAACGTATATGTCGCATGGGGCTGCAATCGAGGTGGCAGCATGCACGCCAATACCATCAAATATGAAGCCTTCGACGACGCGAACGGCGCCCCGCGCGCCGCATCGCGCCTTGCAACCTCGCTCACGCTTGCCGCGATGAGCCTGGGCTATGGCGTGGTGCAGCTCGATGTCACCATCGTCAACACCGCGCTCGACGCCATGGGCAGGACGCTCGGCGGCGGGGTTGCCGAACTGCAATGGGTGGTCAACGCCTACACCATCGCCTTTGCCGCCTTCATCCTGACGGCGGGCGCGCTCGGCGACCGCATCGGCGCCAAGCGCGTCTTCATGTCGGGCTTCGCCATCTTCACCGCGGCCTCGCTCGCCTGCGCGCTGTCGCCCAATGCGATTGTGTTGATCGGCGCCCGGCTCGTCCAGGGACTGGCCGCGGCGATCCTTGTGCCGAATTCGCTGGCGCTGTTGAACCATGCCTATACCGACGACCGGCAGCGCGGCCGCGCCGTCGCGGTCTGGGCCGCCGGCGCGAGCCTGGCGCTGACCGCCGGCCCCTTCGTCGGCGGTGGCCTGATCACGCTGGTCGGGTGGCGCGCGATCTTTCTGGTTAACCTTCCGATCGGCCTCGCCGGCCTGTGGCTGAGCTGGCGCTATGCGGCTGAAACCACGCGGGCGCCCGGTCGCGAGATCGATCTGCCCGGCCAATTCGCAGCCATCGGTGCGCTCGGAGCGCTTGCCGGCGCGATCATTGAGGGCGGCGCGCTTGGCTGGGAGCATCCCGCGGTGATCGGAGCGTTCATTGCGGCCGCCGTCCTGGCCGTGCTGTTTGTCTGGCGCGAGAGCCGCACGGCGCGGCCGATGCTGCCCTTGTCCTTGTTTGGTCACCAGCTGTTTACCCTGACCACGATCGTCGGCCTCCTCGTCAACATCGCGATCTACGGCCTGATCTTCGTGCTCAGCCTGTACTTCCAGAGGATCAACGGCCTGTCCGCCTGGTGGACCGGGCTCGCCTTCGTGCCGATGATGGGTGCGGTGCTGCCGGTCAATTTGCTGGCGCCGCGTGTCGCCGAACGCATCGGTCCGTGCCCGACCATCGTCGTCGGCGCCTGCATATCGGCGCTCGGTTGTCTTGGCCTGCTCTGGATCGAAGCCGGGACGAGCTATTGGGCGGTCTGCGCGCAGATGATTGCCATCAGCGGCGGACTTGGTTTGCTGGTGCCGCCTCTGACCTCGACCTTGCTGGGCAGCGTCGAGAAGGCGCGCTCCGGCATTGCCGCAGGAGTCCTGAACGCGACGCGGCAAACCGGCAGCGTGCTCGGCGTTGCGTTGTTCGGCTCGCTCATCGCAGGCGAAGGCGCGTTCATGCAAGGCCTGCATCTCGCGCTGGTTATTTCGGCTACTGTCCTGCTACTTGCGGCTGCGACGATCGGATTTGGTGCGCGGGCGCAGAGATGAAGAATGTGAGCGAGCGCACACATTCTCTGTTCACCATTTCCGAAACCAGCACATAGCCAGTTACCGACTGTCCACCTCTGCAGGTTCTAGTGTGGGTGGAATAGGGACTGGCAATGTATCAGGTTCTTTACTGTCTCACGGATCAGCACGACTGGCGCCTGGTCGCGCTCGGCGGCGCGGTGTGCCTGCTCGCGAGCGCGGCGGCGATCAGCCTGTTTCACCGGGCGCGTGCGACGCAAGGACCGGGGCGGCTGGTCTGGATCTCCCTGGATGCCGTTGTCAGTGGGAGCGGCATTTGGGCGACGCACTTCATCGCGATGCTGGCCTATGGGCCGGGCAACAATGGTGCATACAATATTCCGGTGACGATCCTGTCGTTGATCTTCGCGATCTCCGTCACCTTCGTGGGATTGAGCATCGCGGTATCGTCCTCGCGGACGCCGTGGGTCGTCCTCGGCGGCGCCATCGTCGGCACCGGCGTCGCGGCGATGCATTACACCGGCATGGCGGCGCTGGAGATTCCCGCGCGCGTGAGCTGGGTCGAAGGCACGGTTGTCGCCTCGGTCCTGTTCGGCATTGTCTTTGCGGCGCTCGCCCTGTTCGTCGCGGCGCGACGCGACGACCGTTCCCATGCGCTGGCCGCGACCGGCCTGCTGACGATCGCGATCGTCGCGCATCATTTCACCGCGATGGGCGCGGTGCAGCTCACGCCGGACCCGACACTGGCGATCAGCGGGCTGTCGATCCCGCCGGCCTCGATGTCCTTCCTCACAGCCAGCGCCGCGGTCGCGATCATCGCGATCGCGCTGGTTTCGGCGCTGCTCGACCGCAAGTCCAAGGGAGAATTGGGCCGCCAGCAGGTCGTGCTCGACACCGCGCTCGAGAACATGTCGCAGGGGCTGTGCATGTTCGATACCGACGGCAAGATACTGCTGTTCAACGAGCGTTACGCGGCGATGCTGCGCCGCTCTGGCATGCAGCTCACCGGCCGCTCGCTGCTCGACGTGCTCAAGGAGGAGCAGGCGAATGGCCAGTGGACGGGAGATCCCGATCAATTCTTCGCGCGCCTCGTGGAAGACGCGCGCAAGGGACGCACCACGACCGACGTCGTGAAGCGCTTCGGCTGCTCGATCCGCGTCGTCAACCAGCCGATGCAGGGCGGGGGATGGGTCGCGACCTTCGAGGACATCACCGAATGGCTCGAGGCACAGGCGAAGATCTCGCACATGGCGCGCCATGACGCACTGACCAATCTGCCGAACCGCGTGCTGTTCCACGAGCAGCTCGAGCAGGGACTGCGCCGGACGAAGTCCGACGACCAGCTCGCGGTGCTCTGTCTCGACCTCGATCATTTCAAGGACATCAACGACTCCCTCGGTCATCCGATCGGCGATGCGCTGCTGAAGGAAGTCGGCCGCAGGCTCAAGGCCACCGTCGGCGAGCACGACACCGTGGCCCGGCTCGGCGGCGACGAGTTCGCCGTGGTTCAGATCGGTCGGTCGGAGGAGGCTGCGGCGAGAGCACTCGCCGGCCGCCTCGTCGAGGTGATTTCGGCGCCTTATGAGATCGACGACCATCAGATCGTGATCGGCGTCTCGATCGGCATCTCGCTGTCGCCGCAGGACGGCAGCAATCCCGACGAACTGTTGAAGAACGCCGACCTCGCGCTATACCGCGCCAAGGCGGATGGCCGCGGCACCTATCGCTTCTTCGAGACCGGCATGGACGCACGGGCGCAGGCGCGGCGTTTGCTGGAAATGGACCTGCGGGCGGCGCTGCTACGCGATGAGTTCCAAGTGTACTATCAGCCGATCCGCGACGTCGCCAGCGACCGCGTCGTAGCCTTCGAGGCACTCTTGCGCTGGAACCATCCGCAGCGCGGGCTGATTTCGCCGATCAATTTCATTCCGCTGGCCGAGGAGACCGGACTCATCGTCCAGCTTGGCGAGTTCGTGCTCCGCCGTGCCTGCGCGGACGCAGCCACCTGGCCCAACGATATCGACGTCGCCGTCAATCTGTCGCCGGTGCAGTTCAAGAGTCTGCACCTGATTGCATCCGTGACCGAGGCGCTGGAGATATCAGGCCTCGCGGCGCGTCGCCTCGAACTCGAGATCACCGAATCCGTACTGCTTCAGAACAGCGAGGCCACGCTGACCACCTTGCACGAGCTGCGCGGCATGGGCGTGCGGATTTCGCTCGACGATTTCGGCACCGGCTATTCGTCGCTGAGCTACCTGCGCAGCTTCCCGTTCGACAAGATCAAGATCGACCGCTCGTTCGTATCCGAGCTTGCGACCCGCCAGGATTCCATGGCGATCATCCGTGCGGTCACGGGTCTCGGCCGCAGCCTCGGCATTGTGACCACTGCGGAGGGCGTCGAGAACGACGCACAGCTCGAGCTGCTCAGGCGCGAAGGCTGCACCCAGGCGCAGGGCTATCTGTTCAGCATGCCACGGCCCGCATCTGACGTCGCGTTGATGCTGGAACGGCCGCGGCTGCGTGCGTCGGCCTGAGGCTTAGCCGCGGCGTAGCGCGAAATGCGCGCCGCAGAACGCCATTACGGCTCCGAGACACAACGCGGCAAGGCCGGCGAGCACGCCCGAGACGGTCGGGATCGGGCTCGGTGCCGAAGCCGCCTGTCCCGCACCTGCAAGCAGGAGCACGCCGACCGCGATCAGAAACTGCCGCATCCTCTGCGGGATCTGGCCGGAGACGGCGCTCTGCATCAATGTCGCCGTGAAATAACCGCCGGAGAAGCCGACGCTTGCGATCAGCCACCAGGCGATCGCCGCGCCCGCCGGCATCAGCTCATGCGTGTCGGAGCGCCAGAGGCCGCCGAGGTCGAGGCCGTAGCGCGCGCCCAGCATGTGCACCGCGAGCGCGAGCAGGACGCCGGAGATCACGGCGGCACCGAGAATCAGACGGCGCGGAAAAAAGATCGTCTCAGCCATGCCTCGCTTGTAGGATGGGCGAGGGCGATTGCGCAAGCCGGTCGCGGACGAGATTGCGCGGACGGGATTGATGATCGAGATGCAGGTTTCGCAGGCGCAGGGCCCGTCAGCCACGAGCTACGCCTACAAGGCGTCGCTGATCGGCTCGGCGCATCGTTTCGAGCTGACCGACGAGGGCCTGTCCTGGCACATCGCCGGCCGCTCCGGCCTGTGGCGCTATGACGAGATCGCCGGAATCCGGCTGTCGTTCCGTCCGGTGTCGATGCAACAGCACCGCTTTCGCGCCGATGTGAGCCGTGCCGGTGGCGGCCGCATCGCGATCCTGTCGACGAGCTGGCAGACCGCGGCGCTGATGGCGCCGCAGGACAGCGGATTTCGCGCTTTTCTCGTCGAGCTGCACGCGCGGATGGCGAGGGCCGACAGCCGCGCCGAGTTGACCGCCGGCCTCGGCCGCAAGACCTATGCGGCGGTGCTCGCGTTCCTGGCCGTGCTGGCCGTGGCGATGACGGGGCTGCTGATCCGCGCGCTGATGATCGGGGAATTCGCCGGCGTGCTGTTCATCATTGGCTTTGCGGCCTTGTTCGCCTGGCAGGTCGGCGGCTTCGTGCGGCGCAACCAGCCGCGGAGCTACACTCTGGATAATCTGCCGACGTCCTTGCTGCCTTAGGGCTTGCAATCGGCCGCAATCAAAATTGACTTCGTGGCACGGCACCGGTGCCGCATCGTGCGGCGATGACGGTCATGGATCGCAGCAGCCGCCTGCCGACCGCGGATGAGATCGCCGAGATCAACCGGAACCATCTGATCGACACGCCACTCGCGCCGGCCGACCTGCTGTTTATCTTCGGGACCCGCGAGGACGTTGTGTTGCGCGTCGAGATCGCCGCGAGGCTGTGGCGCGAGGGCTATTTCCGCTGGTCGATCGTCAGTGGCGGCGTGACGCCGGGCTCGGAGCAGTCCGAGTGCACGATCATCAAGGCGGCGATGATTGCCGCAGGCATTCCCGCGGACCGGATCCTCGAGGAACATGGTGCGATGAACACCGGCGAGAATGTGATCTTGTCGCTGCCGATCATCGATGCGGCGCTGGGATTGCGGAATGTCCGCAGCGTGATCTGCCTCGGCAACACCTGGACCGCGCGGCGCTATCCGATGACGCTGCATCGGCACTGGCCGGAGGTCGAGAAGATGCTGATCACCGTCGACAGTTTTGCGACGCCGCGCGCGCTCTGGCCCACGGATCCCGAGTTTCGTCGGCGCATCCTGCACGAATGGGACAAGATCGAGCCATACAAGGCGAAGGGCTTTATCGCGGAATGGCCGGAGGGCTGACCGGCGAGGGGGACTGGATTCTTGTTTTGACGCGTTTTCTTCACGCGAACCGGTATCCACTTCGCTCGAAAACGCTCTAGCTACTCCGTCGAGTCAAAATCCTCTTCCTTGGTGCCGAGCAGCGACACGATCGTGCGCAGGCCGGAATCGAGCTGTTCGGGCGATGGCGGGGCGAGCGCGAGGCGCACCGCGTTCGGTGCGTGACCATGCGCGATCGCGAAGGTCGAGGACGGGGTCAGCGCGATGCCGCGCCGAGCGGCGGCGGCAACAAAAGTCTGCGAGCGCCAATGCGGTGGCAGCGTCAGCCAAAGATGATAGGAGCGCGGGTCGGCCGCGATCTGGTAGCCGGCGAGCAGCTTTGCCGCGGTCTGCTGCCGGCGCGCGGCGTCGATGCGCTTCAGCCGCGTCAGCTCGGACACGGTGCCGTCGGCCATCAGGCGCTGTCCGGCCGCGAGCGCATGGCCAGAGGCGATCCAGCCGCCGGTCCGCACCGCGCCCATGACGCTCTCGCGCAGATGCGGCGGCGCGACGAGGATGCCGAGCGCAAGACCGGGCGCGACCTTCTTGGACAGGCTGTCGAGCACGATGCAGCGGTCCGGTCCGAGCGCCGCCAGCGGTGTGTCGTCGGCGAGGAAGCCGTAGACGGCGTCTTCGATGATCGTGAGGTCGAGCTTTTCGGCGACGTGCATGATGTCGGCGCGCCGCGTCGCGTTCATGGTGACGCCGAGCGGATTCTGGATGATCGGCTGGAGGTACAGCGCCGTCAGGTGCGCCTCGCGATGCGCTTTCTGGATCGCATCGGGCCGCGCGCCATATTCGTCCATGGGAATCGGAACGAGCGTCACGCCGAGCCGCGCAGCGATGCTCTTGACGTAGGGGTAGGTCAGCGCCTCGACGCCGCAACGGCCGCCGGTCGGAACGAGCGCTGCGATCGCGGCCGCGAGCGATTGCTTGCCGTTGGCGGTGAAGACGATCTGCTCGGCCTGTGGCGTAAAATCCTTACGCGCGAGATAGGCGGCGGCCGCGACGCGCGCGCTCTTGGTGCCGGTGCTGGTCGAGACGCGCAGCGCGGATTCGAGTGCGTCGACGCGCTCCAGCCCCGCAAGGCTCTTGGCGATCATGGCCCATTGCTGTGGCAGCAGCGGATAATTGACCTCGAAATCGATGCGGGCATCGCGCGGCTCGCTGATGGTCTCGACTTCGCGCCTGATGTCGCCGGAGATGAAGGTGCCGCGGCCGACCTCGCCGACCACGAGGCCGCGGCGCAAGAGCTCCGTATAAACCCGGCTCGCGGTCGAGACCGCAATGCCACGATCATAGGCAAAATTGCGCTGCGGCGGCAGCCGGTCGCCGGGTCTTAACGTGCCGTTAGAGATATCGACGGCAATGGCATCGGCAAGCTTCACGTACTCGAACTTGGACATTATTGCACCGAGAGCAATGTTTTCCTTGTACCGAGGATTGTACTGGAGCATTTAAGTTCCATCAAGGTCCGCGATTGAGCCGAGGAGAGCGAGAGCAATCCGAAGGCATATGAGGTGCAAGCGCTCAGGCGTTTGCGCCAACGGCATCCGCATCGCCGCGCAGGACCAAAGGCCGGAGAAGAAAATGACCACGATCTCGCAAACTTCGGGGCGGAGTTTACGCCCAACCTCGTCGGGCGGATTTTTCCGCGCGCTCGCCATTAGCGCCTCTGCGCTGTTCGACCGCCTGGAGCGCCGCTCCGCCGTCAAGACGCTGAACGAACTCGACGACCGCGCCCTGCGCGACATCGGGATCACGCGCAGCCAGATCGAGGACGCCGTCTACGGCCAGTTCAAAGCCGAACTGACGCGGTATCTGTGAGCGCTTTCGCTCTTGTCCCGGACGCGCTGCAGCGTTCTTACGCTGCTGCGCAGAGCCGGGACCCAGAAGGCCACGCAAACCGCTGATGCATGGGCCCCGGCTCTGCAGCGCATCACTTCGTGCTGCACAGCGTCCGGGGCACGAGACCTCTCTTCATTAGACACACCTTCGCCCTCTCGCGGCTCATTCTGCCCGAGCTTTGCTCGTCGCCTTGCCCTCGGTCAAAGAGGGCGCAGGGAAGACCGGGTGCCGGCTGGCACCCGCGGTCCACTGTGCGACAATTGCGCTACAAGAATTGCACAGCGGCATACAGGTGAAGCCAGGACATCCCGGCCTTCCCTGCGCAGTGGTTTGACGGCTTATGTCGTGATCTCCCCGGGGAGCGATGCACTATTGCCCCCGTCGCCTTGCGGATGACTGATACGCGCGCCCGGTCGGGCACACGCATCGCCGCAACACTTGGCGCACAGGCTCCGGGCGCCAGGACCACACGATTTTGCCGTACGTCGATCGCACCGGTCGTGTGCGCGACGCGCATCGCTCACGGTTGCCCGCCCTGCGATGCCTCTCGCGCCGATGTGACCCACGTCCACCGCAATCCGGCCCGCGTGTCGTGACGATCGCGATACGCCCCTCTTCCTTGGGCCGGAGTGAGGCGACGCATACGCTGTTTCCGAATTTCGGTAAAGTGGGATATTTTCCTCGACGCGCGTTGACCCACCGCTCGGGTGTTTTGCCCGTCGGGCAACGCAAGGGGTTGTGGTCTCGTATCCCGGATGGAGCGCCAACGGTATTGTGCGAGAGACGTGCAATCTCTCGAGATCGTCATTGCGAGCGCAGCGAAGCAATCCAGAATCGCTCCGAGGCGGTAGTCTGGATTGCTTCGTCGCTTCGCTCCTCGCAATGACGGAGCAACGCTCAGTGCCTGACCACCAGCACGGAGCACTTCGCATAGCGCACCACATGCCCGGCATTGGAGCCGAGGAAATAGGTGCGCATCGCAGGCCGGTGCGAGGTCATCACGATCAGATCGGCCTTCATGTGCACGGCTTCCTCCAGGATCTCGTGGTAGATGCCGCCCTGGCGCACCACGCTGGAAATGCGCGCGTCGTTGACGCCGGATTCGCGCGCGACGATGGCGAGTGCTTCCTCCGAGGTCTGGCGCTGCTGCTCGTCGAAATCGGCCGGCACGTATTCAGCCAGCATCACCGGCGTCATCGGCAGCACGTTGAGCAGTCGTATCGATCCGCTCCAGGTCTGCGACAGCGTTACCGCGGTCGCGAGCGCCGGCTTGGCGAGATCAGTGTCGGCGAGGTCGATGGGCACGAGGATGGAATTGAACATCTGCGCCTCCCTATCCATCAAGCCAGATCAACCGATCGAGACGGCGCCCGCGCGTCTCATCCCAGTCGAAGCAGCTTGGGGCTGACGAACAGCACCAGTTTGCCGCGGCGGTAGGCCGCGTCGCCCCAATCCTTGACGTCAAAGTCGAAGATCGCAAGCCCCGCGGTGGGCAGGTTGTCGGCGAGCGCCTTGGCGCCGGCCGGATCGCCGCTGCCCATCAGCATCAGCGCGGCCTCGTGCATACCGGGATTGTGCCCCACCAGCAGCAGCCGTCGGGGATTGGCCGGGATGGTTGCAGTGCGAATGGTTTCGAGGATCTGTGCGGGATCGGCGCCGTAGAGTTCCGGCAGGATCTCGACCTGCGGCGCCGCGACGCGGTCCTTCATCGCCTCCCAGGCGATGTCCCAGGTCTGCCGGGCGCGGACGGCATGAGACACCAGCACAGTATCGGGGGCGGGCCGATGGGCGGCGATCCAGTCGCCGATCTCTGCGGCATCCTTCTGGCCCCGGTCGTCGAGCCGGCGATCCTGGTCCCGGCCGCTTGGCGCGTCAGTCTCGGTCTTGGCGTGACGCAGCAGCATCAAACGGCGCATGGCATTCTCGAATCGTTACGCGTCCAGGATAATCTAAAAGGACAATCTACAGGCGCCGGTCGAGGACAAGGTGACAAGCGCCCGATTGGTCCTTTAAGAAGACTGGTCCTTTAAGAAAACGACATGAGCGAGACTTTCACAAGCGTGTCCCAGGAAGAAGCCGGCTTTCGCGAGCGCGCGCGGCTGTCGTTCGAGCTTGACGCCGACATTTGCGTCATCGGCGCAGGGCTGGCCGGGCTCTCCATCGCACTGGAGGCGGCCCGGCTCGGGGCCAGCGTCGCGGTGCTCGAGGGCCGCCACATCGGCTGGAATGCCTCCGGCAACCAACTCGGCACCGTGATGCCGGGCTTTGCCCTGCCGCTCACGGAGCTGATCGAGCGCATTGGCTTCGAGGACGCCCGCGAATTGTGGACGCTGTCGAAGGAGGGCGCCGAGTTCGTCCGCGCCAACGCCACGGAAGAGAACATGCCGGGCATCGGCCCGAGCGACGGCGTGCTGGAAGTCTCCAACGTCGATGCCGGCGACCGGTTGATCAGCCGGTTGCAGATGCTGACCGAGGATTTCGACACCGAGGTCGAAGGCTGGCAGGTCGATCGCGTCCGCGCCGTGCTGAAGACCGATCATTATTTCCACGGTGTCTACTATTCTAGGGCGTTCCAGGTCGACGGCCGCAAATATGTGCATGGCCTCGCGGCACTGGCGCGGCGGGCCGGCGTGCGCATCTTCGAGGATACGCCGGTCGTCAGCATCGATCATTCCGGCATCCGCAAGCGCATCGTTACGCCCTCGGCGCGGCTGCGCGCGACCCACATCGTGCTCGCCGGCAACATCCATCTCGGCGCGCCGCTGAAGCGCCTGTCGGAGACGCTGCTGCCGGTCTGGCGCTATGCCGGCATCACCGCGCCGCTCGGCGAGCGCGTGCATGAGATCATCGCCTTCAAGGGATCGGTGATGGATTCCGACGGCGTCAACCATTTCCGGATCGTCGATGGCGACCGCCTGATGTGGGAAAGCCCGGAGACGACCTGGGCTGCGCGTCCGCAGCGCTTTGCCGGCGCCGTCAGCCGGCGGATCCGATCGATCTTCCCCCAGCTTGGCAATGTCGAGATCACCGATACGTTTGGCGGTGTCACGGGCCGGACCGTGCACGGCATGCCGCAGATCGGCCAATTGCGCAAAGGCCTGTGGGTGGCGAGCGGGTTCGGACGCCAGGGCATGAACACCTCCGCCATGGCCGGGCAGCTGATCGCGCGCAGCATCCTCAGGGCCGATGAGCGCTGGCGCCTGTTCTCGCCGTTCGAGCTGGTTTGGGCAGGGGGAACGACGGGGCGGGTTGCAGGCCAGCTGGTCGGGATCTGGGGCAGGGCGAGTTCCGCCGCCGCTGGATCGCTCGCCCGCTACCGCGAGCGGGTACGGGTCAAGGACAGGGCGCGCGAGGCGCGGCTTGCCGAGGCCAATAGGGCCGCCGGCACCGGCCCGCGCCGTCCGCCGCCCGGGCTTCGACCGCGGCTGGCCCCATCGCCGCAGCTGGCGGCTGAGCGCGTGGAACCCACCCCCCGCGACGAGGGCGTCTCGCAATAAGTTGAGAAAAAACCCGCCTGGAAGTGTAACGTCCGCCGTTAGAGCCCGTATCTCAGGGCGTGGATTTCCTGCGCACGGAGAATGAGATGTTTGACCGCCGCATCCTTTTGACGACTGTCGCCGGCCTGTTCGGCCTCTCGGCCTTCCGCTGGCTGAGGGCAACCCCGGCCGAGGCTGGAGAGAAGGCCGCCGAGAAGTTCGAGATCGAGAAGACCGACGCCGAGTGGCGCGCTCAACTGACGCCGCAGCAATATGAGATCCTGCGCAAGGAGGGAACCGAACGGCCGGGGACCAGCCCGCTGCTCAAGGAGCATCGCAAGGGCATATTCGCCTGCGCCGGCTGCGACCTGCCGGTGTTCGCCTCGGAGACCAAGTTCGAGAGCGGCACGGGTTGGCCGAGCTTCTACCAGCCGATCGAGGGCAATGTCGGCAAGACCGAGGACCGCACCTTCGGCATGGTCCGCACCGAGGTGCATTGCCGCCGCTGCGGCGGCCATCTCGGCCACGTCTTCGACGACGGTCCGAAGCCGACCGGCCTGCGCTACTGCATCGATGGTTTCGGGCTGGTGTTCCACCCGGCGTCGGCCTCGGCCACTTGAGGTTTGGTCTCGGCAATTGTTGCCGGCCCGGCAATTGTGCCCCGGTCATCCGACCGGGGCTTGTCTATTTAAGTCATTGATTTCCTGAGAATACCCGCATTGGCATAGGCCTTGCGACGTCTCCTCCGAATGCGGCCATTGGTCTGCCGGCCGCCGAGATCGGATCTGGAGACAAAGTTATGGGTATCTTCGATGCAATGAACACCTCGGTGGGTGGCCTGCAGGCGCAGTCCTACGCGCTTCAGAACATTTCCGGCAACATCGCGAACTCATCCACCACCGGTTACAAAGGCATCGGGACCAGCTTCGAAGATTTGATCCCGGACGCCTCGGTCCCGAGCAAGCAGGTCGCCGGCGGCGTGACAGCGCATGCGCAGGCGACCATCACCACCCAGGGCACGATCTCGGCCTCCAGCGTCGCCACCAACATGGCGATCACCGGCGACGGCTTCTTCTCGGTGCAGAAGGCGACCGGCACCGTCGACAACGTGCCGGTGTTCGACGGCGTCACCTATTACAGCCGCCGCGGCGACTTCCAGGTCAATGCCAACGGCAATCTCGTCAACGGCGCCGGCTACTATCTGATGGGTGTCACGGTCGACCCGAAGACCGGCAACCCCACCGGCAGCGTGCCGACGGTGCTGCAATTCCAGAACAACTTTGTCCCGGCGCAGGCGACAACCTCGATCGAGTACGCGGCAAACCTGCCGACCCAGCCGAACACGGTGGCAAGCTCCACCGCGACGAGCGGCACGCTGCTGGCCGCTGGTGGACTCAATCCATCGGATTATGCCTCGAACCCGCTGACGGTGGGCACGCCGCCCGCGCCCTATACAAGCGCGGCGGCCTCCGGCGCTGCCGCCACCGGCAATACGCGCTCGGCCTATACGTCGACGAGTGCGACGGGCTCGGTTGCGTTGCAGGACAATGCCTCGGCAGCGGCAGGCACGGGTACGTCCCTCGACAGTACCCAGGGTTCGCACCTCAATCAGGCCATGCTCACTGCGCTTGACGGCACATTCATGACTATCAACGGCAACAAGATCGCCTTCGACAGCACCGCCTCAGGCGTGACGACGGTGGCGGGTCCCCCCTCGGTCACCACGATCGGGATGGCGGCGAGCTCCGGCACGACTGTTAACAGCATCCTGACCGCAATCAAGAGCGCCGGTGGCACTGGCGTCAACGCTACGCTGACCGCCAGCGGCAACATCCAGATATCAAGCGGCACGAGTGTCGACGTGGCGGTCAGCGGCACCGCGGCCACCACGCTCGGCATCAGCACTGTGACACGCGGCGGCAATGTGCTGTCCACGCCTGCGATCACCGGCTCAACCGTGCTGAGTGGCGCTGCGACAGCCGGCGGTACGGAGGTCCTCTCATCGGCCTTCGCCAACAACGATACCATCACCGTCAACGGCCAGACTTTGACCTTCGTTGCCCCGCCCGCGACCGCGTCCGGCGCCAACCAGATCAGCACCACCGACAATATCTCGGACTTGCTCCTCAAGATCGACGGACTCAGCGGCGCGACAGGCTCCTCGATCTCCAACGGCGTGATCACGCTGAACACCGGTACGGTCAAAGACCTGTCGGTGACCAGCTCCAACGCCAGCGCCTTCGCCGCGCTCGGCTTCACGTCGACCATCACCAAGAGCCGCGGCGGCGGCGGTACCGCCGGCACGGGCACCGTGGTCGGCAACGACATTGCGACCTTCACCAAGGAATCGATCAGCGGCGGCGCGGTGACCGCGTACAACGCGGCGGGCACGCCGGTGAACCTGCAATTGCGCTGGGCCAAGACCGATAGCGCGTCGCTGGGTGCCGGCCATACCGACAGCTGGAACCTGTTTTATCAGACCGACCCGAACGCGACCGGCACGACGGTCGGCTGGGTGAACACAGGGCAGACCTTCACCTTCGCCAGTGACGGCTCGCTCTCCTCGCCGAGCGGCTCGGGCATCACCATCCCCAACGTCAGCGTCAGCGGCCAGTCGCTCGGTTCAGTCGCCTTGAACATCTCCTCCGGCGGGCTGACGCAATATGCGAGCACCAGCGGCGCGGTCACCATCAACACCATCACGCAGAACGGCTACGCCGCCGGTCAGCTCCGCTCGGTCGCCGTCAACAACAACGGCCTCGTGGTCGGCACCTTCTCCAACGGCCAGAACCTCGACCTCGCCTCGGTGACGCTGTCGCACTTCAACGGCACCAATTACCTGAAGGCGATGGATGGCGGCGCCTATGCCGTGACCGACCAGTCGGGCCCGGCGATTGCGGGGGCCTCGGGCACCATCAGCGGTTCGTCGCTGGAGGGATCCAACACCGACATCGCCGACGAGTTCACCAAGCTGATCGTGACCCAGCAGGCCTATTCGGCCAATACCAAGGTGATCACGACGGCGAATTCGATGGTGCAGGATCTCTTGAACGTGTTGCGCTGATCGGCGCGTAACGTAACCAAAGGCGGCCAGTCAACATGGGTTTGAGTTCAGCCCTCGCCAGTGCGATGAGCGGTCTGCGTGCCAACCAGGCTGCGCTCTCGATCGTCTCGTCGAACGTCGCAAACTCGCAGACGCCGGGTTACGTCGCCCAGACGCCGAACCAGATCGAAGTCACCACCGGTGATTTCGGGTCGACGGCGAAGACGACCGGCGTCAGCCGGGACATCGACAGCTATGTGCAGAACCAACTGCGCACCGAGACCGGCGGCAGCGGCTACGCCGACCAGACCGCCAACATCCTGAACCAGCTTCAGAATGTCTATGGCAATCCCGGCGGCAGCGGCACGCTCGAAACCGCTCTGAACAATTTCACCAGCTCGCTCCAGGCACTCTCGACCAGCGCGGGCTCGTCGTCGGCACAGACGGTCGCGGTCGGTGCCGCGCAGGCGCTGGCGACGCAGCTCAACGTCACCACCAAGGGCATCCAGTCGCTGCGCTCCAACGTCGAGCAGGATCTGGGCACCTCGGCCCAGCAGGCCAATGCGGCGATGAACCAGATCGCCGACATCAACACCAAGCTCCAGGGTCTCGCTTCGACCGATCCATCCGCGGCAACGCTGATGGACCAGCGCGACCAGGCCATCAACTCGCTGTCGAAATATGTCGACGTCCGCGTCACCACCGACGGATCGAACCAGGCCAACATCTACACCACCACGGGCATCCAGCTGGTCGGCGCAGGGCTCGCCTCGCAATTCTCTTTCGCGTCAGCCGGCGCGCTGGATGCGACCTCGCTCTACAACACCGATCCGGCCAAGTCCGGGGTCGGGGCGTTCAACATCAAGCTGCCGAACGGCTCGTCGATCGACGTCGCCGCCAACAACGTGGTCTCCTCCGGCCAGATTGCGGCCGATCTGAAGCTGCGCGACCAGACGCTGGTGCAGGCGCAGAACCAGGTCGACCAGCTCGCCGCGACGATGTCGAGCGCACTGTCCGACAAGACGACGGCGGGCAGTACCGTCTCCGGTCCGCCTGCGGGCTTCGACATCGATCTCGCCGGCGCGCAGCCGGGCAACACCGTCAACATTACCTATACCGACTCCACCAACACGCAGCGCCAGGTCACGCTGGTGAACGTGACCGATCCGGCGGCGCTGCCGCTTCAGAACGCCACCAACGCGAACCCGATGCAGATCGGCGTCAATTTCTCCGACGGCATGGGCGCGATTGCCTCGGCGCTCAACACGGCGCTGCCGGGCTCGCATCTGACCTTCTCCGCAGCGCCGTCGCCAGCGACCGCGACGACGCTGCGCGTCACTGACGACAATTCCGGTCTCGCCAAGGTCAATTCGGCGTCGAGCATCAAGACGATCTCGTCGCTGACCTCCGGCAGTCCGCAGCTGCCGCTGTTCACCGACGGCGGTCAGGCGCTCTATACCGGCGCGATCACCGCGTCGGGCTCGCAGATGACCGGCCTTGCCGGCCGCATCGCCGTCAACACACAGCTCACCACCGACCCGACCAAGCTGTCGGTCTACAGCACCTCGCCGGTGACGCCCACCGGCGATACCACGCGCTCGGACTATCTCTACTCGCAGCTTACCAGTACGGTGTTTTCCTATTCGCCGCAGACCGGTCTCGGTTCGGCGAGCCAGCCGTTCACCGGCAGCGTCTCGAACTATTTGCAGCAGTTCCTGAGCGTTCAGGCCAACGCCTCGACCCAGGCGACCGCGCTACAGCAGGGCCAGAGCGTCGTGGTCTCGACGCTTCAGGCCAAGTTCAACTCGACCTCCAGCGTCAATCTGGACTCGGAGATGTCGAACCTGATTCAGCTTCAGAATGCCTACGCCGCCAACGCTCACGTGATGTCGGTGGTGCAGACCATGATGAATACGTTGCTCCAGGCTCAAGTGTAACCAGTACAGGGCTCTGAAACATGTCGATCAGCAGCATCAACTACTCCTCGTCGATCCTCGGCGCGCAGATCCGCAACATCAATCAGCAGCTCACCGACCTGTCGACCCAGCTCTCGACCGGCAAGCTGTCGCAGAACTATTCCGGCATGGGGACCAACGAAGGCTTTGCGATCGCCTCGCGCTCGCAATTGTCCAACATCGCCGCCTATACCGACACGATGACCAACGTCAACGTCAACATCAACCTCGCCAATACTGCGCTCCAGTCGCTGACGACGATCCGCAGCACGGTGCAGACGGGCTCCGCCACCTCCTCGCAGGATCTCAACGTCAACGGCCAGACGGTCGCGCAGAACACCGCCGCCGCCCAGTTCGGCTCGATGGTCGGCGTTCTCAACACGCAGGCGGGCAACCGCTATCTGTTCTCGGGGACCGCGTACAACACGCAATCGGTCGCCAACGCCGGCGACATCATCAACGGCACCACCACGCAGGCGGGCTTCAAGACAGTCATGGCGGAGCGCCAGGCGGCCGACCTCGGCGCCAACGGCATGGGGCGGCTGGTGCAGTCGCAGACAGCGGGCGTGATCAACGTAGCGGAAGATTCTGCGACCTCGCCGTTCGGGTTGAAAATTGCGGCGGTCTCCTCGACGTTGACCGGTGCAACCGTGACTGGCCCGAGCGGCTCGCCGGTATCGTTCTCGGTCAATCTCAACGGCGTCAACCCGAAGGACGGCGACAAGCTCAGCGTTCAGTTCACGTTGCCGGACGGCTCGACCGAGCAGATCGACCTGACCGCGTCCAGCGCGACGCCGACGCCGGTCGGGAGCTTTGCGATCGATGCAAGCACGCCCGTCAATCCAGCCAACACGGCGACAAACCTCAACACCGCGCTGAATACCGCAATCACGAAGCTCGCCAACACCTCGCTGGTGGCGGCATCCGCCGTTGCAGCCGGCGACAATTTCTTCAACACGGACAGCTCCGCGATCGGCGCTGCCAAAACCAACCAGGCGACACCGTCCGCGCCGATCAGCGGGACCACCGCGCTGTCCGGCACCGCGCCCTCGGATTCGATCTCGCCCGGCTTCTCTGCCGGCGACACCCTCACCGTCAACGGCACCACGCTCAGCTTCGTCGCCTCGGGCGCGACCGGCAACCAGCTCAACGTCACCGACAGCATTCAGACCCTGATGAGCAAGATCGACTCCATCACGGGCACGTCGAAGCCGTCGACGATCCATGGCGGCTCGATCACGATCAACACCGACGATGCGGCAAGCCTGAGCATCTCGGGCTCGACGCCGGGTGCGACCGCCGCGCTGGGCGCGCTCGGCTTCAGCTCGTCGCCGATCACCGCCACGCAGCCACCGCTGCGGGTCGGCTCAACGCCGGCGAGTTCGGCGACGACGCTGGTGAACGGCTCGGCCAATACCGTGAAGTGGTACACCGGCAATGACGGGCCCGGCTCGCCGCGCTCGACCGCGGTGGCGCGGGTCGACGATTCCGTCACGGTGCAATACGGCGCGCAGGCCGATGAGGACGCGATCCGCAGTCAGTTGCAGGCAATCGCCGTGTACGGCACGTTCTCGACCTCGCCGACCGGGCAATACTCGGGCGCGCAAGTGGCGGCGCTGAGCCTGCGTACCACGCAGGCGCTGACGCCCCAGCCCGGGCAGCAGAAGATCGAGGACATCCAGACGGACATCGCGATGGCCCAGAACACGATGAAGGACGCGAGCACGCGTCAGACCCAGGCCAAAGCGCAGCTCCAAACCATCGTCGATCAGGCGGAGTCGGCCTCGCCCGACCAGGTCGCGAGCGAAATTCTGTCGCTCCAGAATGCGCTCCAGGCATCCTACCAGACTACCGCCAACCTCGCGCAGCTCTCGCTCGTCAAGTACCTGTAAGGGCGCATTAAGGCGCCGTTAACCATGCCTGTTTACCTTTTGGTGAGGGGTTGAGCGGGGGCGGAGCCGTCGATGTCGGACAAGATGCAACTGGTGGTGGCCACGCCGTGCTTCGGCGGGCAGGTGTCGAGCATTTATGCGAGCTCGATCTTCGCGCTCCAGCGCGCCGTGCACGGCATGTCCAATCTCGAGCTCAAGGTGCATTTACGGGACGGCGACGCGCTGATCACCCGCGCTCGGGCCAATCTGGTCACACTGTTTCTGGACGATCCCAAGGCGACGCATTTCCTGTTCATCGATGCCGACATCGGCTTCAAGCCTGAGCAGGTGTTTCGGTTGATCGAATCCGGAGCCGATGTCGTCGCCGGGTGTTATCCGATCAAGCGGGTCAACTGGGACAAGGCGAAGCGGGCGGTTCAGGCCGGCCGGGCCGACGTGCCGGCGGCCTCGCTCGACTATGTGCTCGAGATCGAGGATCCCGACCGCATCGTGGTGGTCAACGGTTTTACCCGCGTGCGCTATGCCGGCACCGGCTTCCTGATGATCCGCCGCCAGGCGTTGGAAGCGATGTGCCGCCATCCGGACTATGCCGGCTTGCAGTTCTTCCGCGAGCATTCGCACGACACGCTGGCGGCGAGCCAGAACCGGTTCGCGCTGTTCGAATGCATGATCGATCCCGCGACCGGCACTTACCTTTCCGAAGACTTCGCCTTCTGCAAGCGCTGGACCGATATCGGCGGCGAGATCTGGGCTGATATCCAGAGCTCGCTCGACCACGTCGGGCCTTCGGTGTTCCACGGCGACATTGCATCGCAATTCGCGCCGGCACCCGCGGCGGCGGCCGATGCGGCGTGAGCCTTTCGGGATGAGCGCCGGCGCATCCCGTCTGTCTGATACCGAGCGAGCGTCCGACGGCGGCTCGCGCTACCGCCTGCGCGATCTCTTCACGCCGCTGGATACGCTGCTCGTCTCCGGCGGAGATCCTCGGCTGGCGCTCGACCCGAAAGACCGCGTCAACGCCTATGGCTGCGCGCCGTCGCCCGCGCCGGACGTCTGGAATTTCGCCTCGTCGACCGCATCGCCGATCTCGCAGGCCGGCTATGATCGCGCCGCGCTGGCGCGCGAGGAACTCGTGCACAAATCGCTGTTCGACGAGGTCGAGGTGGCCTTCGACGCGCGCTGTGAGGACATGCGCGACGAGTTGCGCGGCCATCTCCAGCTCTCGCCGCGCGTCGAAATCGTGTTCTCGCCGTCCGGCACCGACTCCCAGCTTCACGCCCTGTTCCTGGCGCGCGCGGTCCTGGGCGCGACGACGGTGACGGTCGTGGTCGGCGCCGACCAGACCGGAAGCGGGACGGTCCATACCGCGCGCGGCCGCCATTTCAGCACCATGACGGCGAGCGGCTTTGCAGTCCGCAAGGACGGTGCGGTCGTGGGGCTTGCCGGCGACAGCATCGCGGTGCCGCTGCTCGATCCGGCGCCTGGGATTGCGATACGCCCGGATGCGGACGCCGCGGTGCTGCGCGCGGTCGAGACCAGCCTCGCACAAGGCCAGCGCGTTCTGCTCCAGGTCATGGATTCGTCAAAACTCGGCTGGCGCTCGCCGAGTGCAGTCTGCCTCGATGAGATCGCGCGACGCTGGCCCGGCAAGGTTCAGGTCGTCGTCGATGCGTGCCAGGCGCGGCTTGGGCGCCGTCGGCTGCGTTCCTATCTCGACCGCGGCTACATGGTGCTGATCACCGGCTCCAAATTCTTCGGCGGCCCTGCCTTCAGCGGCGCGCTGCTGGTGCCGAAAGGGCTCTCGCGCTCGCTCGACCGGGTTGGCGAGCTTGCACCGGGCCTCTTCCACTATGCCGGCCGCAGCGACTGGCCGAAGGCCTGGACGACGCTGCGCTCGCGCTTTGAGCGCCGGCCGAATTTCGGTCAGTGGCTACGCTGGGAGGCGGCGCTCGCGGAGATCGGCAGTTACTATGCCGTGCCCGGGGCTTTCCGCGCCAAGGCACTCACCCAGCTTGCAGCCGGCATCGACAGTATGATCGCGTTGTCGCCGTCGCTTCGTGCTGTTCCGGCGGCGTTCGACGAGGCCGGCGTGGATGACGAGGAATTCGCACAGCGTACGATCTTTCCGTTCATGCTGTTGCGCGACGGCAAGCCGGTCTCCATCGCCGACACCGGCGCCGTCCATCGCGCGCTGGCGCGCGACATGAACGATGACATCACCGGCAGTGCAGCAGACCGTCAGGTCGCCGCGCAACGCTGCCTGATCGGGCAGCCGGTCCGGCTGGAGCGGCCGGACGCCGCGCCGCAGGCCGTGCTGCGGCTGTGCATCGGCGCAAGGCTCGTGACCGACGCCTGGTCGGCGGATGTCACACAGGCGCAATGGAATCTGCAGCACATGCTCGATCGGATCGCCCATGTCCTGGTGAAGATCGAACTGCTGCTTGGCCGCGCCGCCGCTGTGCCGACGCAGCCCGTATTCGAGGTGTGAGATGTTGCATCCGCTTTCCGCGCCGAACTATGCCGACCGTATCGGCTTTGCGCAGTTGACGCGCCAGGCCTTCGAGGGCGTCGATCTGCACCCGTTGCGCGACCAACTCCTGGCGCGGATCGCGGAGGGCACGGCGCAGGCGGGCGAGGGCCTGGATCTGTCGCTGATTGCCCAGCTTATGGGCGAGAAGGAAGCCGGGCTCGTCATCCAGTCGGAAGTGCTGTCCTTCCATCAGCTGTTTCGTACACCCTCTGCGGCGCCGAAGCCGGGCTTGCGCGTGCTTGCGCTTGCGGCCGACATCGACATGGGCGGCAACACGCCGATCGAATTCCTGCTCGAAGGCTCCGATATCGAACTCCTGACACTCTATGTGACCAAGGGAGTTGGCCTGCCGGAAACGCTGCCTGATCACGACGTTGCCATCGTGGTGGCATCCGATTCCGAGGAATGCCGCGAAGCGCTTGCGCTGATCGAAAAGGCCGCGCCGCGCTGGCCGCGGCCGCTGCTCAATCGTCCCGATCTCATCGGCAATCTCGATCGCGACAAATTGTATCGGCTGCTGGCGGGCATCCCCGGTCTCGACATTCCCGTGACCGCCCACGCGGCGCGTGCTCAATTGTCGGCTCTCTCGGAAGGGCGGATCGCCTGCAAGGACATCACGGGCGAATTGCACTTTCCGATGATTGCGCGGCCGCGTGGCACCCATGCCGGTGTCGGGCTTGCGAAGCTCGACGACGCGGCAGCGCTCGCGGCCTATCTTGCCGAGCGCGAAGAGCACGACTTCTTCGTCGCACGCTTCGTTGACTATGCGAGCTTTGACGGGCTCTACCGCAAATACCGCCTCACCATGGTCGACGGCAGGCCTTACGCCTGCCACATGGCGATCGCCGATCGCTGGGACATCTGGTATCTCAACGCCTACATGGCGTTCAGCGAGGAGAAGCGCGCTGAAGAAGCCGTCTTCATGCTCGACTTCGAGCGCGCCTTCGCAGCACGTCACAAAAATGCGCTCGACGAAATGAGCCGGCGCGTCGGTCTCGATTATTTCATCGTCGATTGCGCCGAGAACCAGAACGGCGAGCTTCTGGTGTTCGAGGCCGACAACACGGCGGTCGTGCACAACATGGATTCGCCGGTGGTGTTTCCGTACAAGCCGCCGCAGATGCGCAAGATATTTGCCGCGTTCACGGCGATGCTGTCACGCCACGCAAAGGCAGGTGAGGGGAGCGCAGCATGAACGAGATCGTCCGCAAGACGCAGGCAGCCGTTACCGGCACCTCGCTCGATCCGCAGGACTGGAGTGAGTTTCGCACGCTCGCTCATCGCATGCTGGATGAGACGATCGACGGCATCGCCAATGTGCGCGCGCGTCCGGTCTGGCAACCGATTCCAGACGAGGTTCGTGCAGGCTTCCGGGCCGAAGTGCCGCGTGCGGCGAGCGATCTCGCCGATGTCTATCGTGAATTCTCCGAAAGCGTCGCGCCTTATGCGACCGGCAACGTCCATCCCGGCTTCATGGGCTGGGTGCATGGCGGCGGCACGGCGGTCGGCATGCTCGCCGAGATGCTAGCGGCCGGCCTCAACGCCAATCTCGGCGGACGCGATCACATGCCGATCGAGGTCGAGCGCCAGATCGCCGACTGGATGCGCCGCCTGTTCGCTTTTCCGGAGGGCGCGAGCGGCATCTTCGTCACGGGCACGTCGATGGCCAATCTGATGGCAGTGCTGGTGGCGCGCACGAATGCGCTCGGCGCGCTAGCGCGACAGTACGGCATCGGCAACGAGGGCGCGCTGCTCACGGCCTATGCGTCGAAGGCGGCGCATGGCTGCATCTCCAGGGCAATGGACATTGCCGGGTTCGGCACCGATGCGCTGCGCAAGATCGATGTCGACTCCGATCATCGCATCGACGTCGCGGCGCTGCGCGCGCAGATTGCGATCGATCGCGAGGTTGGCTTCAAGCCGTTCCTGGTCACAGCCTCTGCCGGCACGGTGGACATCGGCGCGATCGACGATCTCAAGGCGATCGCGGCGTTGTGCCGCGAGGAGGGGATCTGGTTTCACGTCGACGGCGCCTTCGGCGCGCTCGCGATCTTCTCGCCCGAGCTCGCGCCGCTGCTCGACGGCATCGAGCTTGCGGATTCGATCGCGCTCGACTTCCACAAATGGGGGCAGGTGCCTTATGACGCCGGCTTCCTGCTGGTGCGCGACGGCGAACGGCATCGGCAGGCCTTTGCGCAGCCGGCGGCCTATCTACAGCGCGAGGCGCGGGGACTTGCGGCCGGCGCCGTCTGGCCCTGCGATCTCGGACCGGATTTGTCGCGCGGCTTCCGCGCGCTGAAGACCTGGTTCACGTTGAAGACGTTCGGCACCGACCGGCTGGGTGCGGTGATCGCGCGAAGCTGCGCGATCGCAAAATATCTCGAAGCGCGCGTGCTCGCGGAACCGCGGCTGGAATTGCTCGCGCCCGTAAACCTCAACATCGTCTGCTTCCGCTACCGCGCCGGCGATGCTGTCAATCGCGAGATCGTCGCCGATATCCAGGAGTCTGGCATTGCGGCGCCGTCGGGCACGACGCTGGATGGCAAGTTCGCGATCCGCGCCGCGATCGTCAATCACCGCACCGAGGAGACGGATATCGACGCACTGGTGTCGGCCGCGCTCGAGTTCGGCGCGCGGCGAGCCGGTGATCGCCTGATCGAGATCGAGGCGCCGCCGCTCGCGGCGCAGTGATCGCGGCCGGCTGAAACGACAACGGCCCCGGAGATTCATCCGGGGCCGTTGTCGTTTGCGCGGGTCTTGAGATCAGGCGGCTGAGCTGACGTCGCCCTTGGGATGGGTCGCTTCGTACTGGTCCCGCAGTTTCTCTTCATAGGCGATCAGCTTGCGGGCATCTTTCAGCGCCCGGTAGAGGTCGCCGTTCATGATGTGGTTGTTGATGCCTTCGATGATCGGCCAGGCGCTCGGCACGGCGGTGACGATGTCGCGCACCAGATTGAAATAGGTGCCGTGCTGGGACTGCGGATCGGGCGAGATGTACATCAGCTGCACCGCCAGATAGACGAGCTTGGCCGGCGTATCGGCGGTCTCGGGCGTGAGGATGTCGCGCTCGCGCAGGATCGGCACGTTCTCGCCGTCGATCAGAAGGCGGGCGCGCTGATCGGTGTTGGTAATCACGCAGTTACCGACAATGATGCGTTCGTGCGGTTTGAGCTCGACCTTGAGAGCCATGCCTGTTCTCCATCAACCCTTTTGTAACGAGCGGCGCGCGTGTCCCGTCAATGACGGCTGCCCGCTCTGATTTGGGTCCAATCCTTGCCCAATGTGGTTAACGGGTCGTAAACGGCGGCCGGGGTGTAAAAAAATGAAACAAATTCAGTATCTTGCACAGTGACGAGGACGCGGGTCAGAAGTTTGCGGGAGGGCACTTTGGGCGCGACGCGGACAAACCGGCGGTTTCATTTCACGGATTGTTAGAGGCTTGGACGCAACCGTCCGCCGGTCGTTTGATCAATCTCGGTCAGACAGGACGCGTAGCTACCAGAAAGGTAACAGTATGTCCGGTATCGTTCTCTCCTCCTCGGTTCGTCAGAACCTGCTCTCCCTCCAGTCCACCGCCGACCTGCTCGCCACCACCCAGTCCCGTCTGTCGACTGGTAACAAGGTGAACTCGGCGCTCGACAACCCCACCAACTTCTTCACCGCGCAGTCGCTCGACAACCGCGCCAGCGACATCAACAACCTGCTCGATGGTATCGCCAACGGCGTGCAGGTGCTCCAGGCTGCCAACACCGGCATCACCTCGCTCTCGAAGCTGCTCGACAGCGCGAAGTCGATCGCGAACCAGGCGCTCCAGACCACGGTCGGCTACTCGACCAAGTCCAACGTCTCGACCACGATCGCGGGCGCAACGGCGACCGACCTGCGCGGCACCACGACCTACACCAGCACGACCGCGCTCTCCAACGTGCTGTTCTCCGGCGCTGCCGGCGGCACAACCGTTGCGACCGGATCGACGACGCTCGGCGGTGCCTCGGCGGGGCTGACCGGCTCGGCTGTAAAGGCCGGCGACGGTACGACAACCTTCGTCGCCACCTTGAAGCTGGCCGGTACCGCCGGCGCGACGACCATCGCTGCCAACGGAGCTCCTACCGATGGCGAAACGCTGACCGTCGATGGACATACGATCACTTTCAAGACGGCGGACGTTCCGACCGGGACGAATATCCCGTCGGGATCCGGCACCGTCGGCAATGTCCTCACGGACGGGAATGGCAACTCCACCGTCTATCTTGG
>NZ_JBEPRN010000018.1:0-139374 GCF_040548375.1 Bradyrhizobium sp. F1.4.3
CCGCCCGGGGGACGTCGGGACGACCCCCATCGCGGGGGCGGGGGATAGGGGGGCGGCCCCGGGGCCCCCCCCCCGGTTCCCCATTCCGGGCCTGGCCCTTCGGGCCATCCCGGAATGACGAGCCGGGGAGGCAGAAATGCCCCAAATCTCCCCAAACCGGACCTTGCCAATCGGGGCAAGAGCGGTTAGTCAGAGCGCTCTTTCGCGCCCCTCCGGCGTTGTCCGGAGGCTGCGTGCGGGCCCTGCCCGCAACCGCTGTTTGCGAAACACGCGCCCGTAGCTCAGCTGGATAGAGCATCAGACTACGAATCTGAGGGTCGGACGTTCGAATCGTTCCGGGCGCGCCATTTTTCCAGCATCCAGAACGAAACCCCTAGCTTTCGCGCTCGTGGAAAACTGACGATCTTGCCGGGAGCTGCCATGGTGTCGACCGGTACCCCGTTGCTCAGCGGGTTTCGTTCCGTTGAACGTTCGGACATTCTTGCGTCTGCGGAACCCGGAAGACTTCAAGCCGACGATAAATGTCGACGGGACTGCAGCTCAAAGCATTCCTGGTATTGCCAGCGGACCGCAAGAAACGCGGCTCGTCGATCTTGACTAAAGGCGGCATTGCGGTGGTCACCGACGATGCGCCGGTAGGATCGGGTTGCGACACGCCGGCGCAACCGAGGAAACGAACGATGGGTCGCCCATCGATCGATCCGGATCTGATGATCAGGATGTTGATCGAAGGTTATGTCTTTGCGATCCGCTCGGAGCGATCTCACTGCCGAGAAGTGCGGCGGAAACCTCGCCTATCGTCCCGCGCGCGATTATGGTTCTGAACGACCCTTCGCCGTCTCGGCCACGGCGCGAGTTAACTGAGCTAATAGGTCGTCCGCGGCGGGGAGACTCAGTGGTACATAAACCTGTTCCAAGTCCGCATGCCCCGGCAAAGCCACGTACATTGTCAGATCCACGTTTTCACCGTGGGCGATTGCTGAGATATGATCCACGTTCGGGAGTGAATATGGCGAGTCGCCTTCAATCTTGATTACAGTCGTCATCACACCACCTGCTACCCACGGTTGATAGATAAAGCGCGATACTTGTCATCAAGCTATAAATCTGTTCGGAATTCTAACACCCCGTCACAACGAATGAGTTTAGGAGCGGTTGCCAATCACACCGTGCAACAGGGCTTCAACACGACGCATCGTATTGTTCTGGAGTTGACGGTCAAGCTATGCACGATAGCGAAGCAACGGACGCAAAAGACGACCCACCCGCCCATCGCGGAACGTTTGAGGGTTAATCCATGCGGATTAGGTACATGCGGCGAGCAGCAGCGGTGGACCGAAGGTAACGCCGGTTGCGGCGAGAGCGGCGATAAGTGTCCCGGTGATGGCCCAATGCAGAAACGCACCGGTCGGACCGAAATCGGTATCGGGGCCAGCGCGGGCTATGTCGCGCAACATCCAGCCCAGCACGATCAGATGCGCGAGGAGAGCAGCGGCAAGCCATAGGCGCAGCGAATTGGTTGACCAGCCAAACGCGCAGCCGATACTGTGGATCGCGTAGAGAGCAACCAACGCACTGCACCAGACAGTGAAACCCGCCGCGAGCCACCAGAGGTGCTTTGGTGGTAGTACATGATGTTCGCTCACGGTCGAGCTCCCAGCACCGTAACGAGCGCGGGCAACGCGAGAACGAGGCCCATCGCAATGCCTCCCGTGACCAACGTGTAGTCCAGCCATAATCGCGTGAGCCGAAGATCCAGCACCCGCCGGGGCGCAATGAAGCCGGCGCCGAGACGCAGGAAATTGCTGACGAGGAACAGAAGGCCGATACCGGCGTGCAGGGCCACATAGCCGAGCAGTGCCGCCGCGGTCGCACCGAGCGCATGCTCGCGCGGATGCGGCACGACATCGACCATTAGCGCGATGGTCGCGGCGATGGCCGCCAGAAGCGCCAGCACGGCGAGACTAATCCAGCCGCTCGCCGAGCCACCGGCGGTGACCGCTCGCATCGATCCGCGCGCCGCCGTAGCGGCTACAGCGAGAGTGGCCATCGCGACGAGGGCGAGCATGCGGCTCGGTTCGGGTGCGATCGCCGCGGGCCAATTCGGCGCAGCAATCCAAAGATAGAAGGTTCCGAACAACAGCGATGTGAACAGAGTGCCATCGGCGAACAGCGTGCAGATCAACGCCAGCCACGCTGGCGCTTCGGCCACCTCAGTGTGAGGCGGCACGCTGACGCCATGACCGACTGGCATCGGGCCATAGTCGCGCGCGAGACCGGCGCGTTGCGCGGCGAGCACGAACAGGCCGGCGGTCACCAGCGCCGCGGCGAGGGAAAGCAGGTAGAACTTGAAAAGGAGCGCCAACACCGCCGCCGCGGTTGCGAGCCCGGTGAAAAGCGGCAGGTAGGTCGGTTGCGGCAGCACAATCAGTTGCTCCGGCGCGCCGGTCGTCACGTGTACGCCCAGCGTCTCCTGCCAGCCATTGCGTGCAAAGCCGAGATACCCTTCGCCCCGCGCCAGGGACAGTCCGAGATCGCGGGGGGCAATCCGGCCAGTGCCGGGTCCTAGAGACGGGATGGAAGCAAAGGCATACGGTGGCGGCGGGATCGGCATAGCCCATTCCAGCGTCGCCGCCCCCCAGGGGTTGCGACGCGCGCGACGCCCGTAACGGAGCTGCACGATTAGGTCGATCACCACCAGCGCGAATCCGATCGTCATGACGAATCCGCCAACCGAGGATAGCAGGTTGAGCCAGTTCCAGCCTTCATCGCCCTGATAGGTATAGATGCGACGGGGCATCCCAAGCAGACCGGTCAAGTGCATCATGAAGAATGTCAGGTTGAAACCGACGAAGACCAGCCAGAAGGCCGGTACCGCCAGTCGATGCAAGGCCGCGCGCCCTGTCAGCAATGGCAGCCAGTAGTAGAACCCCGCAAGCATCGGAAATGCGAGGGCGCCAGCCACCACATAATGCATGTGGGCGACGACGAAATAGGTGTCGTGGACCTGCCAGTCGAATGGCACCATGGCGACCATGACGCCAGTCAGGCCGCCGATCACGAAGATGAAAAAGAATCCGAAGACGTAAAGCATCGGCACGTCCCAGCGCGGCCTGCCGTGCGACAACGTGGCGAGCCAGGCGAAGATCTGCACCGCAGTCGGCACCGCGACGATCGCCGAGCCCAGGGAGAAGAAGGCGAGCGCGAGATGCGGGATTCCGACGGTGAACATGTGGTGCACCCAGATGCCGAAACTCAGGAAGGCGAGTGCAACGATCGCGACGACAATCGCCCGGTAGCCGACCAGCGGCCGGTTGGCGAAGACCGGGATGATCGTCGATAGTACGCCGGCCATGGGCAGGAATATGATGTAGACGTCCGGATGGCCGAACAACCAGAACAAATGCTGCCAGAGCAGCGGATCGCCACCGCGCGTCGGGTCGAAGAAGGGCAGGCCGAAGGCGCGTTCTACTTCGAGCAGGATCGAGCCGAGGATCAGCGGCGGAAAGGCTACGATCATCATCATGGCGGTGACCAGAATATACCAGCCGAAGATCGGCATGCGATCGAGCGACATGCCTGGCGCGCGCATCTTGAGAATCGAGACGACGATTTCCATGGCCAGTGACAGCGCCGAGATCTCGACGAAGGTCACGCCGAGCAGCCAGACGTCCGCGTTGACCCCCGGTGTATATAAACTGGAGCTCAGCGGCGTGTACATGAACCAGCCGCTGTTGGGTGCGACCCCGGCGATCAATGCCACGGTCAGAATCGTGCCGCCGAACAAGTAGCACCAGTATCCATAGGCGGTGAGCCGCGGAAAGGCGAAATCGCGCGTGCCGAGAATCTTCGGGGTGAGGTAGACCGCGAAGCTCTCCACCATCGGGATGGCGAACAGGAACAGCATCATCGACCCGTGCATGGTGAAGACCTGGTTGTAGGTCTCTGGGTCCATGAAGTCCCCATTCGGCGTCGCGAGCTGTACCCGGGTCAGCATGCCGAGCACGCCGGCGATGGCGAAAAACACGAACGACGTGATCATCATGCGTATGCCGATGATGGAGTGGTTGACAGCAGCGAGACGCTGCAGTCCGAGCCCGGTGCCCCAGATCGCGGCGAGCTCGCGGTGCAGCCGAAGCGCTGTAGCCCCCTGCGACGGCTGCTCGACGGATTCACTCATTTTCTATCCGACTCCCCTGATGCGGTCGCCCGCGCAAGCTCGGCAGAGAAATCTTCCGGGCGATGGACGATGACATCGAACCGCATCCTCGCGTGATCGAGACCGCAGAATTCGTTGCACTGGCCCGCGTAGCGTCCTGGTTGATCGGCCTGAATGCGCAGGCGAGTCACATGCCCGGGAACAGCGTCGATTTTGCCTGCGAAGCGAGGTATCCAGAAGGCATGGATGACGTCCTGGCTCGTGACGAAAATGTCGACCGGCGCGCCCGCGGGCATGTGCAGGACGTTCCGGGTCTCCACCCCGCCATGGTCGGGATAGCGGAAGGTCCAGACCCATTGCCGACCCACGGCCTCGATCCGCGGCGCCGCGTGTCCTGGTATCGGCAGGAGCCCCTCTCCGGCAATCAATGCATAGGCGACAAGCGGCAGCAGGACGAGGGCTGGCAGGACCAGGCCACCGAACACGATCCAGCGCCCGGGCGACACGCTCGAGCCCCAGCCTGGACGCCGGATCACCAGCGCGAACAGCACCATCACCAGTGCGAAGAGAACTGCCGCGCCGACCAGCATCACCCACCACAGCGTGGCGATCGAAGCCCCAGCCGGTCCCGAGGGATCGAGTGTCGACCTCGGCCCTTTGCAGCCGGGAAGTACTGCGAGCGTCCCGACTTGGACCGCAACGCACAGGAGACTACGATATAGGCCTGAAGGATGCGGCGATGGAGTGGAATGATGGCAAAGCAAGACGACCTCGAGACCCAGCCCCGTAGTGCCGTCATGCTGGAACTGCTGCGACTCGACGTCGGTTCGGCGGTTGCTCTGGTCGGGCATCCGATCCATGTAATAATGGTGCATTTCCCGATCGCATTCGCTATCGCGACCCTCGGCGTCGACGTATTTTACTGGTTTTCGGGAGACACCTTCTGGGCGCGTGTCGGGATCTGGTCGACCGGTATGGCCTTTTGGAGCGGCGTGGCCGCAAGCATCGTCGGCACCGGCGAGTTGTTGCTCGTACGCGGTATTCGGCTGCTTGAAGCAAGCTGGTCCCATGCCGTGGCGGCGATGACGTTGGTTGCGATCGCAGGCGCCAACTGGGGCCTGCGCCTGATGGATCCGGCGTCGATCTTGCCGCATGGCCTTGCCCTCTCGGCCCTCGCATCGGTGATGGTGGGCTTCGCCGGCTGGCACGGGGGCAAGCTCGTGTTTGATCATGGCGTGGGCATTCTGATTTCGCCGAAGGACTGATGCAGCCAACGCCCTAGTCCGCCAGGTTCGAACAATTGTACGGCGAACTGGTTCGCATCAAGGTGGGGCTTGGCCAGCACGACCCAGATGATTGCAGTGATCAATAGGATATACGCGCTGGTCAGGGCCAAATAGGAAAGCCAACCGAAGCGGCCTTCGGGCAAGAACAACTGCGCGAGGACCAAGCCCGCCACGACGTGCAGCATTGCCATGATCGCGACCAGCGCCATCTTCAGCGAGAACCACTCCGTGAAAGTAGACTGCAGGAAGATCAGCGCTGTTCCGCTTGCGATGGCGACGAATGCGGCGGGCGATGTTAGCTCTACGTAGACCAGGCGGGCGACGCGGTGTAGCCGGTCGAGATCCAGCCCCGCCGCAAGCCTGCGGCGTTGCCAAAACAGAAAGGGTAATGCGACCAATCCGCCCGACCAGAGCGCGATCGCAGCAAGATGCACGAATTTCAAGAAGGTTGTCACAGCGCCAGTTCGCTCGACCGCAGGCTGGACCACGCGATCCAGATCCCCGCACCGAGATAGGGCAGCATCGCCGGCACCCACATCAGCAGGCCAGCAAGTTGCTGGTCAGTGAGCGGCGCGACCCCCCAAGCTGCCGTGCTTGCCAGATGCACGGGATAGAGTGGCCTGGGCGCGAAGAAGACCAACGCGCCGAGAAGGCCCATCTGCCCAATCGTTGCTGCGAGTGCAACCAGAGCCGGGCCGGACTGCGGCGGCGCCAGGATCGACCGCCACAACAGCCAGGCGCTGCCAAGGAGCGAAGTCTGCATCAGCCAATAGGCAGGCACGCTGGCGAGGCCCCAAGCATAGGGCCCCGGTGTGTGCCATAGCCAGAGAATGACTGCATGTGCTGCGACAAGCATCAAGAGTGGCGGTGAGCCCGCACGCCGTAGCGGAAAAGCCAGTGCCAGAAGAGGCGCTGCGGCGGCGATCAACAAGACGTGGTGCAATACCCGTACCGAAAACAGCGCTGATGACAACGCACAAAGCGGCGAGACGAAGATGACGAACATCAGCACGATCGCGCCCCAGCCTGCTCGGGTGTCGGAGCATCGGCTGCGACCAACCGCAAGCGCCAAGGCAGCGAGTATTGCGATCAGCAGCGGATCCAGATTCCAGCGGGCCCAGAAGTCGTCCGGGGCAGCGGCGGGACCGCAGTAGGCGATCATGGAATCCGGCATGATACGGCGGTTTCCCCTGGTCTGTGGCCCGGTACAACGCGCGGTTCTCTTGCAATCAGAGAATGCATACTAGACCGGAAAAAGACGAAAAGGAAGTTAGTGGGCGAACAACACTGCACCGCGTTGCAATAAGAGCGAGCGATTACTCAGGCCGTTCCAATTCCGATGGGCCGCCGTTCTATTTGCCCGCGGATTCGCAGTCGAGATGTCATGAGTGCAAATCTTTTTGGACGGGCTTTCAGTTCGCAATGCTGCTAGATTTCGCTGCGCCTAGGTGACCGTATCCACGGCAGAAGGATCGGTTTATGCAGCTTCTCTACAGTTTGCGCGGGGCCGTTTGGATCCTCGTCTATCTGCTGTTCATTCTCGCTCCCTTGTTCGCGCTGCTGGCAGGATCGCATCCACCGACGCGCGGTTTCTGGACCGAGTTATCGGTCGCCCTTGGCTATTCAGGTCTTGCAATGATGGGCCTGCAGTTCGGTCTCACTGCGCGCTTCCAGTACGTCACCGAACCATGGGGCGAAGATGTCATCTATCATTTTCACCGTCAGATTTCTCTGATAGCGGTCGGCCTAGTCGTGGCGCATCCGGTCATTCTGGTCGTCGTTCAGCCGCAATTGCTGGCGCCATCCAATATGATTGACGCGCCGCTGAGCGCCTACTTCGCGTTTCTGTCGATTTTCTCGGTGATTGCACTTGTGGTGACCGCCCTTTGGCGACTGGCGCTGAAGATCAAATACGAGACATGGCATTTCATCCATGTCGTACTTGCGGTTGTCGCGATCACCGCGGGAGTCGTCCACATGGCAGGATCTGGCTTCTACCTGGTCGACCCCTGGAAACGCACTTTGTGGATCGGCTTGGCAATCTTCTGGATCGGATTGCTGCTCTACGTGCGAATCGCCAAGCCGCTGTTCATGCTTCGTCGGCCGTACATTGTTTCGGAAGTACGCAAGGAACGCGGGGATACCTTGACGTTGGTGATGCGGCCGGATGGTCACCCCGGCTTTCGGTTCAGCCCTGGCCAGTTCGGCTGGCTGACGCTGTGGGGCAGTCCTTTCAAGCTTACCGCGCACCCGTTTTCATTCTCATCCAGCGCGGCGGCCGCGGATGGACGTGTCGAGATGACGATCAGGAGCCTCGGCGATTTTACTAGCGAGATTGGCAGGGTCCCGACCGGAAAGCGTGTCTATCTCGATGGACCGTACGGCGCGTTCACGATCGGCAACCCGGCGGACATGCATGTGTTGATCGCTGGCGGCATCGGCGTGACACCAATGATGAGCATGATCCGCACGCTTGCCGACCGAGGCGACGAGCGGCCAGTCGTCCTGCTTTACGGCGTTCAGGATTGGGAATCGATCACTTTCCGTGAAGAGCTCGAAGCGCTGAAGGCGCAGCTCAACTTGACAATTGTGTACGTGGTCGCAAAGCCACCGGCTGATTGGACGGGTGAGCGGGGCTTCATCGATGAGGCCATGTTTAGGCGTCACCTGCCTCCACCATACGCCGACCATGAGTATTTCATCTGTGGGCCGAACGTGATGATGGACGCGATCGAAAATGCGCTCGGCGAGATGAAAGTGCCGATGTCGAAGTACCATTCCGAGCGCTACAGCTTTGTGTAGGGGAGGCTCCCGATGCGCCGCTTGTTTGCCTACCGACTGGTCTTGTCCACGGGAGCAATTGTGATCTTGATGTCGATCCTATTCGCGCTCTCGCGCATGGCCGGGTAGCGGGTTTTGCAGTACGGCGGCCGTGCCAACTACCAACTCAGTACCTTCAATTCGCTCTGGATTTGGGGGTGAGAGGACGCGTCGGAAATTATATATTTACTTCAATGATATAGGAGTTCGTAGTTCTGTTCTGGATGGCGCGCCATACAGTCTGAAACCGAGCACTCCAAAACCTGACGCTTGTGCTCTTGAACCCGCAACGAGCGTGCGCCGGCGCCCCGTTACGCGGTCGTACCGTCGATCGAGCGGCGGATCACCCGTTGTACTTCCGAATTCGATAGAAACAGATCGTGGTTGATGATGCCCCAGCCTTCCTGGGAAGCATCGACCACGCGCACGCCGAGCCGCTCGATGACGGCCTTTTCGGCGGCGCCGACCCGGGTCATTCCACCTGCGATTTGCCCCGACAGCGCCAGTGCGCGATCGTTCGTCGCGGCGATCACGGTGATCTTGCCGGCAAGCGGACCGATGCGGTGGATCGCCGACGAGAACACGTCCATGTCGATATCAGGCGCGGCAAACACGACCGCGCCGATCTTGCTCGTAACGGTGTCGCCGTATCGCGCATAGAGCTGACGCAGGCTTTCGAGCGTCAGCATGGTTCCCATGCTGTGCGCAACGATGTGCACGCGGCCGCCGCCTGAAGCCGACACGAGGGAAGAGAGCACGCGTTCGAAATCGTCGCGGGACCACATCGCGCTGTCGCGGTCATAGGCATAGTCGAACAGTCCAGCCCTGGAGGGCCAGGAGAACACCATGGTCCGGCCGCGGAACTTGATCCCATCGGAGAGATGGGCGGCATCGAGTGCCGCCGTCTCGAATGTCTGCTTGAAGCCGTGCACATAGATCAGGACGTCTCCTCCCCCGCCGCCCTGCGCAACGAGATCGCCAACCTCGGTCGCTACCGGTTCGACCCGATCAAGGCGCCAATCGCCAAGTCCGACTGAGGCGAGAGAAAGACGGCTCTCGTCCGGCGCCACCAGCGTTGCCCGCGCAACCGTCATTGTGGTCGCGCGCTCCGGCCCGAACCAGGGTTTCGTGCGACCGCCGTTCACGGGCTTGCGCGTGGTGGCGACAAGCAATGTGGGGTCGACGGAGAGGGACGACGCGTCGAAGCGCGCGCCGGTCGCGCCCAAGCCCGCGCATCCGCCGAGCGCGAGGGCACTGCCCGTCGACACAAGCCCGCCCAGGAGCGCGCGGCGCGAAAGAGAATAATCAGAGGCGCGTTGCAGGAGACGTCGGACGATCACACGAAACCTTTGGGAACTTTGCCCACCGTAGCCGCCCCGCCTAGCTCCCTGAATGATAATGGGGGCGAGAAGACGGCGGAGCAGCTTTGGCGTCCGCGTTCGCCGGCCGCGATCCGACGAAGTTCCGGAATCGGGCCGGCGTTGCCTCAATGATGATGGGCCGACACGCCCTTGACGCACTGGGTCAACAGATCAGTGGTGGCGGATTGGCCGACATCACCCAGGCTGATCATGCCGACCATCCGCTTGTTCCTGTTGATCACAGGCAGCCTGCGGATTTTCAGCGTCTCCATGTGATGCACGGCTTTCGCCAGATCGTCGTCCTCCCGGCAGCAATGGATGCCTCCGGTCATCACATCCCGCGCTGTCATGCGCGCGGCGTTCGAGCCGTTGCCCGCAAGGCCTTTGCAGACGATGTCGGGATCGGTCACCATCCCGATCAGATGGTCGTCTTCGCCGATCGGAATGCAGCCGATGTCGTGCCCTTGCATCAACTTCGCGATCTCGCTGATCGGGGTGTCGGGGCTGACCCAATCGACGCCCTTGTGCATCACGTCCCTGACCTTCATGGAGGACCTCCGTTGCGAACGCAGCCCCCGTGATGTCACTATACACCGAACCGGGCGCGACCGCACGTGCGCCGCGACGGGCGTGCCGGGGATCATCCCGCCGCCCTGCCGCGTCAGTCATGCCTACTGAAGCATCCATGCGGTGCATTGGCCGTCAGGCGCGCGAACTGCGCATCGGTGAGCTGGAGCAGCGTCTCGTGATCGCCGGCCTCGATATAGATGTCGGGCTGGGCCGGATGCTGTCATCGACGATGAGATCGAGCCCGTAGCACCGCCCGATCGCCGGAACGGCTCCGTGCGCGCAGTCCGCGAACAGCCGGTTGATCTCGGTTTCGTTGGCCATAGCGAGATCCTGGCCAAGCCTCTCCTTCAAGTCCGGCAGGCTGAGATGGTGCTATGCCGGCACGACTGCGAGCATATAGCCGCCGTCATGCCGCAGCACGACGGCCTTGGCGAGACGATCGCCCGAGACGTGGCAGGCCTGCGCCGTGCGCGTGGATGACGTGGTGAGATCGTGCGGAATCTCGGCATACTGGATGTTCTCGGCAGCCAGATATCGGTGCAGCGTGGGGGCAATGGACATGGCGTGGCCTCCGGATGGTATGCGAGCCACCCACCGTGAGGCTGCCCCCGCCGCACGATGGGCGGCCGCGTGATTGCCGGGCTTCAGCATAGGCCTTGCCCTCGAATGCCGCAATTGGGTCGGCGCGCGCGCCATTTTGCCACCATTCAGAACAAAACAGCGAACTCCGGTCGACGCCAGAGAATCGTCGAGTGAGTAGCATCAGGATGCCCCCTCGATTCTGAAACTCTCTACATCCCGCGCCGCGGTTGTTTCGCGGCCACCTTGGCAAAACCGGCCTTCATTTGGCCGACCGTATCAATGAAGGCCTTGATGATAGGGGAGTGCTCGCGATCCCTGTGATAGGCCACGCTGTATTGCGTTTTGATGGCGCGACCCTGGATTTCCAGTGCGCGCAGGTTGGGATGCGGAACGAACTCAAAATCGGCGACCACACTTATGCCGAGCCCCCGCTCGACGGCCTTCCACACACCTTCCCGGCTTTCGATCTCGAAAACCGGATTGATCTTTAGCCCTTCTTCCTGGATCGCCGCCTCGAACGCGCGTCGCGTCGTTGAACCGCGCTCGCGCAGAACGAAGCGCTGATCGGCAAGCTCGTGCAGCTTGACCGATTTTCGATTAAACCACGGATGATCTCCGTTGACGAAGATGACCACGCGATGCGTTCGATAAGGGATCATCACGACCCGCGGGTCGTCCGGGACTTCCGCGAGAATGGCGACCTCCGCTTCGAAGTCGATGATATGGCGCAATGTGCGTTCGGAATTTCCAAGCAGCGTCGAAATCTGCACGCCAGGATGGTCGCGGTTGAACGCCGCCAGAATCTCGGTCGCGTGAAACGGGCCCACAGTGGCGAGGCGGAGGTGACCTTTTGTGGATTGGCCATGCGCGTCCAGCAACTCGTGGGCCTCATCACAAAATTTCATGATGCCGCGTGTTATTTCAAACAGCGCAGCGCCAGTCTTCGTCAGCTCGACTGTTCTCGCTTTGCGGATGAGAAGCTCGACGCCGTAACTCTCCTCGAGCTCCTTGACCTGAATGGTGAGCGTCGGCTGCCCGACGTTCAAGACGCGGGAGGCCGCGGTGAAGCCGCCGTGCTCTGCGACGGCGTGGAAGGCGCGGATGCGGCTGAATACTATTGACATGATCAATAGATGTCCTTGAAAAGATGAATTTGTCAATATTAGGCAAGACCCTACCATCGCTCGAAAGGGAGAAGCGCGATGGTGTGGAAATACGGAAACCCGGTCCAGATCGAATTCGGCGTCGACAGTTTCAACAAACTGTCCGAACTGATCGGAAGCCGCCGATATGCTCTAGTCACCTATGGAGAGCCGTTCTTTGACGAGCTTGCGGGCCGGTTGACCGAGGCCGCCGGCGCACCCGTTCTCGTCATCCGCGACGTGGCGCCCAATCCCGATTACCGGTTGCTGGCAAAACAAACCGGCCGCTTCGCCGAACTGGAGCGGCAGCCAGACGTGATCGTCGCTCTCGGCGGCGGCTCTGTTATCGACTCGGCCAAGGTCTTCGCAGCGGCCGGCGGCGATTTCGGAAAGATCAGGACTTTCCTGGAAAGCCAGAAGGGTGGCGAACAGCTCTCGGCGATCCCCATCATCGCCGTTCCGACGACGGCAGGTACCGGCAGCGAAGTGACCTGTTGGGGGACTGTCTGGGACGAGGTGAACGGCAAGAAATATTCCCTGGCCCGGCCGACCCTCTATCCGACACATGCCGTCGTCGATCCGCGCCTGATGCTGGGCAAGCCGCTGTTACTGACGATCAGCACCGGGCTTGATGCTTTGTCGCACGCGCTGGAAAGCCTATGGAACGTCAACAACAATCCGGTGTCTGCCAATCACGCCGTTTCCGCCGCCCGCAATATCCTCGATGTCCTGCCCAAGCTTGCGAAGGACCTCGGCAACATCGAATTGCGCAGCCGGATGGCGATGGCCGCCTTGTTCGCGGGCCTGGCATTCTCGAATACCAAAACCGCGATTGCTCATTCGTTATCCTACCCGATCACGTTGCGGCACGGCGTTCAGCACGGGATCGCATGTTCGTTCTCGCTGCCGATGGTGCTGCGCAGCGTCGAGGGCGTCGGGGGTATCTGCGAAGACAGCCTGAAGCAGATCTTTGGCGCCGACCTGATGCGTGGCGCCGACGACCTGGAAGACTTCCTCGGACGGCTCGGAATCTCCAGCAACCCCGCTGCATACAAGATCGATCGCCAGGAGTGGCGTCTTCTGATCGCGGATTCGCTTCAAGGCGAACGCGGCAGGAATTTCCTCGGTTCGGGAGAGCGGTTGATCGAGGCGTCGCAGATGCTGCGGCTGCCGACAGCAAGGACTGCGTAAGACAAGCGGCGGAGGTTGCACTCGCGAAGCGTCCTCACCGCGGGCATGACAGGGAGAATGATCATGAAGACCAACGGAAAGCCAATCGTCGTCAATGGCCGCAACTACAATCCGCCCACGCGGCCGACTGTCGTCATCTGCCTCGACGGATCGGAGCCCGGATATATCGAGAAAGCCATCGAAGCCGGTGTCGCGCCGACCTTTGCGCGTTTCATGAAGGACGGCGCACACGTTCACGCCAACAGCGTGGTTCCGAGTTTTACCAATCCGAATAATCTGTCGATCATCACTGGCCGGCCGCCATCGGTGCACGGGATCGCGGGCAACTTCTTCTACGACGCTGCCAACGGCGTCGAAGTGATGATGAACGACCCGAAGTTCCTGCGAGCGCCGACCATCCTGGCGGGCGTTCACGATGCCGGGTTCAAGGTCGCGGCCGTCACCGCCAAGGACAAGCTGCGTACGCTGTTGTCGCACGGACTGGATTATTCGACCGGACGCGCCTTCGCGTTCTCATCGGAGAAGGCCGACAAGGCAACGATGAAGGACAACGGGATCGACGACGTTCTCACATTCGTCGGCTTGCCGCTTCCCGAAGTCTACTCTGCCGATCTATCGGAGTTCGTATTCGCCGCTGGCGTCAAGCTGGTCGAGCGCTATCGACCCGACCTGATGTACCTGTCGACGACGGATTACATTCAGCACAAGGTAGGTCCGGGAACCAAGATCGCCAACGACTTCTACGGCATGATCGACGGCTATCTTGCGCAGCTCGATGCGCTGGGTTGCAACATCGTTGCCACCGCCGACCATGGAATGAACGACAAGTTCATCCCCGGCGGCCAGCCCGACGTGCTGTACCTCCAGGATCTGTTCGACGACTGGATGGGCAAGGGAAAGGCCCGCGTGATCTTGCCGATCACCGATCCCTACGTGGCCCATCACGGCTCGCTCGGTTCGTTTGCAACGATCTATACCCCCGCCGGCAGCGACGTCGATGCGCTCATCGCCAGGCTGAAGAACACGCCCGGCGTTGAAGTGGCCATCACCCGCAAGGCCGCCTGCGATCGTTTCGAGCTCCCCGCGGATCGCGTCGGCGACATCGTCGTCATCTCGTCGCAGCACAAGGTGCTGGGAACGAGTCGGGACCGCCACGATCTGTCGGGGCTGACCGAGCCGTTGAGGTCGCATGGCGGAATTACCGAGGAGCGTGTTCCGCTGATCGCCAACGGCAAGATCGTCATTCCTCCCGGTCATGTGTTGCGAAACTTCGACGTATTCGACGTGGCCCTCAACCGCATTCAGTGATCGGCAGCAGTCCGACAGGAGCGTTCCATGAACATACAGGCTCAAGCCGTTCGTCATGAACAGATGCGGATCGCAGGCGCACTCGTCGATACCGACGAACGCGTCAACGTGGTCAATCCCTATACCAACAAGGTGATAGGCACGGTGCCGGCCGCGCGACCCGAACATGTGCGGGAAGCTTTCGCCAAGGCAAAGGCCTTCAAGTCCAGACTCACGCGTTATGAGCGTCAGCAAATCCTGCTCAGGACCGCCGACATTCTGGCAAGCCGCAAGGAAGAATTCGCGCGATTGATCACCGCTGAATCGGGTCTGTGCTGGAAGGATTCGCTCTACGAAGCCGGCCGCGCCTACGACGTGTATTCGTTCGCTGGCCAGTTGACCATCAAGGACGACAGCGAGGTGTTCTCGTGCGATATCAGCCCCCAGGGCAAGTCGCGCAAGATATTCACCATGCGCACGCCTTTGCTGGGCGCCATCTCGGCGATCACGCCGTTCAATCATCCGCTCAACATGGTGAGCCACAAGATCGCGCCCGCCATCGCCACCAACAACCGGATCGTATTGAAGCCGACCGAACTGACGCCGCTCACCGCGCTGGCATTGGCCGACGTGCTCTACGAAGCCGGGTTGCCGCCGGAAATGCTCTCGATCGTCACCGGCAATCCCCATTCGATGGGGGACGCCATGATCACGGATCCCGATGCCGATCTCGTCACCTTCACCGGCTCGGTCCGCGTCGGCAAGCACATCGCTGCGAATGCAGGCTACAAGCGGCTGGTTCTCGAACTCGGCGGCAACGATCCGCTGATCGTCATGGAAGATGCCGACCTCGCGAAGGCGGCCGAACTGGCGGTTCTGGGCGCGACCAAGAATTCAGGTCAGCGCTGCACCGCCGTCAAGCGCATTCTTTGCGTGGAAGCCGTCGCCGACGAGTTTTCCGCGCTCGTGCTCAAGCGAGCCAGGAAGCTGAAGTGCGGCGATCCGATGGATCCTTCGGTGGATGTCGGAACGGTCATTCATGAAGGCGCGGCAAAGGAGTTCGAGCGACGCGTCAACGATGCTGTGAAAGACGGTGCTCATCTGCTTCACGGAAATGACCGCAACGGAGCGCTTTACCCGCCCACGGTCGTCGATCACGTCCCGTACAAATCCGAGCTGGTCCTGCAAGAGACGTTCGGCCCGGTGATTCCGATCGTCAGGGTTCCCAATGACATCGAGAGCGTGATCAGGATTTCCAACTCGACCGCCTTCGGTCTGTCGTCGGGCGTTTGCACCAACCGCCTCGACTACATCTCGCGATTCGTCAACGAACTCGATGTCGGCACCGTGAATGTCTGGGAGGTCCCGGGGTATCGCATCGAGATGTCTCCGTTTGGCGGCATCAAGGATTCCGGGCTTGGATACAAGGAAGGCGTGCAGGAAGCGATGAAGGGTTTCACAAACGTGAAAACATACTCGCTTCCCTGGTCCACGTAGCCGTCGGGGCCCATCGAGCGGCCGCGCCGAGCTCATTCAAATAGGTCAGTTGGAATCGGCCCGGAAGAAGTGCCGACCATTATTGAAGTCAAAACAGGGAGGTTGAAATGTCCGTTATGCAAAGCCCGGCGAGCATAGGCTCCGTCGGTATCGCAAATCCCGAACTCGCGGCCAGTTTTCGGCACGCGCAATGGCGGATGCTGCTGGCCGCGATGTTCTGCTACCTGTTCTTTTATACGGGTCGTCAGACCTTCGGCTTTGCCATCCCTGGAATTCAGGCTGAGTTTGGCGTGAGCAAGGCCACATTGGGCTGGGCCAGCGCCGCACTGTTGTGGTGTTACGCCATCGGTCAGGCCATCAACGGCAACCTTGGCGACAAGCTCGGCGGCCGTCGCGTGATGAGCGCTGGTGCGATCCTGTCGTTCATCATGAACTGGGCCACAAGCCTGTCCACCGGCATCGTGAGCCTGTCGGTGTTCTGGGGCATCAACGGATACTTTCAGTCGATGGGATGGGCGCCGGGCAGCCGGCTGTTGTCCAACTGGTGGGGGCGTCACGAGCGCGGAACGGTCTATGGGCTTTACACCTTCGCCGCCGGACTGGCCTCGGTTCTCTCGTTCGTGACTTCGCTGATCGTCGTCGGTTACTTCCAACTCGACTGGCGCTGGATATTCAGAATTCCGGTCCTGCTTTTGCTGATCGGCGGGATCGCGTTCTATCTGATCGCCCGCGAGAGACCGGAGGATATGGGCTTCGTATCGCCTCATGATGATACGGTTGACGATGGCCCGAGAGTTGCGGACTCCGAAAGCTCGTTTGCCAGATACAAGGCGGTTTTGTCGAACTGGCGGCTCTTGGTCGCGGGCCTTGCGATCGGATTTCAGAATGCAGCCAGATACGGGCTGCTGGTGTGGGTGCCCGTGCATTTTCTGGGGGCGAACTGGACCAAGGCGGATGCAGCGGCGGCGATCGATCCCAGGTGGATCAGCATTGCCCTGCCGGTCGGCATGGCGTTCGGCGCATTTTCCAACGGCTGGATTTCGGACAGGCTGTTCAACTCGCGCCGTTCGTCCGCGATCGTGCTCTACATGGTGCTGGCAGCGATCACGGCGCTTTACATGTACACCATTCCGACCTCTGCCGTTTACCAGGGAATGGTCGTGTTGTTCTTGTGCGGCTTCTTCGTCTACGGCCCGCAATCCTCGTTCTGGGCGCTCTGTCCCGACCTGGTCGGGCACAAGCGGGCGGGCACGGCGACAGGCGTCATGAACTTCTGCGCTTACCTGTTTGCCGGTTTGGGTGAACCGATCATCGGGCATTTCATGGACGGCCATCCGACATCGGTCGTGTTCCTCGTTGTCTCGGCGTGTGCTGTCGCGAGTGCAGCGGTTGCAAGCTTTATTCGCCGATAACATTGATTTCCCGAGGCATACTCCCTCGTCCAAAACGAGGGAGTATGCCTCGATGCCAGACCTAATATTATTGAGCCGATAGTTGGATGGCGCCCTCCCAGGTCTGGACCGGCGCACTTTGGATGTTTCGTGCCCCTCACGCCGTCGCTAGTGCCGGCTGCACCGGCCGCCGGCCGATCATCAGCGACAGCACGGCCGCGACGATGCCCGTTGCGCCCGCGATCATGAAGGCTTGCAAATAATCGCCCTGCGTCGAGCGCATGAAGCCGGCGAAGAAGGCGGCGCAGGCGGCGCCGAGTTGATGGCCGGCGACGACCCAGCCGAAGATCAACGGCGCATTCTTGTCACCGAACGCCTCGTTGGCGATGCGCACGGTCGGCGGCACGGTCGCGATCCAGTCGAGCCCGTAGAACACCGCGAACACCGACAGGCTGACCAAGGAGAAATCCGAGTAGGGCAGGTAGATCAGCGAGAGCCCGCGCAGGCCGTAGTACAAGAACAAGAGCTTGCGTGGATCGAAGCGGTCCGTGAGCCAGCCCGATAATGTCGTGCCGAACAGATCGAAGAATCCCATCAATGCGAGCAGGCTCGCGGCCTGCACCTCGAAGATGCCATGGTCGCCGCAGAACGCGATCAGATGGGTGCCGACGAGGCCATTGGTGGTGAAGCCGCAGATGAAGAAGGTCGCGAACAGGAACCAGAATGTCGGTGTCTTCGCCGCGCGCGCGAGGTTGCTGAGTGCCGCGACAAACGGATTGCCCTGCGCCGGCGGCGCGGGCTGGTCCTCATGCGCGCTGCCGTAGGAACGCAGGCCGATCGTGGCGGGCCGCTCCGGCACCAGGACATACACCAGCGGAATCAGTGCCGCGCAGCACGCAGCCACTGTCAGCACCACCGGCTGCCAGCCGCCCCATTCGACCAGCGCCGCGAGGCCCGGCATGAAAATGAGCGTGCCGGTGGCCGTGCTCGCGGTCAAAAGGCCCATGACGAGGCCGCGATTGGTGGTGAACCAGCGGTTGACGATGGTGGCGCCGAGCACGTTGGCGACCGCGCCCGAGCCGATGCCGGAGAGCAGCCCCCAGGTCAGGAACAATTGCCACGGCGCGGTCATGAAGTAGCTCACGCCGGTCGAGACAGACATCAGCGCCAGCGCGCCGAGCACGGTGCGGCGGATGCCGAAGCGCTGCATCACGGCGGCGGCGAACGGGCCCGCGAGGCCATAAAGGAAGATGCCGACCGCGGCCGACGACGAGATCACGCTGACGTCCCAGCCGAAAGTTTTCTGTAAAGGCAGCATCAGCACGCCCGGCGTCGAACGCAGTCCCGCTGCGGCAAGCAGCGCCAGGAAGATCACGGCGACGACCACGAAGGCGTAGTTCTGGCCGAACGGCCGCCTGGGAACGGAGGTGGTGGATTGAACGGAAGCTGGGGGCATGTTACTTACCGGTACGTATTGCGATGCGGTATTGATACGTACCGGTTAGTAACATTGTCAAGCCCATGCGAGAGGTCGAGGGAGCCCGATGAGGAAAAAAGCCGATATGCCTGCGGCCGCCCCGATCCGGGCCGCCGACCGGATTCGCGCCTCCGCGAGCGAGCTGTTCTACCGCGAGGGCATCCGCGCCGTCGGCGTGGACGAGGTGGTCGACCGCGCCGGCGTCACCAAGCCGAGCCTCTATCGCAGCTTCGCCTCCAAGGACGATCTCGCCGCCGCCTATTTGCGCGACTACGATCTGGAGTTCTGGGAGAAGTTCGAGCACCCCGGCGGCAAGTCCTACAGCAACGCACGCGAACACGTGCTCGCCTATATCGGCGAGCTGGCGCCGCGCGCCGCGCGCAAGGGCTATCGCGGCTGCGGCCTCAGCAACGCCACGGTAGAATATCCGTCGCGCGACAATCCGGCGCGCCAGGTCGCCGAAGCGCACAAGAAGGTGTTCCGCAAACGCCTGCGCGAGCTCGCGGCCCACATGGGCGCGCGTCACCCGGCCGTGCTTGGCGACGCCCTGCTGTTGCTGATCGAAGGCATCTACGTCACCGGCCAGCAGTCCGAAGACGGCCCCGCACAGTCGGCGCTCGCGGCCGCGAAGCTGCTGATTGATGCGAGTGTGAAGACGGGGTGAGGTGGGCCACCGCTGTCTACGAAAACACGCGCCCGCAGCTCAGCTGGATAGAGCGTCGGACCACGAATCCAAAGGCCGGACGTTCGAATCGTGTCGGGCGCGCCATTTCGGTACAAAACTGGGCACTCCAAAACCTGCCGTTTTTGCGCTTGAGGCCGCGACGAGAGTACGCAGCAGAACGCTTTTCGAGCCCATGATGCGAACTTCTTTCGCGTCCACTTCGACGCGCTGGGCCAGCGCGCGGAGATGGTCGCGGCGGTAGCCGCCCGACTCAGTCCGCATGCGCCTGCGGGCCTGGCTGGCGAACGTTTTCAGCGCCTGCGGTGTGATGCTCGACCCGAGCCGATCAAGCGCGCCCTCGGCCCGTTCTGCGTCGGCACCAGCCTGGTCGCGGACGGCCTTCAGCTCGGTCACGCGCTCCTTGAGCATCGGATCGGACACATCGGCGATTCCGTTTTCGATGGCGTCGTAAAGCCGCTTGAGCTTAGCGCCTGCTTCGGCCGCACGCTTGCGTAATTCGACGACGTGCGCCGTTCGGCGCTCGGCGCGCTCCTCCCGGCGGTCGAGCACACGCGACAGGATTTGCTCGAGACGTTTGGGCTGCAACAGGCGCTGCTCGATGTGCTCTGCGACCACACTGTCGAGCTTTTCCATCGGAACGGTTCGTCCCCTGCAGCCGGCCTCGTCCTGCCGGACCTTGGTGCAGCAGGTGTAATACCTGTATCTTCCGCTCTTTCCGGTCCTCAAGGTCATGGCTCCGCCGCAAGCGGCGCAAAAGCAGATGCCGGTAAGGAGGGTCGGGCCGCTGACGACGCGCGGCGCGGTCATTGCAGGGCTGCGCGTTTTGAGCAGCGTCTGCACGACCTCGAACTCGGCTACGTCGATGATCGGCGGAACGGCCATCTCGACCACCTCGGCCTCTGGCTTTCGCTCGCGTGTTTTCCAATATTTGGTGTTGAAGCGGTGGCGGCCGATATACGTCGTTCGCGTCAGCACCTTGTGGACGGCGTCGACGCCCCAGCGTCCACCGTCGCGGGTCCGGATGCCGGCTTCATTCAGATGTTTGGCAATCGACTTGACGCCCATGGGCCCGGAAGAGCCGTTGCCTTCGCGCGCCAGGCGGAAGATCAGCCGCACGGTTTCGGCCTGAATGGGATCGACCTCTAGTGTCTTCTTCGTGCGGTGGCCGCGCTGCTCGGCGGCTTCCACGACGCGGTAGCCGATCGGCGGCAGCGCGCCATTCCAGAAGCCTTGGCGCGCGTTCTCCTTCATCGCCCGTAGTGTATGCTTGGCATTCTCCTTGGACTGGTATTCGTCGAACAGCGCCATGATCTGGCGGATCATGTTGCTCATCGGATCGTCGCCGAGCTCCTGGGTGATCGACATCAGACGCACGCCGTTCTTGGCAAGCCGGCGGACATAAAACTCAAGCTGGAACTGATCGCGGAAGAAGCGGCTGAAGCTGTGGACCAGGATCACGTCGAACGCCGCTGGCTTGACTGTCGCCGCGTCGATCATGCGCTGGAACTCGGGCCGCCGATCGTCGGTGGCGGAGGCGCCCGGCTCGACGTAGTCGGCGACGATCTCCCAGCCGCGCGACGCGCAATAGGCCTTTGCCTGGCGGCGCTGATCCGGAATGGAGAGATCGTTGTCGGCTTGCCGCCCCGTCGAGACTCGGAGATAGAGAGCCGCCCGAACCGTCGCCGTCATGGTGATGTCCCCCTCAGCCGTCTCCAAATAGCTCGTCGAACAACTCGCCAAACCACGCCTCGAACACGGCGATCTCGGCCTCGGTCGCCGGCACGTCTTCCGGCCAGTCATCCGTCACCGTCAATGTCATCCTATCGCGCTTCGCCCGTCGACGGCCAGGACGAGCGGGCGCGGCCACATAGTCATAGAGATCGTCGAATTGCGCGTTGCCCGGCGCATGCCGTGGCTGCGATTTTTGCGAGGAAGCCATGGCGCCACTGTGGCAAGCTTGGCCGATCCACTGAACAGCCGAAGTCCACGCCACGTCACGCTACAGCGCCGCGAACTTGCACTTCGTCGGCAGCTTGAGCGCAATCGCTCACAGCCAGCCATGATCGCATGGCAGCAAAGAGCTGGGCCAGCGGAGTGCCGTCAAGGCCGCAAGCCGGCGGAGCCGGTCGCGCGCAGCGCGAGCCTTGACGGCGCACCGTTGGTCCGGCAGCGGCCTCCCATGCGATCATGGCCGGACGTCATGCCGAACACGCGCGGCAAAACGCTACGCTGCGAATGGGTGGCGGTCGGGATATTGATTCCAAACGTCTTTTTCGTTGAAGCGGCACCGAGGCCTCTTGCACGGTGCCGTTACAGTGCCATTCAAAACAATGTGCAAACAGACACTTACGACACCCGACGGCCCCGAGCGACACCGTCGCCTTTATCTTGCCGTCCTTATCGGCCGGCGGGCCGGCGGTCTCCTTCACCGTTCCAACAACAGACGCGATCTGAGCGACTTTGGAGCACTGATGCATTGCCTTTTAGACAACTGATTAGCCCCCTTAAGAACTCATATGCTAAGGTGCCTACCTTATCACCTTGGCAACCGTTATCGCGGCGCTGTTGCTCGTGCGCCGCGCATTGAAGTGGCGCTGCCAGATCTAACCAGCTGGCTGTAACTGGGGCCTCGTGCGGAAATTCGGCAAAATCGCGCTTATTGTCTGCCTGGCGGTAACGGCTGTTCCGGTCGTACTGTTCGCATCGCTGTGGCTCTGGTCTTGGTACAAGACCGCTCAAGTTGAGAGTTTCTATCGAGAAAATCGCCTGCTTGGCGAAATGCGCGCCGGACAAAAGGACAGTACGAATAATTCCGCACCTGCACGCCGAGTGTTATTGGAGATAGTACCGCTGGGAACGGATAGGGAAGCGGCTGTCGCAGTGCTCCGCCGGGAAGGACTTGGCTGTCAGACTATCGCCGAGCCAATCACAGACACGCGGCTGCGCCAACGCTTCATAGAGGCTCGCGGCTTAACGAACATCCCGAACAACGGTCGGACGAGAAAAGACTTCGTCGATTGTCAAGCGATGACCCCCAACGTCCTCGGGTACAAACACTGGATCGTAGACTTGGAATTCGATGCCGACGGGCATCTGAGCGATGCAGGCGTCGCGATCTGGAACATATTCCTCTAGCGACCAGATATCGCCAATAAGTACTCTCGCCGCGTGAGCCTGAATTGGTGCCGTAAAGACTGTCTCACAAGGAACTGCGGCCCTCCGGATTTAGCTCATCACGTCGATTCCGAGATTGATCGAAAGGCCGCTACCGAAGGGTGACCGGACCACCCCGCGAGATCCGGAAGACAGCCGCCTATGTGGGGTAGCGCAAGATCGCGTGCCGTCGTGGATTTACCAATTTGAACGCGCGGTGGGGTGGGGCATCATAGCGCCACGGCGAAGCAGTAGTGCCCATCTTCATCGGCCGTGGCGCGCCATTTCACGACAGGGCACGCCACCACGCCCTTCCCGCGGCGGCGCCCGAGTCACGAATGATTCCGGCGTCGTGCGGCTCGCCAGGGCGTGATCCGCGGAATCCAGCGCGGGACGTTGGCCCGGAAATCCTCGTACTCCGTTCCGAACCTACGAACGAGCGCCGGCTCCTCGTACCCCACGACAAACGCGTGGAAGGCGATCCACACCAACACACCGTACGCAAGAAGGCGCTGGTCGCCGAACAAGGCCGCTTGGCCTAGAATGACGGCGACAAGGGCAACGTAAATAGGATTGCGCACGTAGCGATAGAGACCCGTCACCACGAGGTTCTGCGTCGGTGCGATCGGCGCCGGCGTGCCCAATCCTTGCAGCGCAAAGCGTGCAAACGAGTCGACAAGCCCGGGTAGACCGGCGACGATCAACAGGATCCCGACGGCGCGCGTCGCGTCGAGATCGAAGAAGGGCGGCCGAAACTCCCAACGCGTAATCCACCAGGGAACGAGCCCCGCCACCGAGCTGGGCGCAACCGCAAAGAAGAGGGCAGAGCCCAATACCGCGATCGTCTTCGGCACGGCGCCTCCTTCCCGTCCTGTCGCAAGGTTAATGCAGCCATGTCCGGTCAGCGCGTTCAACGGAAGTAGGCGCTGGCCCCATCCAAAATCCGGGTGATCATCATAGCAGCATCGGCGGCTCACGTACGCCCTGGGCAGCAGTCGAGCAAAATTGAACGTTGCATCATAGCGCCACGGCGAAGCAATAGTGCCCATCTTCATCGGCCGTGGTGCGCCAGTGTAAATCAAAGTGCGCAGTAGCGACCTTTGGCTCCCGATCCCGCGCCATCATTTGCTACTCTTCCGTGCAGGCCGATCGGCAACACACATCTCACGGCGCCGTGGATTCCGCCTTCTGAATTGGGGCTTCCGGCACGGTGGGCTTGTGGATTGCGATCCCGGACATAACGAGCAGCACACCGATCATGTCTTGCCCGCTGGGGATTTGTGCCAGAACCATGACGCCGATCAGGGTGGCCATCGCCGGCAGCAGCGCGAGCATCAGGGCGAAACTCGCTCGCGGCAGGCGGGACATCGCCAATTGATCGCACACATAAGGTATGACGGATGAGCAGGCACCGACGGCGACACCCGCGAGGACCAGCACAGGAATCGTGAAGGCCTGTGCTGCTTGGACGAACCCAATCGGCATGATGACGAAGAACGCCATTGCCATCGCCGCTCCAAGCCGCTCGACGCCGCCGCTCGCGCCGCCTTCGGATATCTTGTGTCCCAGCACGATATAGCCGACGAACAGTGCGCCATTCAGAGACGCCCAGAATAGCCCAAGCGGGTCGGTTGACCATTTCACGCCGATCAGGAGAAACACGCCGAGCACGGCGAGCGCGAGCGCTGTAAAATTGCGAGCCGTTCGGAGTCCGTACAACGCAACGCCTATCGTCCCAACGAACTCCATTGCCGCAACAAGGCTCATGGGCAGCCGATCGAGCGCCAGATAGAACGACGTGTTCATTATCGCAAGACAGGCGCCGAGGCCGATGAGCAAAAATCGCGTTCGCGGGTCGGCCTCCTTGATGGTCCTCCACGGCCTGGTCCACGGCGCAAAGATCGCCGCGGCGGATGCAACCCGCATCCACGCGACGCCAAGGACGCCGACCGCCGGGAAAAGCAGGACGGCGAAGGATGGACCTAGATAGTGGAATATTGCGCTCACGCCGAACCAGACGTGCGGTGGAGCGGAATGAGCGATCTTGGTGAACGTCAGGCTGGGGCGCGGCATGCGGCTCCTCTCATCCAAGTATGAGAGGAGCAGAAGCCTTTCTGTACAGCATTTGAAATGCTATACAGGGTCGTTTGTCGATTTATCGGAGGCAAATAACGTGAAACGGCTTCGATATAAAAATGGTGATCTCGACGCAACCGATGCCGAGATCCTGGGTGCCCTAGTCGACGACGCGCGGATCAGCATCGCCGACCTGGCGCGTTCAGTGGGCCTATCGCCGCCGAGCGTGTCCGAGAGGATCAAGCGCCTGGAGGAAGTCGGCGTGATCGAGGGCTACACTCTCACGATCAATCCGAAGGCCTTGGGCCTGCCAATCGCGGCTTGGTTGCGCATAAGGCCTATTCCTGGCCAACTGCAGAAAGTCGCGGACATCTTGCGAGGACTGCCTGAGATCGTGGAGTGCGATCGAATTACCGGCGAAGACTGCTTCATCGCACGAGCCCATGTCCCATCTGTCGAGGCTCTGGAGAAGCTGATCGACCACGTGATCTCCTATGCGATGACCAACACGTCGATCATCCAATCTTCACCGGTCAAGAGGCGTTTGCCGTCGATCGTCCGCGGCGACGGGTTGTGATGCCGTGCTGCTGACAGTCCTTGCAAACGACCCGGACGCCGTGGCACGCACTCGAGCTTCACGGCGGAGGCGGTTCGCCCACCCGCTTGTTATTTCCACGCTCTCGCTCCGCATCCGCGAGCCACTGGGCCATCTTCAGATCTTTGTTGGCATTGTATGCCCAACCTTCGGCCGTGGCGTCCCACCGATAGTCCTTGATGGTCATGTCGATGCCGCGGTCGATGACGAATTGCATCGATTCGTAAGTCCCGTTGGAGATCAAGTGGTGCAGCAGGCTCGCCGGCTCGTGGGAGCCCCAGCTGGTGTTGATGTCGGCGCCGCGCGCGAGCAGGAAGTCCGCTACGTCGAAGTGATCGTTGGTTACTGCGAAAGCAAGCGCGACGTCGAGCACCTGCTGCGTCGTGGGCGAATTCCAGTCGAGATGCCTGCGTGCGCGCGGGTCGTTGGCTGGATAATGGCTGTGAAGATCGTCCACGGGCGCGCCGGATTCGTCGAACCATTGCCTGACCCGCGCGAGATTGCCCATGCCTGCCGCATGCGGCAGATCGTCCGGAATCGGCCAGATGCGCGTGAGCAATGGCACGAGGTGAGTATGCTTGTAAACGAACGCGAACTCGATGGCTTGTGATGGCGGCGGCGGCCGGTGCCGCAGGATGGCGGCATCAAGGTCGAGAAAGGCGGCGATGAATTTACCGCGATCGTTCAGCGTTGCGATCTCGATGAGGCGGGACTGAAAGTCCACCCAGTCGGCGCCTAGCAGCCACGGCGCACGCTGCAGCTGGTCTACGAACGCCGCCGGATCGTCATTGTGGATCGTGCGGGTGATCCGTTCGATGACGAACGCCTTCCACGGTCCCGCGTTGATCGCGTGGGAAGGCCTGTGCTCGATGAAATAGGCGATGAACGCGCGACGGCCGGGGCTTTCGTCCACCTGTTTGCCGAGTTCGGGATCGAGCGCGATCGATCGCTCCAGCAGGACGGATGCGACGTCCTCATGCTTGAAGCTGCAGGCGCGCACGAAGGCTTCGTTGACGGTTGCGAGATCGTGCGGGCTCTCGGCAAGTTCGCCGCGAACCGCGTCGATATCACCGAGCGCGGCAAGAAACCTGAGCGCGCGCGGCAGCAGGCCGTGTCGCTGAAACAGCTGCAGCAGCCCCCAGGCGCGGGACAGGAGGAGACCCTCAAGTACGTCGCTCGTGACAACTGCGCCGGCATCGATCAAAAGCTCGGCGCATGCCCCGCGGGTGAACCATTGTTCTCTTTCCGCGTCGCCTGCGTCCCCGTAGGCGAACGTGGCCATGGCGAGCAGGCCGCCGTCGTCCTGCCGGGAAAGCAGCGCAGGGTATTCAGCCAACAGCTGTCTCAAATGCTCGACGTCGTTGTCGTGGATGACGCCTCGAGCCTGCGTCACCGCCCAATCCAATCCCTGGCCGAGCCGTTTGCTCACCTCTGCGGTCAGGTCTTGCCAGCCGGCATAGCCGTATTCCCGCGCGATCACGAGTTGTGCGTTACGCTGCGTCAGCACCGCATCGACACTGGATAACTGCGCGAGTGCACGCGCGACGGCGCCAACGTCACCGGCGGCGACGTCGCGCGCGAGCTTCTTTGCTTGCTTGCGCAGGGATCCCAAAGATGGACGAGCGGGCAAAACCTTCGGCGTGGTCATGGCGACCTCCTTTCGTAGCGCCTGTGACCCGCTGATATCAGGCTGAAAGAAGGTGCTGGGCACGCTCTTCGAGATAGAACAGGTGGGAATTTTCCCTTGCCGCGGGCGGGAGGCGCCCTGTCTGGCGCGCTCCTCGTAGTGTCGTCGAGCGTCGCAAGGCTGTCAATTCAGCGCGGCGTGAGCATCGGCCAGTGCACGGTTGTGGCGCGTGGCCGGATGCGGCATCATAGCGCTACAGCGATACAATAGTGCCCATCTTCGTCGACCGTGGCGCGCCATTCATCATTCGGCATTCACGCGCTCTTCGGCCGAAACGCGACGATAGATCCGGTTGGCTCTTCTTCGTGCATCGCCGCCTCGACGGCCTTCGCAAGCGCAGCCTGGTCGAAAGGCTTTGATAAACGCGGCAGGCTGGATCGCGCGTCGCTGGGAAGGTCCGCGTATCCCGAGCTCAGGAGGATCACCGTCCCGGGGCGCTCCGCAGCGACAGCGCTCGCAAGCTGCAGTCCAGTCATGCCGGGCATGGCATAGTCGGTAACAACCAGGTCGACGGTACCAGTGCGGCGGAGCAAATCCAGCGCCTCCTCGCCCGAGCGCGCCTCGATCACCGTATGCCCGAGATCCTCCAGCATCACGGCCGTGTTCTCAAGCACCAGGAGATCGTCGTCGACGACAAGCACGGCAAGCTGCCGGCTGGCCCGAGGTACGGGTGCCGGAGCCTCCGCGCGCAGGTCTGGCACCGCGGTCTCTTCGGCTATCGGCAGCCAGATGTCGGCTGTCGTGCCCTCTCCAGGACGGCTCTTCAATACGAGCCTGCCGCCAGACTGCTCGGCAAGTCCGTGGACCATTGACAGACCGAGCCCGGTGCCTTTGCCGACGCCCTTGGTCGTAAAGAACGGCTCCTGAGCGTGCTTGAGGGTCTCATTGTCCATGCCGCAGCCCGTGTCGCTCACCGAGAGCGCAACATAGCCGCTCGTCGGAAGGCCGCCATCCCGCTCTTCGCGAGCGGCGATGGTGATCAGGCCACCGTCCGGCATCGCATCACGCGCGTTGACCGCCAGGTTGAGGACAGCCAGTTCGAGCTGGTTCGCGTCGACCTTGACCTTCGGCAGGTCCATCGGAAACAACGTCTCGACACGAATTCCGGCCTCGAATTTCAACAGTGACGCCATGCCATGCACCAACTCGCGGACATCGACGACAGCCGGCCTGAGGTCCTGTTTGCGCGCGAAAGCAAGCATACGCTGGGTCAGGGAAGCGCCCCGCTGCGCGCCTTGCATCGCGTTGTCCACCAGGCGCTGGATCCTCGGATCGCCCGACGGCAGGCGCTTCTTCAAAAGCTCAAGGCTGCCGAGAACGGCCGCGAGCAGGTTGTTGAAATCGTGGGCCACGCCGCCGGTAAGCTGGCCGATGGTCTCCATCTTCTGCGACATCATCAGTGCTTCGCGCGCCCGATCCAGTGCTTCCTGCGCCCGTCTCCTTTCGCTGACGTCGCGCACGATATTGGCAAAGCCGGCGATTGCGCCGCTTTCGTTCCGTACCGCGACGATCGTTGCCTCCGCCCAGAAGCGGCTGCCGTCCTTGCGCACACGCCAGCCTTCGATTGCGGACTTTCCTTCCCGCTCAGCTTCAACGAGCGCGCGCGCGGGCGCCCCGGCCGCACAATCTTCCTCGGTATGAAAGATCGTGTAGCTCGTTCCTACGATGTCATCGCGGTAACCCATCAGCCGGCGCGCGCCGAGATTCCAGTTACCCACGCGCCCATCCGGATCGAGCATGAAGATCGCGTGGTCGACGATCCCCTCCACAAGCAGCCGAAAGCGTTCTTCGCTGCGCCTCAGTGCGTTGGCCTCGCGTTGGGCGCGCTCCGCGGATGCCCTGTCATAGACGGCAGCGGCGATCCCGATGCTCAGGATCCCAATGGTGATGCCGGCGAGAAGGAAGGCGAGCGGCGCCTGACCGACGCCGAGATGTCCCGCCTGCCCTGCCATGGGGCTCGTCGGCAGGAACATGGCGCCTTCCATCGCGGCGTAGTGCATGCCGGAGATCGCAAGGCCCATCACCAATCCCGCGAACAGCCGCTGGACCGCGCTGGTGTTGCGAAAAGCGAGCCAGAGCGCCACGACCGAGGCGCTGATCGCGATCGCGATCGAGAGCACGACCCACCGGGGATCGTACTCCATGAAGGCCGCCATTCGCATTGCGGCCATGCCGGTATAGTGCATGCCGGCGATACCAAGTCCCATCGCGAAGCCCGATGCAAGGAGCGCCTGCGGGCGTCGTCCGACAACGGCGAAGGCGGCAGCGGCGACGACAATAGGAATGACAAGCGAAAGGAGGGTCAGGAATGGATCGTATGAGATCTCGATTCCGGGCAGGTTGAAGGCCAGCATGCCGACAAAATGCATGGACCAGATGCCACCGCCCATGGCAATCGCAGCGGCTACGAGCCAGGATCGGCGAGTCCTCCCCGAAGCAGCTCGCATCCGGGTCGCCAAGTCCAACGCAGTATAGGAAGCGAGTGCCGCGATCAAAATCGATAGCGCGACCAGAACGGGATCGTGAAAAGTCGTATGGTGATGCATTTCGGCTGACGCTAGCCGAACTTACATTCGCATTCGCGTTCCCGCAAATTGTCCTCCCCAGACGACGCCGAAATCATCGTCGGCACCAAAATTGTTCCCGCCAGACATGACCGCGCCGATGACGGCTGCGGCATCCGCACCCTTTGTCAGTCGAGAATCATTTGAGAAGATTACCCGCCGGCAGCCTGCATCGCAAAGATTGCAACAAGCGGGCCGGTTCCCGCACGAGATGCACGTCATCCATCATGCCGGCAGCAGACCGGCCGTGCGGTAGCTGTCGATTAAGGCATCATACAGCGAGATATCCGAGCGGCTCCGCGCCATCAGCTGGGCGCCGGCGATGGCGGCGAAGATCGCGCGCGCCCGCGGTTCGCTCTCCTCGGGACCGGCCAGCGCCGCTGCAGACAAAACTTTGCTCAGCCAGGCGACATTCACGTCGGCAAAGGCCTGCACTTCCTTTTCCACCGCGTCCGGCAGGTCGTCATGCTCGGCCGCCATGAAGCTGCACAGGCAGATGCGATTATCGTTCGCGAGCGCCTTGCGGAAAATGTCGGGGTAGCGATGCAGGCAGCGGATGGGATCGGGCGTTTCGGCCAACATGGCGTCGAGAGCCGCCGCCGTGTCTTCCCAATAGCGCCTTGCGACCGCGGCGCCGAGATCGGCCTTGCTCGGGAAATGATAGTGGATGCTGGCCGCCTTGATGCCGACTTCAGCGGCGAGATCGCGGAAGTTCAGCCCGCCATAGCCATGCGCCTGTGCGGTTCGTCTGGCGGCTGCCAGGATGGCTTCCCGCGCGCTGGAACTCATGTCGCCGCCTCACCGCTTTGTTATCTACCAAGTGACAGATAGGCTTTGACCTCCGGAATTCAAAGGCTATCCTATCTACCAAGTGGCAGGTAGAGAAGGAAAATGCCGATGATGAAGATCTATGACTGGCCCACCGGCCCTTACCCTGCGCGCGTCCGCATTGCGCTGGCCGAGAAGAATCTGCGGCCGCGCGTCGAATTCGTCTCGGTCAACCTTTGGAAAGGCGAGCACAAAAAACCCGAATTCCTCGCCAAGAACTACTCCGGCACGCTGCCGGTGCTTGAGCTCGAGGACGTCACCTTCGTCGGCGAATGCACCGCGATCACCGAATATCTCGACGCGCTCGACGGCGCTCCCACGCTCACCGGCCGCACGCCGCGCGACAAGGGCGTCATTCACATGATGAGCAAACGCGCCGAGCTGGAGCTGCTCGATCCAATCAGTGTCTACTTCCACCACGCGACGCCGGGCCTCGGGCCCGAGGTCGAGATCTATCAGAACGCCGAGTGGGGCTTGCGCCAGCGCGACAAGGCCTTGAGGGGGATGCACTACTTCAACGGCATTCTGAAGAAGCAGCCATTCGTCGCCGGCGAGGCCTTCTCGATGGCCGACATCACCGTGATCGGCGGCCTGATCTTTGCGGATCTTTTGAAGCTGCCGCTCCCGGCGCAGTGCGAAGCTCTCAAAGCCTGGTACGCCCGGATGCAGCAGCGTCCCAGCGTCAAGAACCGTGTGACGATGTCAGGGCCGGCCGAGGCGTCGGGGTGAGGTCAGAGCTGCGCAAGATCGCGCCCGCCGTCCGTCGTCATCGCCACCCAAGCGCCGGCGCCACGTGGGTCAAAATCGCCTCGATCGAATGTGCGCAATAAGCCACGCCCAACTGGTTGGGCACGGTGAGCAGAAGTGTATCCGCCTCCGCGATCGCCTCGTCCTGCCGGAGCTGCTCGATCAGCACATCCGGCTCGGCGGCATAGGAGCGGCCGAAGATCGCCCGCGTTCGCGGGTCGATGAAGCCGATCTGGTCTTCGCCTCCGCGCTCTCCGCCGAAATAGGCGCGATCGCGATCGTCGATCAGCGCGAAGATGCTGCGGCTGACGGACACGCGCGGCTGACGGGTGTGGCCGGCTTCCTTCCACGCGGCGCGATAGGCTCGGATTTGCGCGGCCTGCTGCACATGGAAGGCCTCGCCGGTCTCGTCGTTCTTGAGCGTCGAGCTTTGCAGGTTCATGCCGTGCTTTGCGGCCCACACGGCAGTCGCGTTCGAGCCGGCACCCCACCAGATCCGTCCACGCAGGCCCTCAGAATGGGGCTCGAGGCGCAGCAGCCCCGGGGGATTTGGAAACATCGGCTGCGGATTGGGTTTTGCAAAACCCTCGCCGCGAAGGATATCGAGCAAGACCTCTGCGTGACGCCGGCCCATGTCGGCGTCGCTCTCGCCCTCGGCCGGCTGGTAGCCAAAATAGCGCCAGCCGTCGATCACCTGCTCGGGCGAGCCGCGGCTGATGCCGAGCTGCAGCCGCCCGCCGGCGATGAGATCGGCGGCACTCGCGTCCTCCGCCATGTAGAGCGGGTTTTCGTAACGCATGTCGATGACGGCCGTGCCGATCTCGATCTTGCTGGTTCTGGCGCCGACGGCCGCGAGCAGCGGAAAGGGCGAGGCGAGCTGGCGCGCGAAGTGATGGACGCGGAAATAGGCGCCGTCCGCGCCGAGCTCTTCCGCCGCGACGGCAAGCTCGATGGATTGCAGCAGCGTGTCACCGGCCGAGCGGGTCTGCGACTGCGGCGAGGGCGTCCAATGCCCGAAGGAGAGGAATCCGATCTTTTTCATGAGGGCAATCTAGGGACGATCGGGCCGGTTTGCGATGGGCTGCTCTGAAGCAAATTTGGTCACCAGCGGGACACTCCGGTGTTACCGCCGGGACGACCTGGCCTGTGCGCCCTTTGCGCGATGGGGCCTATCGTTGACGTCGTTGGCGCGTTCGGGATTGCCTTCGGCACGCCATTGTCTTGGCGTCATTCCGGTCCAGCGCTTGAAGGCGTGGGTGAATGCGCTGACTTCGCCGTAGCCGAGCAGCCAGGCGGTTTGCGAAATCGGCAATTCGGCCTTCTTCAGATAGCTCTTGGCGAGATCGATCTTCAACTCATCGAGAATGCCCGTGAAGGTCAGTCCCTCCGATGCGAGGCGTCGCGCCAACGTGCGGTGGCTCATGCCCAGCCGGCGAGCAATCTCCTCGGCCCGTGCCTCGCGGTGGGGAAGCAGTGGCGCGATCGCGTTCTCGATGCTCGATCTGAGCGGCACTCCGCCAGGCTTCCGGTGTGCGAGCGCCTCCTCGCAGAATGTCACCAACAGATCGTTCAAATGGTGGTCGGCGCTCTCGACCGGCATCGGCCCGACGGATCGAGCGAGAACGATCTCGTCGACATCGGACCCGAACTCGACTTCGCAACCCAGGAACGACCTGACCTCCGCGGGCGTCGTTCGACGGTGATGGGCTACTTTGACCCGGCTCGGCACCAGGCGGCGATTTGTCAGGACGCGGTTGATTCGAATGATCGCGGTCAGCCAGAATTCGATCTGGTGTCGATCTGATCGGCGCTCCACACCGACATATCGCAGCATGATCGCCATTTCCTTCGCGGAAAAGCGCAGCGAAATCCCCTCATTGACGAGCCGGCAATAGCGCTCGGCCTTTGACAAGGCTTCGGCGATTGTCCCGGAGGACGCCGCGACGTAGTAGAGCAGGCCAATTTCCCGGAGGTCGAAGTCCAATGCCAGGTGGAACCCAAGGGCGTCGTCTTGCAGGGCCTCGGCACCAAGCTCCAGAAATTTGATCTGGCTTTCAACGTTGAGACGCGCCTTGCGGTCCTTGATCTGCGCGAGGGTCAATCCGACCTTGGACAGCAAATTGTCGGCCTGAATGCCGGCTTCCCGCAGGCGCGCCCATACCAAGCGGGCGATTCCGCCGGTCGCACTGGGCATTGCTTGCAGACGCGGCGAACGGGCAGAAGGCACACCCAACCCTTTCGTCATTGCCGCTGCGGCCTTGAGTCCTTGGGCTCGCAGATCGCGATCATGGCATGAAAAATCAAATGATTGGCTTACGATAACAAGAAACCGGGTGTCGCGTGACTTAGATCGGACTTGCGCCCTCAAGGGCGGCCCCCTCCCCAAAGTCCGAAGGCCTTGATGTCCAGCTGTGACGGCGACGCGCCTGTAACCTTGAAGATATTGCGAGGTTACGGAAAATTGCTCGGAATTCCCCATGTCGCCCATGGCACGCGGACCGTTGCACTCGAACGGGTTGGGGACTGCGAGATCAGCATGTTCGAAACGTTGGGAGCCGGTTCACCCGAGGCTCCCTTGTTTTGGATGGAGCTGTTTGACCTTCGCTTTCATTCGTCGCGAGATAGCCACGGCTGTCACAACATGACCGACGCAGTAGCGGCATTCGAAGATTTTGCTTTGCAGGCGAGCCGCTTGGCGGAGGTGTCGCTGTGCGAACTCGGCGAAGCGGTAGGCTGACAATTGCCGCGTCCACCTGCGATGCCTCCCGAAGGAGGCACGGTGCTGCTGATGCGCGGCCGGGCTCTGGGGTATGACGCAGAGCGGATGGCATTCGTATTCACGATGACGTACGGCGCGCGAATTGTTGACTTCGAGATCAGCAGTACCGCGCTGGACGACCTCGACGGGACGAAGAGCACGCGGCCCGGCGAGAGGGAGGCTCAGTTCGGGCGCCTGCGCGAAGCGGTCGAGCGCGTTGCGTCAAACGCTTTCGAGCAGCAGGGCAAACCGAACGGCCAGCGGGTCCGCATCTTCTCCAAACACGTCAAAAGCCTGTGACGTGATCGACGCCGCTGCAACACAGGGGAGCCGGAGGAGAAACGCGCTCGGCGCAGCGCATTGTCGGACGGGTCCATCGCGCTCATCAAACCCTTTCTCTCTGCCGAAAAAAATGGGATAGCATCCGGTTCCGGATTGAGCTGGTGGGGCCATGGAATCTCTGTCGCACTATCCTCTGCTGTTGTTCGCGACAATTTTCGCGGCATTGTGGCTCGCTGTCGGGGTGGGGTCATGGCTGCGTGGGCGCAGCGCGGGGGCCGGCGAGCAGCGGTACGAAGATCTCGGCGTGGTCCTTGCGGCCACGCTAACTCTCCTCGGGCTGATCATCGGCTTCAGCTTTTCGATGGCCACCAGTCGCTACGATCAGCGCAAGAACCTCGAGGAAGCCGAAGCCAACGCGATCGGGACCGAATTGGTGCGCGCCGATCTTCTACCGGTGACGGATGCCGACATTGTCCGCAAGCTCCTGAGGGAATATCTGGACAAACGGATACAGTTCTATGATGAGAGCGACGCAGCTAGACGAGCAGAGCTAGGCGTGCGAACGAGCCAACTGCAAGCCGAGCTTTGGAAGGCGGTCCGCGGGCCAGCGCTTATGCAACCGAATCCAGTCACAGCGTTGACGATCTCGGGCATGAACGACGTACTCAATTCTCAGGGTTATAGCCAGGCGGCATACTGGAATCGAATTCCGGCCGCGGCGTGGTACCTCCTCGCGACCATTGCGCTGTGTTCCAATGTTCTATTCGGTTATCAATTGCGAAGCCGCAACGTCTTGAGTGCGGTAGCTGTGGTTCTACCATTTGTCGTTTCGATCGCATTTCTATTGATCGCCGATATCGATGATCCCCGACATGGCTTGATCCACGTCCGGCCGCAGAACCTTGAAAGTCTGGCGAAATCGCTTGATCCGAAATCGCTTGATTAGTGAAAGCAAGGGCCGCCGGCTTGCATCGTGACGCGGAACGCCCCGGCCCAACCGGGGCGCCGCTTATTTGCCGATTAGCACACGTTGACGGTCTGCCGAACGTAGGTGGAGCCGTTCCACACGTTCTGGGTCTGATAGCACGATGAACCATAGGCTGCGGCGGCGCCGAGCGCTGCGCCGGTTGCAACGCCGGCCGCTGCGGCTCCCCATCCATAGCCCCCGCGGTAGTACCCGCCACGATAGTAGCGCCCTCCGCCCGCCCATCGTGTGCCCCCGCCGTGCCAGCCATGCCTGACACCACCTCCGTGGAATTGCGCTCCACCACCGTGGAAATGAGCGCCGCCGCCCATGCGGCGTGCGTCCGCCGCGTCGGGAAGGGCGGTTGCTGCTGCAGCAGCGAAGCCGAGGGCTAACAGAGCTTTGGTCGGCCGCATTTGTACTCTCCTTTGCACGCCCCACCGGGGAATGCGTTGCGCCGTTCTTTGGTTCCGTAAAATTCTGCCACTGAGAGCCGAGGTCGCGCGACCATCACGACGCATGGATTCGGCGTGCGCTTCGTCTCGCATTCTCGCATCAGTGTGTGCCGCGATGGTCCTTAACCATTTCTCTCAACCTTAGCCTGTAAGGTCCGGCAATTATCGGCCTTGGGTGTTGCCAAAGCGCGACATTCAGGGCCGCCTGGCCAGTGTAGGCTGATCGATACCCGGGGCGCCTGAGCGACCTTGTATGATGGGATGTTCACGCGCGTGCGTCGAGTTGTGAGTGTTTGCCGGTGACTTGGACAAGTCGCATCATTGCCCCGTCGGTCTGGTTCGCCTTGTCGATCGCCGCAGTCCTTGGCGGTTGCGCCGGGCGTCCGTCGCAGGGCGTTCTCGTTCCAACGGCGCAGGTCGCTCCGGGAAACACAAATGTCCCGATCTATGTCGTCACCAATCGCAAGCGATCCGACGTCGATCCGGGCGAGATGTTCAGCGGCGAGCGTTCCGACGAGCTGTCGTTTGCCGAAGTGACCGTATCGATACCGCCCGATGCTTCGCGGAAGATCGGTGAAGTGCAATGGCCTGCAAGCCTGCCTGGTGATCCCCAGCGCGATTTCACGACCGTCTCGGCGGATTATCTCGACAGAACGCGCTTCGCTGCGTCGGTCGCATCGGCCGTGAAGCAGTCCGGTCGCAACAAGGTGCTCGTGTTCGTCCATGGCTTCAACAATCGCTTCGACGATGCGGTCTATCGCTTCGCGCAGATCGTTCACGATTCGAAGGTGCCGGTCGTTCCTGTGCTTTTCACCTGGCCTTCACGGGGCGAGCTCCGGCTGCGCGCCTATACGTATGATCGCGAAAGCGCCAACTTTTCGCGGGACGCGCTCGACAGCCTGCTGAGTTCGCTTGATAGCTCCCCCGCCGTCAGCGAAGTCTATCTTCTGGCTCACTCGATGGGCAATTGGATCGCGCTGGAAGCGCTACGCACGCGTGCGATCCGCGGCCCGCTTGTCGCGTCGAGACGCAGCAAGCTGATGAATGTGATGCTGGTGGCTCCCGACGTCGACGTCGATGTCTTCCGATCGCAATTGAACAGGATGGGAAGCGCACGACCCCCAATCTCCCTGTTCGTCTCGCGCGACGACGGAGCGCTGTCGCTGTCGAAGACGATATGGGGAGACGTCGCTCGCCTGGGCGATATCGATCCGACCCAGGAGCCGTATCGGAGCGAGCTCGATCGCGACCGGATCAACGTCTACGACCTGACGAAGCTGGCCGTCGCCGGCGATGACGCGCATGATCGGGCTTTCGAACAGGTGGGCCCGGTTGTCGCAATGATCCGCCAGCGCATGGCGCAGGGCCAGGTGCTGGGTGAACAGAAGGCAGACGCTAGCCCGCTCGCCCGGCTTGCCGACTAGCTGGATCTGGAAGGAGTCGCGCGACGGGTGGTGTGGCCGGTTTAGGCAAAACGGAAAGTCTGGCCAGAAAAATCCCATACGCCCGATGATGCCATCCTGCGCCTGTTTTGCCCGACGGGTCAACGTCTTCGCAAAGCGCCTAAGCCATTGATCCCGCTACCGCCGGCTACTGTGCATGGGGTTGTTTTCGACATTTTTGTTTTGGGGGTACGAAAGCATCAGGCCGAACCGGACCTCATCCAGCTCTCGCCCGCTACTTCATCACCCGCAAGCCCTTGGTCGTAAAGCGCTGCGTCTTGTCGCCGGGACGCACCGGTCGCCGCGTGCCGGCGGCCTTGCCGGTGCCGGGGGGCTGGTGGGCGGGCACGAGCTGGTCGGGGCGGGAGCCGATCAGATCGGCGCGGCCCATCTCCTTCAGCGCCTCGCGCAGCACCGGCCAATTGTCGGGGTCGTGATAGCGCAGGAAGGCCTTGTGCAGCCTTCGTTGACGAAGCCCCTTGATCGCCTCGACCTTGTCGCTGCCGCCGCGCCGCACGCCGCGCAGCGGATTGACGCCGGTGTGGTACATCGCGGTTGCGGTCGCCATCGGCGAGGGCAGGAAGGTCTGCACTTGATCGGCGCGATAGCGGTTCTTCTTGAGCCAGAGCGCGAGGTTCATCATGTCCTCATCGGTCGTGCCCGGATGCGCCGCGATGAAATAGGGGATCAGATAGTATTTCTTGCCGGCCTGTTCGGCTGCGGCATCGAACATCCGCTTGAACTGGTTGTAGGCGCCGATGCCCGGCTTCATCATCTTGTCGAGCGGGCCGCGCTCGGTATGTTCGGGCGCGATCTTCAAATAGCCGCCGACATGATGGGTGACGAGCTCCTTGATGTATTCGGGGCTCTCGACCGCGAGGTCGTAGCGTACGCCGGAGGCGACCATCACCTTCTTGATGCCCTTGGTCTCGCGCACCTTGCGATAGAGCCGGATCAAATCGTCATGCGAGGTGTTGAGGTTCGGGCAGATCTCGGGGAAGACGCAGGACGGCCGCCGGCACGCCGCCTCGACCTTGGGATCCTTGCACGCCATCCGGTACATGTTGGCGGTGGGGCCGCCGATGTCGGAGATCACGCCGGTGAAGCCCGGCGTCTTGTCGCGGATCTTCTCGATCTCGCGCAGGATCGAGCCTTCCGAGCGGTTCTGGATGATGCGGCCTTCGTGCTCGGTGATCGAGCAGAAGGTGCAGCCGCCAAAGCAGCCGCGCATGATCGTCACCGAAAACTTGATCATGTCCCAGGCGGGAATCTTGGCTTCGCCGTAGGACGGATGCGGGGCGCGCGCATAGGGCAGGTCGTAGACCGCGTCCATCTCGTCGCTGGTCAGCGGGATCGGCGGCGGGTTGAGCCAGAGGTCGCGGTCGCCGTGACGCTGCACCAGCGGCCGCGCATTGCCGGGATTGCTCTCCCGATGCAGCACACGTGAGGCGCGCGCATAGGCCTCGCGGTCCTGCTCGACCTGCTCCAGCGCCGGCAGCCGGATCACGGTCGCGCCCTTTTGTCGCGTTGCGCCCTCGTCGGCGGAATCGAGATCGTCGGCGTGCAGCTCTGCATAGTTCTCGGGGACGCGGCGGAACAGCGCGACGCCCCTGATGTCATTGAGCTCGCGCGGTGCCTCGCCCGCAGCAAGGCGGTTGGCGACTTCGACGACGGCGCGCTCGGCATTGCCGTAGAGCAGCAGGTCGGCCTTGGCGTCGGCCAGCACCGAGCGGCGCACCTTGTCGGACCAGTAGTCGTAATGGGCGATCCGGCGCAGCGAGGCCTCGATGCCGCCGAGCACGATCGGCACGTCCTTGAACGCCTCGCGGCAGCGCTGCGCGTAGACGACGGTGCAGCGGTCCGGCCGCTTGCCGCCTTCGCCGCCCGCCGTGTAGGCGTCGTCATGGCGCAGGCGGCGGTCCGCGGTGTAGCGGTTCACCATCGAGTCCATGTTGCCGCCGGTGACGCCGAAGAACACTTTTGGCTTACCGAGCGCTTTGAACGGCTCGGCCGAATGCCAGTCCGGCTGGGAGATGATGCCGACCCGGAATCCTTGCGCCTCGAGCAGCCGGCCGATGATGGCCATGCCGAAACTTGGATGGTCGACATAGGCATCGCCGGTCACCAGCACGACGTCGCAGGCGTCCCAACCGAGCGCATTCATTTCGGCGCGGCTCATCGGCAGGAACGGCGCCGGCTTGCGCGGCCGGGCCTGGGCCATCAGGGGCTTTTCGGCGGTGATTTGGGTGTCCATGGCGCACAGGCATAGGACTCCGGGGCGGCGAATACAACCGATCGCTGTGCCGCTTTCGCCGATTGCGGTTCCCCTGACAGGCTAGCCGGCCGTGCGGGCAGCGTCGCTTGCTGGCGTCGTCTCGACGCATTGAGTCTTGCAATCGTCGCATATGCCCATAGCCACCTCGTCTTTTGGGTTCTCGCCGCAGTGCGCATGGGGTATTCGGTTGCTTCATGGGCAAGGGAACAACAGAGGGCGGCGATGGCGCGGCCGTCGGCGCAGCGCCGTCCACTGACGCCTGGCTCGGCGCGATTGCGCTGATCGGCTTCATCCTGGTGGCGACCGCGCAGGCCTCCAATCAGATTCTGGCGCGCGGGCTTGCCGGCTCAGTGCCGCCCTTTGCGCTCGCCTTCTTCCGCTGGAGCATCGTTGCCATCGGGCTTGCGCCGATCGCGCTTGCAGAGATCCGGGCCGGCCGCGTGCCGCTCGGGAGAAACATCTGGCCGATCCTCGCCGCTGGCTTCATGGGGATGTTTCTCTGCGGCGGCCCGGTCTATATCGCGGGCGTGTCGACGACGGCGATCCACATCGCGCTGATCATGGCGCTGTCGCCGATCACCGTGCTCTTGATCTCCGCGGCGCTCGGCATGGAGCACGTCGGTCCGCTGCAATGGCTCGGCACGGCGCTTGCCCTTGCCGGCGCGCTGCTCATCATCTCCGGCGGCCATCCGGAGACGCTGATACAGCTGGAGACGGCAGCGGGCGACGGCTTGGTCGTGATCGCGATGCTCGGCTGGTCCGGCTACACCCTGCTGCAATCGCGCGCCGCGCCGCGCGCGTCCCTGCTTGCGCGCATGAGCCTGTTCGCGGGAGCAGGCGCCGTGTTCTCGCTGCCGCAGGCGCTTCTGGAGATGTGGACCATGCCGGCCCAGGTTTTCAGCACGAAAGCGCTCGCCGCCTATCTTTTCGCCGGGATCGTTCCAGGCCTGCTCGCCTATGCCGGCTTTGCCTGGCTTGGCGGCAAGTTCGGCTCGGTGCGGACGTCGCTCGTGCTCTACATCGGACCGGTCGCCAGTGCCCTGCTGTCGTTCGCCATCCTCGGCGAGCCGCCGAAGCTGATCCACTTTTTCGGCGGCCTGCTGATCCTTGGCGGGGTCTGGGCCAGCCTGCGCAAATAGTTTCGGCATGCGCCGTGGTTCAGCCGCAGGAACCAATTGCCTCCGCGAACATTCTGACCAATGGGATCGACGCGAACTCGGCTCGCATGCGCCTTCACAATCTCGATGCTCGTTACCCACAACCGGATTTCTGCCTAGATGCTCGCCTCGGACGATGGGGGACTTGTGAGTACGGTCATAGAGAATTTGCTGGCGCGGAAGCAGAAGCTGGTGGAACAGCTCGAGATGGCGCAGACGGTCGAGGAACGCGACAAGATCGAGCACCAGCTCGAGCAGATCAACACCGCGCTGGATTTTCTGGATAGACCTGAACCGAACGGCGGACGGTAGCCGCGCTCAATCCACCTTCACGGCCTCAACTTTCAAGGCTTTGGCATAGACCACGCCCGAATTGGTGATGTGCGTCGTCATCAGTTTTTCGAAATCAGCAAATTCGCCGCGGGCGAACAGGTCGAGCAGCTTGCGATGCTCCTCGAAGGAAGTGCGGGTCCGCACGTCGATCGGCGAGGTCAGGTTGGTGCGGAGCGCAGCGACGCGGCCCGAGACCAGCTGGTAGGATTCGACGAGGTAGCGGTTGCCGCAATGCGCGAACAATGCTTCGTGAAAGGCGGCGTCGGCGCGGCCGTAGGCGATGTTGTCTCGTGCTGCGACCGCCGGCTCCATCGCCGCGATTGCATCGCTCATCGTCGCGACAGCGCCGTCTCGATCGTGGCGAAAGGCGAGCTCGGCGGCCTTTGGTTCGAGCGCGATCCTGAAGGTGCAGAGCGCATGGATGTCCCCGGCGCTCGGCGTGAAGACGAAGCTGCCGACCTGCGGCCTGATCACCACGAGGCCCTGGGCCTGCAATTGTCCCAACGCCTCGCGCACCGGCGTGCGGCTGACGCCGAAGGAATTTGCCACCATTTCCTCGGAGATCGCAGCGCCCAGTGCGAACTCGCCGTCGATGATGGCCTGGCGCAGCCGCTGCATCACCCGCTGCGACAGCGATTTCGGCGTATCGAGCCTTAGCGATCTCATGCGCTCTCCTGGTCAGATCACCTTGCCGGGATTGAGCAGGTGATCGGGATCGAGCGCGGCCTTCAACGTTCGCATCAGCGCGATCTCGGCTTCGCTGCGGGCATGGCCCAGCCACTTCTTCTTCAGCGTGCCGATGCCGTGCTCGGCGGAGACGCTTCCACCCATCTCGCGGACGAGACTATAGATGATCGCGTCCATCTCTTCTTTCGGCTGTTGCTCGACGGAAAGGCCGGTGACCCATGAGACGAGGTGCAAATTACCATCGCCGATATGGCCGTAATACACGCTCTCGCATCCCTTGATGCCGTCGGCGAGCGTGGCCTTGCAGCGGGTGACGAATTCGTCCATCCGCGCCACCGCAAGGCCGATGTCGTAGGAGATGTGCGGCCCCAGCACCTGGCCGAATTCGGCGCAGATGTCGCGCACTCGCCAGAACGCTTGCGTCTGCGCCAGCGATTGCGCCACGGCGGCATCGACGAGCAGCCCGCGCTCCATCAATTCTTCGAGCCAGCTCTGGAAGCGCGGCGCATCGAGGCCCTCGTCGGTGCCCTGCGCTTCCACCAGCACGTAGAGACCGTGGCCCGCGGCGACCGGCGGCTTCACGCCCGCGCGCGATGTGATCACGTCCCAATAGTCCGGCCACATCACCTCGAACGCGGACAGCAGCGGGCCGAGTCCGCTTCGCGCCGCATCCAGCAGCGCGATCACCGCGGCATAATCCTTCAGCGCGCAGAGCGCAGCCATGGTCGAGCGGGGCTTCGGAAACAGCTTCAGCACCACGCGGGTAATGATGCCAAGCGTGCCTTCCGAGCCGATGAAGAGATGCTTCAAATCGTAGCCCGCATTGTTCTTCATCAGCTTGTTAAGATTGGTGATGATGGTGCCGTCCGGCAGCACCACCTCCAAGCCGAGCACCAGTTCGCGCGTCATGCCGTAGCGGATTACGCGATTGCCGCCGGCATTGGTGGAGAGGTTGCCGCCGATCGCGCACGAACCGCGCGAGCCGAGATCGAGCGGAAAGAAGAAGCCGGCCTCATCTGCGGCCTTCTGAATCGTTTCCAGTGGCGTGCCGGCCTTCACCGTCATCGTCGCCGAGGCACGATCGATCTCCTCGATGCCGGTCATGCGCTCGAGCGAAATCGCGACCCAGCCCGGCTCGGGTGAGGCGCCGCGGCACAGTCCGGTCAATCCGCCCTGCGGCACGAACGGCAGTCGGGCCTGCCGGCAGGTGGTGATCGCGTCCGCAACGCCCTGCGCGTCGAGCGGACGGATCACCGCCAGCGGCGTTTGCGGCAGGCTCGCGCTCCAGTCATTGCCATTGCGCGCGGGCACCTCGGTGCCGGTCAGCACGGCGGTCGCCCCGAGCTTTTCGCGCAGGCCACCGAGCAGTTGGTCGGGATGTCCCGCGGGGGTCACCATATCCATGTGAGACCTCTTGCAGATCTGGCTGGACGCACATTGCGCGCCATCGTGGCGAGGGAATTGCTTCTTCCTTGTATGTAAGGTACAAGATAAAAAGTAAAGCAAAAACAAGACTTCAGTGAGCCTTGAAGATCGTTATAGATCAGGGGCTTATTCCGAAGGCGCAGCGATGGGTGGTGCTATGACGGAGGCAATTCGCGGGTTCTGGGTGGCGTCGGCAACGCCGCTGGCGTCGGACGGCAGCGTGGATTCCACCAGGCTCGCCGCGCATGCCAAGCAGCTCTTCGGCAAAGGCGTCGACGGCGTCGTGCTGTTCGGCACCACCGGCGAGGGGACTTCCTTCAATGTTGCCGAACGCGTCGCGACCGTCGAAGCCTTGCTCAAGGCCGGCGTCGCCGCGGAGCGCATTGGCATCGGCGGCGGCTTTCCCGCCATCAGCGACAGCGTCGCCCTGACGCGCGCGGTGCTCGGCCTTGGCCTGCGCCACGTGCTGTTGCTGCCGCCTTACTTCGATCGCAACGTCACGCCCGCCGGCATCGAGGATGCCTTCGCCGCGATCTTCGACGGCGTCAGCGACGATCGCCTGCGCGCCTCGCTCTATCACATCCCGCAGGTCTCGGGAGTTGCGATCCCGACTACGGTCGCCGCGAGCTTGCGCAAGCGCTACGGCAAGCTGGTCGCGGGCCTGAAGGACTCCAGTGGCGACTTCAAGCAGTTCCAGGCGTTCCGCGCCGCGGCACCCGAACTCGCCATCACCGTCGGCAATGAGGCCGACATCGCCCGCGCGATCGCCGCCGGCGGAGCCGGCACCATCTGCGGCATGGCCAACATCGCGCCGGAGCTCGTCAAGGCGATGATCGACGGCAAGGATGTCGAAGCGCGCATGCAGGCCGCGGTCGACGTCGTACTGAAGACACCATCCTTCCTCCCGACGCTCAAGGCCATCCTCGCGGCACAGACCGGCGATGCAAGCTGGCTGCGCGTGCGTCCGCCGTTGCGTGCGTTGTCCGATGGTGCTGCGTTCAAGTCGAAGCTGGACGAACTGACCAGCCCCGCCATCGCATAAGACCGCTTTTCATTCGCGGCAGTCGCGTGAGACGCGTGCTGACATCGCGCGGATCGCCACGAGCGCTGCCGCAAAGCCTGACGCCGCGCCGACGCCAAGTGCCCAGCGCGGGCCCAGATTGTCCGCCACCCATCCGACGATCGGCGCGCCGATGGGCGTGCCGCCAAGCGCGACGCCGAGGCGCAACGCCATGACGCGTCCCCTCATCTTCGGTTCGGTTGAGAGTTGCATCAGGCTGTTCGACGTATTGGTGACCGTCAGGGCCGCGACGCCGATCACGACAAGCGCGCCGGCGAACAGCCAGTAGCTCGGCGCAAGCGCGGCCAGCGTGCACCCGGCGCCAAAAATTGCAGCGCCCAGCAGCAGCGAGACGAACCGCGGCTGGGCACGCCCTGCGGCCAGCAGCGCGCCCGAGATCGTGCCGACCGCCATCGTCGACGACAGCAGGCCAAAGCCGCGCGCATCGGTGTGGAAGACGGTGACGGCCATGGTCGAGATGAAGATCGGGAGGTTCAGCCCAAACGTGCCAATCAGGAACAGCATGATCATGATCGCCCTGAGATCCGCACGCGACCACACATAGCGAAAACCCTCCGTCATGCCGCCCTTGGCCCGGTAGGCTCGTGCGTTCGGGCGAAGCTCCGAGGCGCGCAGCAAGGAGAGTGAGCCAAGCACCGCGATGAAGGATGCGGCGTTGATCAGGAAAGCCCATCCGGTGCCGATCGAAGCGATGACGATCCCAGCGATCGCGGGCCCGATCATCCGCGCGGCGTTGAAGGACGTCGAGTTCAGCGCGATCGCGTTGGAGAGGTCGCCGTCGCCGACGAGCTCGGCCACGAATGTCTGGCGCACCGGAGCGTCAAAGGCCGCGGCACAGCCGAACAGGAAGGCGAACACGTAGACGTGCCAGAGCTGAACCAACCCGGTGACGGTGAGAAGGCCGAGGACCAGCGCCAACACGCCCATCGTCGCCTGTGTCGCGATCAGAAGTCGTCGTTGATTGAAGTGATCGGCCGCAAAACCCGTCCATGGCATTAGCAGGAGCTGTGGTCCGAACTGGAGCGCCATCACCGCGCCCACGGCCGACGCATTGTGCCGTGTGAGCTCGGTGAGAACGAGCCAGTCCTGGGCGGCACGCTGCATCCACGTCCCGGTATTGGACACCAGCGCGCCGGCAGCCCAGACACGGTAGTTGAAGTTCCGCAGTGAGCGAAACGTGCCCGCGGCAGGCACGCTCACGAGCCTGTCGGCGCGTTGCCGCCGTGAAACCGGCCGAAGTGTCGCGCGCAAAAGAGGCTGAGGAGCAGGGCACCGAGTCCGAGCGCGGCGACATCGCGCGTGTCCATCAGGTCAAACTCCCCGACACGACAGACGAGGAGATATCCGACGATGATGTTGAAGAAGCCCCAGAGCACGTTGACCGTCGACGAGGATAGCCCTTGCCCTCGCGGTTGCGCGAACGGGCTCTGGAACGGCTCTCCGCGCAGGCCGCTGACGAGATGCGGAATGGCGTTCGCCAGAAAAGCGCCGCCGAAGAAATAGGAAACCAATTGAAGCCAGTTCATGCCTGCGCGCTCCGTGTTGACAGCAATTCGATGATCGCCTGCGTCGAGCCGCTCTCGCCGAGCCGCGGAAAGATGTTTGCGATGCTGTAGTCGTGAGCCTCGGAACGCGAATCGGTCATCGCGTCGGTGGCAAGGGTGACATTGAAGCCCGCCTCGTAGGCCTGGCGTGCGGTGGACTCGACGCCGGTGCCGGTGGCGACGCCGGCGATGACGACCTGCGTGACGCCGCGCGATCGCAGCCGGCTTTCGAGATCGGTGCTGGCGAATGCGCCCCATGTCCGCTTGGTGACGGCGATATCGCCGGGCTGTTGATCAAGTTCTGGAATGAGAGCGGTCCATCCGTCGGGGAACGGACCGCCAGCACGCGGCCGCTCGGTGCGACCCGGCGCTCCGCCATCGACGTTGACCAGCACGACCGGCAGGCGATGCCGCCGAAACGCAGCGGCAAGCGTGCAGCAGCGCCCCACGACGTCGCCGATGGAATCGACGAAAGGTGAGCCGACGATGCCGCGTTGCAGGTCGACGACAATGAGGGCCGTGATCGGGTCGAGCGTCGTGAGAGCCATGATCGTGTCCTTCCGGCAGCCGAATCTTCCGTCGACGGATGCGGCGAGGCCGCGTCAATCGTCGACAAGCCGCTTGAGCAAAGCGACGGCGGCGGCCAGTTCATCCTGTTCCCGCAATGAAAGCCGTGTAGAAATTGTGCGCGAGAGCCAATCCTGCCGCGCGGCGCGACCGACCCGGATCCAGTCGCGGCACGCCTTTGTCAGCGACAGAATGGTTTGACGGCCGTCTTCCGGATCGGGGGCGCCACTGACCAGGCTTGCGGCCTGAAGTCCGGCGACCGCGGTGCTCATCGATTGCGGTCGCATCTTTTCCGATCGCGCCAGGCTCGACACCGTCGCAGGGCCGTCCTTTTCCAGACGCAGCAGGATGGATACCTGGGACGGCGTCAGGTCATTCGGGCCTGCCTGCTCGCGAAGCCGCCGCTTCAGCTTTCCGACCAGCGAACGGAGGTCTTCGGCGAGCGCGCCGGCGCGCGCGGACGGGCGTTGGTCCGACGAATTGATCATGCTGGGTCAATGCCATATATGAAGATAGACTGCAAAGATTATCTGCACAGCTGAGCTGTACAAAATGACGTGAGCAGGGAGCCACTGGCTGCCCGATGACGACATGGAGAAGTTGTGCGAGTTCATGGGGCCCGGGGTGATTGTGCGACACGGCGTCGCGTTGCCGCCCGCTTGGTGAAGATCTCGCGTCGTCGATGACGCGCGGTCAGCATCGCCGATATGCAGGCGTGCTCATTTTCACGCGTCTTCGAATTGCGACGCGCCGATTCATGCTCAAGAAAGCACCGCAACCCGGAATCCGCGCATCGTCATGCGATCGCGACTGCTCTTAGAACGATTCAACACTAGAGCGATTCAAGTCGTCGCCATGTTCTCTTCGTTCACCGCGGCTGCTAGAGGCGCCAGCTTCAATGCTGTCTCTGACCTGGAAGTGAATCGAAAGTGCGTGCCTCTGTGGATGGCCAGCGCGTCAGCGGTCATCGAAATCGCGCCGGCAAGAGCCGTGCGGGTCTCCTGATCGGCGCGGCTGTGCTGCTCGCCGAATGCCCCTCCAACACGACGACCGCGCAGGCACAATCGGCGCTGCCGCCGGTGACGGTCGATGCGCCGATGCAGCGACCGAAACCGGCGCGCGCGTCGGAGCAGTCTCAACGACGCACACAAGCGGCCGCACGTCAGCGCAGCCGGAATGCCGCCACACCTGCAACTCCGACGCCGTCGGAACGCGCCGCGGCTGAAGCCGCCGCGCAACAGGCCGCAAAGCTCGGCTATCGTGCGATGCCGAGCGCGACCACGCTGCGCAGCGGCGCCTCGCCGCTCGACACCTCGCAGGCGGTCAACGTCGTGCCCGAGCAGGTCCTGAAGGACCAGTTGCCGCGCAACATCGACGACGCGCTGGTCAACATCAGCGGGATCACTCAGACCAACACGCTCGCCGGCACCCAGGACGCGGTGATCCGCCGCGGCTTCGGCGACAACCGCGACGGCTCGATCATGCGCAATGGCATGCCGCTGGTGCAGGGCCGCAGCCTGAACGCCGCGGTCGAGAGCGTCGAGGTGCTGAAGGGACCGGCTTCGCTGCTCTACGGCATCATGGATCCCGGCGGCATCGTCAACACCATCAGCAAGCGTCCGGAGCTCTACCAGCACGGCTCGGTCACGCTGCTCGGCTCGACCTTCGCGAACAACCGCAGCGGCGCCGACGGCACGCTCGACATCACCGGTCCGATCGGCAACGGCGGTCTCGCCTATCGCTTCATCGGCTACGGCGTCAGCGAGGATTATTGGCGCAATTTCGGCCGCCACAGGGAAATGCTGGTGAACCCGTCGCTCGCCTGGTACGGCGAGACCACAACGGTCCAGCTCACCTATGAGCACCGCGAATTCATCTAGCGGCACCGCCTTCGTCAACGGCGCGCCGCTGGCGATCCCGGCGACGCGCCGGCTGGACGAGCCCTTCAACAACATGTGGGGCACCTCGGACCTGATCCAGGGCTCGGTCGAGCAGAAGCTCAGCGACAATTGGAAGGTCACGGCGGCCTACAGCTACAACACCGAGAGCTATAGCGCCAATCAGCTCCGCATCACCGGCGTCAACACCACGACCGGCGTCGAGACCCGCAGCAACGACGGCACCCAGAACTCGCTGAGTAACGCCAGTTATGGCACCTCTTATCTGCAGGGTGACGTCTGGGTCGGCGGCTTCCGCAACGAGATCCTGTTCGGAGGCGAGGCGTTGTATCGCACGATCGATCGCCGCGACCTGATTCGCCAGGCGACCCCGAGCTTTAATTTCTACAACCCTGTCTACGGACTGGTCTCGCAGCCGGGCACGACCATTTCGGCAACCGACAGCGAGCAGACCGACAAGCTAGGCACCCGCGGCTTCTTCGCCCAGGACACATTCCATCTGACCAACTGGCTGTCCGTGGTCGGCGGCGTGCGCTGGATGGAATACGAGCAGCTCGCGGGAAAAGGTCGGCCTGTCTTTGTCACCAACACCAATCTGGCGGGCGACAAGGTGCTGCCGCTTGGCGGTGTCATCTTCAAGCTGAACGATCAGCTCTCGTATTACGTGAGCTATACGCAGTCGCTGAAGCCGACCTCGACCATCGCGGCGTTCACCAGCGGTTTCGTCGTCGACTCCACCATCGCGCCCGAAGAGGGGACGCAGTGGGAGACCGGCCTGAAGTTCGATCTCAACAAGCGGCTCTCGGGCACGTTGGCGCTTTACGACATCGAGAAGAAGAACGTGCTGGTGCTGGATGATCTCGGCAACGGCAAGTCGACGGGGCGCACGTCCGGCGCGGCCCGGTCACGCGGCGTCGAATTGGACGTGACCGGCAGGCTGACCGATCAATGGAGCATGATCGGAAGTTATGGCTATACCGACGCACGCTTGATCAACGATCCCGTTGTCGGCAACGCCAAGCTGCTGAACGCCGCGATGAACACGGCTTCGCTCTATCTCGTCTACGATTTCGGTGACCGGCTGCCCGGACGCCTGCGGCTCGGCGGCGGCGCGCACTACGTCGGCGACCGGCCGGGCGACTCCGCCAACACGTTCTTCATGCCGGCGTACACCGTCGCAGACGTCTTTGCGACCTACGATACCAAAATCGACAACCTGCCGGTGACCTATCAGTTCAACATCAAGAACCTGTTCGACAAGGTCTACTATACGTCCACCACCGGGAGCGCCTTGGCCGTCGCGATCGGCGATGCCCGACGCTTCTCGCTGTCGGCGACGGTGAAGTTCTAGCGATGGCGGCGCGGCACAAGGCCATCTCGGTCCTCATCGCGCTGGCGTCTGCCTGCCTTGTTGCCACAGGTGTGAGTTCCGCCGAGGAGCTCACGCTCTATTCGACCAGGGAGGCGGCTCTGGTCGAGCCTGCTGTTGCGGCTTTCACGGAGGCCAGCGGCGTCAAGGTGAACGTGGTCTTCGTCGAGGACAGTCTCGTCAAGCGACTCTCCTCGGAAGGCACGTCGTCGCCCGCCGACGTCCTGCTGACAATCGGGTTCGACAAGACGACTCAGCTCTCCGCCCGAGGCCTGACGCAGGCGCTTTCGTCAGCGCGCATCGAACAGGCCGTGCCGGCAAATCTGCGCAGCGGCAGCGCGCAATGGTTCGCGCTCGCTATCCGCCCGCGCGTCGTATTTGCGCGCAAGGACAGCGCGCTCGCCGCGATCGACTATGAAGACCTCGCCGATCCCAGATGGCGCGGCAAGCTCTGCATACGTGCAGGCTTACATCAGAACAACGTCGCCCTGGTCGCGACCTATCTCGCGCATCACGGCGAGGCTGCGACGGAGGCCTGGCTCACCGGCCTGAAAGCCAATCTCGCTCACAAGCCAGCCGGCAAGGACAACGACGTGATCCGCGAGATCGCGCAAGGGACGTGCGAGATCGGCATCGGCAACACCGTGGCGCTGGCGCAATTGCGTGACGGACGGGAGGGCGCCGACTGGCGCGCCTGGGCGGCGGCGGTCAAGGCGGTTCCGACCACATTTCAGGGCGGCGGCACACATGTAAACCTCACCGGAGCGGCCATCGCCAAGCACGCGCCGCATCCAGCTGCCGCGCAAAAATTCCTCGAGTTCCTTGTCACGCCGGCCGCGCAACGGATCATTGCCGCCGCTGAGCTCGAATATCCCGTACTGGCCATGGCAGAGCGGGCTCAGATCCTCACCGAGATTGGTTTATTCACTCCCGACGCGATGCCGATCGATCGGATTGCCGTGCATCAGCAGGCCGCGACCGCGCTCATCAAGAGAGTCGGCTTCGATGAGTAGGCTGGGGCACAAGATCAAGGCGGCCCTGCTTCAGCTCCATTCCATTGCGGGCCTCGTGCTCGCGCTGCTGCTTGCTCTGATCGCCCTCACGGGAACGATCATGAGTTTTGAGGATGAGATCGTCGACCATCTGAATGCCGGGATCATGCAGGTCATGCCGCGAACGACGCCGGCGCTGATGCCGGACGAGCTGGTCGCGCGCCTGAAGGCTGTGCCTGATCTCGGCAAGGTCGCTGCCGTGACGCTTTCGAGCGATCCGTCGGCGGCCGTGCATGTCCGCTTCGCTCGCGACGAGCAGGGCGCGCGGCCGTCCTCGCTCTATGTCGATCCCTATGACGGGAGCGTGCTTGGCGCACCTCGCGGCGAGGAATTCTTTGCAACCGTCCGCAGGCTGCACCGCTGGCTGCTCGTTCCCGGCGATGCCAAGGGCTGGGGGCGCCAGATCACCGGCGTTGCCGCGCTCGGCTTGATCGTCATGCTGATCTCGGGCCTGGTGCTGCGCTGGCCGCGCCGCACCAGCAGCGTGAAGATGTGGCTGAAGCCGAATCTTGGGCTGACCGGCCGTGGCCTGCACCGGTCACTGCACGCCGTCATCGGCACCTGGGTCCTGCCGATCTATCTGGTGATGACGCTGACGGGGCTCTGGTACTCGTTCGACTGGTACAAGGACGGTGCCGCGTGGCTGCTGTCGCGCCCGCAGGTGGCCGCTGCGCGGATGCAGCCGAAGCAGCCGCGCGCTCCTGGCCATCCCGAGCCGGTTCAGCCGGTCGGGTTCGATCGGGCGTGGTCAACCTTCCTGCACGAAGAGGGCCGCCGTTTCTCCCGGGCCCTGCTGACGCTGCCGGCCGGCCCGGGCACCGTGATACGGTTCCGGTCGTGGCCGAAGGACTCCACACTGGAATCCATGCGCGACGAGTTCCGCATCGACGCCGTCACCGGTCAGGTGGTCACCGCAGAGCGCTATGCCGACAAGACGCTGGGCGAGAAGGCCATTGCGGGTGTGCTCGACATCCACCGCGGCGCGGCGCTGGGCTGGCCAGGCAAGCTTGCCTTCATGATCGCCGCGGCCTTGATGCCGTTGTTCGCGATCACCGGCGTGTTCTTGTACCTCTCACGCCGCAAGCTGCGACCATCACGCCAGCGCGCAACGCTCGGCAATGATGCCGCCGATCGCACGGGCGAAAGGCAGGTCGCAGCCCTCGGCGATGCCAAGGGCGAGCTCGACGGCATTGAGCTGCGGCAGGTGCGCTAGATCGCCCGCTTGCCGCAGCGATTTGCGCATCCCCAGCATGATGGGCAGGGCCGCATAGCCGAGGCCGGCCTTGACGGCACCGACCAGCGCGGAGAGGCTGCGCGCTTCGCAGGCAATCGTCCATTCGCGTCCGGCGAGGCGCAGGCCGCGCAGTGCCTCGTCGCGATAGGCGCAGCCGTCCGCAAATGCCACCAGCGGAACGGTATCGTCGGATCGGTTTGACGTGGCCACCTTGCCGAACCACGCCATCGGCTCGAATGCGATCGCGGCATCAACGGCGTTCGACGGCGCGCGCTTGTAGAAGGCGAGATCGAGCCGGCCGTAATCGACGTCCTCGGCGAGCCGTGCCGACAGGTCGGTGCGCACCGATAGCCGTGCCTTCGGGAAGCGTGAGCGGATTTCGCCGAAAGCCGACGTGAAATCGCGCTCGAGAAAATCCGCAGGCATGCCGAGCCTGATCCGCTCATCCGACTTCGGCCGGCGCATCGCTGCGACCGCGCGCTCGTTGAGCGTGATGATCTCTCGCGCATGCGCGACGAGCTCCACGCCCTTCACTGTGGGGCCGAGCACGCGGCCGCGCGCCCGCTCCAGCAGGGAATGGCCGACCACGCCTTCGAGCCGGGCGATCTGGAGGCTGATCGCGGATTGCGACCGCCCCAATTGCGCCGCCGCGCGTGAAAAGCTCTTCAACTCGACAATGGCGAGCAGGGACCGCAGCGTGTCGATATCGAGGGTCGTCGGCATGGGAAAACTCCGGACGGGCCTGCCGGACGCGACTCCGGCGAGACGGGCAGTCAGAATGAGATTTATCAATGAAGCCATTGCAGAAATCAATTTCTCCCGTGCGGGGAGTTCGGGCTATCAGGCATGCGCGCCGGTCGCGACAGAAGGCGCGGGGGAAACACATGCAACGCCGCAATGTTCTGAAAGCCCTGGGATTGACCGCCACTGCCGCCATCGCTGCCACGCCGGCGTTTGCGCAAGGCGCCGCTGCGCCGCCATCGACGTCGTTATCGTCCTGGCCGGCACCGCAACTTGCGACGGGCGGACGGCTCGGCCATTGCCGCGTCGGCAATGGCCCCGTGGTCTGCGTGGTGCTGCACGAATGGCTCGGCGATCACGTCAACTGGGAGCCGGTGCTGCCCTATCTTGATCCCGCCCGTCACACCCTCGTCTTCATGGATTTGCGCGGCTACGGCTGGTCGCGCGGCGTGAGCGGCAGCTACACGCTGGACGAAGCCGTCGCGGACGTGCTGCGCACCGCGGATGAGCTCGCTATCGGCCGCTTCCATCTCATCGGACATTCGATGTCGGGCCTGGTGGCGCAAAAAATCCCGCTTCAGGCGTCTGGCCGGGTTCAAAGCGTGACGCTGTTCTCGCCGGTGCCGCCCACCGGTTTCCGCGCCGACGAGGCCGCGCTGAAGGCGCTCAATGCCGTCATCGACGAGGACGATGCGGCCGCGCGCGCGATCACGGCCCGCACCTCCAGCCGCTATGGGACCGGCTGGCTGCACCGCAAGCTCGCCATCGCCCGCGGCGCCGGCACGGTCGAGGCCATGCGTGGCTATTTGGCGATGTTCACGACCTCGGCCATCACCGGCGACACGCATGCGCTGGCTGCGCCTCTCCATGTCGTGACCGGCGCGCTGGACATCCTCTTCTATCGCGGCGAGCCCTTGCGGAATGCTTTTGCGCTCGCCTATCCACGCGTGACGTTCGAGACCATCGATGATGCCGGCCATTATTCCATGCTGGAGACCCCGGTGCGGGTCGCCAGCATCATCGAGAAGCAGGTGGCGGCCACGGGCTGAACTCATCCCGGGTGATTGCAACGCGAAGCCGTATCTCGCGCGACGGACAAGAAGCACTTGTCTGGCCGTCCACGAAATGGTTCGATCCCAGCCGTACACGCTAGAGTCGTGGTGGTTGATGGCGCGATCCGAACGAGACGAACTCGAAGAGTCCGCACTGCCTGCAGTACTTGTCAGGCGCAGCGATCTGCCCGTGCCGCTGACCCATCCGGCGCGAAGTTTCTTCGGCGGCCTCCCCAGGCTACCCCCGCAGTTCGAGTGGCCGACGGCGGAGGTCAGGGCGAACGTCGAGCTGGAGAGAGTCGCGCTCACCTTCGTGGCTCAGATCGACTTGGCCGAAGTGCCTGGCGCCAAGTGGTCGCCGCTTCCGAAACGAGGCACGCTGTATTTCTTCTGCAGCTCGGTCTTCGTTGGCGAAGGGCGTCCACCTTGCCGCGTGCTCTATAGTCCCAAAGATGGTGGCGCGTATCCTGAACGGGCGCCACCGCCAGATCTGATGCCGCTGGTGGGCACTGACGGTGATGCCCAGGTCAAATGGCTCGATCCCACTCTCGATTTCCATTCAAAGGTCGAGTTCAAATATCCACTTTCCTTCCGGCTTTTCCGCGATTTTTACTCTCCGAGAGGATACTGTCGGAGGTGAGCTCATGATCGAGGAATTGTGTAAGGCGTTAGGCCCGGGTGAGCCGAAGGAAAGGGATCTGCTGCAGTTTCGAGGAGCGGCCGAATTTGCGAAAGATGAGCATTGGCCGTTCAACTGGCTCCTGATCACCCATGTGGTTCGGGCGGTATTGTCACGTGTGCAGCGCGATCTGACGTCTGGATCTTACTACAAGCCGCTCACAGACGAAGCAGCCTTGGAGTTGAAGCGCCTTCGCGCCGGTGCAATCGGGTGGCTTGAGCGCTGCCGGGCGCTGACGCCAATGGACGACATTGATGTGGACACTAAAGCGGCTTTCAGGTCCTGGTGGATCGATGTCGAGCAGGCCTATGAGAGGATGGACAAACAGGTGTCCACGTACACCTACAAAATCGCGGCCGACCTAGGCAACGCCATCAACCACACGATCCGTTGCATGGCGACGCAGGATGTCGATGCTCTCGACGACGTCCCTCCCAGCTACCTGGAGAATCTCGCGCGGCAGAATCGCTGGAAGACGCCGACCGTGCAAGACGGGCAACGCCGCCATTTCAGCACGGCCCTCCATCAGATGCTGGGGTACGGCAGCGGCCCGCAAGATGCGACGGAGGTGCATTTGGAGGACATGTTGTTGCTCCAGATCCAAGGTGATCTCGCATTCTTCGATTGGCACTCCAACATTGGGTGCGTGCTTCATTTCTGGATCGACCGGGATGCTCTCGCGCAACTCGACTTTTCGCGGATCGAGGCCACTTACGAATGTGATTAGCGTAATGTCTGCGCGGTATTCCCTGGCATGGCTAGCCAACAGCGCGACAATGGTTCAAAAGCTCGTGGCCGTCTTCTCAAGGTCCACGTCATGAAGCTTTCGACCGTCACCCCCGCCGAAATCCGCCGCGCACTGTTGCTGCGCGAGGAGATCGCGCTGCTCGATCTCAGATACGAGGCAGCCTTCGCCACCGGCCATCCGCTGTTCGCGGCCAACATGGCCGTGGACCGGATCGCGATCGAAGCCGAGGTGAGGCTGCCGCGCAAGGACGTGCCGGTCGTGCTCTATGATGACGGCGAGGGGCTGGTCGCGGCCGGCGCCGAGCGCCTTGCCGCGCTCGGCTACACCGATGTCCGCGCGCTCGATGGCGGACTGAAGGTCTGGCGTATGGCGGGTTACGAAGTGTTCGAGGACGTCAATTCCTATTCAAAAGCGTTCGGCGAGCTGGTCGAGGCGCGCCGCCATACGCCTTCGTTCAGCGCCGACGAGGTCGCAAAGCTGATCGCGGACAAGGCCAACATCGCCATCCTCGATGTCCGCCGCTTCGACGAATATGCGATCATGAACATCCCTGGCTCCGTCAGCGTGCCCGGCGCGGAGCTGGTGTTGCGAGCGGGGCTGGCCGCGCCAGATCCCGACACCACGATCATCGTTAATTGCGCCGGCCGCACCCGCTCGATCATCGGCACCCAGTCGCTGATCAATGCCGGCGTGCCCAACAAGGTGCGGGCGCTGCGCAACGGCACGATCGGCTGGACGCTGGCGCGGCACACGCTCGATCATGGTGCCGACCGGCGCGGCGCGATCGGGCCGTTCGAGGGCGGCGCGACCAATGCCCGCGATGTCGCCTATCACGCCGGCGTCCGCGACATCGGCGCGAACGAGATGTCTGCGCTTGCCGCGCAGACCGATCGCACGCTCTACCGCTTCGACGTGCGCGACGCGGAGGAGTATGCGGCCGGTCATCTCCCGGGCTTCCGCCACTATCCCGGCGGCCAGCTTGTCCAGGAGACCGACATGGCCGCGCCGGTGCGCGGCGCGCGCATTGTCCTGACCGACGACAAGGGCGTGCGCGCCGACATAACGGCCTCCTGGCTCGCGCAGATGGGCTGGGAGGTCTATGTGTGCGAAGGCGGCTATGACGGCGCGCTCGAGGTCGGCCCGCCGTATGTCCTGCCGAAGCCCGATCCGGCCCACCGCTACCGCCGTCCCTATGAAGGCACCGACGTCGCCGAGCGCGCGATGCAGGCCTATCTCGACTGGGAATATGGCCTCGTCGACCAGCTCCGCCGCGACGGAACGCACGGGTTCTATGTGATTTGAGAGTGGTCGCGTTGATCCACCGGAGTTGTACGGAGCCGTCGGGCCAGGCCTTGCCACGCCGCACAAATGATGGTCGATTTTAACCCGAATCAGTTTTGCGTTCTGCCCAGACATCCTGTCCGGGTTCCGCAATGGCGCGATGGGTCACGCAGAAAGCGACGGCCTCGCGGACGTCGGAAAACATCCGGTCGGGCACTGGCGGCGCCTGATCCGGATAGCGCTCGACGTCGCGGCAGCCATAGCCGGTGTGCACGCCATAGGCCCTGAGCCCCATGGCGCACCCGGCACCGATGTCGCGCAGGCTGTCGCCAATCAGGGCGGAACGGCCGAGGTCGATGCCAAAATCGGCGGTCGCCCTGCGAAACAGCAGCGTTCCCGGCTTGCGGCATTCGCAGGCGATCTGGAATCTTGCAGCGCCGCCCGGCGTCTGCTCGGGATGGTGTGGGCAGAAATAGATGGCATCGATGGTGGCATCGTCCTGCGCCAGCAACTCGCGGATCCGCGCGAAGATCGCTTCGAGGCCTGCGAGCGTGACAAATCCCTTAGCCACCTGGGCGCGGTTGGTGACGATGATCGCGAGGTAACCTGCATCTCGCGCGGCCCGTACGGCCTCACCTGCGCCCGGGATCAGCCGGACGTCATCCGGCCCGAGCACGCCGTGGCCGCCCGGCTCCTCATTCAGCACGCCGTCGCAGTCGAAGAAGATGGCAGGTCGCATGGGCCAGACTTTCCGGTCGGTTTGGTATGCTTGTAGTGCGTGGCGCGGATGGAGCGAAGCGAAATCCGGAATGGCGTCCCGCATCCAATCCATCACCGTCATCCTGAGGTGCCGGAGCGCAGCGGAGGCCTCGAAGGGCGACGGCCCCGCTGCATCCGGGCCGTGCATCTTTCGAGGCTCACCCTGGTGCGCAAGTGCGCCCCAGGGATCGGGCCTCAGGATGACGGGGCTGCTATCGCGAGCGCCTACCGCCGCGCCATCTTCTCCCCATATCCAAACCCTATTGTGTTGCGCGTCGTCCGCGGTCTATGAGCTGCGGCAAAGCCGCCATTCATGGAGACACTATGCCAGCCCCAGGCCAAGGCCCCGAGCGGAACGCGAAGGCGCTGCTGCTCGAAGGCGTCAATGACAGCGCCGTCGACCTGTTCAGGAGCGCGGGCTTCACCAATGTCGAGCGGCTGACCAAGGCGCTCGACGGCGAGGCGCTGCGGCAGGCGCTCAAGGGCGTGACGCTGCTCGGCATCCGCTCGCGCACCCAGATCACCGACGACGTGCTGGGGGCCGCCGACCAGCTCCTGGCGGTCGGCTGCTTCAGCGTCGGCACCAATCAGGTCGACCTGTTGGCCGCGCGCAAGCGCGGCATTCCCGTGTTCAACGCGCCGTTCTCCAACACCCGCAGCGTCGCCGAGCTCGTGATCGGCGAGATCGTGATGCTGCTGCGGCGGATTTTCCCGCGCTCCGTGTCGGCGCATGAGGGCGGCTGGGACAAATCGGCGACCGGCAGCCGCGAGGTGCGCGGCCGCACGCTCGGCATCATCGGCTACGGCAATATCGGCTCGCAGCTCTCGACGCTGGCCGAGGCCATCGGCATGCGCGTGATCTACTTCGATCGCACCGACAAGCTCCGTCACGGCAACACCGAGCCGGTCGAGAAGCTCGAAGAGCTTTTGGCGCAGAGCGATGTGGTCAGCCTGCACGTGCCGGAGACGCCGGAGACCGCCGGCATGATCGGCGAGAAGGAGCTGCGCGCGATGAAGCCCGGCTCGTTCCTGATCAACAATAGCCGCGGCACCGTGGTCGATCTCGATGCGCTGGCGGGTGCTCTGCGCGATGGTCACCTTGCGGGTGCCGCCATTGACGTGTTTCCGGTCGAGCCGTCCTCGAATTCGGATCGCTTCAAGAGCCCGATGCAGGGCCTCGGCAATGTCATCCTCACCCCGCATATCGGCGGCTCGACCGAAGAGGCGCAGGAGCGCATCGGCGGCGAGGTGGCGCGCAAACTGGTCGACTATTTCATCACCGGCTCGACCATGGGCGCGGTGAATTTCCCGGAGGTGCAGTTGCACTTGCGTCCCGCCGGTGTGCGCTTCAGCCATGTTCATCGCAACGTGCCGGGCATGTTGCGCCGTCTGAACGAGGTGTTCCTCCAGCGCGACATCAACATCGCCGCGCAATATCTGGAGACCGCAGGCGATCTCGGCTACGTCGTGCTCGACGCCGATCTCGGCAGCCAGGATTCGGCCGCACTGCTCCAGCAGATCCGCGGCCTGGAAGGTACGATCGGCGCGCGGCTGGTATTCGAGCACTAAGCCGCCGTCACGTTCCGGTTGCATGCCGCGGCCAAAGCTCTCTAAACTGTTGTCATCCTCGGCGTGTTACAAATCGCGTCGAATTTGAGCTTCAGTTGCGTGAGTACCGCCATGGAACGGGACGCCGTACTGATTGATCTCGCGCTTCAAGGCGGCGGTTCGCACGGCGCCTTCACCTGGGGCGTCCTCGACCGCCTGCTGGAGGAGAAGTGGCTCACCATCGCTGCGATCTCCGGAACCTCCGCAGGCGCGATGAATGCGGCCGTGCTGGCCGATGGCTGGACAGCCGGTGGCGCCGAGGGTGCACGTGATGCGCTCGAACAATACTGGCGCCGTGTTTCGAAGGCCGCGGCCTTCAGCCCGCTCCAGCGCTCGCCGCTCGACCGTTTGATGGGCCGCTGGACGCTCGATACGTCGCCGGCCTACATCCTCACCGACTTGATGTCGCGGGTGCTGTCGCCCTACGACCTCAATCCGACCGGTTATAATCCGCTAAGCAGGGTGCTGGCCGAGAGCATCGATTTCGAGCGCCTCGCGCGTTCGCCGATAAAATTGTTCATCACAGCGACGCGCGTGCGCACAGGGCGCGGGCGCATCTTCCGCAACGCCGAGATCACGGCTGACGTGCTGCTGGCATCGGCCTGCCTGCCGACCATGTTCCGCGCGGTCGACATCGACGGCGAGCCCTATTGGGACGGCGGCTTCGCCGGCAACCCGACGATCACCCCGCTCATTCGCGAAAGTGACGCGCACGACACCATCCTGGTGCAGATCAATCCGACTGAAACGCTCGAGGAGCCGCGGACTGCTGCGGAAATTCTCAACCGATTGAACGAGATTTCGTTCAATTCGCCGCTGATGAAGGAGTTGCGCATGATCGCGCTGCTGCGCCAGGCGGCCGACCCCGGCAGCGGCGAAGGCGCCCGCTGGGCGAAGATGCGGACCCACCGCGTCAAGAGCGATATGCTGGCGAAGTTCGGCGCATCGTCCAAGCTCAACGCCGAATGGGAGTTCGTCTCAATGCTGCGCGCCGAAGGACGTCAGGCGGCGCAGGCGTTTCTCGACGAGCACGGCGAGGATATCGGCCAGCGCTCGACTGCCGATCTCGACGTTCTCCTGTCGGAGTGCTGAGGCATGGGTCTTCTCGGCATTCTCGTCGGGCTCGGCCTGCTGGTCCTGTTTGCGTTCCGCGGCTGGAGCGTTCTGTTGCTCGCGCCGTTCGCGGCATTGGTCGCGGCGCTGTTCGGCGGCGAGCCGCTGCTTGCGAACCTCACCCAAATCTTCATGGTGAATGCGGCGGGATTTCTGGCGCAATTCTTCCCGATCTTCCTGCTTGGCGCCGTCTTCGGCAAGCTGATGGACGACAGCGGCGCGGTCAGGTCGGTTGCCGCCTTCATGGCGAAACGTCTCGGCGAACGCCGGGTGATCCTCGCGGTGGTGCTGGCCGGCGCGCTGGTCACTTATGGCGGCGTCAGCCTGTTCGTCGCGTTCTTCGTGATCGTCCCCATGGCCCGGTCGCTGTTTCGTGCGGCCGCGATTCCGCGCCGGCTGATTCCGGCCGCGATCGTGCTGGGCACGTCGACCTTCACCATGTCGGCGCTGCCGGGCACGCCGTCGATCCAGAATGCGATCCCAATGCCATTCTTCGGCACGACGCCTTTTGCCGCGCCCGGGCTCGGCATCGTCGCCTCCTTGATCATGCTTGGTGCGGGATTGTGGTGGTTGCATCGCGCCGAAGCGGCGGCCCGCGGTGCGGGAGAAGGCTATGGCAAGGACGTCGAAGATACAACTGAGCGCGCCGCCGCGGACGAGCTCGTGCGTGAACGCGCGACGACGGCGCGGGAGTTCGATCCGGCGGAAATGCAACACGGGCATCGCAGTGGCGAGCCGTCGCCGCTGCTAAGCGCCATCCTGCCGTTGATCGTGGTCGTGGCCGTCAATCTCGTGATGTCGCTGCTGGTGTTGCCGCGGCTCGATGTCTCGTATCTGAGCGAGGAACGCTTCGGCGGAACATCGCTGGCCGCGGTCGCCGGCGTGTGGTCAGTCAGCGTCGCGCTTGGCGCGGCCATCGTCACGACCATCGCGCTGAACTGGGCCCGGCTCCCCTCATTGCGGCAGACCATGGACGCAGGCGCCAATGCGTCGGTCCTGCCGGCACTCAGCGTTGCAAGCCTCGTCGGATTCGGCGCGGTCATCGCGGCGTTGCCGGCTTTCGAAACGGTGCGCGATCGGGTGCTCGCGATCGAAGGCGGTCCGCTGGTGTCGCTCGCGGTCGCGACCAATATCCTGGCCGCGCTGACCGGTTCGGCGTCCGGTGGCCTGACCATCGCGCTCGACGCACTCGGCCAGACCTATGTCGAGCTCGCTGCGCGCACCGGCATTGACCTTTCTCTGATGCATCGCGTGGCGGTCATCGGCTCAGGGACACTGGATATCCTGCCGCACAATGGTGCCGTGGTGAGCCTGCTCGCGATCTGCGGCCTGACCCATCGCGACAGCTATTTCGACATCGTGATGGTCGGCATCGTGACATCGCTGCTGGCGCTGGTGGCCGTGATCGCCCTGGGCAGCGCGCTGGGATCGTTTTGACGGAAGGCCGGCCAAAGCGATTGACGCAAGCTCGAACGTTGCATTCAATGCAGCCAGCTGTCGAACGCAACAAAATAGAGCAAGCCGGGTGGAAACGATGACGCGAAGGAGTGCGATTCTGTGTGTGTTGCTCGTGGCCACCGCGGCCGCGCTGGGCGCGAATGCTGCATCGGCGGCGACGTTGGCGGAAGACGCGGACACGGTCTGCAATGGCCTCATCGGCGGCGCCGGCGCCGTGAAGATCGATTCCGCGACGTTGCAGGCGCCATCCCAGCTCGCCGTCACCGAACGTGGACCAACGCCATCGGGGCGGATCACGCCGGCGAACCCGGCCTTCTGCAAGGTGCTGGGCCATATCGATCCCGCCGATCCCAAGGCGCCGCCGATCAAATTCCAGGTCAACCTTCCCGTCGAATGGAATGGGCGCTCCGTGCAATATGGCGGCGGCGGCTTCAACGGCGTGCTGATTACGGGCCTCGGGCTGCCGCCGGCCTATCCCTTCGACAAGCCGTCGCCGCTCGCGCGCGGCTTCGTCACCTACGGCACCGACTCTGGCCATGAATCCAAGCCGGGCGAGCCGCCGCAGCTGTTCGCGCTCAACGACGAGGCCTTCGAGAATTTCGCCCATCGCGCCTACAAGAAGGTGCGGGATGCTGCGGTCACGCTGATGGAGCGCGCTTACGGCAAGAAGCCGGAAAAGATGTACTTCATGGGCTCGTCGGAAGGCGGCCGCGAAGGCCTCACCATGGCGCAGCGCTATCCCGACGATTTCGACGGCATTTTCGCCCGCGTGCCCGTCATCAACTGGGTCGGCCTCCAGCATGCCGGCACACGTTCGGGCCTTGCGACCATGGGCGACGGCTGGATCAATCCGGCGCAGGTGAAGCTCGTGGCCGACGCAGTGCGGGCCGCTTGCGACAAGACCGATGGCTCCGACGATGCGCTGGTGCAGGATCCCGTCGCTTGCAAGGCGGCGTTCAAGGTCGAGACGCTGCGCTGTGCCAGCGGTAAGACGGGCGACCAGTGCCTCACCGACGCGCAGATCAAGGCCGTGAACACGCTGCACGCGACCTACAAATTTCCGTTCGCGCTCGCCAATGGTCTTGACGACTATCCGGGCTGGGGCGTCTCCGGCGAGGACACGCCGGCGATCGGCCCGACCGGTGGTTGGATCGCGTGGTGGCTCGGCACGGCGCCGCCCGCGCAGCCGCCTGCGCCCAGCAACGGCATTGCCTGGATCTATGGCGCCGGCGGCATTCAATATGTGTTCGCACGCGATCCCAAGCTCGACGTCACCACTTACAAACCCCGAGGAACACAAGGCGCGGCTGCTCGAGGTCTCGAGCCTGATGGATTCGACCGATCCCGATCTCGGCCGCTTCCGCGCCCGCGGCGGCCGGCTGATCATGCTCGAGCACATGTCAGACTATGCGCAGAGCCCCTATGCGGGCATCCGCTATTTCGAGAGTGTCGAGCGCAAGCTCGGCAAGGCCGAAACCGCGGAGTTTGCGCGGCTCTACACCGCGCCCGGCGTCGACCATGTCGGCTCCGGCGCGCCGGCCAATGTCGACATGCTGAGTGCACTGGTCGACTGGGTCGAGAACGGCAAGGCGCCCGGCGATCTCGAAGTCACCGAGCAAAAAGTCGAGGCGCTGTCGTTTGCGACATTGCGCGCGATGCCGCTGTGCCGCTGGCCGGCCTGGCCGCACTACAAGAGTGGCCCGGTGACCGAGGCGTCGAGCTTCACCTGCGCGCCGTGAGACGAACCTGAGCGAACCGCCATGGTGGCGGGTGTCACCCCGCTGCCATCGCCTGCGCGCCTCCCAGAAGCCGCGCATTGAGCCGGCCGCCGGAGAACAGCATGTCGTCCAACGCCTCGTCGATGTCGACCGAAACGATCGAGTTACCGCCGTCGCGCGCGAGGCTCGCCTGCGCCAAACGCCGCATCAACTCCTTGATGAAGGCGCAACTCGTGCCCTCGCTGCGCCGGGCAGCCTCCGCGACCACCGCCTCGTCGAGCGGCAGTTCTTTGCCATAAAGGCGAACCAACTTGCCGCGGCCGGTCTCATCGGGGAGTGGCACTTCGATGGCTTGATCGATGCGACCGGGGCGACCGGCGAGGGCGCTTTCGAGATCCTCGGGCCGGTTGGTGGTCAGAACGAACAGGATGTCCGCATCCTCTTTCAGCCCATCCATTTCGTTGAGCAGCTTGTTCAGCATGGATTCCTCGCACGGTCCCATGTCGTCGCGGTCGCGGGCGATGAGATCAACGTCCTCGATCACGACCATCGAGGGCTGGAGCAGGCGTGCCAAGCCCATATAGGCGCCGAGCAGGCCGATTTGTTCGGCGGTGATGATCAGCGTCGTATGCCCGGGCAAATGTGTTGCGAGATAGCGGATTGTGTGGGTCTTGCCGGTGCCCGGCGGCCCGTACAGCAAAATGCCCTTGCGCGTCGACTGGCCGAGCCGGCGCAACTGGTCGCGGGTGCCGACAAAATTCAGCACGTTGCGATCGAGCAGCCGCAGGATCTGCTCTGGCAGGATCACTTCGTCGCGTGCGACCGGCGGCAGGCGGTGCACGGTAATGCCGCGCGAACGGCCGCGATAATCGCTATCGGCGTCGAGCGAGAGGATCTTGCCGCGATAGGTGCGCGCGGCTTGCACCGCCTGCTCCAATTTGACGAAGCATTGCTGGACGAGCGCCGCGCCTGCGGCGCCCGAGGGCACGGCGATTTCAATCCGAATTCCCGGTTCGCGGCTGTATTCGCGATGTCCGCAGAGCAAGACTGCGTAACGAAGATTGTCCTGCTCGCACAGCCACAATCCATTATCCAGACATTTGGCCGGGCTCTTTTCGCCGATCTCAACATCGGAATATTGGAGCGGCGCAATCGCCAGCGCATGGCGGCCCTCGCGGAGGAGGCGCGAAATCGACAGGGTCTCGTAGCGCTGCTCTTCGTTGAGACCGAACAGCCGGATAGCCGTGCTGAACAGTCGATCGATGGCCGCCTGGACATCGACCCGCATGTGACCGGGAAACTGCCGGATCGTGGTGACGAGCTTGCTGCGTGGGACCTTCGTAAAGTGCCAGTCCAGCACGTCGCAGGCAAAATCGAACTCTTCTTCCGCTTCATCGGCCTTGTCATCTGCCGCGCGCATGCAATCGCTGCACAGCCAGATCGTGCGGTTTCCGATCCGTACGTCCGTCCGGCCCTCGGGCTTGCCGCAGAGCTCGCAAGGCGTCTTGATCGCCTCGAGCGTGATCCGAAGGCTGTGACCTTCCAGGGAAACGCGTTGCTGGGCCGATTTGAACAAGGCGTCGGCGACAGCTTGCGGATAGGGCCCGCAGACCGCCTTTTCCTTCTGCTCGATCTGAGTGACCAGCGCGGCCGCCTCGCGTTCCGACTTGCCGAAAACCTGACGGAGCAAATCGATTACGAACTGATCCGGAGTGTCGTCGTCATTGTGAATGACGAGTTGGGCCGGCTCGTTCTCACCACGCATACTCATCACGACATGCTCCATAGCAATCTAAGATTGAATGGAACATATAGGGAACATATAATAATGCGGCCGTCAAGTGCGGCGACCGCATTAAATTGGCGATCGGCTCTCTAAGCCTTTAGTGCGCGCCCCCACCGCCCGCCGCCTTCACCCGTCGCGTCAGCAGCACCGCGATCGCGGCGAGCACCAGCACCACGCCGATCACGGCAAAGGTGTCGGAATAGCCCATCACCAGCGCCTGGCGCTTGACGGTCTTGCCGAGCGCGATGATGGCCTGCTCGCGCGCGGCGTTGGGATCGGGCACGCCATGGGCGATGAAGTAGTCCGTCATCTGCGCGATGCGGGTGCGGACCTCCTCGCGACCGAGCGTGACGGACTGGCCGATGATGTTGGAGTGAAACTGCTCGCGCTTGGTGACGATGGTTGCGAGCACCGCGGTGCCGATGGCGCCGCCGAGGTTCCGCATCATGTTGGAGATGCCGGAGGCGGCGGGCGCATCCTGCGGCGCAACGCTGCCGAGGCTGAGCGCCGAAATCGGCGCCAGCGTGAGCGCCTGGCCCACCGCACGCACGATGTTGGGCATAAGCAGCTGATCGCCAGAATAGTCGAGCGACATCATGATGTTCATGAACGAGCTGGTGGCGAACAGCAGCAGGCCGATGGTCGCGATATAGCGGGCATCGAACCGTTGCATCAGCTTCGGCACCAGCGGGATCAGCAAGAGTTGCGGCAGGCCGGTCCAGGCCAGCACGTTGCCGATCTGCTCGGCATTGTAGCCTTGCACCTGGCCGAGATAGGCGGGCAGCAGGTAGACCGAGCCGAACAGGGCAAAGCCGAGGAAGACCGCGGCGATCGTACCGACGCCAAAATTCCACTGTGTCAGCAGGCGCAGGCGCAGCAGCGGCTTTTCCACCACGAGCTCGTTGGTGATGAACAGCGACAGGCTGATGGCGGAGATGATCGCAAGCCGCAAGATGAAGGGCGAGCCGAACCAGTCGTCCTTGTTGCCCTCTTCGAGCACGGCCTGGAGCGACGCCAGGCCAACCGCCATCGTCGCGATGCCGAACCAGTCGCCTTCACGCAGCAGCCCGAGATTCAAGGGCTGGCGCTCGAGCGTGAAGAACAGCGTGGTCACCATGACCGCGGTGGGCAGGACGTTGACGAAGAAGATGGTCTGCCAGCCGTAGTTCTCGGTGAGATAGCCGCCGATGGTCGGGCCGATCGCCGGCGCGAAGGTCACGGCGAGGGAGAACATGGCAAGGCCGATCGGCTGCTGGCCCTTCGGCAGCCTGGTGAAGACCAGCGTGAAGGCCATCGGAATCAGCACGCCGCCGAAGAAGCCCTGGAGGCCGCGCATCGCGATCATCGAGGGCAAATCGTGGGTGAAGGCACAGGCGACGGAGAATGCGGCGAACAGCGTCGCGAAGCTCAGCATGATGTTGCGGAAGGAAAACACCCGCGACAAATAGTCGGTCAGCGGGATGACGATGATCTCGCCGATCAGATAGGACGTCGAGATCCAGGATCCGTTGTCGACCCCGGTGCCGATGCCGCCCTCGATGTTGAGCAGCGAGGCGTTGGTGATCTGGATGTTCAGGATCGCCATGAAGGCGCCGATCATCGCCGCGAACACCGCGACCCAGATCGTCGCACTGGCGCGGTTGGGATCGGCGACGCGCTCAGGCGTCGCGGCCGGCGTTGCGGGTGCTGGCGTCGAGATTGAGAGGCTGTTTGACATGGCACGACCCTCCGGAAACAAGCTTTGCTTTGACGTTTGCCTTGGGCGTCGTTGCCGCTTGCGCGGTCGGCGCTGAGTGTGTTGCGATCGTCGGAATCACGGACATGCCGGGCCTCAGCTCGATCGCAGGCGCGGTCTCGGCATCCAGCGCGATCTTCACGGGGATGCGCTGGACGATCTTGGTGAAGTTGCCGGTGGCGTTGTCCGGCGGCAGCAGTGCGAATTCCTGGCCGCTGGCCGGCGCGATGGAATCGACGTGACCGCGCACCACCTGCCCCGGGAACGTGTCGACCTCGATCTCGACTTGTTGTCCGGCGCGGACATGGGTGAGCTGGGTCTCCTTGAAATTGGCCACCACATAGGCGCCCTCGGCCGGCACGATCGACATCAGCTGCGTACCCGCTTGCACATACTGGCCGACACGCAAGGTGCGGTTGCCGACGACGCCGTCGATCGGAGAAACGATCGTCGAGTAGCCGAGATTGAGTTCGGCCTGATGCTGAAGCGCGGACGCGCGGGCGGACGCGGCCTTGGCTTGCGCGATCTCGGCTTTCAGGAGATCGACCTGCTTGAGCGCGGAGGCGAGGTTGGCGGTGTCGCGCTGGATCGCGGCCTCCGCACCGGCGTTGCGCGCCTGTGCCTGCTGTGCGTTCTGCACGCTGCCATAGCCTGTTGCCGCAAGATCGGTGTAACGCTTGTTCTCCTGCTGGGCGAACATCTTCGCGGCATTGTCGACGTCGATGGTCGCTTTGGCTGCGGCGATCACGGCGTCCTGAACGTCCAGCTGGGCCTGCTTGCTTGTCACTGTCGCGTTCGCCGCGGCGACATCGGCCTTGGCCTGATCGAGCGCGACCCTGAAGTCGCGATCGTCGATCCGCGCCAGCACCTGCCCGGCCTTCACATGCTCGTTATCGCCGACCAGGACGCGGTCGAGATAGCCGCTGACCTTGGGTGCGATGGTGGTGTTGTCGGCCTTCACATAGGCGTCATCGGTGGAGACGAGGAATCGGCCGACGGTCCAATAATCGTAGCCGTACCAGCTTGCGCCTGCCAGCGCTGCGGCCGCCACCCCCGCCAGCAATAGCTTGCGAAGGCTCAGCTTTTGGCGGCGAGCCGGTGGTGACACGGCGGGCAGAACGCCCTCCGGCGGAAGCGTTGGAATCACGGTGGCTTCGGTCTTGGATGGGTCGGTGTGCACGGTCATGGCCGGCTCCCTGAATTAGGAAACTTGACGATTTCCAAAATAGGACTAGCTTTCGGACTGTCAATGGAATGACAGGCATCATGTAAAAACATGGCTCAGGCAAAATCCCCAAGCGAGTGCCGTCCGCGCGGGCGGCCGCCAGTGCGCAGCGACGAGGAGACCAAACGGATCGTCTTCGACGCCGCACGGCATGCCTTCGCGGTCGACGGCTATGCGGCGACCAGCACCGAAGAGCTGGCGCGCCGCGCCGGCATCTCGACCAAGACGCTCTATCGGCTGTTTCCAGGCAAGGCTGCGCTGTTCGAGGCGATGTGCGCGGACCGGCTCGAGCGGCTGCTCTCCGCCGTCAATCTCCAGGCGACCGACGCGGTCGATATCGAAACCGGCCTGCGCGCCGCGCTGCTTGCCTGCGCCGATCTCGCGCTCGATCCGGAGGTCGTGGCGTTGCAGCGCATGGTGCTGCAGGAATCGGCCGCGTTCCCCGAGCTCGCCGCGAACTTCTACAAGAACGGCATTTCCCGCACCGCCACCGCGCTGGCACGCTGGCTCCGCGTCCAGGTCAAGCAGAAGCTGATCGCGCTCGACGACGTCGATGAGGTGGCCGGCATGCTGATCGGCATGGTCGCCTCGGCGCCGCAGCGCGCGGCGATCTATGGTGGCATGCCTTTGCCGTCGCGCAAGGATATCGAGCGGCGCGTGCGAACCTGCGCCGCCTTGTTCCTGGACGGCTGTCGCGTCGCATCGGCCTAGCGACCGGCTTTGACAAACCTCGCTGCCTCGGCTATCTATTTCGCATGCGAAATAGTACGACTGCGGTGAGGCATCACCGGCTGATCTACCTGCTGAGCGTTGCGCAGCGGCGGTTGCAGCGCTGGATGGCGGCGCAGCCCGAGAGTGAGGTGACGCCGGCGCGGGCGGGGCTGTTGTTCATCCTCGGCAGGCAGGACGGCGTCCTGATGGGCGAGGCGGGGGCGGCGCTCGATCTCGGGCCGGCCGGCATCTCCGGCCTCGTCGACCGAACGGCAGCCGCAAAGCTGGTCGAACGGCGCGCCGATCGCGACGACGGCCGTGCCTGGCGCGTCTGGCTGACGCCGAAGGGCCGCACTGCACTCGCGCAAGCGAGGGCGGCGGCTGCCGAAGTGAATGCGGCACTAACAGAAGGATTTACCAGCGCGGAGATCGACATCGTGGCGCGCTGGCTGACGAGCATTCAGGACAAGTTTCCAAGAGACCCCTTACGAGATCCCGAGGAATAAGAGGAGAGACCAATGACCGAGCACGTCCGGATCGAGAACACCAACGGAATTCTCACCGTCACGCTGGCGCGTCCCGACAAGAAGAACGCGTTGACGGATGCGATGTACGGCAAGCTCGCCGACACCATCGAATCCGCCGAGTCCGATCCGTCCGCCCGCGTGATCCTGATCCGCGGCGAGGGCGACATGTTCACCGCCGGCAACGACGTCGGCGAATTCGCCGCGGTCGCAGCGGGCAAGTCCGAAGGTAGCCGCAACGTCGTCCGCTTTATCCAGTCGCTGGCGCGCTGCACACGCCCGCTGGTTGCCGCCGTGCAAGGCCGCGCCGTCGGCGTCGGCACCACCATGCTCCTGCATTGCGATCTCGTCGTGCTCGCCGACAATGCGCAATTGTCGACGCCCTTCGTCAGCCTCGCGCTGGTGCCGGAGGCCGCTTCCAGCCTGCTGATGCCGGCGCGCATCGGCTATGCCCGCGCCTATGAGATGTTCGCGCTCGGCGAGACGGTGCCGGCCAAGGCCGCGCTGGAATGGGGCCTGGCCAACAGAGTCGTTCCGCTGGAGAAACTCGATACCGAAGCCCTGGCGCTCGCGCAGCGTCTCGCCCGCCAGCCGGCCGGCGCGCTCACCGCGACCAAGCGGCTGATGCGCAACGGCGAGGCGCTGGTCGCGCAGATGCAGGCCGAAGGCGAGCAGTTCGCGCAACGCCTGCGTACCGCCGAGGCGCGCGAGGCGTTCACCGCCTTCGCCGAGCGCCGTCCGCCGGATTTCACCAGGGTCGCGTGACGTCCGTAACCTGCTTGAAGGATTGATAAATCGGGAACTCTCGGCAATTCGATTAAAACCTTAACCGAACATTGGCATGTCGCGATGCAAGGTGGCCTCTCGTGAAGTGTAGGCCTCGTGACCCATGACCATGTTTAAGAAATCGGTAAGTTCGCTTCTCCTGACGTTGATGGCCCTGCTGGCGGCCGGTGCGCTGGCCTCTACGGCGATCCAGATGGTGGGGGCCTTCGGCCGCTACAGCGACAGCCTCGAGACGGCGCGCCTTGCAGCCGCCGACAAGGCGATCTTCCAGGGCGTGCTGTCGCTGCGCAACAATCGCGGTGATGCCCAGAGCGCGCTGCTCGGCGAGGATGATCCGCGCACGAAACTTGGCGAAGCGGAGAAGGCCGAGCAGGGCGGCTACGACGCCATCGGTGCGGCGCTGACCACGGTCGAGTTTGCCCGCCGCGACGAACTCGCAGGCACGCTGAAGCAGCGCTGGGGCGACGCGGCACCGCAATTCCAGTTGTTCTACGACGAGGCCAAGCGCCCGCGCGCCGAGCGCAAGATCGAGCGGACCAACTCCTGGTACGATGCCGTCACCAAGGTGATCGAAACGGCCAACCTCGCCTCCACCGCGGTGTCGAACCGCGCCTGGATGAACGATCCCTTCATCGCCCGCATGATCCAGGTCCGCCGCCTCGCCTGGCAGGTGCGCGACCGTTATGGCATCCATTGTTCGGTGCTGCGCTCGAACGTCAACAGCAGCAACCCGCTCGACGAGACCCAGAAGCGGTCACTGGCGCAATGGGACGGCACCATCGCCTCCGGTTGGACCGGCATGGACGAATTGCTGGCAGCGCCCGACGTGACTGCGGACCTGGTCACCGCAGCGAAGGAGGCGCGGGCCAAGACCGACGGCGTGCTGAAGCAGATCGGGGAGCTCACCAAGAATTTCGATGGCAGCGGCAAACCCGCGCTTGCCGCCTCGGAATGGAACACGTTGTGCCAGTCGCCGTTCCCGCTCATCGTCGCGGTCGCAACCAAGGCGCTCGACCAGTCGATCGCGCGCGCCGAGACTGTGCAGGCGAAGGCGCTCACCAACCTCATGATCCAGTCGCTCGCCTTCCTGCTGGCGCTCGCTGTGACCCTGGCCGGCGTCTACGTGATACGCAATCGCCTGATGCGTCCGGTGCGCGCAATCCTGGACGCCATCGTGCGGATCAGCGCCCGCGACTATGCGACGCCGGTTCCGCAATCGCGGTATCCCGACGAGTTCGGCACCATGGCTGCCGCGCTCGAAAGCCTGCGCGAGAGCGCTGCGACCGCCGAACGTCTGGGCCAGGAACGCGAATCGCAGCAGGCGCTCCAGCTCGCACGCTCCGGAACCGTGGATGACGCGTGCCGCAGCTTTGACGCCACCGTGCAGGCCGTCATTCACAGCGTTGCCGCGTCGGCAAAGGAACTCGATGCAACGGCGACCGACGTGCGCTCGCTGGTCTCAGAGTCGACCAGCCAGACCGCGGCGGTCTCCTCCGCGGCCGAACAGGCCACCAACAATCTCGAGACCATCGCGGCCGCGACCGAGGAACTCTCGGCCTCCGTCGGCGAAATCTCCGCGCAGGTGCAGTCCAGCGCACGCGAGGCACGCGAAGCTGTTTCGCAGGCCGAGCGGACCAACGCGACGGTGGAGATCCTCGACCAGACCGCGAGCCGGATCGGCGAGGTCGTGAAGATGATCAATGCGATCGCCGGCCAGACCAACCTGCTGGCGCTGAACGCGACCATCGAGGCTGCCCGTGCCGGCGAGGCGGGCCGCGGCTTTGCGGTCGTGGCCGGCGAGGTCAAGAGCCTCGCGGCGCAGACGGCAACAGCGACCGAAGAAATCTCCCGGCAGGTCGCCGAGATCCAGGGCGCTACGGGCCAGGCCGTTGCCGCGATCCGCTCGATCGGCGGTTCGATCAGCGGCATCGACGAGAAGATGACCGCGATTGCGGCGGCCGTCGAGGAGCAGCGGGCGGCCACCACCGAGATCTCGCGCAACTTCCAGCAGGCCGCGCAAGGCACCCGCGAGGTCACCGACACCATCGGCAGCGTCGCCAAGCTCAATCAGGAGACGGGCAATGCCGGTACTGTGCTGTCCGACTCGGTCAAGAAGATGTCGGCTGACGCCGATCGTCTCCGTGTCGCGGTCGAGGGCTTCCTCGGCGCGGTGAAGTCCGCGTAACTCCCACATCCCCTGTTCCAACGGCACGCGGATCGGCATTGCCGCCGCTCCGCTCGCCGAGTACATCTGTGACGCCGCGCGAGCGCGGCGACAGACGTAAGAGAACATCAGGGATGGAGAGTTCGATGCCGGTCACGCCACACAACAAGGCCCAGCGCCCCTATCGCGGCGTGTTCCCGGTCGTGCCCACCATCTTCGACGCGCGCGGCGAGCTCGACCTTGACGGCCAGCGCCGCTGCGTCGATTTCATGATCGATGCCGGCTCGCACGGCCTCTGCATTCTCGCCAATTTTTCCGAGCAGTTCGTGCTCACCGATGCCGAGCGCGAGACCGTGATGCATGCGGTGCTGGAGCATGTCGCGGGGCGCGTACCCGTGATCGTCACCACCACGCATTTCAGCTCGGCCGTCTGCGCGGCGCGCAGCCAGCAGGCTGAAGCTGCGGGCGCCGCCATGGTGATGGTCATGCCGCCCTATCACGGCGCGACCTTCCGGGTGCCCGAGAAGGGCGTCGTCGAATTCTTCCGCGTGCTGTCAGGCGCGATCAACATCCCCATCATGATCCAGGATGCGCCGGTCGCCGGCACGCCGTTGTCGGTCGAGTTGCTCGCACGGCTGTCGCGCGAATTCTCCAACATCCGCTATTTCAAGATCGAAGTGCCGGGGGCAGCTTCAAAACTCCGGAGCCTGATCGAGGCGGGTGGCAGCGACATCGAAGGCCCGTGGGACGGTGAGGAGGCGATCACGCTGCTCGCCGATCTCGATGCCGGCGCCACCGGCGCGATGACCGGCGGCGGCTATCCCGACGGCATCCGCCAGATCATCGATCCCTATTTCGCGGGCAAGCGCGAGGAGGCCAAGGCCGCCTACGAACGCTGGCTGCCGCTGATCAACTACGAGAACCGCCAATGCGGCCTGATCGCCTGCAAGGTCATGATGCAGGCCGGCGGCGTGATCAAATCGGACACCGTGCGCCATCCGCTGCAGCCGCTGCATCCAGCAACGCGGGCAGGGCTGCTGGAGCTCGCGAAGGAACGCGACGCGCTGGCGTTGCGGTGGGGGAAGTAGCGGGCGCCGCTCGCTCCGCCGTCGTCCCGGCGAAGGCCGGGACCCATAACCACAGGGCGTGGTTTGACGAAGACTCAGAGTTATCAGCCCGCTCCATAATCCCTCCCTGGGGTTATGGGTCCCCGCCGTGGCGGGGGCGACGCCGAATGTGAGGTGCGCGCCTTGGCCTGATCCCGCCGGCTTCTATTTGGAAGGCGTCGAATTAGCGCGGTTCGGCCGGTTTCCCGCAGCCCCGCGATGACATATTGTACGCTCGCCAACCAGGCCCGCGGAGCATCTCAAGACATCGCGTAACAGCTCTTCATTATGCCGTTATCCCGAGCCAGGTTGGAGCGAGCCGACGAAACAGGGAGGCAGTGCCATGACGATGAGGCCGGATCCCACCTTTCACGCATCGCCCAAGCTTGCGATGGAAGCACCTGCAGAGAACTTTGCCTACACGTTGCTGCTCAGTCCGGATTTCTCAGAGCCGGATGCTCTCGCGGTCATCGACGTCAAGCCGGGATCGCCGACTTACAGCCAAATCGTTCACACCGTGACGATGCCAAACAAGGGCGATGAGTTTCACCACTTCGGCTGGAATGCGTGCTCCTCCGCCTTATCGCCACTCGCCGGACATGCCTTCATCGAGCGCCGCTATCTCATCATCCCCGGGCTGCGCTCGTCGCGCATCTATATCATCGATACCAAGCCCGATCCGACCAAAGCCAAAATCCACAAGATCATCGAGCCCGAGGAAGTCTTCAAAAAGACCGGCTACTCGCGGCCGCACACGATCCATTGCGGGCCGGACGGCGTTTACGTGAGCACGCTAGGAGGCGGCGGCAACGACGGCACCAACGGGCCTCCAGGCGTATTCATCATGGATTGCGAGACGTTCGAGGTCCTTGGACGATGGGAGATCGACCGCGGTCCGCAGACGCTGCACTATGATTTCTGGTGGAACCTGCCGCGCGACTACATGGTGACGAGCGAATGGGCGTTGCCGCCGCAATTTGAGAACGGGATCGTCCCGGAGGATCTGCTGTCGAATAAATATGGTCATCGTCTCCACTTCTGGGACCTCCGCGCCCGTCGCAACGTGCAGACTATCGATCTCGGCGCCAATCATCAGATGGCGCTGGAGGTGCGGCCCGCGCACGATCCGGTTCGCGAATACGGCTTCGTAGGCGTTGTGGTCGACACCACCAATCTCGAAGCATCGATCTGGACCTGGTGGCGCGAAGGCGGAAAATTCCATGCGGAGAAGACGGCGACGATCCCGCCCGAGTCCGCGCCAAAGGAGAAGCTCCCGCCGCTGCTCCAGGGCTTTGGCGCCGTGCCGCCGCTGGTGACCGACATCGATCTGTCGATGGATGACCGGTTTCTCTATGTCTCGTGCTGGGGCACGGGCGAAATGCGCCAGTACGATGTGAGTGATCCGCGAAAGCCGAAGCTTGTGGGCTCGGTTCACATCGGCGGCATCGCGCGCCGCACCCCCCATCCGAACGGCAAGGCATTTGCGGCCGGTCCGCAGATGGTCGAGATCAGCCGCGATGGCAGGCGCGTGTACTGGACCAATTCGCTCTATTCCACCTGGGATGACCAGTTCTATCCCGACGGGGTTCCGGGTGTGGAAGTCATGGCCAATGTCGGTCGCAACGGCGGCCTCGAGCTCGACAAGGACTACTTCGTGAGCTTCGCCGACGGATATCGTGCACACCAGATCAGGCTGGAGGGCGGCGACTGTTCGACGGACTCCTTTTGCTACCCGTCGGCCTAGATTGGGGGCACGCGAGCCCGGCGCTCGGCTGGCTGTGGCTCGCTCTGGTCGCGAGCGGTCTCTATCACGGAGTCAATCCGGGAATGGGATGGCCGCTCGCCGTTTCGGCAGGGCTCATGGACAAGAGCCCGCGCGCGCTCTTCCGTGCATTGTGGGCTCTGGCGGCCGGACATCTCCTGGCAACACTTCTCGTGCTGCTGCCATTCGCGTTCCTGCTCGTGCTGGCCGAATGGCAGCGTTCGATCCAGCTCGGCGCGAGCCTTCTCGTCATCGGTTTCGGCGTCTACCGGCTGATCGAGCGGCGCCATCCGCGCGCGCTGGCACGAATCCCGCCAACCCAATTGGCGCTCTGGTCATTTGCCATCGCCATTGCCCACGGCGCCACCTTGATGCTCGTGCCGATCTATCTCGGGCTCTGTCAGGCCTTCGAGCTCGATGCCGGTCATGAAGCGGCGGGCGCGCTCATGAAGGCAAGTCTCGGAATGGCGGTGCTGGTGTCTTTGGTGCACGTTGCGGCCATGGTTAGCGCTGGCGGATGTCTGGCGTGGCTGGTCTATCGCTATCTGGGATTGAGGTTCGTCTCGCGAAGCTGGTTCAATCTGGATGCAATCTGGGCGACCAGCCTGATCCTGGTCGGCGCCGTGGGACTCGCGTTTAGTCTTGCGAGCTGGCGCTGAAGTCTACCGCGTCAAAGCCCACTCGCCGATGATGCGGCATCTCGCCTTGGCATCATCCTGCTTGAACAGAGCGATGCGATCGATCGCGAGCGTGTTGAGATCGAGAGCGGCAAACCTCGCCCGCAGCATCTCCAGAATCGGCCCGCGCCGCTCCGCATCCAGCCGGCCGGTGAGCGTCATGTGGAAGCGAAACTCTTCCATCACGTACGGATAGCCCCAGCGATCGAGATAGTCGCGCTGTCGTTCGCCGAGCTTCTCGGGCTTGCGCCGCGCGCGGTCCTCGGTGCTCAGGGCGGCGCGAAATTCATCGAAATCGCGGGTGCAATCGGCGGCGAGTTGCTGGAGCTCGCCAACCGGCTCGGCCGGAATGACGGCAATGAAGCCACTGATGGAATCGACGACCGGATGGATCAGTGGAATCGGCCGCGCCCTGCCGGCGAATGTCGCGCAGGCTGTGGCGAGTTCGGCTTCGGTCCTGCCGGGCGCTAGCGCCATCGGCGCCTTCAGCGTGGCGTGAAAGCCGTATTTGCGGGGATCGGCGCTGACGTCGCGCCAGTCTGGCGCCGTCCGCAGCGCCTCGCCCGGGAACGGCACCTCGCGGCCGGTGTGGGCCGCATAGCCGAGCAGCTCGGCGCCGAAGCGGGACAGCGTGCTGGCAGCGTCGGCGACGAAATAAATCGCGTAGCGGGGGAAACCTGTCATTGCCCGAGCATAACCGGTTTAAGCCGCAACGACAGCCTCGCGCGGCGTCGCCGCCGCGCTGAGCAGCCGCGTCGCATCGGTCAGGTGCACCAGCTTTCCCGCTGCGATCACCGCGACCAGCCGCGGACGCCGCGGCGCGCTGCCGTCGATCAGCAGGATGTCGGCGCGGCGCCCCTCAGCGAGCGCGCCGCGATCGATCAGGCCGGTGGCTTGCGCCGGTGCGGCCGAGACCAGCTTCCAGGCCTCCGTCAGCGGCAGCACGCCGTCGGCGGCGAGCCGGAACGCGGCAAGCAGCGGCGCGGGATAGTAATAGTCGGATGCCAGCACCGAGCAGAGGCCCTTGGCGATCATGTCGGACGCTCTGGTCCAGCCGGTGTGGCTGCCGCCGCGCACGACATTTGGCGCGCCAAACACGATGAAGTCGCCGCCCGCGGCCGCCGATCGTGCCGTCTCCTCGTTGATTGGGAATTCGGCAATCGAGACGCCCTGCTCGCGAAAATCCCGGCGCATCGCAGGGCTCGCGTCGTCATGCGAGAGCATGCGGACATTTGCAGCGCGCGCTGCGGCGGCCAGCCGCGCGTTCGCGGCCGGCACCTCGGGGCGGCGGGCCAGGACCCGGTCGAGCAGGTCGTTGAAGGCTTCGGTCGAGAGTCCGGCGCGTTCGGCCGATTGGGCACGCTTGCTGGGTTTCACGTTGCTGTGGTCGTTGAAGGCGAACAGATCGATGCGGCCTTCGGCGAGCCATCCGAAGATCTCCGCCTCGGCGTCGAGATTATGGGTCTCGTGGCGCAGATGGAAGCGGGTGTCGGCCACAAATTGGGGCCGCATTGCCTCGATCGCCGTGAGCAGTGCACGGGCATTCTCGGCGCTGCGCAGGCCCGGCTCCCACGACCAAGTGGTGGCATGGAACACGGTGGTGATGCCGTTAGCGATCGCCTGGCGGTCGCTATCGACGAGCGCGACGTCGATCGGGAAGCCGACGCCGGGCCGCGGCATCATCTGCCGCTCGAAGGCGTCGCCATGGATGTCGACGATGCCCGGTAGCACCAACAGATTGCGCGCGTCGATCGCCAGCCGTGCACGGCCGCGGGACGCATCGACCTGCGCGATATCCGTTCCGGACACGCCAAGTGAAGTTTCGACGAGCTCGGAGCCGATCAGGGCCCGGCCACCTTCAAGGAGAATGTCTGTCACGCGACCGCGCTTCGTTTGCTGGCAGAGGAATGTGCCCCTGCTTCGTATGTCGTCAGGAAATCTTCAATCGCGAGCTTGCGAAAATCGGGCAGTGCTGCACGCAATTTGTCGTGATCCCAGTCCCACCAGGCCAGCCTGGCGAGCCGCCCGGCGACGTCTTCCGAGAAGCGGCGGCGGACGATGCGCGCCGGATTGCCGGCGACGATGGTGTAGGCCGGCACGTCCTTGGTAACGATGGCGCCGGCCGCGATCACCGCGCCGGTACCGATGTTGCGGCCCGGCAGCACGATCGCGCCATGACCGATCCAGACGTCATGGCCGATATGGACGTGATGCTGGCGTCGCCAGTCGAAGAATTCGGTGTCGTCGCTCTCGCCCGGGAAGTAGGCACTCGAACGGTAGGTGAAATGCGCCTGTGTCGCGCGGTGCATCGGATGATTGCCGGGATTGATGCGCGTCATCGCCGCGATCGAGCAGAATTTTCCGATGGTGGTGTAGGTGATCTGCGCGTCGTTCACGACGTAGGAGTAATCACCCATCGTGACTTCGTTGAGGATCGTGCGCGCGCCGACCTCGGTATAGGCACCAAGCCGGGTCTCGTGCAGTTTTGCTGAAGGATCGATGGTCGGTTGGACCGAGAGCGCTTTGGCGGCCATGGTGTATCCGAAAAGTCCGAGGCAGGCGGTTCTCTTCGAGCGGCTTGATGACAACGTCATGACGGCGCGATGACAGTGGATGAGGTGTGTAGCAACGCCGCACCGCAGCGCGGGTGTCACACAAGTGTCAAGCGCCGGCGTTAGCGGTGGTCCCAGCTACTCTGGAGTCCTGCATGCTGGTGGTGGAAGGTCTGACGTGCCGCTTCGGCGCAAAAGCCGCGGTGGACGACGCTTCGTTTCAAATTGCCCCCGGCGGCTTCGTCGGTGTGATCGGGCGCTCCGGCGCCGGCAAGTCGACCTTGCTGCGGACCATCAACCGCCTCGCGACGCCGACGCAGGGCCGCATCCTGTTCGACGGCATGGACGTCACTGCGCTGCGCGGCAAGGAGCTGCGGCAATGGCGGGCGCGGTCAGCGATGATCTTTCAGCAGTTCAACCTGGTCGGCCGGCTCGACGTGCTGACCAATGTGCTGATGGGGCGCCTTGCAAAGATGCCGGCCTGGCGCTCGCTGTCGCAGACCTGGCCCGAGCAGGACAAGGCGCTGGCGATGTCGGCGCTCGAACAGTTCGATATCGCTTCGCTCGCAGCCCAGCGCGCCGACCAATTGTCCGGCGGCCAGCAGCAGCGTGTTGCGATCGCCCGTGCCCTGGTCCAGCAGCCCGACATCATCCTCGCCGACGAGCCGATCGCCTCGCTCGACCCGCGCAATACCAAGATCGTCATGGATGCGCTGCTGCGCATCAACAAGCATTTTGGCATCACCGTGATCTGCAATCTGCATTCGCTCGATCTGGCGCGCAGCTATTGCGACCGCCTGATCGGCATGGCGCAGGGTCGCGTGGTGTTCGACGGCGCGCCGTCTGCGCTGACCGACCTCGTCGCGCGTGAGCTCTACGACCTCGAAGCCGCCGACGTCATGGGCGGCACGCCTGCGCCGGCGCCCGAGGGCGTCCCGGCGCTCGGAACCGCCGCGGCCGCCTGACAGGCGGCGCTTCTGTAGTTGCCAGTTTTTGCGTCAACCGATCCCAACCGATGAAGAGGGTATCATGATCACTCGCAGATTAATCCTTGCCGGCACTGCCGCGCTCGCCTTTGCCGGATCCGCTTCCGCCGAAGACTGGAAGACAAAATATCCGGAGATCACCTTCGCCGTGATCCCGGCCGAGAACGGCTCCGGCGTCACCGAGCGCTACGGGCCCTTCGTCAACTATCTGTCGAAGGAACTCGGCATCAAGGTGACCCTGCGTGTCGCCAACGACTACGCGGCCGTCATCGAAGGCCAGCGCGCCGGCAACATCCATATCGGCTATTACGGCCCGGCCTCGTTCGCGCGCGCCCGCCTGACCGGCGTCAAGACCGACGCCTTCGTGATCGACGTCAACGCCGACGGCTCGAAGGGCTATTACTCGGTGTTCTACGTGCTGGCCAAGTCGCCGTACCAGAAGGTCGAGGAGCTCAAGGGCAAGAATCTCGGGCTTGTTGATCCGAATTCTACTTCTGGCAACAACATGCCCCGTTTCAAGCTGAACGCGATGGGCATCGATCCCGACGCCTATTTCTCCAAGGTCATTTTCACCGGCAGCCACGAGAACGCCGTGCTGGCCCTGGCCCAGGGCACGGTCGACGTCGCCGCCAACTGGTGGAACGCCGACGACGATTCCAACCTGACCCGCATGCTCAACAAGGGCATGGTGAAGTCGGCCGACGGCACCGTGATGAAGAAGGAAGACTTCCGCATCATCGTGAAGTCCGACCTCATCATCAACTCGCCCTACGCCTATCTCAGCGACCTGCCGGACGACATGAAGGCCGCGATCAAGAAGGCCTTCCTTGAGGCGGCGCAGAAGGATCCCGAGGCGTTCAAGAAGCTCTCCGACGGTAAGAACAAGCCGTGGGAGCCGATCGCCAATGACGATTACAACAAGACGATCGAGCTGATCAAGTTCGTCGACAATCTGCGCAAGAAGGCGTCCTGATCTCGTCAGGACGATGCTACTCGAGCCGGGTCGATGGACCCGGCTCTTTTTCTTGATGGACCGTCGAACACATGACGCTCGCCGTTTCGATTCTCCCCGAGCCGCAGCTCGCCGTGCTGAATGCGGCCTACCGCAAGGCGGTTGCGCGCAAGCGCCTGCGGCTTGCGGCAGGTGCCGGGCTGTTCGTCGCTGCACTGATCGTGGCCTCGATCGGCGCCGAGGTTAACCTGCGCACCTTCTTCACTTATTTCGGCAATTTCGTCAGCTATTTCGACCGCATTCTCACGCTCGACAACGGCCAGCGTGTCTGGACCGATGTCGGCGAATGGTTCTGGGGCTGGCACAAATGGCTGAAGCTGCTCGGCGAGACGCTGCTGATCAGCTATGTCGGCACGCTGATTGGAGCGGTCTTCGCGTTCGCGCTCAATTTCTTCGCGGCTGAGAACACGTCGCCGGCACACTGGCTGCGCTTCGTGGTGCGGCGACTGCTCGAATTCGCCCGCACGGTGCCCGGCATCGTCTTCGCGCTGATCTTCGTGATCGCCTTCGGTCTCGGGCCGATGGCTGGCGTGCTCGCGATCGCGATCCACTCTACCGGCGCGCTCGGAAAGCAGTTCTCCGAGATCGTCGAAAATGCCGACATGAAGCCGGTCGAAGGCATCCGCTCGACTGGCGCGAGCTGGCTATCCTGCATGCGCTTTGCGATCCTGCCCCAGGTCTCGGCAGGCTATGCCAGCTACGCGCTGTTGCGGTTCGAGATCAATGTGCGCGAGGCCTCGGTGATGGGCTTCGTCGGTGCCGGCGGCATCGGACAGGAGCTCATCGTTGCGATCCGCAAGTTCTACTATTCCGATGTCAGCGCCATTCTCGTGACCATCATCATCACGGTCTTCCTGATCGACATCACGACCGGCTGGGTGCGCGGCCGATTGTTCGGCAAGGAGGCGCGGACGTGAGCAAGCCGCCCGAAGTCGATACCGCGGAGATCCGCGCGCGCTATCCCGATGTGTTCGAGCGGCCGGCCGCGGCGCGGCTCGCAACTCCGGCAATGATCGTCGCAGCGCTTGCCATTTTTATCTATGGCCTGGTCGACCTCGATTTCTCGCCGTCACGGCTCTTCAACGGCCTCAGCCAGCTCGGCTGGATCAGCATGATGATGATCCCGCCCGATCCCGGCTCGTCGCTGCCGCTTTATCTGAAGGCGATGGGCGAGACGCTGTCGATCGCGCTGCTCGGCACCACGCTGGCCGCGCTGTTTGCGCTCCCGGTCAGCCTGCTGGCCGCGCGCAACGTCGTGCCGTCAAAGATCCTGCGCTTCCCGGTCCGGCGTTTCCTCGATTCGATCCGCGGCGTCGACACGCTGATCTGGGCGCTGGTGTGGATCAATGTGGTCGGGCTCGGCCCGTTCGCCGGCGTGCTCGCCATCGCGGTGTCGGATTTCGGCGCCTTCGGCAAGCTGTTCTCGGAGGCGATCGAGGGCGCCGACCAGAAGCAGGTCGAGGGCATCCGCGCCTCCGGCGGCAGCGCAGTGCATGAAATCCGCTTCGGCCTGCTGCCGCAGGTGCTGCCCGTGATCGCCGGTCAGGTGCTCTATTTCATCGAATCGAACACGCGCTCGGCCACCATCATCGGCATCGTCGGCGCTGGTGGCATCGGTCTCCAGCTCGCCGAGCAGATCCGCGTGCTGGAATGGCAGAAGGTTTCGTTCCTGATCCTGATGATTCTTGTCGCGGTCGCCGCGATTGATTTCGTCTCGGGCAAACTCCGCTTCGCGATCATCGGCCGGCGCGCGGTGGCGTAATCGCAACTGCCGTAGGGTGGGCAAAGCGAAGCGTGCCCACCGCTTTCTTTGGCATTCAGGACAGATGGTGGGCACGGCGCAAGCGCGCCTTTGCCCACCCTACGACTCCACCAGAAACTCCACCCGCTCCGCGGCGAAGCGCGAGTGCTTGGTCACCAGTGGCTTGCCCGCGAGATCGAGGTCGGTGGCATCGACCACCAGGATCGGCCGTCCCAGCGGGAGGTCGAGCCGCGCGGCGTCGGTCGCATCGACGATGCCGGCCGTGATCCGGGTCGCGCCGCGGCGATAGTCGCGGACGCCGTAATGCTCAAGCAATTTTGTCATTGAGCGCGTCGCGGCGAATACAACGCCGGCATTCGGAAAAAGCTCCGCCGACAGCCAGGTGGTGGAGACGCAGATCGGCGTGCGATCGGCGAGGCGTATAGCCTCGATCCGGACCAGCGGTGCGCCGGCCTGGAGGCCGAGCTCCCGCGCGAGCTCGCGGGTCGCGACGTCCTCGGAGGCCTCGATCAGCTGGCCGCGCGGCTCGCGGCCGCCGGCGCCGACGATCTCGGAGAAGCGGGTACGCGAGCGCAAGGGATAAGCGAGGCGTTGCGCCTCGACATAGGTTCCGCTGCCGCGCTCGGCGCGCACAAGGCCGCGTTCCGCAAGCGCGGCCAGCGCGCGCCGTACGGTGTGGCGGTTCACGCGATAAGTTTCGGCGATCTCCATCTCGCCCGGCAACTTGTCGCCCGCGGCAAAGCGGCCGTCGGCAATGCCGCGCTCGATGCCGTCGGCAACGAGACGCCACAGCGCGACGCCGGAGGAGGCGGTGTCCTGCATGCTCATGTCGCTGGTCAGCCTAGCCTGAAAATCACACGTTTGTCACGAAACAGTCATGGCGCTCCCGTATCAAGTTGTCTATTATCATAGACAACTTGAATTCGGCAAGTTTGGTGAAAGTGGTGACCCAGAACGACAAGCAGCAAGCCCAGCGCAAGGCCGCGATGGCCGTGCTGGCGCACGCGGAGGCGGGCGAGATCGCCGCTCGCCTCCGCACTCTCGCCCTGCCGGGCCATCAAAGTCTGCGCGAACCTGAAAACGGCCTGGTGATGCTGCGCGGCCGGGTCGGCGGCGACGGCGCGCCGTTCAATCTTGGCGAAGCGACGGTGTCGCGCGCGGCGGTGCGGCTTGCGAGCGGCGAGGTCGGCTTCGGCTACACGCTCGGGCGCGATGGCGAGAAGGCGCGATTGATCGCGCTGTGCGACGCGCTGGTGCAGTCGCGGGATTTTGGCGCGGCGGTGGAGCGGGACGTTATCGGCCCGTTGCGTGAGCAGCTTATGATTCGGCGCAAGCAGGCGGCGGAAGAGACCGCTGCGACGAAGGTTGATTTCTACACCATGGTGCGCGGTGAGGGGTGAGGCCATGACCACGATTGCGGAACTGCCGCCGGGTTTTGCCGACAAGGTGTTGTCGGCGCAATCGACCTTTCGCTCGGTCATGGACGCAATGGCGCGGCCGGGCTCGGTCCATCGCATCGTGCCGATAGCGGGCACGCCCGATACGATGATGCGCGGCACGGCCGCGATCGCGCTGACGCTGTTCGATCACGACACGCCGCTCTGGCTCGATGCACGGATGTCGGAGAGTTCGGACGTGGTGAAATGGTTGAAGTTCCACACCGGCGCGCCGGTCATCCAGGACTCCTCCATTGCGAGCTTCGCGCTGATCAGCGACGGCGCCGCGCTTCGCCCGCTCGAGCGTTTCGCGCTCGGCACCAGCGAATATCCGGATCGTTCCACCACCGTGATCGTCCAGGTCGATAGCCTGGACGCGGGGCACAGCTTCGAGCTGCGCGGCCCTGGCATCGATGGCGTCGCGACGCTCCAGGCTTCGATCAAGCCCGCCGATCTGTTCGAGCGGCTGCGGTTCAACGAGGCGCTGTTTCCGCGCGGCATCGACGTGGTGCTGGTCGCTGATGACGCAGTGGTTGCGATCCCGCGCACCGCGCGTGTCGTGAACAAGGGAAGCTGAAGCATGTATGTCGCAGTCAAAGGCGGCGAACGCGCCATCGAGAACGCCCATCGCCTGCTGGCGTACGCGCGGCGCGGCGACCAGGGCGTTCCGGAAGTTACGCTCGACCAGATCTCGGAGCAGCTCGGCCTCGCCGTGGACCGCGTCATGAGCGAGGGCTCGCTCTACGATCGCGAGCTCGCGGCGCTCGCAATCAAGCAGGCGCGCGGCGATTTGATCGAGGCGATTTTCCTGGTTCGCGCCTTCCGCGCCACGCTGCCGCGTTTCGGCGCCAGCGAACCGGTCGACACCGGCGCGATGCGGGTGCAGCGGCGGGTGTCGTCGACCTTCAAGGACATCCCCGGCGGCCAGATCCTCGGGCCGACCTTCGACTACACACATCGGCTGCTCGATCCCTCGCTCGCCGAGGGATTTGTTCCTGAGCAGCCTGCGACGGCCGAAGCGTCGACGGCACCGACGCCGCGTGTGACCGACATTCTGGGTCGCGACGGGCTGATCGAATCTTCGCCACAGTCCGAGGAAGGCGCCAGCGTCGGCGATCTCACCCGAGAGCCGCTGAACTTTCCGGCCGACCGTGACCTGCGCCTGCAAAATCTGGCGCGCGGTGACGAAGGCTTTCTGCTCGCGATGGGCTATTCCACCCAGCGCGGCTACGGCCGCAACCATCCGTTCGCCGGTGAGATCCGCTTCGGCGAGGTCGAGGTCGAATTCTCTGCCGAAGATGTCGGGTTTGCCGTGCCGCTCGGCTCGATCGAACTCACCGAGTGCCAGATGGTCAACCAGTTCAAGGGCTCTGCGACGGAAGCGCCGTGCTTCACCCGCGGCTACGGTCTTGCCTTCGGCCAGAGCGAGCGCAAGACCATGTCGATGGCGCTGGTCGACCGTGCGCTCCGCGCCCGCGAGCTCGGCGAAGAGGTGGGCGCACCGGCGCAGGATGAAGAATTCGTGATGTCGCATTCGGACAATGTCCAGGCGACCGGCTTCGTCGAGCACCTGAAGCTGCCGCACTATGTCGACTTCCAGTCCGAGCTCGGCCTCTTGCGCAAGCTACGCAAGGAGTTTGCTGAGGCCAATGCGCCTGAGACCATGAAGGAGGCCGCGGAATGAACGCGCCTGCCTACAATTTCGCCTATCTCGACGAACAGACCAAGCGGATGATCCGCCGCGCGATCCTGAAGGCGATCGCGATCCCCGGCTATCAGGTGCCGTTCGCCAGCCGTGAAATGCCGATGCCCTATGGTTGGGGCACCGGCGGCGTGCAGGTAACGGCCGCGATCCTCGGCCCCGATGACGTGCTGAAGGTGATCGACCAGGGCTCCGACGACACCACCAATGCGATCTCGATCCGCAAGTTCTTCGCCAAGACCGCGGGCGTTGCCACGACGACGGCGACGGAGGACGCGACGGTGATCCAGACCCGCCATCGCATTCCGGAGACGGCGCTGCACGAGAACCAGGTGCTGGTCTATCAGGTGCCGATCCCGGAGCCGCTGCGTTTCCTCGAGCCGCGCGAGACCGAGACGCGGCGCATGCATGCACTCGCCGAATACGGCTTGATGCACGTAAAACTCTATGAGGATATCGCCCGCTTCGGCCACATCGCGACGGCTTACGCCTATCCGGTGAAGGTGAACGCGCGTTACGTGATGGACCCGTCGCCGACGCCGAAATTCGACAATCCCAAGATGGACAATTGCCCGGCGTTGCAACTGTTCGGCGCCGGCCGCGAGAAGCGCATCTACGCGATTCCACCCTACACCCAGGTGGTGTCGCTCGATTTCGAGGACCATCCCTTCGAGCCCTACCGCTTCAACGCGCCGTGCGCGCTGTGCGGTGCCGAGAATTCCTATCTCGACGAGATCGTCACCGACGACAAGGGCAGCCGCATGTTCGTGTGCTCGGACACCGACTATTGCGAAGGCCGCCAGGCCGCCGGCCATCACGGTAGCCTGAGTGCCGCGCCGTACAAGGAGAAGGCGCAGGGGGGATCAAATGGCTGATCACGACATGCTTGAGAACGACCAGCCGCTGCTGGTGGCAAAATCCCTCTGCAAGTCCTACGGCCGCATCGTCGCATGCCGCGACGTGTCGTTCGCGCTCTATCCCGGCGAGGTGCTGGCGATCGTCGGCGAATCCGGTTCGGGCAAATCGACTCTGCTCCAGCTCCTGTCGGGCCAGCTCGCGGCCAGTGGCGGGCATGTGTCCTACCAGATGCGCGACGGCATCACCCGCGATCTTGCCACGCTCGGCGAGGCGGAGCGGCGTTTCCTGTTCCGCACTGACTGGGGCTTTGTGCACCAGGATCCCGCGCAGGGCCTGCGCATGGCGGTGTCGGCCGGCGCCAATGTCGGCGAGCGGCTGATGGCGGTGGGCTGGAATCACTACGGCCGCATCCGCGACACCGCATCCGACTGGCTCGCCCGTGTCGAGATCGACGTCGCGCGCATCGACGACGCGCCGCGCACTTATTCCGGCGGCATGCGCCAGCGCCTCCAGATCGCCCGCAACCTCGTCACCGAGCCGCGGCTGGTGTTCATGGACGAGCCGACCGGTGGCCTCGATGTCTCGGTGCAGGCGCGGCTCCTCGATCTCCTGCGCAGCCTCGTCGCCGAGCTGAACCTCGCCGTCATCATCGTCACCCACGATCTCGCCGTGGCGCGGCTGCTGTCGCACCGCGTGATGGTGATGAAGGGTGGCCGCGTCATCGAGACCGGTCTCACCGACCAGGTGCTTGACGACCCGCGCGAGCCCTATACGCAACTCCTCGTCTCCTCGATACTGCCGCCATGAGTCTTCCAACATGAGTCTTCCAACATGAGTCCCCCGATGACCGCCATGATCGACATCGCCGACGCCAAGAAGACTTTTACGATGCACCTGCAAGGCGGCATCGAATTGCCGGTGGTGAGCGGCGTGACCTTTCACGTCAACCCGGGCGAATGCGTCGTGCTGTCGGGCCCGTCCGGCGCCGGCAAATCGTCGATCCTGAAGATGATCTTCGGCAATTACCGCTGCGACTCCGGCCGCATCGGCATCCGCCATCGCGGCGAGGTAATCGATCTCGCCACCGCCGAGCCGCGGCAGGTTCTCAATGTCCGCCGCGCCACCATCGGCTACGTCAGTCAGTTCCTGCGCGCGGTGCCGCGGGTTGCGACCATTGACGTCGTCGCCGAGCCCTTGATCGTCAACGGGATGTCCCGCGCCGATGCGCAAGCGCGTGCCGGCGAGTTGCTGCATCGCCTCAATATCCCCGAGCGCCTCTGGCAGCTTCCGCCCGCGACCTTCTCCGGCGGCGAGCAGCAGCGCGTCAACATTGCGCGCGGCTTCATCTCGGAGCTGCCGATCCTGTTGCTCGACGAACCGACCGCCTCGCTCGACGCGGCCAATCGGGCCGTCGTGGTCGAGTTGATCGCCGAGAAGAAGAAGCAGGGCGTTGCCATGGTCGCGATCGTCCATGACGACGAGATCCGCCATCTCATTGCCGACCGCATCGTCGACGTCACCAGCTTTGCCGCTGCGGCCTGAAGGAAAATGAAGGACATGAACGCCAAGCCGAAGGAAACCGTGGTCGCCAATGCCAGGATCGTGCTGGCTGACCGGGTGATCGAACAGGGCTGGCTCGCTCTCGCGGATGGGCGCATCGCCGAGATCGGCGAGGGCAGGGCACCCGCGGGCGCCGACGACGTCGGTGGCGACCTGATCATGCCCGGTCTGATCGAGCTCCACACCGATCATCTCGAAGCGCATTACGTGCCGCGGCCAAAAGTGTTCTGGAATCCGGTCGCCGCCGTCATCTCCTATGACGGCCAGCTCGCCACCTCAGGCATCACCACCGTGTTCGACTCGCTGCGGGTCTGGCGTGAGGACGGCGCCGAGGAGGTCGATGGCCGCGCCGGCGTGCTCGCCGCCGCGATCACAACCGCGCGTGACGCCGATCTGCTGCGTGCCGACCACTTCCTCCACCTGCGCTGTGAAATCCCGATGCCGAGCGTGGTCGAGGAGGCCAAGGAGCTGATCGATCGTCCCGACGTGCGGCTGATGTCGCTGATGGATCATACGCCTGGTCAGCGCCAGTTCCGCGACGAGGTCAAGCTGCGCGACTATTACCGCGGCAAGGGTGGCGGCAAGACCGATGCCGAGCTCGACGAATTGTTCGCGAAGCGCTTCGAATATCAGAAGACCTATGCCGCGACCAACATGCGCCAGATCGTGGCGCTGGCGCACAAATACAACATCCCGCTCGCGAGCCATGACGATACCACCGAGGAGAACGTCGCTGATGCCGTGCGCGATCGCGTTTCGGTGGCGGAATTCCCGACCACGTTGGAGGCCGCGCGCGGCCTACATCAGGCCGGCATCGACATCCTGATGGGCGCGCCGAACGTGGTGCGCGGCGGCTCGCATTCCGGCAACATCGCCGCGGTCGATCTCGCGCGCGAAGGTCTGCTCGATATCCTGTCGTCGGATTACATTCCGTCGAGCCTTCTGATGGCCGCGCTGCAACTGCCGGAGCATGTGCCCGCGATCAGCCTTCCGGAGGCGGTTCGCACCGTGACGAAAGCGCCAGCCGAGGCGGTCGGCCTGTCCGATCGCGGCGAGATTGCGGTCGGCAAGCGTGCCGATTTGATCCGCGTGCATGTCGCGAGCAGCGTTCCCGTCGTCCGCAGCGTCTGGCGCGAAGGAGGCCGTGTCGCATGAGCGAGATCACGACGATGGCGGCGGAGCGGACGGGCGCGATCGGGCCCGGTCGGCTCGTGCTCGTGGTTGGTCCCAGCGGCGCCGGCAAGGATACGCTGCTGCGGCTGGCGCAGGCGGCTTGCGTCGACGATCACCAGGTCGTCTTCCCGCGCCGTGTCGTGACCCGCGAGGCCTCCGCGACCGAGGATAATATCGCGATGAGCCCCGACGAATTCCGTCGCGCGCTCGATCACGGTGACTTCGCAGTTCATTGGGAGGCGCACGGGCATTCCTACGCCCTGTCGCTAGAAATCAACGACGACATCCGCGCCGGGCGCGCCGTGGTCGTCAACGTCTCGCGCACGGTGATTGCCGCGCTGCGCCAGGCCTACGCCAATGTCGTCGTGGTCGCGATCACGGCGCCGCCGGACGTGCTGGCACAACGGCTTGCCGCTCGCGCCCGTCACAGCGATGGCAATATCGCGGATCGCCTCGCGCGCAGCGTCGATGATGCGGCAGCGCATGCCGATGTCACCATCCTCAATGCCGGCAGTGCGGACTATCACGGCCGCCAGCTCGTGCGCGTGATCAGGAATGAATGCTGGCGCGAGTAGAGCATGATCCCGGAAAAGTATGCCGCGGTTTTCCGAAAAGATCATGCTCAAAAATGAAAACCCAAAGCGGCGCAACCAGGAGAGAGCGGAATGACGGTGATCACTACGGTCGAACAGTTAGAGGCCATCTACGGCGCCGTCGGTGACGCCTCGACCGTAAAAGTCGCCGACCACGTCACTCCGCTCTATCGCATCTTCATCGAGAAGGCTCCATTTGCCGCGCTCGCCACCATCGGGCCTGAGGGCATCGATTGCTCGCCGCGCGGCGACCTCCCCGGCTTCGTCCGTATCCACGACCCGAACACATTGATGCTGCCAGATCGCCGCGGCAACAACCGGGTCGATTCCCTGCGCAACATCGTACGCGATCCCCGCGTGTCGCTGATGTTCCTTATTCCAGGCTCCGGCAACGCAGTTCGAGCCAATGGCCGCGCCCATCTCTCGGTCGATCGCGAGCTGCTGGCGTCGTTCAAGGTCGAGAGTAAGGCGCCGCGCAGCGTCATGGTGATGAATGTGGAAGAAATCTACTTCCAATGCGCCCGCGCCATCGTTCGCTCCGACCTCTGGAATCCCGATAAGCGAATCGATCCAAAGACGCTGCCGACGCCAGGCCAGATCCTCGCCGAGATGAGCCAGAACAAGGTCGGCGGTGAGGAATATGACCGGGTCTGGCCGGAGCGTGCCGCGGCGACGATGTGGTGAGCCCGTGCTCTCTCGTCCCCCTCGCCCCGCTCTTGCGGGGAGAGGGCGGGGCGAGGTGAAAAGGAAGCCGGCCGCGACGTTAGGTCCTCAATTAAACGCCATCCCGCCGCTCAGCGCGATCGTCTGGCCGGTCATGTAGGCATTGTCGACCAGCAGCATCACGGCTTTCGCCACCTCCTCCGCCGTGCCGAAGCGGCCGAGCGGGATGCGGCTGACGAGTTGCGGCTGGCCGCTCATCATGTCGGTCTCGATCAGCGACGGCGCCACCGCATTGACGGTGATACCTTCCTTCACCAGCCGCGCGGCGTAACCCCGCGTGAGGCCCTCCATGCCGGCCTTGGACGCATTGTAGTGCGGGCCGATCGAGCCGGCGCCGCGTGCGGCACCTGAGGATATGTTGACGATGCGGCCCCACTTTTTCGCGCGCATCGCGGGCAGCACCGCCTGCGTGCACAGGAAGACGGATTTCAGATTGACCAGGATCGTCCGGTCGAAATCGTCCTCGGTGAGATCGTCGACGCCGCGCGTGATCGCGATGCCGGCGTTGTTGACGAGGATGTCGATCGGCCCGAGTCCCGCCGTAACACGGTCGACCATTGCGGTCACGGCGTCGCGCTGTGAGACGTCGGCGGCAATGGCCATCGCGTGGCCGCCGCGGTCGTTGATTTCGCCCGCCAGCAGCTCGGCCTGACCGATCCGCTCACGACAGTTGATCGCCACGGCCGCGCCGGCCTCGGCCAGCGCCCGGCAGACAGCTGCCCCGATCCCGCGCGAGCCGCCGGTGACGAGGGCTGTGCGCCCCTTCAAACCATCTGCCATGCCTGGACCTCCTGCGCTGCAGTTTTCCAGACAGTATCAGGCGTGCAGCCCGTGCGCGTCAAATTCATCGCGAGATGGTGGATTCGCGATGCGGAACGAATTAGCCCCTCAGCGCTGCCAGCAAGTCATCCGGGCGCTCGGCCATGATCATGTGGCCCGCGCCCGGCACGACGACGGTCTTCGCATGCGGGATCGCTGCGGCGAGCGCCTTGCCCGCCTTCGCCGGTGTCATCATGTCGCGCTCGCCGAGGATGAGCGTGGTCGGCACCTTGACGCTCGCGGCAGCAGCCAGCGCATTCGCATAGGAATTGCAGGCGGACAAATCCCTGAACAGCACGCCCGGCTCACAATGCTTCAACACAGCCTGCGCGCCGCCATGCATCCACAGGCCCGGCGCGAGGCTGCCGCCGAGCTCGGCGTTGAAGCCGAGGCCCCAGATCGAGACCATGTCGTTTGCATCTTGCGAGTTGGCCTCGGCTGCCTTCAGCAGATCCGGCCCGACCGACATGGTCGCGGCCGTGCCGATCAGGCTCAGCGCAGACACCTTGTCGGGATGACGCGCCGCGGTCTCCAGCGAGATCAGCGATCCCATGGAGTGGCCGATCAGATGGGCCTTGGTCGCACCGGCAGCTTCGATCAACGAGGCCGTCCAGTCGGCCATTTCCGCGATGCTCGACAGCGAAACTCCGGGCGAGCGGCCATGGCCGGGCAGGTCTGGCGCGAGCACGCCAAAGCCGTGATGGGCGAACCAGCGCGTATGCAGCGCCCAGGTCGAATGATCGAAGCCGGCCCCATGGATGAAGACGACGGCGGGCAAGGAACTGTCGAATTCGCGGCCGCCGGTTGCGACAAACACCTCGGCGCCGTTGACGGAGAGCTTCATGGTGTCAAACCTTTTGCGAGATGCGCAGCGCTTGGGAGAGATCGTCGATGATGTCGCTTGCCGTCTCGATACCGACTGACAGCCGCACCAGCTCCTCGCCGATGCCGGCGGCCCTGAGCTGTTCGGCGTCCATCTGCTGATGCGTGGTCGAGGCTGGGTGGATCACCAGCGTCTTGGCGTCGCCGACATTGGCGAGATGGCTGATCATGCGCAGCTGTTCGATGAACTTGCGCCCCGCAGGTCGTCCGCCCTTGATACCAAAGGACACGATCGAGCCGGCGCCGCGCGGCAGCAACTGCTTTGCGAGCTGATAGTCGGGATGCGTCTCAAGCGAGGGATGCAGCACCCAGTCGACGGCCTTGTTGGACTTCAATGCTTCCAGCACCAAATGCGTGTTCTGGATGTGGCGGTCCATGCGCACGCCCAGCGTCTCCACGCCCTGAAGAAGCTGGAACGCGTTGGTCGGCGACAGGCAGGCGCCGAAATCGCGCAGGCCTTCGGTGCGCGCGCGCATGATGAAGGCCGCCGTGCCGAACTGCTCGTCGAAGACGATGCCGTGATAGCCACCGTACGGATCGGTCAGCACGCCGAACTTGCCGGATGAACGCCAATCAAAACGTCCGCCGTCGACGATGGCGCCGCCGATCGCGATGCCGTGGCCGCCGATCCATTTGGTCGCCGAGTGCATGACGATGTCGGCCCCTAACTCGAGCGGCCGGCTGAGATAGGGCGTGGCAAAGGTGTTGTCGATCAGCAGCGGAATTTTTGCGTCATGCGCGATCGCCGCGACCTTTGGAATGTCGAGCACCTCCAATCCGGGATTGCCGATGGTCTCGCCGATCACCAGTTTCGTGTTCGGCTTGATCGCCGCGCGGAACGCGTCTAGATCGCGCGGCTTGACGAAGGTCGTGGTGATGCCGAAGCGCGGCAGTGTGTGCGCGAGCAGGTTGATGGTGCCGCCATAGAGCGAGCTCGACGCCACGATATGGTCGCCGGCACTCAGCAGCGTCGCGATGGCGAGGTGCAGCGCGGCCATGCCGCTGGCGGTGCAGATCGCGCCGACGCCGCCTTCCAGCGCCGCAAGCCGCTCCTCCAGCACGCCGGTGGTCGGATTGGAGATGCGCGTATAGATGTGGCCGGCGCGCTCCAGATTGAATAGCGCGGCCGCGTGGTCAGAATCCTGGAACACATAGGACGTGGTCTGGTAGATCGGCACCGCGCGGGCGCCGGTCGCGGGATCCGGATGCTGGCCCGCATGCAGGCTCAGGGTTTCGAAAGCGGGCGGCTTGGGCGCGGGCATGCTTGGCCTCGTGGGTCGATCGGCGGAGGCGGCCCTTGTGCCACAAAACGACGCGCCACGTCAGCCCATTGACAGCGCCGCGCGGCGGCCCGCAGCGATCGCGTGTGACGAGATAAGCTGCTGCCGCGGCGGCAGTGTGCTCCCTCGCCCCGTTCTTACGGGGGGTGAGGGGCTGCTTCCGTGACCACGGTGGAAGTTAGACTCGCGGATTGCCTCGGATCGCCTGCTCGATGGTCCGCGCCTCGCGCAGCAAAATCTCCGCAACCTCCTGCTCGCGGCGCGGGCCGAGCCTCGTCCGAACGGCGGAGACTGTCATCGCCGCAGCGGGCTGTCCGTCCGGAGTCTTGATCCAGATGGAGATAGATTTCGTGCCCTGCACGAGGCCGATCTCCCGCATGCCGTATCCCAGCCGTCTTGCCGAAGTGACCTGGCCGAGCACTGTCGCGGCATCGGTCCGGTAGGCCTCGAACCGCTTCTCGTTGGCTGCGACGATTTTTCGCGCGTCCTGCGCCGGCATCGCGGCGAGAATGGCGACGCCAGCGCTAGAGACGCCGAGCGGCCGGCGCGCGCCGACTTCGATCGACAGCACCTGGATCGGAAAGGCGCCGATCCTGCGGTCGACGCAGAGCGTGTCGTTGCCGGTCCGAACCGTCAGGAACAGCGTGTCACCGATCTCCAAGGACGCGCGCCGCAGCGAAGGGCCTGCCGCGACCAGCAGTGGCGAGGGCCGAGGCCGTGCCAGCGCCAGTTCCGGCACCTGGTCGCCGATCGCGTAGCGACCGCTCCTGCCGTGCCGTTCGACGATGCCTTCTTCGATCAGCACGTGAACGATGCGATGCACGGTTGGACGGGTGAGGCCGGTCGCCTGCACGACCTCGGCCAGTGGAACGCCGTCTTCGCGGCCTGCGGCAAGAATGCGCAGTACTGAAAGCGCGCGCCGGATCGCCTGCGCGCCCTGTCGCGGTTCTGCCCCGTGGGGCCTTGAGGAAAGAGGTCTGTCCATATTATGGACAAGAACCGCACAATTCGGTCGACAGGTAAAGTCCGGAATTGACAGATAGCGGCCCGATCGGGATGCCGCGGGCGGCGCCGGTGAGCAACAAGAAGAACGGGGCGGGCCGGATCCGCCTTTCGGGAGGTTGAGATGAGATCGCTCTGGATAGCCATAGCTGCCGCTGCTGCGATGCTGGCGGGTCCCGCTGCGGGCCAGCAATGGCCGGCGCGCAGCGTCAAGCTGCTCGTGCCCTATCCGGCCGGCGGCAATGTCGACAGCGCGGCGCGCATCATCGCCGACAAGCTCCAGGAACGCCTCGGCCAGCCCTTCATCATCGAGAACAAGGCAGGCGCCGGCGGCATGATCGCGGGCGAAGCTTTTGCGAAATCGCCCAACGACGGCTACACGCTGTTCGTCGGCGCCAACGGCCCGGTGCTGTTCGCGACCGAAATCAACAGGCGCGACGCCTATAGCTGGAAGCGGGACTTTCTGCCAATCTCGACCATCTCGATGACGCCGCTGGTGCTCGAGGTGCACCCGTCGGTCCAGGCCACGACGCTGAAGGAATTTCTCGATCTCGCTAAGCGCGAGCCCGGCAAGCTGACCATGGCCTCGCCCGGTCCCGGCACCACCAATCATCTGCTCAGCGAGTTGATGCAGTCGACGCTCGGCCTGCAATGGGTGACGGCGCATTACCGCGGCAACGCGCCGGCGACCAACGACCTGCTCGGCGGGCAGGTGCAGTTCGCATTCGACCAGCTGTCGGTCAGCCTGCAATACATCAAGAGCGGCCTGTTCCGTGCGCTCGCCGTCACCAGCCCGCATCGGCTGAACGCGCTGCCCGACGTGCCGACTTTCACTGAACTCGGCTATAAGGATTTCGACGCCCAGACTTTTACCGGCCTGTTCGCGCCCGCCGGAACGCCGGCGCCGATCGTCGACAGGCTGCACGAGACCCTGGTGGCGATCCTGAAGGACCCCGGCGTGGTCGACAAGTTCGACAAGCTCGGCGCCGAAGCGGTGCCGATGACGCCGGACGAATTCAGGGCCTATCTCGAGCGCGAGGACGCCAAGTGGATTCCGATCGTGCGCAAGGCCAACATCAGGGCTGACTGACCGATGCGGATCGACCCTACCGAACTCGGCGCGGAGCGCATCTACCGGCTGATGACCGGCATCGTGGTGCCGCGCCCGATCGCCTGGGTGACAAGCCTGTCGCGCAGCGGCGTGCTCAATCTTGCCCCCTTCAGCGCCTTCACCTTCGTCTCGCAGAAGCCGCCGATGCTCGCCATCAGCGTCGGCCGCAAGGGCGCCGATTACAAGGATACCGCGCACAACATCCTCGATACCGAGGAATATGTGATCCACATCGCCGATACGCCGCTGATGGGCGCGGTGCACGACAGCTCCGTCGAGCATCCGCCCGAGATCAGCGAGGTCGCGGAGCTCGGCCTTGATACGCTCGCCAGCGAGCGTATCAAGGTGCCGCGGCTCGCGGCAGCACCCGTCGTGATGGAGTGCCGCTTCCGGCAGTGCCTCGAGTTCGGCGACGCCCGCAGCCGGCTGATCGTCGGCGAAGTCGTGATGTTCCACATCCGCGACGGCCTGGTGACCAACGGCAAGGTCGAGACCGAGGCGCTCGATCCGATCGCACGCATCGGCGGCCCGCGCTACGCCCGCCTCGGCGAGATCGTGACGCTTGGCGCCGTGTTCCAGACCCCGAAATCGACCGACTGAGCACGCGGGCCACGACAACAGGACTTCCGCCTCCGATGACCGACACCTCCTCGACTGCCGAATTCGGGACCTATTCGACCGGCGAACGCGCCGCGATCATCTTTTCCTGCATGTTCGGCTTCGCGCTCGACCTCTATGACGTGCTGATCATGCCGTTCCTGATGAGCTCGATCCAGGGCTCGCTCGGGATCTCGCTGACGCAGGTCGCCAGCGTCACCAGCCTGACGCTGATCGGCTCCGTGATCGGCGGCGCGCTGTTCGGCTGGCTCGGCGACCGCATCGGCCGCAAGCAGGCGCTCCAGCTCACGCTCGGCGTGTTCGCCATCGGCTCGATCGCATCCGCCTTCGCCTGGGACTATGCCAGCCTCGCCGTGCTGCGCTTCATCACCGGCGTCGGTCTTGGCGGCGAGTGGGGCGCCGGCATGGTGCTGTTCAACGAGGCCTGGAACAAGGACCGCCGCGGGCTCGGCAGCGCGTTCATCCAGGGCAGCGCAGTGATCGCCAGCGCCGGCGCCTCGATCGTCGGGGTCTGGGCGACCACCTCGTTCAGCCCGGAATGGGGCTGGCGCATCGCGCTGCTCACCGGCGGCTCGCCGATCGTCCTGATGATCTTCATCCGCTTCTTCATGCCGGAGTCGAAAGCCTGGCTCCAGTTCGACCGCGCCCGCAACAGCGGCCTCGTCGAACGCAAGGCGAAGACCGCGAATACGCTGCTCCTGATGTTCCGTGGCCGGCTGCTGCCGGTCTCGATCATGTGCCTCGCCTGGATGATGGCCTACATGTTCGCCTATTACGGCATCGTCGTCTTCATGCCGACGTTGATGCAGAAGTCGCTCGGCGCGTCGCCTGATGTGGTGCGCAACATCTCAATCATCGCCTCGATCGTCGGTGGCTGCTCCTATCTTACCATGGGCCTCGTCAACGACGCCTTCGGCCGGCGCTTTGGTGCGCTGTTGCCCGGGCTTGCCTGGGCCGTCATGGCCTGTGCGCTCTATTTGTTCGCGCACGACAGGTTTGGCGGACATCTGCTCGGCTTCCCGATGTTCTGGACCTACATCGCATTCGTCATCGGCAATTCCGCGCTGGGCGTGGTCGGCACCTGGCTGTCCGAGATCTATCCGATCGAGGTGCGGTCGACCGCGGTGTCCTTCATCTACATGGCGGGCCGCGGCGTCGGCAGCCTTGCGCCCGTCGTCGTGCCGCTTGCGGCCGCGTCCTTTGGCGGCGAACTCGCGATGGGCATGCTGATCGTGGTGCCTGCCATCATCCTGTTCCTGGCCATGACGCTGTTGCTGCCCGAGACGCGCGGACGTGAGCTCGCCGCGGTCGATGATGCCCATCGCGCCGGACACGCGGCCTGAAGACTGTTGGAGAGAACGACAATGCGATTGCTGAGCTATCTGTTGGACGGAGAACCGCGTTACGGCGCAGCCGTCGATGGCGGTGTCGTCGATTTAACCAAGCGGATCGGCCATGACTTCTCTGATGTGAAGGCGCTGATCGCGGCCAACGCGCTTGCCGACGCGCAGGAGGCGTTGGCCGGCCAGAAACCCGATTACGCGCTCGACAAGCTCGTCCTGCTTCCGCCGGTGCTGGCCCCGGAAAAGCTGTGGTGCATCGGCGTCAACTACGCCGAACGCAACGCCGAATATAAAGACAGTTCGGACCTGCCCAAATATCCGAGCCTGTTCGTGCGCAGCATGTCGTCGATATCAGGCTCCGGTCAGCCGCTCGAGAAGCCGAAGGTGTCGGAGCAACTCGACTACGAGGGCGAACTCGTCATCGTGATCGGCCAGGGCGGCCGCCACATCCCGCGCGAAAAAGCCTGGTCGCACATCTTCGGCATGACGCTGTGCAACGAGGGCACGGTGCGGGACTGGCTGCGCCACGGCAAGTTCAACGTCACGCAGGGCAAGAACTTTGATCGCTCCGGCAGCATCGGTCCGTGGATCGTTACCGCGGACGAGCTCGATCCGCGCGGGCCTCATGACATTATCACGCGCGTCAACGGCGAAGTGCGGCAGCAGGACACCACCGAACGGCTGATGTTCCCGTTCGACTTCCTGATCTCCTACCTCTCCACCTTCGCCACCCTGAAGCCCGGCGACATGATCGTGACGGGCACGCCGACGGGGGCGGGCGCCCGCTTCGAGCCGCCGCGCTGGCTCAAGGTTGGCGACATCGTCGAGGTCGAGTCCAGCCGCATCGGCGTGCTCAGCAATACCGTGGCTGCGGAGCAATAGGTCATGCTGGACGTTGCCACGATCGAGCGCCTCGCCGCGCGCCTCGATGAGGCCGAGCGCAGCAAGGCGCTGATCCCGATGTTCTCGAAAGAGTATTCCGGTTTCACCATCGAGGATGCCTACGCCATCCAGCGCGCCTGGACCAAGCTCCAGCTCGGCCGCGGCCGTGTCATCAAAGGCCACAAGATCGGCCTGACCTCGAAGGCGATGCAGAACGCAGTCGGCATCTCCGAGCCCGATTACGGCGTGCTGTTCGCCGACATGTTCTATGCCGACGCCACGCCCATCCCGTTCGATCGCTTCCACGCGCCGCGTATCGAGGTCGAGCTCGCTTTCGTGCTGAAGGCGCCGCTGCGCGGGCCTGATTGCACCATCTTCGACGTCCTCAACGCCACCGACTATGTGACGCCGGCGCTCGAGATCCTGGAGACGCGCATGCATCGGGTCGATCCCGAGACCGGCAAGACCCGCAAGGTGATGGACACGATCTCGGACAACGCGGCCAATGCCGCGCTGGTGCTCGGGGGCCGGCCGTTCCGCCCGCTGGATGCGGATTTGCGCTGGATCGGCGCGCTCTTGTTTCGCAACGGCGAGGTCGAGGAAACCGGCCTTGCCGCCGGCGTGCTCAATCATCCCGCCAACGGCATCGCCTGGCTCGCCAACCGGCTGGCGCCGCATGACGAATATCTCGCGGCCGGTGAAGTGGTGCTGGCGGGATCGTTCACGCGTCCGGTCGACATCCGCCGCGGCGACACCTTCCACGCCGATTATGGCGCCTTCGGCTCGGTGTCGTGCCAGTTCGTCTGAACCAACAGATAAGAGGAAGCGCACCATGACCGGTCAATCGCGGCGCAAGAGCATCCATATCGGCGGCTTCAAGCACGCCAATCCGATTCCGAACGCCTGCCGCATCGGCAATCTCGTCATGTCCGGCGTCATCCTCGGCCGCGATGGCGCGACCGGCGCGATGCCGGAAAGCCTGGACGCGCAATGCGCCAACATGTTCGCGCATATGAAGGCAATTGTGGAGGCGGCCGGCGGCTCGACGGACGACATCATCAAGATGACGGTGTGGCTGAAGGATCGCACGCAGCGCGGCCCGGTGAATGTCGAGTGGCTAAAAATGTTTCCGGACGAGCATTCGCGCCCGGCGCGCCACGCGCTGCCGATGGACAACATGGACGGCGGCGCGCTGGTGCAGTGCGACTTCACCGCCGTGATCGACTGAGGGAGTTTTGTGCATGCCGACCTATCTGCCGTTCGACCCCAACCCGCGCCGCCCGATCAAGGCGCCGCCGCCGAAGACCGTCGACAGCCAGTTTCACGTGCTGGGTCCGCTGGACAAATATCCGATCCGTCCCGGCGCGGCCTATCAGATGCCGAGCGCGACCTGGGAAGCGGCGTTGCGCGTGCACAAAACGCTCGGCATCGAGCGCGGCATCATCGTGCAGACCACGACCTATGGCGCGGACCATTCCGTCGTGCTCGACGGTCTTGCGGCGATGGGCCCGAACTACCGCGGCTGCGCCAACGCGCTGGTGTTCGCGGAAGCGAACGACGCTTATCTTGCAAAGCTGCACGACGCGGGCGTCCGCGGCGCGCGCTTCAGTTTTCGTCAAGAGTTGGGCGCGGTATTGTCGGATGCCGATTTCGCCCGCGCCATCGCGCGCATCCGCGAGCTCGGCTGGTACGTCAAGATCCAGCCCGAGAAGGACGGCATTGTCTCCAGCGTCGCGAAGTACGAGAATCTCGACGTGCCGGTGCTGATCGACCATATGGCGCGGCCAGAGCCTTCGCGCGGCAAGGATGATCCGAACCTGCGCAAGATGCTCGAGCTGCTCGCCAAGGGCAATTTCTGGGTCATGCTGTCGCTCGGCGAAAAGACCTCGCAGGCCGGCCCGCCCTATGACGACGTGATCCCGATCGCGCGGACCTATATCGAGGCCGCAGTCGACCGCTGCGTCTGGGCCAGCGACTGGCCGCATCCAGTCTCCGTGAAGCAGCCGCCCAATGACGCCGACCTGCTCGAGCTGATGTTCCGCTACGCACCGGACCAGGCGACGCTGGAGAAGATCCTGGTGCACAATCCGGCGAAGCTGTTCGGGTTTCCCGACTAGAACCGTCTCCGGCGTCATTGCGAGGAGCGAAGCGACGAAGCGGTGCGCATTAATCCTTTGGTAACACCCGAGGCGCCGCGCGGCGCATTCGTGGCGTAACTGAGTTCTTAACGAATTGCCTCTAATTTGCCCATTCCCACCTCGTGATGGCCTGCCGCCTGATTCCTAAGGGCGCGGCGCCCAGCAATATCGAAGAGGCAGAATGCCGGCTTTCAAGAACCTGTTGTCCCTTCGCTCGATCGGCGCCAAGCTCGCGCTGATGACCGTGGTCGGTGCCATCTGCATGGCGCTGGTCGCCTCGACGGTGCTGTGGATCGCCCGCAATCAGCTCGTCACCGAGCGGGTCGAGAAGGCGCATGCCGCTGTCGATATCGTCTGGAACCTCGCCGACGGCTACTACAAGGCCTACAAGGCCGGCCAGATGACCGAGGAGGAGGCCAAGAAGCGCTTCCTCGAAGCCAATAATTACGTCTGGTACGAAGACCACAGCAACTACGCCTATATTTATGACTACGAGACCGGGCTGTGCGTTTCCAATCCCGGCATTCCGCAATTCGTCGGCAAGGACATGCGTCCGAACAAGGACGCCAACGGCATGCTGTTCGCGGTCGCGTTGATGGACATGGCCAGGAAGGGCCAGGGCACGTTGCGCTACGCCTTCCGCCGCAGCGGCTCAGATCCCACCCCGCTCGACAAGGTCGCCTTCACACGCGGCTTCGCGCCGTGGAACCTGATGATCGGCTCGGCCGAATACATGTCGGAGGTCGATAATTCCTTCTGGTCGATGGCGCAGACGGCTTCGATGGTCATTGCCGTGCTGATGCTGATCTCGATCCTGATCGCCTGGGCCGTTGGCCGCAGCGTCGTGAAGCCGCTCACGGGGCTGAAGGAGCGCATGGCCTCGCTCAGCACCGGCCAGTTAGAGGCGCCCGTCGCCCATGCCGATCGCCGCGATGAGATCGGCGAGATGGCGCGGACCGTCCAGGTGTTCCGCGACGCCATGATCGAGACCAACCGCATGCGCGAGCAGCAGTCGGTCACCGAGCAGCGCCAGATCGAAACCCGCAAGGTCGACATGAACCGGCTTGCCGATCAGTTCGAGCGCGAGGTCGGCGAAATCATTGAGCTGGTGTCGGTTGCCGCCGGCCAGTTAGAGGCATCGTCGACGACGCTGTCGAAGACGGCCGACACCGTCGCGCAGGTCAGTAACCGCGCCTCTACGGCGTCGAACGAAGCATCGGCGAACGTGCACTCGGTCGCAGCGGCGAGCGAGGAGCTTGCCTCCTCGATCGGCGAGATCAGCCGCCAGGTCGAGACCTCGGCGCGGATCGCGGGCGAGGCCGTCAGCCAGGCGCAGAAGACCGACTCCCGCATCAGCGAGTTGTCGCAGGCAGCGAGCCGAATCGGGGATGTCGTTGATCTCATCCAGACCATCGCCGGCCAGACCAACCTGCTGGCCTTGAACGCGACCATCGAGGCGGCGCGCGCGGGCGAGGCCGGTCGCGGCTTTGCCGTGGTGGCGTCCGAGGTGAAGACGCTTGCGGAGCAGACCGCGAAGGCGACCGACGAGATCAGCCAGCAGATCTCCGACATCCAGTCGGCAACCAAGGATTCGGTTGCGGCGATCAAGGAGATCGGGGCTACGATCGGACACATCTCGGAAATCGCGGCCGCGATCTCGACCTCGGTCGAGCAGCAGGGCTCCGCCACGCAGGAGATCTCCCGCAACGTGCAGCGCGCCGCCGCAGGCACCTCGCAGGTCGGCACCAGCATCGCCGACGTCCAGCGCGGCGCAGCCGAAACCGGCGGCGCCTCCGCCCAGGTGCAGTCGGCCGCGCAGTCGCTCGCCACCGAAAGCACCCGCCTGAAGCGCGGCGTCGCCAGCTTCATGAACTCGATCCGGGCAGCGTGACGCGCTGGCGTCACGCTCCACCTGTCTGACATCATCCCAAGGAGATGTCCTCGTGCACACTCCGCATCGTTCATGGCAAGGAAGGCAGCGCTCCGATCCGCTACTCCGGACTGACGTCGCAACGGCCGATCGAACTCATCCGCATCGACGTGACCAATACCACTTTCCAGGTTCGCCAGGGCAACGTCTTCGGTGAATGATCGGCCGTTTACCGGCTGCTGATCTCCCGCACCGACACCGGCGCACCATTGACCTCCTCGACGATGATGCCGCGAATGTCGTGCACGCCGGTCTGATCCGATCGCGATCGGCGTGAGCGCGGTGTCAGCAGCACGTGATAGGCACTGGTCAGATTGCCGCCGACGGCGAGCGCGCTCGCCATCGCCCGGCTCTGGCCGGAATAGCGCACCGAGAACGACATCACCTGGTCACGCCCGACGCTGCGCTGCCGGCTCTGCTGCCGCAACACCCTGAGCACGGCCGCCGGAATCACCGCCGTGGAGCGGCGGATTCGCGGCGCGGTCGCCTGCACCGTCTCGCCCTGCACCGCAAGCGCGACTCGTCGCTGATGGCGATCACGCCGTGCGGCAACAGTGGTCGACATCGCGCGCGCGGCCACTGGCTCAGGCGCGACCGCCGTCAGCGACGGGTCGCCATAGAGATTGAATTGTGCGATGGTCTTCAGGTCGGTCGGATCGAGCGCGCGCGGATGGCTGGTGAATTTCAGCCGCGCTTCGAGTACGGCACGCCCGCTCGAGGCGCCGTCCATCACGTTCTGGATGAAATAGCGGCAGATCAAATCGGCCTGGCCGTTCTCGCGCGCCGGTCCGTAGGCGATCGTCGTGCTGGCGAGGAAGGCGTAAGCCTCGGCGCCGAGATAGGTGTTGGTCATGCCGGGATGCGGCTGATTGCCCGACAGGGCGTAGAGCTGTCCGCCGTAGCAGCATTCCGCGGCCGCGATCGTTCCCGGCCGGATCCGCTTCGTCATGTAGACGGCGTCGGCGGCGGTCGGGTAGGCAGCCGGCCGGTTGATCGGCTGGCCGTAGAATTTCGAGGAATGCGCGGCGCCATGGCAATTGTAGAAGTGCACGCGGCTGTTCAGCAGCTTCTGCGCCCAGCGCGCATTGTGCGGCGGCACCTTCTGGAAATTGCTGTCGTTGCCGTAGAGCGCCTTGAGGGTCCGCGACGTCGAGCGCTCCCAGATCTGCGCGCCCACCGCGAAATAGTTATTGAGCTGGTCGCGGTCGACTTGCCGATAGCGCGACGCCGTCTGCAACAGGCGGACGAGATAGCGATGATCGGAGCTCGCGGTGATATCGGGCAGCCGGCCGACCACCCGCGTCGGTCCGAGAAAATCGGTGACCTCGTTGCTGTAGGGATTTTCGCACGCGTAGGGCAGGTCGCCCCAGGCGAATTTGTCGGGATCGTCGCCGCCGCGTCCTTTGAACAGTGGATTCTTGAGATCCTGGTGCGGCACCACGTCGTGCGATCCCAGGATCATGATGTAGTCAGGCGTCAGCGTGCGATAGATCGCATCGATCGCGCCTTTGGCCTGCTTGCTGTCGTCCGCTTTGGTCATGGCGCGCCCGCGCAGGCTTCGCATGCGCGAGGTCTCGTCGAGGCCGATCACGCTGGTCTGAAGCCCGCGCGTGCGATCGGCCCTTTGCAGCGTCCTGATCGCCGCGCGGATGGCCCGCAATCCCGCCGCGCCGTATTTGCTTCTGAGCTGGCCGAAATGCGTGACGATGACCTTGTCGATCTTGGTCGGCATAATTCCTCCCCGATACGGTCTTGCGATTTGCTTGGGCCGCGCCCTGGCGCGCTTGCACTGTGATTGCCCAGGGTCGCGCAATTGAAATCGGTGTCTAGCGTCTTGCCAGCGGTTGCGACGAGAAATGCTTCTCAGAAATAGCATTTCAATCTATGATTGAGGTGGCATCGATGTCAATTGTGGCCAGCGGGCGCGTTGTGCCGTGCGCCTTTCTCTGCCGCCACCGCAGGGGAAGTGTCATGAGCAAAGATGGAGACGTCTCACCTCAAGCTGCAGATGCTGCGCTGCGGGCCAAAGAGGGGAGGCCGAAGAGCAACCGGGCGCAGATCACATCCGCCGCTGTCGCCGGTTCAGAATCTCATCAAGTCGATCCGGCAAGAGGCCGGAAGAAGTGGCGTACCTGCTTGCGCGCAATTCAGATAGCGGTCTTACCGTTGCGCCGCCAGCCCGTCGCGCACCTCGGCCGCGATCTCGAACGAGCGCAGCCGCGCGGCGTGATCGTAGATCTGCCCCGTGGTCATCAGCTCGTCCGCGGCGGTGTCGGCGATCAGTGTCTTCAGCCGCTGTTCGACCACTTCGGGCGAGCCGACCGCGGAACAGGACAGCGATTGGGCCACGCCTGCCTTCTCCGCAGGCGACCACAGCGCGTCCATGTCGTCGACCGGCGGCGGCAAGGGGCCCGGCGTGCCGCGCCGCAGATTGATGAACTGCTGCTGGAGTGAAGTGAACATGCGCTGCGCCTCGGCGTCGCTTTCGGCGGCGAATACGTTGACGCCAACCATCGCATAGGGCTTGTCGAGCTGCACTGAGGGCTCGAAGCGCGCCCGGTATTCGCGCAGCGCCGGCATCATCATCGCGGGCGCGAAATGCGAGGCGAACGCGAAGGGCAGGCCGAGCATGGCCGCAAGCTGTGCGCCGAACATGCTCGAGCCGAGGATCCAGAGGGGCACCTTCAGCCCCATGCCGGGCACGGCGCGGATCGCCTGGTTCGGCTGCACGTCGCCGAGCAGCGCCTGCAATTCCAGCACGTCATGCGGAAAATTCTCGGAGCTTGTCGCAAGGTCGCGCCGCAGCGCCCGCGCGGTGAACTGGTCGGTGCCCGGCGCGCGCCCGAGCCCGAGATCGATCCGCCCGGGATAGAGCGACTCCAGCGTGCCAAACTGCTCGGCGATGATCAGCGGCGAATGGTTCGGCAGCATGATTCCGCCGGAGCCGACGCGGATCGTCTTGGTGCCGCCCGCGACATGCCCGATCACCACCGACGTCGCGGCACTGGCGATGCCCGTCATGTTGTGATGCTCGGCAAGCCAGAACCGCTTGAAGCCCCACGCCTCGGCATGTTGCGCAAGATCAAGCGAATTGCGAAACGCCTGCGCCGCATCGGCGCCCTGCCGGATGGGAGCGAGGTCGAGCACGGAGAAGGGAATCATGCGAGGAGTACCGGGTGGAGCGCGGCGTGCGCCGGAGCTTCGCATATAGGGGCCGAAGCGCAGCCCGCGAGGGCGCCGGCACCGCTTTCGACGCCTAGCACAGGCATTGCTGGTATGCCAATGTAGTGTTGTGCCAAACCCGCAGGAGGTCAGCATGCGAACGAACATCACGAACATGGTGGGAGCACTTTGCGCCATCGCAATGGTCGCGAGCGCACACGGAGCGGTGAAGGAAGAGCCGGTCACCTACACCGACGGCGAGACCACGATGAAGGGCTTCGTTGTCTACGACGACGCGACCCAGGCCAAGCGGCCCGGCATCGTCATGGTGCATGAATGGTGGGGCATCACCCCGCATATTCATAATGAGGCGCGGAAGTTCGCGGAGCAGGGCTACACAGCCTTCATCGCCGACATGTACGGGGACGGCAAGAGCGCCGACAACCCGAAGGACGCCGGTGGGCTCTCGGGATCGGTGATGAAGAGCCCGAAGGTGATGGAGCAGCGCTTCAACGCAGCGCGGGCAGAACTCGCCAAGCAGGCCTCGGTCAATCCGCAGCGGATCGGCGCCGTCGGTTACTGCTTCGGCGGCGCGGTGGTGCTGAACATGGCGCGCACTGGCGCTGATCTCGCCGCCGTTGCGGGCTTTCACGCTTCCCTTGGTCTCAACACGCCCGCGCCAGCGCCGGGAACCGTCAAGGCGAAAATCCTCATTCTCAACGGCGCCGACGACCCGTTCGTGAAGCGCGAGCAGTACGATGCGCTCAAGAAGGATTTCGACGCAGCGAAGGCCGATTATCGCATCATCGAGTATCCCGGCGCCGTGCACGCCTTCACGAACCCCGAAGCCACCGAGCTCGGCAAGAAGTTCAACCTGCCGCTCAGATACGACGCGAAGGCCGATCAGGAATCGAAAGCCGAAGCAGCCAAGCTCTTTGCCGCAACCCTCAAAAATTAAAAAAGAAGGCCACCTTCATGGTGGCCTTTTCTGAGCTAGTTCAGCGCGTAGCGCGTAGGATGGGTAGAGCACTTGCAAAACCCATCATGCTCGTCATCGAACAAAGCCTCGACGGGTTTCGCAAGTGCTCTACCCATCCTACGAAGCCGTTCGCGCGTCCCGTATCTCCGTTCACAACCATGTTATTGCGACCTATGACGCCCCTCGTCTCGACTGGGCGTTTTGTGCCTGTTGGTGTACCTTGATCGAACCGCCGCACCATCGCCGGGAGGAATTGATATGACCACTGTCGTACTCAACCGCCGCAACCTCCTCGCCGCTGGCGGCTCCGTCCTGGCAACCGGAGTTTTGGCAGCCGGGGCTTCCGGGCTCCTGCTGCCGGCTCGCGCGGATGGCGTCGCGCCGACTGAATCGATGACGGGCGGGGCGAACAACTACCGCAAGGGCGCGCCGATCGTGGATCGGATCGGAAAGGGTGGCTTCTGGATGAGCGGCACCGTGCGCCGCGCCGGCGACGGGGCTCCACTCGCCGGGCAGCGCATCCAGATCTGGGCGCACACGACCGAAGGGCAGGAGCACGAGCCGCAGAGTCATGGCGCCACGCTCACCGACAAGGACGGGGCGTTCCGGCTCGAGATGCCGCAGATCATCCCCATCTTCGGCCAGCCGCACGGTCACCTCGCCTATGACAGCGGTGAATTCAAAACCGTCTTCCTGCGACCGGTGATGCGGAGCGCGAAGGAAACCAGCCTCGAGGCGCACTTCGTCCTTCAGTCGGCCTGACCGAATTGCAAACGAAGGGGTGGAGATCGGCCCGGGTGACCCTGATCTGGGCCGCTCTCGCTTTGGTCATTGGCGTGCCGATCGCCGCTGCTGCGACAAGCGAGCAACTCGCATGGCGCGGTCCAGTCTACATCTTCGCTGGATTCGCAGGGATCGTTGCCCTCGGTCTCGTGCTCGTTCAGCCTCTGCTGATTGGCGGATACCTGCCGGGACTGTCGGCTTATCGTGGACGGCGCGCCCATCACTGGATCGGCGGCGCGCTTGCTCTGGCTGTGGTGATCCATGTCGCCGGCCTCTGGATTACCAGTCCGCCTGACATGATCGACGCCCTGACCTTCTCATCGCCAACGCCGTTCTCCCCCTTTGGCGTGACCGCGATGTGGGCCATCTTCACCGTCGCGCTTCTGGCTCTGCTGCGCCGGCGATTGGGACTGCGGCTGCGAACGTGGCGCCTCGTCCATATTCCCCTCGCGATCGTCATCGTCGCAGGCAGCGTGGCTCATTGCCTGCTGATCGAGGGGACGATGGAGACAATCTCCAAGGCGGCGCTTTGCGCAGCTGTGCTTGCGGCGACCATCAAGGTCATGGCCGACCTCTGGCGAAAGCGGACGTTGCGCGGCAGTGAACCGGGGTCTGCTTGCCGCAGATGGCGATGGGACGTATTTTAGCACGATGACTGTCAGTGCCCCCGATCTGAAAGCGTTCCTGCTCGCGACGCCGTTCTTCGGTGGTCTCACGGACGCGGGTCTCGACCTCCTGATGTCGATGCTGGTCGAATGCCACTTCGATGTCGGCGCAACCGTCGTGGCGGAAGGCGAATCGGGACGCTCGATGTTCATCGTCAAATCCGGTCGGCTGGCGGTGAGCAAACGGGCGAATTCGGGGAGCGTCATCCCGATTTCTGTTCTGGAGCCTGGCGATTTCTTCGGTGAAATGTCACTGATTGAAATGCAAAATCGTTCCGCCACGGTGATCGCGGAGAGTCCGACGGTGCTCTACGAGCTGACGGCCCAAAAACTCTACGCCTGCTACAAGGCCGATATCCACGCCTATGTGATCGTCCTGCAGAACATCAATCGCGAGCTCTGCCGACGGCTGCGCCGTGCCGACGATCGGTTCGCGGGACATCGGGTGGGTGAGGAGGATGGATAGCAGGCGCAGCGCGTAGGATTGGTAGAGCACTTGCGAAACTTCATCACGCCGGGCCACCAAACAGGGTCTCGATGGGTTTCGCTTCCGCTCTACCCATCCTCCGAGCTTGAAAATTACGCACGGAACGTCACGGATACTTTGAATGATATGGGATGTGAAATAGTCGAACAGCCTTAGCTGAATGGCGCTTGCGGGGAGACCTTGGCCTCCCCGCCTATCGTTTCCCAATTTAAGCGATTGATGATAGGTGTCCTTTTCGATTTACGCTCGTGGGCCCTGCATGAATCCAGAAACCGAAGCGCCGGAAAAACTCGCAAGAGCAAAACGGTGGCGAGACGAGTTGCGCCGGTACAAAGATTTGTTCGCCGATGCCTTCGACGAACTGCATGGAGCAGTTAGAGCAAGGGTTAAACAGCCTGGCCAATATGTGGGACCTCATCATGATTACCCAATCATGTCATCACTGGACAGCGGCTTTCCTTCTTTTCACGAGTCAGGATTTTACAACGAATCAAGTCGACGAGACTATGTTGGGACGATACGCCCTCACGGCCTTCTTGGTATTTTGGGTGCTCTGCCAGGCACGCTCGCACCGGAACTGCCGAAGGGCATTGAGCTGGCATCGTTCCTTCGAACGCACGAGATCGGGAAGCGCCTCAATCTAGGTCAACTGTCGGATAGACCAGTCGACGAATTGGTCGCTGACGCCGTAGAGCGATACATACATCTGTACGGCCTAGACACGCCTGTGGAGGAAAGGCGCCGGGACGCGCTGATTTGGCCGCTCATTTCGGGCACCATTTTTGACTCTCTTAATCTCCGCTTGGTTGTCCCCATCACACTGACCCATTTTGATGTCGATCATTTTCGATTGACAGATACAACCTACATCACTCGGTTGCCCGAGAAGTTGCAGCTGGGAAGAGCTCGGATGAGCACCTTGGGCTCAGGAGCGGTCAGAATGGTGGTTGGCGCAGCAACGCACGCGTTCGTGTCGACGGGGTGGAATTTAGAGGCCGACACTATTGCGGACGTTCCGAGGTCTCTTAAGCAGTCATCCTCTAACGTTATAGATGCTATTGACAGTTTCTTTGGGGCTCTTCGGATCGTTACGGGTATCAAGACTGGCTATGCGCAACTCCTTTGGCTGCCGAAGGACTGGGCGCTCGAGTATTTCTGCGATTTAACGCCTGTTTACGGGACAACGCTGCGTCGTTACCCAGCTGAATATGACAATTATGGCTGGACAGAAGCGAGCGCCTCCGTAACGAAAGGCCAACTGGTCGAGGTGCGCGACGTCTATAAGCGTGTCGCCGACAATCAAAGCGAGGCAATTAGACTCGCCATCAGTCGGCTCAATGGATGTCTAACGCGTTCCGATGTAGTTGATTCCATTCTCGACGGGACAATTGGGCTTGAGCTGCTCCTCGGCGATAATGACAACCAATCGCTATCGTTCAAATTGCGACTTCGGGCAGCGGCTCTTGCAATACTGCAGGGTGACCCGGCCTTTCCCGCACGTGAAGTCGTTGTTAAGGTCAAGCGTCTTTATGAGGCCCGATCGGCCATCGTCCACGGGCGACGAAAGAAACCATCCAAGAAGGCAACTGAGCCTGAAGACACGAGCAACGCGAAAGAGCGCATGTTGGCATCAGAGCTTCTAGGTTTTGTGCTCAAGGTTTTGCTAACCCATCCGCAATATCAAGACCCGCTCAAGATCGATGAAGGGCTGCTGCTTAGGGGCGATGGCGTGGTACCAGCTCAGCGCAAGCGAAGGCGCAACGCATAATCCTCCGAGCCGCTTGCATCCGGCTCCGCCGCTCGCTCCCCCAAGCACAAGCCCAAGAGGCGCTGCAGATGTCGCGCCGATAAGCGGTTGTTTTTATGAAATGAATGGTGCTGCCGGACAGCTTGGCCGCCGAATAAGGTCTCGATGGGGTTCGTTTCGCTCGGCCCATCTTACGAGCTACAAAGATTCGTAGCCCGGATGGAGCGCAGCGCAATCCGGGACGATTGCGTCCACGGCTAACGGCCTCGGATTACGCTTGCACTCCATCCGGGCTACGCTAGGCGTCGGGCAAAACACCCCGTCTTCCAAAAAAAACCCGTCAACTGTCCCCCGCAAAAATATTTTACTTTACCGAAATTCGGAATTACGGTATCTGTTCCCTATCCCGGTCCAGGGAGAGGGACGATCGTCCGTCGTAACGAACGTGGATCGGGGTGCGGTGGGCGCGGCAGCGTCGGGCACGCGAATGCGGGACCAGGGCGAGATGAACCTCGTGAGGTCCTTCTGCGTGCGGACGAACGGCGCCAACGCCCTGCGAAGCCCTTTAGGCGAAGCAAGGTGAGCTGCGTACGGCAAAACCGTGTGGTCCTGGCCGTCGTTGCTACGGTCAAGCCTTGCGGAGATGGATCGGGGCTCAACCGGGTCTCGGGCCATCGTCAATTCGCAAGGTGACGGTGACAATAGGGAACTCGTCGCCGGGGAGAGCGCGGCATAAGCCGTCAACCCACTGCGCAGGGAAGGCCGAGTGTTCGGCGACACCTGTATGCTGCTGTGCGGTCTCCTTGCGCTACACTTTCGCGCAGCGGACCGCGGGTGCCCGTCGGCACCCGGTCTTCCCTGCGCCCCTCTTCAAAGAAGCGGGCAAAAGGATAGAGCAAAGCTCGGGCATTTGCTGCCGCGAGACTGCTGATGCACGCGTGAAAATGAAATGGTGCTGCCAGACAGGATTGAACTGTCGACCTCTCCATTACCAATGGAGTGCTCTACCACTGAGCTACGGCAGCAGATGCTGGGATAAGAATCGGCCGCCACGAGGGGCCTACCAAGCGGGCCGATATCTGCCACAGGCCTCCCCGCTGTGCAAGCTTGCTGGCCTCGCCAAATCGACAAAATCGACCCCGTTACACGCCGAAATCGGCCATTTTGCCGAGAAGCGACCGGTTTTGGCTCGATTTGGTTCCCGCAAAATCCCCAGCCAATCGGGCAGTTGGCCGCGTCCGCGAATTCGACCAAATCTGGCGGCTTCGTTGTCGCGGGCCGGCCCGTGCCTCTTGAGCTGTCGTTGTACGATGGCATCCTGTGGCCGGCCAATGTGACGGGTTCCGAATGACCGACGAGAACGAGAAGAGACCAGCGACCGACTCCCGGCAGGACCGGCTGAAATCGGCGCTGCGCGAAAACCTGAAGCGGCGGAAGGTGCAGGCGCGCGAACGCGCCGCAAGCGCCGACCCCTCGCAGAATGACGATGGTTCCCTAGATGAGGGGACCGTCGGCAAGGCGGGCGGCTAATTTTTTTGAATGTGTGAGAGTGGCAATGGGGCAGGATCAACCGGAACGAACAGATGGGAGCGCGATGATGTCGCGGTTCACCCGCCCCGAACAGACCTTCCCGGCGCTGACGGCCGCCGAGATCGAGCGCATGCGGCATTTCGGCGAGCTCCGGACCTATGCGCATGGCGAGCTGCTGTTCGAGACCGGCAAGCCGGGGCCGGGCATGTTCGTCGTGCTCAAGGGCCACGTCGCCCTCACCCAGCGCGATGGGCTCGGCCACGTCACTCCGCTGATCGACCAGGGGCCGGGACAATTTTTGGCCGAGCTCAGCCAGCTCTCGGGCCGCCCGGCGCTGGTCGACGGTCGCGCCGAGGGTGATGTCGAAACGCTGCTGTTGCCGCCGGATCGGCTGCGCGCGCTGCTGGTCGCCGAGGCCGAGCTCGGCGAGCGCATCATGCGCGCGCTGATCCTGCGCCGGGTCAATCTGCTTCAGGGCGGCGTCGGCGGTGTGGTGCTGATCGGGCCGTCGCATTCGGCCGGCGTGGTGCGGTTGCAGGGCTTTCTCACCCGCAACGGCCAGCCGCATCATCTGCTCGATCCCGACCGCGATCGCGACGCAGCCGAATTGATCGCGCGCTATTCGCCACAACCCGAAGACTGGCCGCTGGTCGTCACCACCGGAGGCACCGTGCTGCGCAATCCCGGCGAGACTGAGCTTGCGCGTGCGATCGGCATGATCGGCGGCCCCCGCAACGACCGCATCTATGACGTCGCGATCGTCGGTTCCGGACCGGCGGGGCTCGCTACCGCGGTGTATGCGGCGTCCGAAGGGCTTTCGGTTGCCGTGCTCGATACCCGTGCCTTCGGCGGCCAGGCCGGCGCCAGCGCGCGCATCGAAAACTATCTCGGCTTTCCGACCGGGATTTCCGGCCAGGCGCTGACGGCGCGTGCCTTCAACCAGGCGCAAAAATTCGGCGCCGATATCATGATCCCGATGACGGTGAAGTCGCTCGACTGCACGCGCAGCGATGGCGCATTTTCGGTCGCGCTCGACGGCGGCGATCCCCTGCGCTCGCGCGCCGTGGTGGTCGCGAGCGGCGCGCGCTATCGCCGGCCGGACATGGAGAACCTCGACAAGTTCGAGGGACGCGGCGTCTGGTACTGGGCATCCCCAGTGGAGGCACGGCTTTGCGCCGGCGAGGAGGTGGCTTTGGTCGGCGCCGGCAATTCGGCAGGCCAGGCGGCGGTGTTCCTGTCGGGCCACGCCAAGAAGGTGCTGATGATCATCCGCGGCGGCGGCCTGGGGGCCAGCATGTCGCGCTATCTCATCGAGCGCATCGAAGCTACGCCGAACATCGAATTGATGTTCAACACCGAGATCTCGGCGCTCGAAGGCGACGAGGCTTCGCTGCTGCGGCGCATCCGCCTGAAGAGCCGGCTGTCTGATGACGAGGAGGTTGCCGACATCCGCAATCTCTTTCTGTTCGTCGGCGCCGATCCCGCCACCGGCTGGCTCGACGGCTGCGGCGTGACGCTCGATCGCGGCGGCTTCGTCGTCACCGGTGCGCAGTCCGAGCAGAACCAGGGCCGGCTGGTGGCGCCGTTAGAGACCTCCGTGCCCGGCGTCTACGCTGTCGGCGACGTCCGCTCAGGCTCGGTCAAGCGCGTCGGCGGCGCCATCGGCGAGGGCGCGCAGGTGGTGGCCTCCCTGCACGGCTACCTCGGCGACGCCGCAAAACCGGCGCTTTAGAGCACGATCCGGAAAAGTGTACCGCGGTTTTCCGAAAGATCGTGCTCAAACAATAAGTCAAGGAGAAGACAAGCGAACGGCAAGCGGATTGTGACTTGCGGTTTTGCCGTGTCCCACGGACTATCGCCGCGTCGCGAGGCCAATCGCCCGTGGAAGAACAAAGACTCAAAAGGGAGGACTAAATGGCTGAACTCGTCGTGCTCTACAAGACGCCCAAGGATGCTGCGGCCTTCGACAAGCATTATGCCGAGACCCACATTCCGCTCGCCAAGAAACTTCCCGGCCTGAAAAAATACGCCGTCAGCACGGGGCCTGTCGGCTCCCCCACCGGGCCTTCCGGAGTCCATCTCGTCGCCATTCTCTCCTTCAACAGCGTGGCCGACATCCAGGCAGCATTCGGCAGCGAAGCAGGCAAGGCGGCAGCGGGCGACGTGCCGAAATTCGCCAGTGGCGGCGCCGACCTGCTGATCTTCGACACCAAGGAGGTCTAAAGTCCTCGGAGCATGATCCGGAAAAGTGCGCGGCGGTTTTCCGAAAAGATCATGCTCAAACAATAGTATCGGCCCGCTGATCGCGGGCCGATGCGACGATCGATTCAACTTTCGCCGAAAACCTGCCGTCGTTTGTGACAGCGATGCAAAAAAATCAGCCATGCGTTTGTCGATTCGCACGATGACGCATGGCTACGCGCGCCTGTGTGATGCCGGCGCATATAGCAATCCGATGAGGACCGTAATACTAATCCCTTGATCTCAATGCCGAGAGTAGGAGAGATGCCATGGTACTTGGGTTGAGCCTGCCCGCCTTCACGTTGGTCCATGTCATCATCAGCCTGATCGGCATCGTCGCCGGCCTCATCGTCATGTTCGGCCTGCTCGGCTCGAAGCCGATGCCGGGCCTCACCGCGATCTTCCTGCTGTTCACGATTCTGACCAGCGCGACCGGCTTCCTGTTTCCGTTCAAGGAGCTGCTGCCGTCGCACATGATCGGCATTCTCTCGCTGGTGCTGCTCGCGATCGCCTGCATCGCGCTCTACGGCATGAAGCTCGCCGGTGCCTGGCGCCCGGTCTATGTCGTGACCGCGATGGTCTCGCTCTATTTCAACGTCTTCGTGCTGATCATCCAGTCCTTCCTGAAGGTGCCGGCGCTTGCCGCGCTCGCGCCCGCCGTGCCGCCGGCGCCGCCGTCGGGCCCGGTGTTCGCCGTGGTGCAGGGCCTCGTGCTGGTGTTCTTCGTGTTGGTGATCATCGGCGCCTGGCGCCGCTACCGGCCAATGGCATTCGTCTGATCTCTAGCTGAAGGAGCCGATCCCAATGCCCATCATCACCACCAAAGACGGCGTCGAGATATTCTTCAAGGATTGGGGTTCGGGCCAGCCGATCGTGTTCAGCCATGGCTGGCCGCTGTCGGCCGACGACTGGGACACGCAGATGCTGTTCTTCGTCAGCCACGGCTACCGCGTCATCGCCCATGACCGCCGCGGCCACGGTCGCTCGTCGCAGGTCGCCGACGGCCACGACATGGATCACTATGCCGACGATCTCGCAGCGGTGACGGCGCATCTCGACCTCAGGAAGGCCATCCACGTCGGCCATTCCACCGGCGGCGGCGAAGTCGTGCACTACATCGCGCGCCACGGCGAGAGCCGGGTGGCGAAGGCCGCGATCCTGTCCGCGGTGCCGCCGCTGATGGTGAAGACCGATGCCAATCCCGGCGGCCTGCCGAAGAGCGTGTTCGACGATTTTCAGGTCCAGCTCGCCGCCGGCCGCTCGAGCTTCTACCGCGACATCGCCGCCGGTCCCTTTTATGGCTACAACCGTCCCGGCGCCAAGCCGTCGGAAGCGGTGATCCAGAATTGGTGGCGCCAGGGCATGATGGGCGGCGCGAAGGCGCATTACGACGGCATCGTCGCGTTCTCGCAGACCGACTTCACCGAGGATCTGAAGAAGATCAGCGTGCCGGTGCTGGTGATGCATGGCGACGACGACCAGATCGTGCCCTACGCCGATTCCGCGCCGCTGTCGGCGAAGCTTCTGAAGAACGGCACGCTGAAGACCTACAAGGGCTTTCCGCACGGCATGCCGACCACGCACGCCGAGACCATCAACGCGGATCTGCTGGCGTTCTTCAAGGAGTGAGGTTGAAGAAGCTCACTTCAATATCTCCCTGATCGCATCGAAGGTCCGCTTCACGAAAGCCTCCGGCTTGTCGCGCGTACCTTCGCTGAGCCAGCTCTCGCCGCCGACGCGCATGGCGCCGGTGGCGATCATGGCGACGAGCCGGGCCTTCAGCCGGTCCGACTTGCGGCCGGAGCGTTGCGCCAGCCCGTCCGCGAGCGCGCGCTCGAGCTTTTCGTATTTGAGCTGGTCGCGGGCCTGAAGCGCGGGATTGTCGCGCTTGAGCCGCGACATCGCCGCCGCCTCGGTCGGATCGATCCGCTTGACCGCCGCCGCGATGGCATTCTCCGCCGCCGTCAGCATGGATTCGTCCGCAGGCCTTGCGAGGATCTCGGTGACCAGCGCGGCGGCTGCGTCCTCTTGCCAGGCGGCGACGACGTCCTCTTTGGAGGCGAAATAATGGAAGAAGCTGCGGCGCGAGACATCGGCGGCGGCCGCGATGTCGTCAATGGTCGTGGCCTCGAAGCCGCGCTCCAGGAACAGCGCCATCGCCGCCCGCTTCAGCCGCTCGCGGGTCTGCTGCCGCTTGCGCTGCCGCAGACCAGCCGCCGCCGGCGATTTCTCTCCGGAGGACAAGGGCTTGGCGCGTCTGCCGGGTTGCTTCGAAGCCTTCAAATTCCTTCACCTCTTGCAAATTTGCACTAAGTGCACATTTAGACCGGTCGCGGGCCTCTTCCAACCCCTGACAGCCTGGAGACAAGGCATGACCGACTGGACCACGGCAGACATCCCCTCTCTCAGCGGCAAGACTGTCGTCGTCACCGGGGCCACGGGCGGCCTCGGCTACGAGACGGCGCTGGCGCTGGCGGGCGCCGGTGCCATCGTCATACTCACCGGACGCAACGACGCAAAGGGCCTGCGGGCGATCGAGGGCATTTGCAACCGGTTTCCCAACGCGCTGATCGCCTACGAACGTCTCGACCTCGCGAGCCTCGCCTCCGTCGCCGATTTCGCCAGGCGCTTTGCCGCCAGCAACGAGCAGCTCGACCTCCTCGTCAACAATGCCGGCGTGATGGCATTGCCGAAACGGCAGCAGACCGAGGACGGTTTCGAGATGCAGCTCGGCACCAATTATTTCGGCCACTATGCGCTGACAGCACGCCTCCTGCCGCAGCTTCGCCGCGCCAAGGGACCCCGAATCGTCAATCTCTCCAGCCTCGCGCACCGCTCCGGCGCGATCAATTTCGATGATTTGCAGAGCCGGCGCTCTTACCGTCCATGGCGCGCTTATTGCCAGTCGAAGCTCGCGATGCTGATGTTCTCGCTGGAATTGCAGCGCCGCAGCGACGCGGCCGGCTGGAGTGTGAGAAGCGTTGCCGCGCATCCCGGCTATGCGCGCACCGATCTCATTCCGAATGGCCCGGGCACCAACACCTTCTCGTGGCGCGTCGGCCAGTTGTTACAGCCGTTGATCAGCCAATCCGCCGCCGAAGGCGCGCTGCCCACCCTGTTTGCGGCGACGTCGCCGGCTGCGGAGCCCGGCGGCTATTATGGTCCGAACTGGTTCTACGAATTGAAGGGGCCACCTCAGCCGGCGAGGATCATGCCGCAGGCGAAGGATTTCGCCTCCGCTGCCATGCTGTGGGATGTCTCGGCGACGCTGACCGGTGTATCCTTCGACGAGATCGCGGCCGCCGCATGAGCCGCGACGCCGTTGGGGACGTCCCGATGCAAGTCATCATCTTCGGCGCGACCGGCATGGTCGGGCAGGGTGTTTTGCGCGAGTGCCTGATCGATCCCGGCATTGAACGTGTGCTGGTGGTCGGGCGCAGCCCGACTGGTGTGCGCAACGCCAGGCTCACCGAGATCATCCATGACGATTTCACGGACTATTCGGCGATCGAAGCGCAACTCGCCGGCTTCGATGCCTGCTTCTTCTGTCTCGGCGTCTCCTCGATCGGCATGAGCGAGGAGCGCTACCGGCACCTCACCTATGACATCGCGCTCGCGGCGGCGACGACGCTTGCGCGGCTCAATCCGCAGATGACCTTCACCTATGTCACCGGGGCCGGCACCGATTCCACCGAGCAGGGCTCGCGGATGTGGGCGCGCGTCAAGGGCAAGACCGAGAACGACCTTCTCAAGCTGCCGTTCAAGGCCGCCTTCATGTTCCGGCCCGGCGCGATCCAGCCGCTGCACGGCGTGCGCTCCAAGACAGCCTGGGTGCAGGCTGTTTACGATGTGAGCTGGCCGCTCTGGGCGGTGTTGCGCCGGCTTGCGCCTCGCCTGGTCACCTCGACCGAGCAGATCGGCCGCGCCATGATCCGGGTCGCCCGCGAGGGCTATCCGCGGAAAGTGCTGGAGATGGAGGATATCAATAGCCTCTAGTCCGTCCGCCCGCTAGTTTCGCGGATATTTTGGCGCCTGCGCGCGTTGTGCCGCGTCTGTTTCGCAGGAGAAATGCCGGCGATGTCTCCCCAGCTTAAACTGATCGCGCTCGATGCCGATGATCTCGCCGTGATCTCGACCCACGTGCAGGACGCCCGCGTACAGGCCTCCGATATCATCTGGCGGCAGGGCGAGAAACGCCTGGTGGTCGGCATGAGCCGGCTGGACTGGGAGCAGACGCTGGCGGGCGAAGCCGAGCCGCGCCGGCTGGTTTCAGCGCTCCGTTTCGACCGGGTGCTCGCCTGCAAATCGCGCAACATCGATCTTGCGGCCCCGGAAACGGTTCTGGACCTCGTTGGCATCGAGTTTCACCCCCAGGACGGCCACAACGAGGAGCCCGGCGGCAGCGCGCTGCTGCTGTTCGCCGAAGGCGGCGCCATCCGCCTCGACGTCGAATGCCTGGAATGCGAGCTGACCGATCTGGGGGCGGACGATCTGGGGACGGGGCTGGGGATCGAGGGGGAGGGGTGAGGCGGTATGCCAGCGAACTTGCTCCGAAGGCGTCCCGGCCAAGGGTTGACGGCGGGGGGCCGCCGCGCCATTGAGCAGGGGGCCGTGTGACGCCGATCCGCCCCCAAAGACCAGCCAAAAGACCATCGAAAAATGCCCATTCGTCTCGACCGCAGCAGCACCGATTTTGACCAGCGATTCGCGGCCTTCCTCGCCGCCAAGCGCGAGATCTCGGCCGACGTCGAGGCCGCCGCGCGGGCGATCGTCGACGATGTGGCGAAGCGGGGCGATGCCGCCCTGCTCGAGGCCACGCAAAAATTCGACCGGCTGACGCTGGATGCGACTTCCTTGCGCGTCACCGCCGCCGAGATCGAGGCTGCTGTCAAAGCCTGCGATGCCGCGACGCTGGATGCGCTCAAGCTCGCGCGCGACCGCATCGAGACCTACCATGCCCGCCAGCTTCCGAAAGACGAGCGCTTCACCGATTCGCTCGGGGTCGAGCTCGGCTGGCGCTACACCGCGATCGAATCCGCCGGCCTCTACGTGCCTGGGGGGACTGCGGCCTATCCCTCTTCGGTGCTGATGAATGCTGTGCCAGCGAAGGTCGCGGGCGTGGCGCGCCTCGTGATGGTGGTGCCGTCGCCCGACGGCAAGCTCAACCCGCTGGTGCTGGCGGCAGCCTCGCTCGGCGGCGTCAGCGAGATCTACCGCGTCGGCGGCGCGCAGGCCGTGGCCGCGCTTGCGCACGGCACGGCGACGATCGCGCCGGTCGCAAAGATCGTCGGCCCCGGCAACGCCTACGTCGCCGCCGCAAAACGGCTGGTGTTCGGCAAGGTCGGCATCGACATGATCGCCGGCCCCTCCGAGGTGCTCGTCATTGCCGACGACACTGGCAACGCCGACTGGATCGCCGCCGACCTTTTGGCGCAGGCCGAGCACGACGCCAGCGCGCAGTCGATCCTGATCACGGACTCGGCGCGCCTTGCCGCCGATGTCGAAAAGGCCGTTGAGGCACAGTTGAAGACGCTGCCGCGTGCGGCGATCGCCAGTGCGTCCTGGGCCGATTTCGGTGCCATCATCATGGTGAAGAATCTGAGCGAGGCCATCCCGCTCGCCGACGCCATCGCCGCCGAGCATCTCGAGATCATGACGACAGATCCCGATGCGCTCGCGGCCAAGATCCGCAACGCCGGCGCGGTGTTCCTTGGGCCACATACGCCGGAAGCGATCGGCGATTATGTCGGCGGCTCCAACCACGTGCTGCCGACGGCGCGCTCGGCGCGGTTCTCCTCAGGTCTCTCGGTGCACGACTTCCTGAAGCGCACCTCGATCCTGAAATGCGGTCCGGATCAGCTCCGTGCGCTGGGACCTGCCGCAATGACGCTTGGCAAGGCGGAGGGGCTCGACGCTCATTCGCGCTCGATTGGATTGCGCCTCAATTTGTCATGACCCAGCCGCCCGAACAGGACGACTCGACCAATCGCATCGTCGCGGTCACCCTCGACGAAGATTCGATCGGCCGTTCCGGGCCCGACATCGAGCATGAGCGCGCGATCGCGATCTACGATCTGATCGAGCAGAACCTGTTCGCACCCGATGGCGCAGACGGGAAGGGGCCGTTCACGCTGCACATCGGCATCACCGGCAGCCGCCTGATGTTCGATATCCGCCGAGAGGACGGCACGCCCGTGGTCGCGCATCTGCTGTCGCTGACGCCGTTCCGGCGGATCGTGAAGGACTATTTCATGATCTGCGACAGCTACTACCAGGCGATCCGGACCGCGACGCCGGACAAGATCGAGGCCATCGACATGGGCCGCCGCGGCATCCATGACGAGGGATCGCGCACGCTGCAGGAGCGATTGAAGGGCAAGGTCCGGGTCGATTTCGAGACCTCGCGCCGGCTGTTCACGCTCATTACTGTTCTGCATTGGAAAGGTTAAACGCGGATGGCTGCGCCCCCACGCGCACGCGATCCGCAATCGGTGCTGTTCGCCTGCGCGATGAACAGCGTGCGCTCGCCGATGGCCGAGAGCCTGTTGCGGCACATGTTTCCGCAGGGCCTCTACGTGAAGTCGGCAGGCGCGAGGAAAGGCGAGCTCGATCCCTTCGCGGTCGCGGTGATGGACGAACTCGGCCAGAATATCTCCACCCACAAGCCGCAGACCTTCGAGGAGCTGGAGGACTGGGAGGGGCTGAATTTCGACCTCATCATCACCCTCTCGCCGGAGGCGCACCACAAGGCGCTGGAGCTGACCCGGACGCTCGCCGCCGACGTCGAATACTGGCCGACGCACGACCCGACCGGCACCGAAGGCAGCCGCGACCAGAAGCTCGCCGCCTATCGTGAGGTCTGCGACCAGCTCCTGATGCGCATCCGCCGGCGGTTCGCCAAGGTAGGCGCGGCGAGCGAGTAGCATGCGGCGGCCGTAACACCGACGTCACAGACTGCAGGCACAGGCATGTCGGGAGCCTCGAATCGCTTAAGTCCGGGTTCCCGGGTTGTGAAATCAGCCCCCTTCCGATAGGTTCCGCGCGCAATTCACCCCCTGCTTCATCTCCCAAAAATCACCTGATGCTCGGCCGCCCCAAATTCGTTCTTGCCTCCGGTTCGCCGCGGCGCCTGTCGCTGCTCAACCAGGCCGGCATCGAGCCGGACGCGCTCCGGCCCGCCGACGTCGACGAGACGCCGAGGCGGGGCGAGCTGCCGCGCGCCTGCGCCAATCGGCTGGCCCGGGCCAAGGCGGATGCGGCGCTGAAATCGGTGCAGCTCGACGACGAGCTGCGCGGCGCCTTCATCCTCTCCGCCGACACCGTGGTGGCGGTCGGCCGCCGCATCCTGCCCAAGGCCAACCTTGTGGACGAAGCCGCGCAGTGCCTGCGGCTGCTGTCGGGCCGCAACCACCGCGTCTACACCGCGATTACGCTCGTGACACCGCGCGAGGCCTTCCGCCAGCGCCTGGTCGAGACCCGCGTCCGCTTCAAGCGGCTGTCGGAGGATGACATCCAGGCCTATATCGGTTCCGGCGAATGGCGCGGCAAAGCCGGCGGCTACGCCGTGCAGGGCATCGCTGGCTCCTTCGTGGTCAAGATGGTCGGCTCCTACAGCAACGTCGTCGGCCTGCCGCTCTACGAGACCACGGCCTTGCTCGGCGGCGAGGGGTTCCCGATCCGCTTCGGCTGGCTCAACGCCACCGCCGTGTGAGCGTGGCGCTGGACTTGCGCCAACAAAAATCTCGAAAACAACCCCATGCAAAGTAGAATCGCGCCGTCGGGACGCATGCGCTTCCGCCGGAGGAACCCGTTTGCCGACAGGCTCTTGAACTCTCTCACCTCGTATAAGCTGCCGCCATCATGGACAACCAGGTCAAAACGCCCGCCGGTCCCCTCAAAACCTGCCCGATCTGCGGCAAGCCGCAGTCCGAGGGCACCCGCCCGTTCTGCTCCTCGCGCTGCCGCGACGTCGACCTGAACCGATGGCTGAAAGGCTCCTACGTCATCCCCGGCCGCGATGACGAGGCGGATGGCGAAGAATAAATAAACAATATCAATTGTTTGTTTGGGGGTGCGACATGCCGCGCTCCAGCCACGGCAAGGTCGCCTCTCCTTGTGCACAGCCGAGCCGCGCCCCGCAACGCCTAAGGCGAAGCGTGGGTGGACAGGCAGCCTTCGGCCCACTATAAACCGCCCGCTCGATGGGCCTTGACCTTCTCTTTGGCCCCTCTCTTGGAGCACGCCCAGGTAGCTCAGTTGGTAGAGCATGCGACTGAAAATCGCAGTGTCGGTGGTTCGATTCCGCCCCTGGGCACCATTCTCCCACCATACCGAACAAAACAGCGAACTTGCGGATCGTTGCCAATCCGATCCCGGCGCTCGCTGTCACCCGCCTATGACGTGGTGGGTGACATCTGATTCACCGCTTCGACCGTTTGCTATCAGGCGCTTCATCCGACTATCCTGTAGGTTGTGGGGTCCGCATTTGAGTTGCCGCACGGCTCTTCGATGGCAACAATCGGCCAGCACGTGCGAAGTCTTGGCTTTCGCTGGCGGGGATCGTTCGAAACGTGGACAGCTTGGTGGCCACCGCACTTGACCTCGGCTTGCGCGGCGCGACCGCGGGCCTGTTCCTGATGATGGTGGTCGTCATCGTGGTGCGTGTTCGGCCGCTCGATACAATAAAATGGCTCGGCATCGCCATGGCCGCCTCGGGCGCGGTCTACGCGATTGCGACGGCACCGTTCGTGCCAAAGGCAACAGTCTGGTGGATCATGCCGGCCCTAGGCGCCAATCCGGTGCTCGTATGGTTATGGGCGCGCGCGAGCTTCGACGACGATTTCGTGGTTCGGCGCTGGCACGGCGTCCTGTGGCTGGCTGTCGTCGGTGTCTGGTTCTCGGTGATCTATACATGGACGACATGGCCGATGTTCGCCAAAGCCGGCGTTCGATCGATGTCGATCGCGGCGATTGTCCTGTCACTCTCTGCGGCTGTGCAGACGGTCAGGACGTGGAGGACCGACCTGGTCGCCGGCCGGCGCCGGCTGCGGCTCGCGGTCTTGATTCTGTCGCTGCTCCTTGTCGTCTCGCTGTCCGTCCCGGAGCTGGCGTCGATCTCGGCCAAGAGCTTCGGCGCGTCGGGCAGCTTGGCCACCGCCGCCGGCCTGCTGGCCATCGCGGCCCTGGCCGGATGGGGCCTGTTCTATCCGCCGCCAACTATTCCCGCCGTGGTCGCGATGGCGGCGGCTGTGTCCGGAAATGCGGATCACGCGGCTCCGATCAAGGCGGCGGATGGCGGTCGTGATGCCGTAGCGTCGCTTCTGTTGCGGCGGCTCGATAGCTTAATGGCGGTCGAACGGGTCTATCGGCAGGAAGGCCTTACCATCGGCGGGCTCGCGGCCAAGCTCGACGTGCCGGAACACCGGCTGCGGCAGGCGATCAACGAAGGCCTCGGCTATCGCAACTTCAATGCCTTTCTCAATCGTTATCGCATCGATGAGGCCAAGACGGCGTTGTCCGACCCCAGTCAACGGGATGTCGCGGTGCTGACGATCGCCATGGACGCCGGTTTCCAGTCGATCGGGCCATTTAATCGTGCCTTCAAGGCCGAAACCGGCCTGACGCCGACCGAATTCCGTCGCGACGCACTCACCCGGTCGGCAGCGATTGCATCGGAAAATGATGAAAATTTCAGATTCGGCCAATCCGGCTAGGAATCGACTAGCCGAATTCTGTATCGGGCGAGAACGAACCTGCCGCCGCGGGTAGGTTTGTTGGGCAGTTAAACGCTGACACACGGAAGAGATCACCTAGCGATTGCGTCAGCCGATGGCTCTTCTCAGGGCTGTGCCGTATAATATCAGCTATACTATTTAAGGGGCCTGCAGTCGGATGGATGACAGGACGCGATCGTTACGTTCGCTCGTCATCGAACGGTCCCCACCGGCCGGGCCTTCGTCACGGCGGCAAAGATGGCTGCTGCCAGCCGTTGGGATACTGGTCTCCCTGCTCGTGCTGGGGAGCGGCGCGGTGCTTTGGCTCGCCGGTTCGTTACCGTCCGCGCAGGCGCCGGCTGCCGAGGTCCCATCCACCCAGGTCACACAACAGGAGCATCCAGCCCAATCGGCCGCGCCCAGCACCGGCAGCCTGATCGCGTCCGGCTACGTGGTGGCGCGCCGCAAGGCCACGGTCGCGGCCGAGGTCACGGGCAAGGTCGTCGAACTCCTGGTCGACGAGGGCATGGTGGTGGAGGCCGGCCAGGTTCTCGCCAGGCTCGACGATGTCCTGGCGGACAAGGACTACGCGCTGGCGCAGGCGCGCGCCGAGGCCTCCGATGCGGCCGTGGCCGCGATTGCCGCCGATTTGGCCGACGCCGAGCGCATCCTCAATCGAACCCAGACGCTGTCGGGGAAGAATTATGCCACCGAGGCCGATCTGACCAAATCGCAGGCGAGAGCCGGCGTGCTGCGGGCCCAGCTCCGCCAGGCGGAGGCCCAGCTGGCGGCGGCTCGACTCGAGGCCCAGCGCTACGGCGAGGTGCTCGGCAAGCACCGGATCCGCGCCCCGTTCACCGGCATCGTGGTCGAGCGCAGCGCGCAACCCGGCGAGATGATCTCGCCGCTGTCGGCCGGCGGCGGTTTCACCCGCACCGGCATCTGCACCATCGTCGATATGGACTCGATCGAGATCGAGGTTGACGTCAACGAAGCCTCGATTGGCCGCCTGCACGCCGGCACCCGCGTCGAAGCCGTGCTCGATGCTTATCCGGACTGGCGCATCCCGGGCGCCGTCATCGCTATCGTGCCAACTGCCAATCGCGAAAAGGCGACCGTCAAGGTCCGTGTCGGCATGGATGTGAAGGACAGGCGCATTCTGCCGGATATGGCGATCAAAGTAACATTCTTGGACGACGGTGCGCCCGCTTCGGCGCGGTCCGATCCACCTTAAACACGCGGGAGCAAGACCCATGTTGTCGCCAAGCGACCCGATGATCGGTATCGTCGATCTTTGCAAGCAGTTCACCAAGGGGAAGGAGACGATCACCATCTTCGACGGTCTCAACCTTGCTATTCCACGCGGGGATTTCGTTGCCGTGATGGGACCGTCGGGGTCCGGCAAGACCACCCTGCTCAATCTGCTCGGCGGCATCGATCGGTCCGACGCAGGCGGCATCGAGGTCGCCGGTGAACGCCTTGACCGCCTGTCCGAGAGCGAACTTTCGCGCTGGCGGGCATCCCATATCGGCTTCATCTTCCAGTTCTACAATCTGATGCCGATGCTGACCGCGGCGCAAAATGTCGAGCTGCCGCTGTTGCTGACGCGGCTCGGCCGCAAAGAGCGGCGCCAGCGGGTCGAGACCGCGCTCGGCGTGGTCGGGCTCGCCGATCGGGTCAAGCACTATCCCAAGGAAATGTCGGGCGGCCAGCAGCAGCGCGTCGCCATCGCGCGCGCGATCGTCTCCGATCCGGCGTTGCTGTTGTGCGACGAGCCGACCGGAGATCTCGATCGCACCACCGCCGACGAGATCCTGTCGATCCTCCAAGTGCTCAACCGGGATCTCGGCAAGACCATCGTGATGGTGACGCACGACCCGGCGGCGGCGCAATATGCCAAGCGATCGCTGCATCTCGACAAGGGCCACTTCATCGAGAAGGAGCTTGCGGCGTGAACGATCTGGTCTTGATTCGCAAGAACCTGTTCCGCCGGAAATTGCGGGCGATCCTGATGATGGTTTCGATCCTGATCGCGTTTGCGATCTTTAGCGTGCTGGCGAGCTTCGAGCGCGCCTTCAACGCCGGCCAGGACCGCGCCACGCCGGACCGCCTGGTGGTCGTCAACAAGATCAGCTTCACCCAGCCGCTGCCGATTTCCTATTTCAATCGCGTCGCCGCCATCGACGGCGTCGCCCAGATCACCCACTTTAGCTGGTTCGGGGGCTACTATCAGGAACCGAGGAACTTTCTCGTTGCCTTTGCGGTGGATCCGGAGAACTGGATGAAGCTCCGCGACAGCGACTTCGTGTTTTCACCCGAGGTACGCGCGGCGTTCATCCGCGAGCGCACCGGCGTTCTGGTCGGGGCGCGCATGATGCAGAAGTGGGGCTGGAAGATTGGTGATCATATTCCGATCTCCAGCAACATCTGGTCCCAGAAGAAGGGTTCGCACGCCTGGGACTTCATCATCGTTGGCAGCTTCACCGCGCGCATTCCGCAGGCCGACACCAACGTCATGCTGATGGGCTACGAGTATTTCAACGAGACGCGCTCGTTCGGCAAGGACCTGATCAGCTGGCTATCGCTGCGCACCACCTCGGTGGGCGCGAACGAGCGCGTGACCAACGCCATCGACGGGATGTTTGCCAATTCTCCCTACGAGACGACGACCGACAGCGAGAAGGCCTTCAACAAGGCGTTCGCCGCCCAGCTCGGCAACATCGCGCTGATCGTCGAACTGGTGGTCGGGGCGGCCTTCGTGACGATCCTGATGATCGTCGGAAACACCATGGTGATGACGGTGCGCGAGCGCACCCGCGAGATCGGGGTGCTGAAGACGCTGGGCTTTTCCGGTGGCCGCATCCTGCGCATGGTGCTCGGCGAATCGATCCTGCTGGCGCTGCTCGGCGGCCTGCCCGGCCTCGGCGTCGCCTTGCTCTTGATCGGAAGCGTACGCGATAGCCTGATGAGCTTTGTTCCGACGCTGTCGCTATACCCTGACATAGCGGCGGCGGCGGTCGGACTGATGGTCGTGTTCGGTATCATCACCGGCCTGATACCGGCCCTCAACGCGATGCGCCTCAATATCGTCACTGCGCTAGGCCGGAGCTGAGAGATGCGTTCGATTTTCCGGCAGATGCTGGCCGTCACCGCCATCAACCTCAAGAGCCTGCCGCAGCGCCTCTGGTCGTCACTGGCGACTGTGGTCGCGGTCGCCCTCGTCGTCACGGTGCTGCTGGCGTTCCTCGCCATGGCTAATGGATTCCGGCGCACCATCGCGGACTCCGGCGCGGATGACATCGCCGTTGTGTTGCGCAGCGGCTCGGTGTCGGAGATCAACAGCGTGGTTCTGCGCGATCAGGTCAGGCTGATCGAGGATGGTCCGGGCATCGCCAGGGGCGCCGACGGCAAGCCGCAGACTTCGGGCGAACTCTATCTGACGGTCGACGGGATCAAGCGCAGCACCAGGACCAAGGCGAGCCTGCCGCTGCGCGGCCTCGGTCCGCAGGGCCCGGCGCTACGCCGCGGCGTCGTTCTCACCGCCGGCCGGATGTTCAATCCGGGCAGCAACGAGATCATAGTCGGCAAGGCGCTGGGCAAGGAATTCGAGGGCTTCGATCTCGGCCAGACGGTGACGTTCAACAACACGCGGTGGACGGTGGTCGGAATCTTCGCAGCCGAAGGCAGCGTGTTCGAATCGGAGATCTGGGCCGATCTGCCGGTGCTACAGAGCCTGTTCAAGCGCGGCGGCGCCGTCCAGACCGTCCGCGCGCGGCTGACCAGCCCCGCGGCGATCGAGGCGTTGCGCGCGTACAGCGATAACGATCCACGCCTCAAGCTCGACGTAATGTCGGAGGCTGCCTATTTTGCCCAGCAGGCGTCGAATACATCAGATCTGATCCAGAAGCTCGGCTGGCCCCTGGCGATCGCGATGGCGTTCGGCTCACTCGCTGGCGCGCTCAACACGATGTACTCCTCAGTCGCGGCGCGGGCGACCGAGATCGCGACCTTGCGCGCCATCGGGTTCGGCGGCTTTTCGACGTTCGTCGGCACGCTGGTCGAGTCGCTGATCCTCGCTGCGATCGGCGGCGTGATCGGAGCCGCGGCCACCTATCTGATCTTTGACGGCTTCACCGCATCGACCATGGGCGCAAGCTTCAGCCAGGTGGTGTTCAACTTCCAGCTCAGTCCGCGCCTGATCGGCCAGGGCCTGTTGCTCGCGCTCGCGGTCGGCCTGTTCGGCGGACTGTTTCCCGCACTCCGCGCCGCCCGCATGCCGATCGTCGCCGGGCTCTACGGCTGATCGCTCTCGCGAGTTGACCCAGTGCAAGGAATCAATAGCCAAGCGCAGTCTTGCGGCTCAAATTACAAAGCTATTTCAACGATATATGAGTTCGTAATTTTGTTCTGAATGGCGCACCAAAATTGCGCTTTTCCGCGCTGGAGCACGATCTTGTAGGATTGTGTTCGCTGGACGATCTGCGCTAAGGGCGCCCGCGGATTTCTCTCCCTGGAGTCGCCAAGTTTACGTACGTTTGGATCCTGCCCCGCTGGTTCGAAGCCTGACGCCGCACTGCCCCAATGCTGCTGGCTGTTGCCGATCGCAGGCTTGCCGAACATCGGGAGGATTTCCCAACGCACTGCGGGCAGGACTCCTTGGACTGCGCTTGTCCGCTCTGATCCAATCCGGCCGGACAGCTTTCTCGCGGGCTGCGTGATGAGTTCGCTCTTCAGCTGGCGAAGGAGCATGCATGTCGTGAACGGCGCCCGGATCCACGAGCTCCGCTCCAGCGATGAGGGTCGCAGCGATGAGCAAGAGCTTGCGCACGAATGCCGCCAGAGCGGCAATCCTTGCTGCTGGACTTTTCGTCACGCCGCCTTTGCTCGCAGGTGATCGTCAATATGGTCCAGGCGCAAGCGATGCCGAGATCAAGATCGGCCAGACGATGCCCTATAGTGGTCCGCTTTCGGCATCCTCCGTGATCGGCAAGGTGCAGGCAGCCTATTTCCGCATGATCAACGATCATGGCGGCGTCAATGGACGCAAGATCACGTTGATTTCCTACGACGATGCGGCGACGCCGTCCAAGACCGTCGAGCAGGTCCGCAGGCTCATAGAGAGCGACGAGGTGTTGTTCACATTCGAGACGCTCGGCAATGCCTCGAACATCGCGGTTCAGAAATATCTCAATGACCGCAAGATACCTCAGCTCTTCGTGGCCGGGCGGTCAACGCGTTTTGAGGATCCGATCAACTTCCCCTGGACGATGGGATTTGCTCCCAATCTGCGCACGGAGATTCGCGTCTACGCGCGCTTCATCCTGGATAACTATCCGAAGGCCAGAATCGGCCTGCTCTATCAGAACGACGAGAGCGGCAGGGATTATCTGACCGGGTTGAAGGAAGCGCTCGGCGCAAGGGCAGGCGAGCTCATCGTCAGTGACGCTTCATACGATGTGTCGGACCCGACCGTCGACTCGCAGGTCGTGCGGCTCAAGGCGGCTGGTGTCGATGTCCTCGTCAACATGGCTGCCTCGAAATTCGCCGCCCAGGTCATTAGAAAGATGGCGGAGCTTGATTGGAAGCCCGTTCATCTCCTTGGCGTGGGCTCGTCCTCGATCGACGCGGTCCTGATCCCCGCGGGCATCGAGAACGCAAAAGGCATCATCTCGGCGAGCTCGTTCAAGGAGGCCGCTGACCCGACCTGGCGTGATGATGAAGGCATGAAGCGATGGAGCGCCTTCATGGACGGCTATTATCCGGGAGGCGACCGGAAAAGCATCTTCACGGTCTATGGCTATAGCGCCGCCGAACTGCTGGTGCAGGTCTTGAAGCAATGCGGCGACAATCTCTCGCGCGAAAATGTCATGGCGCAAGCGACGAGCCTGAAAAACGTGAAACTTGATCTGCTGCTCCCGGGGCTCTCCGTCAACACCGGCCCGACCGACTATCGTGTGGTCAAGGAGTTCCGAATGATGCGTTTCACGGGCGCTCGATGGGAGGCGTTCGGGCCGATTGTCACCGACTGATCCGTGCGGCTGTGAGCGACCGCCGTTCGCGCCGACTTCGCCGCCTTCATCGAGCGCAAAACGTCGGGCTCTCGTGTTCCCCCAACGGTCTGCTTGTTGCAGCCAAACAACAACGAGCGGCAATTCATTCATCCATTTCTGGATGACACGATTGAGCCATATTCAGAAACAATCGTCGGGTGATAGCTGTAGCTTTTTCTACCGGTCGCTTTGATTTGCGCCGCTGAGAAATGTGCGCCTGGGGGGATAGCGGTTGGGCGTTCCGCGAATCCAATTGAGTTCGATCCGGTCGGATTTGCCGCCTGCGGGGGCTGCGGCGGCAGACAGGCAGTGGTTCGAACGGGGCCGACCCCTCTTGCTAGGGACAGCGGCGACGCTCCTCTACGGGCACGCCGCGATTGCGGCGGATAGAATTCATCTGGGATTCGATGGCTATCGCTCAGCAACCAACGACTACTGCATCAACGCGAGCAGTGTACAGGGCGATCCGCAAATCGGCTTCATGTGGCGCTTCAGCAAGAGCGGAACGCTCACGGGCGGACCGACCTTCCTCGACCTTCGAACCGACACGGCCATCGAGGTATTTCCGCCGTCGTTCGATGATCATGAGAAGTTCAGAGCCTATGGCAGTGTCCTGGGACCGCTGCTTGGCGAAAAGTCCGTTTCAAACGAGGTGAATGCATTCACCAACCAGTTGTGTTCCATATCGCCACCACCACCGCCGCCGCCTCCACCGGGGCCACCGCCTCTCCCGAATTTCAATTTCATTAGACCTGAGCCATTCCCGGTGTTCCCGCCGGCGCCGCCACCTCCGCCGCCACCTCCGCCTCCGCCACCACCGCCGGGGCCACCACCGCCGCCGCCTCCACCAGCCCCGCCGCCGCCAAGTCCGCCGCCCATGCCGGTGCCGCACGCGAATCTCGCACGCGCATTGGGGACGGACTTTGCGCGCAGTTACTTCATCTCGGACGCGATCCTGGCCGGGTTCAACCAGTACGCAAGCGTCGCCACCAGTCCCACCTCGGCATCGATGGGCCACGGCTGGCACGCATGGATGACACCGCGCCAAGTCAACTTCACCGACCGGGTTGTCGGGCTCACGTCGCAAGGCACGCTGCAGGAACTGACATATGGGCTCGACTATCGTGTCAACCCGGACTTCCTTGTAGGCTTTGCGTTCAATCCGGAAAGCACCAAGGTCACGTATGACGGGCTGAATGCCTCGCTCTACGAGTCGGGAATCGGCGGAGGACCCTATCTCGGATGGCTCATCAGCCCGACGACTCTGTTTGATGCCTGGGCTGGCTACGTACGGCTAGATCGTGCCTTCGACGCGTTCGGGCACGGGGCCAACATGCCTGTCGACCGCGCCTTCGTGTCCACGAGCATCACCCAGATCATCGATACGCCCTGGATGCGCGTCCTGCCCCGGTTCACGGTCTTTCATGCTCACGACGACGTCTCGGGTGTCACGAGCGGTCAGGGATTTCCGATTCCGGGCCAGGCCTATAGCTGGGGTCACGTCGAAGGTTCTGTGGAGGTCAATCGGGATTTTGTGCTGGACCAGCGATTTCTGCTGCAGCCGTTCGTCCAGGCCACATTGCGGTACGACACCCAACAGCTGGTCAATACCATCACAACGATCGACGGCACGGATGTCGAGCTCTCGCGCTGGCACGGGCAACTGCGCGGTGGCGTGCGGGCCCGGCTTGGTTCGCAGGCCGAGCTGTGGCTGTCGGGCGGCTATCTGTCCTTCTTCACACCCGGAATCGATGCGTGGGAGGCGAAGGCGCATTTCCGTTTGCGGTTCGACGAGGCGAGTTCCGCGTTTGCTGCCTATATGCCGGTCAAGGCCAAGCCGATCCTGCCGTATAGCTGGACCGGCTGCAGCATCGGCGTGAATGCCGGCTATGATTCGGCCAAAGCCGAATTCTCTTCGGCGCCGAATGGAGCCATCGTCGAGTTTGCGCAGACCACTGGAACCCTCCCCCAACTTGCAGCCCAGCAGGCGAGTTCGAACGCTGCGCAACGGAAAGGTGGGGCTACGGCCGGGGCAGGCCTCTCCTGCAATGTGCAGTACGGCAAGACGGTCGTCGGGCTCGAAACGGATTTCAACTACACCGATCTGCAATCGTCGGAGTTGCGCGGACCATTCCCTCTGGCGCCTGGAGTGACCAACACCTGGGAGAACAGCTTTCGATCGAACTATCTCGGCACCGTGCGCGGACGCCTGGGATTCCTGGCAAATCCCTCGAACATGCTCTACGTGACCGCAGGTTTGGCGTACGCGGAGTTTGCCTTCTCCACCGCAGCGGATTTCCCCGGCTTCTCCGGTTTTCGATTTGCGGGGGCCGACACGCGCGTGAAGCCTGGGTGGACGGCGGGCCTCGGCTGGGAAACCGTTGTGAGTGGCCCATGGACCGCGAAGTTCGAATATCTCCACGTCGATCTCGGTGATCGCAGCGCCCCGGCACCACAAGACGTCGGTGCGCTAAGCCCGTTCGCATGGACACACTCGGCCAAATTGACCGAGGATGTCATTCGCGTAGGGTTGAGCTACAAATTCGCCGGTGCGCCAAATAGCGGTGCCGGTTGGTTCTCGCAATGAGACAGTAGCTGGATCGATGCCCAAGCTTGTTGCCTACACTATCGACGGACATGCGATAGACATCCGTCCTGCACCGCTCGAACGCGACTGGATGGATGCCACCGACCAGCGGTTCGCCTATCGCTGCCTGCCGCTCAACATTGCAAACGCCCATGGCTGGGAGTTGCTCTGCCCGTCGGGCTTCTCGGCGCGGTGGGACGGGCTCAACCACAAGGAAACAGTTCGGGTCAAAGCCGATCTCGGCACCCATGCGCCGGCGGCGAGCCATTTTGGACATGGGATTTTGACCTTCCATGTACCCTGCCTGTTCCGAACCGACCCCGGTTTCGACCTCTTCGTGACGGGCCCCATCAACAGGCCGAAGGATGCAATCGCGCCGCTCAGCGGAGTGATCGAGACGGATTGGTCGCCGTACACTTTCACGATGAACTGGCGATTCACGCGATCAAATACGAAGATCCGATTTGAGCGGGGAGAACCGTATTGTCATGTTTTCCCGGTTGAACGTGGAGCGCTCGAGCGGATCACGCCGGAGGTCATGCCACTGTCGAAGGCGCCGGCCCTCGAACGCGAGTTCAAGCTCTGGTCCGAAGGCCGCAGCACCTTCAACGCCGACCTGCAGCAGCCGGGCTCGGAAGCAGCGCAGCAGCGGTGGCAGAAGACATATTTTCGCGGCGTCAATCCTTCGGGCGAAGAGGCGCGGGCGGATCATCGGAGCCGCCTTCGCTTGAAGGACTTCGACGAAAAGGATTAATCGAGTCTCGAATTGTCCTAGCCTCGGCCCCCCGCCTTCCTCCCGCGTCCGAGCGCAAACTGCCCGACCGGGCCCTCGACGTGGAACTCCAGCCCCGTCATCTTTGCGAACAGATCGATATTGCCAGTGCCGATGGCGCAGCCACCGAGGCCCATATCGGTCGCGGCCAGGTAGAACGTCTGGATCATGCTGCCGACGTCTTTCAGGATCAGCGAATAGGCGATCGAGCTATATTTCCAGGAGATCCGCCCGAAGCGCGCGGCGATCGTGATCAGGATTTGCGGCGGACCGGATGCGTCCATGGCAAACTCGGCGGCCATCGAAAGCGCCCGGAGTTGCTGGGCGGAGACGTCGATCGCGACCAGTGCGTGGCCGCCGGCGTCGTAGTGATAAAGTCCGCGCGCCAGCCCTTCGCAGTTCGAGACCGCCAGGTACAGCTCCAGCTCATACGCACTGCCCGCCGCCGGATACGGTCTCGAGCTGTAGGTGACGTCCGGGCCACCGTCGACATCTGCGCCGCTCTTCCACTGCGACAACACGCGGGCGGTCGTGTCGAGAAACCGCGCGAGCTCGGCGAGCGTGACGGGATTCTGGTCGTCGAAATCCCGCGTTGAATGGCGTTCGCGGAGCAGCTTCGCGAACGGCGATGTCGGCTCGGGCAGGGCGAATTTGCCGAGGGAGATCTTCTTGCCGGGCCAGGGCGGGCGCACCGCGGGCAGCGGCGGAATGGCGCCTGCATAGGCGTACGTGCCGCCAACTGGGTTGGTATGCCGGCCCTCCGTGCTCCCTGTGTGAAACACGAGATCGTGGAAATCCCAGAGAACGAGATTACGGTCGCCTTCGTTCACCCGAAGGCCGTCTCCGTCTTTCGCGCCGAGCTTGATCAGCATCTCGCTGTCGAGCAGCAATCCGAGCAGGTCGAGGTTCAGCGAGGCCGCGTGCTTGCGAAGCTTGCTGATCTTGTGAGGCCGCGATAGGGCAGCGAGCGTGGCGGCGATGGCGGGATCGCAAATCCGGAACAGCGCGCCGGCGCGCGGCGATTCCAGCACCATCTCGTTGCCGCGCCGGCGCAGATAGGCGAAGCGCGACAACACGATCGTATCGGAGCTCGATAGCTTTGCCTGTTGCGGCCAGTATTCGGCGATCTGTGGTTCGATGACCACCAGGTCTTGCGCGTCACGGGGAGAGAACAGGCGATAGTCGAGCAGCCCGTGCCGCGCCAGTCGCTGCACCAGAACATGAACCTGCCGCGCAAGGACGCTCTTGCCGGCAAGGGAGGCGAGCGGCAGGCCGGTGGCGAGATGCCCCGCACGCTCGATCGCCGCCGCGCTGAATTGTCCCAGGCTGACCGAATAGTCGCCCGAGACCGCGGCAATGCTTCCGTCGGCCTGCATGTGAAGGGAGAAACGGCCGTTCAGTCGGGCGGCGATGATGAGCGCGATTGTCCTGCTCGGCTTTTTCCGGGGAACGCGCAACGAGGCCAGCCTTCAGGTGTGTGGCAGGAACGGAGTCAGTTCGCTTTCCAGTCGCGGGCGATCCAATAGCCCAAGCTTCACCGGGACATCGTAAAGCCGGCCGGGCCCGAAGCGGCGATAGAAATGCCGCAAGCCCGGAACAAGCACTCTGACGACGGGGACCTCGACGTCGGGTCGCGTCTGGTCGAGCACGAGGAAATCGTATCCGGCGCGGACCGCAATCTCGACGCAGGCATTGACCTGGTCGCGCGTGTTGTCGACAACCTTGAGGCCAGGCGCCGGCGGGAGAAGCGGATTGTCGCTGGGGATCAGGAACGGATAATCGTCCAGCCGCAGCGGCGTGACACCGTCAAGCGACGGTTTCTCGCCGCTTCCGCCGCTCATCATCCCGATCGACATGAACTGGGTCAGCTCGGTGAGCGAACGCAGCAAGGCGATGCGGCGATCGAAATGCGAGCCGGAACCGAACTCGATATTTTCGTGTCCGTTCTGCATCCAGTGCATGATCGCAACATAGGAGGGAATGCCGAGATCGCTGGTGATGTCGAGCACCCAGAGCCGGCGCCCCGCATCGGCAAACTGGCTCTGAAGATCCCGCACATAGGAATCCTCGAATTGGGTGAGATCGAGTTCGGCACGCCGCACGCGGTTGTACCACCAGATCGCGTAGGCATCGCGTTCGACCAGTTCGAGGAAGCCTTGAACGATGGCCTCCTCGCGGGTGTTGCCGGCAGCGCATCCGTTGGAATCGGTATGGAAGCCTCCATAGAAGAAATACAAAAGGCCGGTCGGAAGATATTTGAAACGCTTGTCGCGCAACGACCAGACCGGCGACCACTCGGTCCTGGTGGAGAGATCGAACGGCTCGGGAACCGGATGTGAATCGTCCAGCTGCGGGGCATGCCTGTTTTGAAACTGCATGTCGCTGAAGAACTGGACGTCGTTGGGAAGAAGGGCGTCACCGGGAGCGAAATCGGCAAAGCGGCGCGTGGTCCTGATCTCGTCACCCTGGAAAATGCCGGAGTAGCGCTCGATCGCCTCCATCAGCGCGCTGGCCTCGCCCTGCTCGGCCGTGGAGCCCTTGCCGAAGCTGCCGCCGCTCAGGCCTGACCTGAGCTGGTCAAGGTTCAAGGCCGGCGCAGAGAAATTGTGGTGGGCGAAAAAATTGGTGTTCATCGGCAGATCGGCCTCGATCCGCTCGAGCCTGGACACCACGCCGGTCAGCGGACTGACGTGTTTGCGGAACCGCGCCACGGTGGCTCGCGACGTCACGGTGCGGTATCCGCCGCTGGTCATGACGAGCTTTCTGCCCTCGGCAATGTCGATCGGCACTGCTGCCCTTCGCGGATTCCGCAGCTTCTTGCTGCCGCAGGTCCGACATTGCGGGCGTTTTGCAACGTAGTGCTTGGCGATGGCAGCTCCGGTCAGGTCGAAACTTGCGATGTGATCGCTGAGGTCCGTGCGAAATCCGGAAGCGATCGCCTTCGCGATTTCAACGGCAGCGAAGTGGATCGCGGTCTCGCCCACGGTGTCGCTGACCAGGGGGGATATTGCGACCGCTTGCGCCGCTCCACGATGGAGAAATCCCTTGATCTCGCGATTGCGGATCATGCGATCGTGCAGGCAGGTCCAGCACGCGCTCTCGCCCGGCTTGAACACCGGCCCCACCAGCGGAAACACGCCGGACGGCTGGACCAGCAGCCAGGGCGTCCCGTCGGCCACGCGTCCCGTGTTCAATTCGGCGAGCTGCCGCTCGAGGTAGTCGTTCACAAGCGTGATGATGAGCCTGGGCGACCGCTTGGTGATGTGAACCCCGAGCTTGCTCAACGCCGCGCTCAATTCGCTCGCACCTTTGACATCGATCGATTCGACCCGCACAGGCAAATTGCGCAGGTTCTCTTCGGCGACCTCGGGAGGCAGGCCGAGGCTTGCCCAATATCCAGCAACTGCGCCTGCGTATGCCTGCGATGCTCCGTTGACGACGTACCGGCGTTCCAGCAGCCGCCTGATCGCTTCCTCGATTTCGGCTATCGGAAAACTCTTTGAAAGCTGACGGATGATCTCCGGCGCGGCCTTGCCATTTTTCCCGATCGCGCCCGCCACGGCGCAATAGAGATCGCCGTGCAGGAAGAACTTGCGGTTCTCGGAATAGAGACAGACCGCATTGGGAGGAAGCAGATAGGCGGTGAAGTTCGGCGCGAATCGCAAAATGCCCTTGCGGTTTTGCTTCGCAGCGCTGGTCTTTCGCTTGACTGTCATCGGGTCAGCACGCGGATCCTGTTTCCGTCATGTCCGATTGCCGGCGCACGACGAACGCTTGGTCGGGCCCGACTTGAGCTCGACCACCGGCCATCTTCGAATAAGTTGGAACACACTCGCTCGCCATCGGCAAGCTGACCAGCCAGGCGCAGCGAACGCCGTAATAAGAACAGCAAATCGGCCGGGTCGTTTGCGAGCCCGGCCGATAAAATCGCGACCTGTCGACACACAGTCAGCGAGCGCTGTTGTCTAGCACCAGCGGCAGCGGCCCCATGATGCGCAGCATCCTGTGCATGCCACCGGCGCAACAACGGCGCAGCCAATGCCAACGCCACAACCGACGCCGCAGCGACAAGCCCTGCAGCCCGCGCAGCCTCGGCAGCCACCGCAGCCTCTGGCCGCGCAGCCACGGCAACCGCCACAGCCATGGCCGCAGCCACCGCATCCCCGCGCGAGCAGCACGCCGCTGAAGGTTCTTTCATCGCTGGCGAGATGGAAGGTAGCGAGGTTGACGTCCGCGAGTTCTTCCTCGCTAAGCGCACTGAACTGGCCGGGCGCGAAGTTCGGTCTTTGTTGGGGCTCGCTTGGCGTCACCGCGGACGCCATCGCGCTTCCCGCGAGCGAAAATGTCAGTCCGGCGAATCCGAGCGCCGGTACTGCGGCTTTGGTCATCCGCTTCTTTTTCGAAGCTTGCTTCGTTCGCAGCATAGCCGCATCCTCCATGGTCGGAAGAACGATCTTCTACGATCATCCTACGCCGAGCAATCAAAGCGGGCAAGATTCACGTGAACACGAAATGTAATGGCGCTCATTCAGATTGCATTCATCTTCATGAATGGCATTGCCGCAGATTCCTGTCGATGACACCGGGCTGCGGCGCATGATGCGGTGCGCAATCATCTGTCCGCTCGAACGGGGAAGCTAGCTTGGTCGATCAAACCGGACGCTTCGTTTGGTATGAGCTTCTGACGACGGACATGCCGTCGGCGGCGGCTTTTTACGCCGAGGTCGTCGGCTGGGCCGTGAAAGATGCGTCGAGCGCGGATCTGGCCTACACGCTGCTGACGGCAGGCGACGCTCCGATCGTTGGGCTCATAGGTCTCCCCGAAGAGGGGGTGCGAATGGGAGCAACGCCGAGATGGCTCGGCTACGTCGCCGTCGATGATATGGATGCTAAGGTTTCGCAGATCCGCCGGCTTGGGGGCACGATCCTGGTATCGCCGACCGGCAGCAACATCGGCCGCATTGCGGTGGTCGCCGATCCGCAAGGCGCGACGTTTGCGCTGGTCACCGGGCTGACATATGGCCGATCGCAACCGCGCAGGCTGGACGAGCCCGGGCGCGTGGGCTGGCACGAGTTGCTCGCTGAAGACCGAAGCAAGGTCTTTCCGTTTTACGGCGAGCTTCTCGGCTGGCAACAGGCCTCCACTGAGGCCGACCCGGCAAGCGTGTATGAATTGTTTTCGGCGGCCGGGCAGACGATCGGCGGCATGCTCACCAAGCTTCCGAGCGTATCGCACGCGTGTTGGCTCCATTACTTCAATGTCGACGACGTCGGCGCGGCGGCCCGGCGGGTCAATGCCGGCGGGGGCCGGGTTCTTCAGGAGCCGATCGCGTTGCCCGATGGAGGCTGGATCGTGCGATGTGTCGATCCCCAAGGCGCCCTGTTTGCGCTGCAGGGGGCGTGGGACCAGAAGGGCATCGAGCGATCCTCCGCCTCGGAAGTCAGTTGGTCCGCCAAATGGGGTGGCATTGCTTCACAGGGCAGGGTGGTGCTTCACAAAACGAAGCGCTAGGCCGGGACGTTTCGCGGGTTATCGACCTGATTATTCTGGGCTCACCTTTGCTTATTCTGTGATCCCGACTTTCCGAGAGCATCGTGCGGCAATCGCGGTGGCCCGGAGGCCGACGCCACGAATAGAGCGGCGGCGGCTCCGTCTTCATGTCGAACAGGTTGCTGATCGTCACAGCGCGGCGGATGTGAGGTGCGAGAAGGCGCAATCCGCCGATTTGGGCATCGCCAATGGGTCCGGCCGACTGATGCTGACTGAAGATCGCATTGCCAACCATCATCCTGTCGCGAACGAGGCCGACCGCAACGGCGTCGAACAGGCTTTTGGGCAGCGCCCACTCGGATTCCGTAATGCTACTCAATTTGGCGCGTGATATCCTTTCACGCAGGGATGGAATTGACCGTCCCCGTATTTGGAAGGACACGGCTATGAAGTTATCGTCACGCTTCGTTGCGCGTCTGGCAGCCGCGATCTCATCGATTGCGCTCTGTACCCTGAGCGGCACGGCAATGTCTCAACCGACACCCACGGCCGGTGCCGACACTCAGCTTCCCGGCGTTACGGTCGATGCGCCGAAGCAAGTGGTGAGGCCTCACAGGCCGACGTATCACTCGGTCACCAGCAGTACCGGATCTCGCACGTCGCCAACCGTTTCGACGGCCTCGGCGCCGCCAATGTCGGATACTGCGAAACTTGCCAAGCTTGAGCGCGAAACCGGCAGTTGCGTCGGCGGTTGCCAATCGAGCTTCAAGACCGCCAACGCGCCCTGGGTCGGCTGCAATGCTACGGGCGGCGTGTACTCGCCCACGTGTCGAAACGTTGGCAACTACAAGAGCTACGACGAGTGCAAGGAGGCCGGACGGGTCACCGGCTGGAGGTCCGGCGAAACCATGGCGTATTGCAGCAGCGTGGCGTTGGCGGCGGGCTGGCGTTGAAGTCGCGTAGGCTGCGGCTGGAGCCCCCGAACTGAAGTGCAGTTCGGGATGCAGGCCTACTTGATCTTCGCAAAGCTGACGACACCAAGCCCTTTGTTCACCGAGCGATCAACACGGTGAGGTAGTTGTTCATCAGCGGCAGCCCGAGAATCGAGGGGCTGTCGCCGGTGTAAAAAGCCAGCGAGGCATGGCCGGCTTTTGGGGCATTGGTCTGCCAGTAGGTTTGCGGCGTGACGCGCAAGGTGACGTCGCTGCCGAGCGCGCCTTCCAGGACGAAGGTCAACACCGGCCAGTCGGCCAGCTTGAGCTTGCTCATCGGCAAGTATCCGGCGTGAATTTCGTCCTCGAGAGCGAGCGAGGAGAACCGGGCGAGCACTTCCTTGAAGACGGGCTTGTCGAGATAGATTCCGTTGGTGCCGCTGTCCACGATGGCATTGGATGCGTTGCCGCTGGCCTTGGTCGGCGGCAAGACCTGCACAGGTGCGGGATTATGGTGACAGTGTTGGACTGCACCCCTCAAGTGAGACACGATAATCTCGGTGACAGGGCGGTTGCCACGACGGGTTATCGTGCCTTGTTGTGCGCGAACACGGCTTCG
>NZ_JBEPRN010000019.1:0-138928 GCF_040548375.1 Bradyrhizobium sp. F1.4.3
ACAACAAGGCACGATAACCCGTCGTGGCAACCGCCCTGTCACCGAGATTATCGTGTCTCACTTGAGGGGTGCAGTCCAGCACTGTCACCGTAATTCCGGAAAACCTGTCAGACGACGAACGCAGGTGGTCCTCCCTCCTCGACTGGTACGGCTTCACAAACACCGATGACTTCGATCTCGTCCTCCTGGACGCAGTCAAGAATGGCTTCATCGATACGGAGCGACTGGAGGAGCAAGCGAAGGTGCTCGATGCGAAGCACAAGGCTAAGCATTCGGGCCAGGAATTGAATGACGCTTGGGCACTCTTTCATGACTCCTTTGATGAGAACGAGCAGGCGGTGCTGGAAGGCCTTGTGACCGCCTACACGGACAACATTGAGATTGTCACTCCAAGCAACCTGGAGTCGCTGGTTGGTCTCCTGAAAGCGCTCGGCCGGGATGATGTAGCCAAAGAGGCTATTGAATTCTTCATGCGGGAACGTGCTGGCGAGGAACGCGCGTTCTTCGATCTCGAAAACCATCCGTTCGGCGAGCGGTACAAAGACCGGGACTTACGAAAAGCGTTCAAGGATAAGCTGGCTACATTCCAGACTGAGGTGGCCCCCGTCGAAATTCTCGAGCGGATCGATAAGAACAATAGCTGGTCGCAGAAAGACATCAGTGCACTCCGCGCCCTCTCTGTGGTCGACTATAAGGCTATGTTCAAGATGGAACGGGCCGAACGACTGCGTTCGGTTGTCAGGGCAGCGCTGGCTTTCGAGCGAATTGTAAACCGGGGGACGCAATTCGACCCGATCATCAACAACGCTCGAAAAGCCCTCGAAGAGATCGCAGCGGAATCGAAGCTCAACGCGCGCCGGGTGATCAAGCTCATCGGACCACCACCTCCCGCCATCCCGGAGGGCGCCGAACTTGTCGCAGAGGTCGAATATGAGGGGGAGGAGTGAACGCTAGACGAGCGACACGAAGGAGACGGTACCAATCAGCCTAGGCAGACCCAACTCATCACAGGCCGCTCGTCTGCCATTGTCTGACAGAGCCCTTATTCCCCCTCACGCGCATGTGCACCCGCCCCCTGCCCCTCACAGCATTTTCCTGCTATCTCCTACCCCCGCCGTCTCGGCCCAAAGCAAAACCCTCCAAACGTTCAAGGGAGCAACAACCATGCGATACCTCCACACAATGCTGCGCGTGCGCAATCTCGATGTTGCGCTGAAGTTTTATCAGGATGCGCTGGGGCTCAAGGAAGTGCGGCGGATCGAGAACGACAAGGGGCGTTTTACGCTGGTGTTCCTGTGCTCGTCCGACGACCTCGAGGCGCTGAAGAAGCAGCCGCAAACGCGCGGCGCGCCGCTGGTCGAGCTCACCTACAATTGGGACGAGGAGAAATACGGCGAGGACCGCTTCTTCGGCCATCTCGCCTATGAGGTCGACGACATCTACGCCACCTGCGCGCAGCTGATGAAGGCGGGCGTCACCATCAACCGGCCGCCGCGCGACGGCAACATGGCCTTCGTCCGCTCGCCCGATCTGCACTCGATCGAGCTGCTCCAGAAGGGCGAGCCGAAGCCGCCGCAGGAGCCGTGGTCGTCGATGCCCAACACCGGCCACTGGTAACGCGCACGCCGCAGGAACAAGCCCTCGTCCTCAGCGTTTCTTCAATGGAGCGATCGGAGGAGGACGCAATGGGACGCGGAATATTGTTGTGGCTGCTGGGCGTGCCTATCCCGGTGATCATTCTGCTGTGGCTGTTCTTCGGTCACTGATCGCCGGGTCTATTTTGCAATCAGGTCTATCTTGCAATGAAGGCTCCGCCGATGGCGGAGCTTTTTGCATGAGGGCCTCGCCGCAATCGCGGTCGTCGGCTGGGCAAAATTCCGCTATCACCCGCGCTAATCGAAAACGCCGCGGGAGAAAACCATGCCGGACACACAGCTGACGATCTGGGGCCGCGCCAACTCGGTCAACGTGCAGAAGGTGCTGTGGTGCCTTACCGAGCTTGGCCTGCCCTATGAGCGCGTCGACGCCGGCATGAGTTACGGCAAGACCCGCGAGCCCGACTATCTCGCGATGAACCCCAATGCGCGGATCCCCACGCTGGTCGAAGGCGACTTCGTGCTGTGGGAGTCCAACTCCATCATGCGCTATCTCTGCCTCGCGCACGGGCGCGGCACGCCGATCTATCCGGAGGCAGTGAGGCTGCGCGCCGGCGTCGACCGCTGGCTCGACTGGACGCTGTCGATGGTGCAGCCGGTCGACCGCCCGGTGTTCTGGGGCATCGTGCGCACGCCGCCGGCCGAGCGCGACATGATCAAGATCCAGCAGGATGCCGATGCGGCCGCCGAGGTCTGGGCGATCGCCGATCGCCTCTTGTCCGCGCGCCGCTTCATGGAGGGCGACCAGTTCACGCTCGCCGACATCGCGATCGGCGCCTATGCGCGGCGCTGGCTCGGCGTCGAGGGCATCACGCGGCCGGCGCAGCCGAACCTGACGCGCTGGCTCGCCGAGCTCGGCCGCCGTCCAGGATTTGCCCAGCACGTCGCCCCGCCGATGTCGTGAGCCGCTGGCGCGGCCTAAGTTGCGCCGGGACCGTGATGATTAGCCATTCTGCCGCGCGCGTCCGGCGTCACGCCCGCTCTTGACGGCTACTGTGCATGGGGTTGTTTTCGACATTTTTTGTCGGACTAGCGCCGGACCGCGGCATCGACGTTGATCGAGCCGCCGATCTTGACGCAGGTCCCCGTCGCCTCGACCATATAGAAGCCGCGGCCATAGGAGGCACAGGCATTCGCCTTCGCCGCTCCCGAAGTGCCCTTCAGCGGCAGAGTCTTGCCGGCCTGCGGCTTCTCGGCGGGAGGCAAGCGCAAGCTCTCGGCATTTGCCGCCGATGTCGCGGCGAGAGAGACGAGAATGAGGACGGTGGCGCGCATTCACGCCTTGTAGCCCGGAGCCGCGCCAGGCGCCATCCGGGGCGCGTCAGAGGAACTTGATGCCGGCCGATTTGCCGCGGCGCCAGACCACCTGGCAGCTCCGCCCGGTCCGCGCATCGCGCGCGAATGCCAGCCGGATCACGCCGGGGAGCTGGCTCGCATCCTCGTCCGTCGTGATCTTCGCGCCCGAGCTCGAGATGTCCTGGACCAGGCAATGCCGTGCCGCGAACCCGCCGTCGAGCGTGATCCAGGCATGCCGCGACAGCAGTTTGCGGGCTGCGCGCTTCTTGGGCGGTGGCATTGGCTTAAAAATCTCCCGCTCCAGCGCTATCTCAGGGAACCCTAAGAAACGGTTGAAATCACCTTCCGAATGATGCCGGGGGCGGCTGTCCACCGCGGGCAAAAGACCGTTCCGGACGGCTTGCCCACCGGCCCAAAGGCCACTATACGTTCGCCCGCCGCGGCCGCCCGGCACGACTCGGGTGGCGGGCGGCCGTGCCGCGAAAAGCGGCGGAGCCTTGCGTTTGCTCCCTTCGTCTATCGGTTAGGACGCCACCCTTTCACGGTGGAGAGAGCGGTTCGATTCCGCTAGGGAGCGCCATCAAAATCAATCAATTCTTGCCGGAGGCGGCCTTGCACGCCCGGCTTCTTCAGGTCGTCGTGACAGCCCCACGTCGCGGGTCGCGCCATTTCTTACCCATGGCGATGAACGGCTTTTCGATGAACCGCCAGGACATCCACGCCATCGGGGTGGTCAACAGCACGCCGAGAACAGTGCTCAACAGGATCGACAGCATAGGCCAGCCGGCGATGCTGCTGATGCGGACCGCAATGCTCAAGCCGATCATGTGGAGAAGATAGAAGCTGAAGGATATCCGGCCGTAGAAGCCGATCACCGGCTGATCCAGAAAACGAAAACCGCGCTGCGGCGCTCCAAACGCGATCAGCGCGATGAGCAGGCCAGATGAACACGCTTCGAGAAAGATGATCGGAGCGGTTTGCTTTTGCAGACCGCAGTAGAAAAACAGGATGCAGGCCACGATAGCCGCCGCCATTTGCCGACCGCCGATGGCTTCCACGAGGCCGCGCCCCGAGAAGTGAAGCGCCACGCCAAGCACAAAGGCATGGAGTGGCGCAAGGTTCGCGTAGCCTCCAAGCAGGTGCGCATATGGACCGACAAACGAAAGTCCGAACAGAATAGCGATCAACGGGATCAGCGAGCGCGGGCCAAATCGCCGGCCGGCCAGAAAGCTCAGAATGATGACCGGAGTGGCGAAACACTCCACCGTCATCGACCACATCGGCCCGTTGATGTCATGTTTGATCATCAGCGCGTTCAATATGACGTTGAGGGGCGAAAAGTCCGGCTCGAAGCCGTGATAAAAGCCGAACGCCTCATGGAGCGCGGTCAACAGCAACACGGTCGCAATCGCTGCTGGAAACAGCCTGAAAATCCGGTGGCGCAGGAATTCGATGATGTCGTCGTTCCTGGCCAGCGACCGCGCCAGCACGAAGCCGCTCAACACGAAGAAGAGCACCACCGGCGCCATGCCCGTGACGTATGTGTCCGTGAATTGCCCGGACGCGTGATAGCCGACGACAGAGACCGCAGCGAGGCCACGCAATGACTCAAGTCTTGGGAGGAATACGAGTTTCTGAACCACGGGCGTCCCGATTTCCAGAGGTTGGATAGAGGCTTTGGGCCAGCATGTAAATTGCGCCCCTCGCAAAGCAAAACCTGGCCGGGACGGCGCCCCCGCCTTGGATGCACCGCACGACGTAGCGCGCGCCGGACCGACGCGCCGTCGCTCGCAATGACGCGACGAGATCGCGTGCATTTCACGAAGGCACCTACCTCGGATTATTATCGACTCTCGCGTTTACCGGAAATTTACCCCTGCTCATGAGTGCCGGTATCTTTTGCTTAGAATTTGATCGCTACCGTGGAAGTACGGAAACAATCCCAAACACGATTGGCGCTCATGTCGGTCTCAGAGTTCCTCAGGCAGCGCGCAGTCGATGTCAATGTGAGCGGCAGCTACTCGCTGCATCGCTGGTACGATTGCGAGGGCCAGCTCCGCACCTTCGCCTGCCGCACCAAGCGCGTCTCGCCGTTCCGCATGATCGTGGACGTGCCGGTCGTCGGCAAGGTCGGCGAGCGCGTAACCTCCTACTTCCAGGACTTCGGGGAGTTCGAGTGTACGATCAGCGCGACGCTGAAATCCGGCTTTCTGATGGAACTCGACATGACCCGGGCGCGACGTGCCTGGATGTCGGAAAAGCTGACCTGGCTCGAGAAAAAGCAGAAGGACGCCAGCGTCGAAGAGCTGCGGGGTGACGCGCGCTTCGTGCCGCAGGCCTCGCACACGTTCCTGACTCTCGCCGACGGCGGCACACATTCCTGCTTCATCATTGATGTCTCCACGGCCGGGGTCGCGGTATCCTGCGAATACGACCCGCCGGTCGGAACGCCGCTCGCGGTCGGCGCCTGTGTCGGACGCGTCATCCGCAAATTTGCCAACGGCTTTGCGGTGAAGTTCGCCGAGAAACAGCAGCGCGACGACCTCGTCCGCCTGATCGTGCGCTCGATCATGCCGCAACCGGCCTGAAAGCCTCCCGCGCAATTTTAACTGGGCGGCGGCCGCCATCAGGCTGCCTTGCCTCCGCATCCGCGCCCTATCGCGGCCCCATTGCGGGATCAACTTTTAAAGGTCTGTGCCTCGTGCCGGACGTCATTTGCGGACTTGCAATCGGGGGACCGAATGGCAGTCGACAAGATCACCTGGGACAGGGTCGGCTGGGTCACCGAGCCCGGACGCTACATATACACCTTCGGCTGGCTCACCATCACCGCCGGCGATCTCGCGATCTGGCAGCAATATCCGCAGGCGGCGTTCACGTTGCTCGGACTGCACGCCGTGCCGAACGAGGCCGCAGGCGAGGAGTTCCATCTCGGAGCCTTCGACGTTGCGCCCGACGCCCGTCCACCTTTCACCACGCACTGAACGAGGGATCCTCCGGTCCGACGATTCAGGCCGCCACGATGGGCGTTTCGCGTAAGGATCGACCGTGCGAAGCGCAGAACAGCGTGGAAACGCGTGGCACGCCGGTTGCTTGATCAACGGGCATGCCCGATCTCGCTGCCGTCGACCAAACCTTCCTGTTGCTGGTGATCGCCTTCTGCCTGGGCTCATGCCTGGTCCGCGCCTTCTGGGAGCTGGAGCAGGCCCGCTCACGCTGGCGCGCCCCATCACGCCGCCGGCAGACAACGAAGTTTGACTAAGCCGGTCAGTTCGGTCGCGCGTTGTCGAGGCGTCGGCCACGTTGCCGCCTCTGGACTTGCGGCTGGGACCCGTGCATCGTGAATCGAAGAAACCTTCATACTCCTTTGATCTAATTCATCAATCGCGACCCAAGATGGGCACGCGGTCGCTGCCATCGATATCGAACAGGTCCAGTCATGCGATTGATTGCGCTTATACTTTTGGTCTTTGCCACGGCACCGAAGCGGGCCCTCACCTCGAAGTCGCAAGCGGACTCCGAGAAATACCCGGACGCGCCGAGTGCCGAGGATGCGCTGGTCACGGCGCGGATGAACGGAATCTGTCGCGGTTGTTAAGCGAGGCGACAGCAAGCGCATGACACATCGTCGCATTGGTCAGAGTAGATAAGCCGGCCCAGGGAACCTATTTTCGACGCCGATGTATCTGATTGAAGCGTTACCCACTGTCATTGGAACGGCCGCCATCGCTCCGGCGCTGCTGATGCTGTGGCTTGTCATTGCCGCCGAGGAACGCCCGGGTCCGCCGGCCCAGGTCTGGACCGCATTCCTGCTCGGCGCGGCCAGCATTTCGCTTCTGGGCCTCGCTCGCGCCCCCTTTGCCAAGATGGTCGCGGCCCCCGACAATCCCTGGGCGGCGCTCGCCATGCATTCGATCTTCGGGGTCGCTCTGCCCGAGGAAGCCGTGAAGGTGATCGCCATCGTGCTGGTCTCCTCGACCAAGCGGCGGACCTTCGCCAATCCGATGGACACCGTGGTCTATGGCGCCGCCGTCGGCCTCGGCTTCGCGGCGTACGAGAACCTCGCCTATTTGGTACAGCATGCCGAGATGTGGCGGTCGCTCGCGGCCCTGCGCAGCGTGCTCACCGTGCCGTTCCACGGCGCGCTCGGCATCATCGCCGGCGCCTATCTGACGATCGCGCGCGCCGGCACGGCGCTGGGCGCGAACCGTCATCATCGCGACTGGGCCCGTCTCTCCAGCCGCCTGCTGATGCTGATGGGCCCGCTGGCCCTGCATTCGGCCTTCGACTTTCCGCTGCTCACGCTGCAGCAAATGCCGGATCTCGATCCGACTCTTCGGATGTGGCTGGGCACGGCGAGCCTTTTGATCGGCTTCAGCTCGATCGCCTTCGCCATGCGCCTGGTGCGCCGCGTCGCCCGCCACCACGCGCCCCGGACCGAGATTGCGCGGGAGCGGCTCAGCCGGTTGCGCCGGATGTGGGCGCTGCTGCTTGCTGGCGGTGGCGTCGGCTTCCTCGGTCTCGCCTTCGTACTGACCTCGATCCACCATTGGCTCATCAACCCCGAGCGTAACCTGACGCTGGCGCTGATCCCGATCGGCTTCACTTCCATCCTTCTCGGCATCGCACTGCTGATGGTCACAACTGCGATCTACATTCTCGGCCGCAACCGTATCCGCACCAGCGGGGAAGGATTTTCGTCAGCGCACGGCGGCGGTTGAGCCGCGGGATGGCCAGCGCGCTGCGCGCATACTAGATTGAGCCGCATCCGCTTCCCACGACGCAGAGGCCATCATGACATCGCCCAAGGATTTTTCACGGTTGCAATCCGCCATGAGCCAGGCAGTGAAAGCGCACTGGAAGGCGTTTCTGTTCGAAGGCATCCTGCTCGCCGTTCTCGGCATTGCCGCACTGATCCTGCCGCCGCTCGCGAGCCTCGCGATCGCGATCTTCCTCGGCTGGATGTTTTTGATCAGCGGCATCGGCGGGCTGATCGTGACCTACTGGGCGCGCAGCACGCCGGGCTTCTGGTGGTCGCTGATCTCGGCCGCGCTCGCCGTGCTCGCTGGCATGTTGCTACTGGCGCGGCCCATGCAGGCCGTGCTGACGTTGACCATCGTGCTTGGCGCCTATTTCCTCGCCGAGGGCGTCGCCACCATCATGTATGCGCTGGAGCACCGCCGCGAGCTGAGCGGCCGCTGGTCGTGGCTGCTGATCTCGGGCCTCGTCGACATCGCGATCTCGTTCATGGTGATCACGGGACTGCCGAGCACGGCGGAATGGGCCATCGGGGTCCTCGTCGGCATCAACCTCTTGTTCGGCGGCGCCACCCTGATCGGGATGGCGCTGGCGGCGCGCAACAGCAACACCTGAGGCGCCTCGGCGCGTCCCGCGCCGATTTGGGGGTGACAACCCCCAACCGCTGCGCTATAGAGCCGCCATGATCACCCTCGTCACCAGCTATCTTTGGTACTTTAGCTACGACAGCTCGCTGGCGGCAGGAGGATCGCGCTCAATCTGAATATTGAAGCAAACGTCCGAACAGCCGCCAGACCTGGCGGCTTTTTTATTGGCCGGCAGGTTCTCAAAATGACAGGAGCCCGCCGTGCTGAGCACGACCGACGATCTTCGTATCCGCGAACTGAAAGAGCTGAGCACGCCGGAAGAGGTGATGCGGGAGGTCCCGCGCACGCTCACCGCCACCCGCGTGGTGATGGCGTCGCGCAACGCCATCCACGCCATCCTGAACGGCCAGGACGACCGCCTGCTGGTCGTGGTCGGGCCCTGCTCAGTGCACGATCCCAAGGCCGCACTCGACTACGCAGAGCGCCTCGCGAGCCTCCGCGAGGATCTCGCCGACCAGCTCGAGATCGTGATGCGGGTCTATTTCGAGAAACCGCGGACGACCGTCGGCTGGAAGGGCCTGATCAACGATCCCGACCTCGACGGCAGCTTCGACATCAACAAGGGCTTGCGCCTTGCGCGCAACGTGCTGTCGGCCATCAACAATCTCGGCCTTCCGGCCGGCGCCGAATTCCTCGACATGACGACGCCCCAATATATCGCCGACCTCGTGTCCTGGGCCGCGATCGGCGCGCGCACGACCGAGAGCCAGATCCATCGTGAGCTGGCCTCGGGGCTGTCCTGCCCGGTCGGCTTCAAGAACGGCACCGACGGCAATGTGCGGATCGCGGCGGACGCCGTGAAGTCGGCCTCGCATCCGCACCATTTCATGGCGGTGACCAAGCGTGGCCGCTCGGCGATCGCCTCGACCGCTGGCAATGAGGACTGCCACATCATCCTGCGCGGCGGCAGCAAGCCGAACTACGACGCGGCAAGCGTCGCGGCGGCCTGCAACGAACTGGCGAAATCCGGCGTCGCGCCGCTTGTAATGGTGGATGCGAGCCACGCCAATTCGAGCAAGAAGCCGGAAAACCAGCCGCTGGTCACGGCCGACATCGCCGGCCAGATCTCCGGCGGCGAGAACCGCATCATGGGCGTAATGATCGAGAGCAATCTCGTCGCCGGCCGCCAGGACGTGGTGCCCGGCAAACCGCTCACCTACGGCCAGAGCATCACCGACGGATGCATCGACTGGGCGACCACGGCAACCGTGCTCGAGCAGCTTGCGGACGCGGTCGAGATCCGGCGCAACACCCAACGCGCAGGGCTGAGCGAGCGTTCCGCGTAGCACCAGGCAAACGCGGGCGGGGCGATGCTGTTCGCGCCCTGCCCGCAATTGCGATCAGCAGCCGCGGCAGATGCTCTTGATCTTCTTGTCGAGCGCCGCGTCTTCCTTGTTTACGGGATTGTTCGGGTCGCTCAGATTCTTCTCGTTCGGCACGTCGCCCGCACGCGGCTGGCGATGTCCGACCGGCGCCGGCGGCAATGAGCCGGACGAGGCTCCGCCGGATGTCGATCCCTTGGTACCGGTCTGCGCGACCGCCGCGCCGCCGAACAAAACCACGAGCGACACGGCCACGACGAGCTTCTTCATTTCCTTCCTCCGTTCCTCAAACCGGCGTCTCCCTCCGTCACCACTCAAATTTGTGGCGGATAGAGGTGAACGTCACCGCAATAGTCCAAGATACGATAGCGCGTTTCCGATTCCGCTTCACGCTCATCGGCTGCGGTATTTTGCACCGCCAACACATAATTCGGACCCACCGGCGATTTGCCGGCGCCGCCGGGAATATCGATGACATAGTCAGGCTGACACAGTCCTGACACCCGTCCGCGCAACTGTCGCATCAAGTCCTGCCCTTCCGCGATCGTGGTGCGCAGATGCGCAGTGCCCGGCGCGAGATCGCCGTGATGCAGATAGTAGGGCTTGATCCGGCATTCGACGAAAGCTCGCATCAAATCCGACAAAGCGGCGATGCTGTCATTGACGCCGCGCAAAAGCACGGACTGGCTGACCAGGGGAATCCCGGCATCGACGAGCCGCGCGCAGGCGGCGCGTGCCGGGCCTGTCAGCTCGCGCGCATGGTTGGCATGCAGCGCGACCCAGGTGGTGGCGCCCTCGACCTTCAGCGCCGCGACCATCTCGTCGCCGATGCGCGCAGGCTCGGCCACCGGCACGCGGGTGTGAAGGCGGATGATCTTGACGTGATCGATCCCGGCGAGATCGGCCATGATCTCGCTCATCCGCCGCGGCGACAGCATCAGGGGATCGCCGCCGGTCAGGATCACCTCCCAGATCTCGCTATGCACGCTGATGTAATCGATTGCGGCGCGATAGGCGCTATCCGAGAGCGCATTCTCCTTGCCCGGGCCGACCATCTCGCGACGGAAGCAGAAGCGGCAATAGACCGCGCAGACGTGAACGAGCTTGAACAGCACACGGTCGGGATAGCGGTGCACGATGCCGGGCACCGGCGAATGCGGGTGATCGCCGATCGGATCGGCGTTCTCGCCCGGCTGCACCTCCAGCTCGGCCGCGGTTGGAACGAACTGACGGGCAATGGGATCATTGGGATCGGATTTGTCGATCAATTCGACCAGCGCCGGCGTGATCGCGACCGCATAGCGCGCGGCGACGCGCTCGAGTGCGGGTAGCGCCGCTGCGGGCGCAAGGTGCTCGGCTACGAGCTCGGCCGGCTCGCGCAGCGTACGTGCAAGGTTGGTCTTCGTCATGTCTCACTTAACGTTTCATCTGCAGGCGGCGTCCACACCACCTGATCAACTTTTGATGCGCCGCTCGCCAGCATCACCAGCCGGTCGAAACCGAGCGCGACGCCGCTCGCCTCCGGCATCGCTGCGACCGCGGCCAGGAAATCCTCGTCCAGCGGATAGGCTTCGCCATAGCGGCGCTGCTTCTCCGCCATCGACTCCACGAAGCGGCGGCGCTGCTCCTCGGCGTCGGTCAATTCGCCAAAGCCGTTGGCAAGCTCAACGCCGCAAGCATAGACCTCGAAGCGCTCGGCCACCCGCGGATCGTCGGCCTTTGCGCGCGCCAATGCCGCCTCTGGAGATGGGTATTCGAACAGAATGGTCAAACGGCCCTGCCCCAGATGCGGCTCGACATGCTCGACCAGAACCTTGCTGAAGATGTCCGACCAGGTGTCGTCCTCGGCCACGCGGACCTTGCCGGCGGCTGCGACAGCAAGCGCGGCGCGGTCGCCCTCGCCGCCCGAAATGGTCGCAACCAGGTCGACCCCGGCGAACCGTTCGAAGGCGCCGGCGACCGTCAGCAATTCCGGCTCGGCGAAGGGATCCGCGCTCCGGCCGCGAAACGAGAACGTCCCGATTCCGGTGGCCTGCGCCGCCCGGGCGATGACGACGACACAATCTGCCATGATCGCGTCATAGGGCGCGGCGGCCCGGTACCATTCCAGCATGGTGAATTCCGGCAGATGCAGGTCGCCGCGCTCGCGGTCGCGGAACACCCGGGCGAACTCGAAGATTCGCGGCTCGCCGGCTGCCAGCAGCTTCTTGCAGGCGAATTCCGGGGAAGTTCGGAGGTAACGGCTGGCTCGGCTGCCGTCGGGACGCATGATCAGGGTACGCGGGGCATGGAGATGGGTTTCGTTGCCCGGGGAGACCTGGAGAACGGAGGTTTCGACCTCGACGAAGCCCTGATCGACGAAAAAGCCCCGTAGCGCCCCGGTGATCGCCCCCCTCGCCTGGAGGAACGGCCGCCGGTCGAGGTGCCGCGAGGGGGACCAGAACGGTGACATCGGCTTGTCCCCAGCCATCAGCCGGCCGCCCCGCAGGCCAGCAAAATGCTGGCATTCAACGGCAAAATCAGTATGTTGCGGCCCGAAACGGGCGCCGAGGTCTGATTTGAGGCCCCAGGTCCCCCATCAATTTGACCACGTCCTGGCCGGTGCCGGGCCAAGCAAGCAGGAAATACAGCTTTGAGAGTCATCGCCAGTTCTATTCGCAAGGGCAACGTGATCGAGCAAGACGGCAAGCTATATGTCGTCGTGACCGCCGAGAACATCCATCCCGGCAAGGGCACCCCGGTCAGCCAGATCGAAATGCGCCGAATCTCGGACGGGGTAAAGATCTCCGAGCGCTACAAGACCACCGACCAGGTCGAGAAGGCCACGATCGAAGAGCGCAACTACACCTTCCTCTATGAAGATGCCGACGGCTACCACTTCATGAACCCGGAGACCTACGACCAGGTCCAGGTGTCCAAGGACGTCATCGGCGATTCAGCGGCGTATCTTCAGGAGAGCATGACGGTCAAGCTGTCCATGCACGACGCAAACCCGGTGTCGATCGCGCTGCCGCAGCGCGTGACGCTGGAAGTGGTCGAGACCGAGCCCGTGACCAAGGGCCAGACCGCCTCGTCCTCCTACAAGCCCGCGGTGCTCTCCAACGGCTTGCGCACCACCGTGCCGCCGCACATCGCAGTCGGGACCCGTATCGTGGTGATGACCGAAGACGGCTCCTACTCCGAGCGCGCCAAGGACTAAGAAAGAGACTGAGGGATCGGACAAGTGCCGCCGGGGGGCGAGACAGTGGGTAGGAAGAGTTTCCGCTTCATCTCGCAAGCCCTGGCGTCGCTTTCGCTCCTCGTCGCAACTCCGCTCGCCGCTGACGAATTCCGCAGCCCTTCACTCACGGCCCTGCGCGCCGATTGGCGCGTAGCGCTCGACCAGCTCCGCACCGAGATCAACAGCCGCCCCCAGATTGCGGGCGATTTCATCTTCGCGCCGCGCCGTTCGGTGCCGCGCTACGATCCGCGCGCGATGCCGGCGCTGGTGCAACTCAACGCGGTCTCCTCGCCATTCTTCACCGGCATTGCGCGCAGCTCTATCCCCGTGCTGCTGCCCTTCGACGCCGCCGCCTATCTGGAAGCCCAGCGCATCGGCACACCGAACCTGTCGCTGTCGCGCTACCAGGCTGATTTCAATTCCGTCGACGTGTTCGATGCCGGCCCCTCCGGCTACAGCGCGAGCTTCTCATTTGAACCCGGCGCCGGCGACGGCATGCCGGCTCGCGTCTTCGCAAAGCCGGTCGAGGTGCAGATCACGGGCTCGGCGCTCGTCTACGACATCGCCGATCCCACCGGCGGCAAGGGCGAGCAGGTCAAGCCGCTCGCAGCAATTTATCCAGACCTGCGCAGGTTCATTCGGGAAGGCTATGTGCGCTACGCCTTCTCCCGCTTCGGGGTCGCCTATGTCGTCTCCATCCAGTGTCTCGACAGCGTCGCAAAGCCGCGGCGGCTGGCCTGCAAGGAAGCCTATCCGGTCGCCGAGCGCTTTCTGAAGGCGCTGCACATCGCCGGCGGCCAGCGCATGCGGCCGCTGATGGATATCGCCTCCGACGTCATCGATCGTCCCGCGGAGCGTTCGACGGATTTCAGCTACCGGCCGAGCGGCGACATCATCCCGAACACCGGCTACCGCAAGCAAGGCGGCCATCCCGACGTGATGACCTATGCGCAGATCCGCTTTCCGCTCGAGAAGACGCCCGCCTTCGTGCGCTCGCAGTCCTACGGCAAGCGCGACAAGAACGACGGCCCGACGGCCTATCCCTGGCGCGACAATTTCTGCGAGTCTCGCAGCTTTGAAGTCTGGCAATGCGGCGGCGGCTACGGGCACCAGGGCGAGGACATCCGGGCTGCCGGCTGCCCGCCGCAAAGCGACGGCCGCGAACCCTGCGACCCCAAGCAGCGCGGCGTTGTTGCCGTGCGCGATGCCATGGTGATCCGTGACGCCAAGGACCAGGCCGTAACGCTCGAGGTCAACAGCCGCACTGAGCACATCCGCTTCCGCTACATGCACATGAACCCGCAGGCGATGAACGCCGACGGCCTGCTCAACGGCCGCATCGTGGCCGAAGGCGAGAAGATCGGCGTGGTCTCGAACTATCTCGACCATCCCGCCGGCACATCCATGCACCTGCATTTCGACGTCCAGGTGTTCACCCGCGACGGCTGGATCTGGGTCAGCCCCTACGTCACCCTGGTCTCGGCCTATGAGCGCCTGATCCGCGCCCGCGGCCGCGAGACCGGCCCGGAGATCGCAGGCACCGCGCAGCCCGTCGCACACGCCCTGTCCGAGGATGTGGTCAAGCCCGACCAGCGCGAGGGGTCAAGCGGCGAAGAGAACTGACGCTGCTCGCGCCACGCCGCGCAGTGGCCTCGATGACAGGCCGTTCTGCGCACGCGGCCCGACGAGGCCAGCTTCCAGACCAACCGCACGACCAGACCTTCTCTGGCCCCAGAATTGCTTGGCTCCCGGCAGGCAAACAGGACGAAGGGAAGCACATGCGTTGTCTCACCACGGCGGCCGTTCTGGCCGCAGCGCTCGCCGTGCCGGTTCATGCGCAGGAATTGAGCGGCACCTTGAAGAAGATCAAGGAGACCGGCGCGATCACGCTCGGGATCCGCGACAGTGCCGTACCCTTCAGCTACATCGACGACAAGCAGAAGATCGTCGGCTATGCAGTCGACATCTGCATGAAGATCGTCGACGAGATCAAGGCAGAGCTCAAGCTGGAGAAGCTCGAGGTCAATGAGAACATCGTCACCTCGTCCAACCGCATTCCGCTGATGGCGAACGGCACTGTCGATCTCGAATGCGGCTCGACGACCAACAATGCCGATCGCCAGAAGCAGGTGTGGTTCACCAATACGCATTTCCTCACGGCAAGCCGCTTCGTGTCCAAGAAGGCGCTGAAGCTCGACCAGGTCGATGACCTCAAGGGCAAGGCCGTCGTCTCTGTCTCGGGCACAACCAACATCACCCAGCTCAACAAGGCCAACGCTGCGCGCTCGCTCGGCATCACCGTGATGAATGCCAAGGACGTCCCCGAGGCATTCCTGATGGTCGAGACCGACCGCGCCGAGGCGTTCGTCATGGATGATATCCAGCTTGCGGCCATGATCGCCGCCTCGAAGGATCCGTCGCTCTACGCCATCAGCTCGGGCGCCTTTTCGGATCCGGAGCCCTACGGCATCATGCTGCGCAAGGACGACGCACCGTTCAAGGCGGTGGTCGATCGGACGACCGCAAAACTCTACAAGAGCCCGGAGATCGAGAAGATCTACAACAAATGGTTCATGGAGCCGGTGCCGCCGCGCGGCCTGAACTTCCACGTCCCGATGCCGGCCTCGCTGAAGAAGTCGTTTGCGAACCCGTCCGACAACCCGGATCCAGCCTCCTACGGAGGCTGACGAACGATAGCCTCCGGGCTGTGGGGTTACTCCAGATACGTCGTGAGCTGTGCGCCCTCGTCCGCAACGAACACGGCGATCAATTCAGCGGGCTCGGTGGTGCTCGCATTGGCCGAGACCAGATGCGTCGCCCCCGGCGGCTCGAAGAAGGACTGGCCGACCGTAAACGTTTCGACCGGTCCGCCGCCGAGCTGGGAGCGGATCTCGCCCTTGGTGATGTAGGCGGTCACCGAGCCCGCGTGGCGATGCGGCCTTGAAAACCCGCCGGGACCGTAGAACACGCGCACGATGGTGACGCGCTTGCCCGGGACGTTCGGCAGCGCGTAGGAGCCGATCGGCTCGACCTTGTCGAGCGGCGAGCTCTCGGCGGCGGTGGCACAGAGCGGCGCCAGCGCACCGGAGACAGTATCCATCGTCACTGGCAGCATCTTGCCAATCGCCAGCGCGCACGCGAGCCCACCAACGACGGCCAGCGCCATCGCGCGCGATGGCAACTGCCGCGGCATAGCGGCCAAACTTATTGCAATCATGTTGACCTCCCGTCGTTGCAATCAGGATGCCGCAGCATTCGCTGCGACCGGCCGCTTCGCCGGCGTCCAGCGATAGGCTGCACCAAAACGGTTCCAGACGTTGATCGAAGCGACCGCCGAGGTCAGGTACATCAGCTCCGTCTCGGAGAATTCGCGGGTCACTTCTGCATAGACCTCGTCGCTGATGCCCTCGGGCAGGAAGGTCAGCGCTTCGGCCCAGGCCAGCGCCGCGCGCTCCCGCGCCGAGAAGATCGGCGCCTCGCGCCAGACCGCGACCAGATTGAGCTTGTCCACGGGCACGCCGATGCGCTCCGAGAAAAGGATGTGATGCTGCACGCAAAAAGCGCAGCCGTTGATCTGAGAGGCGCGCAGCTTGACCAGTTCGAGGAGCTGCTTGTCGAGGCCGGCCTTGGCCGCAACCTGACCCAGCGCCAGCACCAGATCATACGCATCGGGCGCGATCCGCTTGAAATCTTCGTATTCACTGCGGGCGTGTGACATCGCCGTTCACCTCGTGTTATTGTAAGGGTGCTTATATATTATAAGGGCTCTTATATGGCACGCAAGTCGGCTGACATCACAAGATCGCAACCCGGACGGAATACGCCCAGGCCCAGCGCTGATGGCGTGGTGCGGGTGCCCGCCCCCGGCGAGGGCAAGCGTGGCGAACAAGGCTATCTCGGCTACCTCCTGCGCCAGGCCCACGCCGCAGTCCGGCTGAAGATGGAGCGAACGCTCGCCGATCTCGGCGTGACGTCGCCGCAATTCGCAGTGCTGACCATGCTGAACGCCTATCCGGGCCTCTCCGGCGCTGACGTTGCCCGCCTCACCTTCCTGACGCCGCAGACCGTCGGGGTGATCATCCGCAATCTCGAACGCGACGGTGCGATCGAGATGACGCCGCATCCCGTCCACGGCCGGATCCAGCAATGGACGCTGACACCGCGCGGCGCGATGCTGCTCAAAGCGTGCAGGGAGCGCGTCATCGCGCTGGAGAAGCGTCTTGCCGCAGGGTTGGATGCCAAGTCGGAAACAACGATCCGGCGCTGGCTCGCCGGAATCGCGGCCGATTTGCAGGAAGACTAGGCAAAGCGCGTGCCCGCGACGGATCAGGCCTAGTCGCCTCCTCCATCGCCTCCGCCGCCGCCACCCCCATCTCCGTCCGAGAAGTCGCCGAAGCCGAAGTCGCCGTCCCCCTGAATGCCGCGACCGAAATTCTCCGCAATGATCATCATGATCACGACGAACAGCCCCGCACCGAAGGGCCAGGGATTGGCCCGAACGATATCGAACAGCTCCCGCATGCGTGCATTCTGTGCAGACAGGAGCAAACCGAAGGTAAAGCGGCAGGTCTGAAATTTACGATTTGTCGTTCCGAGCGAGGGCGGCCTACCCGCCCTTCAACACATTCTTAACCTCGCCGTCAGGCCAGGTCTTACCCGCTGCGATCACCCGCACACGGCTCTGGTCCGCGGCATTCACCAGCACATGCGAACTCACCCGGTCACTCGTCTGCTCCAGGCGCAAATCCGTTTCAGGCTTCCAGCTCAGCGTCGCCGCGAGGTCGCCCGGAAAAATCTGCCACCGCGATCCGTCGTCCAGTTCGACGACGTGGCTTTCAGCATGCGCGTTTATCTTCATTCCACCCCGAATACGAAGTCTCGCAGGGATACGGGCCCCGGCGATCGGCCGGGGCCTTGCTCCGTCAGTCGTTGTCGTGATGAATCACGGTCTTGCTGCGATTGCCGTATTGATCTTCCTTCTTGATCACCGTGGTGCGGTCGGCGGGCGCGCGCTCCTTGATGACGGTGGTCCGGTCGCGATCGCGGTCGCGGTACTCGTGTGACTCGCCGACGGTTACGCCGGTGCCGACCGGGCCGACATGAACGCCGACTTCATCAGCGAACGCAGGGGCCGCGATGGCCGCGACTATCGCGGCGGCAAACAGATATTTCTTCATTTTCTCATCCTCCAGCGTGTGCGGAGGGAATGCAGCAGTGCGACACTTTGTTCCGTGGAACGGGCCGCGAATGCGACTGTTCCTCGCGCTCCAGGAACCGACTCACAGGAGCCATGTTTCCCGCTAGAATGCGTCCATGAAGCACGCTGATTCCTCGGCCGATCTCACCCGCCGCGCCCTGCTCCAAGCTACGCTGAGCGCAGCCACCCTGCTCGCGTCGCCCACCGGCGCCCTTGCCGCGCCTCCGGGTTTCGATGAATGGCGCGAGGGTTTTCGCGCCCGCGCGATGGCGAAAGGCATTTCGGCTGCGACCTGGCAGCGCGCAATGGCACGGGTCGAGCCGGACATGAGCGTGTTCAAGCAAATGCGCAACCAGCCGGAATTCCACGAGCAGGTCTGGCAATACATCAACCGCCGCGTCTCCGACTGGCGCATCATCAACGGCAAGATCGCGCTGAAGAGCAACGAGGCGCTGCTCGCGCGCATCGAGCGCGATTTCGGCGTCGAGCGCGGCACGCTGCTGGCGCTGTGGGGTGTGGAATCAGCTTACGGCGATCCGCTGGTGCAGCAGAACCACATGACGCCGGTGTTTCCCTCGCTTGCCGCGCTCGCCTGGAATGAGCCGCGCCGCAAAGCCTATTGGGAGACCGAGCTCATCAACGCGCTGCGCATCGTCGACAAGGGCTGGAGCACGCCGGAAGAGATGCAGGGATCCTGGGCCGGCGCGATGGGACATTCGCAATGGATGCCGGAAGTCTGGCTCAATGTCGGCATCGACTATGACGGCGACGGCAAAGTGTCGCCATTCGGCAAGCCGGATGATGCGCTAGGCTCGACCGCCAAATATCTTGTCAATCGCGGCAAGTGGCGTCGCGGCGAGCATTGGGGCTATGAGGTCCGTGCGGCCGGCGACATCGGCGGCAGCCGCACCTATGCGGCGTGGCAAACAGCCGGCGTCACCCGCGCCGACGGCCAGCCGTTTCCGCAACCGAATGGATCCGCGCAAATGTGGACGCCGGTCGCGGGCGGACCGACCTTCCTGCTGGGACCGAATTTCTATTCGGTGAAGAGCTACAATCCCTCGATGAACTATGCGCTCGCGATCTGCCATCTCGGCGACCGCTGCCTGGGTGCGCCGCCCTTCATCCAGCCCTTCCCCGGCTCCGAACGCGTGCTGACGCTCGCCGAAGTGCAGGAAATGCAGACGCGCCTGACAAAAGCCGGCTTCGACACCGGCGGCACCGACGGCCGCGTCGGCAACGACACGATGAAGGCGATCAAGGATTTCCAGCAGCGGGCAGGGATCATACCGGCCGATGGTTATGGCGGGCTGAAGGTGCTGGCGAAGCTGCGGCAGGGCGGATAATGGCTTCTGTCATTCCGGGACGCGCCACTTGGCGCGAGCCCGGAATCCATTTTTCCGCCTCGCTTGCTGCACGATGGATTCCCCGATGTGCAATTGCACACCTGAGGTTCGCGCTTCGCGCGCCCCGGAATGACACCTCTGAGAATTCAGTGCCGGTACTGCGGCTCCTCCGCATCGAGCTGGCGGCGGATCGCGGCGAGATGCAGCCGCGCGGATTCGGAATCGCCTTCGCGCATCTGCTTGTAGGTGGCCGCCGCGATCTCGGGATCGACGGGCAGCACCTTTCGTCCGGTCGACATTGCCAGCACCTGCACTTCGGCGGCGCGCTCGAGGTAATAGAGATCGTCCCAGGCCTCCGCGATGGTCGGGGCCAGCACCATCACGCCGTGATGCTTCATGAAGACGATGTCGGCATCGCCGACAGTCGATGCAATGCGCGCGCCCTCGCGGTTGTCGAGCGCAAGGCCGTTATAGTCGCGATCGATCGCCGTGCGGCCATAAAACTTCAGCGCGGTCTGACCGGCCCAGATCAGGGGATCTCCCTCGGTCATCGACAGCGCCGTGGCGTAGGGCATGTGGGTGTGGAAGGCGACCTTCGCGCGTGGCAGCCGCTTGTGCATCTCGGCGTGGATGTAGAAAGCGGTCGCTTCGGGCTCGCCCTCGCCATCGAGCACATGGCCGTGGAAATCGCAGATCAGGAGCTTTGACGCGGTCAGCTCGCGAAAGGCGTAGCCGTAGGGATTGACGAGGAAGAGATCGTCATGGCCCGGCACCACGGCCGAGAAGTGGTTGCAGATACCCTCCTCAAAGCCGTTGCGCGCCGCCATCCGAAAGCAGGCGGCAAGATCCTCGCGCGCGGTGCGGATCGCGTCGGTGGCGAGGTCCGGGCGGTTCGAGCGGACGGGCCCAGACGAGGATGAGGAAGCGTGAAGGCCGTGCGCCATGGCGAAGGAAACCTTTTTCGGTCGGAAACTGCCTGCGTTGTACAGGGGCGACGCTTGCGCGTCAGCCCCTCCGGCCGCCACCCTGCCCTTCGCGCAATGCGCGGCGGCCTATTGCCGCCGCGGCACGCCGCCGGCGTTCATGCCGCCGTCGATGACGAGTTCGCTGCCGGTCACGTAGCGCGAGGCATCGGACGCCAGATACAGCACGCCGCTGGCGATCTCCGCAGCTTGGCCGGCACGGCCGAGCGGCGCGACGACCCTGGCGCGCTCCTCGGGGTCGATCGGCGCATTGCCCTGGTTGCCGGTCGCGCCGGTCGGGATCTTGCCCCAGATCGGCGTATCGATGATGCCGGGATGCACGGAGTTGACGCGGATGCCGTCGCCTGCGGCCGCACATTCCATCGCGATCGATTTTGCGAACAGGCGTACGCCACCCTTGGTCGCCGAATAGGCCGAGAGCCCGGGCGAACCGCGCAGGCCCGCGAGCGAGGACATCATGACGATCGAGCCGCCGCCAGTTTTACGCATCAGGGGCAGGCAATGTTTGACGGAGAGAAAGACGCCGTCGAGATTGATTGCGCTCTGCTTGCGCCAGTCGCCAAGCGTCATGTCGACGATCGAGGGCACGGCAATGCCGATGCCGGCGTTGGAGACGAGCACGTCGAGCCGACCATAGCGCTTCGCGATCTCGGCGGCGATTTCGATCCAGCGCTCCTCACTGGTGACGTCCTGCTCCAGGAAGATCGCCTTGCCGCCGGCCTTGGTGATGCGCTTGGCGAGCTCGGGGCCTCTCAGCTCGTCGATGTCGGTGGCGATAACGGTGGCGCCCTCGCGCACGAACAGCTCGACGATCGCTTCGCCAATACCCGAGGCGCCGCCCGTCACCAACGCGACCTTGCCCTCAACCTGCCCTGCCATGTTCACTCCCTTTCTTTTTTTGTTTGCGCGATCTATTTTTGCGCATGATCTCCGCGCAAACGCGTTCCGCGTTTGTCGCGAGGGAAAACCGCTTCGCACTTTTCCGGAATCATGCGCTATCTAATCATGGACGGTCCCTGATCGGGTAGCGCGACGTCGATGACCCGAAACTGCACCCGTTCGGCGCCCTGGTAGCGGTCGACCGACAACGATCCCGCGACATGCAGTTGCTGGCCGCGATTGGCCACCAATGCATTGCCGAGCTTCTGGCCGACCGACCGGAACGCGATTCCGTTGACGATGGAGCCGTCGCCCGACTTGAAGCGCAGCCTTAAGTGCGCCTGGCCGACCTCGTCGGCATAGACGAGCTGATGCGCCGGCAGCGCCAGCACGGCTTCCGGGTTGCCGCTGCCGAACGGACCAGCGCGGTTGAGCGTGGCCGCAAGCTCCGTCGTCACCGCGCGCGCGGAGACGGCGCCGTCGATATAGAGCTCATTGACATGTCGCGCCTCGGCGACGTCGCGCGCGAGCGCATTTTCGAGATAGGCCCGAAACTCGCCGAGCTTGTCCTTTCGCAGCGTCACGCCCGCGGCCATTGCGTGCCCGCCGCCCTTGAGCAAAATGCCGTCGGCCACCGCCTGCCGCACCGCCTTGCCGAGATCGACGCCGGCGATCGAGCGGCCCGAGCCGGTGCCAATACCGCCGGGCTCGAGCGCAATCGCAAAGGCGGGCCGCGAAAACTTCTCCTTCAGCCGGGAGGCGACGAGGCCGACCACGCCGGGGTGCCAGCCTTCGGACGCCGTGACGATGACACCGAGCTTGTCCTCGAACCCGATCGAGGCGAGCGCTTCGGCTTCGGCCTGCGCCTCCGCCGCCTGCTCGATGACGCGACGCTCGCTGTTGAGGCGGTCGAGCTCGGCGGCGATCCGCGCCGCCTCGACGCTGTCGCCTTCGAGCAGCAGCCGCACGCCGAGATCGGCACGGCCGATACGGCCGCCGGCATTGATGCGCGGCCCCAGCATGAAGCCGAGATGCCAGGCCTCCGGCGGCCCGTTGAGCCGCGCCACATCCATCAGCGCAGTATGTCCGACATGATCGCGCCGCCGCATCGCGATCAATCCCTTGGCGACGAAAGCGCGGTTGAGACCGATCAGCGGCGCAACATCCGCGACCGTGCCGAGCGCGACATGATGCAGCATGCCGAGCAGATCGGGCTCGGGCATTTCGCTGGTCCAGAAGCCGCGCTGGCGCAGCTCGCGATTGACCGCGACCAGCGTCACCAGCACGAGGCCGACAGCGGCGAGATGGCCGAGGCCGGAGAGATCGTCGAGGCGGTTCGGATTGACCAGCGCGTCGACCTCGGGGAGATCGAGGCCGCATTGGTGATGATCGATCACGACCACGGACATTCCGAGGCGTTTCGCCTCAGCCAGCGGCTCGATGCTTGTGGTGCCGCAATCGACGGTGACGAGCAACGTGGCGCCCTTTGCCGCCAGTGCGCGCACCGCTTCGACGTTAGGGCCGTAGCCTTCGAAGATGCGGTCGGGAATGTGGATCAGCGGATCGAGCCCGCAATGGCGCAGGTGCCAGGCGAGCAGCGCTGCCGAGGTCGCACCGTCGACGTCGTAGTCGCCGAAAATCGCGACCTTCTCGCCTTTCACAGCGGCATCCGCGATCCGCTTCGCCGCGGCTTCCATCTCCGTGACACTGTACGGGTCCGGCAGCAGCTTCCGGATGGTCGGATCGAGGAAGTCGGCGACGGCGTCGATGTCAACGCCGCGGCCGGCCAGCACCCGCGCCAACAGCTCCGGCAATTGGTGACGCTGCACGATGGCGAGCGCCTTGGCCGCGCCACGCGCGTCCAGCCGGTCGCGCCAGAGCTTGTCGGTGAGCGAGCGCGCCACACCCAGGAAGGCCTGGGGCGATTCGACGGGCAAGGCGGTGGCGGGCGGCGTCATGATTCGAGAAGGGCTTGAGGAACCCGGAGCCGGTCGTAAGCGATGCGTCCGGTCGTCCGGCGGATGATTGGCCGGGAAACCACGGACATTTGCAACGGCCACCCCACACAAAGCGGTGGATGGCCGCCTCATCGGCCGGAGTGACTACCATTTAGGCACTCCGCCGAACAGCAAATTAAGCAGGCGTTAGGCGGAATCCTCGAAAAAGACTCGTATTCGATCTGTGATTTGTTGTTCCGGGTTCGTTGCAGATCAGGCCTCATTGCCAAGGGAAGTTACCCGATGTCTGCTGCGCTGGGTCTGAAAGCCAAGCCGATCGCCACCGAACCCGCAGATGATGATTCCGACATCTCCGCGCTGATCAACCGCCTGACCGCGGAGGTCAACCAGATCGCCGTCGACAAGACCAAGTCGATCCAGCAGATCACCAACCAGATGAAGATGCTGGCGCTGAACGCGCTGATCGAAAGCTCGCGCGCCGGCGCGCAAGGCGCCGGCTTCGCCGTGGTGGCGCAGGAGGTGCGCGGCGTCGGCCAGCAGGTCGAGACCATCGCGCGCGAACTCGAAACCCAGCTGACGAAACGCACCGGCGACCTCGTCGCTTCGATCGAGCGCATGAGCCAGCGTTCGCGCGGCGAGCGCATGATGGACCTGTCCCTCAATGCCATCGAGCTGATCGACCGCAACCTTTATGAGCGCACCTGCGACGTGCGCTGGTGGGCGACCGATTCCGCCGTGGTCGACTGCGCGGCCGCGCCTACTGCGTCGGCTGTGACATATGCTTCGGAACGGCTCGGCGTCATCCTCGGCGCCTACACCGTCTATCTCGATCTCTGGCTCTGCGACCTCGACGGCAACGTCATCGCCAACGGCCGTGCCGACCGCTTTCGCGTCGTCGGCCAGAACGTCGCCCACACCAAATGGTTTCGCGAGGCCAAGGGCCTGCGCTCCGGCGATGACTATGTCGCCGGCGACGTCGAGAACCAGCCGCTGCTCGGCAATGCGCAGGTCGCGACCTACTGCGCCAGCGTGCGCGCCGGCGGCCAGGCCAATGGCGCGCCGATCGGCGTGCTCGCGATCCATTTCGACTGGGAGCCGCAGGCGCGCGCGATCGTGCAAGGCGTCCGCGTCGGCGACCACGACAAGGCCCGCGTGCTGCTGGTCGACTCGAACTTCCGCGTCATCGCGGCCTCCGACGGCCAGGGCATTTTGAGCGAGCGCATCGCGCTGTCGCTCAACGGGCAGCGCTCCGGCTTCTATCAGGACCGCTCGGGCACCCTGGTCGCCTTCCATGCCACGCCGGGCTACGAGACTTATCACGGCCTCGGCTGGTACGGCGTGATCGTCTGCGGGGCGTGAAGCGGAGACCGGTCAATGCAGCGCCTGCGACAGATCCGACAGATCCGTCGGTCCGACTAAAAAATCGCCAAACAACGCATGCCGGCGGTGAACATCGTCAATGGCTCTCGGGTAACATCTTCGGTCTCAATTCACCCGAGATAGCCGGACACTCCGTCCCACAGCAGCTTCAGCGCCGTCACGACCAGCAATCCGTAGCAGGCCCGGTAGATCTGCTGCTGGTCCAGCCTTCCATGCAGCCGCCAACCCAGCCAGACGCCGCTGGGAATGGCGAGCAGGCACACGGCCATCACGATCCAGACGTTGCCGGCCGGCCGCACCAGCAGCAACCACGGCACCGCCTTGGTCGCGTTGCCGACGGTGAAGAACAGGCTCGTGGTCCCGGCATAGACTTCCTTGCTGAGGCCGAGCGGCAGCAGATACATCGCCAGCGGCGGTCCGCCGGAATGCGCGACCATCGTCGTCACGCCCGAGGCGAGACCGGCAGCGACCGCCTTCGGCGTCGAGCGTGGACGAATGATCAGCTTCGGGTCGCTCACGAACCATAGGCCGACGAAGATCAAGGTGACGACCGCCATCACGATCGCGACGGCGCGATGGTCGAGCACGCGAAACAGGAGATAGCCGACCCCGATGCCGACCACGAGCCCGGGCAACAACAGCGCAAGGTCAGGCCTCGACCAGGTCGAGGGCTTCCAGTAGCGCAGCGCGAACAGGTCCATCGCGATGAACAATGGCGCGAGCAGCCCGCCAGCCGTCACCGGGTCCATCACGAACGACAACAGCGGAATGCCAACGATCGAGAAACCGCCGCCGAACGCGCCCTTCATGAAACAGATCAGGAACACGCCGGCAAAGGCGATGAGGAGCGTGGTGACCGTGAGATCCATGTGCTCGTCTCCAGGATCGGCGCAACTGCGCCTGATCCGGTTCGCCGCGTGCAATCGATTTGGCGCCGGGAAGTATTGCTCCGAGCTATGTACCGGTTCAATGGAAACATTGAGCTCAGTACAATTTTGACCCCATGCTGCTCCGCTGCCACTAAGTCAGCCGCAGAAGGATGATGAGCCCAATGCGAGCTGCACCGCGCGACATGCCAGCCGCTGCGGAGCGCCCCGCCCCTGGACGCCGTCCGTCCGAACCGCCCGCAAGCGTCAATCCGAGCACCTCGACGGCCGCGGTGGCTCCGGCTACGAGCTCGCTGCGCTCGGCACGGTCGGGCGCGACCCCGACCGGGACACGCTGCGCCAACCGCACCCATGTCGCGTCCATAATGACGAGGGCTGGCTCCTGGTATCCGGCGTATGTGCTTAGAAGCCAGGGGTTACGCGGCGACCCGGTCGGGTTGGTTCGAAACACGATTCCGGATTTCGATGGCCTCGACAGAGCTCTCGAATGCTTTCTCCAGGACGCTTCTGCCGATCGTGCCGAGCACGAGGCCGAGGATCCAACCCTTGAGATTCTTGCCCTCGCGCACGACGACCACGTCGATGTCGGTCGTGCCGTCGCTCCGCCGCCGGAACGTGTAGGTGTGGCCCGAGGCGCCTCCCCAGACATTGGAGTCGAACGTTGTCAGGACGACGTGGTTCGGATTGGACCAGTCGTAGTGAAGGCGCTCCCAGATGCCGCGCGAGCCTTCCGTCACATCGGCGCGCGTAAGGCCGAGATAATGCAGTTCGAGATACTCGTCGGCGCTGTTGCCGAAGAGCCTGGAGCGGGCCGGCCCGAAGTCGGTGAGCGCGGCAACGTACTGCTCGGGTGTCAGGGTGGTGGTTCGGTGGAGACGGATCGTGGACATCTGTGGCTCCCGGAATTCAGTTGGAGACCGCGTTCGCCTGGCGGACGTGCAGTGTGTCGCCGTCCCGGGCGATCTCGAGCACGCCTGCCTGGGTCGGCGTCGAGAGAACGACGCGCTGGCCGGGTGCAAGCACCGAGACGAAGCGGATCGGCGTTCCCGCCTCGCCCTGAGCAAGGGTCGAGACGACGCGGAATCCATCGGGCTCGACGGTGTAATAGGCGACACCAGACATGTCGCCGAGATTGATGCTCTGGCCCGCGATCGGCCTCAGGCCGTTGGCGTGAGCGGCTCCCAGTGAAGCTATGGTGAAGGCGGCTGCGAGAAGCGTGTTGCGGATCGACATAGGACCCTCCGTTGGCTTGGGCGGCGGGCAGGACGCCCGTCAGCTCCCTTGCCGCAGGACATGGGCAGGCTATGATCATCGATCAAACAGATAGGGTCGATAATGGGTATCGATACCGTCAATCTAGGTCGTATCGACCTGAATCTCCTCGTACATCTCGGCACGCTTCTCACCGAACGGAGCGTCACGCGGGCGGCGGCCCGCGTCGGCATTGGTCAGTCCGCGATGAGCCACAACCTTGCGCGTCTGCGGGAGCTGTTCGGCGACGAGCTTCTGACGCGAGCGCCCGAAGGCATGCGCCTTACCCCGCGCGCGGTGGTGCTGCTGGAGCCGGTGCAGGCCATGCTGGCGCAGGTCGAGGCACTGGTGTCGCGCGACCAGACCTTCGATCCGTCCACAGCCGTGCGAACATTCAGGTTCGGATTGCCGGATAGCATGGAAATCCTGTTCATGCCGGCGCTGCTCGCGCGCATGCGGGAGGTCGCGCCCGGCATCCACCTCCGGCTCTATAATTTCGATGCGTCCCGCCTGCTCGACGATCTCGACGCCGACGAAATGGAGCTCGCTATCGGCTACGACGCGTTCCAGCAGGGCCAGCTTCACCACAAGCGCCGCAAGCTGTTCACAGATAGCTATCTATGCATGTTCAATGCCGAGAAGACGGGCATCACTCCCCCGATCTCGCTTGCCGACTACGTGAGAATTCCACACGTGCTGACCAGCCTGAGACCCGGTCGCAGTGTCCGCGGCATTGTCGACGAAGCGCTGGACAAGCTCGGCCTGCGTCGCTCCATCGCCCTGACCACACCACGCTTCCTCACGGTGCCGTCGTTGGTGGCGCGGGCGCCCGTGATCGTCACCATGCAGGCACGACTGGCCCGGATGTTCGCCGCCGAACTCGGGCTCAGCCTTAGCCCCCTCCCCCTGGAGCTGCGTGAGGTCACGGTCTCATTGCTGTGGCACGCGTCCTACGATCACGATCCGGCGCACGCCTGGTTGCGCGAGCAGGTGGCGCGGCTGGCCGCTGAGCTGTGAGCGGGCGCACCGCCGCTTCATCGGTGTACAGTGGGCGCCTCGCAGGTGAACACCTCCGTCGGGTCACAGATACGCCCCAACGTCCTCCTACGCATCCGGCAGGTACCAAGTCGGAGGAAGCCCATGCGGCGTACGGCTGGTTTCACCCTGGCGATGATGCTGTTGATTGGCTTCACCGCTCCCGCTGCCTCGCAGGACCCGTGCTCGACATTGACACGACCGTACTCAGAGGCTGACACAGCCTTGAAGAAAGCTGCCGGGCTCGTCGCGCAGGACCGTTGCGATGCCTATGTGCGCTTCTCCGTGGCGTGGGCTGAGGTCGCCAAATACGCGCGTGATCACAGCGAGGCTTGCGATATTTCGGCTCCTTCGCTGAGCGACATCGACAAGCATCATCGCCAGGCGGTCTCGGAGCGCGAAGAGGCCTGCGGCGGTCGCCGTCGCAATTCGGCGCTCCCCGAGCACCGGAACCGTACATTTCCTCCAGAAATCCGGCCGCGTTGGTAAGCCGGTCAACCCCCAGCAGCCATACGTTTCTTGCGACAAGCAGACGCAGTCACAAGACAGAGGGGAATGATCCATTACCAATTCCTGTCGCATCGCAACGATAACCCGGGAGCATTTTTCGGCAGGACAGGCCTGTTAAAGGCAAGAGCTTGCCCCATTGCTCGGGTAAGATTTGCTTCGCGTCACGTTCATCGACGTGAGGGCGTGAGTGCCCGTTGGCTTTGATCAACTCACGTTCGCAGGATGCTGAGGAGACATGCCATGAAGATCGTCGTGATCGGCGGAACCGGGTTGATTGGATCCAAGCTCGTGACGAAGCTCGCCCAGCAGGGCGACGAGGCCGTGGCAGCCTCGCCAAAATCGGGCGTGAACGCCGTGACCGGCGAAGGCCTGGCTGGGGCCCTGGCTGGCGCGGATGTTGTGGTCGACGTGGCCAACGCGCCGTCCTGGGAGCCTGCCGCCGTACTCGAATTCTTCGAGCGGTCGAGCACGAACCTCGTTGCGGCTGAGGCAGCAGCTGGCGTCAAGCATCACGTGGCGCTGTCGATCGTGGGAACCGATCGCTCGCCCGACATCGCCTATTTTCGTGCCAAGCTCGCCCAGGAAACCATCGTCAAGGCCTCTCCGATCCCCTACTCGATCGTCCGCGCCACCCAGTTCTTTGAATTCCTCGGCGCCATTGGTGAAGCGGCGGCGGTTGGAGGCAATATCGTCGTTCCATCGGCATTGTTTCAGCCGATCGCGGCCGACGATGTGGTCGATTGTCTCGCCGAGATCGCAACGGGACGGCCGGTGAGCGGTACGATCGATATCGCAGGCCCCGAGAAGGCTCCCTTCAATGAATTCGTCACGCGACGCCTGAAAGCGTCCGGCGACAGCCGTCCGGTGGTGGGAGATCGCAGCGCGCAGTATTATGGCGCTCCCATTAATGACACGTCGCTGAACCCGCTCGGCGAGGCGCGGCTGGGGAAAACGCCGCTCGCAACATGGCTCGCGACGAAGTAACGCCAGATTAGCAGACGGCGTTGCTGGAACGGGCCGCTCGCATCATCCGGGGCCCGCCACGAACGCGACCGGCGTACCTTTCGAGACGCTGGCTGCGACGCGTTCGGCGTCCCAATTGGTGAGACGCACGCAGCCGTGGGATTCCGCCTTGGAGATCTTCCCCGGCGATGGCGTCCCGTGAATACCGTAGCCTTCGGCGGACAGGTTGATCCACACCGTGCCGACCGGATTGTTCGGACCGGGCTTGATGGTGAAGGGCTTGCGGGAATGGACGCCCTTGAAGTGATAAGCGGGATTGTAGCGATAGTACGGATTTCGGCTGATCTCCGTGACCTTCAGCGTGCCCGAAGGTGATGGCTTCTCCTCGCTTCCGACCGTCGCCGGATAAAATCCGATCAGCGCATTCGATTTGTCGAACAGCTTCACCGTCTGCCGGCTCTTGTCGATCTCGACCCTGTCCGCCTTGACCGCGCCGCCTCCTCCGCCAGCGGCGTCCACCACGACGATGGTGTCGCCGACGCGATCAAATTGGTGACCGGGGTTGAACGCCACCAGAAGCTGCTCGCTCATGTGAAATTTCTCGGACAACCCTTCGCGCGGACTGGTGAAGCCAAGCTTCGGGATATCCTTCATGTCCTCCATCTTCGACGGAAGCTTGCGCAGGAACGGACCCGCGACGTCCTGCCCGGCGATGGTGTAGGTCGCCGTCACCGGCCGATCGTCCACTTGGAGCGCCTTCCAGACGTCCTCGGTCAAAGCGTCCGAGCTTGGCAATTGCCGCGCTTCCGCATAGGCCCGCAGCGCCTTCTTCGCGTTCTCCCCGAACCTGCCGTCGATCTCGCCCGGCGAGAAGTGCGCCCGGTCCAGAAGGACCTGTAGCCGGACTCCCGCCGGGGTCGGCTTCTCGTTCGAGAGGGTCTTCTTCGACGGCTGAGCAGAATTGATGGTCTCTGCGGTCATTTCGCCAGCGGACGCCGGCGCAGCCATCAGGGCGAAGACCAGAAGGATACAGAGCTGCCAAGCGGGATAGACGGACCAAGCGCTATCCACCGCAGTCCGTAGCGGGCCGTCGTCGACCATGTGCCAGCTCCGAGGTGGAGACGTTCATCGGAATGGCAACTCGGCGAGACGACGGAAGTTTCCGGTTTTTCCCGAAACTCCGGAAATCTCGCGCGCGGGGCAGCGCAACAAGCACGCGCCCATTCGTGCAAATCACGTGGCGCGACGCGCGGCCATCTCGGCTGCCAGCAGCACAGCGGCGCGGGTCGCGCCGGTGGAAGCGATCCCCTGCCCCGCGATGTCGTAGGCCGTGCCATGCGCCGGCGTGCAGATCGGGAACGGAAAGCCGCCGAGCAACGTCACGCCGCGATCGAAGCCCATCAGCTTCATCGCGATCTGGCCCTGGTCGTGATACATCGTCAGCACCGCGTCGAAAGCGCCGCCCTTGGCGCGCAGGAACACGGTGTCGGCGGGAAACGGTCCTTCTGTGGCAATCCCCTCTTGCTGACCCGCCGCGACCGCAGGCGCAATGATGTCGATCTCCTCGCGGCCGAAATTGCCGCCGTCGCCGGCATGCGGATTGAGGCCTGCGACCGCGATGCGCGGCCGCGCGAAACCGGCGTTGCGCATGCAGGCATCGGTCAGCGTCAGCGCGCGATGGATGCGGTCGCTGGAGAGCTTTGCAGCGACGTCCTTGAGCGGAATGTGCGAGGTGACCCGCGCATTCCAGAGCTCGCCGAGCACATTGAATTCGCTTGCCGGGGTCTTGAGGCCGGCGATCTCCGCGGAGAACGCGATCTCGTCGTCATAGTCGGCGCGGGCGAGCCGCATCGCCTGCTTGTTGAACGGCGTGAAGCAGACGGCATCGACGCGGCCATCCCGGCCGAGCTGGAGCGCGTGCCGGTAGTTGGCCAGCGCGAACCTGCCGCCGGCAAGGCTCGCAGTTCCCCGCTCGATCCCTGCGGGATCGAGATGACCGAGATCGACAAACAGCGTCTCGCCCTGCGCCGCGCGAAGGTCGGCGCCGGGCTTCACCGTCTCCAGCTCCGGTGTGACACCGGCGACGCGCGCGCCCTCGTCGAAGATGCGCCGGTCGCCGATCACGACGAGGCGGCTACGGGCGCGAACCTCGTCCAGCGCCACGAGCTTCGCGGTCAACTCCGGGCTGATGCCGGCGGGATCTCCCATTGCGAGAGCAATGAGCGGCTTTGCGGTCATATGATCACCTTTTCCTGGCTTGTCGTCTCAGCGGCAGGCGATGCAGGCTTACGCAGCAACCGCGCGAGCTGCAACACGAGCGGAAGCAGCAGCAGCGCCATGCCGGCCACCACCAGGCTCGTCACCAGCCGGTTTGCAAAGAAGATCCCGAGCGATCCCTTGGACATCAGCATCGATTGCCGGAACGCGTCCTCGGCCTTGTCGCCGATGACGATCGCGAGCACCAGCGGCGCCAGGGGATAGAACAGCTTTTTGAAGAGATAGCCGACGATGCCGAAGCCGAGCATCATGACCACGTCGAGATAGGAGTTCGACACGGAATAGGCGCCGACGACGCAGATGATCACGATCAGCGGCGCGATGATCACGAAGGGAATCCGCATCAGTGCGGCAAACACCGGAACGGTCAGCAGCACCAACGCAACCGCGACGATGTTGCCGACATACATCGAGGCGATCAGGCCCCAGACGAAATCCTTCTGGTCGACGAACAGCATCGGCCCGGGATTAAGGCCCCAGATCATCAACCCGCCCATCATCACCGCCGCGGTGGCCGAACCGGGAATGCCGAGCGAAAGCATCGGCAACAGCGCACTGGTGCCAGCCGCATGGTCGGCCGTCTCGGGCGAGATGATGCCTTCGACCTCGCCGGTGCCGAAGTAGCGGCCACGCCGCGAGAAGCGCCGGGCAATGCCGTAGCTCATGAAGGACGCCGCCGTCGGTCCGCCCGGCGTGATCCCCATCCAACAGCCGATCGCGGCGCTGCGCAGCAGCGCTGCGCCATGCCGCGGCAGGCGGCCAACTGCCCGGAATACTTCGCGCCAATCGATCTTCGACGAGACCGCGCGGGCATGAAACTCCTCCTCGACCGCGACAAGAAGCTCACCGATGCCAAACAGGCCCATCACCGCCACGACGAAGTTCACGCCCTTCACCAGCTCATCGATGCCCATGGTGAGGCGCACGCTGCCGGAGACGGTGTCGATGCCGATGGCGGCGATTGCAAAGCCGATCGCGAGCGCCACGACCGTCTTGATCGGCGCTGCGCCGCCCATGCCGACGAAGCTCGCGAAGGCGAGGAAATAGACCGCAAAATATTCCGGCGGTCCGAAGGCGAGCGCGACCTGCGCCACCCATGACGCAAGGAAGGTGATCAGGATGACGCCGACCAGCGCGCCGAACGCGGCCGAGCCGAAGGCGGTGGCGAGCGCCGTGGTCGGCCGTCCGTCGCGCGCCATCGGATAGCCGTCGAAGGTGGTGGCAACAGAAGACGGCTCGCCTGGGATGTTGAACAGGATCGAGGTCACCGAGCCCCCGAACAGCGCCCCCCAATACATGCTGGAGAGCAGGATGATGGCTGAGACCGGCTGCATGCCGAACGTCAGCGGCAGCAGCAGCGACACGCCGTTCGGCGCACCGAGCCCCGGCAGCACCCCGACGAGAATGCCGAGCAGCACGCCGACCACCATCAGCGCCAGATGCGGCACCGTGACCGCGATCGTGAAGCCGTGCAGGAGTTCCCCGAGATTGTCCATCGGCGTCTCCGTCAGAAGCCGAGCGCGGCTGCGAGCGCGCCATGCGGCAAGCTCACCTGGAACATGCGCTCGAACACGACGTAGAGCACAAGCGCCGTCGCCGCCGCCATCGCGAGCGACCGAAGCACGGATTGATGCCTGGGAATTGCGAGCACGGCGAAGATATAGAGAGCGGAGGCGAGATACATCCCGAGCAGCGGGATCGCGGCCACGAAGATTGCGGCCGGTACGAACAGGCCGGCGAGCCGGCGCAGCTCGAACGGCGTAATGGCGACAGGGACACTTGCCAGCGACGTGGCCGGCAGCACACCCCGCACCAGATTGTAGAAACTTCCGAGTACGATCACGAGACCGACCGCGAACGGGAATGTGCCGGAATCCACGCCCGCGCTCGACCAGCCGATGCCGTTGTCCAGGCTTGAGACCACCACTGCAACACCGAAGCTGCCGGTCAGAATAGCGGTCGCGAGTTCGAGAGCGCGGCGCGATATCATCAGAAGCTCCACTCCTGCGGCGAGCAACGGAACATCATGGTGCGGTGCTCCGCCATCCTACTTGATGAGCCAGCCCTGCTCGCTTGCAACCTGCCTGAGATGCTCGAGATCCTCCTTGATGAACTTGTCGAACTCCGCGCCCGTCAGGAACGTGTCGATCTGCGAGGACTTCTCGATGTAGTCCTTCCATTCCGGCGTGGCCTGCACCTTCTTCATGAGGTCGACGTAGAACGCCGCCTGGTCCGGCGTGATCTTGCCGGGCAGCCACACCGTGCGCGGCTGCTCATATTGCGCGATGTCGAGGCCCTGCTCGACGCAGGTCGGAACGTCGCTCCAGCCTTCGGTCGCGGTGATCTTGGCGCCCTGCGGCAGTCGCTTCGGGCTGAAGGCGCAGAGCGGGCGCTGCGTTCCGCCGCGCCATTGCCCGAGGCTCTCGCTGGGATTGTTGACATGCGAATCGATGTGCCCGCCGGCGAGCTGCACGGCGGCTTCAGCGCCGCTCTTGAAGGGGATGTAGGTGAGTTTCACATGACCGGCCTTCTCGATCATGCGGGTCAGCACCTCGTCGGTATCCTTGGACTGCGCGCCGCCCATCTTGAAATCGCCTGTGGCAGCAGCCTTCAGATAGTCGCCCGCCGTCTTGTAGGGCGCGTCCTGCTTGACCCAGAGCAGGAATTCATCCTGCGCCATGGCCGCGATCGGGGTGAGGTCGGTGTAGTTGAAGGCGACCTTGGAGACGAGCGGCTGCTGCCAGGCGTTCGACGTGCCGAAGATCACCTTGTAGGGATCGCCGGCGGAGGCCTTGCCGTAGACATAGCCTTCCGCGCCGCTGCCACCGGCCTTGTTGACGACGACGATCGGCTGGTCCGTCAGCTTGTACTTGGTGATGATGTTCTGCACCGCGCGGGCGATATTGTCGGTGCCGCCGCCGGGACCTGCGGTCGCCACGAACTCGATCGGCTTCTGCGGCTGCCAGGCTGCGCGCGCCGGCATCGTGCCGGCGATCACGACCGCGGCTGCGGACAGCAGAAATGTTGACGTGCGACCCATGGTTCCCTCCGACTGATTTTGTTTATTTTGCTGGTCTTGTGTCTGTCGTAGCGGCGTTCGCTCAGGCGACGCGTTCCGCGCGCCTCCCAGAGGCCGAAACGATGGCGCCCTGCTTCTCGAGGGCCTCGATGTCCTGGTCGCTGAACCCGTGCTCGGCCAGCACCTCTCGGGTGTGCTCGCCATAGACGGGCGCACCGGAGCGGACCTTGCCGGGCGTCTCGGAGAATTTGACGGGCAGCCCGATCGTCTTCACGGGGCCGAGCGTGGAATGCTCGACCTCGACGACCATCTCGCGCGCCAGCGTCTGCGGATCGCTCAAAGCCTCCAGCATGTCGTGCACGGGTCCGCACGGCACGCCCTTCTCGTCGAGTGCGGCGAGCCAATGCGACCGCGATTTGGTGCGGAAGCGCTCGCTCAGGACCGCTTCGAGCTCCTTCAGATGCGCCATGCGATCGGCCCCGGTGACGAAGCGCGGGTCGGCGGCGAGTTCGCTCGCGCCGAGCGCTTCCAGCATCAACAGCCAATGCTTCTTGTTGGCACCGCCGACCACGAGCCAGCCGTCGGAGGCTTCAAAAGCCTGATACGGCGCATTGAGCGGATGCGCCGAGCCCATCGCACGCGGCGCCGTGCCGGCGGCAAGCGCGATCGTCGATTGCCAGTAGGTCTGCACCAGAGCTGCTTCATAGAGTGACGTCTCGACCCACTGCCCTTCGCCGGTCTTGAGACGATGGGTGTAGGCGGCCAGAATGCCCATGCTTGCGAGCAACCCCGCAGTGATGTCGGACAGTGGCGGGCCGCACTTCACCGGCGGACCGTCGGGGCGCTCGCCGGTAAAACTCATGATGCCGCTCATGGCCTGCGCGACCAGATCAAAACCGCGGCGGTGCTTGTAGGGCCCGGTGCGGCCGAAGCCCGACAGCGAGCAGTAGATCAATGTCGGGAATTCCTGGTGCAGATCCTCGTAGCCGAAGCCCAGGCGCTCCATGGCGCCCGGCGCGAAATTCTCGACCAGCACGTCGGCGCCCGCGATCAGCCGCCGCAGCACGCGCTTGCCGCCGTCGGTCTTCAGATCCAGCACGATGCCGCGCTTGTTGCGGTTCATCATCAGGAAGGACGCCGCCTCGTCGCCGATCTTCGGCGGCACCGAATGGCGGGTGTCATCGCCGTTCGGCCATTTCTCGATCTTGATGACGTCGGCGCCCATGTCGGCGAGCATCAGGGTGCAGGTCGGCCCCGCCATGACATGGGTGAGATCGATGACCTTGAGGCCGGCGAGCGGTCCCGGACGACGGGAGGTTGTTTGCGATCGATCGCTTTGCATCGGCCTGTCCTATTGACCGCGCCATTGCGGCGCGCGCTTGTTGAGGAAAGCATCGAGCCCTTCGCGAAAATCCTGGCTCGTGTAACACATCAGGATGAGGTCTTCTCCCTCGTCCCGCGTCAGCCGCTTTTGCAGGCGGGCCACCGCCTGCTTGGTCGCGGTCAGCGTCAGCGGCGCGTGGCTGGCCAGCAGCCGCGCAACCTCATCGGCGCGCCGGTCGAGCGCCGCGCCATCCTCGACGACCTCGCCGAGCAGCCCGACGCTTGCAGCCTCCGTGGCGTCGACAAGGCGCGCGGTGAAGATCAGGTCCTTGACGCGCGCGGCACCGATCAGCGCAGTGAGACGGCTGACATTGGACATCGACAGGCAGTTGCCGAGCGTCCGGGCGATGGGAAACCCGATCTTGGCGCTTTTCGTGCCGATGCGCAGGTCGCAGGCAGAGGCAATGCCCGCCCCTCCGCCCGTGCAGAACCCGTTGATCGCCGCGATTGTCGGTACCCGGCACTGTTCGAGCGTGGTGAGGACGCGATCGATCCGGTTCTCGTAGTCGATCGAGTCCTGCGGCGTCTTGAATTCGCGGAACTGGTTGATGTCGGTGCCCGAAGCGAAGGCCTTGTCGCCGGCACCGCGCAGCACGAGGACTTTGATCGCGCGATCGCCATTGGCCTGCTCGCAAATGGCTGCCAAGCGCTCGTACATGGCGAAGGTGAAGGCGTTGCGGGCCTGCGGGCGGTTGAAAGTGACCCGCCCGATGCCGTCCTCAAGTTCGAAAACGAGGTGTTCCGCCTCTGTGGCCTGGTCCATTTCCTCACATTCCCTGTTTTTTGTATTTTTGAATGCAAAATTTCAGATTTTCAAGCTATAAGTTGGTCGTAACGCGCTAATTAATTCACTTTTGAATGCAAAATAGAGCTTGATCATATGCTTCATGAGGAGGTCGTCGGCCGCATCCGCGCCATTCTGCTCGACGGCGAAATCCCGCCGGGCGCGCGGATCCCCGAGCGCGAGCTATGCGACCGGCTCGATATCTCGCGCACGCCGCTGCGTGAAGCGCTCAAGGTGCTGGCCGCCGAGGGTCTCGTGCAGCTACTGCCCCATCGCGGCTCGCGCGCCGCGAAGCTGACCGACAAGGACATGCGCGACCTGTTCGAAGTCTGCCAGGGTCTCGAGGCGCTTGCCGGCGAACTCGCCTGCGAGCGCATCACGGATCAGGAGATCGCGGAGATCGCCGCCGCGCACGCGGTCATGGTTCAGCATTATCGCGAGGGCGACCTGATTCAGTACTATCGCGGCAACCGCGCCGTTCACGAAGCCATCGTCATCGCGGCCGGAAATCCGGCGCTGACCGGGCTCTATGCATCCGTGACCGCGCGCATCCGGCGCGCGCGCTACGTCACGCCGATGACGCCGCAGCGCTGGGCGTTCGCCGTCAGCGAGCACGAAGCGATCCTGAACGCGCTCCAAAGGCGCGACGGCGTCGGCCTTTCGCACATCCTGCGTGCGCATCTGCGGCACAAGCGCGAAGAGGTCTTGCAGGCAGGTTTTGCCGAAGCGGAGGCGAATGAGCTCACGCTGAGAATTCCGTGACCACAAGTGTTCGCACAGCACCGCCGGCCAGTGTCGCACGGACCTGGCCACTCGCGCGGCCGCTCACTAGAAGTCACGACGGCTTGTAAACCCGCCAAGATCGGGCAATGCTGATCGTGGCAGGGTCAGGACCGCGTCGCATGGCAATAGAGCTGCACGGCTACCAATACAGCGTCTATTCCTGGATCGCCCGCCTGGCTCTCCACGAAAAGGGCGTGGCCCACAATTGGATCGAGGTGAATCCATTCGCCGAGACTATCCCTGCGAGCTACCTCGCAACGCATCCCTTCAAGCGCGTGCCCGCACTGATTCACGCTGGGTTCATCGCCTACGAAACGGGCGCCATCACGCGTTATGTAGATGAAGCTTTTGACGGTCCCAGGCTTCAGTCCATGGAGCCGAGAGAGCGGGCTCGCGGCAATCAGATCATGTCGATCGTCGACAGCTACGCGTACTGGCCGCTGGTGAGGCAAGTCTTCTCCCACGGAGTTTTCAGGCCGCGCATGGGATTGCCGGTGGACAAGGACGAATTTCGAAAAGGCCTCGAAGCTGCGCCAGGGATACTTGCAGCGCTGGAGGCAGCCGCTGGCGGCGGCCCGTACCTCTGCGGCAATCAAGTGTCGCTGGCCGACATCCATCTGGCGCCGATGATTGGCTATTTTGTCCTCTCCGACCAAGGCAGAGCGCTTCTCCAAAAGCACCCCGCAGTTAGTTACTGGTGGTCGGAGTTCTCCGCGAGAGCCGCGTTTGTGGCCACAAGGCCGCGATTGCCATAAGTCCTGCTGCGGCCATGGTCACCGCTTTGACGCCTCCAAAGGTTCAACCTGCCGAGGCATCGAAGCGAGCGCGCGCACGCGTTCTTCCGTGCTAGGCCCGATTGCCGAACAGATCGAGCGTGACCGATCGCAGCCAGCGGTGGGCGGGATCGCGATGATAACGCTCGTGCCAATATTGGGCGATCTCGATACGCGGCAGTGCAACCGGCGTTCTAAATACCGTCATTCCGAGCGGTTCTGCGATGATGGCGGCCAGATTGGCGGGCAAGGTCGCGACGCCATCGGTTTGCGACGCCACGATCGCGCCCGCGATGAAACTCGGCACCAGCAACAGGATATTGGCGCGCGCGATCGTGCGCGTCAGCACGCGCTGCGTCTCGATATGGGCTGCATGCCCGGTCTCGGACGCGGTGATCAGGATATGCTGCTCGGCCAGAAATCCCCGGCGCGTGCGCGCGTCCGCCGGTCTCGGATGCCCTCGCCGGACCACACTGGCATAGCCGTCCGAATAGAGCCGCTGGGAGCGAAGATGACCCGCCGCTCGCGGCAAGGCGCCGAGCGCAAGATCCGCTTCCCCCGACTCGAGCTTGAGTGCGAAGTGCCGTGAATCCAGCGGCAATGCGCGCACCTGAATTCGCGGCGCAAGTTTCGCGAGGCGGGCGACCAAGGGCGGGAGAAATCGCACCATGCCGACGTCGGTCAAAAGCAGGCTGAAGGTCTTTTCCGACTTCTGCGGATCGAACGGCAGCCGATCCTGCCAAAGTCTGTCGGTCATCTCGAGCAAGGCTCGGATCTGCGGAGCCATCTCGATCGCACGCGCCGTCGGTTGCACGCCGCTGCCGCGGCGAACGAACAGGGGATCGTCGAAGCGGAGGCGCAATCGCGCCAGTAATTTGCTGACGGCCGGCTGCGTGGTTTCGAGACTTGCGGCAGCACAAGTGATGCTGCCCTCGCGGATCAACGCGTCGAGCACCTTGAGGTCGCGGAAGTCGATCCCGGAAGATTCCATTTTTGACATATGAAACATTCCTATTGAGCCATGGATCGAGCTTCGCTGTTTGCTATCCTGCAGTCAAAGACATATCGAACGGCCGGACCGCTCCGGCGAATATGGAGGAAGCCATGACCAAATTCGTCATCGAATCGCATTTCCGTCTTCAGGAGTGGGTGGCCGAGGAGAAAGGCTATTTCCGCGACGAAGGGCTCGACTACGAATTCCGCGAGCTGATCCGCTCGACGGAAGGCCAGCACCACAACAAGGTCAACGAAGGCGCCTTCCAGAGTATCGAGAAGGGGCGCAAGGCCGACGTCAGCTGCGCCTGTCACTGGACCGTCAACGTCGCCGCCTCGAACGGCCACGCCAAGCTTTATGCCGACGTCTACTCGGTCGCGCCTTCCGGAATCTACGTTCCGGCCGATTCCAAGATCCGCACGCCTTCCGACCTTGCCGGCGTCCCGATTTCGGTCGGCTTCCAGTCAGGCAGCCATTATTCGACAATCCAGGCGCTCGAGCAGTACCTCGCGCCCGACCAGATCAACCTGACCTTCGAGGACGGCATGCTGTTTCGCAGGATGGAGCTGCTGTTCGAGGGCAAGAGCGAAGCCGCCGCACTGTTCAACGGTCCCTACTATTTCGCCGAGCAGCTCGGCTATCGCAAGATCGTCGACACGACGTTCATGATCGCTTCAATGATCAATGGCGATCCGGCCCCCGAAGACATCAAGCGCTACTTCCGTGCCCTGAAGAAAGCCCAGCGCGACATCGACCTACGCCCGGAGCTTTACACCCGCTATTACAAGAACGAGTTTCCGGAGCACTTCCACGCGGCCATGGATACGCGGCGTTGGGGGCCCGGCGAGAGGATCGTGTTCGAACCCTATTCGCGCGAGATCTACGAACAGTCGTTCGACTGGATCGAGAAGCACGGCATTTTCCAAGCCGGCACGATGGGCGACGGCGTCTACGATAAGGCTACGGTCGCGTTCGGCAAGATTTGAGCGGCGGCGCAGCGAGGCCTAGCAGCCGAGCCTATCGGCGACGCCGCCGAAATCCCTGGCGACGATGTCCCAGTTGCCGGTGGCTTCGAAATCGATCTTTTGCAGCGGACCATACTCGGTCGGCCGCGCGACGAAAGCGGTCTTCAAGCCGTAGCTCTGCGCGGCCTTGAGGTCGTAATTGTGGGCCGCGACCATCAACACCTCTTCCGGCTTGAGGCCGAGCAATCGCGCGGCACCAAGATAGGTCTCGGGATCGGGCTTGTAGTGCTCGAACAGCTCGGCCGACATGATGAGATCCCAGGGGAGGCCCGCGAATTTCGCCATGTTGGTGAGCAGCGCGACGTTGCCGTTGGAGAGCGGCGAGATGATGAATTTCGATTTCAGCCGCGTCAGGCCGGCGACGCTGTCGGGCCAGGGATGCAGGCGGTGCCAGCCCTTGGTAATGTAGTCGAGGTCGGCCTCGGTGAGGCCCTTGATCGCAAATGTCTCGACCAGCTTGTCCAGCGAACGGCGGTGCAGGGCGTCGAGGATGACGTAGCCGCGTTCAGGGTGCTTGCGCACGTCATCCATCGCGGCCGTGTACATGCCGCGCCAGCCATCGACCAGTGCGGTCCAGTCGGCGGTGATACCGCGGCCCTTGCCCCACCACATGAGGTCGGTGATCAGGCTGGTACGCCAGTCGACGACGGTGCCGAACACGTCGAACACCAAGGCTTTGACGGCGGTGAGATCGGACATGTGCGCTTCCCTGTATTGCTCATTTTTGGTCATTCCGGGATGCGCCGTGAGGCGCAGGCCCGGAATCCATACTCCCGATCGTGGTTATGGATTCCGGGCTCGACGCTTCGCGTCGCCCCGGAATGACAGCCGTGCTTCAGTCGAGGTGGAACTTCGCCAACTCGCGGTGCTCGGCCTTGATGTAGCGCACGGTGCCGGTGACGGAGCGCATCACCACCGTCTCGGTCTCGATCACGCCGTCCTTGCGGAACTTCACGCCCGAGAGCAGCGAGCCCGTGGTAACGCCGGTGGCGGCAAACAGGCAGTCGCCCCGCGCCATATCCTCGATGCCGTAGATCATCTTGGGATCGTTGACGCCCATCTTGGCAGCGCGCTCACGCTTCTCGTCGGAGTCGAGAATGAGCCGGCACTGCATCTGACCGCCGATGCAGCGCAGGGCCACCGCCGCGAGCACGCCTTCCGGCGCGCCGCCGGTGCCGAGATACATGTCGACGCCGGTGTTATCGGGGTCTGCGCAGTGGATCACGCCGGCGACGTCGCCGTCGGTGATGAGGCGCACGGCAGCCCCCGTCGAGCGCACGCTCTCGATGATGCTGGCATGGCGCGGACGGTCGAGCACAAGCACGGTGATGCCTTCCGGCGTGACGCCCTTGGCCTTGGCAAGACGGCGGACGTTTTCCGCTGGCGTAGCGTCGAGCTCGACGACGCCTTTGGCGTAACCGGGGCCGATCGCGAGCTTCTGCATGTAGACGTCGGGCGCGTGCAGCAGCGTGCCGCCGTCAGCCATCGCCATGGTGGCAATCGAGCCCGGCATGTTCTTGGCGCACAGCGTGGTGCCTTCGAGCGGGTCGACCGCGATATCGACCTGCGGGCCGGCGTTCATGCCAACCTTCTCGCCGATGAACAGCATCGGCGCCTCGTCGCGCTCGCCCTCGCCGATCACGATGGTGCCCTCGATCGGCAGCTTGTTGAGCTCGCGCCGCATCGCGTCCACCGCGGCCTGGTCGGCCGCCTTCTCATTGCCGTGCCCGCGCAGCCGCGCCGAAGACACCGCCGCCCGCTCCGTCACCCGCACGATTTCCAGCGTGAGAATGCGCTCGAGCAACGCGTGCGGCGGGACTGAAATATGGGTCGACATCGGCTCACTCCTTCAAACAGTTCGGGACAGAAGTCTCTGCCCGCATCAACTCGCAACGCCCACGGTTCGTTCGTTTGAACCGTCCTCTTTGTTTGAGCATGCTCTTTCCGGAAAACCGCTTCACGCTTGGCGCTAACGCGATCCTTCGGATCCGGAGCATGCCCTAGTTCTTCTCGATCCGGATGACCTGCGGCCGTCCGCTGATCACCTTGTCGTGCTGCACGGCGGCGAGCGCGCGGCGCACCGCGTCCTCATGCGTCGCATAGGTGATCAGGATGACGGGCACGGGCACCGCCTTGCCATTTGCCGGCCCAGTGCCGCCATTGGGATGACGCTGCACGATCGACTCGATCGAAATCTTCTGCTCTGCAAGCCGGGTCGCGATCGCAGCCGCGGTGCCCGGGAAATCGCGCGCCAAAAGGCGGATGTAGTAGCCGCCCTCATGGCGCTCCATCGGCGCCTTCTTGGTCTCGCGAAGCTGCGAGATGGGCCGGCCGAACGGATTGGCGCGGATGCCACGCGCGACGTCGGCGATGTCGGCGACGACGGCGGATGCGGTTGCCGCGCCGCCCGCACCCGGGCCGACCAGCGTGATCGGCGGAATGCCCTCGCCATCGATCGTGACCGCATTGGTGACACCCATCACCTGCGCGATCGAGGAGGATTTTGGAACCATGGTCGGATGCACGCGCTGCTCGATGCCCTTGGCGGTGCGAACCGCAACGCCGAGCAGCTTGAGCCGGTAACCGAGATCGTCAGCGGCGCGCAGATCTTCCGGCGCGATGGAGGAGATACCTTCGACATACACTGCGCTTTGAGCAACTTTCGTGCCGAAAGCGAGGCTGGCGAGAATCGCGAGTTTCTGCGCGGTATCGTGGCCGTCGACGTCGAAGGACGGATTGGCCTCGGCATAGCCGAGCCGCTGCGCATCCTTCAGGCATTCGGCGAAGGACAGGCCCTCCTGCTCCATCCGCGTCAGGATATAATTGCAGGTGCCGTTGAGGATACCGTAGACGCGGTTGATACCGGTTCCCGCGAGGCCCTCGCGTAACGTTTTGATGACGGGGATCGCGGCACCGACGGCTGCCTCGAAATTCAGCGCACCGCCATGCTTTTCGGCGGCCTTGGCCAGCTTGATCCCGTGCTTGGCAAGCAGCGCCTTGTTGGCAGTGACGACGGACTTACCGGCGTTGAGCGCAGCTTCGACCGCCGAGAGCGCGGGATCGCCGGCGCCGCCCATCAACTCGACGAAGCAGTCGATTCCGGGATGGGTTGCGAGCGCCATCGGATCCCTGACCCATTCGACGCCGCGCAGGTCGATGCTGCGCTTCTTCGCCTTCGAGCGTGCGGTGACGGCGACGACTCGAATGCCCCGGCCGCTGCGGCCGGCGAGCACGCGGGCCTGGGTTTCAATCAAACGGACAACTTCGGCGCCCACAGTGCCGAGCCCCGCTATGCCCACTTTCAGGGGTACGACCATAATGCTTCAGAAAACCTGTCGAAGAGAATTAACGCCGGTTGGCGAGCGGAACGACGTTGTGCAACGTTTCGATGCCGCTTTCAAGGAAGCGGCGCACGCCGCGCGCGGCCTGCCTGATCCGTTGCTCGTTTTCCACCATGGCGATGCGGACATATCCTTCACCATGCTCGCCGAAGCCGACGCCGGGCGAGACCACGACGCCGGATTTCTCCACCATCAATGTTGCGAATTGCATGCTGCCGACGCTGCGGAACGCTTCCGGCAGCGGCGCCCAGGCGAACATCGAGGCATCCGGCGGCGGGATCTCCCAGCCGGCCCGGCCAAACGACTCCACCAGCGCGTCACGGCGCTTGCGGTAGGTATCGCGCATCTCCTTGATGCAATCGTCCGGGCCGTTCAGCGCGGCGGTCGCGGCGACCTGCACCGGCGTGAACGCGCCGTAGTCGAGATAGGATTTGACGCGGGCAAGTGCGGCAATCACGCGCTCATTGCCGACCGCAAAGCCCATGCGCCAGCCGGCCATCGAATAGGTCTTCGACATCGAGGTGAATTCGACGGTGACGTCGATCGCGCCAGGCACCTGGAGCACCGAGAGCGGCGGGTTGTTCTCGTCAAAATAGACCTCGGCATAGGCGAGATCCGACAGGATCAGGATCTCGTGCTTCTTCGCGAACGCGACGAGGTCCTTGTAGAAGTCGAGGCTCGCGACATAGGCGGTCGGGTTCGAGGGATAGCAGACCACAAGTGCCAGCGGCTTCGGGATCGAATGCACGATCGCCCGCTCCACCGCCTCGAAGAACTGCGGCGTCGGCTCCGACGGCACCGAGCGGATCACCCCGCCTGCCATCAAAAAGCCGAAGGCGTGAATCGGGTAGCTCGGGTTCGGGCAGAGGATGACATCGCCGGGCGCGGTGATCGCCTGCGCCACGTTGGCAAAGCCCTCCTTCGAACCGAGGGTCGCCACCACCTGGGTGTCCGGATTGAGCTTTACGCCGAAGCGGCGCTCGTAATAGCCGGCCTGGGCCCTGCGCAGGCCGGGGATGCCGCGCGAGGCCGAGTAGCGGTCGGTGCGCGGCTTGCCCAGGGTCTCCTTGAGCTTCTCCAGGACATGCGGCGGCGCCGGCAGGTCCGGATTGCCCATGCCGAGGTCGATGATGTCGGCACCGGCATTCCGCGCGGCCGCCTTGGCCCGGTTGACCTGCTCGAACACGTAAGGCGGCAGGCGGCGGATGCGGTAAAAATCTTCCATGGGTCCAGACATCGCTTCTTGGGCTCCGGGCAACCGGTCAGGGCAGAATCGAACGGTCAAGACGGACCATTGGAGAGGCTTCGACCCTTTCGCAAAAATCACTCAAAATCAAATACTTCGAGCGAATTTCAGTGACGGGGATTGAAGTCCCTTGCTCTGACTCTCGGCTGAACTGAGGTCTTTTTAGCACGGAGTGACGGGGGCGCCAGCGATTACCTTGCGCCGCCTCACCCCTCTCTACTTGGCATCCTTGGCGGCGACGGCCTGGCGGTCACGCGCAGCGGCAAGCTCCGCCTCGATCTTGGCGCGCTGGTCGGGTGGGATGACCGCCTGATCGCGATCCGGCGGCAGGTCGTGCACCGGCAGGTAGCCGCTGGGGTCTTTCGGATGCGCCTGCGCGTCGGCGGGCGTGAGGTCCGCGAGTTGACTCGAGCAGCCGCCCATCGCGAACGCCGCGATCAGCAGCGCGCCGCAGATCAGCAGCGTCTTTTGCAAGTCCCTCAACGCCAACACTTGGGAATCCCCTACTCGTCCCAGCGCCCGGCTGTGGGAAGCTTAACCCAACAACCCGCCCAAGCTCAAACCATTGCTGCCCGAAATGGCGCGAGCGAGAAAACATCCAAAACCCATCAAGCGGACCGGTGCGGCCTGATTGTGACGGAACCAAGAAACTTTATCGCAGTGCAGCACATCTTCGCGCCTGTTTGACGCCAAACGTGCGAGCTTCGCGGTGACGAATACGGAATGAATCGTTACTGTCGCCTTCATGAGTACCGCCACGACCGATACGCCCAAATCCGGCATGAAGTCTGACACGAAGTTCGATGCGGAGGCCTTCGCGATGAATGTCGCGCGGGCCATGGAGAGCGGCGGCAAGGCGCTTGCCGCGTATCTGAAGCCGCGCGAAAGCGGCGAGGTTCAGGATCGTCCGCCGGCCGAGCTTACCGAAGTCGTCAAGGCCTTCACGTCGGTCGCCGAATACTGGCTGTCGGACACCTCGCGCGCCTCCGACGTCCAGACCAAGCTTGCCAAGGACTATCTCGACCTCTGGGGCTCCGCGGCGCGGCGGATGGCCGGCCAGGACGCGCAGCCTGCGATTGCGCCCTCGCCGCGCGACAAGCGCTTTGCCGATCCGGAGTGGAAATCGAACCAGTTTTTCGATTTCATGATGCAGCTCTATCTGCTCACGACCAGATGGGCACAGGAGCTGGTGCGCGACGCAGAGCTTGATCCGCAGACCCGCCGCAAGGCCGAGTTCTACGCCCAGCAGGTCACCAACGCGCTGTCGCCGTCGAACTTCGTGCTGACCAATCCGGAGGTGCTGCGCGAGACGGTCGCAAGCAGCGGCGAAAATCTCGCGCGCGGCCTGACGATGCTGGCCGAGGACATCGCCGCCGGCAAGGGCATGCTGAAGATCCGCCAGTCCAATCCGGACAACCTCGTCGTCGGCGTCAACATGGCGACCACGCCGGGCAAGGTGATCCACCAGAACGAGATGATGCAGCTGATCCAGTATTCGCCGACGACGGAGAAGGTGCTGCGCACGCCCCTCCTCATCGTGCCGCCCTGGATCAACAAGTTCTACATCCTCGATCTCAAGCCGGAGAAATCCTACATCAAGTGGTGCGTCGACCAGGGCATCACCGTGTTCGTGATCTCATGGGTCAATCCCGATAAGCGGCTCGGAGCCAAGAGCTGGGAAGACTACATGAAGGAAGGCGTTCTGACGGCGATGGACGTCATCGAGCGCGCGACCGGCGAGTTGAAGGTGCACACCGCCGGCTATTGCGTCGGCGGCACGATGCTCGCGACCACACTGGCCTGGCTCGCCGAGAAGCGCCGCCAGCGGGTGACCTCGGCGACGTTCTTCGCAGCGCAGGTCGACTTCACCCATGCCGGCGATCTCCTCGTTTTCGTCGACGAGGATCAGATCGCAGCGCTCGAGCAGGACATGAAGGCGTCCGGCGTGCTCGAAGGCTCAAAGATGGCGATGGCCTTCAACATGCTGCGCTCCAACGATTTGATCTGGTCCTACGTCGTCAGCAACTATCTGAAAGGCCAGCAGCCGAGCGCATTCGACCTGCTGCACTGGAATTCGGACGCCACGCGCATGACCGCGTCGAACCATTCCTACTATTTGCGCAACTGCTATTTGGAGAACCGGCTGTCCACGGGCACGATGGTGCTCGACAACACCCTGCTCGACCTCTCCAAGGTCAAGGTCCCCGTCTACAACCTTGCCACCCGCGAAGACCACATCGCGCCGGCCGAATCGGTGCTGTACGGCTCGCAGTTCTTCGGCGGCCCGGTGAAATATGTGCTATCCGGCTCCGGCCACATCGCAGGCGTCGTCAATCCGCCCGCCTCGAACAAGTACCAGTACTGGACCAACGACAACGTCAAGGACGTCAACGTGGCCCAGTGGATGAAGGACGCGGTGGAGCACAAGGGCTCGTGGTGGCCGGACTGGCGCGAATGGCTTGGTGGGCTCGATCCGGAGGAAGTCCCGGCGCGCGGCGTCGGCAGCGAAGCGTTGCCGCCGATCGAAGACGCGCCCGGCAGCTATGTCAGGGTTCGCGCATAGCGCAACGGCGCGCGCTTTCGTATAAGCTCACGACATCGATTTTGGAGGGGACCGGGTTATGACGCGCGAATTGTTCTGGCTGACGTGTACGGTGATCCTGACCGGAATCCTCTGGATTCCCTACACTATCAATCGCTGCCAGGTTCGGGGGCTCGGTGGCGCGATGGCCAACCCCTCGCGCGGCGACAAGCCGCAATCGGAGTGGGCGAACCGCCTGATGTTCGCGCATGACAACGCCGTCGAGAACCTCGTGCTGTTCGCGCCGCTGGTACTGATCCTGAACGCGATCGATTATTCCTCGAAATGGACGGTACTCGCCTGCGTGGTCTATTTCTGGTCACGCGTCGCGCATCTGATCGTCTATGCGCTCGGGGTTCCGGTGTTCCGTACATTGGCCTTCACCGTCGGCTTCCTGGCGCAGGCCGTGCTGGCGCTGGCGATCTTCAAGCTGGTTTAGTCTCGTGTCCCGGACGCGCCGCAACGCCTAGCAATGCACAACGAATCCAGCCGGGATTTTCTCCAATTCCACGATCTGGGCGCGGACACGCTCCTGTCGATCATCGACCGCGCGCAGGTGCTGGCGGCAGCGTGGGACGACCTTTCCATGCCTCAAAGCCTCGCTGGAAGGCGCGTGGCCGTTATCGCCGACGATGGTGGATGGCGGAATACGACGGCGTTCGATCTTGGCGTCAGGGCCATGGGCGGCATTTGCGTGCAACCGCCGATCCGATTCAATGTCAGCGAGGCGACCGCTGACTTGGCAGAATATCTCGACAACTGGTTCGACATCCTGGTCGTCCGCACCCGGGAACTGGCGACCTTGCACGAGCTTGCATCGAACGCCACCGCGCCGGTCGTCAATGCGAGAACGCGGTCAAATCACCCCTGCGAGACGCTTGGTGATCTTGCTTATGTCCGGTGCAAGCGAGGACATCTCGACGGCCTCAAGATTGTCGGCGTGGCCCCCGATGCCAACATCCTGCGATCCTGGATCGAAGCGTCCATCGCCCTGCCGATCGAGGTGACCCAAGCCTACCCGGCCGATTGGCATATCCGCGACATCGCAAGTCCGCGGTTCGCGGCAAGCACCGATCTGGACGCATTGCATGAGGCGGATGTGATCATCACGGATTGCTGGCCCGACGGGGCGCATCACGATCAACTCGGGCAATACCGGATATCGGCGCAGTTCCTCGACAAATGCCGCAGCGATGCAATTTTCCTCCCCTGCCCGCCGGTGACCAGAGGTCAAGAAGTCACGACTGATGCAATGACCCATTTCGCTTGCCAGAGCACGGTGGCGAAGGCTTACCTTCTGCACGCGCAAAACGCGCTGCTGGAATGGATCGCCGCATAGCGCCGGTGATTTTCACGGTGTCCTGAAGATCAGGCCACGGCCTTGCGAACGACGAGATTCAGCATGTTGGCGGGCGTCTCGTCAAAACTCTGGATCACAGAGGTCTCCGACGACAGCATGGTCCACGGCCCCGCGCTGGCGTAGGTCGCCTCTAACCACTCGGGCGATGCGTAGTTGTAGTATCGCCCCAAGCTGTCCCGCCCATCGCTCTCGCCCATCTTGTAGCTGCCGAAGAACACGCCTGACGGCTTGAGCGCCCGGTGGATCCGCCCGAGGACGCCGGCAAGCTCGTCGCGCGGGACATGCAGCAGACAGGCGCTGGCCCAGACGCCGTCATAGGCCCGTTGCGAATCCAGTTCGTCGAACCGCATCGCCTCGACGGGATGGCCGAGCCGGCGCGAGGCGATCTCGGCCATCTCGGGCGAGCCGTCGGTTGCGCGCACGGCAAAACCCGCCTCCAGCATCACGGCCGAATGATTGCCGGCGCCGCAGCCGAGCTCGAGAATCGCGCCACCGGGCGGCAGCAGGGCCAGAAAACTCCGCAGCCGCGTCGAGGGCGCCTTCGCCCAATCCGCATAGGACTGGGCGTTGCTCCGATAGAATTGCAGGGTCTTTTCGTCCACGGCGACCACTCCGATCAGGGAAACAGCGCGATCTGCTCCAGTCCAGCGGTCTCGGGGAATCCGAACATCAGGTTCATGTTCTGGATCGCCTGACCGGCCGAGCCCTTCACCAGATTATCGAGCACCGAAATCACGATGGCGCGGTTCTTGATCCGGTCGGCGATGACACCGATCTGGACATAGTTCGAGCCGCGTACGTTCTGGGTCTGCGGCAGCACGCCCTTCTTGACGACATGCACGAAGGGCTCGTTCGCGTAGGCTTTCTCGAGTGCGGCCCGCAAATCGTCCGGCGTCGCGCCGTTGAGCTTGACGTAGGACGTGCAGAGCTCGCCCCGCGACATCGGAATGAGATGCGGCGTGAAATTGATGGTCACGCTCGCGCCCGCCGCGACGCCGATCTCCTGTTCGATCTCCGGCGCATGCCGGTGCGTGCCGACCGAATAGGGCGAAATCCCCTCGCCTGCCTCGCTGAACAGCGTGTTCTGCTTCAGGCCGCGTCCGGCGCCGGTGACGCCTGATTTGGCGTCGATCACGATGTCATCGACGTCGATCAGTTTTGCTTTCGCCAGCGGCACCAGCGCCAACAGCGCTGCCGTCGGATAGCAGCCGGGACAGGCGACCAGCCGCGCCGCGGTGATCTTCTCCCGATAGAATTCGGTCAGGCCGTATACGGCTTCGCCCTGCAACTCGAGCGCCTGATGTTCGTGGCCGTACCACTGCGCGTAGGTTTCCTTGTTGCGCAGCCGGAAATCGGCGGACATGTCGAGGACCTTGATCTTCGGGTTGGCCTTCAGCACCGCCGCGATGATCTGCTGCGTGGTGCCGTGCGGCAGCCCGCAGAACACCGCGTCGAGATTGGTCCAGTCGACCTTTTCCCATTCCACTAGTTTGGGCAAACCCAGCATGAAGAAATGCGGAAACACCTCGCTCATGGCCTTGCCGGCATGGGTGTTGGCGGTGAGTGCCGTGATTTCCGCATTCGGATGCCGCGCCAGCAGGCGCACCGCATCGGCGCCGGTGTAGCCGGACGCGCCCAAAATGCCGATTTTCTTCTTCGTGCTCATCACACGTTCCTTTCAACTGTCGCCGCTTCGTTTACTTGGGCTGTACCGGACGCAAAGGCCTGCGGGCGCGCCTCGCGCATCAGGCCCGCGATCTGCTGTGAACCGGCGTTGCCTTGCGCACCCATGGCATCGCTGATCGCCGTATGATCGGCGTCGGACTTGTGCTGGTTGAGCTTGAAACTGCCTTCGACCTCTTCAACCGTCATCACCAGACCCACGATCGCCTTCTTCATCGCTTCGAGCCGGCCCGCCGTCATCTTGCCCGACGTCCACGGCTTCTTCGGCAGCAGCCAGTTCTCGAACTTGTCACTGAGCGTATCGATCTGCACCGACAGCTCGTCGTCCGAGAGAGGCCGCACCGGCCCGCTCAAATGCACCGACTGGTAGAGCCAGGTCGGCACCTGATCCGGCGAGACGTACCAGTCGGGCGAGACATAGGCATCGGGGCCGTTGACCGCGAGCAGCCAGGAGGTCGCGCCGTCCGCAAGCTTTAGCAGCGGATTGTGACGGGCGACATGAAAGGCGGCGTGCGGCGTGCCGTCATCGGCATAGGTCAGGTAGAACGGCAGCGCCGATGCGATCGGCTTTTTCCCGTCGAAGGCGCACATGGTGCCGAAGCCGCGATCGTCGGCAAACTTCAGGCTCGCAGCGCGGTCCTGCTTGAAAAAGGGGGGCGTGTACATCGTGGTCTCCCGCTGGGCCTCCTTGGGGGGCCGCCGGATCAGATCGCGCTGACAGGAGAAAGAATGCCGCGGATCGGGTCCAGCGGCAAAGACGATGATCTCAAACGCGATCGACCGCCCAAACCGCTAAAGAGCGGCGGCGGCGACGGGCGAACAGGATGGTCGCAGCGTTGATCATGGCGCGCGGCTATAAGGCCAGCCACGGTTCCCGTCAAGGTTCAAGACGTCAAACCACCCGCCAGATCCATTCCATGATCTTTGCGATCACATCGCCGAACAGCAGGAGCGCCGCCGACCAGACCAGCGCCGAGACGAAATTGGCGGCCTGAAAGCTCCAATAAGGCATCTCGAAGATACCGGCGGCGAGCGGCACGGAGGCGCGCAAGGGACCGAAGAAGCGGCCGATGAAGATGCTGGGCACGCCCCAGCTCCGCACGAAGGCCTCTCCTCTAGGAAGGAGTTCCGGATAGCGCGACAAGGGCCACATCTGCGCGACCTGCTCCTTGTAGCGGTAGCCGAACCAGTAGGAGACCCAGTCGCCGAGCGCCGCCCCGATGCCGCCGGCAATCCAGACCGGATAGAAGCTGATGCCGCTCGCCCCGATCAGGGCGCCGATGGCGACCAGCGCGCCCCAGGCCGGGATCAGCAGCGAGATGAACGCCAGCGATTCACCGAAGGCCAGCAGGAACACGATCGGAGCGGCCCAAGCTTGGTGAGCGCGCACGAAGTCGGCCAGTGCGTGCGCAAACTGCTCCATTCCAGATTAGCCCTTCCCGCCCCGTCTCAGGGTCCTGCTCGATGAAAAGCACTGGTAAGCCAGGGACTTGTGTGACATCAAGTCACAAAGCCCGGCTCGGGCCGGGCCGGGACGTCAAATTGCCGGGAACTGGCGGGCCAGCGGCGTAAAATCGCCAGGATTGGCTCGCAACTCCGGCGCCCGGCCTGCCTTGCGGTGACCTTTCCAAGCCAGAAGTGGCATAGTCGGCCTATCCGATTCGCCGCCTCTGCGGCCCTCAAAGTGCATCAAAATATATGTCCAAGCAGTTGAAAACCAAAGCAAAAGACGACCTGTTCGGCGCCAACGAGCCGAAGACCCGGGCGCCCGCCAAGGCGGCGTCGCGGGCAGGCGGCGCTGAAGCCGACTACACGGCGGCCGACATCGAGGTGCTCGAAGGCCTGGAGCCGGTTCGGCGCCGACCGGGCATGTATATCGGTGGCACCGACGAGAAGGCGCTGCATCACCTCTTTGCCGAAGTCATCGACAACTCGATGGACGAGGCGCTGGCCGGGCATGCGACCTTCATCGGAGTGGATTTGAGCGCCGACGGCTTTTTGACCGTCATCGACAACGGTCGCGGCATTCCCGTCGATCCGCATCCGAAGTTTCCGAAGAAGTCGGCGCTCGAAGTCATCATGTGCACGCTGCATTCGGGCGGCAAATTCGACTCCAAGGTCTACGAGACCTCGGGCGGCTTGCACGGCGTCGGCATTTCCGTGGTGAACGCCCTCTCCTCGCTGCTCGAGGTCGAGGTTGCGCGCAGCCAGAAACTCTACCGCATGACGTTCGAGCGCGGGCACCCGAAGGGCAAGCTCGAGGATCTCGGCAAGGTCAACAACCGCCGCGGCACGCGGGTGCGCTTCAAGCCCGACACCGACATCTTCGGTGCCAAGGCCGCGTTCAAGCCGCAGCGCCTGTTCAAGATGACGCGCTCGAAGGCCTATCTGTTCGGCGGCGTCGAGATCCGCTGGAATTGTGCGCCCGAACTGCTGAAGGGCGTCGAGGACGTGCCGGCGGAAGCGACGTTCCACTTCCCCGGCGGCCTGAAGGACTATCTCGCAGCCGCGATCCACGCCGACACGCTGGTGCATCCCGATATCTTCTCCGGCAAATCGGGGCGCAACGGCGCGCATGGCGCCTGCGAATGGGCGGTGGCCTGGACCGCGGACGCCGACGGCTTCCTGTCCTCCTACACCAACACCGTGCCCACGCCCGATGGCGGTACACACGAATCCGGCCTGCGCAGCGCGCTATTGCGCGGCCTGAAGGATCACGCCGAGCGCGTTGGCCAGGGCAAGCGCGCGGCCTCCATCACCTCGGAAGACGTGATGGTCGGTGCGGCCGTGATGCTCTCGGTGTTCGTGCGCGAGCCTGAATTCCAGGGCCAGACCAAGGATCGTCTCGCCACCGCCGAAGCGCAACGCATCGTCGAGCAGGCGATGAAGGATCCGTTCGACCACTGGCTCTCGGGCAATCCGAACCAGGCGAACAGGCTCCTCGACTTCGTCATCGATCGCGCCGAGGAGCGGCTGCGCCGCCGCCAGGAGAAGGAGACCGCGCGCAAGACCGCCGGCAAGAAGCTTCGCCTGCCGGGCAAGCTCGCCGACTGCAGCGATGCGGGCTTGGACGGCTCAGAACTCTTCATCGTCGAGGGTGACTCGGCCGGCGGCAGCGCCAAGCAGGCGCGCGACCGCAAGACACAAGCGGTGTTGCCGCTACGCGGCAAGATCCTCAACGTCGCCTCCGCCGGCAAGGACAAGCTGACGGCGAACACGCAGCTCGCCGACCTCGTGCAGGCGATCGGCTGCGGCATGCTCGCGCAGTATCGCGAAGAGGATCTGCGCTATCAGCGCATCATCATCATGACCGACGCAGACGTCGACGGCGCGCACATCGCTTCGCTGCTGATCACCTTCTTCTACCGGCAGATGCCGCGGCTGATCGACGAAGGGCACCTCTTCCTCGCGGTGCCGCCGCTCTACAAGCTGACCCATGGCACGAAGTCGATCTATGCCCGCGACGACGCGCACAAGGAGGCGCTGATCAAGAGCGAGTTCAACGCCAACGCCAAGGTCGAGGTGAACCGCTTCAAAGGCCTCGGCGAGATGATGCCGGCGCAGCTCAAGGAGACCACCATGGACCCGGCCAAGCGGACCATGCTGAAGGTGGTCCTGCTCGCCGACGATCGCGACACCACCGCGGATTCGGTGGAGCGCCTCATGGGCACCAAGGCGGAAGCGCGCTTTGCCTTCATCTCGGACAAGGCCGAGTTTGCCAATGACGACCTGCTCGACGTCTGAGGCCGCGGTTTTCCGCAAAAAAGCCCCGGCTCAAGGCCGGGGCTTTTTCATTTGTGGTGGCGGTCCTGCTCTTTCCCGACGATGCAGGCAGAGCGCCCTTCCAGGACAAGTCGCGACTCGGCCAACGACTCACCGGCGCCACGGCTGAGGCAGGATTGCCTCCGTTTCGAACAGGGGCGAATTTGCTAACGAAATCCTACCTGAAACCCGAGTCCCGCAATTCGCATAAGATATTGAACTCATGTTACTTTTATTGAATCAGGCAACCACCCACCAAATCCCCGCCGACCCGCGTTTTCCGGCGACTGTGCCTGCCCGGCAACAGCATTTCGGCGAGAACCGTCTATAGTTCGGGCATCAGATGACACGAACTTCAGTGCGCTCGCGCCTGCTGCAGACTTGGGGATTTTATCATGAAGAAGATTTTGCTGGCTCTGAGCGCGGTTGCGGCGATGACCGGTTCGGCCTCAGCGGCTGACCTCGCGGCCCGTCCCTACGTGAAGGCCCCGATGCCGGCGCCGGTTGCCAACTGGACCGGTTTCTACATCTTCGGCGGCGGCGGCGGTGGCCTCTCGAACGCCGACCAGAACGTCCAGTCGACCGTCGGCGCGGTTCCGCTGACCATCACCCAGCGTCAGGGTGGCTCGGGCTGGTTCGGCACCGTCGGTCTCGGCTACGACTGGCAGTTCAGCGGCACCTGGGTCGCCGGCGTGTTCGCTGACGGTCAGTTCGGCAGCATCCGCGCCACCCTCCAGGATCCGACCGTTGTGGGCGGCCTCACCGGCAGCCAGAAGCTGGAAGACTCTTGGGCCGCTGGTATCCGCCTGGGCTATCTGGTCGCTCCGAACGTTCTCTCCTACGTCAACGGCGGTTACTCCGGAGCTCACTTTGGCCAGACGAACTTCCTGAACTTGGCTGGCGCTCCCGCTGGTGTCCACCTCGGCAGCTACAACCGCAACGGCTGGTTCGTCGGCGGCGGCGTCGAGAACAACCTGAACATCTTCGGCATCTCTTCGCCCGGCTGGTTCATGAAGACCGAATATCGCTCGGCCTTCTACAACGCCAAGACTCAGGATGAGATCTCTGACCTCACCAACCTGCCGACCGGCGTCAACAGCATCCGCGCCAACAGCTGGAACCAGACGATCTCGACTTCGCTGGTCTACCGCTTCAACTGGACCGGCCCGGTCGTCGCCAAGTACTGATCTGGTCTCACGGCCAAACGTCAAAGCCCCGGCATCGTCCGGGGCTTTTTCGTTTTGGACGCTCAGCAGCAGACGTCGCCTTCGAGACTCCGAATGCGTTGGCGAGCAGCACGTCGACATCGTCCAATCGGCGTCAAAGATCGTCGCGCCGCGGCCATAATGCACAGGATGATCTCGCGCGCGGACATGCGTCCTCCCTGCGGTCGTGCATCCGCAGCCATTGTATCCGAACCGAAGCTACGGCTAGTCTGCCCCCAAGTTCTCGCGACAAGCGGCGATCGTTCATGCCGCCAGCTGCGACAGGAGCGGACCAATGGGGAGGAATGCATGCGCAGATTTCTGCTGATCGCAGGCTTGTTTGCCCTCGCCGTCGGGCTGCTCTGGATCGGACAAGGCACGGGCACCGTCGCCTGGCCGCGATCGAGCTTCATGGTCAACCAGCTGCAATGGGCCGGCTATGGCGCCGCCATGGCCGGCTTCGGACTGGTGCTGATCTGGCAGAGCCACCAATAGAAGAAACCAAGGCAAGAAAAGGTACTGCAAGCATGACATCCAGCCGGTTTGATCTCCGCGGCAAGGTCGCGGTCGTAACAGGAGGCAATGGTGGCATCGGGCTCGGCATGGCCCGCGGCCTTGCCGACGCCGGCGCCGACATCGCTGTGGTCGGACGCAACGAAACCAAGTCCGCTGCGGCCGTAGCTGATCTCAAGCAGCGCGGCGTGAAGGCAATCGCCGTCACCACCGACGTGACCGACAAGGCGGCCGTCGCCGCGATGGTCGACCGCGTCTCCGGGGATCTCGGCCGCATCGACATCCTCGTCAACAACGCCGGCATGAGCATTCGCAAGCCGCCGCACGAGCTCGAGCTCGACGAGTGGAACAAGGTCATCTCGACCAACCTCACCAGCGCGTTCCTGTGCTCGAAGGCGGCCTATCCGGCGCTGAAGGCGTCCGGCAACGGCAAGGTGATCAATATCGGCTCGATGATGTCGATCTTCGGCGCGAGCTTCGCGCCGGCCTATGCGGCGAGCAAGGGCGGCATCGTGCAGTACACGCGCGCCTGCGCCAACGCCTGGGCGCCGGACAACATCCAGGTCAACGCCATCCTGCCCGGCTGGATCGACACCGACCTCACCCGCGGCGCGCGGCAGCAGGTTTCGGGCTTGCACGAGCGGGTGCTGGCGCGCACGCCGGCGGGACGCTGGGGCGACATCAACGACTTCGCCGGCATCGCCGTGTTTCTCGCCTCGCCCGCCTCCGACTTCGTCACGGGCATCGCGATCCCCGTCGACGGCGGATTCTCTGTGATGGCCTGATCGCAGATTGCCTCAACAAGAAGGCCCCGGCATCGCCCGAGACCTTAAAGACACATGCTGTTCTCGGGAGAGATCAGTATTTGGCAACAACCGGCCCGCCGGTCGTGAACTTGTAGTTCAGACCGGCGCGGACGGTGTCATACTCGTGCCGGAAGCGGTAAGTCAGGAAGTCGCCTGACGGGAAGGCGGCAGTCGTATTCGAGCTGCCGAGGTCCATGTGCAGGTACTCACCCTTTATCCGCCTGCCCGGCCGGCCGTCGGGCAGCGACTTGCATTCAGGTCAACGCAAAAAAGAAGCCCCGGGCGAAGCCGGGGCTTTTAATTGTTGGCAGTGATCGTCTTTTTTTGCTGATCGGTCGTTCGTTGAATTGCTCAGTAGCGCGCGATGACCGGCGCGTCGAACTTGTAGCTCGCGCGCACGACGGCCCACTGGATGTCGCGCGGCTTGGCGTCGAAGGTGTAGTTACCCGCGGTGCCGCCGAGCTGATAGGTCTGGCTGCCAAAGGCCGCGTAGTTGTACTCGAGGCCGACGATCCAGTTGCGGGTGATGCCGTATTCCCAGCCGGCGCCGACGGTCCAGCCGTTGGCCCAGTGGGTCTGACCGCCCGAACCCGTCGCCGGTCCGACCGTGTCGGTGACCGAGAGACGGTTGTTCACGCCGGCATAGCCGCCCTTGATGTAGAACAGGTTGTTCTGCACGGCGAAGCCGGCGCGGCCTACGACGGTAGCAAGCACGTTGGCACGCCAGGAGAACACGTCGTCGCCGGCACCGAACGCGGTGTTGGTGAACGAGCCCTTGTTGTCGAGGCCGGAGATCGTGCCTTCCATGCCGAACACGTAGTTGTTGGCCTGCCAGTTGTAGCCGATCTGGGCACCGCCCATGATCCCCGACTTGCGCTGACGGAAACCATCACCCGGCGCGAGATCGCCGAACGGCGCGCCGGTTCCGTTGTTGATGAACTGCTCGTTGGTCCAGGCGCCACCGATATGGCCGCCGACATAGAAGCCGGTCCAGTTGAACAGCGGCTCGATGTAAGCGGGCGCCTTCGTGTAGGGCCGCGCGCCGAGATCGGCGGCGGAAGCCGCACCAGTCGAAACCAGAGCGGTCGTGCAGGCGAAGGCAGCAATCAATTTATTACGCATGGTACACCCTGTGTCCTTTGACGAGCGCACGCTCACACGCAGTTCTTACTCAAATTTGAATCAAGAAAGTTAAGGCGCCGGATTGGCGCATGGCGGTCCCCGAATCCGTTTGCGCTGTTGCACGCGCGCAACGCACAGAGCGCGCTTTAACGCGGCGTTATCCCTACCGAAATCTTGCGCGCTACGATGACGCGGCGGCTTTCGAATGCACGTGCTCAGGCCGCACACCGAGCGCGACGAAGCGCGCCGGAATGCCCTGAAGCCACGGCAGCGCGGAGATGAGGCGTACGATCAGCGGTACCTTCAGCGGCCGGTCGCCGCCTTTCAGCGCGCCGCTGATGATGTTGTTCTGCACGACCACCTGCATCGCCTGCGTCATCTTCACCGGGAACTCGCGGCGGCGGCGCACGGCGTCGAGTTCATTCTCGGATGGACAGCCGCGCGTCAGTCTCTCCGCGAGCAGGTTTGCGGTCGCAACCGCATCCTGCACGGCGAGATTGACACCGACGCCGCCGACCGGCGACATCGCGTGCGCGGCGTCGCCAATGCAGAGCAGGCCGGGCCGCGTCCAGCGCTTCAGGCGGTTGATCGCAACGGTGAGAAGCTTGACGTCGTCGAAGCTCTTCACGTCTGCAATGCCGCGCTTGAGGACCGGTGCCATGCGCACGACGTCGTCGAGCAGCGCCTGCAATCCGCTCGCCCTCACCGCGTCATATTGCCCCTTGGCGATGACATAGGCGCATTGCCAATAGTCGCCGCGGTCAAAGGTGACCATCATCTTGCCGGGCTCGACACGCGCGAACAAATTCTCGGTCTCGTCGGGAGTCCGGCCGGTGCGGAACCACAGCACGTCCATCGGTGCACCGATCTCCCCGACCTCAAGGCCCGCGCGCTCACGCACGATGGAATGCCGGCCGTCGCAAGCGATGGTGAGGTCGGCCTCGAGGTCGATGACGCCGTCCGGCGCCTTCGTACGCACGCCGGCGATGGTCTCGCCGCGGCGGATCAGGTCGACCGCCTCCGTGCTCATCAGCACCTTGAGCGAAGCGAAGCGCTGGCCGGCCTCGCGCAGGAAATTCAGAAAGTCCCACTGCGGCATGAAAGCGATGAAGGGGTATTTGGTGTCAAGCCGGCTGAGATCGGCGATCCGCACCGGCGTTCCGCCGAACAGGCCGTCCAGTTTCTGCAAGCGTTGATGCGGCAGCTTCAGAAAGTCGTCGATCAGGCCGAGCTCGTCCATCACCTGAAGTGTCGAGGGATGCACGGTGTCGCCGCGGAAGTCGCGAAAGAAATCCGCATGCTTCTCCAGCACCACGACGTCAATGCCGGCGCGCCCCAGGAGATAGCCGAGCATCATGCCCGCCGGCCCGCCGCCGACGATGCAGCAGCGGACTTTTAGGGTGCGCGATGCGGGTTGATCCGATGTGCTTGCATCCATGACCCAGCTCTCACTGCTGCATCGATCCGTGCAATCGATTGTAGCGCGAAGATTCGACCTGGATAGACTCTGTTTAATCAACCTTCGCTGTCATGCCCCGCCACCGGCCTCGCCTTCGGCGAGCCCGATGACAGGCTCCAGCAGGGCATCCAGTACGCCGCGGCCTCTCGGCTCAAGAAGAACGTCTCTGGAATACTGGATCGTCCGGTCAAGCCGGACGATGACGACTGAGCAGGCGGCTACACCACGAACATCGCCTGATCAGTCAGGCACAACGCTCAATTGTTGCTGCGGTTCGCGGTCCGAAAACTCTTGATCTCCGAAAGGCTGCCGTCGCGATAGGTCAATTCGACCGACATGAACTGTGTTGCTGGCGGAAGCTTCTGGTAGAGCAGCATGCCAGCGGAGATTGCGGAGGGGTCCCTGAGATCGCAAGCCGGCATCTTCAGCACCTGGTGGGGTACGGCGGTGTCGATGCCGATGCGCACCTCGCGGATGGCGCAGCGGTAGGAGACCAGGTGCGTGTAATAGACCAGCAGCCCGTTGAACTCGCGAAACGACAGCCAGCTCGTCGCGGTCATGTCGAGGATCTTGCGCTGGTCGCGGATCAGCGCCGCTTCAGGGTCGAACTTGATCGGGAACGGTCCCTGCATATCGCCGGATTGGTCGACGTAGCGGACCTCGATCGTGCCGGCCTGCGCATCCGGCGGCAATTCGATCGACGGGTTCGGGAGCCGCTTGCGGGTGCGCGGATCGAGCGTATCGATGAATCCGGTCTCGCGGAAATCGCCATTGCCGGCCATGCGCCAGGAAATTCCGAGCGTCGGATCGGCGAAGGAGAACACCACGCTCCAGCCGCCATTGTGGCGCGAGAAGCTCGCGATCGGCGCGTTGGTGGTCTCCTCCTTCGGCACCCGCGGCACCGAGACCGGCGGCAGCGCCGCGACCTTCTGCGGCGGCGGATCGGCCGGTCGCGCAGCAGCGGCGGCCGCATCCTTCGCAATCCCGCTGAGGAAGACGTCGTCGACCATCTGGTCGAAATAGACCGGCACCTGCTTGTGCTTGACGGTGTCGGCCATCTCGCTGACCAGACGCCGCGTGTGCTGCGCCACCTGCACCAGGTTCTCGCCGGGCTGGAGCAGTTCCCTGGCGAAGGTGCGCGTGAACACCGAATTGGGATTGGCGTCGTCATTGGACAGACGATCGAGTGCGGTCTGGCGCGGACCTGCCGAGAATACCGAGAACACGCCCTCGGGCAGCTGTGTCATCGGCGCGAGCCCGCCGCCGCCGGCGACAGCGCGCGTACCGCTGCGCTCGAACGGATTGTTGCGGCAGGCGTCGAACACCAGGATCGAGGTGCGCGCCTTCTTGTTCTGGAGACGCTCGACGATGCGGTCGGCGAGGATGGCGGCGTCGCGCACCAGCTCTTCCTGGCCCTCGGTTGCCGCCGGCACGTCGGTCGGCAGCAGATAGTTCTGGCCCGCGATCTCGAAGCCGTGGCCGGCGTAGAAGAAGAACGCGGTGTCCCCGGGCTCGATCGCCCGATCGAAGGCGAGCAATGTCTCGGAGAATTGCTGCCGATTCTGATTTTCGGCAACCATCACCGAGAAACCGAGCTGCTTCAGGGTATCGCCCATGGTGCGGGCGTCGTTGACGGCCTTCAGAAGCTTCGGAACGTTCTTATAGTCGTTGTTGCCGACGACGAGCGCGACGCGCTTTTCGGCATGTGCGGTACTTGCGAAGCCGCTGAGGCTCGCCGCCAGACCAAGCGCTGCCAGGATTCTGAAAAGCCGACGCGTCATCGTAACATTCCCGTTGCAGAGCGGCTCCACGTCGCCTCCCTCGATGTGCTCATGGGGAACCTTGCGCCGTTGTTGTGATAGTCGGTCCAGCCATAGCGGCGGTTCAACCGGCCTGGGCTGCCGGTTCCACCATCTGGACTATGGCAGATCGCTGCGGAATCTGCTTGTTCTTAGGTGTAATTCCGTTCGGGACGAGGGGCTGCCGTGTATCACTGGTGCACCGACGAGGTCGAGCCGCACGACCGTTTCGACTTTTGGCGCGAGGTGCGCGCCAAGGGACTGTTCGGGGTCACGGCGGAACTCGAGCGTGAACGGCGCGCGGACTTTTTCGGCGAATTCTCGCTGCGCCAGGTCGGCAATGGCGGCCTCGTCGAACTGAGAGCCTCGGCCTACACGGTCGAACGGAGCCAGGCCGACATCGGCTACGCGCCAGGTGACAGCATCTGCGTCTACCAGCAGCTTGGCGGCGGCGGCTGGTTCGGCGGCATGCGCGGCAGCGATTTCGCGATCGCCAATGGCAGCTTCGCCACCAGCCATACCGACCTGCCCTACCGCACCGCGCCGCTGGGCGCTGCCGGATTTCACCTGCGGATCCTGAAGATCCCCGTGACCGGCCTCGCGACGCAGGACAAGCGCATGCGCGAGCTTGCGCCCAAGGTTTTCAATGATCCCACCCTGGCGCCCCTGCTCGATGCCTGCTTCGCCGATCTCGACGAAGTCGCTGCGCACGATGGTTCATCCGACGCCGTTCCGCTGGTGCAGGCGCTGGCGCATCTGGCGCTGATCGAGCGCGGCATCGTCGGGCCGGGCAGCCGGCGCGGACAGGCTGCGCTCCGGACCGCCCGCCTGTCGCTGGCGCGCCGCCTGATCGCGCGCCACCTGAAAGACCCGGATCTGGCGCCGGCGCAGGTCGCCGACCTGCTCGGCGTCTCCGTGCGACACCTGCACATGCTGTTCGAGGCAGCCGACCGCAGCTTCTCGCAGACCGTGACCGAAGAGCGGCTGAAGCAGAGCCGCCGCCTGATGCGCGAGGCGCCGGACCGGCTGATCGCGGATATCGCGACCGCCTGCGGCTTCGAAAGCCTGGCGACCTATTACCGGGTCTTCAACGCCGCCTATGGCATGGCACCCGGCGATTTCCGGGCCCAGGCTTCTGAGGCACGTTGACCGCTTTACGCGCGCGGCCGGCCGCACAGGCGGAAAAGCCGAGCCTCGCCCGCTATTTGGACAAAAACCTCAGGGTTTTTAGGGCCTTCCCGCGGCTACTCCATTGACTTTGGCCGATTCCCGCCTATGTTCCGGGTCGACGCGGCTCGGTATCGAAGAGCGATTCCTGGGCTTGGCGCTTTGTTCGCGTGAGTCAGCACCCCCAGCTTCTTTGAAAGCGCGCCGTTTCGGGGTGGAACGCGACAGCCTTAATTACCCTCGATTCCGAACGGCGGTTTCGACCAGAGGCTCAATGTCCTTTTCCAATCTCGGACTATCCGAAAAAGTTCTCGCCGCAGTCGCGGCTACCGGTTACACCACCCCCACCCCCATTCAGGAACAGGCGATCCCTCACGTCCTCGCACGCAAGGACGTACTCGGCATCGCCCAGACCGGCACCGGCAAGACCGCGGCCTTCGTGCTGCCGATGCTCACCATCCTCGAAAAGGGTCGCGCCCGGGCGCGCATGCCGCGCACCCTGATCCTGGAGCCAACCCGCGAGCTCGCGGCGCAGGTCAAAGAGAACTTCGACCGCTACGGCGCCGGCCAGAAGCTCAACGTCGCCCTCCTGATCGGCGGCGTCTCGTTCGGCGACCAGGATGCCAAGCTGACGCGCGGCGTCGATGTCTTGATTGCAACTCCGGGCCGCCTGCTCGACCACACCGAACGCGGCGGTCTCCTGCTCACCGGCGTCGAGCTGCTCGTCATCGACGAAGCCGACCGCATGCTGGACATGGGCTTCATTCCCGACATCGAGCGCATCTGCAAGCTCGTTCCCTTCACTCGGCAGACCCTATTCTTCACCGCGACCATGCCGCCGGAAATCCGGCGCATCACTGAAACCTTCCTGCACAATCCGCAGAAGGTCGAGGTTTCCAAGCCCGCCACCACCGCCGTCACCGTCACGCAGTGTCAGGTCCCGGCCGGGCGCGAGGCGCATGAAAAGCGCGAATTGCTGCGACGCCTGTTGCGCGAGGCCAAGGATCTCAAGAACGCGATTATCTTCTGCAATCGCAAGCGCGAGGTCGCCGTCGTTCACAAATCGCTGCAGAAGCACGGGTTCAGCGTCGGCGCCCTGCATGGCGACATGGACCAGTCGGCCCGCACGGCGGCGCTCGAACAGTTCCGCAAGGGCGAGTTGCCGCTGCTGGTCGCCTCCGACGTTGCCGCCCGCGGCCTCGACATCCCTGAGGTCAGCCACGTCTTCAATTTCGACGTCCCCCACCATCCCGACGACTACGTCCATCGCGTCGGCCGAACCGGCCGCGCAGGCCGGTCCGGCATGGCGATCTCGCTCGTCACACCACTCGACCAGAAGTCGATGGTTGCGATCGAAAAGCTGATCGGCCAGAGCATTCCGCGCGCCGAAGGCGACTTCGAGGTGCACGCGGACGCAGGCGAGCAGAGCGAGCGCCCGCGCGAGCAGCGGGGCCGTGAACGCTCACGCGGCGGACGCAGCAAGTCGCAGCGCGGTCACGACCGTGAGCGCAGCCGCGAACCGCGTGGCGAGGCGAGGCCTCCGGCCGAAGCGCGGCCCGCTGCTGCCGAAGCCCGGCCTGCACGCGAGGCAAGGCCTCCGCGCGAGGCCAGGCAATCATCCGAGCCGCGCCAGGGCTCGCGTCAGCAAGCTAATCCATCGCATGTGCCCTCGATCGGCCGCCCGGAGCCGCGCCGCCAGCGCGAGGCCGACAGCGAGCCCGGAGATCACTCGCACCTTCCGGCGTTTCTGCTTCGGCCCGTGCGCTCGCCCGCGGGCGCCTGACGCGATCTGCCCACGCATTGCGTCTGACGTCTCCAGATGACGCTCCAGTAACGGCCGTTTACCGGCCGTTCACGATCGTCCGTTAGCCTACGAACATAATTTAAGCATTGCTACGGCCGGCGGCGCACCGACCGTTGTGGGGTATGTTCTGTGGTCAAGGTGCTCGACGAACACGAACGCACGATGGCGTTCGCCGAGGTGGCGCTCGGCCAGATTCGGTCGCTCAAGCAAACCGCAATTCCCCGCAATTACGAGATCTGGTACGTCTACGCCACCGGCTACAACGCACCACTCAACAAGATCATCAACGAGACGCTGGCGCGCAACGGCAAGCTGACCGAAGCCGATCTCGAGCAGATCTACGACACCTATCTTTCCCACATCAAGACAACCGACCGCATCGACAAGGTCGGTGCGCGCGTCATCGGCGAGATCGACGACGTGATGAAGGTCCTCGTCGACGCGCTCGGCATGACCGGCTCCTACGACGCCAGCCTGTCGGGTGCGACCGAACAACTGTCGTCGGCCAAGAGTCGCGAGCAGATCAAGGCGATCGTCGAGACGCTGCTGCGCTCGACCGGCGAGATGCGCGAGACCAACAAGACGCTGGAAGACCGGCTGACACTGTCGAAGAACGAGATCAGCAATCTCCAGCAGAGCCTGGAGGCGATCCGCGCCGAAAGCCTGACCGATCCGCTGACGGGGCTGGGCAACCGCAAATATTTCGACCGCATGATCGGCACAGCCGTACAGAGCGCGCTTGCGTCAGGCGAGCCGCTGTCGCTCCTGCTGTTCGACATCGACCATTTCAAGTCGTTCAACGATTCCTACGGCCACCTCACCGGCGACCAGGTGCTGCGCCTGGTCGGCCTCGCCATGAAGCAGACCATCAAGGGCCAGGACATCACCGCGCGCTATGGCGGCGAGGAGTTCGCCGTCCTGCTGCCCAACACGGCGCTGCGCCAGGCCCTCACCGTTGCCGATCACATCCGCCGCGCCGTGATGGCGAAGGAATTGAAGAAGAAATCCACCGGCGAGATCCTCGGCCGCGTCACCATCTCCGTCGGCGTCTCCATGCTGAAGCAGGGCGACGACACCGACGCGCTGATCGAGCGCGCGGACGCCTGCCTCTACGCCGCCAAGCGCAACGGCCGCAACCGCGTGATCTGCGAAGTCGATCCGGAATACGCGGTCGAGACGCACAACCGGGTGGCGTGACGTCGCCTGCACAAGTGTATCACCTCATGGTGAGGAGCCGCAAAGCGGCGTCTCGAACCATGCAGGCCGTGCTCTCACCCGCGGCCATCCCTCAAGACGCGCGCAAGAGCGCGCTCCTCAGGATGGTGTGTCATCTTAGGTTGCGACATCCCGTTCCTGGAAGTTGGCCCTGTCCTTGACATTCTTCCGGAACGAACGACATCTGAAGCTGCATCGCTCCCCTGCTGCACCTGACCACGCGCACGCAAAGGTCCTGTCGTCTTGCCAAACCCACATGATTTTCATGCCCCGCAACCGTCCTACAGCAGGGACGAACTGCTGAGATCGAGCGAGGGCGGCTATTTCGGTCCGGGCAACGCGCAATTGCCGGGACCGCCCATGCTCATGATGGACCGCATCTCAGAGATCAGCCTGGACGGCGGCGAGTTTGGCAAGGGCCACATCGTCGGCGAACTGGATATCGCGCCGGGCCTCTGGTTCTTCGATTGCCACTTTCGCGGTGACGCCATGATGCCGGCCTCCCTAGGGCTGGACGCCATGTGGCAGATGATCGGCTATTGGTTGGGATGGTCGGGCTCACCGGGCAAGGGCCGCGCCATCGGCGTCGGCGAGGTGGCGTTCACGGGATCCGTCACACCGGAGACGCGGTGCGTGCGCTACGAGGTCGCCATGCGCCAGGTGAGGCGCGGCAGGCTGGTGCTCGGAATTGCCGACGGCCGCGTGCTTGCCGACGGCACCTGCGTCTACCTCGCAAAGGATATGAGGGTTGGCCTGACAAAGGCCGTGGACTGAGCTTAACCTCGCCTGGCGCGTTTCCGAACCGGGGCCTTTTTGCTCGCCGTCTTCTTCGGCGCTTTCGCGGGTCTGGTGGCTGTCTTCGTCGGCTTGCTCTCTACTTTCTTCGCTGTTTTCTTCCCCTTGGGCCGCTTCTTCACCTTGGCGCGCTGCGCGGCGGCGAGCGCCGCCCTCGCCCATTGCGCAAGCTCCTCGGAATCGTCGAACAGGCGCGCCGGCAATTGCCAGTAGGAATTGACCGTCACCGTCTTGGCGCGGGTCTGGTACTGGAACGGCTTTGAGCCCTCGGCCTCGAAGTTCGGAATCGTTTGCTCATCGGCGCGGAAGAACAGGCCGGCGCGCAGGGCGAGCGCGAAGTTGATGCTGTCGGCGGAGATACCGTAGCCTGAAAACATCTTGCGGATAGTGACGGGGCCGAAATCGGCGAAAAGGTCGATCAGGAATTCGCGGTCCATGGCCCCACCCTCGTGCCCCGGACGCAGCGCAGCGTGCCATTAGCGCGTTTACGCGCGTCTTCGACACGCTATGGCGCTGCTGAGCCGGGGCCCAGTCGTCTTTTGCTGGAGATTATAGCGTGGGTCCCGGTTCAGCGCAGCAGCGCAAGCGCGCTGCAGCGCGTCCGGGACACGAGAGCAGTGGGGTGAATCTACCCGTCGACCTGCGCCGGGCGCAGCTCGACCGACTCGCCGCAGCCGCAGGCGGAGACCTGATTGGGGTTATTGAAGACGAACTGGGCCTGCATCTTGTCGGCCTTATAGTCCATCTCTGTCCCGAGCAGGAACAGCACGGCCTTGGGATCGACCAGGATCTTGACGCCCTTGTCCTCGACGACCTCGTCGGTCGGCCGGACATCATGGGCATATTCGACGGTGTAGGACTGGCCGGCGCAGCCACCGTTCTTCACCCCGACGCGCAGGCCGACGATCTCGGAATCGGCGCGCTGGGTCAGCTCGCTGATGCGCTGGGCAGCGGCGTCAGTCAGCCGCATCACCTGCGGGCGCGGGCGCCGCGGCTTGGGAGGGGATGCTGGTGTCGAGCCTGACGATATCTGGGTCATGTCAGTGATGTGGTCCGTTGCGGAGCGAATTCAATGCCGGTTCTGCAAAGCGAGTAGCGTACGCGTTACCACATGTTGAGGACGAGGCGGGCCTCGTCGCTCATGCGTTCGGGCGTCCAAGCCGGCTCCCAGATCACCTTGACGTCGACCACGCCGACGCCGGGGACGCTGGCGACCGCGTTCTCGACCATGGTCGGCAGCTCACCGGCGGCTGGGCAGTTCGGCGTCGTCAATGTCATCTGCACGTCGACGGAGCGGTCATCCTTGATCTCGACCTTGTAGATCAGGCCAAGCTCGTAGATGTCGGCCGGGATTTCCGGGTCGAATACAGTCTTGAGGCCCGCGATGATCTCGGTGGTGAGACGCTCGGTCTCCTCCGGCGGCAGCGCCGACTGGGTCTCCATCGGATTGGCTTTGATCTCGGCCGTGTCACTCATGCGAACAAATCCCGCGCCTTCAAAAGCGCCTGTGCCAGATGATCGACTTCTTCCCGCGTATTATACATGCCGAACGACGCCCGGCATGTGGCAGTGACGTTGAACCGCTCTAAAAGCGGCATCACGCAATGGGTGCCGGCGCGAACCGCGATCCCCTGGCGGTCGATCACGGTGGCGACGTCGTGGGCATGCGCGCCCTTGAGCTCGAAGGAGATCACCGGGCCCTTGCCCCGCGCCGTGCCGATCAGCCGCAGCGAATTGATCTCGCGCAACTTGTCCTGGGCGTAGGTCAGGAGATCGTGCTCGTGCGCGGCGATGCGCTCCTTGCCGATCGAATTGACGTAGTCGATGGCGGCACCGAGGCCGACCGCCTCGACGATTGCGGGCGTGCCCGCCTCGAACTTGTGCGGAGGATCGCCATAGGTGACGACCTCGCGGGAGACCTCGCGGATCATCTCGCCGCCGCCGTTATAGGGACGCATCGCGACGAGGTGGTCATACTTGGCCCAGAGCACACCGATGCCGGTCGGCCCGTAGACCTTGTGGCCGGTGAAGACGTAGAAGTCGCAGCCGAGGTCCTGGACGTCGACGGGCAGATGCACCGCGCCCTGGCTGCCGTCGACCAGCACGGGAATGCCACGCGCGTGGGCGATCTTGACGACATCCTTGACCGGCACAATGGTGCCGAGCGCGTTCGACATCTGCGTGATCGCGACCAGCTTGGTCTTGGGCGAGAGCAGCTTCTCGAACTCGTCAATGAGGAAATTGCCCTCGTCGTCGACCGGCGCCCATTTGATCACGGCACCCTGGCGTTCCCTGAGGAAATGCCAGGGCACGATGTTGGAATGGTGCTCCATGATCGAGATGACGATCTCGTCGCCCTCTTTGATATTCGGCTCCCCCCAGGACGAGGCGACCAGGTTGATGGCCTCCGTCGCGTTGCGGGTGAAGATCACTTCCTCAGGTCGGGGCGCGTTGATGAACTGCGCGACCTTGGTGCGGCCGCCCTCATAGGCTTCGGTCGCGGCGTTGGCGAGGTAATGCAGGCCACGATGCACGTTGGCGTATTCGGACGTATAGGCCTGCGTCATGCGGTCGAGCACGGACTGCGGTTTCTGCGCCGAGGCCGCGTTGTCGAGATAGACCAGCGGCTTACCGTAGACCTGCATGGCGAGCGCCGGAAAATCCTGGCGAACGCGCGCGACGTCGTAGGCGCCGTTCTTGACTGCCGGGTGCGTGCTCATGACCGCCGCTCCAGCCAGCGCTCGGCAATGCCGATCGCGTGTTCGCGCAAGGTATCATCGGCGATCTGCTCGATCGCCTCGCCCACGAAGGCCTGGATCAGCAGCGCCTGCGCCTGCTTCTCCGGCAGGCCGCGCGCTTTCAGATAGAACAGCAGGCTATCGTCGAGCGCGCCAGCGGTGGCGCCGTGGCCGCATGAGACGTCGTCGGCGAAGATTTCCAGCTCAGGCTTGTTGTCGGCCTCCGCCTCGTCCGAGAGCAGCAGCGCCCGCGTCATCATCTTGCCGTCGGTCTTCTGCGCGTCGGGACGAACGATGATGCGGCCCTGGAATACCGAATGGGCGCGATCGTCGATCACGGCGCGGAAGATCTCGCGGCTGACGCAGTTCGGCACGGCATGGTCGACGACCAGCGTGGTGTCGCCATGCTCGGTCTTCTTTAGCAAGTTGACGCCGTTAATCGAGAGCTCGCTGCCCTCGCCCGCCAGCGTGATAAAACCCTGGAGGCGGCTGACGGCGGCGCCGGTGGTCATGTTGAAGAAGTTGAGTTTTGTGTTCGCGCCAACGGTGACAAACTGAGAGGTGATGTTCGCCGCGTCAGGCGCATCGTCCATCAGGCGGATATGCGCGACGTCGGCGTCGTCGCCGATCCACAGGATCACCGCGTCGCTGACCTGGTAAGCGCTGGTCTTTCCGGCCGCGACGAAGCTTTCGACGATCGTCGTCCGGACGCCTTTGCCGATGCGCAGATGCGAGCGCGTGAACGTCGAGGCTGAAGATGCGGTCGCGACATGGATGAGCTGGATGGGCGCGGACGGCTGCGCGCCATCGGCGACAGAGATCACCACGCCATCGGTCGCCATCGCCGCATTGAGCGAGATCACGGCGTCGCTCGACGTGGTCTGCAGGAGATCGGCTGCGGCAGGATTGGCCTTGGTCTCCAGCACCTCACGCAGCGTCTTGACGCTGACCTCCGAGGCAAGCGCCTTCTCGTCGGACAGATCGGCCGCGAACACGCCGTCGACCAGCACCAGCTTGCGGGCGCCCTCGATCGCATGCGCCTTCACAGCGTCCGCTGCGCGCTTCAGAGCGGCCGCATCGGGGCTGGCTGCCAGCGGCAGCACCTCGCCGACCAGCGCGCGCAGGTCAGTGTATTTCCATTCCTCGATCCGGCGATGCGGCAAGCCAAGCCGCTCATAGGTCTCGAAGGCCTCGCGGCGCACCGCGATCACCGCGGGCGAACCCGGCAGCCGGCCTTCGGCGCTGGTGAAGAGATCGCTCACCGCGCGGCCCTTTCCGGTCTTTGCCACAGCAACGTTCATCGCAAAATTCCTTACGCGGCGTCCTCGAACTGGGCGTAGCCGGACGCTTCCAGCTCCAGCGCCAGTTCCTTGCCGCCGCTCTTCACGACGCGGCCCTTCGACATCACGTGCACGACGTCGGGCACGATGTAGTTGAGGAGCCGCTGATAGTGGGTGATGACGACCATCGCGCGCTTGGGCGAGCGCAGCGCGTTGACGCCGTCGGCCGCAATCCGCAGCGCGTCGATGTCGAGGCCGGAATCCATCTCGTCGAGAATGCACAGGCTCGGCTCAAACAGCGCCATCTGAAGCACCTCGTTGCGCTTCTTCTCGCCGCCGGAAAAGCCGACATTGACGCCGCGCTTGAGCATGTCCTGCGGGATGTTGAGCGACTTCGAGACCTCGCGGACTTTCTTCAAAAAGTCCGGCACCATCAGCTCGCTCTCGCCGCGCGCCTTGCGCTGCGCGTTCAGCGCGGTGCGCAGGAAATTCATGGTGGTGACGCCGGGAATCTCGACCGGATACTGGAACGCCAGGAACACGCCCTTGGCAGCTCGCTCCTCTGGAGCCATCTCCAGGAGGTCCTCACCTTTGAACAGGATCTGGCCACCGGTGACCTCATAGCCGGGTTTGCCGGCGATGACGTGGGAAAGCGTCGATTTGCCGGAGCCGTTCGGCCCCATGATCGCGTGCACCTGGCCTTCGTTCACGGTCAGCGTCAGCCCGTGGAGGATCTCACGCTCCTCGACACGAACCTGCAGGTCTTTCACTTCAAGCAAAGCCATCTTAGTTTCCAGTCTATTCAAATGATCTATGGAGCGCCGAAGCGCACCGCGAGGGGGCGGCAATTAACCGACCGACCCTTCCAGCGAGATCGAGATCAGCTTCTGCGCTTCCACCGCGAACTCCATCGGGAGCTGCTGGAGCACGTCCTTGACGAAGCCGTTGACGACCAAGCCAACCGCTTCTTCCTGAGAGAGCCCGCGCTGGACGCAGTAGAACAGCACGTCCTCGGAGATCTTCGAGGTCGTCGCCTCGTGCTCGAACGTCGCCGACGAATTCTTGGCCTCGATGTACGGCACGGTGTGCGCGCCGCATTTGTCGCCGATCAACAGGGAATCGCAGGCGGTGAAGTTGCGCGCGCCCGTCGCTTTCCGATGCGCGGTCACGAGCCCACGGTAGGTGTTCTGCGACTTGCCGGCGGCGATACCCTTGGAGATGATCCGGCTCGACGTGTTCTTGCCGAGGTGGATCATCTTGGTGCCCGAATCGACCTGCTGGAAGCCGTTCGAGATCGCGATCGAATAGAATTCACCGCTGGAGTTGTCGCCACGCAGGATGCAGCTCGGATACTTCCAGGTGATCGCCGAACCGGTCTCGACCTGGGTCCAGGAGATCTTGGAATGGTTGCCGCGGCAGTCGCCACGCTTGGTGACGAAATTGTAGATGCCGCCCTTGCCCTCCGAATTGCCGGGGTACCAGTTCTGCACCGTCGAATATTTGATCTCGGCATCGTCGTGCGCGACGAGCTCGACCACGGCGGCATGCAGCTGGTTCTCGTCACGCTGCGGCGCGGTGCAACCTTCGAGGTACGAAACGTAAGAGCCCTTGTCGGCGATGATCAGCGTGCGCTCGAACTGGCCGGTGTTGCGCTCGTTGATGCGGAAATAGGTCGACAGCTCCATCGGGCAGCGCACGCCCGGCGGCACATAGACGAACGAGCCGTCCGAGAACACCGCCGAGTTCAGCGTCGCGTAGAAATTGTCAGAGGTCGGCACCACGGAGCCGAGATATTTCTGCACCAGCTCGGGATGCTCGCGGATCGCCTCCGAGATCGGCATGAAGATCACGCCGGCCTTCTTCAGCTCCTCCTTGAACGTGGTCGCAACCGAGACCGAGTCGAAGACCGCATCGACCGCGATCTTGCGCCGGGCCGGGTCTTCCTCTCCGGGCTTGGGCTCGACGCCTTCGAGCATCGCGACTTCCCGCAAGGGAATGCCGAGCTTCTCGTACGTCTTCAGGATCTCCGGATCGATCTCATCGAGCGACGTGATCGTCTTCTTCGGCTTCGGCGCCGCGTAATAATAGAGGTCCTGGAAGTCGATCTTGGGATAGTCGACGCGCGCCCAGGTCGGCTCCGTCATGGTCAGCCAGCGCCGATACGCTTCAAGCCGCCACTGGAGCATCCAGGCGGGCTCGTTCTTCTTCTCGGAGATGAACTTGACGGTCTCTTCCGACAGTCCCTTGGGGGCCTTGTCGGACTCGATCAGGGTCTCAAACCCATAACGATACTGGTCGACGTCGATGCGCTTGACGCGCTCGACCGTCTCTTGGACGGCTGGCATTCTATCCTCCGCTCGCGGTTTCAAGGACCGCGGTGGATCAAACTCGAACGAGTATTACGATGTTTCTTGGCGGAAAGCACGGGCTTAGAACCGTTCAAGCCGTGTTTCGTCGCTTAGCCTCTAAGTAGGGTATTACCAAGCTTTCGCCAAGCCTCTAACGCCCTGTTGATGTCCTCAGGCTGCGTGGACCAGCCCAGACTGAGGCGCACCGCTCCCTGAGCCATCGCGGGGTCGTACCCCATGGCCGAGAGGACATGAGACGGCTGGACCTTGCCGGAGGAACAGGCCGAACCCGAGGATACGGCGATACCTTCAAGGTCGAAGCCGATCACGGCGGTTTCGGCCTTCAGCCCGGGCGCGGTGAATAGAACGGTATTGGGCAACCGCTTCACGTCGCTTGAGAATACCGTCGCCCCTGCTATCGCACGGAGACCATTTTCCAAATTCTCTCTCAGGGTTATCACCCGTTCCGCAACCTCCGGCAGAGCCTGAAGGGCGGCCTTCACTGCCGCGCCGAAGCCGGCGATGCCCGCGACGTTCTCGGTTCCCGCCCGACGGTTAAGCTCCTGTCCGCCCCCTCTCAACACGGGTTCCAGTCCAGCAATCCCCTCTGCCACGACCAGCGCGCCGATACCCTTGGGACCGCCAATCTTGTGCGCAGAAAGGGTCGCAAGGTCTGCGCCTACCGCGTTCATATTGAGCGCAATTTTGCCCAGTGCCTGGATCGCGTCGACGTGCAGGAGCCCGCCGGCCTCGCGCACGATGCGGGCCGCCTCCGCGACCGGCTGGAGCGCGCCCGTCTCGTTGTTGGCCGCCATGATCGAGACCAACGCCGGTGGCCCGTCGCCGAGCAGCGCCCTGAGGTGATCGAGATCGACCACACCGGAGCGCGTGACCCGGATCTGGTCGATCGCAGCCGCCGGGAACCGGCCACCGGCCAGCACCGAGGCATGCTCGATCGCCGAGACCAGGAGCCGCCCGACCGGTCTGCCAGACGGCCCTCGGAGGCCTGGCGACAGCGCCAGTGCGTTGGCCTCGGTTCCGGCGGAGGTGAAGATGATGTTCCGCGGCAGCACTCCCACGGCAGCCGCCAGCACTCCACGGGCGTCCTCGACCAGGCGCCGCGCCTCACGCCCCTCAGCATGGACCGAGGACGGATTGCCCACCAGCTCATACGCAGCCAGCATCGCCGCGCGGGCCTCAGCGCGCAGCGGTGTGGTCGCATTCCAGTCGAGATAGACGCGGCTCAGCATGAAAGTAATATATTACCCTGTGTCGCGGGACCTGCTCCACCGCTTCGATGCCCGACATGGGCCCCTGCCGGGCGCTTGGCAACCACGATTCCAAATCAACGCTTGGCCATGACGCGACGGTGACACGCTAACATCTTGAGCTCATTGCCGGATGTTCAAGATGCTTGCTTTTTGACCCTCGCCTCATGTTAGAACGCGCGCGTCAGTTCACCCGCGCGCCGCTCGCGCATCATCCGAGGGCGCCGCTCCACCCTTCCATTTGCGGCCTGGTCGGCACAGCAGCCGATGAAGTTCGCACAGTCGGTTGGTTGTTGAGGACCGTCTTCCAGGGATCAATCAAGAGATCATCCATGCCTGAAGTTATTTTCACTGGCCCTGCTGGCCGTCTCGAAGGCCGCTACCATCCGGCCAAGCAGAAGAACGCTCCGATCGCGATGGTCCTGCATCCGCATCCGCAGTTCCACGGCACGATGAATCATCAGATCATCTACCAGTGCTACTACGCGTTCGCGCATCGCGGCTTCTCGGTGCTGCGTTTCAATTTCCGCGGCGTCGGCCGCAGCCAGGGCTCGTTCGATCACGGCACCGGCGAATTGTCGGATGCAGCCGCCGCGCTCGACTGGGCGCAGACCATCAATCCCGAAGCGCGCGCCTGCTGGGTTGCCGGCTTCTCCTTCGGCGCCTGGATCGGCATGCAGCTCCTGATGCGCCGCCCCGAGGTCGAAGGCTTTATCTCGATCGCGCCGCCCGCGAACCTCTACGACTTCTCGTTCCTCGCGCCCTGCCCGTCCTCGGGTCTGATCGTGCATGGCGAGAAGGATGCGGTGGTGCCGCCCAAGGACGTCAACACGCTGGTCGAGAAGCTGAAGACGCAGAAGGGCATCGTGATCGACCAGCAGGTCATCCCCGGCGCGAATCACTTCTTCGACGCCAAGCTCGAGCCGCTGATGGAAACCATCACCGCCTATCTCGACATGCGTCTGGCCAACGTGCGCTGATCGATTCGGAAAACTGCTGCTGTTTTGCGCCCGCGTGCGCTCAGGCGGAGAGCTTGAGCAGATGCGCGTCGTGGCGCACGAGGAAGGCGCGCAGCAATTGCGGATAGTCGGCGCCGACCGCGTTGCGCACGCTCGGACGCTGCGCAAGCTCGGCCCGCCACGCCCGCACCTTCGGCACGTCCTTGAAGATGCCGAGCTCGGCCAGATCGTCGAACAGGTCGAAATAGCGAAAGACGGGTGCGAACACGGCGTCGACCAGGCCGAACTGCTCGCCGGCGAAGAACGGGCCTGCGCTCAGCGCAGTCTCGACCCGCGCAAATTTCGTCGCGAGCGCCTGGCGCTTGCTTTCGAACGTCGCCGGATCCGTCGTGGTCTCCAGTCCCCAGAGATCGCCGAGGATCGCCGAGCCAAACTCCATCCAGGCGCGGTGCCCGGCGCGCTTGAGTGCATCGGCCGGATGCAGCTTCCCGCCTGCTTGCGTCTCTTCGATGTATTCGCAGATGACGTTGCTCTCGAACAGCGCGACCTCGCCCTTGTCCGTCGTCACCACCAGCACCGGCACCTTGCCGAGCGGCGACAGTTTTAAAAACCAGTCGGGCTTGTTGGCGAGATCGATGTCGATCCGCTCGAACGGTACGCCCTTCTCGTTGAGCGCGATCACGGCACGCTGCACATAGGGCAAAGCTTGTGGCTGATCAGCTTGAGCGAAGCGGTCATGGCGCCGATCCCGACGATTGGATGCAATTGCATCTAAGATAAATGCATCTGCATGCATCCGTCAAGATCAATGCATCTGCACCAACCGCTTGTGACTTCAGGGCCGCGCGATCACCCCGCCCGTCATCGGCATCGGCACGCCGGTGGTGGCCGGATAGGACAACGGCAGGCCCTTCAGGCCGCGCGCGGCGAGGAAGCCAAAGGCCTGCGCCTCGATGGCGTCGGAGGCCCAGCCGAGCGTCTCGGCGGCCTCGACAGTGGCCGAGCCCACCTGCTCCCGCAACATGCGCAGCATGGTGAGGTTGCGGGCGCCACCGCCACAGACGATCCAGTTTCGCGGCCGCCGTGGCAGCAGAGGAATGACGCGGGCGATCGCGGCCGCAGTGAAGGCTGTCAGCGTCGCGGCGCCGTCGGCCGGCGGCACGTCGCCGAGCCTGAGTGCCGCAAAGTCGTTGCGGTCGAGCGATTTCGGCGGTGGAGCTGCGAAGAACGGCAGCTCCAGCGCCCGCGCGATCCAGGCTTCATCGACGCTGCCGAGCGCGGCGAACTTGCCTTCGGTGTCGAACGCCTGGTTCATGGTGCGGTACATGAAATCGTCGAGCAGCGCGTTGCCTGGCCCGGTGTCGCAGGCGATCAGCGTGTCGTTGCCGTCGATATAGGTGATGTTGGAGACGCCGCCGATATTGACCACGACGATCGGCCCTTCACGCTCCAGCGATTGCGCCAGCGCCCTGTGGTAGACCGGCACGAGTGGCGCACCCTGCCCGCCGGCCTCGACGTCGGCGGCGCGGAAATCGTGCATCACGGGGATATGGATCGCCCTGGCGAGCGCCAATGCATCGCCGATCTGGACCGTCAGACGCCGCTCCGGGCGGTGCAGCACGGTCTGGCCGTGGAAGCCGACGATATCGATGTCCTCCGGCTTCATCCGGTTCTGGGCGATGAAGGCGGACACGGCCTCGGCATGGGCCAGCGTCACCGCGCGTTCGGCCTCGGCCAGAATCCCCGGCCGGGCATTGCGTTGCGGCAGGTGCACGGCCTCGCCCAGCGCCTGGCGCAGCATATTGCGCTCGGCCGGGCTGTAGGGCCTGTAGCCGGACGGTCCGAACGCCTTGACCTGTTTTCCGTCGGTTTCGATCAGCGCAACGTCCACCCCGTCCAGCGAGGTGCCGCTCATCAAACCGAGTGCCGTCAACATCATGGATCAGCGTCCTCAATAGACCCCTCTCTGGCATGCCGATCTTGTGCCAGAGGGACACATCTTATAATGCCTCAGCGCCGAGTGGCGGGCGGCAATCGAGTTCCCACGGAAGACCCTTAAATTGCCCCCAAAACAGTAAACCAAGAATTGTCAGGCTCGCCGACAGATGACTGCATTTAAATCGGATTTCCTCAATACCTTAAGGGAACGTGGATTCATCCACCAGTGCTCCGATTTCGAGGGGCTGGATGCGCTCGCCGCCAAGGGCGAGGCAATCGCCTATGTCGGCTACGACTGCACCGCCCCCTCGCTGCACATCGGCAACTATCTGACCATGATGCTGCTGCACTGGTTTCAGGAGACCGGCAACAAGCCGATCACGCTGATGGGCGGCGGCACCACCATGGTCGGCGATCCCTCCGGCAAGGACGAGACGCGCGCGATCCGCACCATCGCCGAGATCGAGGCCAACAAGGCCTCGATCCGCGGCGTGTTCGCAAAAGTGCTGCGCTATGGCGACGGCAAGAGCGACGCCGTCATGCTCGACAATGCCGAGTGGCTGACCAAGCTCAACTGGATCGAGATGCTGCGTGACGTCGGCCGGCATTTCTCGGTCAACCGCATGCTGACCATGGACTCCGTGCGCCTGCGCCTCGAGCGCGAGCAGGAGATGAGCTTCATCGAGTTCAACTACATGGTCTGCCAGGCCTACGATTTCGTCGAGCTGGCCAGGCGCACCGGCTGCCATTTGCAGATGGGCGGCTCGGATCAGTGGGGCAACATCATCATGGGCGTCGATCTCGGCCGCCGCATGGGCACGCATCAGCTGTACGCGCTGACGACGCCGCTGCTGACGACGGCGTCGGGCGCCAAGATGGGCAAGACCGCGCAAGGCGCGGTCTGGCTCAACGCCGACCAGTTCTCGCCGTATGACTTCTGGCAGTACTGGCGCAACACCGAGGATGCCGACGTCGGCAAATTCCTGAAGCTGTTCACGACGCTGCCGATGAGCGAGATCAGGAAGCTCGAAGCGCTGGCGGGCTCGGAAATCAACGAGGCCAAGAAGGTGCTCGCCACTGAGGCGACTGCGCTGCTGCACGGCCGCGAGGCGGCGAACGAAGCGGCTGAGACCGCGCGCCGCACCTTCGAGGAGGGCGCACTGGCCGAGAGTCTGCCCACGGTGGAAATTCCGCGCGGCGAACTGGATGCCGGCCTCGGCGTGCTCAATGCCTTCGTCAAGGCGGGCCTCGTCGCCTCCAATGGAGAGGCACGGCGCCAGATCAAGGGCGGCGGCCTGCGCGTCAACGACGAATCCGTCACCGACGAGAAGATGACGCTCTCGCCGGCAAGCCTCACGCCGGAAGGCGTGATCAAGCTGTCGTTCGGCAAGAAGAAGCACGTGCTGCTCAAGCCTGCATAGGCGTATGAGCTTTTGATGCTTGTCAGCACGCGCCGAAGCGCGCTCCCTGACCGGCAATGGATCAGAACACGCCCAAAGAAACGGCCAGGGACGCGGCCAAGGAACATCTCGCCGCTACGCAGCAAAGCGCCGTGCGCACCGCGCTCGTTGTGCTCGCACTGTGCTTCACACTGGCGGTGCTCGGCCGCGGCTTGAGCGAAAGCTTCACTGTCTTCCTGAAGCCGATCTCGGAAAATTTTGGCTGGGATCGCGCCCAGGTCGTCTCGATCTATTCGCTGACCTGGCTCATCAGCGGGCTGACCGCGCCACTGGTCGGGCGCCTGTTCGATCATTCCGGACCGCGTATCGTCTATGCGCTTGGCCTGTTGCTGCTCGGTTCCGCCTTCCTGATTGCGAGCCGCGCGCAGTCGCTCTGGCAGTTCCAGCTCTCGATCGGCTTGTTCGTCGGCATCGGCGTCGCCTTCATCGGCAACGTGCCGAACTCGATCCTGCTCGGCCGCTGGTTCGGGCCGCGGCTGCCGACCGCGATGGCCGTGGTGTATTCGGCGATGGGCGGCGGCGTGCTGGCGCTGCTGCCGGCCTCGCAGCTTCTGATCGATCATCTCGGCTGGCGCGCAACCTATCAGCTGTTCGGCTTCGCCGCATTGGGTCTGCTGGTGCCGCTCATGCTGCTGCCGTGGCGGCTGTTCGCGGCCGGCTCGCCGCACGTGGTCAAGAAGACCGATCCGGATTTCATCGACGACGGCTGGACCCTTTTGAGCGCGATGCGCCACCACGCCTTCTGGGCGCTGTTCTCGACCTTCTTCTTCACCGCCGTCGGCATGTATGCGATCGCAGCCCAGATCGTGGCCTATCTGATCGATGCGGGCTTCCCGCCGCTCCAGGCCGCGACTGCCTGGGGTTTTTCCGGCGTGGTGCTGGTGTTCGGCATGCTCGGCGTCTCGGCGCTCGACGGGCTGATCGGCCGCCGGCCGTCGGTGCTCTTGAGCTACGCGATCTCGATCCTCGGCATCTTCCTGCTGTGGCTGTTGCAGTACTCGGCGAACATCCTGCTGCTCACCGGCTTCGTCGTCTGCTTCGGCAGCATGATGGGCTCGCGCGGGCCGCTGATCACGGCAACGGCGATGAAGATATTCAGGGGCAAGCGGGTCGGCACCATCTATGGCACGATCTCGATCGGCAGCGGGCTTGGCTCGGCCTTCGGGTCCTGGAGCGGCGGCCTGATCCACGACGCCACTCACGGCTACAACGCGCTGCTCGTCTTCGCACTTGCGAGCGTGATCCTCGGAATGATCCCGTTCCTCATCGTGCCCGCCTTGCGGCGGTAGGTGTCTCAGAGGTAACCTGCGAGCCTTCGCGCCACCGGGAAATTACGGAGGCGCGCAACGCAAACAGGCGCAAAAAATGTGGATCGTGCGCGGCTGAAACACCGACCTGCGGTGTTTTGTCCGACATGACAAAAATGTCAGCGCGAATCGACCCGGCGCAGCTTGCGGGGTGGAACCGAATGCGATCCAAGTCGCAATATTGGATGGAGGGCGCAAACCAATGAACTTTCCCTATCTCACTCGCTTTCAACCGGTTCTCTTGAGCCTGTTTCGCTTCATCACCGGACTCCTGCTGTTCCAGTATGGCGTCGCAAAACTGTTCAAGTTTCCGGTGCTTCCCTACTTCGCCGACATCCCGCCGTTGATCTACGCGGCCGGCACGATCGAGCTGATCCTCGGCGCGGCCCTGATGCTCGGCCTCTTCACCCGCCTCACGGCGTTCATCCTGTCGGGTGAAATGGCCTTCGCCTACTTCATGGGCCACGTGATGAAGACCGGCACGCCGGTGCTCCTGCCGCTGCTCAACGGCGGCACCGCGGCGATCCTGTTCTGCTTCGCCTGCCTCTACATCTCGGCGGCGGGTGGCGGCTCGGTCAGCGTCGATGCGCTGATCGGCAAGGAAAGCGACGCTACGGGCGGCGCCTACGCGCGGCGCTGACGCACGCAATCGACACGAAAGCGATGGCGCCGGCGGATTGCCGGTGCCATCTCAGCGCGTCCCGAGCACGTTCCAGATCAGAACGAGGGCCGCGACGAGCAGCGCGGACATGATGATGCGATGAACGAATCGATTCATCGCCGCGCCGGCCAAGCTCGATGACCACCAAAGTCCAAGACCGATTTTCCAAGGCATCTGGAACCGCGCAAGCGGGCGCATCCTGCACGGTTGCGCATGAGGCTGCGACGGGCGTCCCGCGCGGCAGGCCGCAGCATGCCTATGTTCATGATTGGTAAGAACTTCATGCTACCGATGGGAGCAACAATAACCATTTCGTAGAGGCTGCGATGAAGCTGCTCAGTCATCTGAGAATCCGCACCAAGCTCGCCAGCATGGTCTGCCTTGCGGCTCTCACGGTCACGGCCATCATCGCGGTATCGGCCTTCCTCAGCAAGAGCCGTATGATGGAGGACCGGGTCCAGCAGATGCGGACCGCGGTCGATATGCTCTACAGCCTCGCCCAGTCGGTCCAGGATGACGTCACCGCCGGCAAGCTGACGCAGGCCGAGGCCAAGGCCCAGTTCCACATGCGCGGCCGGCGCATGAGCTTCAACGGCGGCCAAGGTTATCCCGTCGTCTACAACCCCGACACCTCGCTGCTCGTGAACGGTGCCAATCCGCAGCTTGAAGGCAAGATCACCGGCGCCGTCGACTCCAACGGCGTCATGATTGCCGACGCGATCATGAACACCGCCAGTCAGAACGCCCAGGGTGGCGTGGCCTCCTATCTCTATCCCCGCCCCGGCCAGACCGAGCCCGTCCGCAAGACCGTGTTCGCGCGCAAGTTCGCACCCTGGAACGCGACGATCAGCTATGGCCTCTATGTCGACGACATCGACGCCGACGTCCGAGCGCTGACGCTCGAGCTCGCCGCGGTCGGTCTCGGCCTGATGCTGCTGATGGCCACGCTGTCCTGGCTGATCGCCCGCGACGTGCTGAGCGCACTCGACCGCCAGAAGACCCGCATGCAGGAGATTGCCGACGGCAACCTCGACAAGCCGGTCGCGGAAACCGACCGCGGCGACGAGATCGGCCGCATGGCCGAGACGCTCGAAGTGCTGCGCAAGACGGCGCTGACGGCGCGTGCGCTGGAGGCCGAGCAGATCGCCGCCAAGACGCGAAACGAACAAGACAAGCGCGACGCCCTGATCTCGCTCGCCGATCGCTTCGATGCCTCCGTCGGCCAGCTGGTCGGCATGATGGCCTCGGGCTCCGGCGAGCTGGAGACCACGGCCAAGTCGATGTCGTCGACCGCGGAGGGCACCAACCGCCGCGCCGCCGTGGTCGGCTCCGCCGCCACCGAAGCCAGCCAGCGCGTTCAGACCGTCGCGGCCGCTGCCGAGGAGCTCTCCTCCTCCATCACCGAAATCAGCCGCCAGGTCGCGCAATCGGCCGAAGTCACCGGCCGCGCGGTGGACAGCGCCCGCCGCACCGACACCATCGTGCGCGCGCTGTCCGACGGCGCCCAGCAGATCGAGCATGTCGCCGAGCTGATCTCAAGCATCGCCGCGCAGACCAATTTGCTCGCGCTCAACGCCACCATCGAGGCCGCCCGCGCCGGTGAAGCCGGCCGCGGCTTTGCCGTCGTCGCCTCCGAAGTGAAGTCGCTCGCCAGCCAGACCGCGGAAGCCACCCGCGAAATCGGTGACAAGATCGCGCAAATCCAGGGCGCCACGAAAGAGGCCGTCGACGCAATCGGCGGCATCACCGCCACCATCGAGGAAGTCAGCCGGATCGCGACCTCGATCGGCGCGGCGATCGAGGAGCAAGGTGCCGCCACCGCCGAGATCGCCCGCAGCGTTTCGCAGACGGCGGAGGCGACCAAGGAGGTCACCACCAATATCGGCGGCGTCAGCACGGCGGCGAACGAGACCGGCAACGCCGCCGGCATGGTGCTTGCCGCCGCATCAAACCTCTCCAAGCAGGCCGAGCAGCTCTCCGGCGAAGTCGGCACGTTCCTGGCAGGCGTTCGCGCGGCGTAGGCCGGCGTAGTGCTAAAACCTCCACAGCGTCATGGCCGGGCTTGTCCCGGCATGACGACCTTCTGCGAATACTTATAAGCGCAAGTGGGAGAGGAAGCGCACCTCTTCGCGACAGCAATCAAGTCTCATCCCATCGCGTTCCGGCCAGGGAATGAGAACGGGCTCGCGCTAACGGCGCGCGAGGCTGCAACCGCTCGATAGCGGCCTTGCTGATCCCGTCGGGCTGTCGCTCGACTGCGCCGACGGAAGCTCGTCGATCGGCATGTTCTGCTTGCCGGTGTTGAACTCGAAGATCTTCCGGAACAGGCCCGGCGCCATCGCCGAGATCGGGTTGACGCGCATCACCGGCGCTGCCGGCGTGCCGACGACCTCATAGGTAACGCCGATCAACCCCTCATTGTTGCCACCGCCGAGGAAGATGCCGAACAACGGGATCTGTCCAAAGATGTTGTTCACGCCATACATCGGCACGAAGGTCCCGCTCATGCACACCTGGTTGCCGGGATAGTCGATCGAGCCCTCGATGGTGCCGCCGATCATCGGCCCCTTGACGACGCCGTTGCGGACCGTGAGTGCGCCGTTCTGCCGGGTGAACTCGGCACGCAGCGCCGAGAAGGCCACGCCGCTCTGCGCGCCGTTGGGACCGCCCGCCGCGACTCGATCGAGTTGATCCATGCCCTTCACCGTGAAGTCGCGCACATTGATCAGGCCTTCCCTGGTCGTAGGCTCCGACGTCGGCGGCTCCATCGCCACCACGATCTGGCCGCCAAAGACCTTGTTGGTGGTGTCGGTGAAGCGCAGCAATGCGCCGGCGTCGTCGGTCTGGAGATAGATCACCTCGCGGCTGCCCTGCGCGCGCCCGCCGCGTAGATCGGCCGCCACCGGCACCGGCGTGTTGCCGCCGATCTTGCCACTGAGCGTGAAGGCCTTGATGGCCCCGCTTCGCTTCGACATCCTGGCATCGACGCTGCGCATCGCCTCGCCATTGAAGCCGGCGACCGCGCCGAGCTTCACGTCGATGTCGAAATCGACGTTCTTCAGCTTGCTCTTGGCGTCGTCCTTGGCATTGCCCGAGATCGCCGACTTCAGGAAGCCGCGGCCGTCGAACACGTCGCCGCGCATGGTGCCCCTCACCACGCCGTCCTGGCCGCGCTCCACCTTCAACGACGTCTTGTCGCCATCGGACGGCGAATAGATCGGGAAGTTCGCATTCATGAGGTCGCCGCTCGGGTCCACCTCGAGCGAGCCCTTGATCGAGGTGCCCCCGCCCTCGACGACGATGTCCTCGAGCCGCGTTGACTGTGCCGTCGGCACCACCTTGAACGACGCCTTGCTCGCTTTGCCCGGCAGCTTGACCCAGCCGGGAAGGATGTTGTCGAGCTTGACCGACGTCAGGTCGGCCTCGATACCGAGCTTGGTGGTCTGCTCAGGACCGCCGGCAATCTTGCCTGACAGCTTGATCGGCACCGACCCGCTGACCGCCGGGCTCAGGTCGAAGCCCAGGCGCGCACGGCTGGCATCGTCCAGCGTCGTCTGCAATTTGACGTCCGCATCGCCCTCGGTCGGCTTGCGATAGTCGAGCGAGGCCGCCTGTCCGTTGATCTTGACGTCGCCCTTGACCTGATAGCCCTGGTTGTTGGCGACGATCTTGAGATTGTTGGCCTCCAGCTTCTGGTTCATCACCAGCTTGTCGGCGGCAAAGCCGTTGAGGTCGGCGGTGACGGCGTAGGTGGTGTCGGCCTTGGTCAGCTCACCCTTGACCGGCATGCCGAGCTGGATGTTCGCCGTGAACGTCCCCTTGCTGGTGTTGGGATCGACGAAGGTCGCCGACAGATCGCTGAGGCGATCATTGGAGAGCATTTCGGCCGCCGCCGGCACGGGTCCGTCGACGCGGAATCTGCTCCGTGAAGGCGAGGGTTTCGGCGCCATGTCCGGCACCTCGAAGGTGAAGTCGGAAATTGTGACCTTGCGGCCCGCGGGCGTATCGGCAATGCCCTGCCCGATATTCACGGTCGCCGTGCGTCCGGTCACGTGCGCCTTGAGATCGGCATCATGCACCACCGGCATGCCATCGACAGGACGGACCGCGACGCCGCTGGCCACGATGTTGACCGACAGGCCGTCGTCGGGGATCGGTGGCCCCTTGCGCGGAAGGTTGCGCGTCGGCGAGTTGATGCCGATCTCGATACGCTGCAGCGTGCCGCGCTCGATCCGCTCGATCACCCATTGGCGCAACTCGGGCACGATTAGCGTCGGCCACATCCGCTTCAGCGCAGAGGCCGACATCGGCGTTCCCGCAAAGCCGAGCGTCAGGCGCGGCTCGCCGGAATAGTCGATCGCGCCGGTACCGGCGACGCCGATCTCGCCATTGGAGATATCGGCCTGGGTCAGCAGCATGCGCTTGTGGTCGGTGTCGAAGCGGAAGCCGATCGCGATGCGATTGAAGACGAGCGGCGGCTCGTTGTCGATGCCGCCGAGCAGGATCGATCCGCCGCTGAAGCCGAGCTGCCAATCGTTGCTGGTGCCGTTCGGCGGCTCAAGATGGGCCAGCAGCGTCAGGCGATTGGCGCCCGAGAGGATCTTGAACGGCGCAACCAGCACCCGCCGCCCAGCGTCCCATTCGACGTTGATCTCGGCCGAGTCGATCGCCATCGGATAGTCGGGCGTGTCGGTGTCGATGATGTCGCCCGCACCGACCGTGACCTTGCCGCGGAAGAACGTCGGGACGCCGTCGCGGCCAAGCTCGCCCTTGAGCTCGCCAGTCAGAGGCAGGTCCGCGGTATAGGTCAGGTCCTTCACCCGCAGCGCCAGCAGGATGTTGGAGGTCGAGAGCTTGTCGGCGCGGATGTCGACCGAGCGCACGCCGTTCTCGCTCGGCCCGATCGTGGCGCGCAGCGACCACGGGCGCGCGCCCTCTTCGCCAAGGCTGAGCGCGACGCCGCCATGGGTCGGCCGGCGCAGGCTGAGCGTGATGTTCTCAAACGTCCATTTGCTGCCGCGCTGCTGATCGTCGACGATCAGATTGCCGTTCTTGAGACCGATCTCGTTGAGGTTCTGGCCGTCGAGGCCGGTCATGCTCAGGCTGTCGAGCCAGTCAAGGCCCTGAAGAATTCCGCTCTGCGCGGTGGGTTGAGAGGCGCTCTGAGATGCGTCCGGGGTTGCAGGCGCCGTCCCGAAAGGCGGCGGCGGGACCCCGTTACGCGGGAATGTCGGCGGCAGGCCCGCTTCCTTCTTGGACGCGACGCCGGTTGCGAGCGGTTTCGAGGTGTCGCCGGCGGACACCGTGACGGTGCCGTCGGGCGCGATCCGGATCGCAAGCTCGGCATCGACGAGGTTGAGGCTTTCAGCGCGGAGGTGCCCCATCAGGAGTCCAGCCCCCGACAGCCTCACCTCCGCCTTCGGCGCGCTGGCGACGATGGCACGGTCGTGATCGCGGACGATGATGTCGCGGATGCGGACGGCGATCCGGATCCGCCCGGCCCGCTCGATCTGGGTGCCGCCGACCTCGACGGTGTTACCGTGGCCGATATTGTCCTCGATGGCGGCGGCGAGCCAGGGCGTCGCGATATCGAGATTGATGGGACCCGCGCCGAGCCGCAACCACAGTGCGCCAAAACAGCCGACGAAGATGACGATCAATGCACCCGGGACGACGGCGAGCCGGCGAAGCCAGCGTCCGCTCGGCAGCGCCCGCCGAAACCGCGAGAAGCTATCACCGACGCGGAAGCGCGAACTGGAACGCGACAACAGGCGGCGCGCGCGATGGCCCGCCTCCTCCTCCTGATCCGGATCCCAGTCGGCCTCGTCCCATTCCGGCGGCTCCTGCCCGCCGACACGCCGATCGAAATCGCGGTTGTGATCCTGGGGCGACGTATTCCTTGCCATTGCTTCTCGATACAGGCGCCCATCGTAGGATTGAGCGCCGCCGGGACCGCAGCCGTCGACGGGGATCGAAGCTCCCCGCCCCGGCATTGCCGCCATACCTCGAATATTCCTGCTGTTCGTCATTTCGCCCCGGGAGCGCGTTCAACGAGCAGTGGGGTGGTGCGTGGAATTCCTTGTAACCATACTCCGGCGTCGTCAAACTTGCCCAGCCGAGGGCACGAATCCGGCACGCCGGACGAGAGCTGCAATACCGCTTTGGTTGACCCGCCGAAAGCGACGAAAGGAAGGCGTATGTCCAAGAAATCCCGAAAGAAATCGTCCAAAACGCCCTCCGGCAGTCCGACGGATAAAAAGAAGGCCCCGAATACACGGGCATCGACTCAAACAGGCCCGGCGAAAACACAGCGGGCATCGGCCGGCAAATCAAGCAAGACAAACGTAAAAGCAGCATCGCATAAGGCCGCATCGAAACGGTTAAAATCTTCTGAAAAGACCTCTAAGCCGGCCGCCTCCGCACCTGCCCTGGCCGAGGGCCACAAGGCTCCTGGCTTCCGCCTTCCCCGCGATGGCGGCAGCGTGGTGACGCTGGCTGATCACGCCGGTCAGAAGCTCGTCCTGTTTTTCTATCCCCGCGCCGACACGCCCGGCTGCACCCGCGAGGCGATCGACTTCACGCGGCTCAAGGACGCGTTCGCCGCGGCCGGCACCGCGCTGCTCGGCGTCTCCGCCGATCCGTTAAAGGCCCAGGAGAAGTTCCGAGACAAGCATAGTCTCGGCATCCCCCTGATCTCGGATGAGCAGCATGAGATGCTCGAGGCATATGGGGCCTGGGGCGAAAAATCCATGTATGGCAAGAGATTCCTCGGGATTCTTCGCATTACGGTGCTGATCGGGGCCGATGGCAAGGTGGCCAAGGTCTGGCGCAATGTCCGCGTCGACGGCCACGCCGACGAGGTGCTAGCAGCGGCAAGAAGTCTTTAACCAGCCCGTTAAATTCGCGCGTTCCCGTTTCCGGAAAATTAACCATGACCAGCCCAGATTGCTGCGGCAATTAGGCCGCAAGGAACCGTTCCGACCGGCGCGGGAGTGCCGATGTCGAAAAGTTCTGCCCAATACTCGCAGTACGCCCAACATCATTCCCACGACCACGGACGGTCCTTCCATCGCCGTCCTGCCGCTGCGGCGGCTGCCGCGATTCCCCTGCCCGCCACGGACGACGCCTACACCATCGTGCATCACGGCAAGCAGGTTCGCCTGGGACCTGTGGTGTTCTGGATCGTGGTCGGCACAGTCGTGCTGCTCGGGCTGTGGTCGGCTGCGACCGCCACTTACTTCGCCTTCCGCGACGACGTCCTGACCCGACTGATCGCCCGGCAGGCCGAGATGCAATATGCCTATGAGGACCGCATCGCGGAGCTGCGCGCCAAGGTCGACCGCACCACCAGCCGGCAATTGCTGGACCAGGAGCAGTTCGACCAGAAGCTCGACCAGATCATGAAGCGCCAGACGGCGCTGGAGTCCCGGGCCACGGCGCTCGGCGCCATGCCCGACGTGACGGGATCCATCCCTCGCTCGGCGCCGCAACGCGGTGACACGGCCCAGACCACGACGCAGGGTACGCCAAAGCCGTCCCCGATCAGCGATACCGTGATCTTCGTGGCACCGCCCGATCGCGAAGCGCGGCTCGAATCGCGTGCTCCGACCATCATGGCCCCGCCGGTCAACCAATTCGCCAAGAACCAGGGTTTCGACAATGTCCTGGTCCGACTCACGACCTCGCTTGACCAGGTCGAGCGCCGCCAGATCGCGACGCTCAACGCCGTCGAGGAAGGCATGGATTCACGGATGCGGCGGATGCGCGGCGTCGTCAGCGATCTCGGCCTGAACATCGCCAATCTCGAGGCCGCTGTGCCGCGAACCTCCATGGGCGGTCCTTTTGTTCCCGTCAAACTCAATGCCAACGCCGGGCCGTTCGAGAAACAGCTCTATCGCATCAACCTCACCCGCGCCGACATGGACCGGCTCAACCGCACGCTGGCGCTGGTGCCCTATCGCAAGCCGGTCATCGGCGAGGTCGAGTTCACCTCCGGCTTCGGCGTGCGCAGCGATCCGTTCCTCGGCCGGCCCGCGATGCATACCGGCCTCGACTTCCGCGCCTCGACCGGCGATCCCGTGCGCGTCACCGCCAATGGCAAGGTCGTTTCGGCCGGCTGGTCCGGCGGTTACGGCCGCATGATCGAGGTCGATCATGGCAATGGACTTGCGACCCGCTACGGCCATCTCTCCGAGATCAACGTCAAGGTCGGCGAGATCGTGAAGATCGGTCAGGTGGTTGGGCTCGTCGGCTCGACCGGACGTTCGACCGGCCCGCATCTGCACTACGAAACCCGCATCGACGGCGAAGCGGTCGATCCGCAGAAGTTCTTGCGCGCCGGCGTGCGTCTCAGCGCGGGCTAGATCCCGCGTCGCGCGCTTTCGGCGTGGCGTGCTTCTAGCGCCGGCCGCCGCCCATCCCGCCGCCGGGACCACCGAAGCCACCACCACCCATTCCACCACCGGGGCCCATGGGCCCGCCGCTGGGCGAGCCAAGACCGCCGGGACCCGATGGGCCGCTCGGTCCTGTCGGCGCGGAGCCGGGATTTGCACCAGGGCTCGATCCCGGCGCAGGCCCGCCAGCCGGGCCGGGCTGGCTGCCGCTCGGAGTGGTGCTGCTGCGATTCGGATGCAGGATCGAGCCGCCGGACGACCGGTTGGGATTGCTTGCGCCACCCGGCGCCTGCGTCGGCGATCCCGGGAATTGGCCGACAGCCTGGGCGGAGTCGATCTGAAGGCCGCGAGAGCGATCGAACACGCCGTTGACGACCATGCGCGCTTCGCCCGCCGCCGGCCCAAAGCGCGAGCTGTCATGGGCGATGAGCCCGGATCCGAGTTGGAGGCTCGAACCCGCACGCTGCACATAGGCCTCGATCGAGAGCCGGCTGGCGCCAACGAGATCCGAAAAATCATCGATGCGCGTGCGTGCGGCCTGCATCGCGCCCTGTCTCGTGCTGCCCTCGATCTGGACGCGCTGGCCGACGAGCAAGGGATCGACCCCGTTCACCTTCAGCCCGCCGATACGCAGGCCGTCCGGCCCGCGCTCGACCAGACCGGTGACGCGTTCGGCTGCATCGTGGCGCGGTTCGACGAGGCTTGCGACGATCACGCCGTCGGTGCGGCGCAAGCCGTAGACCGCCACCTGCGTGCCCGCACGCAGCTTGCTCTCCTTGCCGCTCGCGACGATCTTCTGGCCGAGAACCGTCAGCTCATTGCCCTTCACCGATTCGATCGGGCCCGAGACCTCGCTCGCAATCGCGATGTTGCGGGTGACGAACGTGCCGTCGGCCTGCCGCGTCGCCACCACGCGCGCGAGCTGGCCGATGCGCAGCGCCTTGGGGCTGGCCGCCTCGCCGTCGATTCGCACCGGCACGTCGTTCGCATAGGTGACGCGCTCGCCATTGACGAAGATGCTGCCGAAACGCTGGATCACGCCGACGATGCCGGTGCCGCCGATGCCGTGATCATCGCCGCGCGTGATTCCGGTGCCGCCGATACCCTGGTCGGTGCCGCGCCTGACCTGCGCTCGCGCAATCGCTGTTCCGGCGAGCCAAAACCCTGTCAGCAGCAGACGTCGGGAGATGAGCGGCGGCCGGCTCATGAGGAACTGCCCTCTTTGCCGCCTTCCTTTCCGGTCTCCTTGCCGTCGCCCTCCTTATCAGCATCCTCGCTGTAGATGTAGATGCCGAAATTCCAGCGGGCGTCGCCGCCCTTGTCCTTGGCGAGCGCGCGATTCGCCTCGCGGTTGGCAGTCTTCAGCGCGTCCATCGCGAGCTCGCGCGAGCGCGCCTCGAGACGCTTCGCGAGCTTCGGCGAGATGTTGTTGTAGTGAACGGCGCGCTCGAGGAAGCGCGGCGCCGGCCCCGACACGTTCTCGGCGGCGGCGGCAATATGGTCGTGCAGATTGCGGCCGAGATAATGCCACTTGCTGTCGTCCGCGCCGCTCGGGACGAAGGCCGCCTCGACCAGCTCGATCTCGTCAGCCTCGTTGATGTTGACGAGCCTGCGGTCGACCCATTCGTCGAGCACAGCGCGCGGACGCACGTCCTTGGTGACGGAGGCGACCAGTTGCTCGAACGATGGCGCGTCACCTTCGGCGGTGCGCGGCAGCGGCAGCGGCTCGCCCCTCGCATCGGTGAATTCCGGCGCGGCCAGCCAGCGCGCGATCACAGCGCTCGTCAGCGACAACGCAGCCGGCGTCTCGTGCACGGGCGCGCCGGCGCCGCGCAGCCGCGCCACCTCCTTGCGGTGAATCCCGGTCAACAGGCTGACGCGGCTGTCGGTCTGCTCTTTTCCTTCGAGCGCGAAATCATGCTCGGCGACGTTGACGAAGAGCTCGCGGAGCAATTGCGCCAGCGCCGGGAACGTCATGCCGCTGCGAATGGACAGCCGCACCAACGGGCGCAGCAGCCGCGCCAGCGGCGCGTGCAGCTTTGCGGCGGCGTTCGGCTGTGGCGCCGCCGCTTTGGACCCGGGCTTGGCATTCATGTCTGAATTGTAGCGATGCCTGGCGTGGGACACAATCCCACTTTTTCCATTTGCCGATTGACGTGGTAAATTTTCCCACATATACGAGAGGCCACTGAGGGCGCGACTTGAAGGGACATTGACCATGGCCGACCGCTTGGCCCGCATTTCCAGTGCACCGCGTGCTGTTCCAATGCTCGACCACGGCCGTCACAGCCTGATCGAGCCGATGCTGCCGGCTCTGGTGCGGGGCGTGATCTTCATCTCGGTGCTGGCCGCACCGTTCGTCGCAGCACTCCTCGCAGGCTGATCGCCATCATGAACAACGCCAGCGAATCTCCGCGCCGCCCGTCGGTGCTGCACATCTTCAAGATCTACTATCCCGACCTGTTCGGCGGCACGCTCACCGTGATCCGCGACATCTGCACGAGCCTGCGGGAAACCTTCGCCTCCGCCGTGCTGGTCTGCTCGCAGTCGGGCGAGCGCCGCGAGATCATCGATGACGTCGAGGTCGAGCGCGTCCGCTCGTTCGGCAATGTGATGTCGCTGCCGGCCGCCCCCACCTATCCGTGGCGGCTCTGGCGAAGGATCGCGGAGCACGATCTGCTGGCGCTGCACGCGCCCTTCCCGCTCGCCGACCTCGTTTTCGCGTTCGGGTTCGGCCGCAAGCGGCCGCTGGTCGTGCACTGGCACGCCGACATCGTCAGCCATGCCGGCCTGCGCTGGTTCGTCGAGCCCTTGATGCGGCGGACACTGCGCCGCGCCAAGGCGATCATCGTCTCCGACCGCGTGCTGGTCGACGAGGCGCCGCTGCTGCGGGAATTCGAAGACAAATGCCATGTCGTGCCGTTCGGCATCGACACCACGGTCTACGACTGGCCGAAGATCGAGCCGCATCACGTCAACGATCGCGGCCGGCTCGTGCTGGCCTGCGGCCGGCTCGTGCCCTACAAGGGGTTCGACGTGCTGATCCGCGCCGCGGTCAACCGCCAGTTCGAGGTCTGGATCATCGGCGAAGGGACCGAGCGGCCCCGGCTCGAGCAACTGATCCGCGATCTCGGCCTCAGTGAGCGCGTCCGCCTGCTTGGCTCCGTCAACGACTGCGAGCGCATCAAGCTGATGTGCCTCGCCGACGTCTTCGCGATGCCATCCGTCACCAATGCCGAAACTTTTGGCCTGGTTCAGCTCGAGGCCATGGCTGCCGGCCGCCCCGTGGTGAATACGGCGCTCGATACCGCGGTGCCGCGTGTCGCCCGCCACGGCATGGAGGCGATCACCGTGCCGCCGGGCGACGCCGAGAAACTCGGCGAGGCCATCGACACCCTGCTCGGCGATCCCGAGCGCCGCCGCCGCATGGGGCTTTCGGCCCGGACACGCGCTGTGACCCGCTATTCCGCCACGACCTTCAAGGAAGGCATGGAGAGCGTCTACCGCGCAGCCGTCACCGCGCCTTGCAATGAAGTGGCGCCCGCCGGTGAGACGCCTCAGGCCACTGGCTGGCTGGACAGCTTGCGGATTGCCGCGGCCCTGGCCTGGTCCGACATGCGCCACCGCTATGTGCGCTCGCTGCTGGGCCCGTTCTGGATGTCGCTCCAGATGGCGATCGTGGTCGCGGTGCTTGGTTCGGTGATCGGCCAGATGTCGAACGCCGACATGATGGCGCGGCTGCCCATGCTGGCGCTGTCGATGACAGCCTGGACCTTCCTCAACAGCGTCGTGCTCGACGCCACCACGGCACTCCAGAACTCGGCGAGCCTGATCCGCGACCGCGCGCTGCCGCCGGTCATCTTCCTCCTGCAATGCACCTTCCGCCAGGGGCTGTTCGCGCTGCATAACGCCTGCGTGCCGCTGATCCTCTGGCTGCTGCTCTCGCCGCACGATCTCTCCGGCGCGCTCGCAGCCATGCCCGGCCTCCTGCTGTTCGTGACTTGCACCTTCGCCCTGAGCCTCGTCCTCGGCGCGTTGGCGACGCGCTATCGTGATCTCAAGCCAATCATCGAATCCACGCTGATGCTCGCCTTTCTCGCCTCGCCCGTGATCTGGTCTGCCGAGATGATCAATCATCGCTCGACCGTGATGCGGCTCAACCCGCTGACGCATCTGTTTGCGGTGTGGCGCGAGCCGCTCGCCGGCGGCCACGTCGATGCGACCAGCATCGTCTATGTGCTGGTGACTCTGGCGCTCTTGATCTGTGCGAGCGTGCTGACGCTGGTCCACCTGCGCAAAGCCGCGTTCTGGATCTGACCGATGGCCTCGATCAGCCTGCGCAACGTCTGCCTCGATTATCCCCTCTACGGCGCCTACGACTTCTCGCTGAAGCGGCGGCTGCTCGGCCACCTCATCCGCGAGCAGGGCGAGATGCGGATCATCCGCGCCGTCGACAACGTCACGATAGAGGCCGCGGCGGGCGCGCGCATCGGGCTTGCCGGCCCCAACGGCTCCGGCAAATCGACGCTGCTGCGGCTGATCGCCGGCGTCTATCCGCCGAGCAGCGGCTCAGTCGGAATCAGGGGCAATATCGTGCCGTTGCTCGGCCTGAATGCCGGGGTCAATCTCGACTTCATCGCGGAGGACAACATCACCCTTCTGTTGCGAATCAGCGGGCGCAAGCCGACGCGCGCCGTGATCGACGAGATCTGGGCTTTCACCGAGCTCGAGGCGCGCATGCAGCGGCTGCCGTTGCGGATGTTCTCCTCGGGCATGCTGATGCGCGTGCTGTTCGCGACCGCCACCGCCTTTCCGGCCGACATCCTCCTGCTCGACGAATGGCTGAGCGTGGTCGACGAGCACTTTGCGGAGAAGGCCGAGAAGCGGCTGCAAAACCTGGTCTCGCAGGCTGCGATCGTGATCATCGCCTCGCACGACCAGCCGCTGCTGCGCCGCACCTGCACCAGCATCATCAATCTCGATCACGGCCGTATTGGCTCGACCGTCACCGTCGAGTCGCCGTCCCCACTTCCCTTCGAGCTGATCGAGAAACGCGCATGAAGCAGAACATCCTTGTCGTGTCCGAAGCGCTCGGCGAACCCAACCACAAGCGCGGCATCTTCCATTTCACGCGCGAGTTGATGCGCTCGCTCGCGGCCGAGGGCCACGAACTCACGCTGCTGGTCGAGACCACGCGGCGTTACCGCAAGCTGCGCCGACGCGAGCGGCGCACAAAGCTCTTTCCGGCGCAGTCGCGTAACATCGAGCTGCTCGCTCTTTATCGGTTCCTCGACGAGATCAACATGAGCGAGCCGGTAACGCGCAGCGGCGTGCGGCGCACGTTCGACTGGTTCCGTCACAAGGCCACCACGTCCATATCGTTGGACTACGCCGTCTGCTTCCTGCGCGCGATCGGCCTGCGTGGGCTGCACGCGCGGCTGATCGAGAACAAGACTGCGGCGCTCGAATACATCCCGCCGGATCTGGGGCACCTCGAACTGTTCCGCGACTTTCAGCTCGAGCCCGGCTTCTACAGCTACCAGGACTCCTCGGCCTTCTTCCTGCTGCCGCCGCCACGGATCGACGCACGCGATTACGACGTCATCGTCGTGGACACGCCGACGCGGGTGGCGATCAGGCGCAGGCCAAACGCCAAGGTGATCTGCGTCGTGCATGATCTGTTGCCGCTCACCGATCTCAAGCTCGGCGACATCGCAACGCGGCTGTTCCTGTCGCGGCTCCTCACCAGCCTGCGTCAGGCCGACGAGCTCGCCTTCGTTTCAAACTATAGCATGATGCGGTTCAGGGAACTGTTGCCGCAATTTGCACACCTACCGGCGCGGGTCGTGTATCCCCGCACCCGGTTCGACGCCCCGGATGTCCTGAACCTCCCAGCCCCGTCGGGGCGTCCGGGGCGGCCGAGCTTCGTCGTCATCGTATCGAACGAGCCACGCAAGAACGTCGCCACTGTCATTCGTGCCTTCCGCAACATCCCCCATGCCGATCTCGTCGTGATCGGCTATGCCGGCCAGATCAGCCGGATGCGCAATCTTCCGCAAAATGTCCGCTTCGCGGGCTATGTCGACGAGCACGAGAAGGCAGCGCTGATCGCGGAGGCGCACGGCCTGATCATGCCCAGCTTCGCCGAAGGCTTTGGCGTGCCGATCATCGAGGCGCTGGCCGCGAACACGCCGGTGCTATGCTCGGACATCGCGGTGTTCCGCGAGGTCGCGGGCGAGCTCGCCGACTATTTCGATCCGTTTGCGACCGAGTCGATCGTGGCCTCCGTCACCCGCGTCCTGGCGCGGCAGGAGGAATGCCGCGGCAGGATCCGCGCCCGACGGCATGAGCTTGCCGAGCGGTTCGGCTACCAGACCCAGGCCCGCGATTTCCTCGGGCAATATGTGCCCCCGGAACGCCTTGTCGCCGCGCAATAGGCCTATCCGCGTGACTGCCGAACCCACAGCGTGGGTTGGTCCCGCCGATGCGCAGCCCTGGCAGAGCTCGGCCATACTGATCCGGGCCGCCGATGTGCTCGCCGCCATGATCGCAGCGTCGCTGCCGTGGTCGACTACGGCGCCTTCGATCTTGGTCGGGCTCTGGCTGATCGCGGTGACGCCGACCATCGACTGGCGCGACTATGCGCACAGCCTGGCGCGGCCCGCTCTTGCCCTGCCCTTCGCATTGCTGCTGCTCGCACTCGTCGGCACGCTGTGGTCGGACGCCGCGTGGGCGGATCGGCTGCATGCGATCAAGCCCGTCGCAAAGCTCGTGCTGATTCCGCCGCTGCTCCATCATTTCTCGCGATCCGAGCGCGGCTTCCAGGTCTGCCTCGCCTTTCTCGTCTCCTGCGCGCTGCTTGCGGTCTTCTCCTGGATCGTGCTGCTCGATCCCGCCTGGAAACTGACCGCGACCGCGTCGGCCGGCGTTCCCGTCAAGAACTACATCGACCAGAGCCAGGAGTTCACGCTGTGCGCCTTCGCGCTCGCGCTGCCGGCGCTGAGCTTCTGGCGCGGCGGAAGCGTGATCGGCACAGCCACCTGCCTGGCACTCATCCTGCTGTTCGTCACCAACATGGTGTTCGTCGCCTCCGCCCGCACGGCGTTGCTCTGTATCGCGGTGCTGCTGGCACTGTTCGCCTGGCAGCATCTAAGTCGGCGCGCCACGCTGCTCCTGCTCGCGGGCGCCGTCGCCGCGAGCGCGCTGGCCTGGACGACGTCGCCTTATCTGCGCCAGCGCATCACCGATATCGCCGTCGAGTACCGGCACGGGCGTGAGGACATCAGCCGCGCCTCCACCGCACAGCGTCTGACCTATTGGCGCAAATCGGCCTCGGCCGTTGCCGAGGCGCCCCTGCTCGGCCATGGCACCGGTTCGATCAAGCGGCAGTTCGAACGCGCCGCTACGGGCGAGAGCGGCCTCGACGCCGAGATCGTCAGCAATCCGCACAACCAGACCCTCAACATAGCGGTCCAATGGGGGCTGCTGGGCGTCGTGCTGCTCTACGCCATGTGGATCGCCCATCTTCGCCTGTTTACAGGCGACGGTCTTGCCGCCTGGATCGGGCTCGTCGTCGTCGTGCAGAACATTGCGAGCTCGCTTCTGAACTCGCACCTGTTCGATTTCCACGAGGGCTGGATCTATGTGCTCGGCGTCGGCGTGGCTGGCGGCATGGCGTTGAAGGCGAAAGCCGGCAGCCAGTCCTGACTTACTGGCTGCGCTCGTGGCCGACTTCGCCAGTGATGACGTCGCCGAACAGCTCCCAGGCCTGCCCGTTGAAGCGCATCAGCTGCATCTGCTCGATCGGGAAATAATCGTCCGGCGAGGTGTTGACCATGATGCCGGGCAGCATCAGATCGGTGTGAAAATCCTTCAGGTTCGCGGCCTGCTTCATTACGTTGTCGCGGGTGAGAGTGTCGCCGCACTGCTTGAGGACCTGCGCCATCGCCTCGGCCTGCACATAGCCATAGACGTTGTTGGAATTGGCCTTGTCGCCGTCGGGATAATATTTGTCCATGAACTCGCGCCATTTCACCACGGCCGGGTCCTTGTCCCAGGTCGGATCGGTCGGGTCCTTCAGATAGATGGTCGAGATGATGTCCTTGGAATAGTCGAGCCCGGCGGGCTTCAGCACCGAGGCGACCGAGGTCGCAGTGTTCGCGAGGAAGAACTTTGGCTTCCAGCCGAGCTCGCCGACCTTCCGGATCGCCTGCGCGGAACCTTTCGGCGCAGCCCATGAGAAGAAGATGTCGGCGCCGGAATCGTGCAGGGCGACGATCTGCGAGTCGATCGAGGGATCGCTGACCTCGTAGGATTTGTCGGCGATGATCATGCTGGCCTTGTCGCCAAGCCCGTCCTTCAGACCCTTGAACTGATCCTTACCAGCATCGTCGTTCTGCCAGAACACCGCGATCTTGCCGTTCGGGAAGTTGTCCCGGATATACTTCGCGTAAATGCGTCCCTCGCTCTGGTAGTTCGGCTGGAAGCCCATGGTCCACGGAAAATTCTTGGGATCGCCGAATTTGGTGCCGCCGGAGGCGACGAAGAGCTGCGGCACCTTCTTGGCGTTCATGTATTTCATGATCGCGGAGTTCGAGGGCGTGCCGAGCGCCTGGAAGATCAGCAGAACCTCATCGCTCTCGACGAGCTTGCGCGCCTGCTCGATCGCCTTCGGCGGCGAGTAGCCGTCGTCATAGCTGATGAAGTTGATCTTGCGGCCGTTGATCCCGCCCTGGTCGTTGATCATCCTGAAGAACGCGGCCTCGGTCTTTCCGATCACGCCATAGGACGACGCGGGCCCGCTATAGGGCATGATATTGCCGATCTTGATGTCGGTGTCGCTGGCGCCGGGATCGTATTTCTTCTGCGCCGCGACCGGTGTCGTGGCGAGCACTCCGGCAACAAGCATGGCGAGGGCAGCAAGGTTTTCGCGACGACCCGGCATCGTTCTCTCCCCTATATTTTGTCATTCTTATTTTGAGAGAGTGTCGCAAGGCGGCCCGCGGCTGGCAAGCGGCAGGATTTTCCGCAACGTGAAACGCAAGGTCTGGAACTTACCCGACGCGCTGCAGCATCCTCGCAGCCCGCCCGTCGATCACGAGCAATGCGCTGCCAATGACGATTGCGCCTCCGATCTCACGCATGGAAATCGGCTCCCCCAGCACCAACCACCCCAGGAGGATAGCAGTCACGGGAATGAGCAGCGTCACCAGCATGACGTTGGTCGCGCCCGAACGCCGCAGGATCTGGAAGAAGACGATATAGGCGAGCGCGGTCGACAGGCCGGCGAGACCTAGCACCGCGAGCAAGGTTGTCAGACCCGGCATCGGCAGACGCCACGGCTGTTCCATCGCGCCGGCGACGATCGCCATCATCACCGTGGACGCCATCAGTTGAAACGTGGCGGTGCCAAGCGGCGGCGAATCCTTCAGCAGGCGCCGCGCCGCCAGCGCCGCAAGACCGTAGCTGAACGCGCCGCCGAGGCAGAGCAGAATGCCGATCTCCTGCCCGGTGCGCGACTCAACGCCCCAGCCCCTCAGGATGATCACCCCAACGAGCCCCAACGCCACGCCAGCCACGCGCCGCACCTGCAACGCCTCTTCCCTGGCCGCCGCCATCACCATCACCGTGAACAGCGGCGTGGTGGCATTCAGAATCGACGCCAGCCCGCTCGGAATGAAAGTCTGGCCGATCACGATCAGCGAGAATGGAATGACGTTGTTGAGCAGCCCGATCGCGACGAACGGCTTCCAGCCCGTCACGCCCTTGGGAAAGCTGATGCCCTGAATCCGGAGCAGCGGCAGGAGAATGGCCGCGCCGAGCGCGACGCGCAGGAACACGAGCGTGAGCGGCGGCAATTCCCGCAGCGCCGCGCCGTTGAAGAAGAACGATCCACCCCAGAGGACCGAGAGCACGGCGAGCAGCGACCAGTCTCGCGCATCGATCCGGTTGTCGTTCGGGGACATGGCGTCTCACATCAATGGCCGAGACCGCCGCCTATAACAGCACAACGGGCATTGCCACCCGATTTCCGGCCAGACGACATTGATCAGGACGGCGGGCGCGACCGGGCGTCCCCAGCGATATCGGCAACCACCGCCCCGATCACCAGGGCAGCGCCGATGAGGGCATGAACGGCCGGGATCTCCCGAAAGGCGACCCAGATCCAGAACGGCATCAGCGGCGTTTCCAGCGTCGCGATCAGGGAGGCCTGCCCTGAGGGCAGCAAGCGCGAGCCGAGCATGTAGAAGGTCAGGCCGAGCGCGACCTGAAGGCAGCCGAACATCGCGAGGATAGCGAGGTGGCTTCCGTCCACATGCATGATGTCGCGGGCGAACGGGAGGCTGACAAGACTTCCCAGGAAATTCGACAGCGCCGCCGCAGCGACCATCGACGTCTGCCGGTGGCGCCGAATGACAACCGTCATGGCCGAGATGGCGAGCACCATGAGGCAGCTCAGAGCAACGCCGCCGACATCGGCGCCGGCTTCGACGCCACCGACTGTGATCGCCACACCGGCGAAGGCGACAAGACTCGCGATCAGCGTGCGCCATGTCGCGGCCTCCCCAAGCCACAGCCACGCCAGTGCCGCCGCGACGAAGGGCTGCATGGCGATCAGCACGGCCACGTTCATCACCTTGGTCATCTGAAGCGCGGGGATGAAGGAGACCATGCCGAGCGTGGACAATGAGGCGACGAGCAAGCCGCCGCGTCCCGGCACCACCAGCTGCCGGAGAGCCGCGGGCCCCTGCATCAGGACGAGAATCACCGTGATGAGGCTGCCGCCGAACAGGCCGCGCCAGAACAGGATGGTCCAGGGATCGAACGGCAGCAGCCGCGTGAAGAACGGCGCCGTGCTCCAGGCAATCGCGGCGGCGATGACGAGGGCAATGCCGAGACCACGTTCTGAACGAGGCTGCCCCATGTCGATGCCGGCTAGGACGGCTTCTTCGGCCGCGACACCAGCTCGATCATCTTGCCTTCGTCGTCGTCAGGCATGGCGGCTGTTGCCCGTGCATAGGACTCGACCGCAGCGCGTGCGACCAGCGGTTTGTCCGCGAGCAGGCTCTCGGCAAGTATGACGGCATAGGCGGCGTCCTTGTGCCGGAGCGCCGCCGTGAACGTCGCGCCGCTGAAGTCGCGGGCAACCATGCGCTTGGAGTGACGCTGCACCTGGGGGCTTGCGGCCACGCCGGCCTGGATCGATTCCAGCACGAGGTTCATGTCGAGCCCGGCCTGCTCGGCGATCGCCAGCCCCTCGGCGAGGCCGGCGATCTGAATCGCGCCCATGAGATTGTTGATAAGCTTGTAGACCGTGCCGGAACCGACGGCGCCGAAATGGCGGATGGTCGAGCCGATCGGTTCGAGGAACGGCCGCGCGCGCTCGAGATCGGCCGCATCGGCGCCGGCCAGCAGCGTCAGCTTTCCGCTAGCTGCCGCATCCGGCAGTCCAGTGACCGGGCAGTCGATATAAATGAGCCCCCGCGCGTTGAGCTCGCGGCCCATCTCGCGCGCGTGGTCATAGGAGACGGTGGAGCATTCGATCGCGATGGTGCCGGCCTTCGCCGTCTTGGCCGCGCCCTTGGGCCCGAGCCAGACCGCCCGCGAAGCTTCGTCATCGGCGACCATGGTCACGACCGCGTCGGCATCGATGGCCGCATCCTCAGGCGAGGTCGCCCAATGTGCACCGCGCGCGATCAGGTCTTCCGCCTTGGCCTTGCTGCGATTCCAGAGCGTCACCGTGAAGCCGGCATCGAGATAGCGGCCGGCCATGCCGTGGCCCATCCGTCCAAGCCCGATGAAGGCGACGCGGGTCATGGCTAATCCACGTCCTCGATCTCACCGGTCACGGTGCCGAAGGCGCGCTGCGCCAGCGTCGCGGCCATGAAGTCGTCGAGCTCGCCGTTGAGCACGCCCGAAGTGTCCGAGGTCTGCACGCCCGTGCGCAGGTCCTTCACCATCTGGTAGGGTTGGAGCACGTAGGAGCGGATCTGGTGGCCCCAGCCGATGTCGGTCTTGGCGGCCTGGTCGGCGGCGGCCCTCTCCTCGCGCTTCTTCAGCTCGATCTGGTAAAGCCGCGCGCGCAACATATCCCACGCCTGCGCGCGGTTCTTGTGCTGGGAGCGGCCGGCCTGGCAGACCACCGCGACACCGGACGGAATATGCGTCAGCCGCACCGCAGATTCGGTCTTGTTGACGTGCTGGCCGCCGGCGCCGCCCGAGCGCATGGTGTCGACGCGGACGTCAGATTCCTTGATATCGATCTTGATGCTGTCGTCGATAACGGGAAACACGGCGACCGACGAGAACGAGGTGTGCCGGCGCGCATTGGAATCGTATGGCGAGATCCGCACCAGCCGGTGCACGCCGGCCTCCGTCTTCAGCCAGCCATAGGCGTTGTGGCCGGAGACCTGGATGGTCGCCGACTTGATGCCGGCCTCTTCACCGTCGGATTCTTCGAGCACTTCGACCTTGAAGCCGTGGGTTTCGGCCCAGCGCGAGTACATGCGGAGCAGCATCTGCGCCCAGTCCTGGCTCTCGGTACCGCCGGCGCCGGCGTGGACTTCGAGATAGGAATCGAAACGATCGGCTTCGCCCGACAGCAGCGCCTCGAGCTCGCGCCGCGCGACTTCCTTCTTGAGATTCTTCAACGCAATTTCAGCTTCGGCGACGACACCCGCATCGCCCTCGGCCTCGCCGAGCTCGATCATACCGATATCGTCTTCGAGCTGCTGCTCGACCTTGCCGATGCCAGACAGCGAATCCTCAAGCGAGGTCCGCTCTTGCATCAGCTTCTGGGCTTTCTGGGGATCGTTCCAGAGATTGGGATCTTCTGCGAGCTTGTTCAGCTCAGCGAGGCGCGCCGTCGATTTCTCGACGTCAAAGATGCCTCCTCAGCAGCCCGACTGACTGCTTGATCTCTTCTACCAACCGTTCGATTTCGGCGCGCATGTCGTTCTCTGCTCTCGCGGAATTGTTCCCGCGTCTGATTGCAACGCCGATGTAGCGGCGGCGGCTGCAAAGCGCAACCGCCCGCCTCGTCTGTCTGCGGCGTTATCCGCTAGTACAGCCCGCCGGTGCCCGGCCGCATGAAGAAGCCGGAATCCGGCTGCTGCTGCTGCGACGCCGGGATGCGCCCGTCGGCATCGGCAACGCCGATGACCGAGTAATTGTCCGGCGGCGCCGTGCCCGGCTTGAAGGCTTCGAGGATGGTTCCACCTGTCTCGCCGGGACCTGCGCGCATGCCGGTCTTGGCGACGACGCGGATCAGCTTGATGCCGGCCGGCACCTTGAAGGGAACAGCGGGCTTGTCGGCGAGCGCAAGCTTGAGGAAATCGCGCGCGATGGGGGCTGCCAGATGGCCGCCGGTCGCCGCGTTGCCTTTGCCAAGCGGACGCGGCTTGTCGTAGCCCATATAGATGGCGACCGCGACATCCGGCGAGAAGCCGACGAACCAGGCGTCCTTGGCCTCGTTGGTGGTACCGGTCTTGCCGGCGATCGGCTTGCCGACTTCCCTCACGACGGTCGCGGTACCGGCCTGGACCACGCCTTCCAACAGTTCGGTGATCTGATAGGCGGTCATGGAATCCAGCACCTGCTCGCGGCGGTCGATCAGCTGCGGCTCGGGCTGGTTCTTCCAGCCACCCGGCGCATCGCAGCCGCGGCATTCGCGCTGGTCATGCTTGAAGATGGTGTGGCCGTAGCGGTCCTGGATCCGGTCGATCAAGGTCGGCTTCACGCGGCGGCCGCCGTTGGCGAGCATCGAATAGGCCGTGACCATGCGCATCGCCGTGGTTTCGCCGGCGCCGAGCGCGTAGGAGAGATAGTTCGGCAGCTCGTCGTAGACGCCGAAGCGGCGCGCATATTCGCCAATCAAGGGCATGCCGATGTCCTGCGCGAGGCGCACGGTCACCGTGTTGAGCGACTGCCGCAGCGCGTTGCGCAGAGTCACGGGCCCCTGATATTTGTTCACCGAGAAGTTTTCAGGCCGCCAGACGCCTGCGCCCTGCCCCTGGTCGATTTCGATCGGCGCGTCGAGCACGACGGTCGAGGGCGTGTAGCCGTTGTCGAGCGCGGCCGAATAGACGATCGGCTTGAACGACGAACCCGGCTGCCGGTAGGCCTGGGTGGCGCGGTTGAACTGGCTCTGGTCGAACGAGAAGCCGCCGACCATGGCGAGCACGCGGCCGGTCCAGGGGTCCATCACCACCATTGCGCCCGACACTTCGGGGATCTGGCGCAGCCGGTACTGGCCCTCGACAGGCTGGCCGTCCTTGTAGAGCGGATCGGCATAGATCACGTCGCCGGGCTGGAGCACCTGCGACACCGCCGTCGCCGCCCTGCCCTTCGCAGGCCCCTGGGCCGCCTTCGCCCATTTGACGCCATCGAGCGTGATCAGGCCGGTCTCGCGCTGCTTGCTGACGGCGCCGCCGAGCTCGCGGCTCGGCTGGAAGCCGATGCGCGCCGACTGGTCACTTGTCTCCAGCACCACCGCCATGCGCCACGGCGAGATATCCGAGAGCGACTTGATCTCGGCGAGCTTCACGCCCCAGTCGCCCGATGTATCGAGCTTGCTGATGGCGCCGCGATAGCCCTGCTGCTCGTCATAGTTCACGAGGCCCGTGACCATGGTCTTGCGCGCCATGACCTGGATCTTCGGATCGAGCGTGGTGCGGACAGAGAGGCCGCCCTCATAGAGCTTCTTCTCGCCATAGCGCTCGAAAATGTCGCGGCGGACCTCCTCGGCGAAATATTCGCCGGCGAAGGTGTGGGCGCCGTTGGAACGGTTGGTGACGACCAGCGGCTCCTTGCGCGCCTTGTCAGCGTCGGCCTGTTTGACCCAGCCGTTCTCCTGGAGACGGTCGATCACGTAGTTGCGGCGCTCGATCGCGCGGTCGCGGTTACGCACCGGATGCAGGGTCGCCGGCATCTTCGGCAGCGCCGCGAGATAAGCCGCTTCCGCAACGGTAAGCTCGTTCACCGATTTGTCGAAATAGACCAGCGAGGCCGCCGCAATGCCGTAGGCGCCGAGGCCCAGATAGATCTCGTTGAGATAGAGCTCGAGGATCTTGTCCTTCGAATAGGTCTTCTCAATCCGCATCGCGAGCAAGGCTTCCTTGATCTTGCGGGCGAAGGAGACCTCGTTGGTCAGCAGGAAGTTCTTGGCGACCTGCTGGGTGATGGTCGAGGCGCCCTGCGGACGCCGGTTGGAGCCGTAATTCTGGATATAGACCAGGCCGGCGCGCGCCATGCCGGTGTAGTCGATGCCGCCATGCTCGTAGAAATTCTTGTCTTCAGCGGCGAGGAACGCGTTGATCACGAGCTTCGGCACCGCCTGGATCGGCAGATACAGCCGCCGCTCCTTGGCGTATTCACCGAGCAGCGAACCGTCGGTCGCGTGCACGCGGGTCATCACCGGCGGCTCGTAATCCTGAAGCTGAGAGTAATCGGGCAAGTCCTTGGAGAAATGCCAGATCAGGCCCGCCACGGCACCGACACCGACAAGGAACACCACCGTTCCCGCGGCGAACAGGAAGCCCATGAACCGCACAAGCAAGCGCATTATCTGTTTATCCGTTCAAACCCAGGATCAGCCCAAAGCGCCCAAAACGGGCGCCATCCTCACGTCGCGAATTCACCGGCCTACGCAATCACATCAATGCCGGACCTAAAGACGCTTGCCGAACGGGATTCCCGTCGATTCCGGAACCCCCTGCGTCGTTTTTTATAAAGCGAGCGCTGTGGCCAAACTAGGGCTTAACAGCGGGGCTTGCATTCCATTCTCAATTGCCCGACCCGGCCGTCGCCATCCGTTTGGCCAGGAACACGTCGATCGCCTGGGCCATCGAGCCCACGGCCCGCGACCGCCAGCCCTCGGAAACGAGGTGCTCGAGGTCGCCCTTGTTGGAGACATATCCGATCTCGACCAGCACCGACGGCACGTCCGGCGCTTTCAGAACCCGGAACCCGGCCGACTTCAGGGGATGCTTGTGCATCCGCACCGTCGTCTTCATTTCGCCCATCAGCAGATGCGCAAAACGGTTTGAAAAGGTGCGGGTCTCACGTTGGGTGAGATCAATCAGGATGTCGGCGACGTCGGTCGGTTCCTCCGCGAGGTTGAAGCCGGCGATCGCGTCGGCGCGGTTTTCCGCGTCCGCCAGCCGCTCGGCCTCGGCGTCGGAGGCCTTGTCCGACAGCGTGTAGATCGTGGCGCCCTGCGCATCGCCTTCTGCGCGCGGCAGCGCATCGGCATGGATCGAGACGAACAGCGCGGCCTTGAGGGTCCGGGCGACTTTTGTCCGGTCATTGAGGGGAATGAAGGTGTCGTCATCGCGCGTCATCACCACGCGATATTTGCTGGTCTTTTCCAGCCGCTCACGCAGCGCCAGGCCAAAGGCCAGCACCAGGTTCTTTTCGCTTTCGCCGCTCGACTGCGTGCCGTTGTCGATGCCGCCATGGCCGGGATCGATCACGACGACCGGACGGCCGTCAGCCGGCGCCCCTGGCTTCTGCTGCGCCGGCTCCGGCGCGACAACGGGAACAGTTGCCGGCGTCGCGGCGGCGATCGTCGGCCGCAGCTCGGGGCGGTTTTCGGGGGCGGGCGATTGCACGAAGGCAGCGCGATCGACTTCCTCAAGTTCGAGCACGAGCCGGGCCGGCTGGCCGTTGGCCGCCTCCAGCACGTAGGAATTGGCGATCTTGGCAGGTCCCGTCAGGTCAAACACGATTCGGGAACCGCCGGGCATCACGAGCCCATAGCGAAAGGCCTTGACCAGCCCCCGCCCGGCCCCGGTGTCCGGAGCCAGTTGAAAATTGACCTGGGGAACGTCGACCACCACCCGGTAGGGATCAGCAAGCGTCGCGGTGCGGAAGCTGATGGTCTGGTCGAGGTCGAGAATGAAGCGGGTCTGCTTGCCGTCGCCGGCCAGCCGGGCTGCCGAGGCGATCGGAAAATTCGCTACTGCAACAGAGGGTTGCGGCTGGCTTTCCGCAGCGCTCAGGCGCGAGGAATCGGCATATGGCAATGCTGCGGCGCAAAGCAGCGCACATCCCAGCAAAACCCGTTGATTTGTGCGGCTCGCCACCGATTCCGTGCCTCCGAGCAGCCTCTTTAACGCAATAGAACCACAGGGTTAATCAGTCCTTAATGACAGAGACGCGAAACTCGCTGACTGTGACCGGCGTGCGACGCTCCCTTGCACCGATGGCCCATTCCTCGTATGTACGACGTGCTGACGGCCAATAATTTCAGGTTGTGTCGCATTCAGCCTCCCGGTGCAGCGCCGGAACTCCCAAGGTTTGGGAATTCCAGCGTTTTTCCGTTCCCCTCTAAGACCAGCGCGGTGCGCGGCAGCGAGGTGGAGCGGGGCAAGCCCCGGCGGCAGACGGTCCCCGGCTACCACTCGCGTATCCGGGACAGTTTTGACAGCGACGTGGCCCGTTACCCGATCCCTTAATCCCAAGGGAGCGGTTTTTGATCCCAGGGCGAGCGCGCACGCGCCATGCCTGGCCAGCAGCAACTGATTAAGGGGCGGCTCCGCCGCCCGATGTTTCATACGGGCCGACGCTTGATGCGCCAGACTGTGCCGACGAATTCTGAAGGACCATTCGCGACGCTGCGGAGCGAAACTCCCGCGCGCCGCAATGGTCCTCCGGCTTCCGATTCGGCAAGGCGCGAGAGACGGCGTTTCGGCCTTCCCCTCACCCCCGAATCAGGTGGACCGTCGCGTCACCCGGCAGCGCACATCGCGCCCACGGTGAATCGCGCCCGCCGCCGCCAAGAGTTAAGACATGCCCAACAAGATGTTGATCGATGCCACCCACCCGGAAGAGACCCGGGTCGTCGTGGTCCGCGGCAACCGCGTCGAAGAGTTTGATTTCGAGACCGCGCAACGCAAGCAACTGCGCGGGAATATCTACCTCGCCAAGGTTACCCGGGTCGAACCGTCGCTCCAGGCCGCCTTCGTCGAATATGGCGGCAACCGCCACGGCTTCCTCGCCTTCAGCGAAATCCATCCCGACTACTACCAGATCCCGGTCGCCGACCGGCAGGCGCTGATCGAGGCCGAAGAACAGGCCCATCGCGAAGCCGAAGAAGAGAGCGAGAACCGCTCGCACGGCCGCCGTCGCTCGCGCCATCGCAACGCCCGCCGCCGCGGTCATGGCGAACGGGTCCGGAGCGACATCGTCGAGGGCACCGATTCCACGGCGCAGCCGGTCGAGAGCGAGGCGCTGCCGGGCGCTTCGCATGAAGGCGAGCATCTGCACGCCGATGCAGGGCATCACGACGAGCACGAAGGCCACGATCATCACGACCACGATCATGGCGAACATGATCACGACGATCACCATCATGCCCATGATGACGATCACCATCACGATCATGACGACCATGGTCATGACGGCGAGCACGATCATCACGACCATGATCATGCCGACGAGACGCCCGCGCCTGTCGCGGCAATCGGCGCCGAGCCCGTGGTCGCGGCCGAGACCTCTGCCGAGCCGCAGGAGGCCGTTGCTGCCGAAGCGCACGCCGAGGCTCTCGCTGCAGCCGTGACCGCCGCCGCTGAACCGGCCGATGCCGTGTACGCAGCCGGCGAGAGCACCGATGCTTCGCATCACGAATCCGAAGCGACAGCCGAGGACGACGACGAAGAAGATGACGAGGACGGCGAGGAAACCGAAGAGGAAGTCGTCGAATCCGTCGGCGGCGACGACGTACTCGAGGAAGTGCCGGAGCGCACCTTCCGTCCGCGCCGCCAGTACAAGATCCAGGAAGTCATCAAGCGCCGCCAGGTGATGCTGGTGCAGGTGGTCAAGGAAGAGCGCGGCAACAAGGGCGCGGCGCTGACGACCTATCTTTCGCTCGCCGGCCGCTACGCCGTCCTGATGCCGAACACCGCACGTGGCGGCGGCATCAGCCGCAAGATCACCAGCGCCCAGGATCGTTCTCGCCTCAAGGAGGTCGTGCAGGATCTCGACGTGCCCGAGGGCATGGGCATCATCCTGCGCACCGCGGGCGCTGCCCGCACCAAGCCCGAGATCAAGCGCGACTTCGAATACCTGATCCGGATGTGGGAGACGGTGCGCGACCTGACGCTGAAGTCGCAGGCCCCGACGCTGGTTTACGAGGAAGGCTCGCTGATCAAGCGCTCGCTGCGCGATCTCTACAACAAGGAGATCGACGAGATCTCGGTCGCCGGTGACCCCGGCTACCGCGAAGCGCGCGACTTCATGAAGATGCTGATGCCCGCCAATGTCAGCGCGGTGAAGCAGTATCGCGACGGCCAGCCGCTGTTCTCGCGGATGGGCGTCGAAAGCCAGCTGGATGCGATGTTCTCGCCGACCGTGCAACTACGCTCGGGCGGGTACATCGTGATCAACCAGACCGAAGCGCTGGTCTCGATCGACGTCAACTCCGGCCGATCGACGCGCGAGCACCATATCGAGGACACCGCGCTCAAGACCAATCTGGAAGCGGCCGAAGAGGTCGCCCGCCAGCTCCGCCTGCGCGACCTCGCCGGCCTGATCGTCATCGACTTCATCGACATGGACGAGAAGCGCAACAACCGCGCGGTCGAACGCAAGCTGTCCGACTGCCTGCGGCAGGATCGCGCGCGCATCCAGGTCGGCCGCATCTCGCATTTCGGCCTGCTCGAGATGTCGCGCCAGCGCATCCGGGCCAGCGTGCTGGAGAGCTCGACCGATCCCTGCCCGCATTGCGGCGGCACCGGCCACGTGCGCTCGGTGTCCTCGGTTGCGCTCCAGCTACTGCGCGGCCTCGAAGAGATCCTGATGAAGGGCGCGACCCACAATCTCGTGGTCCGCACCCGCACCGACGTCGCGCTCTACGTGCTGAATCACAAGCGCGGTCATCTGCGCGACCTCGAAAACGGCTTCAAGGTCACCCTGGCGGTCATCGCCGACCCGAGCGTCAGCGGACCGCAGGCTTACCTCATCGACCGCGGCGAGCAGGTGCATACGCTCGAAGCCGCCAAGGCGCTGCTTGCGGCGCAGGCGGCTGCGAGCCCGCCGCCGGTGGCCGAAGAAGCCTATGACGACGAGGAGTTCGATCCGGAGCTGGAATCCGAGGTCGAGACCGAGGAGACCGAGGGTCTCGCCGAGGAGCAGGCCTCAGGCGATGCCGCACCCGAGCAGGATGGCCAGCGCCGCAAGCGCCGCCGGCGTCGCCGCGGCCGTGGCGGCCAGCGCGACGGTGAAATTCGCGAGGACAGCGCGCCCACGCCTCCCGAGGCGGCTGCGGTCGCCGGCGAAGCCGAAGAGGATTCCGAGTCCGAGCAGGATGGCGACGAAGGCGAGAACCAGGCGGGTCAGACCCGTGGCGAGCAGGAGGGCGCCAGCGATCGTCGGCGCCGGCGTGGTCGCCGTGGTGGACGCCGTCGGCGCGGTGGTGGCGAGGAAGGTCTCGCCGGCTCCATCGGCGACGAGCTCACTACCAATGCGCCGCCGGAAGCGACAGATGCAGTTGCTGACTTTGATGGGTCCGGCGGCGAGGCTGCGCCCTCGATTGCGCATTCCGAAGACATCGATACTGTCGAGCCGCAGGTCGCTCAGCCTGAGCCACGCGCCGAGTTGCAAGCCGAAGCGCCGGCCCAGCCTCAGTCCGTTGTTGCAGAGGAAGAACCCGCCGACGACAAGGCCGGGCGACGCCGCTCCACGGTCCGGGAAAAGGTGAGCTTCCTGTCCAGCAGCCAGAGCGAGCCCGCAGCACCCGTTGCATCAGCGCCGGAGCCGGTTGCTCCACCAGCGCCCGAACCCGCACCGGAAGCGGCGGCCGAAACATCGACGGCACCGCGTCGCGCCGGCTGGTGGTCACGCCGGTTCGGCGGCGGCGAGTAAAACGGAAAACCAGATGAAACCGCCCGGCCAAGCCGGGCGGTTTTGATTTGGCGAGGTCATATCCGATGCAAAGCGCAATCGTTCTCGGCGGCGGCATGGTGGGCGTGGGCGCCGCGCTGCACCTTCAGCAGCGTGGCTGGTCGGTCACGCTGGTCGACCGCAAGGAGCCCGGCCGTGAGACCAGCTACGGCAATGCCGGAATGATCCAGGCGGAGGCCGTGCGGCCCTATCCAATGCCGCGCGACCTCGCCTCGCTCCTGAAGATTGCGACCGGCCGCACCAATGACGTGCGCTACAGCTTCTCGTCGCTGCACCGCCATGTCGAGCCCCTGCTCCGCTACTGGTGGCATTCGGCGCCGAAGCGGCACCGCGAAGCGATCGAGGCCTGGGCGCGGCTGATCGCCTATGCGACGCCCGAGCACGACGTCCTGATCCGCGAAGCCCATGCCGACAATCTGATCCGCCGCGCCGGCTATCGCGTGCTGCATCGCGACCCCGCTTCATTCGACCTCGCGATCCAGACGGCGGAGGAAGACCGGCGCGAATTCGGCGTGAATTTTCGCGCGCTCTCGGGCAGCGAGCTCACCAAGGCCGAACCGATCCTGCGCGACGACCTTCCCGGTGCGATCCATTGGCTCGACACCTGGACCGTGTCCGATCCCGGCGCCCTGGTCACAGCCTATGCCAATTTGTTCGAGCGCCTCGGCGGCACGATCGTGCTCGGCGATGCCCAGACCTTGCAGCAGGCCGCGACAGGATGGTCGGTCGATACCGACAATGGACGCATCGATGCTGCCGCGGCTGTCGTGACGCTCGGGCCGTGGTCGCCGGATCTGTTGCACAAGTTCGGCTATCGCATTCCGCTGGTGCGCAAGCGCGGCTACCACATGCATTACAGCGGAGGTTCTTCGCTCGACCTTCCGCTGGTCGACAAGGCCGGCGGCTACGCCATGGGACCGATGGCCAAAGGCATCCGCATCACCACCGGGGCGGAGCTGACGGGACCGGATGCGCTTGCGACGCCGGTGCAACTCGCGAGTGCCGAAGCCTCGGCGCGCGAACTGATCGACCTCGGCAAACGCGCCGAGCCCGAGCCATGGTTCGGCACCCGCCCCTGCACGCCCGACATGGTGCCGGTACTCGGCCCGGCCCCGCGCCACCCCGGCCTCTGGATGAATTTCGGCCACGGCCACCAGGGCTTTACGCTGGGCCCTGCGACCGGACGTCTGCTCGCGGAGATGATGAGCGGCGAGACGCCGTCGATCGACCCGACGCCGTACCGGCCGGAGCGGTTCTAGCCCTCGGCCTTCGCGACAAGGATCGCGAGCGCGGCCGACAGGCGCATCAACGGATCGTCCCATTCGCGCGGCCCGCGCTGGCGAAACAGCCGCATGGTCGGGTACCAGGGGCTGTCCTCGCGATCGCGCAGCCAGCGCCAGTCGAGCGCGTAAGGCGTGAGCATCCACACCGGACGACCGAGCGCGCCGGCGAGATGCGCGACTGACGTGTCGACGGCGATGACGAGATCGAGGGCTGCAACCGCTGCCGCCGTATCGTCGAAATCGCCGAGCGCAGGCGCAAGATCGATGATGTCGTCGTGAAGCGCAGCCAGCACCGGACCATCCTCGGGGCGCGGCTCCTTTTGCAGGCTGTAGAGCTGCACACCCGGCATGACGAGGCGCGGCAGCACTGCCTCGGCCGACAGCGAACGCTGCCGGTCGCCCTTGTGCTTGGGATTACCGGCCCAGACCACGCCGACCTTCAGCCGCGTCACGCGACCGAGCGCGGCACGCCAGCGCAGGAGTTTTTCGGGATCCGGATGCAGATACGGCACATCCGCGGGCAGATTATCGAGCGTGGTGCCAAATATGCGCGGCAGGCTCATCAACGGCAGTTGCAGGTCGAACGGCGGCAACGGCTCCGCCCGCGGGATCACGGTGACGCCGGGCAGCTGCATCAGCAGCGAGGCGAGCGCGGGTTGCACCTGCAAGATGATCTTGCCCCCTTTCGCCGTCACCATCGGCAGATAGCGCACGAAATGCAGGGCATCGCCGAGGCCGTATTCGGCGAACAGCAGAAGCGTGCGGCCTTCGAGCGGCTCGCCCTGCCATTCCGGCTCGCTGAGGATCGGATCGCCGTCCGACAGCGTCTTGCATTTGCGGCGCCACCGATACGCTTCGAACCCGTTGGCAAAATCACCGTTCATCAGCAGGAAGTGCGCGTGATTGTATTGCGCGAGCGGCTGCTCCGGATCAAGCGCGACCGCACAGCGTGAGACTGCGAGCGCCTCGTCGATCTCTCCGGCATTGCGTAGCGCGACCGCGAGATTGGCGTGGCCCTTGGCATAGGCGGGATCGGCCGCGACAGCGCAGCGGTGCGCCGCAACCGCGTCGTCGACGCGCTCCTGCTTCTCGAAGATAATGCCGAGATTGGTATGGGCCGGCGCATGATCCGATTTGAGCAGCAGCGCCTGCTTACAGGCCGCAATGGCGTCGTCGAACGCGCCAAGATCGGAGAGGCAGGCCCCGAGATTGGTGGCGATCATATGATCCGCCGGATCAAGCGCGAATGTTTGCCGGTAAATCGCGGCGGCCTCGTGCAGGTGGCGAGCCTCGTGCAGGACAAGGCCGAGCAGGCGCAGCGCCGCGACATTGTCGGGCACGAGCGCGATGGCGCGGCGGTACTGGACGATGGCGTCTTCGAGCAGTCCCTGGCGATAGAGCGCGGCACCGAGATTGCACAGCAGCCCCGGATTGGCCGGATCAGCGTCGAGGGCGCGACGGTAGGCGGCCACGGCCTCGGCGAGCCTGTTCTGGTCCACAAGGACGTTGCCGAGATTGAGCCAGACGCCGTGATGGGCCGGCTCCCGCGCAATCAAAGTGCGATAGGCCTCCTCCGCCTCGGCCAGCCGGCGCTGCTCCGCAAGCGCGACGGCAAGGTTGAAGCAGGCCCGTGTCAGCTGTGCGTCGAGCGCGATCGCGCGGCGATAGGCCGCCTCGGCCTCATCGAAGCGCGACAGTTCGCCCAGCGCCACGCCGAGCTTGTTGTGCAAGCCTGCATCGTCCGGCCGCCGGCGCAGTGCGCGCCGAAACGCGGCCACCGCGCCCTCATGCTCACCCTTCACGGCAAGCGCGTCGCCCAGCGTGACCAGCGCCGGCGCGTGGTCGGGATCGATGTCGAAAAGGCGGTTGAGCAGCGCGGCGCCGTCGGCGGCGCGGTCGGTGACGAAGGCGGCGACGGCGGCCAGATGCAGCGCCGGCACATGATCCGGCTCAAGTTTCAGCACCGCCGCGCAGAGCGCATCCGCCTGATCCGGCCGCCCGGCCGAAAAATGCTCCGCCGCCTCCAACACAATCGGATTCACCGCTGCATTGCCCACGATACCGCCCGCCCCTTCGACGTCCGAGATGCGGGTTAAACGGGCGAGGCCGCGAAATCCGTCAGTCCGAGTGCTCGGCCAATACGGCCTTGATGCGCGCGGCATCCGCAGGCGTCGCCGGATTGTAGACGACCATGCCGAGATCGGGCCGGCCATCGACGGCGAAAGCCGAATATTCGAACGAGATCGGGCCAAGCACGGGGTGGCGCAGATGCTTGACGCCCTCACCATAGGTGCGGACGTCGTTGTCGCGCCACAACCGCGAGAATTCGGGACTGAGACGGCACAGCTCGTCGACGAACTCGGCGACATGCGAGACCGCACCAGCGCGCGCCGCATCCGCCCGGAAGGCCGCGACCACGAAGCGGGCCACGCTCTCCCAATCATATTGCGCGGCGCGAACGCGCGGCTCGCAGAAGATCAGGCGCAGGATGTTGCGCCGTTCCGGCGGGAGCTTTGCATAGTCGGTCAGCACGATCGTTGCCGCGCGGTTCCAGGCGACGACGTCCCAGATCGCCGTCCTGATGATCGCCGGGCTGGTCTCGAGCGCGTCGAGCACGCGTTGAAGCCGCGGCGAAACACCTTCGCCCGCGTGGTAGCGGACCGCTGGCGGACGGCCGAGCCCGATCAAGAACAGATGCTCGCGCTCGACATCGGTCAGCATCAGCGCCCGCGCGATGCGGTCGAGCACGTCGGCCGACGGCGCCCCGCCGCGGCCTTGCTCCAGCCAAGTGTACCAGGTCGGGCTGATATTGGCGCGTTGCGCCACCTCCTCGCGACGGAGCCCTGGCGTGCGCCTGCGGCTGCCGGCAAAGCCGAACGCCGCCGCATCGAGCCGGATGCGGCGGTCCTTCAGATAAGTCCCAAGCAGGTTCTCGCTGGTGGTCTCGCTCATCCTGTTGGCTATTATACCCCGATAATCTCACTACTTTACCCGGATAATTCTAGCGTAGATGGTGCTCTCCACCAACCCTCGATCGATGCTTCGACCTATCCTTGGAGATTGCTCATGCGTGTTTTCGTCACTGGTGCCACCGGCTTCGTCGGCTCCGCCGTCGTTCGGGACCTGATCGCAGCCGGCCACAGTGTACTCGGCCTCGCTCGCTCCGACGCGGGTGCCGCAGCGCTCGCTGCGATGGAGGCCGGGGTCCATCGCGGATCGCTTGAGGATCATGCCTCCTTGCGCAGCGGCGCGGCCGCATCGGACGGCGTGCTGCACCTCGGCTTCAACCACGACTTCTCGAAATTCCTGGACAATTGCGAGCTCGACCGCCGCGCCATCCTCGCGCTCGGCGGCGCGCTGGAAGGCTCCGACCGTCCGCTGATCGTCACCTCCGGCGTCGCGCTGCTGGCGCCCGGGCGGCTCGCGACCGAAGATGACGCGTCCGCGCAACGCTTTCCGCGTGTGTCGGAAACAACGGCGCTGTCATTGGCTGGCGTCCGCGCCGCCGCGGTGCGGCTGCCGCCATCCACACATGGCGAGGGCGATCACGGCTTCGTCCCGATCCTCATCAACCTCGCACGCCAGAAGGGCGTGTCGGCCTATGTCGGCGACGGCAGCAATCGCTGGCCGGCCGCGCACCGCGTCGATGCCGCGCGCGTCTATCGGCTTGCGCTCGAGCAAGGCGCAACAGCACGGCACTATCATGCGATCGCCGAGGAAGGTGTGCCATTCAAGATGATTGCGGAGGTGATCGGCCGAAGGCTCGGCGTACCCGTCGTCTCGAAATCGCCGGAGGAAGCGGCTGAGCATTTCGGCTGGTTCGCACAATTCGCCGGCGTCGACGTGCCGACGTCGAGTGCGAAGACGCGCGCTTTGCTCGGCTGGGAGCCCAAAGAGAAAGGGCTGATCGAGGATATCGACCAGCCCTATTACTTCAAGGTCTGACGGCGCAGCGCGCCGCCGGATGCAGCTCGCAGATCAGTCCGTCGTGACGGCAGTTTCCATGTCCGTCGGATCGATCTGCTGGCTCAGCCGCGCCATCAGCTTGTCGCGATCGAGCTCGCCTTCCCACCAGGCGACGATCACGCAGGCCACGCCGTTGCCGCAGAGATTGGTCAGCGCGCGGCATTCGCTCATGAACTTGTCAATACCGAGCACGATCGCCATGCCTGGTACGAGCCGTGGATCGACCACGGCCAGCGTTGCGGCCAGCGTGATGAAGCCCGCACCGGTGATGCCGGAAGCGCCCTTCGAGGTCAGCATCGCCACGACCAGGATCGTGAGCTGCTGGGCGAAGGTCAGATCGTAGCCGAGCGCCTGTGCGATGAACAAGGTCGCCAGCGTCATGTAGATGTTGGTGCCGTCGAGATTGAACGAATAGCCCGTGGGCACCACGAGACCGACCACCGATTTGGAGCAGCCGAGCCGTTCCAGCTTCTCCATCAAGGACGGCAGCGCGCTCTCCGACGACGAGGTGCCGAGCACGATCAGGAGTTCGTCCTTGATATAGGTCAGGAAGCGGAAGATCGAGAAGCCGGCGATCCGCGCGATGATGCCGAGCACCACGAGGACGAACAGCGCCGCGGTGAAATAGAACGTCGCGATCAGCCCGATCAAATTGAGGATCGCGCCGGTGCCGAACTTGCCGATGGTGAAGGCCATCGCACCGAACGCGCCGAGCGGCGCCGCGCGCATCACGATCGAGATGACGCCGAACACCGCATGCGCGGCATCGTCGATGAAGTTGCGGATCACATAGCCGCGCTCGCCGAGCCCCATGATGGCGAAGCCGAACAGCACCGAGAACAGCAGCACCTGGAGGATCTCGCCTTGCGCGAAGGCGCCGACCACGGTGTCGGGAATGATGTGCAGGATGAAGTCGACGGACTTTTGCGCTTCCGCCTGCTTGGCGAAGCCGGCGACGGCCTGCGCATTGGCCGCGGCGCTGCCAAAACCTGCACCCGGCTTAAGGACGTTGCCGACGATGAGGCCGATGATCAGCGCGAAGGTGGACACGATCTCGAAATAGACCAGCGCCTTGACGCCGATGCGCCCGACCTTCTTGGCGTCCTGGATGTGGGCGATGCCGGACACGACGGTGCAGAAGATGATCGGCGCGATCACCATCTTGATCAGCTTGATGAAGCCGTCGCCGAGCGCCTTGATCCAGTCGTTGGTGGCAACCGACGGCCACAGCCAGCCGACGATGGCGCCGAGTACGATGGCAATCAGCACCTGCACATAGAGAATCTTGTACCACGGCTTGGCGGCGCTCGGTGCGACCGGCGCCTCCGCCATCGTTGTCGTTGTCATTGGTTCATTCCCCCCTGAAAAGCCGGGCCAGCCAAGATCAACTTGGCCGGCCCTGTCAATTGGAACTGGTTGGATTTAGGCGCTTACCGGCGGCGATCGATGATCCGGCGCGCCGCCGGCATCAGTGTCGCACCCAGCGCATTCTTGACCAGCGATGCCGCGATGAACGGCAGCACGCCGACCTGCCAGGCCTTGGCGACGCCGAAGCCGAAGGCCAGCCAGCCGAAGCCGGCGGCGAAAATGACGACGTGGCCGACGGCCATCGCCGCGAACAGCAGGACCACACTGCGATCCCAGCCCCGCTCGGCCAGCCAGCCGGTCACGAAAGCTGCGGCAACGAAGCCGAACAGATAGCCGGCGGTCGGGCCGACCAGCGGCGCAAGTCCGCCGACCGGGCCGGCGAACACCGGCAACCCCATCGCGCCCTCGGCGAGGTAGGCGATCATGGTTGCGCTGCCAAGGCGCCAGCCATAGGCCGCGCCGATCATCAGCACGACCAGCGACTGCAAGGTCATGGGCACATAAGGCAGCGGCAGGCTGACCTTGGCGGACAGCGTCATCAGCGCGGTGCCGAGCGCAACCAGTACGAATGCGCGCAGTGCACCGACGGTTTCGCCCGGTCGGGCGGGCCACAACAATGCGGCGAGAGGAAAATGCGGCGCGACGTTGGACTGGACGGTTCGGTCAGACAAGATGCACTCCAAAGGCTGTTCGAAAACTCGCGGCTATTTAAGCCAGTGAGCGATCCGGTCAACTGCCTCGCGCATCTCCGCAGCCGACCGCGCATAGGAGAATCGTATGAACGAGCGGCCATGAACAGGATCGAAATCGAGGCCCGGGGTCGCCGCAACGCGCGCCTGTTCCAGCATCTGCTTGGCGAAGTCGAAACTGTCGGAGGTGAAATCCGAGACGTCGGCATAGAGGTAGAAGGCGCCGTCCGCAGGCAGGAACCGGGTCAGCCCGGCCTTGGGCAATCCCTCGATCAGAATACGGCGGTTTTCCTGATAGCCGTGCTTGATCTCTTCCATCTCGGCCGCGCCGTCGAAGGCGGCTTCGGCTGCGATCTGCGATAGCGACGGCACCGAGATCGAGAGGTTCTGCTGGAGCCGTTCGATCGGGCGAACCAGGATGTCGGGCACCACCATCCAGCCGACGCGCCAGCCCGTCATGCAAAAATACTTCGAGAACGAGTTGATCACGACTGCGTGCTCGGACAGCGCCGCCGCTGTCACCGCCGGAAATGCGTAGTCGAGCCCGTGATAAATCTCGTCCGAGATGAAACGGATCCCCGCGTCTTCCGCCGCCGCGATCAGGCCCGCCAAAGCCTCCCTCGACATCATCGTCCCCGTCGGATTGGCCGGGCTGCCGACCAGCACGCCCTTCAGCGGCGCCTTACGATGGGCGGCGAGCAAGGCCTCACCGGTCAGCGCTTGGCGCGTCTCGTTCGTGGTCTCGATCAGCACCGGCTCGCAGCCGAGCGCGGTAAGGATGTGGCGGTAAGGCGGATAGCCCGGCACCGTCACCGCGACGCGGTCGCCGGGCTCGAACATCGACAGGAAGGCCAAGATGAAGCCGCCGGAGGAGCCCGTGGTCACCACGATCCGCTCGGGACTGACGGTGCAGCCATAGGCATCGCGATAGTGTCGCGCGATGCGCTCGCGCAGACTGGGGATGCCGAGCGCGGACGTATAATCGATCCGCCCCGCCTCGAGCGCCACGTGAGCAGCCGCAATCGCGGTCTTCGGCGCGCCAGCCGCGGGCTGGCCGACCTCCATGTGGATGACATGGCCGCCGGCCGCCTCAATCCGGGCCGCCGCGGCCATCACGTCCATCACCATGAACGGGGGAACATCGCTGCGGCGGGACGGCTCGAGCCACTGCCCCACCCGGTTCCTCAATGTCGCATCGTGCATCGATTTCTGCTATTTCGCTGGCGGACCGGTCCGTCCGGTCCGGAAAACGGGGCGCTTGCGCCCCAGACTGGCCGCATTATACGGCTCATAAGGGCATATCGCGTATCCGGTCCGCCGCCAATCGCCAAAACCAATCACGAAACTGCTTCCAAGTCCGTTTGACCCAGACCGTTTGATGTTGCTCCAGATCGCATTGCGCAAGAAGGCCTCGGCGCTGACCGCCCTCATCACAGCGGCGGCGATGGCCCTGTCACCTTTCTCAGTGGCGCGGGCGCAGGAAGGCCGAGGACCGCCGGTCCTGCGCGACACCGAGACCGAGCAGTTGCTGCGCGAATACACGCGCCCGATTCTGCGCGTGGCCGGTCTGGAGAAGCAGAACATCCAGATGGTCATCATCAATGAAGCCTCGTTCAATGCGTTCGTCGCCGATGGCCGCCGCATCTTCGTCAATTACGGCGCGATCCTCCAGTCGGAGACGCCCAACCAGCTGATTGGCGTGCTCGCGCACGAGACCGGGCATCTGGCCGGCGGCCATCTGTCCAAGCTGCGCGAGCAGCTCGCCAATGCGCAGACCCAGATGATCATCGCCATGCTGCTCGGCGCAGGCGCTCTGGTCGCAGGCGCCAGCCGCGGCTCGAGCAGCGCCGGCAACAACGGGCTCGCCAATGCGGGCGCGGCCGCGATCGCGGGACCGCAGGAGATGATCCGCCGCTCGCTGTTGTCCTATCAACGCCAGCAGGAGGAGAACGCCGACCGGGCCGGCGTGAAATTCCTGACCGCGACCCAGCAGTCACCGAAGGGCATGTACGAGACCTTCAAGCGCTTCACCAGCGAGAGCCTGTTCGCCGCGCGCGGCGCCGACCCCTATCTCCAGTCGCATCCGATGCCAGCCGAGCGCGTCGCAGCGCTCCAGGAGTTCGCCAGCACCAGTCCCTATTGGGACAAGAAGGACGATCCGGCGCTCCAGCTCCGCCACGACATGGTGCGCGCCAAGATCTCCGCCTTCATGGAGCGGCCGGAGACGGTGTACCGCCGCTACCCCCAGACCAACGACAGCATGCCGGCGCGCTACGCCCGCGCCATCAGCACCTATCTGCACGGCGATCTGCGCAGCGCGCTCGCCCAGATCGACGCGCTGATCCAGGTCCAGCCGAACAACCCGTACTTCTACGAGGTGCGCGGCCAGGCCCTTCTGGAAAGCGGCAAGCCTGCCGAGGCCATCCCTCCCCTGCGCAAGGCTGTCGCGCTATCGAACAACGCGCCCCTCATCGAGATGTTACTTGGGCAGGCTCTGGTTGGAACCGATAATAAGGCCTACACGGACGACGCCATCCGGATTCTCCGTGCCGCGGTGGTGCGCGAACCCGAAGCGCCGCTCGGCTACATGCAGCTCGCCATGGCCTATGGCCGGAAGGGAGACTATGCCGAGGCGGATCTCGCATCGGCCCAGGCCGCTTACTTGCGCGGCGACAACAAGACCGCCCGCGAGCTCGCCACGCGCGCAAAAACCCGTTTTGCCGTCGGCACGCCCGGATGGGTCAAGGCCGACGACATCGTGGCGTCGAAATCGCCGCGCAACTAGAACGACGCCTGATCGCAAAATCTGCCACCGTGACGTCACGACACTGGGCTTAAGTCCGCCGGGACGTTTTTTCGAAACCTGCTCTGGATAAGAGGATTTGCCAATGCCTTCGCTGCGCCTGCTTGCTCCCGCGCTGTTTGCGCTTGCCATCTTCGGCGCAACGGGACCGGCTTCGGCCGACAGCTTCTCCGATGCCCAGCGCACCGACATCGAAGCCATCATCAAGAGCTACCTCGTCAGCCATCCCGAGGTGCTCGAGGAGGCCATGACCGAGCTCAGCAAGCGCCAGGCCGCTGCCGAGACCGAGAAGCACGAAGCCAGCATCGCGCAGAACTCCGACGCGATCTTCAACTCGCCGCGCCAGGTCGTGCTCGGCAACAAGGATGGCGACGTCACCTTCGTCGAGTTCTTCGATTACAATTGCGGCTACTGCAAACGCGCGATGAGCGACATGCTCGACCTCATGAAGGCCGATCCCAAGCTCAAAGTCGTGCTGAAGGAGTTTCCGGTGCTGAGCCAGGGCTCGGTCGAGGCCGCACAGGTCGCGGTTGCCGTGCGCATGCAGGATCCGACCGGCAAGAAATATCTCGATTTCCACCAGAAGCTGCTCGGCGGACGTGGCCCGGCCGACAAGGCGCGCGCCCTTGCCGCGGCCAAGGAAGCCGGCCTCGACACCGCGAAGATCGAGAAGGACATCGCCAGCCCCGAAGTGCGCGCCACCATCGAGGAGAACTTCAAGCTCGCCGAAGCGATGGGCATGAACGGCACGCCGAGCTACGTGATCGGCAAGCAGATCGTGGTCGGCGCCGTCGGCCTCGACGGCCTCAAGGAGAAGATCGGCGTCGCCCGCTGCGGCAAGGCGACCTGTTAAACACGCTCCACTGCGTTACGCATGCGATGAGGCCGGCTGAAAAGCCGGCCTTTTCGTTTGTCGCAAGCCGCGATCGTGTCGCAAATCCGACGCGCGCATTCATCTGGCGTTCAATAAACAAATGCCGCGGAACCCCGGATGTTCCGGAACAAGTGATACCTCCTCTCGTTGTCGGCGCGGGCAATGACGCAAAGGAAACACGTGAGGAGAAATTCAATGTCTAACCGCTTTATGATCTCGGTTGCCGCGCTCGCACTCGTCGCCGGCGCCGGTCTGGCGAACGCACAGGGCACCATGAACCGCGACAGCGGCGGCGCTGGCGCTCAGCCGACGCAGCACGCGCAGCCGTCCGGCGGCGCGGCCGAACGCGGCGGCGCAATGGGCAAGGAAGCGGCTCCCGAGAAGGGCACCGTGGGCCAGGCCGGCGGCGCCATGAAGCCCGGCGCGGCGGCCGAAGAAAAGTCGTCGGGCGCCATGGAGAAATCTGGCGGGATGGAAAAGTCCGGCGCGATGAACAAGAACGCGGCCGACGAGAAGGCCGGCGCAACGAAGGGCGGGCACGCCCAGGGTGCGCAGGACAAGTCGAAGAGCATGAGCTCGGACTCGACGACCAAATCCGACACCAAGGACATGAAGGCCGAGGACAACAAGGCCGGCGCCGCCAAGAGCAACAATGCCGAAAACCGTCCGGCCGGTGCGACGACCGACAGCAAGTCCCAGACCACGACCGGCAACGCCGCCACCTCGGCGACCGCCGCACCGCCTGCCGAGAAGCGGACCCAAATCGCGTCGGCGATCAAGTCCGAGAAGATCGAGGAAACGACCAACGTCAACTTCAACATTTCAGTTGGCACGGCAGTCCCGGCGAACGTCCGTTTCCATCCGCTCCCGGCACGGATTGTCGAGATCTACCCGGAATGGCGCGGCTATGACGTGATCTTCGTGCACGGCCAGTACATCATCGTCCGTCCCCAGACGCGCGAGATCGTGTACATCATCGAAGGCTAATCCGCTTCGCTGACGCCCAGACGAGCCCTTGCCGAGAGATCGGCAGGGGCTTTTGGTCTATTTGGGCGGCCTCCCCGCGGGTCCTGTCCGGCAGCCATGCTTCGGACTGGTTAACAAGCAATTTCCGTAGTTTCCGCACAGGTTTTTGCACACTGGATGAGGTGCCTGAAGCCGTCCGGGAGGCCCTTCAAGGCTTCCCCTAGGTCACTTTGTTACCTATAACCCCCGCCACGCCGAAACACCTTGCCGGGACAGGAATGGCCGAACCAGCAACCGACACGATCCTCGTTCTCAACGGGCCGAACCTCAACATGTTGGGGACGCGCGAGCCCGAGAAGTACGGCCACGCCACCTTGGCCGACGTCGAGGCATTGTGCCGCGAAACCGCGGCGCAGTTCGGCCTCAAGGCCGACTGCCGCCAATCCAACCGCGAAGGCGAGCTGATCGACTTCATCCACGAGGCGCATGCGCGCAAGATGCAGGGCATCATCATCAACGCCGGCGGCTATTCGCACACCTCGATCGCCCTGCACGACGCGCTGCTCGCGGTGCAGATTCCGACGGTCGAAGTGCACGTGACCAACATCCATGCCCGCGAGAGTTTCCGTCACCACTCCTACACCGCGCGCGCGGCCTTCGCTTCGCTCTGCGGCTTCGGCATCGAGGGCTACCACCTCGCCATCCTGGGCCTTGCCACCAAGCTCGGTCTCAAGCCCAAAGCCTGACGGCCCCTCCCCACACAGAACCCTTCGGATCAAAGAAACATGGCGCGCCAGCCAGACGACAAAGCAGCCGCAAAGTTTTCCAGCGACGATTCCGCGCTCATCCGCGAGCTCGCACTGCTGCTCGATGAGACCAGCCTCACCGAGATCGAGATCGAGCGTGCAGGCTTGCGCTTGCGCGTCGCCCGCAACATCAGCGTTGCCGCGACCATGCCTGTTCCGGTATCGCATGCGGCTCCCGTGCCGGTCGCCGCAACGGCTGCCGCGCCCGCGGCTGCGGACATGTCGAAACATCCGGGCGCGGTGACCTCGCCGATGGTCGGCACCGCCTATTGGGCGCCGGAGCCTGGCGCAAAGCCGTTCATCGAGGTCGGCAGCAAGATCTCGGTCGGCCAGACCCTGCTCATCATCGAAGCGATGAAGACCATGAACCAGATCCCCTCGTCGCGCGCCGGCACGGTGACGCAGATCCTGGTCGAAGACGGCCAGCCGGTCGAGTTCGGCGAGCCGCTGGTTATTATTGAGTAACGCGAATGGCGAGTAGCGAATAGCGAATGGTGCCACCGTTCCCTGCTCGCTATTCGCCACTCGCCATTCGCTACTTCCTATTCGCCCGCTGAGGCACCATGTTCGACAAGATCCTCATAGCCAATCGCGGCGAGATCGCCCTTCGCATCCTGCGGGCCTGCAAGGAGCTCGGGATCGCGACCGTCGCCGTGCACTCCACCGCCGACGCCGACGCCATGCATGTGCGTCTGTCGGACGAGAGCGTATGCATCGGGCCGCCGCCGTCGAAGGACAGCTATCTCAACGTGCCCGCGCTGCTCGCGGCCTGCGAGATCACCGGCGCGGACGCCGTGCATCCCGGCTATGGCTTCCTGTCGGAGAACGCGCGCTTTGCCGAGATCCTCTCCGAGCACAATCTGCATTTCATCGGCCCGAAAGCCGAGCACATTCGCCTGATGGGAGACAAGATCGAGGCCAAGAAGACCGCCAGGAAGCTCGGCATCCCCGTGGTGCCCGGCTCCGATGGCGCGGTCGGTCCTGCCGACGACGCCATCGCGATCGCCAGGAAGATCGGCTTCCCCGTGCTGGTGAAGGCGGCAGCCGGCGGCGGCGGCCGTGGCATGAAGGTCGCGCAGAGCGAGGCCGACCTCCAGGTGGCGCTGTCGACGGCGGCCAACGAAGCGAAATCCGCGTTCGGCGACGCCTCCGTCTACCTGGAGAAATACCTCCAGAAGCCGCGCCACATCGAGATCCAGATTCTCGGCGACGGCCGCGGCGGCGCGATCCATCTCGGCGAGCGCGACTGCTCGCTGCAGCGCCGCCACCAGAAGGTCTGGGAGGAAGGCCCCTCGCCGGTGCTGTCCGCAGCTGCGCGGACCAAGATCGGCGAGACCTGTGCGAAAGCGATGCGCGAGATGAAATATCTCGGCGTCGGCACCATCGAGTTCCTCTACGAGGACGGCGAGTTCTACTTCATCGAGATGAACACCCGCATCCAGGTCGAGCATCCCGTCACCGAGAGCATCACCGACATCGATCTCGTGCTGGAGCAGATCCGCATCGCGGCCGGCGGCGAACTGCCGGCCAAGCAGAGCGAGGTCCAGATCATCGGGCATGCGATCGAGTGCCGGATCAACGCCGAGAACCCGCAGACCTTCCGTCCCTCACCGGGTCGCATCTCGCAATATCACTCGCCCGGCGGGCTCGGCGTCCGGATCGATTCCGCGGTCTATCAGGGCTACACGATCCCGCCCTATTACGACTCGCTGGTCGGCAAGCTGATCGTCCACGGCAAGACGCGCGCCGAATGCCTGATGCGGCTGCGCCGGGCGCTCGACGAGATGGTGGTGGATGGCATCGAGACCACGCTGCCGCTGTTCCGCGACCTGGTGCGTCAGCCCGCCATCATCGACGGCGACTATCACATCCACTGGCTGGAACAGTATTTGGCGGGCCAGACGGAACCCTCCGCGAAATAACCTCATCCCATGGAACCCTTTGTCCCCAATCGCATTGTGGACGGTTGGGGACAGTTCCAAGGGGCCGTTTTGAACTCCGCTAGACGTAACCAGGCGAGACCGTCGTGACCGCTGGGGCCCAGCGGTGGCGCGCATTTTGGCAGATCCTGCTGTTCGCGGCAGGACTTCTGGTGCTGACCGTGATCAGCGCCGGCTCCGTCTATCTCGTCAACAAGGCGCGCGACGACAGCAAATGGGTGCTGCACACCCTCGAAGTGGAGAACCAGGTCAATGCCCTGCTGCTCGAGGTCCGTCGCGCCGAGAGCGGCGCACGCGGCTATCTCCTGACGCAGGGGGCCGAGTTCCTGGCCGACCACGAGAAAGCCGTCGCAGCGATCGTTCCCGCGCTCGACAGGCTGGCGCACCTGATCGGCGACAATCCGGCGCAACGCGAGAGCATCGAGAAGCTGAGCGCCGCGATCGAGACCCGCCTCGGCCAGTTCGCGCGCGAGACCGACTTCGTCAAGCAGGGCCAACCGGACAAGGCCATTGCGCTGGCCCGTGAGGCCGCCGCCGACAGCACCACGACCACGATCAGCAGCGTCGCGAGCGTGATGATCCGTGAAGAGGAGCGCCTGTTCCGGCTCCGCTCGGTCAATGCCGACCAGAGCCAGACGCTCGCGGCGTCCCTCACCGGCATCGGCTCCGGCCTCGTCGTGGTGCTTGCGCTGCTCTCGATCTGGCTGGTGCGCCGCTCGGCACGCGCGCGCAACGACGCCGAGACGCGCCTGCGCGACGCCAACGTCAACCTCGAAGCCATCGTCGACGAACGCACCGCGGACCTGCGCGAAGCCAACAACGAGATTCAGCGTTTCGCCTATATCGTCAGCCACGATCTGCGTTCGCCGCTGGTCAACATCATGGGCTTCACCAGCGAGCTCGAAGAGCTGGGCCGGGACATCTTCCGCCGCATCGGCAGCCTCGCACACGTCCCGGCCGACGGTCCTCCGATCGAGGGCGCCGACGTCGTGCTCGACGGTCCCGACAAACAGCTCTCGGCGGATTTTTCCGAGGCGCTCGGCTTCATCAAATCGTCGATCGCCAAGATGGATCGCCTGATCTCGGCCATCCTCGACCTCACTCGCGAGGGACGGCGCGAGTTCGAACCGGTCAGGATCGACATGCGCGAGCTGATCGAAGCCATCGTTGCAACGGTCGCACACCAGGCCGCCGAGGCTCAGGCCGAGATCGTCCTCGGCAAGCTCCCCGATATCGTCAGCGACCGCCTTGCGCTGGAGCAGATCTTCTCCAACCTCATCGACAACGCGATCAAATATCTCAAGGCCGGGGTTCCCGGCGAGATCGCGATCCACGGCCGGACCAAGCTCGGTTATGCTATTTTCGAGGTGACCGACAACGGACGGGGCATCGATCCGAAGGATCATCAGCGCATTTTCGACCTGTTCCGCCGCGCGGGAACCCAGGACAAGCCCGGTCAGGGCATCGGTCTCGCCCACGTGCGCGCACTCGTGCGCAGACTGGGCGGAACAATGTCGGTATCCTCAGAGCTCAACGTGGGCAGCACCTTCACGATCACGTTGCCCATCAAATGGAACGCCAGCAACCGGAACGAAGAACGATGACTCAGCCCGTCACCATCATCATGATCGAGGACGACGAGGGACACGCGCGGTTGATCGAGCGCAACATCCGTCGTTCCGGCGTCAACAACGAGATCGTGTCGTTCGCCAACGGCACCGAGGCCATGAAGCATCTGTTCGGCGCTGACGGCACCGGACTCGCACAGAAGGGCAACGCCCTCCTGATCCTGCTCGACCTCAACCTGCCTGATATGAGCGGGATCGATATCCTGAAGCAGATCAAGGAAAACAAGTATCTCAAGGCCTCGCCCGTGGTGGTGCTGACCACCACCGACGACTCCCAGGAGATCAAGCGCTGCTACGAGCTCGGCTGCAACGTCTACATCACCAAACCCGTCAACTACGAGAATTTCGCCAACGCCATCCGGCAACTCGGCCTGTTTTTCTCGGTCATCCAGGTCCCGGCCGCCGCCAAATGACCCAGCGCACGCCGACACTGCTTTATATCGACGACGACGACGCGCTGGCGCGCCTGGTCGACCGCGGCCTGACGCGGCGCGGCTACAAGGTCATTCACGCCGCGAGCGGCGAGGAAGGCCTCGAGCGCATCCGCCGCGCGGAGACCGACGGCTGTATCGATGTCGTGGCGCTTGACCAGTACATGCCCGGTCTCGACGGGCTCGAGACGCTCGAACAGATCATGGCGATCCCGGACGCACCGCCGGTGGTCTTCGTCACGGCATCGCAGGATTCCAGCATCGCCGTCACCGCGCTGAAGGCAGGCGCGGCCGACTATCTGGTCAAGGACGTCAAGGGCGATTTCATACCGCTGCTGCACGTCGCAGCCGATGGCGCGCTGCGCCAGGCCGAGTTGCAGCGGGCGCGAGATGAAGCCGAGGCTGAGATCCATGCTTCACGCGACCGCTACGCGGCGCTCGCCGCCGAGCGCGAGCTCTTGCTGCGCGAGGTCAATCACCGCGTCGGCAACTCGCTTCAGATCATCGCCTCGCTGCTGCATTTGCAGGCAAGCTCCGCCGCGCAGGAAGAGGTCAAGGCGGCGCTGACCAATGCGATGGGCCGCGTCGCCGCCGTCGCGCAGGTGCACCGCCGCCTTTACACCTCGCAGGATCTGAAGAGCGTGGTGCTGAACCAGTACCTGGACTCGCTGCTCGAGGACCTCCGCCGCTCGGCCGAAGGTAACCGGATGTCGCGCCTGACGCTGAAGGCCGAGCCGATCGAGATCGATCCGGACCGTGCGGTCGCCGTCGGTATCATCGTCAACGAGCTGGTGATGAATGCGGTGAAATACGCCTATCCTGACGGCGCCGGTCCCATTCATGTCGAGCTGACCTCGGAGAGCGACGATCTCCTGCTGTCGATCACCGACGACGGTGTTGGCGACAACGTCAAGGCCGACCCGCGCTCAACCGGCATGGGCCAGCGCATCGTCGCGGCCATGGCCTCCAAGCTCGATGCCTCGGTCGAGCGTGATCCAGCGCATTCAGGAACCCGTATCATTCTGAGGTTCCGCCGCGTGCCCGTTGCACCCGGCAAGGCGAACACCGCCGCGGCGAGTTGATCTTCGCGCCGCGGTCCCCCCATCGCGCGCGCATCGCGATCCTGCTATTGTCGCTTGCCATGACTTCGCGCGACTCCGCCTCGTCTGAAATCACGCCGGCCGTGCTGCTGCGCGCCTATGCCTGCGGCATCTTTCCGATGGCCGAGAGCGCCGATGATCCGACCCTGTTCTGGGTCGAGCCGGAAATGCGCGGCGTGATCCCGCTCGACGGCTTTCGCGTCGCCTCGCGGCTTGTGCGCACCGTGCGTTCGGATTCGTTTCGTGTCACCGTCAACACCGCGTTCAAGGCGACGATCGCCGGCTGCGCCGCGCCGCAGGCCGGACGCGAGGACACCTGGATCAACAAGCGCATCCGCGACCTCTATGGCGGCCTGCACGAGCTCGGCCATTGCCACAGCGTCGAAGTCTGGCAGGGCGACGAGCTCGTCGGCGGCCTCTACGGCGTGAGCCTGGGGCGCGCGTTCTTCGGCGAGAGCATGTTCCACACCGCGCGCGACGCATCCAAGGTCGCGCTGGTGCATCTGGTCGCGCGGCTCATCCGTGGCGGCTTCGAGCTGCTCGACACGCAATATGTCACCGAGCATCTGAAGAGCTTTGGCGCAGCCGAGATTTCGCGGCGGCGCTACACCGGCCTGCTCGACAAGGCGCTCGCCGGTGAGCCCGGCGATTTCCTGAGACTGTCCGCAGATCAGCCGGTCCCGGGCGCGCGCGCGCTCGAGATCATCTCCTCACGGCAATAATCAGAGATCTTAGCGACCGAACCCGGGGATACCGAACAGACCCGGCCGCTGCTCCGGCGGCGGAGGCGGAGCCGGTTGCGGCTGCTGCGGTGGCGGCAAGGGCTGCGGCGGACGCTGCTGCACCGCCTGCTTGGGCGCAGCCTTCTTCTGCGCGGGAGGTGGCGGTGGCACAGCCGGCTTGGTCGCGGGATCTGGTGCCGCGGTCGCGATCGTCTGCTGTGGCTCTTTGCAGTCGGTGAGCCAGATGTCGTAGATCGGGTGCTCGACGCCGTGCAGGCCGGGGCTCGCGGCGTACATCCAGCCCGAGAAGATCCGCTTCACCTCGCCCTGCAAGGTGATCTCGTCGACCTCGACGAAGGCGTCGGTGTTGGTGGCTTCCGTCGCGGGGCGCGTGTAGCAGGCATCGGTCTTGACGCGCAGCGCGCCGAACTGGACGGTCTCGCCCATCTCCTCGTCGAAATTGATGATGCGCCCGGTGATCTTGTCGAGGCCGGAGAAGGTCGCCTTCTTGTTCACGATCTTCTGCGCCGGCGGCTCGGTCACGACCTCGTCGCCCGGCTGGAGGCTGGCAGGCGCCTGCGGAATGGCACCCTGCTGCGTCCCGCCCTTCTGCTGGGGCTGGCGCTGGCCAGGTGCCCCCGGAACTGCGCCCGGCTGCGGCGCGGCTTGCGGATTGGGCGGCGCAACGGCCACGGACGGCGGCTGGTTCTGCGGAGCGACGGTGGTGCCCGGGGGCGGCGCCAGCGGCTGGCTCTCCACCGGCCCCGGCATGATATTGCCTTGCCGGCCCGGCGGCGGCATCGGACGCGACGGCAGCACGCGGCCCTGCGGCGGCAGTTCCGGCACCTCTTCGTCGTCGTCGGGGGTTGGCATTGGCTGCGGCTGTCCGCCACGGGGGATACTGCCCGGCGGCCGCAGCGGCGGCGGATCAGAGAAAATCGTGCCGATCTGCGCCTGCGCAGGCGACGCAACCGTCAGCGCGGTTGCGGCCAGAAGCGCCGCAAGACCTGTCAGGGTAATGGTTCGAAACATAATCTCGCGCGGCTTCAACAGCGAATCGGGTTCGTTGGACATTCTACAGGGGATACCGCCGCTCGCAGGCCCTCCGGTTAACACGGCGAATACGGCGGGGAAAGGGCGGCATCCCTGCCCTGCCCGCCGCCGGCGTGACAGGCCGGCGCCCGGATGGGATAGTCGGAGGCCTCTCCCCGGGGCCGAAGCGGGCATCGCCCCCGAAAATGACGTCCAACGATAACCAGAACCTCAAGGGTCCCGTCCCATGCCCGTCGTGCTCGATCCCGATGCCGCCGCCGTCTACAAGGCGTTCCAGGAGGCCGGCCGCCCGGCCTACGAGACCCTGACCGCACCGGAAGCGCGCGACTACTATTCGCAGGCGCGCTTTGCCACCAATCCAGAAGCACCGGAACTTGCGCGCGTCTCATCTCTCTCGATCCCGGCATCGCACGGCGCGATTCCCGCGCGGATTTACGTGCCGAAGGAGCCGCGCCTTGCGAACGGCCTGGCGCCCGCGCTGGTGTTCTTCCACGGCGGCGGCTGGGTGATCGGCGATCTCGATAGCCACGACGTCGTCTGCCGGCAGCTTGCCGACGCCGGCGCGCTGATCGTCATCTCCGTCGATTATCGGCTCGCCCCCGAGCACAAGTTTCCCGCCGCCGTCGACGATGCGATCGCCGCGACAAAGTGGGTTGCCGCAAATGCGCGCGAACTCGGCATCGACGCCGCGCGCCTCTCGATCGGCGGCGACAGCGCAGGCGGCAATCTGACCGCGGTCACAGCCCTCGCCGCCCGCGACGGCAATGGTCCCAGGATCGCGGGCCAGGTGCTGATCTACCCGGCCGTCGATTTCGCCATGACGCACGGTTCGCACAGCGAGCCCGAGACCAGCGTGCTACTGACGCATTCGGTGATCCGCTGGTTTCGCGATCACTATCTGGGCGGCACCCTCGACATCCACGACTGGCGCGCCTCGCCTGCGCGCGCGACGAGCCTTGTCGGCCTGCCGCCGGCTTATGTGCTCACCGCCGGCGCCGATCCGCTGCGCGACGAAGGCGATGAGTATGCGGCGCGCCTGAAGCAGGATGGCGTGCCCGTCACCTACAAGCACTTCCCCGGCCAATTCCACGGCTTCATCACCATGGGCAAGCTCTTGCGAGAGGCCAATGTCGCCGTGAGCGAGATCGGCGCGTGGTTGAAGGGATTGGCCTGACAACGCCGTCATCGAAATGCCTTCTGGTCTTCAAACTGTCTTCGCCGTTCCCCTGCGCTGCCTGACCTGGCTCGGCGGCCAGGGCACGCGCGCGGTGGCCGCAATCGTATTTATCGCCGTTGCGGTGCCGCCGCTCGGCGCGCTGCTGCGCCCCTATGTCACCGAGGCGATCCTCGGCCTGCTCTGCATCTCCTTCATGCGGGTCGATCTGGCGGCGCTTTACGGCCATCTGCGCCGGCCGGCGCTGGTGGCAACCGCGACGGCCTGGACCACGATCGGCGTCCCGCTGATCGTCGGGCTGATTGCGCACACGACCGGGCTCGACAGAAGCGCGCCCGGCCTGTTCCTCGCCATGATGCTCCAGGGCATGGCCTCGCCAATGATGGCCGCACCCGCGCTCGCGGCGCTGATGGGGCTCGATGCCACGCTCGTGCTGGTCACGCTGGTGACCGCGACCGCAGTCGTGCCTTTCACCGCGTCGCTGTTCGCCAGCCTGTTTCTCGGCGGCATGCTCAGCATCTCCCCGCTTGCGCTCGGCGCAAAACTGCTGGGCATCCTCGCGATATCGTTGTTCGCCGCGACCATGATCCGCTGGATCTTCGGCGCCGATGCAATCCTGCGCCACAAGCGGCCGATCGACGGCTTCAACATCATCATCCTCTTGATCTTCGCATCCGCCATCATGGGCGACGTGGCGCATGACTTCGTCGCCGATCCCGCCTTCACGATCGGCATCGCGGCGCTCGCCTTTGCTGTCTATTTCACGCTGCTCGCGGTCACGACGCTGCTGTTTCGCCGCATCGGCTATGAGCGCGCACTGGCGCTCGGGCTGATGGTGTCACAGCGCAATCTCGGACTGATGCTGGCGGCGACCGCCGGCGCGCTGCCGCCGACCACCTGGCTCTATTTCGCGATGACGCAATTTCCGATCCACCTTGCGCCGTATCTGCTGACGCCGATCGCGCGGCGGCTGACGGCGCGGGTCGGCGCGCCCAGCACAGTCCCAGCTGACAGCACCGCCTCTTCAGGCTGATTTTGCTCGCAAGACATGCGCGTCCGTTCTGGGCTCGGGAGCCGACAAGATCCGCTCGCCTTTGCGGGGCGGCTAAGGGCCCAGGCTGTGTGAAAAGTCGTTGCTGTCATCTCGAGCTAGAATCAAATTTTCTCGGAGGCACATCCAGGAACGGAATGTTCTCGCGAGAGGCCAATAAGCGACGCGGGACAGAACCGCATTCTATGAAGTCTCGCCGTGACCGACTTTTCACACGGCCTGGGCCAGAAGCGGAAGATCAGGGACAGAGGACTCGCAGGCAGGTCGCGGGGTTGCGATGAAGAATCTAGTGGTTCAGTCCTGATGGAAGAGTCACTGGTGGGGAGTTGACGGGCATCCGCTTGACGATCTTGGTCCAGGTTGCGTTAAGGGCGGCTATGACGCTCGGACTATCCGCATAGCTGGTTCGGAGTGCCTGCTCCTCCCCCTTGATATCCGCACACTTCAACGAGCCCGTGATTTTGTCGATCTGCGCTTCTTGCTTCGGATCGGTTGCCTTTTGCGACCATTCAATACAACTGGCGCGACGGCCGACAAACTCGACTACATCAGCGGGCAGGCTGCTGCCATCAGCGCTTGCGGGGCCGCAAGGTGCAAGCCAAACCGTGGCCGCAGCTGCGGCGCATGAAAAGAGGAATCCTGTCCAGCGCTCGACCCGGACCACGTTCCTGCCAAGACAATTCATATGAAATCGCCTATTGCCGCTTACTCTCATTGCCAATGCCACATTCATACCCCAGATACACAAGTGACGGTACCCGGCGAAATGCCGGGCTCCAAGGGCACGTCAGCCTTAACCACTTTAGCCAACCTCCTCACTTTTTAAGTACCACCTACCCCGCCCGCGCCGCGCGGCGCAGCGCCTGCGGCGGCTGGCCGAAGGCGCGGATGAAGGCGCGGCGCATCCGCTCGGGGTCGCGAAATCCGGTCGCTTCTGCGACGAGCTCGATCGCCTCGCGCGAGGACTGCACGCGCTCTCGGGCGACCTCGATCCGCAGCCGCTCGATCGCTTTGGAAGGCGTCGTGCCGGTTTCGGCGGCAAAGGCACGGGCGAAATGCCGCGCGCTCATGCCGGCGCGATCGGCGAGGTCCTCCACCGTCAACGGCGCGTCGAGATTTTCGCGCGCCCAGGACAATAGTGCGCCGAAGCGGCCGTTCGGCGTCTTCAATTCCAGCAGCGAGGAGAATTGCGACTGGCCACCGCTGCGGCGATGGTAGAGCACGAGCTGGCGCGCGGTCTGTTGCGCGATCTCCTCGCCATGGTCCTCGGTGACCATCGCGAGCGCGAGGTCGATTCCCGCCGTAATGCCCGCCGACGTCCACACATTGCCATCGCGGGTAAAAATCTGGTCCGGCTCGAACTTCACCTTCGGATAGCGCGCCACGAAATCGCGCGTCCGGCCCCAATGCGTGGTGGCGCGGCGGCCATCGAGCAAGCCGGCTTCTGCCAACACATAGGCGCCCGAACAGACGCTCGCCACCCGCACACCGCGCCGCGCCAGCCTCTGCACGAAGGCGCGCGTGACCTCGCAACGGGCAGCATCCGCCACACCCGCGCCGCCGGCCACGAGCAGCGTCGTTATCGCATTCGACGACTTGAAATCGCGCGCCATCATCTCGACGCCGGACGAGCTGCGCACGGGTCCCGCATTCACCGCCAGCACCCGGATCGCGGGCGGCTTGCCGCAAGCGCGCGCCGCGATCTCGAACACCGAGATCGGACCGGCCGCATCGAGCAACTGGAAATCCGGGAAGATCAGGATGCCGATCATGGTCATGTCCGAAAGTGAGGGAAATACGCCATTTTGGACAGAAGGGCATCATGCCATTTTGACGGCGTCAAGCTCATAGTTGGAGGCTCTCATGTCGACACCGCTTCAGATCGGCCTTTTGGTGTTTCCGCGCGTCACCCAGCTCGACTTCACAGGTCCCTTGCAGGTGTTCTCGTCCGTGCCGGGTGCCAAACTGCATCTGATCTGGAAGCGCATCGAGCCGGTGCCGAGCGATTCCGTGCTGACGCTGACGCCGACCACGACGTTCGCCGATTGTCCGCAACTCGACGTGATCTGCGTGCCCGGCGGCGGCGGCACCAATGACCTGCTCAATGACGAGGAGGTGCTGGACTTCCTGCGCCGGCAGGCCGAGGGCGCCAGATACGTCACCTCGGTCTGCACGGGATCGCTGGCGCTCGGCGCCGCCGGCCTGTTGAAGGGCTACCGCGCCGCGACCCATTGGAGCGCGATGGAGATGCTCGCCCAGTTCGGCGCGACGCCGACCAAGACGCGCGTCTGCATCGACCGCAACCGCGTCACCGGCGGCGGCGTCACCGCGGGGATCGATTTTGCGCTGACGTTGGTCTCGATCCTGCTCGACCGCACCACGGCGGAGGCGATCCAGCTCCAGCTCGAATACAATCCGGCACCGCCGTTCAATGCCGGCTCGCCGGACACCGCGCCCGCCGAGGTGCTGGCGATGCTCCGGGAGCGCGGTGCGCAAAATCAGGCGCGCCGCCTCGATGCCGTCAAACGCGCCGCCACGCGGGTGATGTAGCTTCGCGCAACATATCGCCGCTCTCGTGCCCCGGACGCAGCGCAGCGCTTCTTCAGCGGTGCGCTGCAGAGCCGCGGCCCAGCAGCACGGACTGAAGCATGGGTCCCGGCTCAGCGGCGCGTCGTTTCATGCCGCGTCGCGTCCGGGACACGAGAAAGTCATGCAATCCGCCACGACAGAAAAAGGCCGCTCGGTTTCCCAAGCGGCCTTTCCTGTCTTACGGCGGCGCACATTCTCATCGGGCGATTTCGGAACTTCCAGACCGGGGGCCTATCTCCCGATCGAGTCCTGGTCGGCGGCCGCTGCATTTCGGGACAGTCGCGAGCTGTTGCCCGAACCGAACGCGATGGTCTCCCATCTCCGTAAGATGGGTTCATTGAGCCGCATCGCTCGCGTCGGCGCAACGCCTACGCGCGGACCGTCCCCGCTGTTCCCGTTGTCCACACCGGCGTGATGCGGATGCGCGTGCATCCAATCGAACGATGAAGATCCGGCGTCAGCGAGCTAGCCGGGCGTCCAGGGCTGGTAATCGCCGGTCGCCTTCGGCCGCTTGCCGCTGGCAAGCGTCGAGCCGGAGGGCCGATAGGCGTTGGGCGTGCCAGTCGGGTTCGGCTGGTGCGGCTTTTCCCACTCGCGCGGCTGGTAGTTCAGCTCGGTCGGCGGCACGTCGACGGTGTGATGCATCCAGCCGTGCCAGGACGGCGGAATACGGCTCGCTTCCGCATAGCCGTTATAGATCACCCAGCGCCGCTCGAAGCCGAGCGCAGGGTCGATCGCGCCGCCACGGGTGCGGTAGTAGCGGTTGCCCTGCTCGTCCTCGCCGACCAGTTCTCCGAACCGCCGGGTCCAGAGTTGCGTGCCAAAGGTCTGGCCATTCCACCAGGTGAAGACTTTGAGGAAGAACTGTTTCATGCGGCAAGGGCCCTGCTTCGTAGGGTCCTGATGCCACCCGGGCGGCCAAATGTCCAGTTCGGCCGCCGTGCACGTGCCCCACGCGAAACGTGGTGACCCGGCCCGGACGCCGCCGCAATGCGGACGCGATCCGTTCATGCCGGGTACAACGGCCGCATGGAAATCTGCCCATCACGCGCACACCGGCGTGATCCCAGGAACCCCCGCTCGTCCCACGGGTTTGCTTCCGGGAAAAGGAGTTTGACCATGAACAGTCTTAGAGTTTTGAGCGCCGCCGCAGCGTTGGCGCTGATTCTGCCGATGGCGACCCCGAGCTTCGCACAGGGGCATGGCGGTCACGGCGGTGGCGGCGGGGCTCACTTCGGCGGCGGTGGCGGTGCGCATATCGGTGGCGGCGGTTTCGGCGGCGGTGCACGGATGGGCGGTGGCGGAGGCCATTTCGCGGCCGGCGCCGCAATGCGTCCGGGCGGCGGCGCCTCGCCGTCCTTCAGCGGGGGCGGCCGTAACTTTGCTGCCGGCGGCAACTGGCATGGCGGCGGCGGCAACTGGCGCGGCGGCGATTGGCATCGTCATGGCGGCGGTGGCTTCTGGCCGGGAGTCGCAGCGGGTGCGGCGGTCGGCGCGCTGGGCTCGTACGCCTATTATGGCGGCGGCTACTATGATGATCCCGGCTATTATGGCGACGATAGTTACTATGACGACTCGTCAGTGGCAGTGGTCCCCGACAGCGGCGGCGACGCCACCGGCTATTGCGCACAACGCTTCAGGTCGTACGACCCGGCGTCAGGCACCTATCTCGGCTATGACGGTATGCGGCATCCCTGCCCGTAAGACGGTCTGAGATCGCGATCCCTGGGCGGCGCCGGTGACTATCGGCGCCGCCCAGGCGTTCGCATAGACCGCGCACGAACGGCGCCCATCGCCGAGCCGATAGGTCAAGCGACCATCCTCGCTCAGATCTTGCACGTCCTTCAACGAACGCAGCCCATGAATCGCGAGTTTGGTCATCGCAGAACCTCCACACATCGTCGGCGCAAAAACCGCGTCGACCTGTGAGTGGAATCTCCGGCAAGCCCGCCTGCAAACGATGCATCCTCTTGCCGTACTGGCTCAGCGAAGGCCCAAAGACACAGCCAGTCCCTCCCTGGCGACACTTCGACTTCGGAAAGCAGCTTTCTCTGGTCGCGCGGATTTGCCTCAACCTGTCATTGAAATCCGACGCAGTTCACCTCTCGTATCACCTCGGCGAAACGCCAAAGCAGCTACGGAACCGTACGCGTGCGTGAAACTCGCACCTCAGCTATGCATTTCACCGTGCATATCTAACCTGACCCAATCCAAAATTGACCCGGCGCACGATTCGCCTATATCACCGATGGCTATGGGGACTTGGATCTACTGGGAAATGTCATGCCGCGTATCCTCGTGGTAGACGATGATCCGATGGTCGGCGCGACCATCGAGATCCTCCTCCAACGTCAGGGCTTCGATGTCACGATGGCCGACGGTGGCGAAACGGGGCTCGCTGCGCTGGAAGCGCAGCCGTTCGATGTGATGCTGGTCGACATCTTCATGCCGCATATGCGCGGCTTCGAGTCCATCCGCATCTTTCATGAGCGCGCGCCCGCGATTCCGCTGATCGCGATGTCGGGCTACGCCTTCGCCTCGTCCGCCTCGCCTTCACCTGACTTTCTGCGCATGGCGCTGGAGCTCGGCGCGACGCGCTGCCTTCGCAAGCCGTTCACGCCAGAGACGCTATTGACCGCGATCCGGGAATGCCTCGCCGGTCCTGGCGAGAGCGTAGGGCCGAAGGACAAGAAAGAAGTCCCTTGATCCCAACGCAGCGCGTCATTCTCGGTGCTGGACTTGCCATCCTCCTGATCATCACCGCCGCCTCGATCGGACTCGACGTCAAGTCGCGGTCAGATGCTGCCTGGGTCAACCACGCCGTCGACGTGTTGAAGAAGATCTCGGATGTGCGCCTTCTGCTTCGCCAGGCCGAAAGCGCCGCACGCGGGTTCGAGATCTACCGGACCGGCAGCTTCGCCGACGAATTTCAGGCGACCCGCGACCGGATCTTGCCGACCCTCACCGACCTCGAACGCGCGGTACGGGACAATCGCGACCAAGACGAACTGGTGAAGGCGACCGTGCCACTGGTCACGCGGCGGGTCGAGGTCGCGGCCGAGGTAATACGGCTGCGCGCCGCGGACGACCAGGCCGGCGTTTCCGCGCTTCAGGGCAAGGGCGAGGGTCGCGGCCTCATGGAAGTGATCGTAGCCAATCTCGACCAGCTGGCCGCCGGCGAAGAGAAATTGCTCGCCGCCCGCGAGGCAGATTCGCGCCGGACCGGCATCGTGCTGCTCGGCATCGACGTCGTCGGCGCGCTGGTGATCCTTCTTTTGGTCGCTATGCTCCTGCGCGAGAGCCAGCGCACCACCGTCCAGCTCAAGAGCTCGCTGCACGAGACACAGGCCGCCAGGGAAGTGCTCGAAGCGGCCGTCGCCGAACGCACGGAGCATCTGGTCACCGCGCATGACGAGCTGCGCCTGTCGGTCAATGTGCTCCAGAGCACGTTCCGCAGCATGGCCGAGGCGGTCCTGGTGATCGACAGCGAGGGCAACGTCCTGTTGTCCAATCCGGCCGCGGAGCGCATGCTGCTGCATCGGGCCGGTATGAACCTGCGCAATCTGCGCGCACTCTCCGACGTCTTTCACGGCGACGGCGTCACGCCGCTCGAGCCCGACGAGCTGCCGTCGGTGCGCGTGCTGCGCGGCGACGCATTCGAAGAGATGGAGATGATTGTCCGCCCGCACAGCGGCAATTCCGCGCGCCATCTCATGATCAGCGGCCGGCCGATGCTCGATGCGCAAGGCGTGATCTCCGGCGCGGTGCTGGTCTATCACGATGCCACCACGTCGCGCGACACCGAGCGGCAATTGCAGCAGTCGCAGAAACTGGATGCGATCGGCAAGTTGACCGGCGGCGTCGCGCACGACTTCAACAACATGCTGACCGTGATCTCCGGCAATACCGAGACGCTGGTCTCACACCTGAAGCAGCAGCCCGAGCTCCAGCGCGTGGCGCGCCTGATCGACGATGCCGCCGAACGCTGCGCCGAGTTGATCCAGCATCTGCTCTCCTTCGCGCGCCGGCAGCCCTTGCAGCCGCGCAACGTCGAGATCAACGCCGCGATATCAGACATCGCAAAGCTGCTGCGCCCTACTCTTGGCGAGCAGATCCAGATCGAGACCGTCCTCCAGCAGGGGCCGATGACATCGCATATCGATCCGTCCAGGCTGACCAACGCGGTGCTCAACATGGCGATCAACGCCCGCGACGCCATGCCGAACGGCGGCAAGCTGCTGCTGGAGACCCACCGGGTCGTGCTCGACGAAGCCTATGCGCAGGCCAACGTCGACGTCCGTCCCGGCCCTTACGTGATGCTCGCCGTCAGCGACACCGGCACCGGCATGCCGCCCGACATCCAGGAGAAGGCGTTCGAGCCGTTCTTCACCACCAAGGAGGTCGGCAAGGGGTCTGGCCTCGGGCTCTCCATGGTCTACGGCTTCGTCAAGCAGTCCGGCGGCCACATCAAGATCTACAGCGAGGAAGGCCACGGCACCACGATCAAGCTCTATCTGCCGCCGGGCGAAGGCATGGCCGAGGTGGCGGCTCCCGTCGCGCCGCAAGCCGCAGGCGGCGTCGAGACCATCTTTGTCGTCGAGGACGACACGCTGGTGCGCAACTTCGTCACCGCGCAGCTCCAGACCCTCGGCTACAAGACGGTGGCCGCCGCCGACAGCAAGGCGGCGCTGCAATTGATCGAGGCCGGTCAGGCCTTCGATCTTCTCTTCACCGACGTCGTCATCCCCGGCGGCATGAGTGGACGCGAACTCGCTGAGGAGGTTGCCAAGCGTCGGCCCGGCGTGAAGGTGCTCTACACCTCCGGCTATACCGACAACGCCATCGTCCACCACGGCAAGCTCGACGACGGCGTGATGCTGCTGACAAAACCTTACCGCCGCAACCAGCTCGCCGAGATGATCAGGAAGGCACTGAACGGCGGCGGGATGGTGGTCTAGGGTCTGTTGAGATTCATCTAGAATGGATGACGGCGGTGGCGAGATAGATCATCGCTTCAAAGCTGCTGTCTGTCTTGTCGCACCGCATTGC